>NZ_CP159837.1:5115000-6315000 GCF_040564635.1 Planktothricoides raciborskii GIHE-MW2
TCAGAATTTTTTTCCGCAGCGGCTTGTCTTTCCTGATTTTTATCATGTAAAACTTGCTCCTTGGGAGTAATCGGTTTGTTGCTTCCCAGCAAATATCCGAGCCAAAAGCTGAATAATATCCCCATAATTATTAAAAGCTGAATCGGTAACTTTTTATTCATATATTTGTCCAGGTGAATTAAGTAGTAAATTTTCTTTGTTTGGTGTTGATGTGTAAGGGTTAAGATTAGGGGTGATGCTATAAGCGATCGCTACAATTGTTGTACGAGTTGCTTTTGATACTCTTCTTCCGTCATCAAATCCCGCGTAGTTTCTACTCGGTCTATAAATAGCATTCCCTCAAGATGATCGAACTCATGTTGAAAAATTCTGGCCACAAATCCGGTTAATTCTTGTTTTTGTGGTTGGCCGTATTGGTCAATGTATGCGATTTCAGTGGTTTGATATCTGGGGACTAAGCCGCGAATTCCCGGAATACTCAAACAGCCTTCCCAACCTTTGACAATTTCAGCAGAATGGTCAATGATTTGAGGATTAATCATGGGCGTGGGTTCCATCAGCGGGGCGCTGGGATAACGCAGGGTAGGCCGCGATGCTACAATGATAATGCGGTGGGATTCAGACACTTGTGGTGCGGCGATTCCGACACCATTGGCGGGGGTCATCGTGGCAATTAAATCATCAATTAAATTTTGAATTTTGGCATCGTTAATTTGATTAATCGGTTGGGCAATTTGCCGCAAAATGGGATTACCTAATTGGGCGATAGTCAGCACTTGAGTCATAAGCTTGGTTGTTGGTTGGTTGTTGTTGGTTGTTGGTTGGTTGGGGAACGGGGAACAGTTAAAAGTGAAAAGTCGTAGGGGCTTTCTGGCCATTCGCCCGTACAAGTGAAAAGTCGTAGGGGCTTTCTGGCCATTCGCCCGTACAAGTGAAAAGTCGTAGGGGCTTTCTGGCCATTCGCCCGTACAAAAGAAGTATCACTATTCACTATTCACTATTCACTATTCACTATTCCCTATTCCCTATTCCCTATTCCCTGTTCCCTGTTCCCTGTTCCCTGTTCCCTGTTCACTATTCACTCTCTCCTGAAACTCCTCTGCCCCTCATCCCCTCATCTCCTCTGCTCCTCTGCCCCTCCGCTCCCCCGCACAAGAGATCCCCTACACCCTACACCCCACAGGGGCTTAATTGCTTTCCGAAGGAAGATTTCCGGGGGCAACATCTAGAGTGATGGTTTTGCCGTTGCGGTTGATTTCAATGGTTAATAAATCTCCTACTTCCGTTTGTTGAACAATTTCTTGGACGGTTTCTGATTTGGTGATTTCGCGATCGCCGATTTTTTGAATCACATCGCCGAGACGCATTCCGGCAGCGGCAGCGGGGGAATTGGGTACTACGCGCATGATTAAGACTCCTTGATCCACGGCGATCGCCATGTCACTGCTAGAATCTTGGTTGATATCTTCCTTGAGTTCCTTATTTAGGGTCATCATTTCAATTCCCAAAAACGGATGCTGGGCTTGACCCGTAGCAATAATTTGTTGGGCAATTTTCCGCGCTGCATTAATGGGAATAGCAAAACCCAGCCCTTGGGCTCCACTAATAATGGCCGTATTCATGCCAATCACTTGCCCTTGGGCATCAAGTAATGGGCCGCCAGAGTTGCCCGGATTAATCGCCGCATCGGTTTGAATAAAGCCGACGCGCTTATCTGGGACTCCCACTTCCCGACTCGATCGCCCGATCGCACTAATAATTCCGGCGGTTACAGTGTTATCCAGACCCAGAGGATTGCCGATCGCGATCGCCCATTCTCCGGGGTGCAAATGTTCCGAATCCCCCAAAGTCACCTTTGGCAAGTTAGTCTCTTCAATTTTCACCACCGCCACATCCGTCACCGCATCTTGCCCCAGGACTTTTCCATCAAAAATGCGGCCATCTTTGAGAATCACCTGCACCGTATCGGTGCCATTCACCACATGGGCATTAGTGAGAATTTGGCCATCATCACTAATAATAAAACCAGAGCCAGTACCCCGCTCAACTCGCTCTTGAGGTTCCGTAGGTATCCCAAAAAACCGACCAAAAAACGGATCGTTAAATGGTGCCGGGACTTGACTGCTGACCGTTCGCGCTGCATTAATTCGCACCACCGCCGCACCCACCCGATCCACTGCTTGCACAATAAAATTGGGTTCTATCGGATTAGCCAATAAATTTCCCTGTTCTGAGGATTCAGTTCTAGTGGATAAAGAAAACGGACGATTTGTTTCGGGAATCGTGGTTTCCTTGGATTCCCAGAAAAACCGGGAACTGGATAACGTTTGGTGAACCCCAAAACCCCCTCCTAACCCCATCAACAGCAGCAGGAGATATAGTGCTGATTGTTTCCACGAAAATTTGCCCCACAAGTTACGTTTTCCCGAACTATCCATGAAAATCCTAGCCAAATTTAAACAAAGGTGGTTTACTATTCGCCCCCAGACAATTTGATTTGCATCAGCGATCGCCATTCTCAATTAAGTTTACCGAACAAGCCGCCCTCCGCCTCTTCTCTGAGCCTAATTGTCTGAGCCTAATTGTTTTAGGCCGATTCAGAGCAAATTTGTAAAACTAGATTTCAATTATATAGTAGAAAAAATTTATACTTAAGTATGAGGGGGCAGATACCTAAGAGTGTTGCTAAGTCAGGATTACCTGATGAAACCGCTGAAAAATCAATGATGGCAAGTCCCCGGATAGATTAGAGCCATCTAATTGCCTTTGTGGGCTTTTGGTTATAGCCACTGCGATCGCCCCTGCCTTGATACTGATTTGTCACCCAGGGCATCCAGTCAGAATCCAGATCCGCTTGGGGTGCCAGCCCATTCGCTCATATTCATCTATCAGCGAGATTTTGTGTGGGGGATAAAATAATCCTTGAAGACTTGGATACTTGTCTTCTGTAATCTTAATTTTACGATATCGATTATTTCCAGACTTCTGTCAAGTCTAAAATAAAACCAGGTAAAACTTCCGCTCCTGACACACTATTCGGACAATCCAATACTTTCACCGCTTGATTGGGTTGATAAACTTCCACTTTTTTATGTTTGCGGTCAATCAAAAACCCTAAACGAGTTCCATTATCCAAATATTCTTGCATTTTCTCTTGCGGTGGCTTTAAATTATCAGCCGCAGAACGTAATTCCAGCACAAAATCGGGACATAAAGGGGCAAAACCTTCTTGTTGTTCTGCGGTTAGACTGTCCCATCTTTCCTGACTAACCCACGCAGCATCAGGAAAGCGATTTGCCCCATTTGGGAGATGAAATCCTGTGGAAGAATTAAACGCTTGACCTAATTTAGTTTGGCGATTCCACAGCCAAAGCTGTCCTTCAATATCTAAATTAAGATTGCCTGTAATACTTCCTGTTGGGGGCATAATCATCAGTTCTCCAGTCGCGGTTCTTTCTAACCGTAAATCTCGGTTAACTCTGGCTAATTGCTCAAATTGTTCTTGGGTTAATTGGAATTGATGGGGAATTCTTAAAGTAGCCATATTAGGAAGGATAAGAGAGAAAAGAGGGAATAGGGAATATAAAATAATAGGGAATATAAAATAGGGAATATAAAATAAAAAATTAAGTGATGATTATTTAACTGTTATAGGTAATTTGGCATTAGTAAATCAACCTTATTAATGCAAAATTACCTACAGATAGATCGAGGTTAATCTATCTTTTTCTCATGTTTGACGGAAATTACCGTATGGACATTACCACGGGGATTAAAATCGCCTTTGATGGTAATTTCTAACGGGTCACAAGCATCGACAAAATCATCGAGAATTTGATTGACGGATTCTTCGTGAGAAATATAGCGATCGCGGTATTGATTGATATACAACTTAATTGCCTTCAGTTCTACCACCTTTTGATCGGGAATGTAAGTAATATAAATAGTGGCAAAATCTGGATATCCTGAAAAAGGACATTTACAAGTAAACTCTGGTAAAGTTACTTGAATTTCATATCTTCGACCCACGCGAGGATTGGGGAAAGTAATCAATTGTCCTTCAAGAATCTCTCGTTCCCCGTACTTCATCTGGGGGTTGAAAAAATTTGCTTGACTCTCACCATTTTGAGATTGTGCTACTAACTCAGTTTCCATTTGCGAATGACTAATGCTCATCAATAACTCACCAATAAATGCTACATAATAGACAAAAGTGCCAACTTTCTTCGTTTATACCTGAGTATATACCTGAGTATATACCTGAGTAAAATTGGGGCAGGCATCGCCCTGAGAAATTGGCCTAACCATCCCGGTGCGTCACAGGTGCCACAACAAAACCGCATCAAAACGGCATTTTGTGGCAATTGCTTGACGAATCAGCCCTAGGATTGCTCTAATCGGAGACAAGAACGGACTCAGGGGGTATCGGTGACATCCTTAACACCAGTAATCTATCGTAATACTTCCATCTGCCATCTGGAGAAATAACCAGGTTACAATGGGGTACAGGAGGTCAGCAACTATAAAATTGACCCCTCAAATTTGGCTTTAATTCTGTCCTTAAACATACTCAGTCCTATGAAAAATGCTACTATTCCGGCTAACTCTACGCCACCAACCACTCAAACCTACTCTCCTTCTGTACCCATTTCTCTATATCGAGAAGTGATGGCAGAGTTGCAAACCACCCAAGCCCATTTAAACGCCCTGAAGCAAGAAAATCGCGAGTTAAACCAGGAAAATCAGCAACTCCGCCAAGAAATTGAAAATATTATTAATTCGGTGATGCATTTGCAGCAGGTGACAGGCATTTCTCCTCAAAGCATCAGTGCCAGTTTTGCGACTGCCACTTCAATGCCCCCAAGCATTTCTCCTGCTACCCCCCCAGAAGGCGATCGCCTCCCGTCGGCGGCTACCAACCCCATGAAAGCCAATATGAGCGCCAATAGTGCAGCGGCTGCCGTTGCTTCCTCGGCAATTCCCTTTGTCTCTCCATTTGCCACAGGTCAACCGGGCGGACTCAGCGATCGCCCAGAAGCCTTATTTACCGAACAGCCAGAACCCCGTCCGCGCCGAGTTGCCCGTTCCCCCAAGTCTTCAGAAGTCGGTGGACTGTGGCTATTTGTCTGCATCTTCTTGATTGTGGTTTCTGCGTTTGGGGTTGGCTTCTTCCTGATCCGCCCACTCATGCAACCGAATCAAGAGTGATTTGTGATTGGTCAAAAGGCTATTTGTTTGCCTCCGTCTGTACGGGGGCTGACCGTTGTTGGTTATTAGTTATTAATTATTAATTATTAATTATTAATTATTAATTATTAGTTCTTAGTTATTAGTTCTTACTGTTCGCCAACAACCAACAAAGAATCCCTACCCAACAACCAACAACCAACAAAGAATCCCTACCCAACAACCAACAACCAACAAAGAATCCCTACCCAAAGAATCCCTACCCAAAGAATCCCTACCCAAAGAATCCCTACCCAACAATCAACAACAATCAACAACAATCAACAACAATCATTTCATAATTGGACTACCATGATGATGGATCAAATACCATTTGCCCCCCATATATTCAAAAATATTAGTGGCCATAGATTGGGCTGCTAATTTCCGGCCTCGCACCACCTGAAATAAATTTTCAATCAGGACGATATAACCGAAATTTCCATTGAGTTCTACACTAATAATCTCGGTTTCAATTTCCAGATAATTGGTATTTTTAAATATTTGTGCCCAAGAGTTGCGAATATTCTCCCAACCTCGCAGGGCATTCCTCCCTGGGTGAATGCAAATCGTAGTTGCCCCGTGGGAGCAAATTTCCGCAAGAGTTTCCAGATTCTTTTTCTCAAAACACCGATAAAATGCCTCGTTTGCCGCCAAAAGTTCTTGCTGGTTACTCATAGTTAACTCTCCATAAGGACTGACGCTGATACATGAGAAGGAGCCATCAATGCCCGATAAATTGATTCATTGCTCAATTGCCCTTCAATTGCCGTTCACTTATCTAGGCTCGCGAAATTTGGTTTATAATCATCAGATATAATCATCAGATATAATCATCAGATATAATCATCAGATATAATCACCAGATATAATCACCAGATATAATCATCATATCTTGGCTGTGTAATTGTCGCCAAATCAAGCCCTAGCTGTTCACGTCTTTCCGTTTATGCAGAATTTTCATCCGATCGCGTCTAAATACGAAACCCTCAAAGCCCGTTTGTTAGAAATTAATGATATTACCTCAGCCGCAGGGCTGTTGTACTGGGATCAGGCGACTTATATGCCCCCTGGAGGGGCCACGGCTAGAGGTCGGCAAATAGCGACTTTGCGACAAATTGCTCATCAAAAGTTCACGGATCCTGCTTTGGGAGAACTCCTGGAAGATTTAAAATCTTATGAGGAGAGTCTGGAGTATGATTCAGACGCTGCGAGTTTAATTCGTGTCACCCGTCGCAAGTACCAGAAGGCAATACAAGTCCCGGAAGAATTTATGGCGCGAATGTCAAAACACCATTCCGCTACTTACGCAGTTTGGGCAAAAGCGCGGGCTGAAAATGATTTTCGGGCAGTTCAACCTTATTTAGAAAAAAATTTAGAGTTAAGCCAAGAAATGGCTAGTTTTTTCCCCGGTTATGAACATATTGCTGACCCGTTGATTGATTTTTATGATTATGGGATGACGGTGGCTCAATTACGTCCCCTGTTTACGGATTTAAAGTCAAAGTTAATCCATTTGGTGGAGGCGATCGCCTCTCAACCTCCCATAGACAATTCTTTTTTGCATCAGCATTTTCCTGAACATCAGCAACTTAATTTTACTCGGAAAGTTGTAACCAGTTTGGGTTATGATTTTAACCGAGGTCGTCAAGACAAAACTCTACATCCGTTTATGACCAAATTTTCCCTTGGGGATGTGCGGATCACTACTAGGGTGTATGAAAATGACTTTAGTCAAGCCCTATTTAGTAGTATCCATGAAACGGGTCATGCGCTTTATGAACAAGGAATTTGCCCCAGTTATGAAGGCAGTCCTCTCGCGAATGGCACCTCTGCGGGAATTCACGAAAGTCAGTCTCGGTTGTGGGAAAATACGATCGGTCGCAGTCGCGGTTTTTGGGGTTATTTCTATCCCCAATTACAAGGAGTTTTTCTCAACCAATTGAAGCATATCAGTGTCGATCAATTTTATCGCGGGATTAATAAAGTTGAGCGATCGCTGATTAGAACTGATGCCGATGAAGTGACTTATAATCTTCATGTGGCGATCCGCTTTGAATTGGAATTAGACTTATTAGCAGGTAAATTAACCATACAAGATTTACCCGAAGCTTGGAATCAACGCTATGAGTCTGATTTAGGGATTCGCCCCCAAGGCGATCGCGACGGAGTAATGCAAGATGTTCATTGGTATAGCGGTTTAATTGGTGGGCAATTTCAAGGGTACACTTTGGGCAATGCGATCGCCGCCCAAATTTATCAAACAGCCATCCGCCGCAACCCGGCAATCACAGTAGATATTGAACAAGGAAAATTCGATACTTTACATCAGTGGCTCAAAGAGAATATCTATCAACATGGTAGTAAATATACCCCCAATGAATTGCTGGAAAGAGTCACAGGTCAACCGCTGACCATTGAACCTTTTATTACATATATTTACCAAAAATATCATGGTCTATATGATTTAAACTCCTTTAACCTTGGTAAAGATATAGGGCAGGAAATTAATCATTAAGTAATGTGGTTCATGCTTTGGAAAAATCCAAGTATCTGTTTAGTAACCTATACGGGCAAGAATTATGACTTAATTGCCATGAATTCTGCCAAGTGATTAGCCGCACCTATCAAGAAATTGTTGGCACCTCCGATAGGGTCGGTCAATATGAATCTTACCAACGATTCACCATACCGGATTTGTATCATGTAATCGACGGCATCGATTTATTTTCTCCTAAATTTAATGTGGTGCCCCAGGGGTGAATGAAACCGTTTACTTTCCCTACACCCGCAGTGAAGATCGGGTAAAGTAATTTTTGTCCAACCCGCTTTGTTTGAAGCCTTCTGTTTAACTATTCTCGAAGCGATGATTTCTGGTTTCTGGAATTATACCTCTAAAGAAAACTGGGAAGATTTATTGCGGTATCTTGAGGTACTGTTTTATTTGATTTATAAGCAACGAGCCAAAAATCTTTTGCAAGAGCATTTGCAACGGTAAATCACTGACACAAATTGACAATTAGTAATTATCAATTCGTGATAGTCAATTATTTTACCCTAAACCCTACACCCTACAACACTCGTAAAAATATCTGGCTGAGGAAAAAAAATTCAAAAACTATCCGGATCTAATGCAACCCTGCCAGTAATCTACCATTACTCTTGAAGTTTTTTCAAGCTCCTTGAGTCAATCAACTACCTAGATATTTATTTCCACGAGTCTGGATTAACCAGGCTCGTTTTTTTGATCGTTTTAACCATAAAATAGTCAGGGAGGATTTATTCTCCCTGACTATTTTATGGAGCGAAATAATTTAGAGCAAAATTCAGATATAGCGGTTATTATTGTTCGGGAAGTACAGAGGTTGTCTGGATTCCCGCGCGGGAATGACAGGGTTTTTTTGTACTTCATAAATCTGACAAGTGCTGTATTATATGCGATCGGGATCTAAACCGAGTTCGCGCAATTTAGCCGCGAATTTTTCCGCCCGTTGGCGTTCTTGTTCCGCCCGTTGGCGTTCTTGTTCCGCCCGTTGGCGTTCTTGTTCCGCTTGTTCACTACTCCATAATAAGAGATTTCCGTCTCGATCCCACCATCTCAACCAGTTGATAGTTTGTCCCAGTCTTTCTCCGTGCCAAATTCCCAAAAATAACTCTAATTCGGGAATCCAATAGCGCCCATTTTCCAGCGCCGATATTAGATGATATTTTTCATTCTGCAAACAGCGGACTTCTAAACTGGTTTCATAAGGATCGTAGGTGATATAAGTGGGGACTTTAAGGATTTGCTCGTAAAAATAGAGCTTGCCATAGGGTGGAGTCGATCGCACCGAAAGTTCTCCACATTCATTATCTGAAAGAAATTCCATCACCACAGCCACCGGATCCCCTTCTAAATTAGGGGTATAACTGCGACGAATCACTCCAGCTTCTACGGGTTTAACTTGGGGAACATAGAGCCAGTCGGGGGCTTTAACAATGATTTTTTTGTTAATCGTGGCAACTAATCCAAAGTTAGAACCAATTAGCATTTGAGGTTGGATTAATCCTGCGGATCCCAAAGCATCAGTTAATGCTGCCGCGAGGATTGGTTGTTGAATATTCTCCACAGGATCGTCTGGTAAAATAAAGTCTGCCGGAAGTGCATTCCAAGTAACAGTTGGTTCTGTTTTTTGTTTGACAGGTTGAATTTGTAGAACCATTTTTGCTTATCCATCTTACGGCTTATATTATACTACAGTGGTTTTCAGGTTGGTAAACCACAAATATCCGTAAGGGCGAAGCATTCTGGTACAAAATTTTTTATTTTGTTCCAGAGATTATATGCGGTCATGCTTTGCCCCTACAAATATATGTGGTTTTCTCAGTAGAAAAACGCTGTAATATAGGATTTACGCATTCCCTTTATATATGGAAATTTGCGTAAGTCATATTGTAATTATAAATCATTTTTTTATGATATATATTTTTTCACATAAAAATATACATAATTTTCCTTGGATATTACGTTAATAACCCCCAAAAAAACATTAAAAATGCCACTTGGCTTGTGAGCCTGGGAAAGCCTTGTCGATTATTAATTTAGATTATTGTATGATTATTGACAAATCTTTGTGAATAAACGCGAAAGCGGTAATTGATTTTTAATTGATTTTTAATTGATTTTAGAGGGTATGTTTCTGGCCAACAGACTTTGGTATCCGATATCTAGATGGTTTATTTTATTGAATATAAAAAATGATAATTTTTTATGGAGACAAAAAAACATGGATTAATGCTGGTTGATTATTGAGTATTTTACTGTTTTTTAAATTAAAAAAAAATTTTTTAAGATAAATTTCAATTTTCATTACTATTTTTTGAGCCAATGATTAGATTAATCGTTGCGGCTAAAACCTCAGATTTTTTGGAGCCAATTAAAATTTTTGAACCATTGATAAGTTCGATTTGCACCCCGCGATTGCCACTAACATTATATGCCGTTCCTTTTGCTCCCAAGCGCACTCCCCAACCGCCATATTCTTGCAAAGGTTTATATTTAATCGCGGTACAATTTTGCATATTTTTAAAGTAAATTTTAATTGGAAAAAATAATAAAGGATAAAAGCTGATTACCAAGCCATCGCTTCTAATTTCAGTGACTAATTTTGTGACATAAAATACCCACGGTAAGCCGATGCCAAAAATTAGCCCAAATAGGATTAAAATAATATGGAGAACCCAATGGTCTTGCCAGTCAGAATCTAAGAAAAAAGGACTCAGTGCAGCCCAAAGCGCCGTTACGGATGTGCCAGTGAGTACGATCCAAATCCAAGGCTGACGGAATTGTTGCACTTCGCGAAATAATAAGGTGGCGCAATCCTTCTCTGTGATGCTCATTTCTTCGGCCATTGATGGCCATTCGAGTTTGTCCACGACTTTCTCCTCTACTCCCTGATCGAGTTGTTTTCAAGTTTTTAAGATGATGGTGGATACTCAGTTGGTTTGAGTCTTTCTAAAATCCGCTCAAAATCTCAGCAAAATCTCAGCAAAATCTGAAACCGGAAATTAGGTGACTGGGTATCTATGGTATTTATACCCTCAAGTCTATAGTATGCCCAATAGTATGCCCAAGATGTGCTCGACCGATCGCCCCTGAAAAGACCAGCGATCGCCCCTCCAGAGGATCAATTCTGCCCCCAGATAAGGGCGATCACCCCTCAAAATGTGGCGATCGGCAGATAATCAGGGGCATTTTTTGTTAAAATTTTATAGATTAGTCAACAAAAATTAACATTTTGGTCGAGAATGGGGGTCTGGTTGATAAAATCAACCCCATTAGGTAGTCTCAGCACCAGCCCCCCTTAATTTAAAACTTCAAAGATTAGATATGGCAAAACAGCGCGTGCTCTCCGGAGTTCAACCGACCGGAAATTTACATCTGGGTAACTATTTAGGAGCAATTCGCAATTGGGTTGAACAACAAAGCCAGTATGACAATTTCTTCTGTGTGGTGGATTTACACGCCATCACCGTACCCCATAATCCAGCAACTCTGGCAGAAGACACTTACACCATTGCTGCCCTGTATTTGGCTTGTGGCATTGATTTGGAGTATTCCACCATTTTTGTCCAGTCCCATGTATCTGCCCATAGCGAACTGGCATGGCTACTGAACTGTATCACCCCACTCAACTGGCTGCAAGACATGATCCAGTTTAAAGAGAAAGCATTGCGTCAAGGGGAAAATGTCAGTGCTGGTTTATTGAATTACCCGGTACTTATGGCCGCAGATATTTTATTGTATCAAGCGGATCGGGTGCCGGTGGGAGAAGACCAAAAGCAACATTTAGAACTCACTCGTGATATTGCGGTGCGGGTGAATCACCAATTTGGCAAGAAAAAAGAGCCTGTGCTGAAACTACCAACCCCCCTGATCCAAAAAGAAGGGGCAAGGGTGATGAGTTTGACTGATGGCAGGAGTAAAATGTCTAAGTCCGATCCGTCGGAAATGAGTCGGATTAATGTGCTGGATTCTCCAGAGGCGATCGCGAAAAAAATCAAGCGCTGTAAAACGGACATGGTAAAAGGGTTGTGGTTTGACGATCCCGAACGTCCCGAATGCAATAACCTGCTGACGATTTATTCTCTGTTGAGCGGCAAAACTAAGGAAGAAGTGGCCGCCGAATGTCAGGATATGGGCTGGGGTCAATTTAAACCGTTGCTCACAGAAACGACCATTGCTGCCCTACAACCGATTCAAGAAAAATATCACGCGGTCATGGATGACCGGGGTTATTTAGAATCGGTGTTACGAGAAGGCAGAGAAAAGGCAAGCGCGATCGCCAATCAAACTCTCCACCAAGTAAAAACTGCTCTGGGTTATTCCCATCCCCTGTAACTCCATTTTCAGTGGGAAACTGAGAAGAAAAGATATTAAACTAAAATAGAAGCCGGTGAAGTTTCAAGGTGAAGTTTCAACTGGCTTCTATTTTAGTTTTTCCTGGAAAAATTGTAACCCTTAAAACCCTTAAATCTTAATTATTATGACTGCACAAACCCCTGCCAATCTGTCCCAATCAGAACCAGCCGTCTCTCGGTTTGCGGCGGCAATTAAAGCCGGTGAATTTTTAATCACCGCAGAAGTAATGCCCCCGAAAGGAGGCGATCCGAAAGATATGTTAGAAATGGCTCAAGGTCTAAAAAATCGGGTTCATGCGGTGAATATCACTGACGGCAGTCGGGCAGTGGTGCGGATGTCTCCGGTGGTGGCATCGGCAATTTTATGGCAAAATGGCATTGAACCGATTTGTCAAATTGCCTGTCGCGATCGCAACCGAATTGGCTTACAAGCAGACCTGATGGGCGCCCATGCCCTCGGAATTCGCAACATTCTAGCACTCACTGGCGACCCCGTAAACGCAGGGGATCATCCAGACGCCAAAAGTGTGTTTGATTTAGAATCCGTGCGCCTATTAAAGCTGATTAATTCCCTCAATCAAGGCTTTGACTGGAACTATAATCCTTTAACCAACGGTCCGACCAATTTATTTGCCGGTGCCGCCGTCGATCCCCAGAGTAAAAGTTGGTCTGGTTTACAAAGTCGCTTTGAGAAAAAAGTTGAAGCCGGGGCGCAATTTTTCCAAAGTCAATTAATTTGTGATTTTGACCGACTGGACAAATTTATGCTTGAAATTGCTGCCGGAAGCAATAAACCAATTTTAGCCGGAATCTTCCTGTTAAAATCTGCCAAAAATGCGGCATTTATTAATCGTTGTGTCCCCGGAGTGAACATTCCTGATTCTATTATTAGTCGGTTGGCGAATGCCAAAAATCAACTGCGCGAAGGGATGTTAATTGCCGCCGAACAAGTGAAAATGGCCAGCCAAATTTGTCACGGAGTGCATCTGATGGCGGTAAAACGGGAGGATTTAATTCCAGAAATTCTCGATTTGGCGGGAATTTCACCGCTGTAGTGATAATAAGGCAGTCTTTCTAGGTAAGATAAATCTTATTTGCCATTGCACTAATCCGCCGTGGCTGAAGACCTGATCTGTTATGTAACCTTTTAACCACAAGGAACAGAAAATGACTATTGCCACAGAGAATGCTGCAACCATTGCCATTGTTATGCTGGCTTTCGGCATATTGGCTTGGGGATATAATCGAGCGAAACCGTTTGGCAAACTGGGCATCTTAGCTTGGCTGCAATCCGTTGTGCTGATGGCTCCCTGGTTGCTATTCTTTGGTTTATTTGCGATCGGGATTTATCTAAACCTGGCGGGAATTTTATTTTTAATTGTTGCATCGGCAGGTTTATATATTTACCTGGGAAAACAATTACGGGCCGCAGGTCAAGATGAAATCTTGCAACAACGAGCCGCCAAATTGCTTGCGGAAAAGCAACAAGAAGAAGAGCAAATGCGAGAACAAAAAGCGGATAAGTTCTCTTCTTTGCCAGATTCAGCTTTGGCCGATTCAGCAAATGCCCGCACTCCAGAAATGATGCGAATGCCTCTGGAAGATTTAAAACAAATCCAGGGCATTTTTGGCATTGATACCTTTTTTGCCACGGAAACCATTCCTTATCAAGAAGGAGTGATTTTTAAAGGCAATTTACGGGGAGAACTGGAGGCATCATACCAACATTTATCGGCATCATTGCAGGAACGGATGGGCGATCGCTACCGACTATTTTTTATTGCTAACCCAGAAGAAAAGCCGGTAGTGATTATCTTACCCAAGTCCAGCGAACCACAACCGGCGACCATTGCCCAAAAAGTTCTCTCGGTTGTTCTATTCATAGCCACCATTGCCACCACCTTAGAAACTGGCGGTTTATTTTTCGGGTTCGACTTTTTTAATAACCCCAGTCGATTCACCGAAATATTGCCGATCACATTAGGAATTTGGCTAATTTTACTCACCCATGAAATCGCCCACCAAGTGTTAGCCAAACGCCACAATGTGCGGTTATCTTGGCCGTTTTTCATTCCTACTTGGCAAATTGGCTCATTTGGTGCCTTCAACCGATTTGAGTCACTTTTACCCAACCGTCAGGTACTTTTTGATGTGGCATTTGCTGGCCCTGCGGCTGGTGGGCTGGTTTCTCTGGCGATGTTACTCATCGGTTTAATTCTCTCCCATGAAGGCAGTTTCTTTGAAATTCCTTCTGACTTTTTCCAAGGTTCAATATTAGTCGGCACCTTATCAAAAGTTGTCCTAGGAAATGCTTTACAACAGCCCGTTGTAGATGTTCATCCCCTGATGATTATGGGCTGGTTAGGCTTAGTGATTAACGCGATTAATTTAATGCCTGCGGGTCAGTTAGATGGGGGGCGAATTATGCAGGCAATTTATGGGCGAAAAATTGCGGGTCGGGCTACTTTGGCCACGATTTTGGTCTTGGGGCTTGCCTCATTTGTGAATCCTTTGGCGCTTTATTGGGCCGTGGTGATTCTAATTTTACAACGCAGTTTAGAACGTCCTTGTCTGAATGATTTGAAGGAAACCGATGATGCTCGCGCTGCATTAGGTTTGCTGGCGTTATTTCTGATGTTGGCCACCTTATTGCCTTTAACTCCCGGTTTAGCCGGTCGTCTGGGAATTGGTAGTTAAAAATTAGATGACTACCGAGAAACCGGGTTTCTTTCATGCTAAACCCGGTTTCTTTGGTTTATTTACTCGCCGTTCTTAAGTTAAACTGGTAATGTAAGAAATAAAGCGATCGTGAGGCGGCAATGGCTACACTTCAGATTGAAAATTTACCTGATGAACTATACTATCAAATTCAAGGTCTGGCCTCTGAAAAAAATTTTACTGTTAATGAGGCAGTCATTCATTTATTGCAGCAATCATTTCAGTCCGACAAGTTAATGGGCGATCGAGGAAAAGAGAGCCAACATATCTCAGAAATTTTACAAAATATTCGGAGTCGTCCCCGAGTTAACCCCAGGGATTTTGGACTCATGGATAGCACAGTTTTAATTCGCGAGGATCGCCAACGATGAGCAGTGTTATCAGATGCGTCATCGATGCAAATATTTGCATTAAACAATTCATTGCCGATCCATTGACGGCCAAAGTTAATCAACTTTTTGATCATCTTGAAAATCCATCGGTTGAGTTTTTTGTCCCCGATCTATTTTATATTGAGTGTGCCAATGTTCTTTGGAAATATGCCAGAGCTAAACTCTATACGGCTGAACAATTGCAGGCCGATTTAAGTGATTTGAAAGCTTTACCATTTAAAGTCATTTCTACCAAGGATTTAATGACTAAAGCGGTTCAAATTGGTTTGGACTATGGGAGCACAGCTTATGATGGCTGCTATGTGGCACTTTCACAACAAGTTAAAGCACCGTTGCTAACATTGGATGAGCGGTTAGTAAATTCCTTAATCGGCAGTAGTTTTGATGTAAGACTATTTACCAATTTCACAGTGCCAAAGACTTAGAAACCGGGTTTCTTAATGCCATCTTTGTCACCCAACCAAGAAACCGGGTTTCTAACCCGGTTTCTTTGGTTTATTTCCTCGCCGTTCTTAAGTTAAACTGGTAATGTAAGAAATAAATTTATTCTGGGATTGCAATGGCTACACTTCAGATTGAAAATTTACCCAGCGACTTCAAAAGAAATCTATCTGAGTTATTATCTCGTGTAGAACTTGGAGAAGAAATTATTATTTTAAATCAAGGGGTGGCGATCGCCAAATTAGTTTCCGTTCGTCCCTCATCCAATCGGCGAGCCAGTTTAGGGCAAGATCGAGGGAAATTTATCGTCCCAGAGGACTTTAATGAACCTTTGCTACCAGAGATTTTGGCAGCATTTGAGGGAGACGAAGGATGAAAATTTTATTGGATACTCAGTGCTGGTTATGGTGGTTTGCCCAACCTGAAAGATTAAACGAGCAAGCAATCGCACTGATTGCCGATGACAGCAATGAATTGTGGTTTTCGGTTGCAAGTATCTGGGAAATAGCTATCAAAGTGGCCAATGGAAAATTGCCGCTACCAGAACCGATTAATACCTACATTAATAGCCGCATAGCGTTGTTAGATATGCGAATACTAGAAATTAAAGCAGGTCATGGGTTACGATCCGCAGCTTTACCATTACATCATAAAGATCCCTTCGATCGCATCTTAATTGCTCAATCTCACATGGAGGATATGACCCTTTTGAGTGCCGATATAATGTTCAGAAAATACAGTGATATTTCTCTTGTTTGGGCTGCCAGTTAGCTCAGTTACTCAGAAACCAAAGAAACCGGGTTTCTTTAGACCATCTCTGTCACCCAACCTTCATGCGGATAGAAACCCGGTTTCTTGGTTTCTTTGCTTGGTTGGTTGATTGAGGGCAACAGAGAAACCGGGTTTCTTTAGACCATCTCTGTCACCCAACCTTTATGCTCATAGAAACCCGGTTTCTTGATTGGTAGGGTGCGTGTTTGCGGCGACAAACTTGAGATTTTTACCGAGATTTATAAATCCGCCGTAACGCACCAATATTTACCAAAAAAGGTGCGTTACGTCGGGAATGGAGATGGTTAATTGGAGGCATAAATTCACCCCCGACTAACGCACCCTACCAAAGACTACTAAGAAAAATTTATTAATCTTCTAGAAATCTTCTAGATATTTAACTTCGCGCTTTCTATTGCCAGCAGGAGACAGTCTGGCCAGTTCCGCTGCTTCCGAACCGTGTGGGTTATCTGAGTAACCAAACGAGAACCACAAGTCATGCCCTGCCTTAATCAATGTGTCAATCGACTTGCTGCCACGACCACTCAAGTGTTCTTTCAGTCTACGACGGATATTGTTTGATCGTCCAATATAGGCAACCATATCCCATGCGGTTTCATCATAGATTGCGTAAATCCCTCCCGCATCTGGTGCTGAATCGACATTGGAACTTGTGAATTGTCGTACTTCACCTTCTCTCATTTTTTCTCCTCATTCTTATCGAGTGAAAGGAACAGGCGCTAGTTGAAACACACTTATGGTGTGTAGCCTAATTTTTTCATCATTTCTTAGAAATAAAAGCTTTGTCTACCACAAAAATGTTCAATTTTGATCCGATATTTTAGTTTGAATTACTTCGTGTCATAGAGTTTTGTTGAGAAATGTTCAAAAAGGTATGAAATTGTTCCTAAATGTGAGCTATAATAGACAAAATTCTGCGATCGCCTTGAGTATATGAATCTTAAAGAAATGTTACATTTCGCCGATCGGATAGTCTTCGATCGCACCGGCAAACACCTCGACGACCTACAAGAAGCGGTACTGCGAGGCACGGTACAACGGAAGACATACAAAGAAATAGCCAAAAATTTTAATTGTTCGGAAAGCAGCGTTCGGAAAGTTGGCTCAGAGCTATGGCAGATACTTTCAGAGGAGTTAGACGAAGATATTAATAAATCAAATGTCCGATCGACCATACAGAGGTGGCAAATTTCTCATGTTACAAATTTTGCACAGGACGTTGTAGCAATTAGTAGTTTTAACACCTGCGGAGAAGCCAGACAACCACCAGATACACCCAACCAAAACCCACAAAATCAAGCAACATCTAACCCCCAACAAAGCCCAAGTTTCCATCACGATTTAAGTGAAATGCCCAAGTTAGGCAACTTCTACAATCGTACTGCTGAACTGGAACTACTCAAAAAGGAAATCCTCACAGAAAAAGCACAACTTTTAACCATTACTGGCATGATAGGGATGGGCAAAACCGCCCTGGGGATAAAACTTGTAGAAGAAATTAAACATCAATTTGAATATGTGATTTGGCGTAGCCTGGAAAGTTGCCCGACCCTTGCCCAATTGCCAAATAATTTAACCGAAATTTTTACCGAGGGGGATAATCAAACTTCACCGCTACCCCTGATGAACCTGATGAAATATTTACAAAATCATCGCTGTTTAATTATTTTAGATGATATCCATTACCTGTTTATGCGGGGAGAATTGGCCGGTCAGTATCAACCAAACTATGAGGATTATCGCAGTTTCTTTAAACAAATTAAAGAGCGATCGCATCAAAGTTGTTTTCTGCTAATTGGTTGGGAATACCCGCGAGAAATTGCTCAAATTAAACACCCAAATACCCCTAACCCCCGTCTTCACGGGGGCAGGCTTAATCTTGCAGGGTTAGACACTGCATCCGCTCACCAAATTATCGCCGAACAAGGATTAGAACCCGAAGCAAACGGCTCCCGATTCATTGACTATTATCAAGGCAACCCGTTATGGTTAAAAACTGTGGCGAATTTTATGGTTGAATTAGGCTTAACTGTGACTGAGGTGTTACAAAATCAGCCTTTATTATTTCCCCAAGATTTGAAAGATATTTTACAGCAACCGTTGGCTTACCTATCGGAACCAGAAAAGCAACTTTTATCCCTATTAGCTAAAAAAGATGAGGCGATCACCCTGGTCAAACTATTAGAAATTGCCCCGATGCCATCTTCCGATTTACTGGATATCCTACAATCTCTTTGCCGTCGTTCTTGGGTGGAAAAAACCGATCATCTTTATCGGATGTCACCTGTATTGAGACAGTACCTAGGATGATCGCTTCTACCCAGAAACCGGATTTATTGCCTAAATCTCTGTCACCCAACCTAGAAACCGGGTTTCTTAAAGAAACCCGGTTTCTAGCCCGGTTTTTATATTTGACTATCTACTAATTAATTTGCCATAATTGCGCTCGTTTTTGCTCAAATACCCGATTGAGAGTTACATTTTTTTCGCTTTGCAAGTGATTTATTAAAGCATCAGAAGCCGCAAACACAAATACGGTCTGCTTCAGGGACTGCACCGCTAAATTTGACCAATCTCCCTCGGATACTAATTGCAGTGTTACCTCTGGATTCAACAGATAACTCAACGAAAGAATATTCGTTTCCGAAGTATCGCTAATCACCAGGGGATGACTCCCTTGATTAATCACCTCAGCTATTCTTGGATAATATTTAGTTTCTGCCAGATTTTTATTCCACCAAGACTCAGCCTGAGAACTCACACTATTAGAAATAACTCCAGCGGAAATCAGTAAAACTGCTACAAACTGCCAGACTCTTTGCTGCCAAACTTTGGTAAATTGAGTCAGTTTAACCGCAAACAGATAAGCCATTGATAATTCCAGGGCTAAAGCACACGGAATTAAATAGCGAGTTCTGACCGATCGCTGTCCTCCGGTGATTAAATCTGGCAGTCCCAAAGTTAACGCGGTGATGCCAAATAAGGTAAAAACAAACCACCAAACTCGTTTGGTTGTCTGGCGATAAATAAAATAGAAAGAATAAGCCCCTAATAAGACTAAGATAATATTAGTTGTTCCCAAGTCCGCATCGTGAAAAAACCGATTTACGCTGCGAAACCACTTGCCCATTAACTCTTCAACGGGGATTTCACGGCCTAATGCTGTGGTAATACTGTCGAAATAGTGGGAGTTATTTTTATATTGGATAAATACCCAAATCCAAGGGGCAACAACCAAAAGTGCCGCCGCAGAAGCTACCAAATAATCTCGGACTATTTTATTTAGTTTTATCCCTTCGATCCCTAGGAGATAAATCCCATGCCCCAGGGCAATTAAGGCAAAAAATAAATGAGTATAACAGCCCAAAACTAGGGTTATTCCATAAATTGTCCAACTGCCAATACTTTTTTGGCGCATTGCCCGCAATAAAGCAGCACTAGAGAGTAAAATTATCACAATCCAGAGACTATATTGCCTTGCTTCTTGAGCATAAAGCACGTGAATTGGGGATACGGCAATGAGTGCGATGGCGAAGCCTCCCGGTGAGGGAATCGCCCCCCAAGAAACTAACGGTGCTGCAAATAATTCTTGACATAGCCAATACATTGCTGGAAATCCCAATAAACTGATGAATGCAGGCAAACTCCGCATAGATGTTACGGAACCGCCAAACATTTGCGCCCAAAATCTGGCCATCAGATAATAGAGTGGTGGATGTTCCGCTTTATCCATTAAAACTTGTAGGGTATCCCCTAACGTTTTGCTCTGGTTGGGTGACTGATAACGTTCTCTTAACTGACCAACAGTGATGGGGTGACTATTGTAAACTTCTTGGACAAATTCTATTTTAGAATAGCCAGAAATTCTCAATGAGGTGGCGGCTTCATCTTGCCAATAGACTTTGCGATCTAGATTCACAAAGCGAAAAAATATCCCTAGGATTAAGACGATCGCCAAGAATAGCTTAAACCCCTGATGGGGCGATCGCTTTGGGAGTAACTCTGGTAGTAATTTATTTCCCATACCTGTTGACTTTTGCCCGTGTCCTTTGTGCTTGGATGAGTTTTAATTTAAATCAATCATCAATCAATACACCACAAAGACACAAAGAACACAAAGGAGACAAAAAACAGGTGGTTGTTAAATGCCCACGGGTTTTAACCGGGGGCGATCACTTTTTTGATTTTTTCACCCTTGTGTAAAGTTTTGTGAAATCACCTGGGGGGAATTTCTGGTAAAAATACTTATGAAATCCCGGAAAAATTCGCCCAGATTTTCGCCCAGATTGATTTCAAAATACTCCCCAGGGAGTGCGAAGAGAGTGCGATCGCTCTCTTGTTTTCCTCTATAACCGGCGATCCCCTCCAGGATAGAGAAGCCGCTGTAACCGTGAAACCGCAAGGATTTGAAAGCAGCATCTAGCAGCAATTTTAGTTGATTTTTTAGTCAATTTTTTAGCGTTCATCGGATAAATTGTAAACAT
The DNA here is from genome assembly GCF_040564635.1 of Planktothricoides raciborskii GIHE-MW2. Classification (NCBI taxonomy): domain Bacteria; kingdom Bacillati; phylum Cyanobacteriota; class Cyanophyceae; order Oscillatoriales; family Oscillatoriaceae; genus Planktothricoides; species Planktothricoides raciborskii. The sequence continues at coordinate 5,135,954 of NZ_CP159837.1, forward strand.
TTGTATCATTTACTTGCACTGAGAAAAAGTTGTGATAGATTGATAACAGAAGCAAGAAAGCTTCCCTGGCAGATCAAACAGTTACGTTCACTTACTAAAAAAAGAGGTTCATTCTGTTTAATCAAACATCTGTCTCGTTTAACAACAATAGCACCCTGACCGAGGGCTGATACTTCCTAAAGTGATTAATCGGCAGCAAATTCATTCAAGATCCTTGATTGAAAATCTGCGAATAAATTATAGCAATTACAGGAAGTCACTCAGTTTTTATGGCCTGGGTGCTATTGTCTTTTAGGGTTATTTTCAGGTTTTTTTAAAGAAAATCTTCAAGAGAATCAAGCAAACAAGTAAAATATAAAGTTTTGTATCATTTACTTGCATTAAGAAAAAGTTGTGATAGATTAATAACAGAAGCAAGAAAGCTTCCCTGGCAGATCAAACAGTTACGTTCACTTACTAAAAAAAGAGGTTCATTCTGTTTAATCAAACATCTGTCTCGTTTAACAACAATAGCACCCTGACCGAGGGCTGATACTTCCTAAAGTGATTAATCGGCAGCAAATTCATTCAAGTTTCTTGATTGAAAATCTGCGAATAAATTATAGCAATTACAGGAAGTCACTCAGTTGTTATGGCCTGGGTGCTCTTGTTTTGTGAGCAAAAATTAAACACCACAAATAATTACAGCGGTTTTCAGATTACTAAACCGCGAGCAGGCCTGTGCAATATTGTAGGGGCGAATGCGCTCGTCGCCCCTGCTGCCGGAATTCTTTGCCCCTACAACAATTTGTGGTTTACTCCACAGAAAAGCGCTGTAACGCGCAAATCCTTAAAGCACAAATAAAGCACAAATAAAGCACAAATAAAGCACAAATAATGAAAGCGCCGGCCAGTTTTTTAACACCTAACCCGCGCTCTTAACTTTTACGGTTGGCATGGGATAATTTAGGCTTGCAAGGCTGGGATTAGGTACTGAGTCAAGGTAAACGCATCAACACCGAGTTCAGTTCTTTCTTTAGCCGCTAAAATTCCCGCTTGTGCGTGCCACCAGACAGCAGTTTGAACTTGAGCGATTAGATTTTCCGGGTTGACTTGAGCGATCAGTCCGCCCATTAATCCGGTGAGGACATCACCACTGCCTCCTCTGGCAAGGGCTGGGGTACTGTCGGGGTTGATGTAGATGTTGCCATCCGGTTCCGCGATCGCCACTCTAGCGCCTTTCAACACCACGATCGCGCCACTCTGTTGGGCGGCGCTTTGGCCGGCGGCAATTCGATTGGATAAATCCATGATTAAATCAGGAAATAGACGCAGGAACTCGCCAGGATGAGGGGTCAAAATTGTCGGCGCCGATCGTTGGGGTAAGATTTGCCGAGGATCGATCTGGGCAAGAATATTTAACGCATCCGCATCGAGCAGCAAAGGCCGATCGCTGTCTAATATCTGTTTGACCAATAGCATGGGCTGCATGGTTAATCCCGGCCCACAGGCGATCGCCTGATAAGCACTGAAGTCTATCTCTGGGGGCAAATGGGCGATCGCGCCACTCTCGGTTTCGGGACAATCAATCACCAACGCTTCTGGCAGATGACGATTTAACAGCAGCTTGAGGGATTGGGGCACCACCATCGAAAGCATCCCCACCCCACTACCGCGAGCCCCCAGACCGGCCAAAATCGCTGCCCCCGTGTACTGCCGCGAACCACAAATTAACAACAAATGACCCAGCTTATACTTATGAACTGCTGGCGGACGGGGTAGGGGTAAACCGGATTTTGCTTGCTCGGTGACGATCCGGTGGACTTTTGAGAAATTGCCCAACACCGCTTCAATATCAGCCAAAGGCAAATCAAAATCAACTAACTCCACCTGACCGAGATACTCTAAGGCTTGGTCTTGGAGAAAAGCGAGTTTCCATAAACCTAGGCAAAAAGTGTGGGTAGCAGAAATGGCGGTGCCTAACACTGCCCCAGTATCCGTATGTAACCCGGAGGGAATATCAATACTGAGAATCGGTTTGCCCCAGGTATTCACAAGGGCGATCGCTGTGGCTACGGGGTCTTTAATTGCCCGTTCCAAACCAAACCCAAACAAGCCATCCACAAATAAAGCACAATTTTGGAGAAAGTCAATTTCTTGATAAATAGGTATGCCCAAACTCGCCGCATAATTTGCATGATGCTGGGTTAACTCCTTCAGCTTGGTAAACGGGCAATAAATGATGACTTCATAGCCCCGAAAATGTAACTCCCGTGCCACCACCAGGGCATCTCCGCCATTATGTCCCGGCCCGACTAATACCCCAACGGATAAAGTGTTGGCGGACTTAGGCAGGGGGTAAAGGGCTTGAATCCGACGAGCGACTAAGGTTGCCACTTTTTCCATTAATGCGGCCACGGGCATTCCCGCATCAAATACCCGGTTTTCAATCGCCCGCATCTGTTCGGCAGTGACGATAAATTGTTCAATTTCTGGTCGATTCATAATTTTTTGCTGATGGTTGATGGTTGATGGTTGATGGTTGTTAGTTATTGGTTGTTAGTTGTTGGTTGATGGTTGATGGTTGATGAACAAACAACAAACAACCAACAACCAACAACAAACCACCAATAACAAGTTAATTTTGAAAATGAATTCGGGCATCAAGGCCAAACTTTTGTAAATAACCACTTTCTTGTTCGGCGGTGGTGCGATCGCGAAAAGGCCCGATCGCAATATGAGGGCCAAACGGTTCTTCTCTGGTGAAAATTTCTGCACCAGAAATTCCCGCATCCACGGCGGTTTGGATCATCCTGGGTAAATCTTGGCGGTTGCCCGGAACGATCAGAAAGTACGCTCTGGCTAGTTGGCTGCCCCCACCGGGAGGGGGTGCCGGAAGGATGGAGAGTGAAGTCCCAATCGGGGGCATAGCCTGAGAATTATTCACCGGAGGAAGATTATAGCCAGAAGCTAGGGGAGGGTTACTCCAAGCTGGGGTGACATTGGTTGCCGGTTGCGGTTGCTCAATGGAGGCGATCGCGGCTCGAATGCCGCCTAATTCTAATTCTCTGGCCAATCGTTGAGCATTATTGCGATTAGCAAAAACCCCGATCTGAATCACCGTTCGTCCTTTGTACTGACTCAAAAATGCCTCTGGTTCATATAACCGGACTTGGGCAAGGGTCCGGGGATTTTGTCCGGGAATATAGACCAAATAGCGTTTACTGTCCAAATTCCGCGAATTATCCCGAAAATCTGGGTTAGTAAAATTCGGATTAACTTGAAAACTCCGGTCTTGTGGCAAAACCACCGATGGCAAAGCATAAGGATCGGGAGGCATTCCTTGATTGCCAAAAGGCAACGGGGGTAAAGGTTCCCCTTGAGCAATTTTTCCCCCTGCGGTTGAGAGTTGAAGGGCGATCGCCCCAATTAGCAGATAAATTTTTTTCATGTTCATATCCAGTATTTCTCTATTTTTAGTTCTTAGTGGTTATTTGTTGTTGGTTGTTTGTTATTTGTTATTCCTTATTAGGTAGGATATCTATTAGAGTTTTTTGCAAGTCTTAATATATATAGGTTATAGGCTGTTTTTAGCCCCTTTAACGCCACCTTCATAGCCACCTGGAGTATTATCAGAGTCAGATCCACTGTTCTCTAATAAATATATATGATTCCCAAAATCACCCCTAAGCCCAAAAAATCTGGGTCAATATTTATCCGATTTAGACTGACTCAAAACGGTAAGCAGAAAAATTATGAAATGACTTTGCCACTTAAATGGGATGATTGACGGGACCGCCGTAAGGCTGAAAAAATTGCAGATATCATTAAACAAGATATCAAACATGATTTTGTAGGATTACAACCACCGGCATTTGACCCAACACTGCAAAAGTATCGCCCTGGATTAAAAATTGCGGTGGCGCCAAAAATCCCATCATTGCTAGATGTTTGGATTAAGTTTGTTGATTTCAAAACTCAGCAAGGGAAAGTCGAAGAAACAACATTGACAAAAGCTTATCCCCTTGTCACAAAAATCCTTACAAAAGTTGACCCAGAGTTACTTAAGCCTAGTAACTATAAACAACTTTTGAGTTTTTTAACCAAACGTTACAAACCAAGCACCTTGGTTTCTTACTACACAAAGATATCTGCTTGCGCTAATTGGGCCTTAAAACAAGACATCTGGGAAAAAAATCCTTATAGCCGTGATTTAGCCATTTTAAAGAGTCAGTGTGAAAATCCTGATAAATCTGGTAAGGCTTATTCTGACTCTGAAGCTACTGTAATTCTCAACGCGATCGCCACTGACCGATTGACCCCACCCCGTGCCTGGACCAAACATTCTTACTATGCTCAGTTTTTACAATTCATGTTTCTGACCGGGGTCCGACCGCAATTAGCGATCGCTCTGGAGTGGGAACAAATTGTGTGGGAACGGGACCGGCCTATCAAGATTTACTTTGACCGTGCCTACACATCTGGGATTCTTAAACCGAGTAAGGGCGATCGCAATGGCAAAAACACCCCACGGGTTTTTCCGGTTAACTCTGAACTCGCAGATTTAATCATGGCAATTCCCAAAAAAGAGACGATTCACCGTGAACCAAGAATTTCCCGTCATTTAAAGACTATCGATCGCCCTCATTGCCCCGATCTGGTTTTTCCGTCACCCCGTCGTTGGTATATTGCCATTGACCACTTTACTAATCGGATATTTAAGCCGGTCGTTGAGTCACTGGTAAAACTGGGAGAAGTCAGCGAATACCTTCCGACATACCATTCCCGTCACACTACCCAGAATCGTTGGCTAGAGTCTGGGATGTCGGAAGAAGCGATCGCCGCGTTACTCGATACATCACCGACAAGGATCCGCAAGCATTACCGAGATGACCGTCTTGATTACGAAAATTTAGCCCAAAATATCACCTTGCCAGAATTAGGGGATTAAGTTTTTGCGGTGAGTTAAGTCTAGCGAGGTTGAGCAGGGGATTAATCCCCTGCCAGAGATACACGCAATTTGCGGGCAAAATTACAGAGTTGTAATGGCACTAGGTGGCTAGATATGTGCTATGCTGTATGTGCGGAAAACATTGTATTCATTTTCTTTTAGCTTTTAGTTTAACTCTCAAAAAAACTCTGGTAGTAGGTTGACCGGCCATACCAGAGTTTTTTAGTGAGAAAAGTTGTAATGGCACTAAGTGGACTTGACGTGGCTACTTAGTGCCATTTTGGGTTATTTTGGGTTATTTTGGGTCACGATTTTGAGGAAAAAACCCGTTTTTTAGGGTTGACTAGGGCTATTTTGGGCTATTTGTGGCTTAACGTGGCTACTTAGTGCCACTTAGTGCCACTAAGTGCCATGTCAAGCCATGTTCAGAGAAATTTTTATCATCAATGCACTATGCGGATTCATTCCGGGTTATTCCGGTTACCGTAACCAGTCACACCGCCACCGCCACACGGGGTGACAAGCCTTACATCACCCCGTGGCTATACAAAGCTTGAAACCAGTGCAGCGTCTAAGTTTTAAGCTTATTGAAAATATTGTTAAAAAGCTTGTGATGCTTGCCAGATAAGGTTTTTGGCTCCCAGCATGACACACGGGGTCACAGCAAAGTTACAAACACACTAGGGATGGGCAGAAGGATTAGTTAAAACACTAGAGATGGGCATAATGACATTTTTCCCACATCACACGAGGTAACGCGGCCCCGCTACACGGGCTGCCAGCGGCCTCGGTTCCCAACAAAAAACCTACCCGGTTAGGGGTAGGTAATTGGTCAGCGATCGAGCGTTGCGGTTATACCACGTCATTGTCTGGGGTCCACTGAAGTAACTCACCGGGTTGACATTCGAGGGCCGTACATATTTTTTGCAAGGTTTTCATTCTGATATGACTAGGCAGGTTGTTTTTTAAGTTGCTGATGGTAGCACGGTGCAACCCAGTTATTGCAGCCAAATCGTTAACCCCCATGTCTTTTTCAGCCATGACAACCGCTAGTCGCCATTTCATCGGCATATTAAGCAAGGTTCTTGACATATTCAGTGTAGCATTTAAATTCATTATCTATACACTGTAGCAGTTTTAAGGATTTTTTTTAATATTTGTATTGACTTATGTCGCCATTTCGACTACTCTATTAATAGGGTTATTTTAGTTTTGACCCTAAAAACGTTAAAACCCGCGTCAACGTTAAGTTCTTGGCGGAACACGCTGACACGGGTTATTCAAACACCTTAAAACAAGGGTTCTTTTATGAGAATAGCACAAAACCACGGGGGGCACGCGGTATGAAAAGACTGTATGTGACCCTCACGATCCGTCAGTTAAAGGCTAAGGTGTCCCGTCTCAGTCGGACTGCCTTCAAAGTCACTCGCAACTTTTTCCAGTCCAGACTAGGTATCGTCAAGCGGGACTGGTCACGGTTGACTAAGGCTGAAATCATCCGAGTTTTAGATTATTACTATGGTTCTTTAGTGCCTGACTTAGCAAAAACCTAAGTGATTACCGTTTTCAGGTAACAAGTCAAGACAATTTTCTCAGTGTGTTGCCTAAATTACGCAGTGAGTCAGGTCAGCAATGGCGATTAATAGAATCGGCCAAAAAGATAGATGAGTTGAGTGACTCTGTGATTCCCTTGTATTACGTTCATTTTCGGAAAGTTTACCCACCCCGTTACCAAATGGACATCTGGGATAACCCAGAGTGTTTTCTGGTAGTTGCTGGGATAGGCAAAGAACTCTATATCTATGTCTCTCAGCGTCGTTTTGACGTGGCTGAGTTTTTGGAACAAATCAAGCAAAAGTATGCAGAGTTAATGTTTGAAATGTCATCCCGTTTCCGTTCAGTTAGGGGTGACTTTCGCGGTGAACCGAGGGTGACTCAGGGGTGACTCAGGGGTGAATGTGAACCCAAAAAGTCACCCAACGATCACCTAGGTTCACCCTTGATCTGACTAGGGTTCACCCATTTTCCCAAAAGTTCACCCACCCGCGACGCGATCGCACCGAGTGCAGAATCTTGAACCGAGTGCAGTCCAGTTTTGTGTTAGTCCAAACATTTTCATAGCAAGTTTAAAGGTTATTAAACTGTCTAATAATCAATGGGTTTAGATTATAGCTAAGTTGACCTTAGCCCGCTCTATTCTGGCAAGTGCAACTCTAGACATTGATAATGCTGTATCTGACATTAATGCCGGTCACTCAAGCCTATCAAGCGAGTCAGCCAAAATCCTATAAACCATGATTAACGACTTGATGAATATCAGTAACGATATAGGGGAAAAAGCAGTATATATCCCTGACGTTTTCTTACAGTTAGACCAGCAATTCAGTCAGTCAACTACCCAGACAGAATCCCTAGAAAAGCTGAGTCAAACTGTTAGTGATTCACTGGTTAACTGGAATAACTTTGCTAGTTATCCCAGTGCCAACGGTCTAAACAGAAAGGCAAGTTAATCACAGATAACAGATATTTGTTCGTTAACTCTATATCTGTTATTGTCAATTGCTGACTATCGCTATAATATTCAGCAATTAGCCATTGGTTACATAGCACTTTCACAACCGACAGTCGGAAGTGTCAGTCAACCCGCAAATTTTGCGGATGTGTACGCTAACCGTACATTGTAGCTATGTGCAACTTTGCACATTTTATTCAGAAATAAATAGCTATTTATGATTATCGGAAGTGTTAGTCAGTCCGCAAATTTTGCGGATGTGTACGCTAACCGTACATTGTAGCTATGTGCAACTTTGCACATTTTATTCAGAAATGAACAATGTCACCGTTAGATACATTTTGTAAGGCATACCTTACACTGTGACCATCGGTCACGGCAAGCTTTTGAGTCATTTTGAACCATGTAAAGCCGTGGCTAAAATGTCACCGTTAGATACATTTTGTAAGGCATACCTTACACTGCGACCATCGGTTACATTGGGTATCTAACTAATCCAAATGAGTCATTTTGACTCATCAAAAATGACTTACTTACTATAAGATTTTCATGCTATTCTATGAAGGATAAATATTTAAAAGGGTGTGATTTTATTTCGTCTCTGGACTTCACACACCAAGTTTAGAGACAAAAAAACCCGGTGTTAGAGCACCGAGTAGACCTTGATCAACCCAAACATCCTTTTTTGCATGAAACCTGTTATGGTAAGCAATTTTGGGAATGGGCGATCGCCAATAACTTGCCCGTCGTCATCACTGAAGGGGCAAAGAAAACCGCGTGTCTGCTTTGTGCTGGTTACGTTGCTATTGGGCTACCAGGGATATGGAACTTTTCTGATACCAGTGATAGAAGTATCGCGGCATTTAAAGCACCTTTAAACCCGTGGCTGCAATCATTCTTTAGCCGGTTTCAACAACTCGAAATCACGATCGCTTTTGACGCTGATAGCAGAGTCTCAACTGCCTTAGATGTTGACAATGCCGCGTCCAGACTAGCCAATAAAATCACTTGGCTGGTTAACAGAAAAGCAGTTGTTAAAATTGCTCAGTGGCATCCTGAGTTAGGTAAAGGTGTTGATGATATCTTTGTCCAGAATGGCATTGAAACACTTGAGACGGTTTTAAATTCTGCCTTACCATTGCAAGTGTCTAAGTTCAGAAAGTATATAAACTTAAGCTATCCCGTCTTAGACTTTAATCGGAGACATTTAGATAAACTTCCTAAACTTTATGCAAAAATTGTAGCAATTAAATTCCCTAAAAACACGGGTAAAACTTGGACACTTTCCCAGATGGTCAGTGACGCCATAAAAGCAGGTCATAAAGTGATTGTGCTAGGACACAGAGTGCAATTAATGTCCCACTTATGTGACCGTTTCGGGATTCAATTTCTCAATGAGATGACCTCTAAAAAAGATTGGTTAGAGGCTTTATATTTTGGCTTAGGACTGTGTATTGATTCTTTACATCCTAATTAATTCTAAAGCTAAAATTGACCTGACGGTTGATAATTACCTTGACGGTTGTCTTTTGGTTGTTGATGAGTCTGAACAAGTTTTAAATCACTTATTACACGCTGATACTAAGTATCTTAGAAAAAAACGGGCTGAAATTATGACTCTGCTTAAGATAGTCAAAACGCTTCAAAAATTTATTTGGCTGACGCTGACTTATCTGATTTTTCCATTTAGTTTTTTAGAAAAATGGCTGAATTAGGCAAGTCAGATGTAGCGTTAATCAATCCAAAATAATTAGAAGTTTGATAAGGCTGAATTATGGATTTTTTTATTTACCAATAAAACAACCCATACAGACTGTTAGCAGAGTGTAAACCTCGCTTGTCAAAAGGTAATTGCGTATTTTTATTCTGCGTTATACAGAAGATTAAGTCCTTGTATTATGGCCAAAAAAATGCCACTATATTATCACTTTATTGTCAAATTTAAGTTTGATTAATTGACTGTAATAATGTTAATTAATTAACGTGAGTATAAAGCTTATTGTATATTAAGTAAACTAGGCCATTTAAGCGAATAAAAATTAGTCATTTATTTCAGTATTTTATACAGAGTGTTTAGTATTAATAATGACTTGTCTATCACGGTTTTTATGTGGTTTATAGCGTTGAATATGTTCAGTCAGTCGCTCAATTTGTGGCACGGTATCGCTGGCCCGTTGACCGGCATATCTGGCTCCCAAAATCAGGTAACGCTACATATATGAAATTTGGTGGTGCGTTATCATCGGATCAGGTTAAGCATTGCTTACAAACCAACAAAAAGAGAATGCAATCTTTTCTCAAAGATTTTACCGCTTTAGATAATGGGTTATTTTATGCTTACTGTGAGTCTGTAGCCCTTAGCAATTTAGGGTTAAGTGCTTACCGGGAAAATTTAGAATGGTTGCTGACTTCCGACGGTCATCGGTGCCACTATGTTGACCCTGTAAAGGTGCATGATACTGAAATCAGAGAGATTAGAAATGCGGCTTATGATACTGAAGTCAGCGAGATTGATACCACTGAGAATCCCTCTGATGATGAATTAAAAACCCTTAATAATGCCGTGGCAAAAACTAAGCATCAACGGTATAAACAACGGGGAATTTAGTTAGAACTTATGGCTATTGTTCTAAGGCTTTAATCATGGCTGATGATCACGGTTGTTTCCGACCGTTACAACTGCTGTATTACCTGACCATTGGTAAAGCTTTTGCCGTGTCTCACGATGCTAAACAAGTCCAGACTTTTACCTCTAAAACTCAGTGCCTTGACCATGAAATCAGCAAGTATGCAGTCAGTCTCAGACAAGCATACTTATCGGTGCTTTTTGACAAGGGCTTATCCCGGTTTTTGACGGGTGAAAATTTCGCCTATAACGATCCGTTCCTCACCGATACCGTTGCCAGGTTAAACCCAGATGAGTTTGTAGAGACATTTGGCTGGGGGCTCCCGGTTAAGACGGGCGATCGCATCAATGTCATTTTGGATCTCATTGGCTACCAGAAAAAATATGCGTGCCGGGTGGGAACGGGGGCCGATGCTATCCGCCACTATTGTGCCGTGCCCAAGTTTGACGGCATAGACGTGGATCAGATTTTTGATTTCTGGTTTGACCGGGATATGAAGTCTCAGGAATTTTCCGGCACCGAGGCCGGGGATTTTGCTGGAGATTTTTCCGGCACCGAGGCCGGGGCTGCCGGTCACTTTGCCGGGGATTTTGCGCGGGCATAATCACCGCCACCTATCCCGCCACCTATCCCGCCACCTAATAAAATTAAAAGCCTTGTAACCGATGAGTTACAAGGCTAAAACCGTTGATTTTCCGTGGTTTTTTTGGGGCTTTGGCCGGGGTGATAGTATCTCTATTCGGCAAACAACCAAAGAATCCCTACCCAAAGAATCCCTACCCAAAGAATCCCTACCCAAAGAATCCCTACCCAACAACCAACAAACAACAAACAACCACCAACCAACAACCGTCACGATTTGTTAAAGTAATTGAGAGGATTTTTTTTTATGATATGACAAGGATTGTCGTTGGCTTATCCGGTGGCGTTGACAGTTCAACTGCGGCGGCCACCCTCCATCATCAAGGATATGAAGTTGTCGGTCTGACCCTTTGGCTGATGAAGGGCAAAGGTCAATGCTGCTCTGAGGGAATGGTTGATGCCGCTGCACTTTGCGAACAATTAGGCATCCCATATCATGTTGTGGATAGCCGCGAACTGTTTGAGAAGAATATTATCAATTATTTGGTGTCCGGCTACAGTAGTGGTGTGACACCATTGCCTTGTTCTCAATGTAATAAAGCGGTGAAATTTGGCCCAATGTTGAAATATGCCCAGGAAGAATTGGGCATCGATCGCATTGCCACAGGTCATTATGCGCGGATCGAATATAACGGGGAAACTGGCCGTTATCAGTTGTTGCGGGCAGTCGATCACAATAAAGATCAATCCTATTTCTTATACGATCTGACCCAAGATTTGTTAGCTCATTGTTTATTTCCCCTAGGAAATATTCCCAAGACAGAAACGCGCAAAATTGCCGCTGAATTTGGGTTGAGTACGGCGGACAAACCAGAAAGTCAAGACCTTTGTTTGATTGAAGCTCATGGTTCGATGCAGAACTTTTTGGAACAATATATTGAGCGCCAAAAAGGACAGATTGTGGATACCCAAGGTAATGTTTTGGGCGAACACGAGGGGATTCATCGATACACCATTGGACAAAGACGGGGAATTGGGTTGGCAGCGCCAGAACCGCTTTATGTGGTGGCCTTAGATCCGATAAAAAATCAAGTGATTGTGGGCGATCGCACCGTGGCAACTCAAGAAGAATGCACCGTTAAACAAATCAATTGGGTTTCTATGGAACCACCCAGCAGCCCGATCCGCGCTGAGGTACAAATTCGCTATCGGACGCCACCAGTGCCGGTGACAGTGATTCCTTTAGAAGGAGGCGATCGCGTCAAATTAGTATTTGATGAACGACAGTTTGGGGTGACACCCGGACAAGCCGCAGTCTGGTACAATGGCGAAATTTTACTCGGTGGCGGCATTATTGAACCGGCAAAGGCGAACGCGGGCAAAGATTTTTTGTCTGGAGATACGTTGGCAAAGTAGGATAGAAAAGTCAGCAAAATTAATCGTTACTGTTCACATAATTCAGAGGATAACCCTTGAGTCATCATCCACAAGACGCCATTGCCCCCCACGGCGGACACCTAATTAATCGCATTGCCAGCCCTGGTCAAAAGCAGGAATTTCTTGACCAAGCTGATTCTTTGCCCCGCATTCAACTCACAGAAAGATCCTTATCGGACTTGATTCTGATTGCCATTGGTGGCTTTAGCCCTCTAAATGGCTTTATGGAACAGAAAGACTATGAACCAGTAGTCACCGATATGCGGATGGCCAATGAATTACCCTGGGCAATTCCCATCACTTTACCTGTCACCGAAGAAGAGGCAGACCGGGTTAAAGAAGGGTCTTGGGTACGCTTAGACGATCCCAACGGTCGATTTGTCGGGGTGCTGGAACTGACCCAAAAATATCGTTACAACAAAGCCCTGGAAGCGAGTAACGTCTATCGCACAGAAGATATTAACCATCCTGGGGTCAAGGTGGTTTATGAACAAGGGCCAATTAACCTCGCTGGTCCCGTCTGGTTACTGCAACGAGATCCCCATCCCTTGTTTCCCAACTATCAAGTCGATCCCGCTGAGTCTCGGAAAATCTTCCGGGAAAACGGCTGGAAAAGCATTGTGGCTTTCCAAACCCGTAACCCCATCCACCGGGCCCATGAATACATTACTAAATGTGCCTTGGAAAGTGTGGATGCGTTATTTTTGCATCCCCTGGTCGGCGCTACTAAAGAAGATGATATTCCCGCAGATGTGCGGATGCGCTGTTATGAAATTTTGCTAGAGAAATATTATCCCAAAGATAAGGTAATGCTGGCAATTAATCCGGCAGCCATGCGTTATGCGGGACCGAGAGAGGCGATTTTCCATGCCTTGCTGCGGAAAAACTATGGTTGCACTCACTTTATTGTGGGTCGCGATCATGCGGGTGTGGGTGATTACTATGGCACCTATGATGCTCAATATATTTTTGATGAGTTTGAACCCGGTGAATTAGGCATTTTACCGATGAAGTTTGAGCACGCTTTCTACTGCACCGTGACTCAGGGCATGGCGACGACTAAAACCAGTCCGAGCACTCCAGAGCAACGGATTCACTTGTCAGGAACAAAGGTGCGGGAAATGTTGCGCGATGGTAAGTTACCCCCGCCAGAATTTTCTCGTCCAGAAGTGGCGGCAGAATTAGCCCGTTCTATGCACAAGTAGATCAATTTTTGGTTGATAGTTGATGGTTGATAGTTGATGGTTGTTGGTTGTTGGTTGGTTGGGGTGTAGGGTGTAGGGCCGCCATCGGCCGCCATCGGTGTGGGGGGAAAGTGAAAAGTGATGCATTGAAAAGTGAAAAGTCGTAGGGGCGAATGGCCATTCGCCCCTACAAAAAAAATATCACTATTCACTATTCACTATTCACTATTCACTATTCACTATTCACTATTCACTATTCACTATTCACTATTCACTCTTCACTCTTCCCTACACCCTAAACCCTCTCTTCCCCCACACCCTACACCCTACACCCTCTCTTCCCGATGGCGGCCGATGGCGGCCGATGGCGGCCCTACACCCTACACCCCAACCAACGCACCACCTAATGATTTAGACTAGCTATATGAGGTTAGAGGCTAGGAAAAGGGAATGGGACTAAATCGACGAGAGTTTATTCAACAAATCAGTGGTTTGCTGGCCGCATTCGGGATGAGTGAAACGGTACTTTGGCAAGCAGGCGATCGCTACTATCAAGCCTTAGCCCAACCGACCGCAAGGAAGTTAGCATTACTCGTGGGGATTAATCAATATCCCGGTGATATCTCCCTATCCGGCGCTGTGACTGATGTTGCCTTACAAGAAGAATTACTTAAATATCGCTTTGGCTTTCAATCGTCAGATATTCTTACCCTGAAAAACGAACAAGCCACTCGCGCAAATATTGAATCAGCCTTTATGGAACATCTGATTAATCAAGCGAGTGCCGCCGATTTAGTAGTATTTCACTTTAGTGGTTATGGTCGCTGTTTGAAGTGGGAAAGTACCGAGGAAAATCCCTTATCCAAAAATAGTTTAGTCCCGGTGGATGGCGGATTGTCCGACGCTTCTAATGCTTCTAAATTAGGGGTGAATGATTTACTCGAAGAAACCTTGTGGCAACTGTTGGCTATGCTACCAACTAAGCGAGCGATCGCAGTCCTGGATACCAGCTACACCTATCCGGGCAGCAATTTCCAAGGCAACCTGATGATTCGTTCTCGCCCCAGCCCCCGCACCAGTCAACTCACCTCAGAAGCCCTAGCCTTTCAAGAAAAACTGAAAAATCAAACCTCTCCAACCAGTAATCCGCAAAATATCCCGGCTTTAATCCTCAGTGCCACCAGTCCGAACCAAGTCGCCACGGAAGCGAAATTGCAAGGATTTAGCGCTGGATTATTTACATTAGCCTTAACTCAGCAATTGTGGTTAGCCACTCCCGCCACCAGTCTGCAATCCAGCTTACAAAAAGTCTCCTGTACCGTCCAGGAGTTAGGGGGATTTCTTCAGCAACCGCAAATGGTCAAACCGGGCGTTTTACTCAAAAGCGATTCCCGCATCTTACCGATTACCCCTGGGGAGAATAATGGACTGATTCCCGTCTTGCCATCAGCAGATGGGGTGATTAAGTCTGTGGAAGAAGGGAGCAAGACGGCACACCTATGGCTGGGGGGATTACCGGCAAATATTTTAGAAACCTACTCGGCCAATTCTATTTTTTCTTTGGTGCCGCCGACGAATTCTCCAGAGTCAAGCCCTACTACATTACAAATTCGTGTCCGAGATGGCTTAACCGCTAAAGCCCAACTTTTAGACCAATCGACAACGGCTTTAGAGGCAGGGCAATTGTTGCAAGAAGCGGTGCGGGTTTTGCCCCGTCATCTCAACTTGACCGTGGCTTTAGATACGGAGTTACAGCGGATCGAACGGGTAGATGCTACCAGTGCTTTTGCCTCCATGCCCAATATTTCCACGGTGCTAAAAGGAGAACAACCGGCGGATTGCTTGTTTGGTCGCGTCCGACAAGACGCATTAGCCCAGTCAGCCCTTTTGTCCCCCGGTTCAGCTTCTCTGATTTTGCCCCAGGGGAGTTATGGGTTATTTTCTGTGGGTCAAACTCTGCTGGTGAATACGGTAGGGGCAGGAGGAGAAGCGGTGAAATTGGCGGCACAACGATTAACTCCCTACTTAGAAATGTTACGGGCGGCGAAGTTAATTGGTTTAAGCGCGAATCAAGGATCGTCCCGTTTGGGCGTCCGTGTCACCTTGGAAAAAGTGACACCAGAAGAAAAATTACTGATGCAAGCCTCGACCAGACGGGCGCCTTGGCCTTCCCCTTCTGAGGGGTCGGCGGTTTCTGGAGATAGTAGTATTTTATCTTTGGCTGTGGGCAGTCGGATTCGCTATCGGATTTTTAACTATAGTGATCGCCCCATCTATTCTTTCTTGTTTGGCATTCATAACAGTGGTAGCGCGATCGCCTTCTATCCTTTTCCGTCCCAAAATCAATCCGCCAAAAGTCAGCCGGAAATTGAACAAAACCTGATTCAGCCCGGAACCACCCTCACCCTCCCTGATGATGCCGTCGGTTCCGCTTGGTCAATTAATGGCACCGTGGGACTGGCAAAAACTCATTTAATTTGTAGCAGTAGCCCTTTTTTGCAAACCTTTAATGCCTTAAAACCCGTAATGGGTTCTCGCGGCGATGGTCAGGGAATAATCACCCTGCAAAATCCTTTTAAAATCGCCCAAGCGGTGTTAGAAGACTTACATCATGCCAGCGCTTCCAACCCTCCAATCGGTTTTTCTAATTGGGCCGGAATTTCTGATGAGTTTTGGGCATTAAATGTCAACCATTGGGCAACCCTGAGTTTTATCTATCGAGTGATATAGAATTAATCTGAATTTCATTTGTAGGGTGGGCAATCCCCACCTGTCAAAAAAAAAATCGGGATATTTTATTGGGATATTTTTCATGATAAATCTACCAAGTTCTTGGGATCTGCCCCCGGTCATTAAAAATCGCTTTGGCCAAAAAAGCCTGGGTCAACAACGGGCGATGATTGCACACAATCATCTGTTACTGGTATTACATAAACCCCCGGAACCGAATGAACGGAAACGTGAGGTTGCCTTGTTTTGGCGACAACCGGATGGAACTTGGAAACAGACGGCGATCGGCAATGGCATTGAACCTTTAATCAGGCATTTAAAAGAATATAATGCAGCGGCAGAAAAATTTATCGAAGATTATCACCAAGCCCAAGAAGCGGAAGATTATTTTCGCATTCTTGAGGCTATGTCTCCCTTGCGTTTGGCTACAAAAAACCTGCACGCCACCTTGCAAGCAGCCAGAGAAGGCATCCCCGGCGATCGCGATCTAATTGATTTGCGCGATTATGCTTATGAAATTGAACGCAGCTTAGATTTACTTTATGAAAATACCAAAAATGCTCTAGATTTTCGGATTGCTAAACGAGCGGAAGAACAAACTAAATTAAGTTTGGCAGCCGTGAAAGCTGGTGAAAGATTGAATATTTTAGCGGGGATTTTCTTTCCTTTGACCGCAATTACTTCAGTGTTTGGGATGAATCTTATCAGTGGTCTGGAGAGTAATTCTATAGAAACTTTTTGGTTAGTTGTATTGATCGGCATCGTTCTCGGTGTTTTTGTGCTGCAATGGAGTATTAAAGGCAAAAAGAATTAGTTTTTTTCTGTACTACGGAAACCAGCGCTTTAAATGCGATATAAAACCCCGGATGAAGCCATTAGCATTTCGTTCGGCTAATCTAACTAGCTAATCTAACTAATTATTGGTTATTGGAGATTTTGATTTAACGGTGAACTGTGAACTGCTAACAGTTCACAGTTCACAGTTCACAGTTCACAGTTCACAGATTATATTAAAAAAACATCTGCCCCGGCTTCTTGTAACTTTTTGCTCTTTCTGCTTCGGCTGCGGATAGCTTGCTTGGCCTTCACCACCACAGGAAGTCTTGATTCAATTAAATATGCAAGCCTCTCGGAGTCCCAAACCTGTGAGGATTCTCACTTCTTTGAGAATGGCAATTTTTTTAGCTACGGGAACAGTATTTAACATCACATCAAATTCAGTTTGCAGACGAATGGGATAGGTAGAGTCACTGGTGCTATCTTTGCTGCTATATTTAATGTCAAACTCTTGTAAAAGTCTATCCAGTTTTTGTTCAATCAGAGCTAATCTATCGGGTTCTTTGAGTGGAGATTGTCCAGAGGTCTGATGGGCTTAAATTTCTTGCAAAAGCCGCTCAATTCGTTCAAGCAGGCGAGATCGCTTGGGGCGTTGCGGAGCAATATCGCTGTCCCTCAGACCGCTGTAAGGAATTCTGCCCTTTTTGAAAGACAAAATCACCAGATAAGAAACCAAGGCTAATATAAAATAATTAAATAATATTATATTGCCAAAACTATCACCATCCTTATGGTTTGCAATATGGTAAATTTTGGGGCATTTAACGGTTCACAAACCGATTACGAACCAGACACAAACTATACATAAAATAAATCAGGATTAGCATGATTCAAAGCTAAAAATATACTGATGATGCTGCTTAATCTGGAAGCCGGGAAACCGATTCGGTGATATCTTCTTCTGTGGTTTCAATCTCGGCAGTTTCGCAGTTCACCGATGCCCCAAAATTTGGGTATTTTGATTCGGTTGGCAGCACCGTAGAATGCAGATAAATTTTCAGGGTTGGCCCAGAAACAGCTAAACGAATCATTGCTTGATTTGACAATTGTATTTGTGTCACCATTGTGCCATCAACGTATGTGCCATTACTCCCTAAATTAATTAATTCCCATTGCTCACCAATTTTTCGCAACTCAATGTGTTTTCGAGAAACCACTGCACTGTATAGAACAACATGATTCGTAGAGGATCTCCCAATTCTAATCACAGATTCTGTTGGAAATCTCCAAGTCTGAATTGGGGTCGATTGAGTTGGATGAAGTAAAGTTATTGTAATCACGGTAGGATCGCGCCCTGGCGATAGCTATGCATAGTTTTGACCGCGTTAACCGAACTGGTTGCCTGCACTGATTCCTAGTGATATGTAGCCAGTGATATTTAGCCAGTGATATGTAGCCAGTGATATTTAGCCAGTGATATTTAGCCAGTGATATTTAGCCAGTGATATTTAGCCAGTGATATTTAGCCAGTGATATTTAGCCAGTGATATTTAGCCAGTGATATTTAGGTTGGGTTGAGAAGAAAACCCAACCTAAGAAACAAGGGTGATATGTAGGTTGGGTTGAGAAAGAAACCCAACCTAGGAAGCTTTAACGATGGAAGCTTTAACGATGATTTCACAAACTAGGGAAGGAGAGAAACTCATCTGAACTTGCCGAAAAAAGTCCGGTTGCCTCAAAAAATCCCGATCCCCTTTTTTGATTAACCCTAGGAAAGCTGGAATAAAAAGGTCATTAAATCTCCTTTCCCCAAGGCAATGCGATCGCCTGGTCGGAGGCGATGACGATTTCCTTTGGGCAACGGTAAATTATTGATGTAAGTGCCATTAGAACTGCCCACATCTTCGATATAAAAAGCATCGGCTTCCACCCGAATATCCGCATGAATTCGCGAGACAATCTCAGAATTGGCAAAACCCGACACATCAATGTCTGGCGGTATCATATCATTGGGTTTGCCGATATGAATCACATCAAGATGTTGGAGCAACTCCAGGGTGGTATTGGTTTGAACATGAACCAATCGAGCGGTTTGCACTTGCAGTTGAGTAGCTGAACTAGGCGTCGGCGGAGCGGGGGCGGGGGACGGCGGGGGTGCAGCTACAGGTTTGGCGGGACTGGGAATGCTGGCTGGTGACTCTAAACCGCTACTCATGCCAGAGATAGGATCCGGTGAATTCCAGGAACTTTTTGCCCCTTCAGACTCTAGTGGAGAATTCCCTTCGGGCGCCGAGACTGCGGTGGCGGGAATTCCCCCTGACAATGATTCGCAGGCGCCGGCTGGTTCCTCGCTTTCTGACTGGGCAGTGCTGGGCTGAAGATTATAGCCACATTGACCACAGAATGTGGCATCAGTTTGCACCGTTGCCCCGCACTGTGGACAACTGGTGGTGGCAGGTAAGGGACTGTAGCAAGCTTCACAGGCTGCAGCGCCCTCTGGGTTTTGGTGGTTACAATTTGGACAGACAATCATAGTTTTCCTTAAATCTAAAAGATTCTAGCTAAATTCTCTTTCTTCACCAGTTCTATAATCAATAGCTCATTTGCTATTTCCATCAAGATACTGAAGACTTAACACTTGGCGAGCGAGATTTTAGGTTGCGGGGAAAGAAGCCCGATCGAGCAACCACCACAGTTCACCGTTTTTCGGATGAATTAGCGCGGATGGATAAGTTTTGCCGTCAGGGTTTGGGGCAAGGACTTGAGTTAAAGCATCTTTTTTGCTGGCACCAGCCACGATAAATATGACACCAATGGCTTGGTTAATTAGCGGCACGGTGAAAGTAATTCGGGGCTGACCATCTTTGTTGCCCACGGTGACGAGGCGATCGCACACTTCTAGGGCTTCGGTGTGGGGAAACAGAGAGGCTGTATGGCCATCATCTCCCATTCCCAACAAAATAATGTCAAAAACCGGGATTTCTCCGGCAGAGACCCCAAAAAACTCTTGCAGTTCGCGATCGTACTTTTGGGCGTCAAGCGCTGGATCTCCCGCACTGGTGGGCATCGGATGAATATTTTCTTGGGGAATATTCACCTGATTGAGCCATGCTTCGCGGGTCATGCGTTGATTGCTGTCTGGATGATCGGCACTGACATAACGCTCATCCCCCCAAAAAACATGAATTTTTTCCCAGGGTAGATTTTCCTGGGCTAATGCTTGGTATAAGGCTTTGGGAGTGCTGCCACCGGATAAGGCGATGGTACAACGATCTCTTTCAGAAATCGCCCCGTTGATTTTACTCACGACCAAGTTGAGCGATCGCTCGATCAGTGCGAGTTGATCGGTTAAAACTTCGATGTTCTTATTCATCTAAATCTGTTTGGATAGTTGAAATCAGTTCTATTCTGGAAGTCATCTCCGGTTTTAGTCAAATTTAGTCAAATTTGGTGGTATGTAGGGGTGATTCGCTTTCTCACCCCTACAGAGCCTACGGGTGTGGATGAATTGCAAGGAACCTTAATGCGACAGGAATCCCTAACCAACAAAAATAGGATCCATTTGGTTTAAGGATTAGCGGTGACAAAAGTAGCGTTAATTTGAACCCAGGTAATTAATGAGGGAATTGTTCCGGTGGCATACATCAAGTATACATTGCCATTAGGGAAAAAATCTACTCGACAGGGATAATAAGCGTCATTCCAATACGCCCAACATATTGACATTATATTAACGCTGGGACGACAAGTTGAGGGCAATACTAAAATATAACATTATTGGTTCCGGCTATACGCTGTACCACTCCTATTATAACAATTAAACTCGAAAACTTATTGATTTGTAAAGCCCAGGATGGATTATGATTAACCCACCCTGTATTGAAAGTGAATGAAACATCATTGCGACCTGTAGATTAGTTCTTGCCGCTGATACGGTACTAGGCCCGGTGCCACCATTGGCGATCGCAGCTATCCCGGTAATATTGGCGGCACTCCCGGAAATATTCCCAGAAATTTGAGCGCCGGTCTGAGTATGCGATGCGGCGGCTGCACCGATCGCCTCTGGGGTAAGCGGGTCAGTGCCCTCGATTGCGTGGTTTGGGGCGTGGGTCTCAGAAGTCTCAATGATTGGTCGTAAAGGAATCATAATTACCAGTTTTCAGTAATCAAAGCTTCGGCGCGTGAATCAGGTGTCGATTTGCTTGCCCAAAGGAAATTGATTGCAGTTGTAGGCACAGCAGAAAATTCATAAGCGTACTGGCCGGGAATTTCAATTTCAGCATTTGCGGCAGTAGCTGGTTTGCTGGCCACCGTACCTGTTGCCACATACAAAGTATTAACAGAACGATTGATAATGATTAATCGCTTTCTGTCACTACGTGCGGCGATCGCATCGACAGCCGTCACAGACACAGCAATGGTGGCATGAGCGCTATTGCTGTAAGTTTTGGTGTTGTTGCTGACTGGTTGATTGCCAATAAATTGTAACATTTTTACTCCTTGTTTGTTTCTGGATAACTAATGGATAATTTCCACGGATAAAATTCAATTATAAAGAAATATTTTGCCGTATTTTATCCTATTTTTTTAAAAAAACATAAGATTTTTTTGTTTAAAAAAATAGCTTAATTTTTATTTAAACCTCGTTTTTTATGCGTAAAAAAACCAATTAACAGTGAAATTTTATAAAAACAAGTAAATCATTTAACAATCTAATGTTAATTGGCATAAAATCACCTCAAATTACACAGACAAAAAAGCATAAGGGTCTACGCGTATTCGGCGACTGCATCAAAATAACAACCAATAGACTCGAAACCGTCCTCGACACAATCCACAGCAAGTTGATTGACGACTTGTGCTTTTTCAATGGAAGAATCGTCCGAAAAGATGGGGAACTAGACCCGGATAAGCCGCAGGCTTTTCGGGCATGGGTGGTCAACTGGATACCGACGGGCAAATGGAAAGTTCGCAAAGGCGATGTCACCAACTGGACAAGAGAGTACAACGAAGCGCTGGAATTTGGCAGTGCGACCGGAATTTCTGACGAAACCCGCGAGCTTGCCTACATCATCTGCTTGATGCAGTGAAGCGCGGCTGGAGGAGCGATTGCTAAAGCTACTTGCCGATCCACTTTTTGTCCCCTACCATCGTGTATTTTCTAAATTTATGTTTGGTCATCGGTCGCGGGCGTGGATTTTGATTCGCATTTTCCCTTTTTCTAAATACCTTAAAGATGGGAAACCAATTATTGACTATACGATAGGACAAGAGAAAAAAGACCCGAAGCATCTGACTAAAAAAAATCGCAGCGGCGCTTCCGACAAGCTTTAGGGCTGGGAGAAGTTGTCCGAAAATCAGGCGCGACTGTCAATTCAAAGTCCAAGGCAAAAGGGTCAGGAATGGCGCGATCGATAATGTGGCTGTACGTCAATAACAATTTTGAAATGGCTCTTACAGAGAACGGCAAATTCAACAAAAAGTTTAGTGAAACACCATTCGCCCAATTCTCTAATATTGGCTGAACCGTGCCTACAAGCTACTGCCTGATGCTTCCTTGCAAAAACTTAGCGGGAAAGCACTTTATGCTGCCCGTGGTGCAACTATGCGAAAGGTGGCTGCGATGATTTACTCGGAGTTGCTGAAGGAATTGTCTGATTAAGATAATATATAAAGCGCCACTGCTGTTTCAAGTGGCGTTTTATAATTTACCAATTATATCCCCGCATTGAGGATTGCGGAGTTCTGGGATGGGCGATGATGTCATTAAACGATCGCCTAATTGTTCCAGAAACATCTTTCTCTAGGGCGTGTCATCAATTGGAAGACTTGACAAAAAGCAGGAGAAATGCAGAGGTAGAAGCAGAAAACTTTTTAGATCATCAGGTGAATTATGCGCCGTTACGCTCTCAGAGACGACCAATGGGAAAAAATTGAGCCTCTGCTTCCGGGCAGAAAAGGACATGTCGGAGTTACGGCCAAAGATAATCGTCTCTTTGTTGAAGCAGTTCTCTATCGCTATCGTGCCGGTATTCCTTGGCGTGATTTACCCGACAGATTTGGTGATTTTAGGGTGATTCACACTCGATTTAGTCGTTGGTGTCGTTCTGGGGTGTGGGAGAATATCTTCGAGTTACTGGCAGAAGATGCGGATGATGAATATGCCATGATTGATAGTACGATTGTGCGAGCCCATCAACACAGTGCCGGGGCGGAAAAAAAGGGGGAGAAGACCAAGCCATTGGACGTAGCAAAGGGGGGTTGAGCACTAAGATTCATGCCACTTGTGATGCACTGGGGAATCCGACCGGATTTCATTTAACTGCGGGGCAAGCCCATGACTTAGAGGGAGCGGATGTCTTGTTACCAGAGATAGAAGCGGAGGCAGTTTTAGCAGACAAAGCATATGATGCAGATGAGCGAGTTCGAAAGCGATATCTTCCGCCAAAAAATGTGAGGCGGTGATTCCCTCAAAAGGGAATCGCACAGTCTCTTACCCATATGACAAAGAGCTTTATAAAGCCCGTCATTTAATTGAGAACTTTTTTGCCCGTCTGAAGCAATATAGAGCGATTGCAACTCGTTATGATAAGACTGCTCGTAATTTTTTAGGAGCAATTTATCTCATCGCTTCTGTCATTTGGCTTAATTGATGACACGCCCTAGGTTAAATAAGTTAAATAAATATACAGAGAGTTGCTGATGTCACCCATGAATCTGCGCCGGGACCGGGATTGACCCATCGGGTACAAACCGAATCTGAGAATATTTCTGAACAGAAACAGATCCAGAAACAGAGTCAATCGGCTGGGCGGAATCGAAGAATCCCCTAAGCCGGGAGACTTTTGAGCGGATTTAGCCAGCGATCGCCCCACTCTCCGTGAAATCAATGTCCACCGTCCGCGCTTTGTAGATTTTTGTAGATTTATGTAGATTTATGTTAAGTTATTGTAGCAAAAATTTTCGACCAAAAAATCAAAAATTTTAAGAAAATATTATTAGGAAAATATTAGGAAAATCTTTCAAATAACCCTTTGATGGCTTTTTCAACTATTTTCGGTTTAATTATAATAAAAAATGACGATTAATTTTGTAGTCAGGCTTAATTGATTAAAACCTAGCCAAAAACAAAAAAAAATTAAAAAAATTACATCAATATATATAAAAATATCTTTTTTGGCTTTAATTTTTTTAAAAAAATTTTTTTTATAAGTTTAAGTTTGAAAATACAGAAAAATATCCTGATACACTGAACTTTATCTAGGAAAAATATCGGTATTTTTATCGGTAGATGAATCGGTTAAAAAGCCGGTTGAGTTAGCAAAAAAACAACAAAGCCAAGGAGGTAATCAACTGAGAAGCCTAAAGTTTATCGGGGGAATTAAACCACCCAAGTAATGTCCAGCTAACCGCTTTTTTCTCTTTGTGAAACAGCCTCTTGTGAAACTTCCTCTGTGGTTGCCAAGATGGATAGAGGCAGTTCTGAAGCAGATCGAAGCGATCTCTCCGAGCCAAAAATAAGTCAAACTGATAATAAGCATATATCAAAAATAAAACTATGACAAAAACATCAAATCATCCTAGCGAGCGCGATCAGGTTTTAACCCATCTCAAGTTAAGAATCACTCGGTTAAAACAAGCTTTGAATCAAGGAGAAAAAGGATTAGACTTAGTAATTGCGGCGTTGCAAGATGACTCAGAACCGATCACCAGAGCCGCCTATATGTTGCTCAAGCAAAATCCACACCCCAAGGTCAGAGAAGCGCTCAAGCAATATAACCCTTATCGGTTTTTCAAATGTATCCGTACTCTCGGTGGACATTCCAGCCGAGTATATACCATTGCCATTAGTCCCGATGGCCAAATGTTAGCCAGTGGCACGAATGACAATATCATCAAACTTTGGCATATTCAAAGAGGTCTGGAAGAGCGAATATTCACGGGACATATTGATTGGGTGGATTCCGTAGCCTTTAGTCCCGATGGGCATATGCTGGCTAGTGGCAGTGGTGACAGTAGCATTAAGTTGTGGAATGTCTCGACCGGGGAATTGATTCAAACCCTGAAAGATCATAGCCGCTGGGTTACTTCCGTGGCTTTTAGTCCCGATGGGAAGATGCTGGCTAGTGGCAGTAAAGATAACACGATTAAGCTCTGGAATTTGGTGCCGGATGCCAATGGCCAAATTTCGTCCCAGCCGCTGTACACAATGGAGGATCACTACGACTGGGTATATGCTGTGGTGTTCAGTCCCAATGGGGAGATGTTAGCCAGCAGTGGGGACAGTACCATTAAAGTCTGGGACTTACGCACTAGGATCTGTAAACTCACTTTGACTGGCCATTATGATTGGGTTTACACTGTGGCGTTTAGTCCCGATGGCCATATGTTAGCCAGTGGATCGGAAGATGCCACGATTAAACTCTGGCAGGCGAACACCGGCAAAGCGATCGCGACTTTAAAAGGACATTCTTTAGGGGTGAATTCTCTGGCATTTAGTCCCGATGGTCAGACTTTGGCCAGTGGTAGTGCGGATCAAAGTGTCAAACTGTGGGATATGAGGAGTTACAAGCATATTACTCTGCGAGGTCATTCTGATTGGGTCAGTTCCGTGGCGTTCAGTGCCAATGGCAAGATTTTAGCCACGGGGAGTGGCGATCGCACCATCAAAATCTGGGATCCGGTGACAACTGAAGAAAAAAATACCCTCGGTGGAGATGTGGAATTTGCCGAGTCAGTGATTTTTACTCCCGATGGGCAAATTTTAGGCAGCAATCAACCCCAAGAACCGCCGAAACTCTATAATCTCCATGCGGGGGAAGAATTTCTCAGCATCACTGGTCACTCCAGTTGGGTGGAAGTGGTCAGCGTCAGTCCCACGGGGCCAATTTTAGCCAGTGGCAGTGAAGACGGCATTATTAAATTGTGGAATTTGCGGACAGGTTACATAATTCAAACCCTGCGAGGGCACAAAGGAGGAGTTTGGGCGATCTCCTTCACTCCCGACGGTCAGACCTTAGTCAGTGGTGGTAACGATACCACGATTAAACTATGGAATCTAGAAAACCATCAAGAGATGCTTTCTCTGAATGGGCATTCTGAAAGAATTGATGCGATCTCCATCAGCCCGAATGGGGAAATTCTGGCCACGGGGAGTGCCGATGAAACCATCAAACTTTGGCACCTACCAACTCGCCAACAAGTATTAACTTTAACCGGACATACTGACCGGGTAAGTTCTCTATCTTTTAATCGAGATGGAGATATTTTAGCCAGTGGCAGTAGCGATGGCACGGTCAAATTTTGGCATCCAGTCACCGGCGAAATCTTACACAATTTTAAAACCCAAACAGATGGCGTTAATCACGTTGCTTTTAGTGGCCGGTCTGGACTCCTAGCCGCCGCAGGAGACAACGGCACCGTCAAACTTTGGAACCTGAAAAATAACGAGGCTTATGCCACCTTTGATGGCCATAAAGATGCGGTAATGACTGTGGCATTTAGTCCCTATGGGCATCAACTTGCCAGTGGCAGTGCCGATACCAGTATTAAAGTTTGGAATCTTTATAACGGTCAACAACTAAGAACTTTGAATGGACATTCTGAGTCCGTGAATTCTCTATGTTTCAGCTTAAGCGGATTCGGCAAATCCTATATTTTAGCCAGTGGCAGTGCTGATGGTACGGTTAAAGTTTGGGGGGTTTTATGAGCGGAAACCGGGTTTTTTCCCTCTGCCAAAAGCATCTCAGTGGCTCACAGCAAAAAACCCGGTTTCTTGAATTTTACCAAGCGTCGCCAATGGTGGGGGCTTGCATTGGCTCGGATAAAGCAACGGAAGGCTGTTTCACCAAGCTGGGCACCACTTCTCTGAGTTTGGCATTCAACTGTTGAGTGGTGGCATCATAGATTTGCGTGGTTAATTTGGGATAGACTCCAATGCCAATAATCGGCACTAACAAAGAAGCAATAATAAAGACTTCTCTAGGTTCGGCGTCCACCAAAATTTGACTTTCTACTAAGTTTTTATTTTCCGGTCCGTAGAGGATTTCTCGTAACATGGACAGCAAATAAATTGGCGTCAAAATCACTCCAACAGCGGCCAAAATTACCACCACTAATTTAAATGTGGGGTTGTAAGCATCACTGGTGGCAAAGCCAACAAAGACCATTAACTCCGCCACAAATCCACTCATTCCAGGCAAGGCTAAAGAAGCCAAAGAACAGGTCGTCCACATGGCAAAAATTTTCTTCATTTTTTGCCCAACGCCACCCATTTCATCCAACATCAACGTATGAGTGCGATCGTAGGTGGCTCCCACCATAAAGAAGAGACTGGCACCAATTAAACCGTGGGAAATCATTTGCAGCATGGCCCCACTCATGCCCAAATCGTTAAATGAAGCAATGCCAATTAGGACAAAGCCCATGTGAGAAATGGAAGAGTAAGCAATTTTCCGCTTGAGATTTCTTTGGGCAAAAGAAGTTAACGCCGCATAGACAATATTCACCACCCCCAAAATTACCAATACCGGGGCAAATTGGGCATGGGCTTCTGGGAGCATTCCCACGTTCATTCTAATTAGGGCATATCCACCCATTTTCAGCAGAATGCCAGCCAGTAACATATGTGCGGGTGCGGTGGCTTCCCCGTGAGCATCCGGCAGCCAGGTATGCAGGGGGAAAATGGGCAATTTCACGCCGTAAGCAATTAAAAAGCCACCGTAGAGGAGCAGTTGGAAGTTCATGGCATAGTCTTTGGCGGCGATCGCTCTCATATCAAACGTCACCGTATCACCATAAAATGCCATTGCCAGGGCTGCTACCAAAATAAACAGAGAACCACCGGCAGTGTAGAGAATAAACTTAGTGGCGGCATAGAGGCGTTTTTTGCCCCCCCAAATGGACAAAATCAGATAAACCGGCACCAGTTCTAGTTCCCAGACCAGGAAAAACAGCAGCATATCCTGGACGGCAAACACGGCAATTTGACCACCGTACATGGCCAACATTAAGAAATAGAACAGCTTGGGCTTAAAGGTGACTGGCCAAGCGGCCAAAATTGCCAAGGTGGTAATAAAACCAGTCAGTAGAATTAAGGGCATGGACAAGCCATCGGCACCCACAGACCAGTTTAAATCCAGATTGGGAACCCAACCATAGCTTTCCACCAGTTGTAGGTCGGGATTGCTCAGATCGTAGTGATTGCAGAAAACGTAAGCGATCGCAGCAAAGTCAATTAACGCCACAATCAAGGAATACCACTTTACGGTCTGACCATCTTTATCGGGCAACAATGGAATTGCCAGGGCTGCCACAATGGGAAATAAAATTATGAAAGTCAGCCAGGGAAAATCAGTCATATTAATCAATCATTGTTTGTTGTTCATTATTGGTTCACCGTTGACCGTGATTGGTTATTGGTTATTTGTGGTTTGAGGCAAATACCAAATAACCAATAACCGTTCATCGGAAAGAGGAAAGAGGAAAGATGAAAGAGGAAAGAGGAAAGATGAAAGATGAAAGAGGAAAATTTTCTCTTCTCTCTTCTGTGTTCTCTATTCTGTGTTCTCTATTCTCTTTTCTCTCTTCTCTCTTCTCTCTTTATTAGGTGACACCAGAAATAATCACTAAACCCAAAACGGCCACAAATACGATTAAGGCGTAGAATTGGGCGCGACCATTCTCGAAGTATTTCAATCCTTCTCCGGTAATCACCGTCACCAAACCCGTCAGGTTGACGGCCCCATCGACGACGCGGGAATCCACTTCTAGGACTTGTCGGGCTAACCGGCGAGAACCTTTGACAAAGAGGAAGTCATTGATATCATCGAAGTACCACTTATTCAGGGATAACTGATACAAGGGTTGGATTTTTTGGGCGATCGCTGCGGGGTCAATTTTACGACTCATATACATCAGCGAAGCGATGGTAATCCCAATCAGGGCAATGCCCACGGAAGAACCCCCCATCACCAGAAATTCAGTCAAATCAAATTCCTCAGCGTGTTCGAGGACTTCCGCCACCGTTTCACTGGGTGGATGAATGAACTCTTCAAAGTAGTTGGCAAACGGGGTGCCGACTAATCCAATCAGCACTGAAGGTACTGCCAGAGCCATCAAGGGGAAAGTCATGGTCAAAGGCGACTCATGGGGATATTCACTATGACCGTGAGAGTGGTCGCAGTTGTCACCATCATGGCCGTGAGCCAATTCTTTGGGATCCATTGCTCCCGGCCCAAAAGCGTTAGCCGGTTTACCACCATTAGCGGTGGCTAAAAGTTGATTGCGGATATCGATTTCATTGCCTCGAAACTTGCCTTCAAAGGTGTTGAAGTACATCCGAAACATATAGAAAGCGGTTACACCAGCGGTCAGCCAACCAACCACCCACATCGCGGGATTGGCGGCAAAGGTACTGCCGAGGATTTCATCTTTTGACCAGAACCCGGCAAAGGGGGGAATCCCACAAATGGCCAAAGTACCAATCAAAAAGGTGGTGGCGGTAATCGGCATATATTTACGCAGACCCCCCATCAAACGCATATCCTGAGCCAGTACGGGGTCATGGCCGACCACCCCTTCCATACCATGAATCACTGAGCCAGAACAGAGGAACAGCATGGCTTTGAAATAAGCGTGGGTCATTAAGTGGAATAACCCGGCGCCGTAAGCCCCGACGCCCATTGCCATGACCATATAGCCAAGTTGGGAAATCGTGGAATAAGCTAATCCTTTTTTAATGTCGTTCTGAGTAATCGCGATCGTGGCGCCCAAGAAAGCCGTACAGCATCCAGTCCAAGCAATGACATCCATTGCCAGGGGAATTTCTTCAAAAACTGGGTACATCCGGGCAATCAAGAAGACTCCAGCGGCCACCATTGTGGCGGCGTGGATTAACGCGGAAATCGGGGTCGGGCCTTCCATCGCGTCGGGAAGCCAGACATGGAGCGGGAATTGGGCAGATTTCGCTACTGGGCCGAGAAAGACCAACACGGCAAATAAGGCCGCTAGACCAGAGGCGATCGCCCCTGACTCCACCAGTTCCGTTAGGCGATCGCCCATGACGATAAAGTCAAAACTATCGGTAGCCCAGTAGATGCCTAAAATACCGAGCAGCAAACCAAAGTCCCCGACTCGGTTGGTGACAAATGCTTTTTGGCAAGCATCAGCCGCAGCGGTGCGATCGTACCAAAAGCCAATCAGCAAGTAGGAAGCCATCCCTACCAGTTCCCAGAATATATAGATCTGTACCAGATTGGGAGAGATCACCAACCCCAACATGGAGGAGCTAAATATGCTCAAGTAAGCGTAAAAGCGTACATATCCTGGATCGTGAGCCATGTACCCATCGGTGTAAATCATCACCAAAAAGGTTATGGTCGTAACGATCGCCAGCATCAGAGAGGAAAGATGGTCTATCGTATAACCCATCGATAGATGAAAATTCCCTGCTGCTGCCCATTCAAACATTTGCGTATAGGGTTCATGTCCTTGCAGTTGACTCCACAACAGCAGAAAGGACAAGACCATTGAAGCGCCCACCAAAGAGACGACAAAGACTGCATTAGCTTGCCGCAGAGCATTCGTCGCCTTGTTGTATGAAATCAGGCCAAGGCCAACAATCATTGCTCCTGCCAAGGGCAAGACCGGGATCAGCCATGCATACTGATATATCGGTTCCATCTCTAACTTCTATTTAAGAATTTGTACTTAAGAAACACTCTGGATCACATTTTGACACAATTGCAGTCTCTTAACCTTATGCGCCACTCAATACCATAGTCTATTCGCAGAATTTATTGACTGCTACTGTGTTAATTGTTCATTACATGAATTTTTGCTGGTACTGACCGTCAGGGGTTAGCATCAAGCAACGGATACCCAGGCTAAGTCATGTTTTTTTCGCAAAACTGACATCATACTCTGGTTCAGGCAACAGGGGTTGACCCTGGTTGACTAATTTGAAAATCAGACATTGTAGCGTTCTGTATAGTTCATCGCGATGATGACACCCTTCTGCCCGATATCGCACTTCGCCCCCTTCAAACAGGATAATGGTGGGGAGGGTGGTGAGACGATAAGCGCTGGCTAGGGGTAAACTTTGATCCGCGTTGATCCCCACCAGCTTAATTTGTTCTCCCCACCTGGCTTTACAGGAAGTTAACACCGGCTCCATCATGCCACACAAGCTACACCAAGGAGCCCAAAAGTGAACAATGACTGGGGTGGATGCTTCTAAAACTTCTTGTTTAAAAGTGTACTGATTAACTAGCAACAGCATTCTCCTCTCAGATCAAATAGGTTTTCTAAACAATCCTGGAATTATGCTACATCCATTTGCGATCTTTGGGGGAATAAATCCATCGCTATCTGGATTGTTATTGAGCCACCTATGGATGTTATTTATATAAATAATTAATCTAAATAATCACTTCGATATTTTTGACATTAATCGGCTCCAATTAAAGCATAGACTGTTGCCATATCTTCTATAAATTTTAGATACCATCTATCTATGTGTTATGCCGATAAATTAACTATCTATATAATTTGACAAGTATTTTACTTATAAAACGACTATTGTTTTATAAGTAAAATCATAAATTTAAATTTTCAATGCTATTAGCAGATAAAATAATTAGTATTTTTATCGTTATTAACCGGATATTTTCATGTCAGGGAATTAGATTAACTAGGGGCAATTGATTAATTGCCCCTAGTTAATCTATATCTAACCACTCAGTGATAATGTGGGGCGGAAGGGGGGAGCGAAATTTAAAATTTTTATCCCTTACCAAGCAACGGTGGCAGTTGCTCGCATGAGTAAGGGGTGAGCCCACCATAAACCAAAGATAAAAATGGTAACTCCCAAATAGGCTGGGCGGATAAACTCGGCAAAATTTATGGTTTGTCGGCCTTGCAAAATCGCTAAAAAAGGTATGATTGATGTCCGATCTTTGACTTGAGCAAATGCTTCGCCATAACGAGCCATTAAGCGGCGATCGCCATGCCAAACCGCAAATAAATGATGCAGGATTAATCCCAGGGAAGTGACTAAAGTAAAGCTGGTGCCAATCCAGAGGGTATGAGCAATACACCAAATCACTTGACCTACCATTTGCGGATGACGGCAAATGCGAATAATCCCAGTTTCATACAGGTGAACTTCCGGTTTTTTGATGGCGGCAATTTCTATTAGATTAAATGTGGCTGGATAAAGAAAGAAAAAGGAAATGGCTGAAAGTACCCAAACAATCGGTTTGACGACGGGAACTCCCTGGAGTTGCCAAAGTTGTAAGCCATCATAGCGATGGTTGAAAAAATAGATAATTAACACCACAGCCAAAGGCAAACTTACTAAGGCAAAGAGGACTCGATACAACCGGGCGCCGATCCACATTTCGCCCTTCGGTCGCAAGGCGGCTAAACCACTGTGGGCGATCGCAAACCCCAACAACAGCCCCATCATCTGAAAATGGCTCAGAGTCAACCAATCAAGATTCATTTCTGATTTTTAATCCCCATTGAGAACAATTAATCATCAACAACCATCGTGACATAATTCGGGCTCAGGCCACGAACTTTCGTCTGTTTTGAATATTCATATAGGGGCGTAATGCTTAGGCCAGGGGGCTACCGGATCACCTGTAGGGGCGATCGAGCTTTCTCTCCCGACGCTTTCTGGAAGCGCCCTCTGGAAACGACCGGGGATCTCGTTCTTAGGGGATCACCAGTTTTAGACATATAGCAATCTTAAATGATTTATGAAACTGCTCCCCTCTCCCGTTTTGGGCTGCCCCCCGCGAAGGCGGGGGCAGGGGTAGGTTGGGGGTGAGGGTTCATTCCACAACTGATATAGGATTGCTGTATCTCGACATATCTAATGGATCTGGGATATGGGATATGGGATCTGGGATCTGGTCAAAATATCCGGGCGCGTCCGCCAACGAGTGGGGGGGTGGTAAACTGCAATTGCAATCCCTTTTACAAAAAACAGTGAGAGGATTAAGGAGAGACATTTTTCTGTCGCCATCAAAAGAAAATCTTGATTCAATACCCACCCTTAGTGCCGAGGACGAACCTCTATCTCGCGCAGATCACCCAGTAGGGTGGGGATATTTGGCGGTTCAATAAAAATCCAGCTAAGGATCTTGAATCTTGTCTTGGCCAAAGAAATCCGTTTTTTGTGTTGACTTTACGCAACACCCCCAAAAAACTATAACTACGGGAAAAAACTATGTCGGATATTCCTTTTACTTTAGATCAGTTACGCATTCTCAAAGCAATTTCTGCGGAGGGAAGCTTTAAACGCGCTGCGGATAGTTTATTTGTCTCCCAGCCAGCCATCAGTCTGCAAGTACAAAACTTAGAGCGACAGCTAGATGTGCCATTGTTCGACCGAGGAGGCCGAAGGGCGCAGCTGACCGAAGCGGGTCACTTGTTACTCAGCTATGGTGAAAAAATTCTCGGTCTTTGTCAGGAAACTTGTCGGGCGATTGAAGATTTACAAAATCTCCAAGGTGGCACCTTGATTATCGGTGCCTCCCAAACTACGGGAACTTATCTGTTGCCTCGAATGATTGGAATGTTCCGCAAGCACTATCCTGATGTGGCGGTACAACTCCATGTTCACTCGACTCGTCGGACGGCTTGGAGTGTGGCCAATGGACAAGTGGATTTGGCGATCGTGGGCGGTGAAGTCCCCACGGAATTACAAGACTCTCTGAAAGTGCAGTCTTATGCCGAAGATGAATTAGCCCTGATCGTGCCAGTATCTCATCCGATGGCGAAATTAAACACCATCGATAAAGATGATCTTTATAAATTAGAGTTTATTACCCTAGACTCTCAATCAACCATTAGAAAAGTGATCGATCAAGTTCTCACTCGCTATGAAATTGACACCAGGCGGTTAAAAGTGGAAATGGAGTTAAACTCTATTGAAGCAATTAAAAATGCCGTTCAGTCCGGTTTAGGCGCCGCTTTTGTCTCAATTTCCGCGATCGAGAAAGAGTTGCAAATGGGGATGTTGCACCGAGTGACGATTCATGAAGTGGAAGTTAAACGAATTTTATGGGTAATGGTCAATCCGAATCGCTATCGTTCTAAAGCAGCCGAGGCATTTAGTCGGGAAATTTTGCCTCAGTTTGGTGCTGCCCCGAAATGGTTTGAGAATGAACCGGGACAGTCCTCAGCCTCAGCAACAGCGATCGCCGACGATCTATCTGACCCTGGGGAGGAGGATGCTTCTAATTTAAATAATCGCTGACTTTTATTAACTGTTGACCGTTGCCAGTTGTCTGGTGACTGTTGACTGTCAACGGTCAGGAAAGTGCCAAAAAATACCCTCGTGAATTGCCAAAAGTTATGAAGATTTTCTGTACTCGTCCGGGTTGTTCTCGTCCCAACAATGATTTTGCTGACCTTGATAATCATCAGACTTTAAAAACGGTTCAACAAAAATATTGTACAACTTGTGGCATGACTCTAATTTTAGATGGTCGATATCTGCCGCAAAGACTCTTAGGACAAGGAGGATTTGGGGCTGCTTTTTTGGCTTTCGATCGCCGCTCCCCCGGAATGCGTGAATGTGTGGTGAAACAATTTCAGCCCGCTGGAGATTTGAGTCCACAACAAATGGAACTGGCTTTAAGTTTATTTGAACGCGAAGCGGTGGTGCTGGACAATTTAGGCAGAAAACATCCGGCAATTCCAGATTTGTTGGCTTATTTTCCTTTAGAAGCGTCTGGGTGGAAATCTAAAAAATCTGAACAATATTTTTATCTGGTTCAAGAATTTATTGATGGTCAGAATCTTGAAGAAGAATTAGCCCAAAAAGGTCAGTTTTCTGAACCAGAAGTCTTAGAAGTCCTGAAAGGGATTTTGAAGATTCTTAAGTTTGTTCACGAGCATGAGGTGATTCACCGAGATATTAAGCCTTCTAATATTATGCGCGATCGCACTTCCGGTCGTCTTTTCTTGTTAGATTTTGGGGCGGTGAAACAAGTCACCCAAGCCGCTGCCAGCGGTGGGGCGGGTCGATCCACGGGGATTTATTCTATGGGTTTTGCGCCCCCAGAACAAATGGCCGGTCGCAGTGTTTTTCCCTCTACAGATTTATATGCGTTAGCGGTGACTTGTATTATGTTATTCACCGGCAAACCGCCCCAAGAACTTTTTGATTCTTATACTAATCAGTGGGATTGGCGCAAGTATGTCCAAGTATCTAATCACTTAGGGGATGTGCTGGATAAAATGCTTTTGCCCACACCGAGCGATCGCTATGCTTCTGCGGAACAAGTCCTAGGGGCTCTCGATGCTCCAATCCCACAAAAGCCAACCCAACCCGTCAACCCCACCATCATACCTCCGCCAAATCCCCAGCCAACGGTCAACCCTCCGTCTAATCTGCCGGTTCCGGTACAGCCAACCCTACCCCCATCTCCAGTTAACGTTTCCCCGATCACCTCTCAGTCTGGTCAATTTTCTACCCTAGAAGTCTTAACCGGGGCGGCATTTACCGGGTTTGAAGGCGGTTTGCTGTTAGTGGCGATCGGCAATTTAATTAAGGTTCCTGCTGTGAGTACCTTGCTTTGGTTGGGAATTTTGGCAGGTTTATTCTTTGCCCAAAATCGACGGATTATTGAAAAATACGATTTGTTAATTATTGCGGTAATTTCTTTAGCAATTGTCTTTTTTATTCCCCCTTTACGAGGAAATCCTGCTAGTCAAATAATTTTGGTTCCCATGTTTGGGGCTTTATGTGCCACAGCAGTGACGGCTTTATTTCGCCTGGTGTATAAATTTTTGTCTGATATTTTATAAGCAAAAAAACCGGGTTTATTCTCGTCGCAAAATCGCCCATAGATTGCCCAGTCAACCTAAACCCGGTTTCGGTTTTTTGCAGCCGTTTACTGTTTAGTCCAGATTTTCATTTTTCCTTCCGTATCCCCACTGACTAAATAACCATCTCTGAAGGCAACAGCACGCACTTCTTGGTTATGTCCTGTCAGTGTAGCTATTTCTTTGCCACTGGCTAAATCCCATAATTTAACCGTTTTATCTTTACTCGCAGTGGCTAAATATTGGCCATCATTACTCAGGGCGATCGCATTAATCACATCCCGATGACCTTTGAGGGTATTCGCCTCCCCTGTATTTAAATTCCAAACTTTAATATCCAGATAGTCACTACTAATTAAACTCTGGCCATTGGGAGTAAATAATAAAGAGTCAACGGAGAATTTACTGCCATCTAAAGTTTGTAATATTTCTCCACTTTTACTATCCCAAATATTAATCGTTTTATCCAGACTCCCGGTGGCTAATTTGTCGCCATCGGCACTAAAAGCGATCGCATATACTCGGTCATTATGACCTTTTAAAACTGCGGTTTCTTTACCACTTGCCACGTCCCAAAGCCGCACGGAAAAATCTTTACCGACCCCACCAGAACCACTGGCTAAAGTTTGACCGTCAGGACTCCAGGCGATCGCATGGACTTGATCCGTATGTCCAAATAATGTCTGCTTTAATTTGCCAGTTTTCACATCCCACAACATAATTTTAGTGTCGGCACTGCCACTAGCCACCGTTTGACTATCGGGACTAATTGCCACTGCCCAAACATTGCCCAAATGTTGAGAAAATCGATTAATTTCCTTTCCCGTTTTCAGATCCCAAAGTTTAACATCATTATCTGACCCACCTGTGGCAATTACTTCACCGTTTTGGCTAATCGCCACTGAAGCAACCGGCTTTTGGTGAGCGGCGATCGTCATCTTGGCCTGAAAATTTCCGGCGGTATTCTTCACCACTTCTGGCGGCTTGGTATTTTCGCTATCTGGTAAGGGATCTGGGGTGGGCGTGGGATCTGGTGTGGGATCTGGTGTGGGATCTGGTGTGGGATCTGGCGTGGGATCTGGCGTGGGATCTGGTTTGGGATCTGGCGTGGGATCTGGCGTGGGATCTGGCGTGGGATCTGGCGTGGGATCTGGCGTGGGATCTGGCGTGGGTGTGGGATCCGGTGTGGGTGTGGCATCGGGCGTCGGCGTGGGATCCGGTGTGGTTGTGGGAATGTTGGTGCTCGTCGAATCAATCATTAGGGGCGATCGCGTAGACTGATAAATCTGCACCCCCACCCAAGTCAACGCCACCATCACTAACCCAAAGATGGGCTTTGATTTTTACGGGCAGGGATGGATGGCGCGATCGCCAAAATTCTTTATATGCAATAGCTTCAAGAGCGATCTCCTGAATTCCGAAGCCAGTAGGGTCTTGGGGTTTCCCCAAGTAGAATAGATGACCTACGATATGATTGATCTTTATTTGTCAAAAATTATCTGATGAACAGCGATCGCCTGCCTTGTAATAAATGCTAAACTGTTCCGGGATATAAAAGAGCGAAAAATCTCCTGTCATCAATTAATTTGGCAGCCCAACAATTTATCACCCTTGCGGAGGATTGACCATGACCCTGGAAATGAAGGTGACTTCAATGGTTTGTGAAGTTTGTGCCAAAACTGTCACCAATACCATCAAAAATGTCGATGCCGGATCCGAAGTCACCATTGATTTATCCACCAAAGTTGTTCAGGTAGAAACTCAGGCTTCAGAAACCGCAATTAAAGAGGCGATCGCTGCTGCCGGTCATACGGTTGAATAACCGATTATAAACTAATAAATCTGAGTCAAACTCAGCATCAAACTCAGCATCAAACTCAGCGTAAAAATCAGCATAAATCAAAATTATCAAGAATATTGATGCTTGATTTTACCGATAGCGCCCGCTACAGTAAAAATAGATTTTTTCAAACAACCTAACCCGAAACAATTCTATGTCAATTGGTAAAGAACCACCACAACTGATCAAACATCGTTTATCTTATTCTGGACGAAAATTTGGTTTTGATGTCAATCTTCTCCGCTTGCCCAATGGTGTAGAAGGAGAATGGGAATGTATCCGGCATCCCGGTGGTGCCCTTTGTATTCCAGTCACCAACAATGGCAAACTCATCCTGTTAAGACAATATCGTTTTGCGGTAGAATCGCGGATTTTAGAATTTCCGGCGGGAACTTTAGAACATGATGAAGACCCAGAAACCACAGTAAAACGGGAAATCGAAGAAGAAACCGGCTACCGCGCCCATAGTTGGAAAAACTTAGGTCAATTTGTCTTAGCCCCCGGTTATTCTGACGAAATTATCTATGCTTTCTTAGCCAAAAATTTAGAAAAATTACCGAACCCACCCGCCCAAGATGATGATGAGGATATCGAACTCGTGTTTATGTCTCCTCAAGAATTAGAAAAAGCCATTTTAGGCGGTGAACTGATCGATGCTAAATCTATCGCTAGTTTTTTCTTGGCTCGTCCTTTTTTAACTTAACCTAATTAACCCAGGAGGGGTGTAGGGTGTAGGGTGTAGGGCCGCCATCGGTGTAGGGTGTGGGGGAGCAGGGGAAAGTGAAAAGTCGTACGGGCGAATGGCCATTCGCCCGTACAAAAGAATTATCACTATTCACTATTCACTATTCACTATTCACTATTCACTTCCTCATCTCCTCTGCCGACGGCGGGCTCCTCTGCCCCTCAATTCTGACCAATCCTGTATTTCTGCCGAAAATTGGCACAAAAATATGCTAGGATTAACAGTTTAGGAATTTCAGCGTATGTAGGCTAATGGCTGATAGCGTAATTTTATTTTGGCACCGGCGGGATCTACGCATAACCGACAACGTGGGACTGACAAATGCTCGCAAGGTTAGTCCCAAAGTTGTGGGTATATTCTGCCTAGATCCGAATATTTTAGAGAGAGATGACGTGGCACCGGCAAGGATGGCCTATGCTCTGGATAGCTTGCAAGAATTGCAGGAAAACTATGCCAAGATGGGGAGTCAGTTGTTGATTCTTCATGGCCAACCCGAACGAGCGATCCCATCATTAGCCGCTGCATTGGGGGCACAAGCGGTTTATTGGAATTCTGATGTTGAGCCTTACTCTAAAAAACGGGATCAAAAGGTGGAAGCAGCCCTGAGTGAAAAAGGCATCGAAGTCAACACTTTTTGGGATCAGCTTCTATTACCACCGGGAATGGTGCTGACTGGGAAGGGCAAACCCTACACGGTTTATACACCGTTTTGGAAAAATTGGAGTCGAAAAAATAAGTCGGAACCCATGCCCGCGATCGCCTCAATGACGGGTTTGAGTGCCGAAGAGTTGGCCTCCGCCAAAAATGCGGGGGCGATCGATCGCCTTCCCAAGGCCAAGGACTTAGGATTTATTTGGGATCGGCCATTGGTGCAGGCTCCAGGAGAAAAGGCTGCCCAACTTCAACTAGAAGATTTCTGTCATAAAAAGATTTTGGCCTACGACAAACAAAGAGACTTTCCCGATATTCCCGGCACCTCCCAACTCAGTGCCGCCCTGAAATTTGGCGTGATTGGCATTAGAAATGTTTGGGCGGCGATCGACACTGCTTGGAAAGAATGCCGCAGTGATGAAGCTCGGAGTAATATCCGCACTTGGCAACAAGAACTGGCTTGGCGAGAGTTTTATCAACATATTATGTATTATTTCCCGGAATTGGCCGATGGATCCTACCGCGCTGCCTGGAAAAATTTCCCCTGGGAGAATAACCCAGAATATTTTCAAGCTTGGTGCGAAGGACGTACCGGCTATCCGATCGTTGATGCGGCCATGCGCCAACTGAATGAAACCGGCTGGATGCATAATCGCTGTCGGATGATTGTCGCCAGTTTCCTGACCAAAGATTTAATCATCAATTGGCAGTGGGGCGAAAAATACTTTATGCAAACCCTGATTGATGGGGACTTGTCCGCTAACAACGGGGGTTGGCAATGGACAGCTTCTAGTGGCATGGATCCGAAACCGATTAGAATTTTTAACCCCGCTTCTCAGGCGAAAAAATTTGATCCCGATGCGGAATATATTCTGCGCTGGCTCCCAGAACTCAGCCGAGTGGATCCTAAGTTTCTCATCACGGGTAAAATTCCCGCAGACAAGCGGGAAGCCGCTAAATATCCAGAGCCAATTGTGGATCACCAACAGCAGCAGCAGAAGTTTAGGCGGCTTTACCAGCAAAACAAATTCAACAACGCTGAAATCACCAGCGAAGAATAACGAATAACGAACAAAAAATAACGAATAACGAATAATTGTTTGAGGGAAAACCAGTGAAAGTTTTAGTCGTTGGCAATGGAGGGCGTGAACACGCCCTGGCTTGGAAACTGCTGCAATCAAAGAAAGTAGAGCAGGTGATCTGTACCCCTGGAAATGGGGGGACGGCGATGATGCCCGGATGCCAAAATTATCCTTTCGCGGTGGATGACTTCCAAGGGATTAAGGATTGTGCTTTGGCCAATGATGTTTCTTTGGTGGTGGTGGGGCCTGAAGTGCCTCTGGCGTTGGGAATTACGGATTTTCTTCAAGTCCATAATTTGAAAGTGTTTGGGCCGACCCAAACTGGAGCCCAACTTGAAGCGAGTAAGTCTTGGGCTAAAGCTTTGATGCAAGAAGCGGGAATTCCTACCGCCGCTTCCGCTGTGTTTACCCATACCCTTATGGATGCAGCGATCGCTTATGTGCGTGAGCAAGGCGTGCCAATTGTGATTAAGGCTGATGGTTTGGCTGCGGGTAAGGGGGTGACGGTGGCACAAACGATCGCAGAGGCAGAGGCCGCGATCGCGGAAGCCTTTGGCGGTGCCTTTGGGTCTGCCGGTGAATGTGTGGTGATTGAAGAATTTTTACCCGGTCAAGAGGCTTCGGTATTAGCCCTGACTGATGGGAAAACGGTGGTGCCTTTGTTACCGGCTCAAGACCATAAACAAGTGGGCGAAGGAGATACCGGGCCAAATACGGGCGGTATGGGTGCATACACCCCAACTCCCATTGTCACCCCCGCCCTCCAAGAACGAATTCAGCAAGAAGTGCTTGAACCGACGATCAAGGCTTTCCGCGATCGCGGCATTGATTACTGTGGGGTTATCTATGCGGGCTTGATGATTGCCCCCAATGGGGATCTCAAGGTGTTGGAATTTAACTGTCGCTTTGGGGATCCCGAAACTCAAGCTATTCTGCCGTTGCTGGAAACCCCCTTAGAAGATTTGATGTTGGCTTGTGTGGAAAAACGCTTGGCCCAAATGCTGCCAATTCAATGGAAACCCGGGGCTGCCGGTTGTGTTGTGATGGCTTCCGCCGGTTATCCGGGCAGTTATGAAAAAGGAAAACCGATCGCCGGTTTGGACAAAGCCGCCGATACTGGGGCGATCGCTTTTCATGCCGGGACAAAACTCTCGTCTGAAGGGGAGATCGTTACTGATGGCGGTCGGGTTTTAGGCATCACAGCGATCGGCAGTAATTTTGACGAAGCCTTAGCTAATGCTTATCAGGCTGTGGATTGTATCGAATTTGAAGGGGCTTATTGTCGCCGAGACATTGGTTATCGGGTGAAAAATATCTAACTTGTGATTAGTGGTTGGTGGTTGGCTATTCGCAGCCAAATAACCAACCACTAATAACTAATCACAAACAACAAATAACAGATAACAAATTTTGCTGGTTCAATAACTAGACGATCTGTTACCATCCAAATGACTATTGAATACTCGTCATCTCCTTGCACGGGGTAGGATTAAGCTTGGTGGCTCTACTCACACAGATCAAACAAATTATTACAAGCTGGTGGTCTGAGTTCACCCTCCAGACCAAACTAATGGCTGCTGCCACCTTGGTGGTTTCTTTAATTATGAGTGGCCTGACATTTTGGGCTGTCAATACGATCCAAGATGATGCCAGGATGAATGATACCCGCTTTGGTCGGGATCTGGGTTTATTGTTGGCAAGTAATGTGGCGCCCTTGATTGCGGAACACAACGAGACAGAGGTGGCCCGCTTTTCCCACCGTTTTTACAGCAGCACTACCAGCGTGCGTTATATGCTGTATGCCGACCCTCAAGGACAAATATTCTTGGGAATTCCTTTCTCAGAATCACAGGTGCAAAATTCCCTGATGCTGCAACGGCGAATTCAGTTACCGGAAGGCTTTGCCACCAATTCTGATTTGCCAATGGTACGCCAACACCAGACTCCAGCCGGAGAAGTGACCGATGTTTTTGTGCCGTTGATCCATGATGAGCAATATCTAGGAGTATTGGCGATCGGGATTAACCCCAATCCTACGGTGGTGGCTTCCTCTCATTTGACCAGGGATGTGACAATTGCTGTGTTTGTCTCGATTTGGGTGATGGTGATTTTGGGGGCGGTGTTTAATGCCCTAAATATTACTAAACCGATTAAAGAGTTATTGCTGGGGGTGAAAAATATTGCCGCCGGTAATTTTAAGCAGCGGATTGATTTGCCTTTTGGTGGAGAACTGGGTGAATTAATTTTTAGCTTTAATGAGATGGCCGAACGGTTGGAAAAGTACGAAGCCCAAAATATCGAGGAGATGACCGCAGAAAAAGCCAAGCTAGAAACCCTGGTTTCCACGATCGCTGATGGGGCAGTGCTAATTGATACTAATTTACAGGTTGTCTTAGTTAATCCCAGAGCAAGAGTATTTTTTGGCTGGCAAGGCAGCAATATCATCGGCGAAAATGTCCTGCATTGTTTACCTTCGGCAGTGACGGTAAAACTGACGCGACCTTTGTATGAAATTGCGGCTGGCGATCGCGAAGGGGCGGAATTTAGAATCAGCCTCACAGAACCCACGCGACGCAGTGTCCGCATTCTGCTGACCACCGTATTACT
The DNA here is from genome assembly GCF_040564635.1 of Planktothricoides raciborskii GIHE-MW2. Taxonomy (NCBI): domain Bacteria; kingdom Bacillati; phylum Cyanobacteriota; class Cyanophyceae; order Oscillatoriales; family Oscillatoriaceae; genus Planktothricoides; species Planktothricoides raciborskii. The sequence continues at coordinate 5,178,501 of NZ_CP159837.1, forward strand.
CCACAAAGCCCCTGGAGATGAACCTTTGTGTCAAACCTGTACTTACCATCAGGAAAATACTTGTACCTCTTCCCAACGACCGACCGCCACGGAATGTACCCTCTATCAAGACTCGTTCAAATGTAATATTGGACCTCATTACTATCGTGATAGTCTCAAAGGCATTGCCATGACGATTCAAGATATTACTCGTGAGGTGGAACTCAACGAAGCGAAAAGTCAATTTATTAGCAATGTTTCCCATGAACTCAGAACCCCACTTTTTAATATTAAATCGTTTATTGAAACTTTGCATGATTATGGGGAAGAACTCACCGCAACCGAGCGGCGTGAGTTCTTAGAAACTGCCAATAATGAAACCGATCGCCTGACTCGATTAGTTAATGATGTTTTGGATCTTTCTCGATTAGAATCCGCTCGAATCTATAACTTTGAAGGAATTGATTTGGCGCAGAATATTGAACAAACGCTGCGGACTTATCAGTTGAATGCCAAAGATAAAGGTATTCAACTCGGCCAAGAAATTGCTCCCAATTTGCCCCCAGTGGTGGGAAATTATGATTTATTGCTGCAAGTTTTCGCCAATTTAGTGGGCAATTCCTTGAAGTTCACCACTTCTGGGGGACGGGTGATGATTCGGGCTTATGTCCTCGAAGAGCCCCAGGCGACTATTCGTTTTTCTTGGTCAACGGACAAAACTGCCGAAATTCAAGAAACAAAAAAAGTGGTGCGGATTGAGATTTCCGATACGGGGATCGGCATTGATCCGGAAGACCAAGAGGCAATTTTTGACCGCTTTTTCCGGGTGGAAAATCGGGTACATACTTTGGAAGGAACGGGTCTGGGTTTGTCCATTGTGAAGAATATTATGGACAAGCACCATAGTAAAATTAATTTAATTAGTGAGGTGGGGGTGGGGACAACTTTTTGGTTTGATCTGGCCGTGTTTGAGGAAGAAATGAATCCGTCAAAGCCAGAGAATTTTCAGCCGATTTTCCATCAGGAAACGGTGGATGCGGCGATCGCTTCTCCCGAAAAAATTAGCCAGAAAATTTAAATATTCACCGGATTACCTGTTTCCCCAGAGTGTAAAACAATTTAGACCACTGGAGGCAAAGGATAGGATCCCCAGGCATTCATCGTGGATGAATTCTCTATGGCAGAATAGAGATAGCGATCGCGTTCAAGATTCAGCCATAGTTCACCAATAATGAATCCCTGAATGCATCTGATATTGCACAAACAGAGCAAGGGACATGGTTGAGTAATTCAAAAACCCTTATTTTTGACTAATTTAGAGGATGATAGCGAATGGATAATAATAATTTGATCAAACAACTGCTGATGATCGGCATTGGCACCACCTCCCTGGTCGCAGAAAAACTCAAAGAAGTTAGCGATCAGTGGGTTCAAGATGGCAAAATCAATCCAGATCAAGCGCAGCATTTTGTAGACGATTTGATGCAGAATATCAAATCTGAACAAGGTAATTTTGAAGCCCAGATGGAACGGCAAATCCGCAATTTAATGCAGGATATTGGGGTGCCGCGTCAAGCGGAGATGGATGAACTACGGGGACGGCTGGATCGCCTGGAACGACAGATCCGAGATTTAGAAAATCGGCATTGGCGTTAATATCGGCCACATGGGGCAAAAAATTACTTAAAACAATGGCACGGCCAAAATCATCAGAGGATTTTTTCGCAGTTTTTCTTTTTTTCCTGTGACCCTTTAGGTTTAAAGTGAGGATGAAAGCCAATGTACCTTAGAACCAAATTGTAGGGGCAAAGCATTCGCGTAACAATCTTGAGGATTATCCAATAAAATTTCAGCGCGGTAAGCTTTCGCCATGCCGTAGGCTATATGCTTTGCCCTGACAAAGATATTGCGACCGATAAAAGGAGGAGTAATTTTGCGAGAAATTTTAATCAGCCTAGGCGTGATGTTGGCCTGCTTTTTGGTACTGGCGATCTCCCAACTGACCAATAAAGGTCAAGAGGCGATCGCAGGGGAACTGAAGACTGAACAATCCCCAAACCCGGTGACAGAAGTCACGAGCATTGCTTCTCGTCCCCAAAAAACCAGTTTACAAGCGCTGATTGACAGCGCGGATCCCAATCAGTCGAAAAAACAAACCTTAATAGCCAGCGCTAACACAACAGAAATGGATAGTTCAAAAAACGTGATTACCACTGACTCTGGCCTCAAGTATATTGATATTGAACCGGGAACTGGTGCGACTCCCCAACGGGGTAACACCGTGGTAGTTCACTACACCGGCACCCTCGAAGATGGCACCAAGTTTGACAGTTCACGCGATCGCGGTCAGCCTTTCCAGTTCAAAATTGGTATCGGTCAAGTGATCAAAGGCTGGGATGAAGGTGTTGGCAGTATGAAAGTTGGCGGTCGTCGTCAACTGATTATTCCCGCAGACTTAGGATATGGGGCGCGTGGCGCCGGTGGAGTGATTCCGCCCAATGCCACTTTAATTTTTGATGTAGAATTAATCAGAATTGCTAACTAAGCCTGCCCCCGCCTCTGCGGGGGTTTGAGATTATCGCTATTTGAGATTATCGCTCTTTGCTAGTCATTGTGTGAAACAAACCCGGTTTCTTGAGGAGGCCGGTTTTTTTGCGCTAAACATAACTGGTTCACTGGTGATTTGTGATAATAATGATTGACAACGGCACTGCCCTGCTGGGAATTGTAGAGCTTCCCCCCGGCCTAACCGATGGCGGTCTGCACGGGCGCAGGCGCAGTGAATCCCCGTCCAGACCCCGCCATGAGGTGCGATCGGTTGCCTTCAGTAACGGCTATTTAGTCAATGGCGAGGAGCAAGGAACTGTTAACATCTGGAAAAAACCGTATAAATCAGCATTCAAGGTCGTTTTTAGGGGCGAAGCATTCGGGCTAAAAATCTCTGGGTAAAAACCGACCATTAATTCCCCGAATGCTTGTCCTTACTCGGTAGCTTTTTCAACTTATTCAGGTCTAAAGAGCAACGATATCATTTCCGCGAATGCGGTCATAAAGTAGGTCATAAAGTAAAATAAATTATGTACCTTAACCTAATGAACAACGCTATAGTTAATTTCCGGTAAATTTATGATAAAAAACCTTAAATTAATTCGCTTTATTACGAGATTATTTATCTTAGAAATTGTAGTTATATCAAACAATATTGCCCAGTCTCAAGAGTCAATTAATTTGAGTATAAATGAGCATTTATATAGCCAAAATCAGGTGATTAACGCTTATGAAAAATTTACCCAAAGATGTCTTTCTAGGGAAACCCTAGCAGCCGATGAGCAGCATACCATTGAAGTTCTATTAACGAAAATGGAAACCCAAGATTGTGCAGAAGCATCGGCAAAATTATTTATGTTAACCACCCTTGACATATCGGGATCTGAGATTAAAAATATCCAACCTTTAGGTGATTTAAGCAATCTCACCGAGTTGTATTTGGGGAATAATCAAATCAGCGATATCGAACCGTTGGCGAATTTAACCAATCTCTCCTGGTTGTCCTTGGATATCAATCAAATCAGCGATATCGAACCGTTGGCGAATTTAACCAATCTCTCCTTATTAGCTTTGGCGAATAATCAAATCAGCGATATCGAACCGTTGGCGAATTTAACCAATCTTTCCTGGTTGTCCTTGCAGATAAATCAAATCAGTAATCTTGAGCCTTTGGCCAATTTAACCAATCTCTATGAGTTGTATTTGTCAACTAATCAAATCAGTAATTTAGAACCGTTGGCCAATTTAACCGAACTCACCGAGTTGCAATTAGATGATAATCAAATCAGTAATCTTGAACCGTTGGCCAATTTAACCAATATTTCCTGGTTGACCTTGGGAAATAACCCTTTAACAAGCTGTGCTGCCTCTTTACCGGAAATAATTCGCTCGGCTTGTGAATCTGCGCGTTAATATTTTTGTGACTTTCAAGTCGAAACGCGATCGCATCAATCCACAGTTTTTCCTCTGTCTTTTCCTATCTGTTTTTAATCACTATGACTCATAAACCCATCTATCTTGACTGTCACTCCACGACTCCGGTAGACGATCGCGTCGTTCAGGCGATGTTGCCATATTTTACCGAACATTTTGGCAATGCGGCTAGTAATAATCATCAATATGGTTGGGAGTCAGAAGCAGCGGTAAAACAAGCGCGAGAAACTATCGCGAAAGCTATCAAAGCTGCCCCAGAGGAAATTATTTTTACCAGTGGGGCAACGGAATCTAATAATTTGGCCATTAAAGGGGTGGCTGAGGCATATTTTCAGAAAGGCAAACATATTATTACGGTGCAAACCGAACATAATGCGGTACTCGACCCTTGTAAGTATCTGGAAACCCTGGGATTTAAAGTTACTTATTTGCCCGTGAAACCCGATGGATTAATTGATTTAGGAGAACTTGAAGCGGCTTTTCGCCCGGATACTATTCTCGTATCTGTGATGGCGGCTAATAATGAAATTGGGGTGTTACAACCGTTAGCAAAAATTGGGGAAATGTGTGGATCGCGAGATGTTTTATTTCATACGGATGCAGCCCAAGCCATTGGCAAAATTCCCCTGGATGTGCAGAACATGAATATCCATTTAATGTCCTTAACTGCCCATAAAGTTTATGGGCCAAAAGGAATTGGGGCGCTGTATGTCCGTCGCCGGAATCCGAGGGTGAAATTAGCGCCACAATTGCACGGTGGCGGACATGAACGGGGTCTGAGATCGGGTACTTTAAATACGCCGCAAATTGTCGGATTTGCTAAAGCGGTGGAGTTGGGAATTGGGGAAATGAAATCGGAAAGCAAACGGTTAGTTAAATTGCGCGATCGCCTCTGGGCTAAATTATCAACTTTGGATGGAGTTTGTCTGAATGGACATCCCACAGAACGACTTCCGGGCAATCTAAATATTAGTGTGGAAGGGGTTGATGGGGCAGCCTTATTGTTGGGGTTGCAACCTGTAGTGGCAGTGTCTTCCGGTTCCGCTTGTACTTCCGCAAAAGTTGCCCCATCTCATGTGTTAAAAGCCCTGGGACATTCTGAATCATTAGCTTATGCTTCGATCCGATTTGGCATTGGTCGGTTTAATACCCCGGAAGAAATCGATCGCGTGGCTGAAGCGGCGATCGCCACTATTACCGCTTTACGCAAAGTCCTATTCAGAAACAAATAAATCAGGGACGATCAAAGCTTCATCGGATAACTTTGATGCTCTTTGTCCCTCCGTTCGCGCTTGCCAACAGATTAAATCAATGGGAGTTTTCAGCAAATCCACCAGGGTATTTTTTCCCAATAAGGTTTTCCCGGTAGCGATCGGCAATTCTTTTAATAACCACCGACTCAGACGATAAATCGATTCACGGGGAGTCAGTTCACGCATTAACTCAACCCCGTGAATTTCGTGCAAGTAACGATTAGATTCTCCGTACCGCCGCCACTGACTTTTTAGTTGGCGCAACGTTGAACGGTGACGATGTTCAACTAAAGCTAAGGGGGCAAATTTTATCTGCCAATTAGTTCCTCTTAAAATCCGCCAACAAATATCGGCATCTCCCCCAGTAGTGAGGTAAGGCCGAAATAAGCCGATTTCTGAAAATATCCAACGGCGAATGGCTAAATTTGCGGTTTGTCCATAAGGACAAAAGGAATGATCTAGGGTATGTTTTTGGGATAAAGTTTCTTGGATATCGGCGTATTTTTCCAGGAGAGTTTTGCCGGATAAGGCAACAATTTCTCCGGCGACAATTCCCACGTTTTCGGCAATAAATGGTTGAATTAAATTAGCCAGCCAGTCAGGTTTTGGCCGACAGTCGGCATCGGTAAAGGCGATGATTTGGCCTGTAGCTGCTTGAATGCCTGTATTCCGGGCAGCATAGGAACTTTGGATGTGATTTTGATTTAAGGCATAAAGCTTAATTGACGATGGATCTGCTTGGCAGGATGCGGCGGCAGTTGCCAAAATTTCCCCGGTGCGATCGCGGCTATTATTATCAACGAGTAAGTATTCTACTTGTTGCCTGGGATAAGTTTGCCGCCGCAGACACTCTAATAAATCCGGTAAATCTTTTTCCCCATTATAAATTGGCACAACGACGGAAACTGGAGGAAAAAAATGGGAATTTTCGGAGGCTTGAATCACAGTTTCAGTCATAAAAAATTTTTTATGTATATCTTAGTATATTTTAGTATATATTTTAGTATATTTTAGGATATTTTATTTATCGGTTGGCGATATCTGGGGTGACAGATCAAACGGTCTAATCGCTCTTAGCATTCAGCCTTAAGGGATGAGCCGTCAGCTAAACACTGAAAGCTCAAAGCTAAAAGCTGAAAGCTGAAAGCGAATGGTACTTATGGTAATTAACGAATCACCAGACTGAGAAAGACTAGCAGCGCATTGATCAAATAAAAGATGCCGACTACTTGAATTTCTGACCAACCACTGAGTTCTAAATGATGGTGAATCGGAGCCATTTTCAAGAGACGTTTACCCACTCCATCGGGGCCTTTTGTGGCTTTATAATAGCCAACTTGGGCGATCACTGAGAGGGCTTCGACAAAGAAAATGCCGCTAATTAAAAATAAAGACCAAAGGGTATTACTGAGCAGTGCCACCCCTGCCAAGGCGCCGCCGAGGGCAAGAGAACCTGTGTCACCCATAAATACTTGGGCTGGGTTGCGGTTGTATAGCAAGAAACCCAGGCAACTGCCACTCATGGCGGCACAAAAGACCATTAAATCAGGAAAATTGGGTGCGACCACTACCCCCAAACCAAAGAAGGCGATCGCCCCAGTTCCGGCCATTAGTCCATCCAACCCATCGGTCAAGTTAGTGGAATTACTTTCAGCGGCTAGGACAAATGCGGCCAAAGGCCAAAATAACCAACCTAAGCGCAGAACTTGGCCAAAAGGCAGGGCGATATTGGTCAGACTGGCTGGTTGAGTTACCGCCAACCATAAACAAAACATTACCGCTAAGGCAATTTGTAATCCCAGTTTCATCCGGGGGGAAATACCTTTGTTGGACTTTTTCAGCAGAATTTGCCAGTCATCCAACCAGCCGATCGCCCCATAACCCAAGGTTAAGACTGCCACGCCCAGGACGAGGGGAGAAAACCCTGACAACACCACGGCAACCAGTGCGCCGACGGGAATAAAAAACACGCCTCCCATGGTCGGCGTGCCACCTTTTTTTAAATGTGTTTGTGGGCCATCTTCACGAATCACTTGCCCAGCTTTGAGTTGGCGCAGTAATGGCACAACCCAATAGCCTAAAACTGCGGTCAACAAAGCACTAACCAGGAGGGGTAAGGTGAGAGAGAATTGCAGATTCGAAGGTATTCTACCCCCAGTTCTATCTAATATCAGGGCAGCGATACTCAAACTTAGGGTCAGTATCAGGAACAAATAGGTTCCAGAGAGTCCCAGTGATTTAATGGATAAGAATTTAGCGTTCACAGGTTTTGAAGTCACTCCTCACAATTTCATCGGTATATGGCGATCGCATCGGTCAAAGAAATAACCGATAAACCAGCTATAGGGCGATCGCACCGAAAGCGATTAACACGAGAGCGATTAGCTGAAAGCTAATCCTCTTCAGCTAATGACAAATGAAAGCTCAAAGGCAAAAGCTGACGGCGAATCGTTGATGATGGCTTAATCATCATCTACCAGGAGGTCATCATCGTCATCATCATCGTATTTACCGTCATTTTCAATCAGTTCAGCAATTTCTTCTTCGGAGTCGAGCAGTAGCTCATCATTGTCGTTGGTTCTATCAAGCATTCGACCACTTCTTTCCAGCCATTCTAGGATGGAAGTTTCATACTGCAAAGGAATGACATCCGCGATTTCATAGCGCGGTTTTTCAGTCAGAGAAGGGTTACGGATTTCAGATAGCTCAGACATCTTAAGGCCTAATACTAATAACTAAAGGGGTGAATTGGAGACAACCATCAGCCCTTGGGAGGCAGTGGGAGTTGTCTATGGTAAATCCCGATAGGGATTTCAACTATCATGGATTATGATAGCGGAGATTGCCAAAACAATCCGACTTTCACCCATTCAGTTATTCCCATGAAAACAAATGGTACAGGTTAATTTAGAGATGCTGATGAGTCGCAAACGAGCCTTGTTAGAGGCGATCGCCGATAAAAATCGGGGTTTACAAGCGACGACCGCTCAAAAAGAAGCCATCCAAACGGCGATTTCCCAGTTAGAGTTAAGCAATCCCCACCCCCGACCTGTGCAACGACTGGATCTTCTTGACGGGGATTGGCGACTGGTTTACACCACCAGTCGGGAACTGTTAAATATTGACCGTTTGCCTTTAGCCAAATTGGGCAATATTTATCAATGTGTCCGCAGCAAAGAGGCCAAAATTTACAATATTGCCGAACTCGATGGCTTGCCCTACCTAGCGGCGATCGTCTGTGTCAGCGCTCGATTTACGCCGGAATCTTCCACGCGGGTTCAGGTCAAATTTGAACGCAACATTACTGGGTTTCAGGGTTTGATTGGTTATCAGTCACCGGCGCAATTAATTGACGAGATCGCCGCTGGTCAAAGCTATAAATATAAAGCCATTGATTTTCAGATTAATTCTACCCGTCAAGGTTGGGTGGAAATCACCTATTTAGATCGAGACCTCCGCATCGGACGGGGGAACGAGGGAAATGTCTTTGTTTTAACCAAAGTTTAACCGATTAATTTTTTCTGGTCGTTAACAGCCTTGAAGGTGACGGCAGTCATGCCCAACCTAATTAGGCAAATTTTAGCCATCAAGTTAGCCATCAAACCGATACTGGTGGGGCGATCGCTCGATTGCCCCACGCAGATATAGAGACAGGTTTTGGGGTAAGTCAAGACTGCCGCGAGGGTTCATTACGGTTCTGCAATATTTTTGATCGTCAGTTTACCAATTCTTGATTACGGATCATATATAAAGATAAGCTAATCAGCCTGAAAATAAAATTTGTAATTCTTATCTTTTCGGCCAAGTTTTCCCCAAAGATTCCACATGAGTTTCCACAACATAACCACAGTTTTCCACAGATTAAACAAGCTTTTCCACAGGCCACCGCGAGAAAGTTTCAGATTGCCGTTGAGTTGGGGATTTCTGTTTCCTTGACCTCACCACGAAAAATCAGGCGAAATTTATGAAGTTATGTAACAAAAATTGCCTGATAACCCTGATTCTCTCGTTGGGCAGTCCGGGGAAAACGTCAAGTTGTAACAGTTTGTATCATTGACAATTCCACCCCCTGATCGCAGACAATGTATCCACTGACCCCAAAAATTATCTCTGGAATCACCCGTCTACCTAGAACCATAAAAAGTAATGTTTGTCAACTGACAAGCCGCTACTCTCCAGCATCAATGATGCAGTTGATGCAGTGAATGGTGAACAAGAACGGGCTCAACCACTGACACTTGACCACCAAAATCGGAAGGAAAAGAGATGAAAACTCCATGCGTTAGCATCCTGGCAGAAATTCCAGAAACATTACACGAATCCCTAACTGGATACTTAGAAACACATCCTGATTGGGATCAAGACCGGCTGTTTGCCGCTGCTTTGTCGCTATTTTTACTGCAAAATAGCCACAGTGGAACCCCTGAAGCATCGCGCTGCTACCACAATGCCGCCAGAGTTTATCTGGAAACTTTGTTTGAACATCAAACTTAAAGATTATTTTTGTTTTGAGCACCGAGGACGCGCAGGTTTTCATCTAAAATCGATGATCTGATGATCTAAAAAGATCCTTAAACAGATCCTTAAAGATAAAAATTAACTGCTCATCCTTATTAACTGCTCATCAAAGATGAATTCCACCGATTTAGCCAATCCATCTACTACCCTTGATACCTTAATCGTCGGTGCAGGGATTACGGGTCTTAGTCTCGCCCAAGCACTTCAGCAAGACCGCAAGCGCGGTCGCCAATCAGGGCAGATTTTATTGACAGAAAGTCAAGAAAGGGTAGGGGGGCGCATTGTTACACAATCGCAAGACGGATTTCTCTGGGAAGAAGGTCCCAATAGTTGCTTACCAACCCCTGAGTTTCTCAAGTTGGCGGTGGATGTGGGATTAAAAGATGAGTTGGTGCTGGCTGACCGTCGTCTTCCTCGGTATGTTTATTTACAGGGAGAGTTAATCCCAGTGCCGATGAGTCCGCCAGCATTTTTTCAGACGAAGTTACTCAGCGATTGGGGTAAGTTACGCGCGATCGCCGGGGCTTTGGGTTTTGTGCCTCCCGCTATCGGTGCCACCCTATCCGCCCAAGGGGATGAAGAAACCGTAGCCCAGTTCTTTGGTCGTCACCTGGGGCAGGAAGTCTTGGAACGTCTGGTACAGCCCTTTGTGTCTGGAGTCTATGCGGGAGATCCCAATCAACTCAGTGCCAGCGCCGCTTTTGGGAAAGTCACTAAAATGGCCGATATCGGCGGTGGACTGGCGGCTGGGGCGATTTTATCTTTAGCGAAAAATGGGAGAGCGAAAAAGACGGTGGATCCGAGTCTGCCCAAAGTCCAGCGCGGGGAATTAGCTTCATTTCGTCAAGGTCTGGAAGCTTTACCCAAGGCGATCGCGGCTCAATTGGGCGATGTAGTCAAGTTAGGCTGGCATTTAATCCAAATTAAACCCACAGAACACCAAACTTATCTGGCCGAATTTTCCACCCCCCAAGGTCCAGCCAGAATTGAAACTCGCAGTATGGTTCTGACCACCCCCAGCTATGTCTCCGCTGACTTGTTAGCCAATCTTTGCCCAGTGGCGAGTCAAGGGTTAGCCAAAATTCCTTATCCAGCGGTCGCTTGCGTGGTCTTAGGCTATCCTGAAAGCGCCTTTAAAACCAGTGTATCATCGGGTTTTGGCAACTTAATCCCCAGAGGTCAAGGAATACGCACCTTGGGTACGATCTGGTCTTCGAGTTTATTTCCCAATCGCGCTCCCGCTGGATGGCGCTTATTGCTTAATTTTATCGGTGGCACCACGGATCTGGCGATCGCTCAGTTAAGCCAAGAAGAAATCGTCCAAATCGTACACAGAGATCTGCAAAAAACCCTGCTCAAACAGGACATCCCACCGAAAGTCCTGGCGGTGCATTTATGGAAGCGGGCAATTCCCCAATATCCCCTCGGCCATCATCAAAACCTGGCACAAATTCATCACTCTTTGCAACAACGGCCTGGATTATTTTTATGTGGCAACTATACGGATGGGGTTGCCGTAGGCGACTGTATTCGCCGTGGCCAAGAATGTGCCGCTGACGTGGTGAAATATTTAGATCAAGGCTAATTAATTTCGCCTGCTTTCACCGCTTTCACCGAATAAAAATCATAGGGAATGAATTTAAATTCATTCCCTATGCACATTTTTATCAATGTTCAATGTTCAATGTTCAATGTTCAATGTTCAATGTTCAATGTTCACTAGACCTCTTACAAAATACCTGTTTCGATTCCCCCAACCCCCCGATCGAGGGCTACTCTGCCTTTTATAATTTTGCCATAATTGTCTATGACTATCTATTGTATTGAACAAAAGATATTGACTAAAAGATATTAGGCAAAAGATATTAGGCAAAAGATATTGGGCAAAAGATATTAGGCAAAAGATATTAGGCAAAAGATATTAGGCAAAAGATATTAGGCAAAAGATATTGGGCAAAAGATATTAGGCAAAAGATATTAGGCAAAAGATATTAGGCAAAAGATTGTTAATTATGGTTAAAATTTCTATGGCCAGAAAAATTCATTGTGTGTCTCGAGTTTTTTTCAATGTTTAATTTTAAAACTTGAGTAAGTTTCCCTGGTTTTTCGCCTAATTCCCTTGCATTTCTAATTAAGCTTGTTCCTCGCCCAATTCGTCTGGGATAAATTTATAGCCCACCCCCCGGACTGTTTTAATCCGGGAACCATTCGGGTCAACCTTGCGCCGAATTTGGCCAATATGAACGTCCACAACCCGTTGATCTCCTACATAGTCATATTGCCAGACTTTTTGCAGCAGTTCACTGCGTCGCCAAACCCGATTGGGATGACTGGCGAGAAAATGCAGTAAATCAAACTCTAGGGCTGTAAAAGACACTAATTTCTCCCTAAGGGCGACTTCCCGCTTGACGGGATTAATCTTTAATTCACCAAATTCTAAGTTTTGGGAAATCGATGAGGATGTTTCTATTCGCGGACGCTTCAAAATCGCTTTGACTCTGGCTCCTAATTCCACCAAACTAAAAGGCTTGGTGATGTAATCGTCAGCACCGAGGGAAAACCCTTTGATTTTATCCGCTTCATCTCCTCGACTGGTTAACATCAAGACAAAGACATTGGTGCGACTTTGCATTTCTTTACAAAGTTCATAGCCAGTGGTGTCTGGCAAATTGACATCCAGAATGACTAAATCTGGATTCAATAACTCAAACTTAGCGATCGCGGTGTTACCATCTTCGGCGGATTCCATCTGATACTCTTTACTTAAAAAGCGATGGATTAAATTCCGGATGGCGGGTTCATCATCAACAACAAGAATTTTGGCAGGTGTATTGGCAGAAGCCATGGCTACAACGATTACTCTTTTTACTGGGGGAGATATAATCAGTCAGCTTAACACCAGAATCCATATCATACATGGCGCTGGGTCAGTAACGGGGGTTGGCTTTTCAGCGTGAGGCTGATCGCAATCCGATTTCATATACTTAAGTATTGTACAAACTAAGTTGACAACTTAGAGGTTAAGGCCAAAGTCGAAAATATTTTATAAGATATCGGTAAATATATTTTACAATACAATACATCCGTGCCTTTTGCCTCCATATAGACCAGGATATCCGAGGTTGAGGCTCGAACAGTTACGGAAGGTTCACCAATCACGAGAATTCTGTGGAGCAACTTGTGCGGCTCTGAATCGGTAGATTGATCTTAATAATTTATAACATTTGTGTTGATATTTAATATTTCTCCAGGGAAAAAGTAGTTCGGATGGCCACAGAGATCGATGATCCGGTGAATTAACTGCCAAAAATCCTAGGGTGTCCGTCATGCCCCACCATCGATCCAGCGGTGGGGTGCCTGTTTGCTGCACGACATACTGACTGAACGTTTGAGCAGAATTCAGCCCCGGTAACGCACCAAGGGTGATCCGTAGAGCAAAGTCGATGATTACCGAAAGCTGTCTAGGGTTAATGCTGGCGGGGGGATCAACACGATCCGTCTGCGGATGCGATCGCTTGATTTGTCTCAGGATTATTCAGGGGTGAAAATTTGACTCTGGGGATGAATCAAGAAACATATTCAGTTCCGAAAAGTCTGATAATTATTATTTAGCAAGAGTCGAAGAATCAAATCATGTTTCTTGTACTAAGAATCCCCTGTTGACGGCAGTAACAACTCCGATAAATAATGACTTGGGTGAGGAATATCCGAATTATGGAACCGCCAGAAACGCCATAGTTTTTCCGATAATCCCATGATTAAATTGGTAAGATAAGTAAAGCAAAACGTATAATTTTGGGAGATTAAACGGATGCCAAAAAATTGGAAAAGCTTAAGTCTAAGTGCGGTGATGCTGACGATCGCGTGGGGTTTTCCCGGTTTGGCAGTGGAGAATTCCCTCGGAAGGGCGGCTTCTTTAGATGAGGCGATCGCCCAAGAAAATTCTACTCCAGAAACCCCCACTGTCACGGAAGAAAATAATTCAGCAGAGACATCAGATGCCACCACAGTGGCTGAAATTTGTGTGCCACAGACCGAGATTAATCAGCCAGAATTACTCCGTGAGGGCGGTGAAAATGTTTCCGCCTGGATCAGTCAAGGTCAATATTTACTGACGATCAAACAATATCCCCAAGCCCTCACCGCTTATGCCCGGGCGATCGCCCTCGATCGGAATAACTCGGATGCTTGGATTGGCTGTGGTAGGGTTTTACAAGAGATGCAACAGTACGACCAGGCGATCGCGGCGGTGAATCAAGCCTTGAACATTAATGGCAATTCTTCTATGGCTTTATTTACACGGGGGTTAATTTATAAACAAGCGGAAAGATATGAAGAGTCTTTAGCGGATTTCCAGAAGGCATTGGAAATCAATCAAAATTGGGGGCAATTTAATCAAGCCAATGTCGCTATTAACCTCGGTTCAGTGCTTTGGTCTTTGGACAAGCGGGATGAGGCGATCGCCGCTTTTGAACAAGCCACAAAACTTAACGATCAATTTGCCCTGGCTTGGTTTAATCTGGCTACGGCATTTTTGCAACAAGGCAACAGTTTCTTGCAAGCAGAAAACCCGGAAGGGGCGAAAACTAATTTAGAAAAAGCCGTTGAAGCTTACGATCGTGCCTTAGCCAGTCAGGGGGAATGGGGAATCAACACAGGACCTGCTAGTGCTTGGTATAACCGAGGGGTCGCCTTAGAATTACTAGAAAAGTACGAAGAGGCGATGCAATCTTACGATCAAGCCTTAAGAATTACTCCTAACCATACGAAAGCGAGACAAAGACTTGCGGCCTTACGCAATCGTTAAACCCCAGATTGCTTGATTCTTGATCGAGTCACGGTTCAAGTGACGGTTCAAGTCACGGTTCAAGTTAGGGACAGCTTTCAAGCCAGCGCCGATCAAAGCGCCGATCAAAGAGGAGAGAGAATCGAGACTTAGCCGTCAACATTCATCTCCTCTGCAAAAGCGCTTTTTCTGACGCTTTTTCTGAGATATTCAGGGCAACCACTGAGGGCGAATCCCCACAAAAGGTAAGAGTTGGGGTTCAATTTGTGGCACATCTTCTTTGATTAAAGCATTAATATCTAAAGGGATGAGCCACAAACGACTATTGCTCTGGGTTGGATCTGCCGATGTGGGAGCCGAACTCCGATTTTGGCTTTCTTGATCAAACAACAAACCGAGGCCATCGGGAGACAAACTCATTTGTATATTGCGCTGATTGGGTAGCAACACTAAGGGTGTGAGTTTTTTAGTTTCAATATTTAGGGCGGCAATTAATGGTTCTTCCCGATATTCTTCTTCTTCTTCGATTAGCTTAGTGATCAGGCAATAGAGAATTTGATTGGTGGGGTCAAATTTAGCATCTAAAATAGAGCCTTCGGTGCGGAAAAGTTCTGTTTCTACCCCTTGGTTTGTGAAGAAAAATAGCGATCTTGTCGATTTTTTGGGATCTCGGTTAAAAGTTCCCATTGCTGCCGCTGTACCATCGCGAGTAAAATCAAATAACATTTCAAACTTGGGGATAAAATCTAACGGCTCACTGTTTGGCTCTAAGGGTAAAATTGCCACTCCTTGACCCTGTAAAATTGCCACGGTTTTGCTATCTGGGGTGAATAAAAAATTGCCTCCGGGCTGATTCCCTAATGGCTGTGGTTTTCTTCCTTCTCGAA
This sequence comes from Planktothricoides raciborskii GIHE-MW2, assembly GCF_040564635.1. Lineage (NCBI taxonomy): Bacteria > Bacillati > Cyanobacteriota > Cyanophyceae > Oscillatoriales > Oscillatoriaceae > Planktothricoides > Planktothricoides raciborskii. The sequence goes on from NZ_CP159837.1 coordinate 5,193,905, forward strand.
TGATCCACAGACCCGAATCAGATGGATTTTGCAGGTTAATCCGATTGACTAGAATCGTTTTGCCATCGGCTGACAACTCAAACCGGAGATTTTGATACTGATCGCTATCTAAGATTTGTTCCGGTTTGAGCAGTTCAATACTGTTAGGGGGGGTAGTTGAATCGTTTTGACTAGAACACTCTAGGGAAATGCCTGTTTTTACCTGATAGATACTGGCATTTGATCGAGCATTTCCGCCCTCTGATCGAGGAAGGGCGGAAAATAAAATGCGATCGCCCTGGGGATAGATTTTATAATCCATCACTACCAGGTCTTTGGGGGTTAAAATTCTGGTTTCTTGTTTGGTTAGGTTATAAAGAACTAATTGGCCTTGTTCTTCTGGACTTGCTCCCAAATAGACAAAAGCGCGATCGCGACTACAAAAAGTACCAATAAACGGTTCACTTAACGACTCAATGTCCCCTGGTTTTGCAAATAAATCCCTGGCTGCTTGGAGTTGTAATTTAAAGTTTTGACCATAAGGAATTGGTTGGGTTAAAGTATAAGCCATTCTTCTCCCCGCCCAGCTAATTTTTCCGGTTAACAAGGGGTCAATTCGCAAATTTTCTTCAACACTGCCATGATTCATCGGACGGCTAAATGTCAAAATAAATGCTCGGTCATCACTACCAACTTGTTGCTGCTGCCAGCTAAAATGTCTGACCCGTGGGGCTGTCTGGTTGCCAGCGATCAGCAGAGCAATCAGCAAGACCGTTAAAATACCGATCAACACAAATGCAAGGCGATCTAGCGGTTCGCGAAATTTTTGGTAAATCCAATTTAAACTTGAGTTAGAACTTGACATTTACACCAAAGCCTAGTTATCCTAAAATGCTTATTTACTCTAACAGCATAGCATCAATCGAAAAAATATGATTAAAATATGATTAAAATCCGCGCCTGGGTTCAATCAAAATCTGCTTATCAAGAGAATTTGGTAAATTTTTTCAGCCCAGATTAACATAGAGATTTATTTATTTGGTTAGAGCATAAAAATATTACATCTATTGGATAAATTATTTTAGCAAATGAAAAATATTAATTTAGTACAACTGGTTAAATCGATGCCGATATTGAATCCCGGAAAATTTATAGGCAAGCGATCATCAAGCAATTTTAAACTACCCCCCCAATTAACTGCGATCGTCTCCTTAATTTGCGTTTTGCCATTCTTAATGAATCTCTTGGGGGTAGATTTTGCCTCATCTCAATATGCCTTAGATTTTGCGGCAGCAGCTAATCTCGATCCTCGTATTCTTGACGATCAACTCCATCAGACTTTAGCCGGAAGTTTTACCCATACCATCCTAGAGTGGAGTGCATTTTGTGCAGCGATATTCACCACAATTTTAGCATTTGCCCACTTTACGATTAAGCGCGAGACAACCACTCTGGTCATTGGTATAGCCCTATTATGTGCCGGAATCATGGATGCTTTTCATACATTAGCGGCAGATCGGTTAATTAGTGCGGCTGCGGATAATCATAACCTAATTCCCTTTACTTGGGCAATTTGCCGAATGTTCAACGCTTTACTCACTATCATTGGGGTGAGTATTTTTCTGTTTTTTAAGTCAGAAAAGTGGCAGGGGAATATCACCGTAGTCATTATCACTAGCTTAATTTTTGGTTTAATCGCCTATCAGATGATTAAAATTAGTGCTACCAGTCATACTCTGCCGGAAACGATATTTCCTGATTCCTTGATTACTAGACCTTGGGATGTGGCTCCTTTAATAACGTTTATTTTAGCCGGTTTACTGGTTTACCCAAAGTTTTACCAAAGGTATCCCAGTGTTTTTGCTCATTCTTTGAGCGTTAGTACCATTCCTAATGCCGCCACTCAAATACACATGGCTTTTGGTTCAAAGGCTTTGTTTGATAATGATTTTAATATTGGTCACTTTTTAAAGATTATTGCTTACCTAGTTCCCTTAGCCGGATTAATCATCGATTATATAAAAACCCATCATCAATTAAAGAAAACAAATCAAAAAATATTAAATGAAATTGATGATCGGAAAAGAGTCGAGGAAAATCTCCGCCGTTCTGAAGAAATGTTAAAAACCAAAAACGAAGAGTTAAATCAAGCTTTTGGTGAATTACAATTGGCGCAAATTAAGTTAATTCAAAAAGAAAAAATGGCCAGCCTAGGAAATTTAGTTGGCGGCATTGCCCATGAAATTAACAATCCCATTAATTTTATTTATGGGAATTTATTTTATACCGAAGAATATACCAAATTTTTGCTAGAGTTAATTCATTTATATCAAGAAAATTATCCTGGATTAACTCCAAATATTGCCGCCAAATTAGAGCAAATTGAACTAGAATTTATTGAAGAAGACTTACCGCAGCTAATCACTTCTATGAAACATGGCAGCAATCGCATTCGAGAGTTGGTCATTTCTTTGCGAAACTTTTCTCGGCTGGATGAAGCTGAATTAAAAGAGGTGGACTTACACCAAGGAATTGAAAGCACTTTATTAATTTTAAAAAATCGACTGGATAATAAAATCACTGTGATTAAAGAATATGGTGAATTGATGCCAGTGGAATGTTATCCCGCCCAACTCAACCAAGTGTGGTTTAATTTGCTCAATAATGCCATTGATGCCTTAAAATCCGATCCCAGTTTAGAACCTAAACAAATTACGATTCGCACCGAAATGAGTTCAGCGGACTTAGTGACGGTAAGAGTTAAAAATAATGGGCCGGTGATTCCCATAGAAATTCAACAGCATATGTTTGATCCTTTTTTCACCACTAAGCCAGTGGGTTCGGGAACCGGATTAGGATTGGCGATCGCTTATCAAGTGATGCAACAGCATCATGGTCAGATTTCTTGTCAGTCCGATCCAGATATCGGCACAGAATTTATGATGACTTTCCCGATTCATTATTCCCAGTCTGACGGAGGCGATCGCCTCTAAACGGAGGATCTGGGTTAATCCGTTGTCCATGTTTCAATTTCTGCGATCGGTAACAACAAAGTAGCTTCGATCTCTTGCCGCAAATCACTGGAAACGTAAGTCGCCCGGTTTAAGCAATCAATCAATAACTGATTGCCATAATAATATTGCTTCAGTAATTGCTCTTGATGATAAGTAAACTGCCAATCATGGCCAAGATCGCGATATTCTGCCATCACCTGTTTTAAGCGATCAGTCCAAGCGAGACGATTTGTTTGCCACCACTTTCTGGCCATTTTTAATCGCTCAGTCCAAGCATGAGGATTAATATCCCAATCTTCCATTGTGCTTTTAATCTGTTCATCGGACTGGGTGAGGTCTTGTCTCAGCTTCGCCAAAGACTTTTCAAATTCAGGATTGATGGCAAAATCAAAAGCTAACACTCGAAGACGCGCTTGAACATAAGCCAAGGTCAAAGCTAAATCACGAGTTAAAGTGGGGGCTAATGCGCGAGCTAAAGTAAGAACTAAAAGATAGTCCAGGTGCAGAAACCGTTCAACCGCTAAATCAAAACCAGGGTCGCACCCTAGAGTGAGCCGAAGGTCAAGGTCAAGGTCACTTCGATTCTGGTTGAGTTGGGGAAATAGCGCTAAATAAAACCCTCGAACTGCGGCAGGTTTAAAACTACTAGGGACAGATAAAGATTTTTGATAAGCCCAGGTCAAAAATGCCTGTAGTTTTTCATCTCTAGCGATGAGGCGATCGATTTTAATTTTCATTAATCGCAGTAGTTCATCGCTATTGGTCATCATCTCATTCGTCAGTAAGAACACTTCTCGCCAAATCGGTTGAGTCACCGAGTTAACCAATCCTAATAAACTTTCAGGATGTTGCGACTTGACAATCGCTCTTGCCGTAAAATACTGTTGAAATGTGGGATGATAAAACGAGTAAATGCCCGGTGTTCTTTCGACCAATAATCCATGTTGAACTTCAATAGATTTTAAAATTGCCTCACTATCTTTGGGTGATGTCTCTAGATTTGTCTCTGGTTCAGTTAACTGGTTCATCGATTCCAGAATATACTGAACTAAATCTGACTTTTGGACAAAGTATTCTCCCCACAAACAAATTCTCAGGGCTATTTTATCTAGTAAATCTTGTTTAGTCTTTAAGGATAAGTGGCGATAGATTTCGTCCCCGGCTAAAGATTTTTCCTCATCCCATTGATTCAAGAGGATTTGCATTCCCTGTTCATACAATTGAATTTGAGTCTCAGGAAACTCTGCGGTCTGTTCAAAAACTAAGCATAAGAGGGTCAGGAGTAGGGGATTCCTGGCTAAGGTTTGAATGGCGGGATTTTCTCGTATTTTCTCGATCAAAAAATCCACATTTATGTCGGTTTTGGCGTGAAACCATTTGCGGATAAAGGTAACAATCTGTTTAATGTCTAAATCGGCAACTTGAATTTGAATGAAATTTTCTAAAACATATTCTGGCAGTGCCATCCGGCAGGCGATCGCAAATTGATTCAAACTAAACTTTTCCGTAAACTCTCTAAGTTGTCTGAGGATTCGCTGCTGAGATGTCTCTGGGACTTCATCAATTCCATCCAATAAAATCATCACTCGCCCACGAGACATCAGTTCTTCTAGAGCCGGAATAAATTCTATTTCTGCCTCGGTATTGGGAGCATAAACCTGGGTAATATATTCTATTAAGCTGAGTCGTTCTTGTACTTGAGCAAACTCTTTCATTGGGATAAAAATCGGCACTAGATGGGAATTAAAATGACCCGCATTACATTGCATTGCTAGATATTTTAAAAATGTACTTTTCCCCGATCCAGGTTTTCCCAATACCATGACTTTGGGATAACGCTCAACGGCTTTTAATCCTAATACTCTCGGTTCAGATATATGCCCTAGTCCGAAGTAATCGAAGTTTTCTAGGGTCAATTTATGGGCACATTCAGCCATGTCTAAAGAGGGTTGGCGCGGATTTTTCTCTAAAATATGAACTTTAGTGTAAAGCTCATGCAAACCGATGGATTTTGAACAATCTAAAAAATGCGTTTTACCGCATAATTTTGTAATGGTTGTATGGACGATTCTTCTCAATTGTTCAACTAGCTTATTGATGCGATTGCTGTAATTGCTTAGGTCTTCCTCATCTAGTTCGGCAATTTCTTGCCATTTTAAATCAAGGCGTAAGCAAATTTCTTTAAAAATATAGGATTCAATAGATTTACCTTGGAAAAATTTTTCGATAGAATCACGATGATTAAATCCAATTTGAACTGCGAGATTTATTTCGGTAAAATCTTTACGCAAAAAAGATTTTTTTGCTTTTTTATTTCCTTTGTGTGAGGTTTTTAATGTCTGAAATTTCATCATAATTTGGTTCCTATTATTGTTTCGGTCGTGATTTTATTTTTATGCCAATATGATCACTTTAATTTTCCCAAATTGTCAGGGATATCTCTAGCTGGACGTTTTGAATTGATCGCGACTTTAAATTATCGGTCTAGGGAAAATTTCAGAATTGCGCTTAAAAAAACAGACTAAATTATTACCAATCATTTTAATCTGAACCGGAGCCTACATTTTTCATCGCTAAGTTGTCATCTAGGGAGAAGATGCCGTCGGCGATCGCAAGAGCGCAATTTTCTCACTCTATTCAGCATTTTGGCCAAAAATTACAAAAAAAAACAAATCGTTACAAATCGTTATAAATCCGAGCTAAATTTTGCCCAATCTCGCGAAATATGGTGAATGCCAACTCTTGCTAAGTCGGAGGGGAGTCGGAGGGGAGTCCGAGGGCAGTCGGAGCAAGGGTGACAAAGAAAAACTTACCAGAGCCCACAAGAAGGCAAATTTTTTTGAGACTTATGTTTGCACTTCTGACAGTCTTAAGCCTCGAATATTCTCACAGGAAAAAGTTTCCTGTCCATGGTTCCGGCGATCGATTAGCTCAATAATCTGACCCGCCCAATTTCTGACAAACCACTGACATAAAGATCCATCATTTTGTGGGTGAGTTGATAAGGGAATAAAGCCTTTATTTCGCCATTTTTCCACGGCTCGATCCATGTCATCAACCCGAATGGCGATATGAGGCACTCCATTGACCCCTCTCTGTTTCAGAAACTGCTGATTTTGATCCTCCGGTGAATTCGGGGCTAGTAAGACGATGATTCCCCCACAGGGAAAGACCGCCGAGAGAAAATACATGGCTAATTCAGGGGGAAAAGGTTCGGCCTCTGCACAAAAATCATCAGGCCATTTTCCCGGCCCTTCGCTGATTTTCGCTCCCCGATCTACCAAAGCATTCCCATAGTTTTTCAGGGAGTCTTGGTCGGAAAACATGAGGACGAAATGGTCTACAATGACGCGATCGCCAAACAGGTCGATTTCAAACGTAGACTGGGCAAAAAAATCTGGAGATTTGCACTCAGGTCGATAAGTTAACCGGCCATTATCCTCAATAAAAGGAGATATGAGGATGTTTTCGGACGCTTTATACCCAGATAAGTTTAACTGTGTCGGGCGGTGGTTTGACTGACTATATTGGTCTTTCATGGCTGTCTTTAACTAATTTTTAAAAACTAAATATGGGCAAACAATCGACTTCACTTTAGATTTATGGTTTGATCAAATCACTTTTTATTTTAAAAAAAGTCTATTTTTAAATTTTTAAATTTTAATCAATATCATTAATAGAATTATTAATACAATTATCAATAGAATTATGGTAATAGCGTTAGTTAATTCAGACAGTTTAATCCTTGGAAAAAGCGATCGCTATTTCGGCGCTAATCATACCAATAGGTAAATAATATGTTAACTTTTGTAAAGAATATTAGTTTATACGCTAACTTAAGATCGTAAATTTTGTCAACTTACTTCTTCACAAGCGATGTCTATTCAACCCGGACTACCCCAACCGCCGACGTGCGATCGCGTTGAAGATCGGCGATTACATCTAAAACAACGTTTAGCCGCAGCCCTGCGTCTGTTTGCTCATTATGGATTTGATGAAGGAGTCGCCGGACATATTACAGCCCGTGACCCGGAATTAACGGATCATTTTTGGGTCAACCCATTCGGGATGTATTTTGGTCATATTCGCGTTTCTAATTTATTGCTAGTCAATCACAAAGGTGAGGTAGTTCATGGTAATAAGTTGGTGAATGCGGCGGCATTTGCGATTCACTCGCAAATTCACCAAGCCCGTCCTGATGTAATTGCCGCTGCACATTCCCATTCCCTCTATGGCAAAACTTGGTCAACCTTGGGACGTTTACTCGATCCCCTGACTCAAGATGCTTGTGCTTTCTATCAAGATCATGCCTTGTTTGATGACTATACTGGAGTGGTTCTCGATCTGAAAGAAGGTCAACGTCTGGCAAAAACTTTAGGGGAAAAAAAAGCAATTATTTTAAGAAATCATGGCTTACTGACCGTGGGTCATTCTGTGGATGAAGCGGCTTGGTGGTTTATTACAATGGAGCGTTCTTGTCATGCTCAGTTAATGGCCGAGGCAGTGGGTAAACCTGTCTTGATTTCTCCAGAAGTGGCTCGTTTAACTTTTAGTCAAGTGGGCACTCATTATATGGGCTGGTTTGGCTTTCAGTCCCTCTATGAAAAAATTGTTCGGGAACAGCCGGATTTATTGGATTGATATTTTTTGTTGGTTGTTGATTGTTGGTTGGGGCCGCCATCGGCCGCCATCGGCCGCCATCGGGAAGAAAGTGAAAAGTGGTAGGGGCGAATGGCCATTCGCCCCTACCACTTTTGTACGGGCGAATGGCCATTCGCCCGTACAAGTGAAAAGTTATGCATAAATATCACTATTCACTATTCACTATTCACTATTCACTATTCACTATTCACTATTCACTCTTCCCCTACACCTCTTACCCTGAGCCTGCCGAAGGGCTACACCTCTTACCCTGAGCCTGCCGAAGGGCTACACCTCTTACCCTGAGCCTGCTCTCCTGCCCCCCTGCCGATGGCGGGCTCCTCTGCTCCTCATCCCTTCATGTTTCTTGACGGTTTAAAAATTCTCGCAGTCTAACTAAAGTTAGGGTTTGTCCCAAATTAAGGGGGAGTAGAGAGATTCCTTCTAGGTTGGATTGTACCCAGCCATCCCCCCAGTACCACTGGTGAAAGCCATCAATCCCCTGGCTGAGGATTAAGCGGAGACAATTAGATTGGACGATTTTGACTTGATGTTGAATGGTGACAGGCCCGATCGCGGTGGTAAAAGTGAGTCCGGGATGCAACTGTTCGGCAATGCCGGGGGAAAGCTGTTGTGGCCAAAGCCACTGTTGCAAATGATCCGATCGCAATAAGCTATCGCGAATGGCGGTGGCTGAGGCATCAATTTCGATGCGGAGATTACTTTGTTGAAAATTTCCTAGCATTTTTCCGTGGGGTTGAATCACTGCGGGTGGACGTTTTCCCGATTGTAAAACATCCCAGGAGAATTTGTTCTAGGCTACAGAGGAACAGGGGCGAAGCGAAGCAGCGCAACAGCAAATCCCTAGATCAACGCGCCACCAATTTTTCTGCGGAAGTAATTTTTCTAGCGGTTCGCGAGCGTCGCAACGTAAAATAATGTAATGAGGTGTTAAGAAATGTAAGGTTTATTATGGCGGATCAGTTAATTCGTGCCACCGCTGCGGATGGTGGCATTCGTGCCGTGGGGGTGATTACCACCCGATTGACCGAAGAAGCCCGAAAACGCCACCAGTTGTCTTATGTAGCCACCGCCGCCCTGGGTCGGAGTATGTCTGCGGGACTGCTGTTGGTTTCGAGTATGAAGCGTTCAGAATCGCGGGTCAATATTCGGATCAAAGGGGATGGGCCGCTCGGTGGCCTCTTAGTCGATGCCGGTTTAGATGGCACGGTGCGGGGTTACGTGGACAACCCACAGGTGGAACTGCCGCCAAATGCCAAGGGGAAATTGGATGTCGGTGGGGCAGTGGGTCAGGGTTATCTTTATGTGGTGCGAGATGTCGGCTATGGTTATCCCTATTCCAGTACCGTAGAATTGGTGTCCGGGGAAATTGGCGAAGATATTACCCATTATCTCGTCACCTCAGAACAAACTCCCTCGGCGTTGATGTTAGGGGTGTTTGTGGGCGCTGAAGGTGTCACCGCCTCTGGGGGTTTACTGTTACAGATTATGCCTAAAGCCGCTACCGATGAAGCTCTGGTGGAAACTTTAGCGTCGCGGGTTGAAGCTCTCCAAGGTTTTACACCGTTGTTGAAAGCGGGAAAAACTTTGCCGGATATTTTGCACCAACTGCTTGGAGATATGGGTTTATCGATTCTCCCAGAAAGACAACTGGTGAGATTTCATTGCGGTTGTTCTTCAGAACGGATGTTAGGGGCATTGAAAATGTTGGGAGCGGCTGAACTCCAAGATATGATTGAGAAAGATGATGGGGCTGAAGCCATTTGTCACTTTTGTAACGAAGTTTATACCGCGAGTGCGGAGCAGTTGGCTGAGTTAATTGTCGAGTTGCGCCGAGAAGGTTAATTGCGGACGATTTAAATCAGGTGTAACCGTTGGCGGCTCGATCGCCCTGGGGCAATGAATCAATTGCCCCTTCTCGGATTCAGTTGTCTGTGTAACTCTAGGAAAAAATTAATCAAATCTAAAGTTTTCGGCTGGGTGTTTCCCGACAGGGGCGATCCGCTTGCGGAGGGCGAGGGAATCGACTGCTGATGAAACAATAAAAATATTAAATCCGCTACAATATCCACCAATCCAATTCACCAATCGGGCGATTAGAGCAGACATGAGGCGGGAGGGGGTGGTTCCAGCCCAGGGTGATGCCGATCGCACGGAAAATGTCTATAATTTCACCAGTTTCCCCAGGCAAACTTATATTCATCGGTTTGTAATCAGTCAATAAAAAACAATTTCAGATCAAAAATTGCGGTAAAGTCGTTGAGAACACTTTTGCTCAAAGCGACTCCAAGACGGCTAGAAGACTATTTGTGGGTAGGTATGACTAGAAATCGCGAAATTCCAGATCGTTGGCATCCATCTCAGGGTTCCGACTCAGACGCTAAAGAGCAGTTCTTGAGCCGTTCTTTGGAGCCCTTGCCCTCAGCCTTTGGCTCCTCGGTGGGGGCTTCAGCTACCGATGGGAGTTTGAAACTTCAGTCTGAATTTAATGAGAACCCACGGGATAGCCGATTGTCAAAATCCCAAAACTGGAATTCCGATCATCAAATTGTGGATCGCCGTTCTCGTGAGTTGAAACAATCCTCTCATCAGCCGATGGAGTGGGCGGTGCGATTGTTAAAGCGCTGGGAAATTTGGATATTGGTTACTATGGCGGTGTCTGGGGGACTCGGCGCCGGATCTTTGATGATGTTGCTCAAGTTGCCCGATACACCGACTTGTAATTATCATTTTTTCTGGTTTAAGCCTTCCGCGTCGGAGCAGTTATATTGTGCGGGACAGTTGGCGAATCAAAAAACTATTAACGGGTTATTAGAGGCGATCGCGATCGCTTCCGATTTGCCCAAAGATCATCCTCTGCGGAAGCAAATTGACCAAAATATTGAAACTTGGGCAGAACAATTATTGGATCTGGCGGAAGAAAGTTTTCATGCCGGTGACATTACTGAGGCGATCTCCACCGCTAGACAAATTCCCCGCGATACCTCTGCGGCTAGTTTAGTAGATGAACGGATTAAAAAATGGGAGTCTATTTGGCAAGAAGCCAAAGACTACTACAAAGCAGCGGAAGAGGCGATGGAAAAAGAAAAGTGGCGCGATGCTTTTTTTGCCGCCCAAAAGCTGCAATTTGTGGAAAATCGCTACTGGCAAACCAAGCAATTTGATGCCCTATTTACGTTAATTGAAACCACCAGAGAATCGGCGAAAACTTTGGATAAAGCCAGAGATTTGGCAGATACGGGTGAAATTAAAAACCTGTTAGAAGCGGTACGCATCGTCGGGACTTTTGACGAGAAAAGTAAACTTTATAAAGCGGCGCGTTCGTTGAAAAATAAGTTTGCCGAACAAATGATGGAAATGGCCAAAGCCAGTCTGGAGCGCCAAGATTGGCAAGATGCGATCTATATTGCGCGGCAAATTCCCGCTGATAGTCCCCTGAAAAATGAGGCGGTGGATTTTGTGGATTTGACCAGGGCAAAATCTCTGGCTGACCGAGGCACCTTAAGCGCGATTCAAGATGCGATATCTAAAGCCCAACAAATTGGGGCAGGTCGGCCTATGTATGCAGAAGCCCAGCGGCTGATTATGACCTGGCAGCAAGATATTCAGGATTTAGCTTATTTGGAAAAAGCGCGGCAACAGGCACAACTGGGTTCTGCCCAAGATTTACGCATGGCGATTTCCCAAGCCCAATTAGTCGGACGCAGTAACAGCTATTGGGATGAAGCCCAAGATAATATCAATCGCTGGCAAAATCTGATTGAGGTACAAGAAGATCGTCCGTTTTTAATGCAAGCCCAAGATTTAGCCAAATTTGGCGATCGCCTCTCCTTACAAGCGGCCATTGATACCGCGCAACAAATCCGTCCCGGACGAGAACTTTACCAAGAAGCCCAAGACAAAATCGACGCATGGCGCGGCGAAATTCAGCGCCAAGAAGATCAGCCGGTGTTAGATCAGGCTTGGAAGTTGGCTAAGGCTGGCAATTTACAACTGGCGATCGCCCAAGCGGAAAAAATTTCTCCGGGCAGAATTTTATATCAAGAAGCGCAATCAGCCATTTTTGCTTGGAAAACCGAAATCCGCGATCAAGAAAGTATTCAACAAGCAAACCTGATGGCTAATGGTGCCACCAATCCAGCCACCTTACTCAAAGCTATTGAAACCATCAATCAAGTCTCAATGGTCAGTCCTTTACGCTCCCAAGCGGATAATTCTATCAATGAATGGAGTACGCAACTTTATAATATGGCCCAAGATGAGGCTCAGTACGATTTGCTTCGCGCCATTGATATTGCCCAAACGATTCCATTTTATGCCGCTAATTATCAAGTAGTGCAGCGTCAAGTTGAAGACTGGAAACGCATTGTTGCTCCGCCACCTAAAACCCCTGTTCCCGAAGGGAATAATCAAAATTCTCCGGCAAACAATCAGCCTCCATCGGGGGAAAATATTCCCTCAAACTCTCAGGGAACGAATCAACCTTTGGAGCCCTTTATTGAGCCTGTGACTCGATAAAATTGTGGTTTGGGTTCAGTGTTGATGTGGCTCGTTTCTAGGCCAGAAACAGGGTTTCTGGCTCAATATTTTAATTTTACAAATAGGCACTTTTTATTCTCATATTTCCTCTGACTATTAAATTTTTCCAGCCAGTTATTTAACCAATTATTTAAATCTGTCACGGTCGTAAAATTGACACAGGACTTACGCATAAACGCTATCTGTAGGGTGTTGTTCCGAGCAGTAACGCACCAATTCGCCGGATATAGAGTCGTTGCGTAAGTCCTATGACAGAGAAATTGTAAGTAAGTTTTTTTCTAAACTCTGTCGATCAATTGTTTGGCAACTTGCTCAATTACAAAGCAAAACTCAGGGTATTTACCCTCTCCATCTTTAACCGAATATCCACCATCAGCAATTGCTATAAAGTCTAATTCATCTAATTCAATATCTGGCGAAAAAAATACCTCATCAATTGCTGCTTTACGTAAATCTGTAAGTTGTTTATGATCCAAAGCTAACTTTTCAATAGTCGTTTTTGCCGCAGTATCTTGATTATCTGTAGCGACAATTGTCCCATCTTCATAAAATGTCAACCTAGTTTCACAGTCCTGATTTAGCGGAGTCACAAAATTGTCAAGATCATACCATTCATCTTTCGCTTGCGCTCCAAAAGGACATTTTTTATTTTTATTTTTCCCTTTTTTATGACTATCCGTATATTCATAATCTGGCCCTGGGTAGGCGGCTAAGAGGTTGAAATAGCTCACATCTTCATACTTTTTCTCATATCGACAAAGGGCGTAAGGTTTAAGATGTTCAACATGAGAGCGATCGGCGTCAATTAAAATACCTGTGTAGCAACACAGAAATCCTTGTTCTTTGAGCAGGTGATTCTTTAAATCCCTTTTGACATCCCCTGGTAAATTGTCCCTATAGTCACAACCAAGACAACTACCATCTTCCTTGAATTGACTATTAAACCAGGAACGTAATTTTTCTGGTTCTTGTTCTTTCTGAATGTATTTCATCTATTTACCCAATCGGCTGATCCTATCAATGCGAGTTTGTAACCGTACCAATTCAGCAAAGTTGCCTAATTCACGGAGGCTGTTGATTTCTTGATTAGCTTCTGAAAATTTCCTATTCTGAATCAATGATTCAATATGCTCTAACCGTTCCTGAGTATTGCGATCGCGCTCTGAAGTTTCCATCAGGAAGCGTAAGATCCAGTTACTATCCATACCTAGTGACTGGTCAGGACGATAAGGTGCTTGATCTTTTTCCAGAAGAATAATATTTCCTGGATCAACTTCACCAATAATTTGCGGTGAATGAGTGGTAGCAATAAATTGGCAACTGGGAAAAATATCTGTTAACTTTTTGACAACCATCCGTTGCCAGCGTGGATGCAAGTGTAAGTCCAACTCATCAATTAGCACCACAGCTTTTCCATCCTTTAGAGGATCTTCTAAATCAGGATTTGCCTGTAAAAGTCGTTTTACCAGATCGAGTATCAAGGCTAAAATACCTCGTTCACCCTCTGAAAGCTGATTAATATTTAGGGTTAATCCATCTTTATCAAGGACTAAATCTGACTTACCAACAACCCGCAAATTAGTAAATTGATCTAAAAAACTTGTCACGGCTTTATTTAAAGCCTCAATACTTCGTTTTGCCGGTGAATAATTTTCGTTTAACAATGCGTTTTGGGCTAAATACCAATCAGTAAATTCAGTCAGACGTAGATTTCTAGGCTTCAGTGCTTCAGGAAAAGCAGCAGATGGATCGCCTGAAGCCATATTATACATATCTTTCTCTTTATATGCTCCTGGCGTAACAATTGAGCGTTGGGTGGCAAAATAAACTACAAGAGGTTGATTCTTCTCGTTTTTTATGGTGTCTAAAATATGCTTACTATCCGGTTTAATTTTCAAGTTATAGCTTTTGCCACCACTGATATTACATTCAAAAGGTATTCCTGATGCTTGAAAATCAACGTCAACCTCTAATTTTTTATACCCAATCGTAATATCATTAGCGGTGAAACTCAGGCGATTGTCTTTAGAATCCGAAACCGTAAATTTAGGTAATATCTTTGAAAAGGCAATACTCAATGCATCAAGCACAGTAGATTTACCTGCACCGTTGATACCAACGATTAGATTCATTCCAGGGTTAAAGTGAAACTCTGCATCTTTAAACCCTCGAAAATTCCTGAGTCTTAGGCGATTAATTTCCATTGTGACTCCTTGATTTTCATAATTGCTGTGCGACGTTCTTTTAACAATTCAATTGTATCATAATTTGCCATTTTAAAATAATTAATTTTATTTAGTTTAGTTTCTATGTAAGCAACTATACACTGTTGCTCTTTGAGTGGTGGAAGAAGCAATAGCCAATCAAGAATTTGCTCTGAATAAATTTTACCCATAGATGGATCGATTCCTCTGGCATCGGCATCAATTTGCAATCGCCCTAGATGACTTTGTAAAAAGTAACTCAAAAATTGCCCATCTAGCTTTGATTCATCTAATCTCAAACGATAGATTAGGTGACTTAAAACTAACTTATGTCTGGTTTTATGAACATAACAAACATCTCCGTAAGGGCGAAGCATGACCGCCGATGAATTATTGGGTAAAACCGAAGATTTTATCCGGTCATGCTTCGCCCCTACATCAGGTTTATTAACTCGTGTGATTAAAAAATCACCGGGATTAATTTCTAATGAAGTGGGAATTTTGACAGAGATAGGTATCGTTTTAGCTTGGGAATCATCAAATTCTCCCCTATTAACAGCATTCAGTTTTAAAACTCCCCATTCTTGAGGTTCTGGTTTTTTTTCATCGGCTTTTAAACTCCTCCCTTGTTCAATGGTTAAAATACAGCGCCTTAATTTGATGACTTGCCAATGTTGAGGAATTTCTCCGATCCATTCAACCCCAGAATTACCCATTGGAACATGAGGATTTACCCCACGAGTTACCCCATGAGTAATTAGGGCGTGACGTTTTTCGTCTAATAGTTCTAATAATCGTTGTTTGACTTGAATGAGTTCATCGATTTTCCTCATTTCTTGGTTTAGTTCATCGGCAATGCTTGCTTTTGGTTCGGAAAATGAGTGATTCTGAAGATTCATTACCCTGTCACCTCCTGCAATAACCTAATCATCTTCTCTCCCATCTGTTTAATATCTGCATCAATTTCCGCTAATGGACGAGGGGGAGTGCCGTCGTAAAAATAGCGATTAAAATTAATCTCATAGGCAATTCTGATACTTGCCCGATCCACCCAAGCATCAGTTAGATTAGGTGCCAATTCTGCCAAAAAATAATCGGAAACTTCTTGTTTTAAGTTAATCTTTTCAAAAGTTCTTAACTTTGAGTCAGCCTCGTACATTCGTTGTATATTTTGACCGGGTACAGGAAACCAGCCCCAAACACGGGCCTTCGGTTCACCCGTTGCCTCGCGTTCTTTTAAGATAACAGGTTTTGCCTGTGGGTCTCGTTCTGTAAAAACATCTCTAAATAGCTTTCGTTCCGCTTTTTTCCAACGACTACTCCGCTGCTTTAATAATTCCTGGATTAAGTGATTAACTTGGTTCCAGTCAGAACGCGGTTCGCGCCCTAATTCGCGATCGATCGCCTGGACATCATCTAGTAAATGGGGAACAGCATCCAGAAAACGACTTTGGCGATCGAGATCCATTTGATACATTAAACGCAGAGGTCGTTCAATCCGAACCCGGTTATAGCCAAAATCTCGACGATCAAAAATTTTGCTGGTTTCTGTTTCCACAAATTCCGCATATTCCCGGACTACATCGGCAATATTTTCTTCACTAAAATAACGGCTTTTATTTCCGAAAATTTCTCTGATGGTTTGCCAACGTTGACGAGCATCTATCAGTTGAATTTTGTCTTGACGTTCTTTCGGTTTCCGGTTCGTGACAATCCAAATATAAGTGGCAATATCAGTGTGATAAAACATCTGTTCGGGTAGAGCAATAATTGCTTCTAACCAATCATTTTCTATAATCCATTTGCGAATTTTACTGACCCCTCCTCCCACACCTCCACTAAATAAAGGTGTTTGGTTCAATAATATAGCAAGACGAGAACCATGACCAGAATTATTTTGATGATTTTCTGGTTGATATGGTGCAAACTTACTAATCTGATGCTGTAAAAATAATAGTGAACTATCATAGACTGTGGGTAAGCCAGCCCCAAACCGTCCATCAAAACCTAGCTGTTCATGTTCTTCTTTTATTTCATTTTGCTGTTTCTGCCAGTTCATTTTTAAGGGAGGGCTGGCTATAAAATAATCAAAGGTTTGATTCGGGTATTTATCATCGGTTAGAGAATCACCAAACTGAATACAACTCTGGTGAGTATCCTTGATTAATAAGTCACAAGCAGCGATCGCATAAGCGCGAGGATTAACCTCCTGACCAAAAACTACGAGTTTTGCTAATTTATTTTTTTCTCGGAAATAATTTTGCGCTGCTGCTAACATTCCCCCAGTCCCACAAGTAGGGTCAAACAGTTTATAAATTTGAGGTTTCGTGAGCATCTCCTCATCAGGAGCAAATAAAATCTCAACCATTAAACGGCTAAGTTCTGGTGGGGTGAAGTTTTGCCCTGCTTTTTTGTTAGCAGCTTCAGAGAAACGACGAATTAAATCTTCAAACAATAACCCCATTACCCGCTTATCTACTGAGTTGGGGGATAAATCAATATCGCCAAACTTTGAGATGACTAGGTAGAGAATTTTCTCTTGGTTCATCTTTTCAATTTCTGCCGCAAACTCGAAGCGTTCAAAAATATCGCGGACATTTTTGGAAAAGCCATTAATATAGCTGATAAAATTTTGAGCGATATTATACGGATCGGCTTTTAATTTTCCCCAATTCAGTTCAGAAAAATTATGAAATTTTTCTCTTGCGGCTTGATTTCGCATTGATTCAATAGCGTCATCTTGTAATTGATTTTTGGATTGCTCATATTTGGCTAAAACTTCTTGTTTATTTGCTGCAAGTGTAGAGTCAAAACGGCGCAATACCGTCATTGGTAGCATAACCCGTTCATATTCCGCAGGTTGGTAAAGACCACGCAATAAATCAGCAATTTGCCAGATTAAATTAGAAATTTGTTGATGATCTGCTGTTTGTTCTTTGATCATCTCTTAAACCTCGCTGATTATTTTGAATATCCTACATCTGGAAACAGTGAAGGAGATTTATTAATTGACAATTCCATGACTTATAATTCTATCAGGTCAGAACAGTCGCGATCGCCCAACTGGAGATTTTCTGCCTTTTCCCCACACCTCCACACCCCTGCCTCTCACTTCCCCACACTTCGCCCCTTACCTTGCCAGTTCGGGTTACACTGCTACCAGAAAACCGTAGTCAAATCGAGTTTAACTAACCACTTATGACCAATCATCTAGCCCAAACCGAAAGCCTCTACCTACGCAAACACGCGGAAAATCCGATTGATTGGTGGCCTTGGTGTCCAGAAGCCTTGGAAACTGCTCGCCGAGAGAATAAACCAATTTTTCTGTCGATCCAAATCGACGCATTCCGCTCTCATTCAATGTCTGCACATTTCCTTTTCCCCTGAGATGGCATCACCGATAAAAAAACCAGGGTTATTGGTCTTTATTTTTGCTTCTTATCATAATTAAAAAACGGTTTTTTTATAAAAAAATATTAAATTTTTCAAAAAATAATATAATACCAAATCCGGTTGTCAAAACCAGTTTCCCAAGCTATCTGTCATTCCCGCGAATGCGGGAATCTACAAGTGTTTTAGGTTATTGTAGGGGCGGGTTTCAAACCCGCCCGTCCTCTATTACAACCGGATTTGATATAATTGGCAAATTGATGGTTATTTTTACTTTTTTTATAAATAATTCAGTTTACATTTTGATAATTATCAAACAATTTACTTAAAAATTTATCACCTGATTTTTCCAGGTTTGTCTGAGTGGAAAAAGTTAAACTTCTCAGGTGTATTTGGCGATCGCCTACCCATTCATCAACGGGTTCAGGTAAATCAACGGGATAAATTAAAATTGCTTCAGGGCAATTTTTGGCAGTGGCATAAGCGATAATTTGAGCGACATCTTCTGTCGATGGTTTTAATGACCTCTTGTATTTAGTATCAAGGATATATCTAGGATTTTCCATAGATGTTTCATAAATCACTAAATCTATTTTAAAGTTTAATTTTTTACCAATCTGTAATCGTTGTTGGGCTTTAATGCTAAAATTTCCAGGGAGGTGGATTTTTAACCATTGATAAATAAACTGCTCATAGAGTTTTGACATATCTACCAAAAAAGGTAAATTTTTAGAAAAACCTATGGAATGACTGGGGGCGATCTGTTCCAGAAAAAAGTAACAGAGGGTGTGTAAAGATTCGTAATCTTGATTTAAGCGGTTATATGAGCGATCGCAGCAGTCTTGAGAGTTAAAATGTCTCAGTCTTACTACTCCTTTTAATGCGCGATAAGTTTCTGATACGAGATGTTGCGAGAACTGGCGACAAAGACCAGAAAAACTCAGACAGTGCATTGTCCAAAGGAGAATCTGATTATCTGGAATATCAGCGGTGTATTCTTGATAATGACAAGTGAATTTGACCGTCCAAGGTTGTTGAATTGTGTGGCGAATATCGAGGCGATCGCGAATATATCCTAATTCTCCTGTCTTTGGTAGATAGGTCTGATAAATGCCCTGACGAACGCGAGATAAAATGCGACTAGCGAGAATAGCGGCAAGGCGATCGCAAAATTCCTCTAAGGTTTCACAATCAATCAAACCATCTAAAAACCGAAAACTTTTTAAATTATAGGCATATTCTAACATTCCTAAGATAGATTGAATGGGGACTTTAGGCTGAAGTCTAATCCCCAAATTTGCCGGTAAAGGAATATAACCAACCCATCCTTTAGCCGTAAGTTTCCAGAAATCACCATATCTTGTATCTTCAAGCCCAATTTGAAGTTGGGGTTTGTATTTTTGTCTTAGTTCATCCAGGGCTGCTTGGGGAATATCCTGACGCGGAATTAAAATTGATTGATATTCGATGATTTCAATAACTTTAATAGTGTCTAAATTCATACTAAAAAATTTTGATTAATTTTTTGCCAACGAAACTCATCGACTTTTCCCAACTGGTTAAAAAAATACTCCTCCAAATAAGGTTCAATTTCCATTTGCCAAATATCAGGGAGTTCATCTTGTAAATTTTCCACCATAAAAAAAGAATTGCCGATCGCATAATGCCGATCGTTAATTTGTTGATTAAGCTTTTGCAAAATTTTGATCAAATTTTCTACCGGAAAATCAGTATTAGCTCGTTTGTGATATGTTTGTAATGCCTGATAGTTCGGAGATATTTCGATAAAAGCAAAACGTCGGCGTAGCGCATAATCGACTAAAGCAATAGAGCGATCGGCGGTGTTCATAGTCCCGATTAATCTGACATTTTTAGGAATTTTAAACTTTTCACCACTTCCAGACAAATAAATATCTTTGTCTCGATATTCCAGTAAATACATTAACTCCCCAAAGACACTCGATAAATTTGCTCGGTTAATTTCATCAATAATCAGAACACAAGTATCTTTACATTCCTGAGATTTTTGGCAAAACTCCAAAAAACGACCAGGAACCACTGGATAAGTTAGTTGTCCTCGATCATCAGTTTTAGGACGAATTCCCTGAATAAAATCTTCATAAGCATACGCGGGATGAAATTGCACCAGTTCACAGAAACCATCGCGACCACCAATTAAATGTTGAGCAATTTTTTCCGCTAGATAAGTTTTACCTGTTCCGGGAGGGCCTTGTAAAATAGCTTGTCCTTTACGGTGGATAGCGCGTACCCATCTTTTGAGTTCTGATTCCTCAAATCCGGTTTCTTCAGCACATTGTAATAAAGAATATTTCGAGTTTTGATTCGTGTGACTATTCACAAAATTCTCTTTATTTAATTTAGGTAAACTCTCTTGTTTATTTAAAAAAATCTGATGATTCCCCCTGAAAACCCAGTGACAAAATAAATCAAAAAAGTCATAATCTGGAATTGCTGGCAGACCAAAGACCTGTTGTTTATAATTTGCCAATTCTTTAATTAACTGATTCCCTAAGTGATTCGTTTCTGGATAATCTTTTAATTGTTCAGTATAAGACTTTTGATAAAAACCATTAATAATCTGTAGTGATTTCTGATGAATCATCATAAATTTGTCAGGTTTCAGTGCATGAAGAATCGGCGAGATTAACTCTGTAGTGATATTTTGAGCATAAGAAATTTGCCAAAACTCATTGCAAGCAACTGACAACTGGCTTGGATCGTCGTTACAGCGTTTAACCAACCGAAAAATTGCCCGAGCTATTTTTGCGGTTTGTTTTTCATTCCATTGTTGCTGTTTTAACCATTCTTCTAAGGTTCCAGTGATGCCTGGATTACTATGGATCCATGCTCTTTGATAAGAATTACTAGGAGAATTTTCATAAGGCAGTAATTGTAGTAGAATCAGTTCCGTAGGAATTTGTCCATACTGAACCAATGAGGCGATCGCTTCAAAGTTACGTCGTCCCTGTTGACGCTGTTCCTTATAGTCAGATATTTTATTTAGACATCCCTTTATGTAAGGATCCTTCAAAAATTCTTGAAACAACGATATTAAAGTGTTTTGATTGAGTGTCTCTATATTTTCTATACCACCCATATTTTTTCGATAAATTAAGCTATTGTGATCATATTTTGAATTTCTTTAAACTCAGAATTTGTTAAGTATTTGTAACTTTGCGGTGGATGAAAGTTAAACCATTGCTGCTTGATAGCTTCTAAATCTAATGGAGGCTCATATTGTTCGGTTTTTTTTAAAAAAATTGCATACGCTTTTCTGGAAGTATAATAATAATCATCAAAATCTGGTTTACTGATACCAGCAATTTCTTTCACCCGATCCCAAAGGCTGCTTGGACTATCTTCAAGCACTTTTTCTACTTCAAATACACCGACGATCGCTTTCACTGGGGAACAAGCATAAACCACCACCCTATTTCCTGGCATTAACTTTGGTTTAATTTTTCTTAACTCTACTTTTTTGGTTCCTTCAAACAACTTAAGGACATATTCTGGTTTGATAGAGAGTAACAAAATATTGTCTTGGCTTTCTGACATAACTTAGGCGTAACCCATCTTGTAAATTTGCTCAAATTGTCGATCGGTAATCTCAATAGAACTTTGTATGGTTGTTTTATTATTCAGGATTTCCCGAATATCTGTCAAGTCAATTGGATGATTAAACAGTTCTGTGTTGCTAAATCTTAAAGCCATTATATCTCGTTTTTCGTCATTTTTAGCAATTTTAAGTAAATCTTCTTTTTTGTAAACTCCTAAATTTCGGAAACGTAAATCTAACTCTTCAGGGGTGCCAATGACCACCTCATCTAGAATAGAACAAGCTCTAATTGCCTGAATTCCGATAAAACCCCGATCTTTATCAGCACTGACATACCATAAAATTCTACCAACAATTCCCGGTTTTAATTTTGTAGTACCTTGTTTGGATTTATAATACACGGCTTCTCTGTTCAGAGCTAAATCAGTGATATTGTGTAATAAACACTGTTTTGATAAATGATAATCGAATAATTCTTGAGCCCATCTTGGCTGAATAGGAATAATAAATGTAGGAATATGAGCATCAATAATCTTTGCGGGCCAAAGCGCTTTTTCAATAACGAATAAATTTTTGTACTCATTTAAATCTAAAGAATTGATATCTTCAGAACATTTTTTGAAATAATTATAACCATTATTAGTTTCTATATACCGATCTACTAGGCTGATTACTTTTCTTGAAAGGATAGATGCAGGTTCAGCCTGAGCAATATTCATTTTTAAATATCCATCTTGAACAGTAATGAACATATCTTCTTGAATAGCATTGATAATTGAATCATCTAAGTGTGGATCGGTGATTCTGGTAAATTGACGATTGTCAAATGCAGCTTTTGATATAGAGCGAAAAATTAAATGACGTGCCAAGGTTGTCGAGAGGGAATGATCCCCGACTCGAATCATGGGAATTTCTAACTCATGGGGTTTATGTTTGTCATACACAACCAAAGCAAGAGGCTCTTTTTCTGCATTTCTCACTAAAACATGAGTAAATTTATCTTTTTCTGCAATAAATCGGCGTAAGCGCTGCGAAAATTCGGCTTTATCTTCTTTACCTGATAAATAGAAAGCATCAATTAGGTTAGATTCTTCACCTTTTTGTATAATTGTTTCTTCTAGCTGAGTTCCCGCTAATCGTGCAGGCTGATAGTCAGGGTTTTGGTTGAGAGTATCTATGCTAAGAATTAAATCATCAGGAGATAAGATTGATATTTTTAATGATTCATATAATCGCTCGGCATTATCAAGTAATTGTTTACTTTTGGTGACTACAATATAAATTTTTGCTGCCAGAGTTCTGGCAAGACTACGCAAATCTGATTCATTAATATTTATTTTTTGATTTTTGCTCACAAATAACTTAAGACTTTGAAAAGCATCCTCAAATTTATCATGGGGACAAGGCAGGCAAGTAAAATCATCAAATAATTGTTGCTGACGATTTCGTTCTTTGAGA
This sequence comes from Planktothricoides raciborskii GIHE-MW2, assembly GCF_040564635.1. Classification (NCBI taxonomy): domain Bacteria; kingdom Bacillati; phylum Cyanobacteriota; class Cyanophyceae; order Oscillatoriales; family Oscillatoriaceae; genus Planktothricoides; species Planktothricoides raciborskii. The sequence continues at coordinate 5,216,728 of NZ_CP159837.1, forward strand.
TTATTGATCTGATTAATTTTATTGAAAATTTCTTCAGTCACACACAATTCTACTTCAGATTGAAGCCAATCAGCCAATAAAGCTTCTGCCTCTGCATCAGGTGTTTTTTTAGTCAGCATTCCAAAGATAGAATAATCAATAGCCACAGATAATTTATTTTCTCTATGCTGATTGGCTAAATCAAACAACAGATTAGTTTTACCATAATCTAAACGCCAAATTGTACTATTTTTTCCCCGTTTTTCTGCGGGTTTAGAATAGGCAGCTACAAACCCAAAGTTTACCCACATATCCTGTAAATTATAATCATCTCTACAAGTTAGATCTATTCCATTATAGTCTTGAGTATTTTTCTTCAGATACTCAACAAGTTGCTTGGCAATTCCTTGGCCTCGACAGGATGGAGCCAAGCAAAGATGAACAATCTTAATATAACGATCGCGACAACGAGTGTAATAGAGTAGATAGCCAATACAGTTTTTGTGGGAATCTAGAGCAACAATAATCTGACGCTTTGCTGCGGATTGTATAAAAGCTTTTCTTTTGAAAAATCCCAAAGTAGCTTTATTCGCATCCCCTAGAGCAATCACAGTTTCTAAATAGGGAGAGTTTTCATCAATGACTTGAATTTTTACTGGACTATTTTGTTTCACGTTTTGACTATAAAATCAGAAAAATTAGCACAATCATCTAAAATAATAGCACTGAAATAACCGGAATATAGCCCCCCTGCACCCTCACCTCCCCACACCCCCACACCCCACACTTCGCCCCTTACCTTGCCAGTTCGGGTTACACTGCTACCAGAAAACCGTAGTCAAATCGAGTTTAACTAACCACTTATGACCAATCATCTAGCCCAAACCGAAAGCCTCTACCTACGCAAACACGCGGAAAATCCGATTGATTGGTGGCCTTGGTGTCCAGAAGCCTTGGAAACTGCTCGCCGGGAGAATAAGCCAATTTTCTTGTCGATCGGCTATTCCAGTTGTCATTGGTGTACGGTCATGGAGGGGGAGGCTTTCTCAAATCAACTGATTGCTGATTATATGAATGCCAATTTTTTGCCGATTAAAGTAGACCGAGAAGAACGGCCAGATATTGATAGCATTTATATGCAAGCGCTGCAAATTATGACGGGTCAAGGAGGTTGGCCGTTAAATATTTTCTTAACCCCCGATCGCCTGATTCCTTTTTTTGGCGGCACTTATTTCTCGGTGGAACCGAAATATGGTCGTCCGGGATTTTTGCAAATTCTCCAAGCCATTCGCCGCTATTACGATACGGACAAAGCCAAGCTGCAAGATGTGACCCAGGAAATTATGCAGCATTTGCAACAGTCAGCCGTAATTCCAGGAACGGAAACCATTGCTGATGATTGTCTCAGCAGTGGTGTGCAGGTGAGTACGGCCATTATTGGCGATCGCCACGGTCGGCAAAGTTTCCCCATGATTCCCTATAGTCAACTGGTTCTCCAGGGCAGTCGCTTTAATCTGGAAGCGAAATATAATCCCCAAGAAGTCAGTATTCAACGGGGTTATGATTTAGCTTTGGGAGGCATTTACGATCATGTAGCCGGAGGATTTCACCGTTATACCGTTGACCCTACTTGGACTGTCCCCCACTTTGAGAAAATGCTCTATGACAATGGGCAAATTGTCGAATATTTGGCAAATTTATGGAGTTCTGGGGTTCACGAACCGGCTTTCAAACGGGCAGTTTTCGGGACGGTGCAATGGTTGAAACGAGAAATGACCGCCCCAGAAGGATATTTTTATGCGGCCCAAGATGCGGATAGTTTTACCACTCCCACCGCAGCAGAACCAGAGGAAGGGGCTTTTTATGTGTGGCTTTATTCAGAATTAGAAGCACTGTTAACCCCTGAAGAATTGGCGGAATTAAAAGAGCAATTTACTGTCACTCCGAATGGCAATTTTGAAGGGCAAAATGTGTTACAACGTCGGCATTTGGGCGAACTGAGTCATACTCTGGAAGCGGCATTAGCAAAACTCTTTCAACTGCGTTATGGCGCACTACCCCAGGAGTTGAAAACTTTTCCCCCAGCCCGGGATAATCAGGAAGCGAAAACCTATCCTTGGCCGGGAAGAATTCCCTCGGTGACTGACCCGAAAATGATTGTGGCTTGGAATAGTTTAATGATTTCTGGGTTGGCTACAGCCGCAGCGGTGTTTGATGAACCAGAATTTTTAGAACTAGCTACTAATGCGGCGAATTTTATCTGCGATCGCCAATGGATTGAGGGACGGTTTCATCGCCTCAACTATGAGGGCAAAACTGCGGTATTAGCCCAATCGGAAGATTATGCTTTATTTATTAAAGCTTTAATCGATTTACATCAAGTTAGTTTATCTTTTGAGTCTGCCCCAGTTGCTCCAGAATTTTGGTTAGAAACAGCCGTAAAAGTCCAGGCAGAATTTGATGAATTTCTCTGGAGTATTGAAATGGGAGGTTATTATAATACCGCCACCGATAGCAGCGATGATTTGATTATTCGGGAACGGAGTTATATGGATAATGCTACTCCTGCCGCTAATGGCATTGCCGCTGCGAATTTAGTCCGGCTGGCTTTCGTGACTGAAGACTTAAACTATCTCGATCGCGCCGAACAAATCTTACAAGCATTTAGCAGCGTCATGCAGCGGGCTGCCTCCGCTTGTCCCAGTCTTTTTGTGGCCTTAGATTGGTTTAAAAATCACACTTTAGTCCGCAGCAGTACCCCCGTATTTGCCAGTATCAATCAGCACTATTTTCCCACAGCCATCTATAAAATAGAGTCGGATATCCCAGCAGAATCCGTGGGCTTAGTTTGCCAGGGTTTTACTTGCCAAGCACCGGCGAAAACTCAGGAGCAACTATTAGACCAATTGCAAGCAAGTCAAACCAGATATCATTCGGTGGTTCAGGGTTAACTGTTGACATTTTTCATTGGTCATTTTTTGATCATTTGGGCTTTGTCTTTTGTTATTTGTTTACAGCGGTTTTCCGATTAATCCTATAAAGGGCGTGTTATTGACCAGATCAAACAGCAGCTTTTAAACCACCCTAGAGTGCGTTTTTTGCTGAGTAAAACACACCAGGCGGGAAATTAATTGGCGGTTAATGTGGTACAGCGATTTTATACTGAGTAAACCACACCCGTCGGGGAATGAATTCCCCGCCTCATAGCTCAAGTCGGATGAATCCGACTAATTATGCTTCTAGGGGTAAACAACCTTTGAACCGTACAGAATTGCAGTCGGTTTTAACCGCCTGTAGGGGTCAACGGCCGTTGACCCCTACAGGAGGGAATTCATTCCCTGGCGGTTAATGTGGTTTATTCATCTAAAAAACGCTGTAATAAAAACGCTGTAATCACTAACAACCAATAACTAAAGAATCCCTACCCAATAACTAATGATAATTGACTGAATTTTTGTGCTTTGTGAGTTTCTACTTACCAGTTGTTCTGAAATTGGTATAACAGGGCCGCTTTACCAGAGAAATTATTAAGAAAATCCGCAATTTTGTCGAAATCATCTATTCCTGATATTTTTTCTGCGATCCTATACTAAAATTCTCTTAAAGCGGTTTCGCCCCTACTGAACCACGGTAGGGCGAAGCATTCCGTAGGGGCGCATGGCCATTCGCCCCTACATTAATATTTTAAGCATCAAACTTCTGCCGGAATGCTTCGCCCCTACAAATGCTTTGTGGTTTACTCGCGGAGAAAATTGCTGTAAAGATTGGATCGCCAATTCTACTGCTAAAGGAATTGCGATCGCGATGGCGCCTCCGCGCCGCTTCGCGATCGCGCAAAAATGCCCTACTCTAATCCCACATTTCACAGGATCGAAGACTATGGTAGCGAAAAAATATCCCACCATTGGACTGATTGAACCACCAGCCACGGGACTATACGATGCTGAAGGCAAAAATTGGACTTCTTTATATAGAAATCGTTCGTTAATCAGCAAGCAAGTTTTAATCCCTGACTTGCAAGCCGGAGGATTTGATGCCCGCTTAGTCAACCTCCGAGATGATAGTTATAGTGAGGAATTTGGGCAAGTTTTCTGGAAAGGGATGAACCTGCGGAAAACTTATGTTGGTGGCAAAATTTCTGCCCTCGATCCTGAAGCTTTTGATGCTTGGGGTGTCACCGTGAATTTCTCCCAAGACCGTCAAGTGACCTGCATGGTGATCGAGCACCTGGCTAAAGGTGGGCGTCCCATTGTGGTTGGCGGATCCGATGCCCTGGCGGAACCGCACCACTACTTGAAGGCTGGCGCTACCGTAGTGGTTCAGGATAAATCCGGGGCTGCGAATTGGGCGATTTTTGACTATGTACTGGGACGACCTCCGCGAGAAGAACTCACGGGGGTGATTTTCCCTGATGGGAAACAGTATCCCCGAAAGACTAAAGCCAAAAGTCCCGATGAGTGGGCGCTGCCTTCGGTGGAAGTGGCGCGGGATTGTTTAGGGACTCTGCCCAATGTTCAGGGATTGGCCCCAGTCGGTTCTTTGGTGGCAGATATTGGTTGCGATCGCACCTGTGACTTTTGCATGACCCCCACCTACGGCACTGGTTTTCGGCGAATGTCCCCAGAAACCGCCCTTAAATGGTTGGAAATCCAGAAACAAGCGGGGGCGCGATCGATCAATATTGGTTCCGATCAATTCCTCGCCCGCGTCCTCTTTCCGGGAGGGCGAGAAGAAATCCTGGAAATTACCAATGGGGCGCGGGATATGGGAATCACTCTTATGTGGCCCAATGGTTTAGAACTGAGAAAAACCACTCTGGGGGCAGGGCGAAACTACGACAGCACCGACCTCAGACCGGACGAAGAATTGATTTCTGCGCTGTTTGCCTGGGATGGCAAAGTTGGCTGTCCTTTGGCTTATATCCCGGCGGAACGTCCGGTTTTTGGTCGAGAAGCCTACAAGAAACTTCTGCCTTGGCAAGAGCATTGTGATTTGATGAAAGCTGTGGTCAGAACGGGTGTCCCGGTGGTGACTTATGGCATTATTATCGGGCTACCGGATGATGACCATGAGGATTTGTTACGTCTTGAGGAAGCGATCGCCGACCTGGTAGATGAACTGGTGGAGATTAACCCTCAATTGGAATTTCAAACTTCTTGCTACAGCATTATTCCCTTGCCCGGAACTCCGCAATCTTATAACTTACGCAAGTCAGGAATGCTACAGTTTGAAGATACCTGTCTTTGGGGAGTTTGGACAACTACTTCCAATACTAATCATCTGACTTACGCGGAAGTTTCCGATTGGCAAATTCGTCTATCTAATATTCGTCGGGCACCGGCTGAATTTACCAACTATAACGGTGAATATTCAGCAATGGTGAGTACAGCTTCTTCCAAAGATTCACAAATTGCCTTGGCCAATTTGAACTAAACATTGACTTCGGCAAGCAAGAAACCCGGTTTCTCTAAGAAATATCTGCCTCCCCAGCAGACCCTACAGGGACACAGGGACAAGAAACCGGGTTTCTCTAAGAAATATTTGCCTCCCCACCGGAACCTACATAGAAACCCGGTTTCTAACCGCTTCAGGTTTCTAGGACTCAGGTTTTGGGGTCAATTGACTTCGGCAAGCAAGAAACCCGGTTTCTTGCTTGCCGAGCTTTTTTATCGGTAATTTGGCTAATTTGTCATCAATCGCGAGACAATTAAAGCATGAATTAAAGTATAAATTATAGTATCACTTTTTCGGTAAAAAATATCGTTTTTGATAACGTTTTTGTCTGAATTATCTGAATAAAAATTTCCCTGGTATTTGTGAGATTTTGGCTATCCGGTAATTTGATAGTCATATTATTAACCCACCGGCATTAACCGATCTGAAGTATGAATTGATTTAGAAAATTATTGACACTTCATACTTCATTTTTCTGGTTAATTGTTGCTGGCGACTGCCTGAGCAAAATCGACGGAAACTCCCGCTAAATTGCCCATTCCAGCTTGGTTTAATAAATTGTTCCACTTGGCTTCTAGATTTGAATTGTTGGGGTTAGTTGCGGCAAATTCAGCCAAGGTGGCTAGAGCATCCTGCCAAAGTTCTGCTTCTGCATATAAGTCTACGGCACCCAAGGGATCGGTATTATTCAATCGGCTGATCTGATTTGGACTTAATTCAATGCGTTCGATCCAACCATTAATAAAGGTAGTATTAATTCCGCTCTGGTTGCTAGACACTGGGCTAAATACCCATTGATATTCTTTGCCTACTTGTAAAGCTTCAGACATCATGGTTTCTGGAAGCTGGATGCGGACAATTCCCGGTTGATCGGGCAACGCTACAGTCATGCGAGCTATGTCATTTTCATTTTCATCTTTGAGGACAAAAATCCCTTCGGAAGCAGTTGTGTTGGATATATAGATAAAGACTGTGGGAGCAACGGCGACGGTCAAGGTTTTTTGACTCGGTGCTTGTAAAGCAATCATGGTTGCGGTATTGCCACTGCGAGAAGCGGCACCAGCGGTTAAGGTTGGGGCGCCTCGGTTCTCTACATTCAGTTTTGGCCCTGCGGTGGCCGATCCAGAAATACCGATACTTCCAGCGATCGCGATGGATATGGCGATCGCGACTTGAGAAATGTTGGCGGCTAAATGATTTCTAGGCATAAGAGTCTTGGGCTAAATGGTTACAGGATGTCGCGATAATGACGAAGTTATTACTATTATAAATGTCCCGTAAAGATATCCCTGAGAAATTTAAAGATTATTTAATGATATCGGTATTTATTCTCATTGCTGGCTTTCCTGTGGAGTAAATCGATCTGATTGCCAAAAACCCCTGGATATATCGGCTTTGAACCCCCCCACTCCTTTCGTTCCAGCAAGCGATTCCATCAGCGATCGCACCAGGGTAAGCTCATCCCTAAATTTCTCTGGTCAAGGTTAAATTGACTAAATTTACTCTGGAGATAAATCCAGGTATATTGTTAATTTTTATTAAACACATGAATTTCTATTACTGATTGCCTGAATCGAAATTAAATAAAAAAAAGAATAAAAATTAAAATAATTTAATAAAAAAATAATTTATGCTAAAATAAAGAAGTAAGTTAATTTTACTAAAACAATCTGCGGCTGTTATATAATCTAAAAAATGAGCCTAATTTATCACCAAATTAAGGGATTGATCAGGGATTAAAACGGCGATACAACGCTGGTAGATTATTATGTCCGTTGATTGTTTCAGTGCTGTATTGTTCAGAGTCAAAACATCATGTCGCAGCTTCCCCCGGAAAAAGAATCTCAAAAAGAATCTCAAAAAGAATCTCAAAAAGAATCGAAATCAGAAAATAATTCAAAATTTCTTGCCTCTCCAATGAAAAAAGTGAAGGGTATGAAAAAATTGGGAGCGATCGCTTTAGTAGTGGTGATTTTGTTAGGTTTTGGCGCGATTGGATATGGAATCATGGGTCGCCGCAAACCCAAAACCGATCCGATCGCCGAACTCACGGTCGCCGTAGAATTTCAGAATCGCACGGTCAGAATTCAAGCCAGTGGCACGGTGCAACCGATCCAAAGTGTCAACCTATCCCCCAAAAATGCCGGACGCCTTGAACAGTTACGAGTGGAACAGGGCGATCGCGTCGAAGCCGGTGAAATTGTCGCCATTATGGAAAGTAAAGATACGAGTGCCCGACTGGTGCAAGCCCGCGCCCGACTCAACCGCGCCGAAGCCCGACTGCGAGAACTGGAAAACGGCAACCGTGGGGAAGACATTGCCCAAGCCAGAGCTCGTTTAGCCCAAGCCGAAGCGAGTTTAAGCGAATTGCAGGCTGGTTCCCGTGGGGAAGACATTGCCCAAGCCAGAGCTCGTTTAGCCCAAGCCCAAGAGAGTTTAGCCGAATTGCGGGCAGGGAACCGTGGGGAAAACATTGCCCAAGCCAGAGCTCGTTTAGCCCAAGCCCAAGCGAGTTTAGCCGAATTGCGGGCAGGGAACCGTCGGGAAAACATTGCCCAAGCGAGAGCCCGTTTAGCCCAAGCCCAAGCCCGTCTGACGAGGGTAAAAGCCGGTAGCCGATTTGAGGAAATTGCCCAAGCGGAAGCAAGGGTAGTGGACGCCCAGGCTAGAGTGGAATTAACGGAAGTGCGGCGAAAACGAAATCAGCAATTAGCCGACGAAGGGGCAATTTCTCAAGATAGCCTGGATGAAGCGGTGACGGAAAATCGGCGGGCTCAAGCCAATTTACAAGAAGCGCAACGCCAGTTAGAACAACTGCAAAAAAATCGGCGGGAGGAACTGACACAAGCGGAAGCGGAAGTGCAAGAGGCACAACAGGCTTTAGCTTTGCAAGAAAATGGCCCGCGTCCAGAGGAAATTGCCAGGGCCGAAGCCCAAGTGCAAGAGGCCCAACAGGCTTTAGCTTTGCAAGAAAATGGCCCGCGTCCAGAGGAAATTGCCAGGGCTGAAGCCCAAGTGCAAGAGGCCCAACAGGCTTTAGCTTTGCAAGAAAATGGCCCGCGTCCAGAGGAAATTGCCAGGGCCGAAGCCCAAGTGCAAGAGGCCCAACAAGCTTTGGCTTTGCAAGAAAATGGCCCGCGTCCCGAAACCATTACTCAAGCAGAAGCGGAGGTGAACGAAGCCCTGGGACAATTGCGCGAGGTGGAAGTTCAGCTAGAAGATACGATTATTCGGGCGCCGTTTTCTGGGCAAATTACCCAAAGATATGCCACGGAGGGCGCGTTTGTGACGCCAACGACTTCCGCTTCCAGTGCGGGTCAAGCTACTTCTACTTCTATTGTCGCTTTGGCTAGAGGATTAGAAATTTTGGGGAAAGTCCCGGAAGCGGATATTACGCAAATTCAGCCCGGTCAACGGGTGGAAATTGTGGCGGATGCTTACCCTGACCAAGTTTTTACAGGTAAAGTGCGTTTGATTGCTCCAGAAGCAATTAAAGAACAAGATGTGACTTTATTTGAAGTTCGGGTTGATATTGACTCAGGTTTCGAGGAATTGCGATCGGGAATGAATGTGGATGTGACGTTTTTAGGAGATGAATTGAAAAATGCTTTAGTCGTGCCTACGGTGGCAATTGTCACCAATAAAGGTGAAACTGGGGTGTTAGTTCCTAATGAGAAAAATGAAGCGGTCTTTCGTCCTGTCACCATTGGCCCGACGATTGGCAATGATATTCAAATTCTCAGTGGTTTGGAGTCAGGCGATCGCGTCTTTGTCGGTCTTCCCCCCGGCCAAAAATTAGAAGATATTTTGAAAAATGAGGATTAATTTTAAATGAATTTAGTAGAAACTATTGAAATGGCCGCTAAAACTTTGATGTTAAATAAACTCCGCAGCGGCTTAACTATGTTAGGCATTATTATTGGCAATGCGTCGGTGATTGCTACTATTGGCATTGGGGAAGGCGCCCAACAATTTGTCAGTCAACAAGTGCAGGGACTTGGCAATAATTTATTATTTGTGGAACCGGGCAGTCCCAAGGCGCGAAATCGCCCTGTGGTGATTCCCCAAACTTTGGTGCTAGAAGATGCAGAAGCGATCGCTTCTCAAGTGCCATCGGTGAAACAAGTTGCCCCCCAAATTAATGGCAGTCAACGAGTCACTTATCGCAGTGAAAATTTTTCTGCCCGATTAGTGGGAACTACGCCAGAATTTCTCACCGTGCGTAATTTTGATATCGCCCAAGGTCGCTTTTTTAATCACCTAGATTTACAGCGGTATCAAGCGGTGGCAGTGCTTGGTTCAGACGTAGCTAAAATATTATTTAATGAGCAAAATTCTTTGGGTCAAAGTATTAGAATTAAAAACCGTTCTTTTGCGGTGATTGGGGTGATGCAATCCAAAGGAGCCACTTTTACCAGCAATCAAGATGAAACGGTGTTTTTACCTTTGACCACAATGGCTCAACAAATTTCTGGGAGTTCATCGATTTACGGCACCAAGATTAGTTTTATTTCTATTTCTGTACATAGGTTAGAAGACCTAAGTAAAGCGCAATTTCAGATAGAAAATTTGTTACGTTTGCGCCATAAAATTGTTGATGAAGATGATTTTTTTGTCCGCAATCAGCAGGAGTTGGAAAATATTACTGGGGCGGTGACTGGGGCTTTAACGATGGTCTTAGGATTGGTCGCCAGTATTTCCCTTTTGGTGGGGGGAATTGGGATTATGAATATTATGCTGGTGGCGGTAAGAGAACGCACCCAGGAAATTGGTCTGCGAAAGGCGATCGGGGCTTCCCAAAAAGATATTTTATTCCAGTTTACCGCTGAAGCGATTATTTTATCCCTTTCTGGTGGTTTGATTGGTATTGCGATCGGGGTGGGTTTAATCTTAATTATCAGTTTATTGTCTCCGTTTGAAGCGGGTTTTTCTTTAATAGCGATTACGGTTTCTACGGCTATTTCTGGGGCGATCGGCTTATTTTTTGGCATTGTTCCTGCCCAGCAAGCGGCTAAATTAGATCCGATTGTGGCTTTGCGGGCAACGGATTAAATTTTTTGCGATCTTGTAATAGTTTTACCACAGAGGCACAGAGAATCACAGAGAGCAACAGCCCCTAACATTCGTAGAGTGGGCATGCATATTTTACCCAACTTACCATATATGATGGTGAATTTTTGCCCACTCTACAATATAAATACTTATTGTCGCATAAATTTTTGTAAATGGTATTACAATAGACAAGACAATCACTCTAGAAAATCACTTATGACTGGATTTCGTGTGGGCATCGCTGGCCCTGTAGGTTCAGGAAAAACTGCATTATTAGAAGCGTTATGTAAGACATTGCGCGATCGCTATCAAATTGCTGTGGTGACAAACGATATTTATACCCAAGAAGATGCTCAATTTTTGGTTCGTTCTCAAGCATTACCACCGGAAAGGATCGTGGGGGTAGAAACCGGAGGTTGTCCCCATACAGCGATTAGAGAAGATGCATCGATGAATTTAGCCGCCGTTGAACAGCTTGAACAACTTTTTGGAGATTTAGACTTAGTGTTTGTGGAAAGTGGGGGCGACAACTTAGCCGCTACTTTTAGTCCCGAATTAGTAGATTTAACCATCTATGTAATTGATGTGGCAGCGGGAGATAAAATTCCTCGCAAGGGCGGGCCGGGAATTACTAAATCTGATTTATTAGTGATTAATAAAATCGACTTAGCGGCTTTCGTGGGTGCAGATTTAACCGTGATGGAACGAGATGCTAAAAAAATGCGGGGCGATCGACCTTTCGTCTTTACAAATCTCAAACAACACGAAGGATTAGCCAAAGTGAAAGAATTTATAGAGTTTCATCTCACCTAGCATCTCACCTAGGTAGAAAATAAGGGGTTAAATCTGCCAAAAACTCAAAATGTATTTTAAGATACATTTTTTTATAATCCCCGATCTTAAGATAGCTGTCTCAATATTTATCTATAGATAAATAGAGATCAATATTGATCTCTATTTATCTATATGACTGAATTCGGTGAGGGTAAGTAAAGTAATTATGGCAAAAATTATGACAAAATTAGGGCGACGGAAATTTTTGCTCTACAGTTCGGCAGCCTTGGGAAGCAGTCTGTTACTGAAATCCTGTTCTAGCACCGAGACGACATCTACAACCGCAGGAAATAGTGGCGATCGCATCAAAGTGGGAATTCTCCACTCCCTCAGTGGCACAATGGCTATTAGTGAAACCACGGTCAAAGAAGCAGAACTATTAGCTATCAAAGAGATTAATCAAGCGGGCGGAGTTCTCGGCAAGCAAATTGAACCGATTATTGAAGATGGGGCTTCTGATTGGCCAACTTTTGCCGAAAAAGCACAAAAACTGATCGATCAAGACAAAGTAACTACCGTCTTTGGCTGTTGGACTTCTGCCAGCCGTAAAGCGGTTAAAGATGTCTTTGAAGCCAAAGATCATATGCTTTGGTATCCCGTACAATATGAAGGTCAAGAATGTTCTAAAAATATTTTCTACACAGGTGCAGCGCCTAACCAACAGATTGAGCCAGCGGTTGATTGGCTGCTACAAAATAAAGGCAAAAAATTCTTTTTAGTTGGGTCTGACTACGTTTTCCCCCGCACCGCGAACACAATTATTAAAGAGCAACTTAAAGTCAAAGGTGGGGAAACCGTTGGGGAAGATTATCTGCCCCTGGGAAATGCCGAAGTCACACCAATTATCACCAAAATTAAGCAAGCTTTACCCGATGGGGGGGTGATTTTTAATAGTCTGAATGGGGATAGTAATGTTGCCTTCTTCAAACAAATGCAAGGGGCGGGATTAACGGCGGATAAATATCCCGTGATGTCCGTGAGTATTGGCGAAGAAGAAGTCCGACAAATTGGTAAAGAATTTCTCGTCGGTCATTATGCTTCTTGGAACTATTTTATGACCGTAGATAGTCCGGCCAATAAAAAATTTGTCGAAGCTTTTAAAGCGGAATACGGACAAGATCGCGTCACCAACGATCCAATGGAAGCCGCCTATATTATGGTTTACCTTTGGAAACAAGCGGTAGAACAAGCGGGAACTGCTGACGATTTAAATAAGGTACGGGCGGCGGCAATTGGTCAAACGTTTGATGCCCCAGAAGGGCAGGTCAAAATGTATCCCAATCATCACATCTCTAAAACCGTGCGAATTGGTCAAGTGAGAAATGATGGTCTATTTGATATTGTTTGGTCAACGGATGCCCCGGTCGATCCAGTTCCCTGGAATCAATATGTCCCGACAACCAAAGGTTATGGCTGTGACTGGACCGATCCCAATAAGGGAGAAAAGTACAAGATTTAAGTATTAAAATATTTTAATCACGGGTTTTTATAGTTTGGAAACCCGTGATTAACCGAGAAATTTTAATTGGTAAAAATTCTTTTTCCGGGGACATTTTTTGTGGCCGCTTGTCGGTTAACGGTTAATGCTTCCCACGGCGATGAAGAAATTTTATCCAATTAGCCGCTTCAGTAAATTTCTACTAACGGATTATGTTTCAACTGTTAGAAGGCTTGTTTAACGGGATTAGTATTGGTTCAGTTTTATTAATTGCCGCGTTAGGATTAGCGATTGTTTTTGGTCTGATGGGCGTGATTAATCTCGCCCACGGAGAGTTAATGATGTTAGGCGCCTATACAACTTTTGTGGTGCAAAATGTCTTTAAATTATTAGGCGAACCCTGGTTTAACCTGTATATTTTGTTCGCTGTGCCTTTATCATTTATTCTGGCCGCTGGGGTGGGATGGCTGTTAGAAAAAGGTGTGATTCGTTATCTCTATGGTCGCCCCCTAGAAACTTTATTGGCTACTTGGGGAGTTAGCCTGATTTTGCAGCAATTTGTCCGCAGTGTCAGTTGGGGATTTTTGATCGTAATTGTCGAGTTTTGTCTGCTGTTTTTTGGGGGAATTTGGCTTTTGATTCGTCGCCCAAATTGGCAGAAAATTCGCCAATGGGCGATCGCTACTCTGTTGCCGATTTCTTTAGGACTAGCCATTGGTACGGGAAGCCTTTTGGGGAAAATTCCCCAAACCGCCGGATTAATTAAGCCTTGGTTTAGTGCGAGAAATGTTGATGTGACTGCCCCTGCATGGTTAAGAGGTGGCTTGCCTATTGGGAATTTTCAACTGCCCTATAGCCGGATTTTTATTATTGTTTTAACCACGATTTGTTTGGTGGGAATTTATTGGTTTTTAAATCGGTCTAGTTGGGGATTGAGAATTCGGGCTGTTACTCAAAATCGCAGTATGAGTTCCTGTTTAGGCATTCCCACGGCCCAAGTTGATGCCCTGACTTTTGCGATCGGTTCGGGATTAGCGGGAATTGCTGGATGCGCGATTACTTTACTCGGTTCTGTGGGTCCAAATACGGGACAAAACTACATTATCGATACTTTTATGGTGGTGGTAGTAGGTGGAGTTGGTAATCTTCTGGGGACAATTTTGGCCGCTTTAGCGATTGGAATTTTGAGTTATTTGATTGGTTCAGGAACTTTTGCCTTATTGTTAACTCCCGTGGAGTTTTTCCAGCCTGTCACCGATTTCTTTACCTTCTTTGCTAGTACCAGTATGGCAAAGGTGATGATATTTGCCCTGATTATTGCTTTTTTACAGGTGAAACCTTCGGGCATTTTTGCCCAAAAAGGACGCACTGCTGAAGGATAAATGATTAAATTATGAATGTAGAACTTGCAAGTGAACCGAGAAGTCAACGGAAAAAACAACAGCAAAAACTGTTGATCGAAGGGGGCATTATTCTGGCGATCGCGCTACTTTTGGGGGTGATTATGCCCGCGCTGCTGCCGGTGTTTCGTCTCAAGTTGTTAGGCCGATTTTTATCCCTATCTATTGTGGCGATCGGCATCGATTTGATTTGGGGTTATACCGGACTCCTCAGCTTAGGACATGGGATATTTTTTTCCCTCGGTGGTTATGCCTTGGCGATGCATCTCCAGTTACAATTACCGGAAGGAGAACTGCCAGAGTTTTTTACCCTTTATGGAGTGGAAAAGCTGCCTTGGTTTTGGCAACCTTTTTATTCATTTCCCTTTACCATTGTGGGGATAGTTTTAATTCCAGCGATCGCGGCTGGACTAATCGGATATTTAGTTTTTCGCAACCGGATTAAAGGTGTTTACTTTTCCATTTTAACCCAAGCCGCGTTGTTAGTCTTCTTTAACTTTTTTAATGGTCAGCAAAAGCTAATCAACGGCACCAATGGCCTCAAAACCGATACGGAAACTATCTTTGGGATGCTGGCAGGTTCCGAGAAAGCCCAATTGCTCTTTTATCAATTCACGATTTTGGCTCTTGCCATCACTTATTTGCTCTGTCGTTGGCTGACCAGCGGACGATTTGGCCGCTTATTAATTGCCATTCGCGATGATGAAACGCGGGTGCGGTTTTCTGGTTACGATCCCACCGGATTTAAGGTATTAGTTTTAGCAATTTCTGGGGGAATTGCTGGAGTTGCTGGAGCACTTTATACGGTACAAAGTGGCATTATTACCCCCAGTTTTATGGATGTGGCGTTTTCTATTGAAATGGTGATTTGGGTGGCGGTTGGCGGCAGATCAACCTTAATCGGCGCTATTATTGGCACCTTATTAGTGCGATTAGGTCGGACTTTTTTGAGCGAACAATTTCCCGAAATTTGGCTATTTTTCCAAGGGGCATTATTTTTGCTGGTGGTGACAGCTTTGCCCAATGGCATTGTGGGATGGTGGCAAAATTCAGGTATCAATCAAGTGCGATCGCTTTTAGGCTTGCGTAAACAACTGATCACTTATCCTTATTTGGAAGAAGATCCAGAAATCCAAAAAGAAAAGGAAGAAATTAATAAACATGACCGCAGCTAAAATCTTAGAAATTGAAAATTTAACCGTAAACTTTGACGGTTTTAAAGCCCTCAACCAGTTAAATTTTAGCATGGACACCGGGGAGTTACGGGTGATTATTGGGCCGAATGGTGCCGGAAAAACCACTTTTCTCGATGTAATTACCGGAAAAGTTCAACCCACCGAGGGCAAAGTCTTATTTGCAGGGCGAAATTTACGCCGGATTCCCGAATATAAAATTGCTCGCTTGGGCATTGGGCGTAAATTTCAAACACCCAGAGTCTATCTAAATTTAACAGTTCAAGAAAATTTAGATTTAGTCTGTAATCGCCATAAAAATGTATTCTCTACCCTCCTGGGTCGGGTTGCGGTTTCTGAACGGCAAAAAGTGGGCAGCTTATTAGAAACCGTTGGCTTAACAGCGAAAGCTAACTTACAAGCAGCATTACTTTCCCACGGGGAAAAACAACGGTTAGAAATTGGGATGTTAGTCGCCCAATCACCGGATTTATTATTAGTTGATGAACCTGTGGCTGGATTAACCGATGAAGAGACGGAAAATGTCGGGTCATTATTATTAGCTTTGGCCGAAAGTCATTCGATTATTGTGATTGAACATGATATGGAGTTTGTCCGGCAAATTGCCCGCCAGGTGACGGTTCTACACCAGGGTTCAGTGTTGTGTGAAGGCAATATTCAACAAGTTCAAAACGATCCTCGCGTGATCGAAGTCTATCTCGGAAATTCCGAAGCAAATGAACCACACTCTGCCCCCCATTAATCGTCAACAAAAATTATCAGCATGAGGATAAATTAATGAATAAAACTGATTCTTTGTCTGAATCTCAACCGGCTTATCAATCTGAGTATCAAAGTGTGTTAAAAATCTCTGACTTAAATGTCTATTATGGAGAAAGCCATATTTTACGCCAGGTTGATTTAAGTGTTTTTTCAGAAGAAATGGTCTGTTTAATTGGCCGGAATGGAGTGGGAAAAACAACCTTACTCAAAACTATTATGGGTTTACTTAATCCGCGCAGTGGCAGCATGGCATTTATAGGCAAACCCCTGAATAAATTAGCCACCCATGAACGGGCAAAGTTAGGGATTAGTTATGTTCCCCAAGGGAGAGAAATTATCCCTCGCTTGACTGTTGAAGAAAATCTATTATTAGGGTTTGAAGCCCGCCCCCAAGGTCGAACCACTAAAGATAAGATACCTGAAGAAATCTTTAGTTTGTTTCCCGTGTTAAAAACTATGTTACATCGCATGGGAGGGGATTTAAGTGGCGGACAACAGCAACAATTAGCGATCGCACGGGCTTTAATTAGTAAACCGAAATTACTGATTTTAGATGAACCCACCGAGGGAATTCAACCATCAATTATTTTAGAAATTGAAGCGGCAGTGCGGCAGATTATTAAAACTACGGGAATTTCTGTCTTATTAGTTGAACAGCATTTACATTTTGTCCGGCAAGCCGATCGCTATTACGCCATGCAAAAAGGGGGAATTGTGGCCTCTGGGCCAACCAGTGACCTTTCTCAAGAAATTATCCAGAAATTTTTAGCTGTGTAAGCCTAAATTGGGCTAAACTTTGCTAAAATAATCAGCTAATTATAGTAGTTATTTAATCTATGAGGTACATCGTTTTGTCATTCCCGCGAATGCGGGAATCCACCAATCTAGCAATATAGCGGTTCTTATCTGGATGAAGTACAGAGGCTTTCTGGATTCCCGCATTCGCGGGAATGACAGCTTTTCTTGTCATGGGGTTTATAGTGAATTTATTTCTGCCCGTCTACTTATAATAGTTATTTAATCTATGAGGTACATCGTTTTGTCATTCCCGCGAATGCGGGAATCCACCAATCTAGCAATATAGCGGTTCTTATCTGGATGAAGTACAGAGGCTTTCTGGATTCCCGCGCGGGAATGACAGCTTTTCTTGTCATGGGGTTTATAGTGAATTTATTTCTGCCCGTCTACTTATAATAGTTATTTAATCTATGAGGTACATCGTTTTGTCATTCCCGCGAATGCGGGAATCCACCAATCTAGCAATATAGCGGTTCTTATCTGGATGAAGTACAGAGGCTTTCTGGATTCCCGCGCGGGAATGACAGCTTTTCTTGTCATGGGGTTTATAGTGAATTTATTTCTGCCCGTAAACTTATAGTAGTTATTTAATCTATGAGGTACATCGTTTTGTCATTCCCGCGAATGCGGGAATCCACCAATCTAGCAATATAGCGGTTCTTATCTGGATGAAGTACAGAGGCTTTCTGGATTCCCGCATTCGCGGGAATGACAGCTTTTCTTGTCATGGGGTTTATAGTGAATTTATTTCTGCCCGTCTACTTATAATAGTTATTTAATCTATGAGGTACATCGTTTTGTCATTCCCGCGAATGCGGGAATCCACCAATCTAGCAATATAGCGGTTCTTATCTGGATGAAGTACAGAGGCTTTCTGGATTCCCGCATTCGCAGGAATGACAGGTTTTTTTGTACTTCATATCTCGTAAAAGTGCTATATCTCCGTATTTTATAAATCCGATAACTGCTATATCATATTCTATCGAAATCAAACTGGATAATTAGTCCATGATAGTTCTGACCAAATGCTTACCACCCAACGCAGAAATTCCGGTTAATTTCTCTCTTTATCTCACCGCCGAAGAACGCACGAAAACTCGTCAGCGGCTAGAAACTGCTGACGGTCACAGTGTATCCCTGCGTTTACCCAGAGGAACGGTCTTAAAAGATGGGGATTTATTGGAGTCAGACGTCGCAGAAATCATTATTAAAATTGTGGCTAAACCCGAACCAGTCCTAACAGTAACCGCAACCAACCCATTAGATTTACTCAAAGCCGCTTATCATTTAGGAAACCGTCATGTTCCCCTAGAAATTAAGCCCTCTTATCTTCGCCTTTCTCCCGATTCAGTTTTAGCCTCAATGCTGCTTCAGTTAGGATTACAAGTTCAAGAAGAAATTGCCCCATTTTTCCCCGAAACTGGGGCTTATGGACATCATTAGGAGGAGCGGGGAGCTTTCGGGGCAGGGTTTAGGGTTTAGGGGGAAGAGAGGGAAGACAGGGGAGAGAGGGAAGAGAGGGAAGACAGGGGAGAGAGGAGATTTTCTTCCCACACTTCGATGGCGGCTTCCCACACTTCGATGGCGGCTTCCCACACTTCGATGGCGGCCGATGGCGGCCGATGGCGGCCCTACACCGATGGCGGCCCTACACCCCACACCCATTTTTAATATGAATCAATCCCAGTTACTATTAAATTTGTTGCAATTAGCGAGTCCGGCTTTGCCCGTGGGCGCTTATAGTTATTCTGATGGGCTAGAAACTTTGGTTGAACAAGGTGTTATTCATAACCAAAATAGCTTAGAATATTGGTTAAATCAAGAGTTAATTTATGGGGCAATTCGCTTAGAAGCAGCGGTGATGTTGCGGAGTTATCGCTCTGTCGTTGACCAAGATTTAGGCAAGATTGGTTATTGGAATGCCTGGTTAACTGCCAGTAAGGAAACCCTAGAATTACGTCAGCAAAGTTGGCAAATGGGCAATAGTTTGATCAAGTTATTGGTGAGTTTATCTTCATCAAATCAGCCTGAAGAAAACCGGGCTTTAGTGTTGGGTTTAGAGGCTTGGGTTGATGCGGTTGGTCAACGCTGTAATTATGCGATCGCCTTTGGAATTTGTGCCGCTACCTGGCAAATTGAGGCCAAAAATGCTTTACTGGGTTATCTCCAGAGTTGGGCAACCAATCTGATTAGTGTGGGGGTTAAATTAATCCCTTTAGGTCAAACTACGGGTCAACAAATCCTCTTTAACTTCCAGAATCAGTTGGTGCAAGCTACTGAAGATATTTTAACATTAAATGATGATGATTTAATGGCGTGTAGTTGGGGTTTAGCCTTAGCCAGCATGACCCATGAAACTCAGTATAGTCGTTTATTTAGAAGTTAAATGAATAATTCGCAAATTAATGATTTAGGAGAAAAACAACTAGGTCAAGTCAGGCAAGCGGGATGGCAGGGAATCCTGAATTTAGTTTATGCTAACCACCAGGGTAAGACTCAGGTCACTGATTCTTATATGAAAGCCCCGTTAAAAATTCAACGACCCTTTTATCCCGAAGGGGAAACAATTTGTCATAGCGTGGTTTTACATACTGCTGGGGGCATTGTGGGGGGAGATAGACTTGCTCAAAATTTCCATTTGCGAGAAAATGCTAAAGCCTTGATTACCACAGCAGCGGCGAGTAAAATTTATCGCAGTAACGGCAATAATGCCCAACAAACCATTAATATTAAAGTAGATAATGATGCTTGCCTGGAGTTTATTCCTCAAGAAACAATTGTGTTTAATCAAGCCTTGTATCGGCAGGATTTAACTGTAGAATTAGCCCCTGGTGCCAGTTTTTTCGGTTGGGAAATTACCCGCTTTGGTCGTTCAGCTAGGGGAGAAAAGTTTCTCGCCGGGGCATGGCGTTCTAATACAGAAGTTTGGCAAGCCGGAGAACCATTATGGATCGATCGCCAATGTTTATTTGGTTCTGAAGAAATGTTTCATAGTCCTAATGCTTTAAAGGGATACCCTTTGGTTGGGACTCTGTTTTGGATCGGTCAACCTGTTTCCGCAGATGCGATCGCATCTGCCCGGAATTTCTGGTATAATCGCAAAGGCGAAGGTGAAGCAGGAGTGACTCAAATTTTAAATGGATTAGTATGTCGTTATCGGGGAAATTCTACCTCAGAAGTGAGAAGCTGGTTTATCGATGTTTGGCATTTACTCCGTTTAAGTTATTTGGGAATTCCGGCTAGTAAACCTAGGGTTTGGCAACTCTAATTCGCTAATAGACATCTCCAGAAAACAATGTATTAATTTGGATTATTTTCTAGGGGCGAAGCTAATGGGCGACAATTTGACGGTGACATTAGAGATATGCCTATCCCTTATGCTTCGCCCTGGCCTAATCAGGCAGCCATAATTTATTTTTTGGAGATGTCTAATTAGAGATCGGCATTCCCTGAGATATATCCGTAGATATTATTTAGTATAGATGAGAAGAGAAAAAAATGCAACTCACTCCCCAAGAAAAAGATAAACTGCTCATTTTTACGGCGGCTTTACTCGCAGAAAGACGCAAAGAAAAGGGATTAAAACTTAACTATCCTGAAGCGATCGCCTATATTTCGGCGGCGATTTTAGAAGGGGCTAGAGAAGGGCGAACCGTGGCCGAATTAATGAGTTATGGCACCACCTTATTAACTCGCGATCTGGTGATGGAAGGAGTGCCGGAAATGATTGATGAAATCCAAGTAGAGGCGACCTTTCCCGACGGGACAAAACTGGTGACAGTTCATCATCCTATTCGGTAAATTAGGAGAAAATTAGGGGCAAATTAGGGAAAAATTTCGACAGTTATCTCACGAAAATTAAATCACAAATTCAACCATTATGATTCCAGGTGAAATGATTATTCAACCGGGAGAGATTCTACTCAATGCCGGTCGTGAAACTCTCCGATTAACCGTAGCTAATAGCGGCGATCGCCCGATTCAAGTCGGTTCTCATTTTCACTTTTATGAAGTGAATAATAGCCTGATATTTGACCGAGAAAAAGCCAAAGGAATGCGGTTAAATATTCCCGCAGGGACGGCGGTTCGGTTTGAACCGGGGGATGAAAAAGAGGTGGAATTAGTCACCCTTGCCGGTACTCGCCAAGTCTTTGGCTTCAACAATAAAATTAATGGTTCACTCTAAATTAGGACTAAATTAGGAAATTAAAGGCCATTTAATATGAGTTATCAAATGGATCGTCGGGCTTATGCGGAAACCTTTGGCCCGACCGTGGGCGATCGCATCCGGTTAGCGGATACCGAACTGTTGATCGAAGTAGAAAAAGACTACACAATTTACGGGGATGAGGTTAAATTCGGCGGCGGAAAAGTAATTCGCGATGGCATGGGACAATCGCCGATTTCCTGTGCAGATGGGGCTGTGGATTTAGTAATTACCAATGCTTTAATTCTCGATTGGTGGGGAATTGTTAAAGCAGATATTGGCATTAAAGACGGCAAAATTTTTAAAATTGGCAAAGCCGGAAATCCTTATATTCAAGATAACGTCGATATTATTATTGGCCCTGGAACCGAGGCGATCGCCGGGGAAGGAATGATTCTCACCGCAGGCGGAATTGACTCCCATATTCACTTTATTTGTCCCCAACAAATAGAAGTGGCGATCGCTTCTGGAATTACCACCATGATCGGGGGAGGAACAGGCCCCGCAACGGGGACAAATGCCACCACTTGTACCCCTGGGCCGTGGAATATTTATCGAATGTTACAAGCGGCGGATGCTTTCCCCATGAATTTGGGTTTTTTAGGCAAAGGAAATAGTAGTCAACCCCAAGGATTAATTGAACAAGTCGTCGCTGGGGCAATGGGTCTAAAATTACATGAAGATTGGGGCACGACTCCAGCGGCGATCGACACCTGTTTAACGGTAGCCGATCGATACGATATTCAGGTGGCCATTCACACTGATACGCTGAACGAAGCGGGATTTGTTGAAGATACTATTGCCGCCTTTAAACATCGGGTAATTCACACTTACCACACCGAAGGGGCAGGCGGTGGTCATGCCCCAGATATTATTAAAGTTTGTGGGCAAGCTAATGTATTGCCATCTTCCACAAATCCCACCCGTCCTTATACGGTGAATACTTTAGAAGAACATCTCGATATGTTGATGGTTTGCCATCATTTAGATCGAAGTATTCCCGAAGATGTTGCCTTTGCGGAATCGCGCATTCGCCGAGAAACGATCGCCGCTGAAGATATCTTACATGATTTGGGCGCATTTAGTATGATTTCCTCCGATTCTCAAGCAATGGGACGAGTGGGAGAAACCATTATTAGAACTTGGCAAACTGCCCATAAAATGAAAGTGCAACGGGGCTTTCTTTTCGGGGATTCGGAAAATGATAATTGCCGCGCCAAACGTTATATTGCCAAATACACGATTAATCCGGCAATTACTCACGGAATTGCCAATTATGTTGGTTCCATAGAAGAGGGTAAATTAGCGGATTTATGTTTATGGAAACCGGCATTTTTTGGGGTCAAACCAGAAATTGTCCTCAAAGCAGGTGCGATCGCCTGGTCGCAAATGGGCGATGCCAATGCCAGTATTCCCACCCCGCAACCGATCCAAATGCGACCAATGTTTGCCAGTTATGGCGGGGCAATTGCCGCCACTTCATTTACTTTCGTATCCCAAGCGGCCATTGATGCAGAAATTGGGGCAAAAATTGGCTTACAAAAACAGACATTAGCCGTCTCTAATGTTCGTCAATTAAGTAAAGCCGACATGAAACTCAATGATGCCTTACCCAACATCGAAGTCGATCCAGAAACCTATGAAGTCAGGGCTGATGGAGAATTATTAACCTGCGAACCGGCCACGGTTTTACCCTTAGCCCAGCGTTATTTTCTGTTTTAATTTTTTAGGGTAAATTTCACCACAAAGACACAAAGGACACAGAGAGATAGCCTTGAAATATCATTTCTCTGTGTTTCTCTGTGTCTTTGTGGTGAAAAATAAAAAAAATGCTATAATCATTTTCATCAATAAATAGATATTTAATTAAATAACCAGGTAATTTTACCACAAAGACACAAAGGACACAGAGAGATAGCCTTGAAATATCATTTCTCTGTGTCCTTTGTGTCTTTGTGGTAAAAAATAAAAAAAAATGCTATAATCATTTTCATCAATAAATAGATATTTAATTAAATAACCAGGTAATTTTACCACAAAGACACAAAGGACACAGAGAGATAGCCTTGAAATATCATTTCTCTGTGTCCTTTGTGTCTTTGTGGTAAAAAATAAAAAAAAATGCTATAATCATTTTCATCAATAAATAGATATTTAATTAAATAACCAGGTAATTTAATTAAATGAATTACTCCAATTTATTCAGCGGATTTCTGGTAATCTTGCTCTATGTTATTTCCCCTAGGCCGCTATTAGCCCAGATTGTTTCCGATCGCAGCTTACCGAGTCAGTCCGTTGTCAATTCTCAAGGATCAGTGCAACAAATTACCGGCGGAACTACCGCAGGCAGCAACTTATTCCACAGTTTTGAACAGTTTAATCTGCTCAACGGAGAAACGGCTTATTTCGACAATGCCATCACCGTTAAAAATATTATTACGCGGGTGACAGGCGGGCAAATTTCTCGGATTGATGGGCTGATTCAAGCTAATGGTTTGGCTAATTTATTTCTAATTAATCCCAATGGCATTGTTTTCGGTGCCAATGCCAAGCTGAATTTGGGTGGATCGTTTATCGCCAGTACCGCAGATAGTATCAAACTAGCCGATGGTAGCTTTTTTAGTGCCACCGAACGAAATGCCCCACCGCTATTAACAATTAATGTACCCATTGGGTTGCAATTCGGGACAAATACTGGGCAAATTCGGGTCGAAGGAACGGGACATAGTTTGAATTCTAATAATGAATTAGGTCTAGGATTTACCCCGGTGACAGGATTTGCTGAAAGTCCTCCTGGTTTGCAGATTAAACCGGGCAATACCCTGGCCTTAGTTGGCAGTAATTTAAGATTTAATGGCGGAATTTTAACCGCTCCCGGAGGACATATTTTTTTAGGCAGTGTCGGTTCAGGGTTTGTGAGTCTGAATCCCACTGATTATGGTTGGAAACTGGACTATGCAGCCGGAGCAAATTTCGGGTTAATTCAGTTATTATCTGAGGCTTTAGTTGATGCCAGTGGCGATAGTGGCGGGTCCATCTATGTCCAAGGGCAAAGATTAGAAATACGTGATGGTTCAGGGATAATTATCCAAAATCAGGGCAGCAAAGCAGCGGGCAATATTACAGTGAATGCCGTTGAGTCTGTGCAGATTGTCGGCGTAAATGTTGCGGGTAATTTTCCCAGTACGATTAAGAATCAAACGGTGGGGGAAGGTGCGGGGGGAGATATTAATATTTCCACCCAGCAGTTGATGGCTGAAAGTGCTCGAGATGCGATCGCGACTTCCACCTCTAGTGCGGCGCCAGGTGGTAATATTAATATTGTGGCTACGGATGCCATAAAATTAATCGACGGCAGTGGCATTTACGCCATCAGCCTCAGTACCGGAAATGGCGGTAATGTCAATTTATCTACGAGATATTTAACGGCAATAAATGGCAGCTTTGTTTCTTCCTTGGCCGATAGTACGGGACACGCCGGAAATGCGATCGTGAATGCTACTGAATCGATAGAATTAAGTGGCATCTTGTTCGACCCAATAAGACCGGACACAAATATTAGACCCAGTAATTTGAGTTCTACATCTTTTAATTCAGGAAATGCCGGAACTTTAATCATCAATACAGCCCGATTAATTTTAAGGGACTCTGGCAGAGTTTCTGCTTCCGCTTTTTCCAGTGGCAATGCGGGAAATTTAATCATTAATGCATCGGAATCCATCGAGGTGACAGGTCAATTACCCAAAAGCCGACCGAGTTTAATTTCTTCCGCTAGTTTTGTCAGTTTAGAAGATAAACAAGCAGGAACAACGGTGGCGGGAAATGCGGGGTCGATTATGATTAATACCCCCAGATTAATTGTCCGCGATCGCGGATTGGTCAATGCCACCAATGGTGGCGCGGGAAATCCCGGTCAAATTCTGATAAATGCTGACCAAATTTTAGTCAGTAACCAAGGAGCAATTACCGCCGTAGCCACATCTGGGTCTGGGGCAACTATTGCCCTGAATGCGCGGAATATTCAACTGGATCGAGGCAGCATTAATGCGTCCACTTCTGAGTCTGGAGAAGGGGGTAATATCCGGTTAAATATTGGGGAAGATTTAATTCTGCGAAATGATAGTTTCATTTCCACCCAGTCGGGAACTGAAGCCCCAGGAGGTGGCAATGGCGGAAATATTACCATCCAAAGTCAAATATTAGGCGCCTTAGATAATAGCTATATTAATGCCAATGCCTTCGCGGGCAATGGGGGAAATATCCAAATCACCACTCAGGGCATATTTTTACCGACTAATAGGACAATTACTGCTAGTTCTGAACGGGGAATCGATGGTATCATCGAAATTAATACTCCAGAAAGTAGTCTAACTTCTGGGTTACTGGTTTTATCTCAAAACCCGATTAATATTGCCGATTTAATTCGCAATGGCTGTACAGATTATCAGGGGAGTTATTTTGTGATTGCCGGACCGGGTGGTTTACCGAATCCCACCCAAGCGTTAGAAAGTCAGCAAGTTTGGCAAGATTTTCGATTGTTATCTAGCCAAGAAATTTCCGAAATAACCGAAATAGAAAATTATCGTTTACGGCAAATTTTACCATTAATTGAGTCAAAATTTACCCAATTTTTAGAGGCAACAAACTGGCGGATAAATCAAAAAAATAACATTGAATTAGTGGCAGAAATTCCTAGTTTTAGCCCTAATTTAATGGTAGGATATGGTTGTGCTGCCATACAGCGCTTTTCAGATTAATAAACCACAAATTTTCTTAGGGGCGAAGCATTCCGGGAGGAAATTCCTGGTTTTCCGCCAAAAATATCTGCGGTCATGCTTCGCCCCTACAGAAATGGGATGATCTAATTTATCGAGGATGTTATAAGCATAAAAAACATGAAAAAACAAGTTAAATTTTTGATAACTCTGGCAGTTGTGACGTTTTTATTAGTGCTGCAAATGTCTCCCGGAGTCGCGAAAATTACGGCGGATCATTTTCGGTTTGAAAAGTGGGCTGATGTGGATGCAAAAATTTCTTTCTTTAGACTTGAGGAAGAGGCGATCGCCTTTAATGAAACTACCGATGTCACTTTAACTTTATTTGAAGAGGGAAAAAGTTTATTTGCCCAGGAAAATTATGCAGCGGCTGCCCAGATTTGGCAAAGAGTGGCTGACCAGCCTGAACAGGAAAATTTCCCAGCCCAAAAAGCCCTAGCTTTAACTTATGTTGCTTTAGCTTATCAAAAATTAGAGCAGTGGCTTGAGGCGAAACAAGCAATTGATCAAAGTTTAGCTATTTTCGCCAGATTAGAGTTATCATCTCAGGCAGAACAAGTGATCGAAGCAATATTGGCTCAAGCTTTGAATACCGCTGGGTCAGTAGAGTTAAAATTAGGTCACATTGAAGCAGCTTTAGAAAATTGGGAAAAAGCCACGATCGCCTATACAGAAATTGGGGATACTATTGGCAAGTTAGGCAGCCAAATGAATCAGGCGATCGCCCTGCAAGGTTTGGGGATGTATCCGCGATCGCAAACTATCTTAAAAGAAGTATTGACCCAGTTAGAAGCTGAACCTAATTCTCTGCTCAAAGTCAGCAGCTTACATCAGCTTGGCATCACTCTAAGTCTTACGGGAAAACTAACAGAATCTAGAGACATTTTAGAACAAAATTTAAGTTTAAGTAAAAATTTAAACGCTCCACAAATTACCAGTGCAATTTTGCTGAGTTTAGGCAATATTTATGAAAAATTAAAGGATAGCCAAGCGGCAGCTTTGTCTTATCAGCAAGCCGAAGAAATTGCCCCGACGATAACTCAAAAATTACAGGCTAATCTGAATTACCTGAATCTGCTGCGGGCTGAAGATAGTCCCTCAAAATTCCAAAAATTATATGCAACAATTAAGCAAGACTTAAATAAATTAACCTTAAGTAATAGTTCCGTAGAAATTAGAATCAACTTGGCAGATATTTTACTAAAAATTCCAGCAAATAATACGATAATTTTTCCCAGAGAAATCGCCGAAATATTAACCCCTGCGATCCAAGGGGCTAGAACCTTAAGAACCCCCAAGATTGAATCTTATAGTTTAGGAACTTTAGGTAAATTATATGAACAAAATCAACAATGGCAAGCAGCGGAAAAAATTACGGAAGAAGCCTTATGGATTGCCCAAAAAATTCAGGCATTAGATTTAATCGCTCGTTGGCAATGGCAATTTGGACGAATATTAACCAATCAAAGCCGAAAACATGAGGCAATTTCTGCTTATACCCAAGCGGTGAATAGCTTACAAAGGTTACGGAATGATTTTGTGAATATTGACCGAAATGTGCAATTTTCTTTTACGGAAACCGTAGAGCCAGTGTATCGGGAATTGGTGAGACTTTTGGTGCAAGAACCCAACAATCAAGCCAACCTTCAGCAAGCGAGACAAGTAATTGAATCTTTGCAGTTGGCAGAATTAGATAACTTTTTTCGCGAGGCTTGTTTAGCAGCCCAGCCGATCAAAATTGAGCAAATAGATTCCACTGCTGCGGTAATTTATCCGATTATTTTGGCCGATCGCCTGTCGGTGATTTTGGCGCGACCTGGTGCAGATTTAAGTTACTATGAAACCCAATTACCAGAAAAAGAGATCCTAGGGCGACTGGAGCAGTTTCAACTATACTTAAATCCCGCTTTTTTTGATAGCGATCGCCTCCAAGTCTCCCAAACCCTGTATGATTGGCTAATTCGACCCACTGAACCGCAGTTAGCCGCCAGCAATATTCAAACTTTAGTCTTTGTTTTAGATGGGGCTTTGCGGAATTTGGCAATGGCTGCCCTTTACGACGGGCAACAATATTTAATTGAAAAATATAGTATCGCTCTCGCTCCCGGATTAGAATTATTAAATGTGGAGTCTTTGACTAAAGAAAAATTAGGGGTTTTGACCGCAGGACTCAGCGAAGCGCGAGGGCATTTTTCTGCTTTGCCCGCTGTAGAAACCGAACTCAGAGAAATTGCTCAAATCTTCAAATCCGATCTATTGTTAAATCAAAAGTTTACCAATGCCAATTTAACTGCGAAAATCAATTCTGCGAATCTTCCCGTGGTTCATATTGCCACCCACGGTCAATTTAGTTCCGACGTGGAAAATACATTTATTTTGACTTGGGATGGCAAAATCAACGTGCAGGAGTTTAACAGCATTCTGCGATCGCGAGAGCAAAAATTTAGTCATCCCCTGGAATTGCTGGTGCTGAGTGCTTGCCAAACCGCCACAGGCGATCGCCGTGCAGCCTTGGGTTTAGCAGGGTTTGCGGTGCGGTCTGGGGTGCGTACCACCTTGGGCAGCTTGTGGCAAGTGAGCGATCGTTCCTCTGCGGACTTAATGATTCGGTTTTACCAAGAACTCGCGGGGGGGCAGCCAGCCACCTCAAAAGCCAAAGCCTTACAAAAGGCTCAGTTAGCCTTGCTGAAAAATCCCCAGTCCCAACATCCCTTTTATTGGGCTCCCTTTGTATTACTGGGAAATTGGCTATAAAATAGAGTCATCAAAATCATTACGCGTTTATGACTTTTACGCCTTATGGCGGATGACAAAGTTAGGTCGTTCAGAGGATATTTTATCTATCCCTGATGCTTCTATCCCATCGATCGATCAGAGTGGCGGCTCTCAAGTCAAGGGTTTCAAGCACTTGATCTCGATCACCAGTCACTTAGCCTAGTCTATAACCGATTTATCGAAATCAGGATTCAATCTATGTATTTTTTGATGCCTAAAACTTTCAAAACTCTTCTGGCGCTGCTTTCTTGGGGAATGGTAATGGCATTTTCCTTGCCCGCATCAGCCCAAACAAAAAGCCACCTGGATTTACCAGCGGAAACGGCTTCAAATGAACAATTTTTGTCAGTCATTTTTGAACCCCCCACCGATGATAGAGCCGACGATTCCAGGGGTGGCGCTTCGAGGACGGCGGTTAAATGTCGGGACGATATTGCATCCGCAACGCTTCCCGAACAAATCCGTGAAATTCCCTTAACTGCTTTGATGCCGGAAAATAATCGCGGGTTAACAATCGCCTCTCATCCCAGTTTTTTTGTCTATATTCCCACCACTTCCGCTCGGCAAATTTATTTTAGTTTAAAAGACGCAAATAATCGCGGAATTTATCAGGCAACGTTGCCCATTTCCGGGAATGCAGGAGTGGTGCAAATCTCACTACCCCAAGAGCAAAATCCTTTAGAAATTGGTCAAACTTATCAGTGGTCAGTGGGGTTAATGTGTCAGCGTACTCAAACAGATATGCCTTGGGTCACAGGTAAAATAGAACGAATTCAACTAGAGGCAAATCTGGCCAGTCAGCTATCGCCCACTCCGAGTCTGCAACAGGCGGTATTGTATGGTCAATCGGGACTTTGGTACGATCTTTTAACCACCCTGTTTCAACTGAATAAATCAGCCGGTTTGGATAATTTATCCGCCACTGACTCAAATTTATTGAATCAGAATTGGAGCAATTTATTAGGCTCTGTGGGACTGAGTGCGATCGCCCATGAAACCTTGTTAGAGCAACCCTAATCTGACAACAACCAACAACCAACAACCAACAACCAACAACAAAAGTGAATTGGCTACTGTCAAAAATCAACAAAATTACCCCGCAGTGGCGGAGTATTTTATTAATTGCCCCTACCGTAACTTTTTGCGTGATTTGCCTCAAATATACCGGATCTTTGCAACTCTTAGAATGGGCAATTTTAGATCAATTTTTTAATTGGCGGCCTGCGGAAAAAGTGGACGATCGCCTCTTAATTGTCACCGTAGATGAAC
This sequence comes from Planktothricoides raciborskii GIHE-MW2, assembly GCF_040564635.1. NCBI lineage: Bacteria > Bacillati > Cyanobacteriota > Cyanophyceae > Oscillatoriales > Oscillatoriaceae > Planktothricoides > Planktothricoides raciborskii. The sequence goes on from NZ_CP159837.1 coordinate 5,246,664, forward strand.
AAGATATTGCCAGCGTCGGTCAATGGCCTTTATCCGATGCTATTTTAGCAGAAGTGATTCAGACTATCAATCGACATAACCCAGCGGGAATTGGCTTACTGTTTTATCGAGATTTGCCAGTAGAACCGGGGCATCAAACCTTAGCCCAAGTGATGCGATCGACCCCCAATTTAATCGGGGTGGAAAAAGTGATTGGTGAGCCAGTTCCCGCTCCTCCGAGTTTAGACCGGATCGGTCAAGTAGGCATCGTTGATTTATTATTAGATGCGGATAGCAAAGTGCGGCGGGTGCTGCTATCTTATCACAACTCCCAAGGCCAACTACAATTAAGTATTGGCGCTCAATTAGCCATCAACTATCTAAAAACTCACGGCATTACCCCCCAAGTAATTAAAAATAAAAATCAACCAGATCGGATTCAATTAGGTAAAGCGATTTTAGAACCATTTACTGGCTATAATGGCGGCTATGTGCGAGCCAATACTGCGGGGTATCAAATCTTATTAAACTATCGCGGTGGCGATCAAATTTTTGAAAAAATTTCCCTGACCCAACTGTTAAATCCCGAATTTAATTCAGAATTAAAAGCCGAAAAAATATCCGGACGCATTGTGTTAATTGGTTCCACCGCCACCAGTTTAAATGAGTTATTTTACACCCCCTACAGTAGCGAGTTAACGACAATCCCTAAAGCCACTCCTGGGGTGATGATTCATGGGAATGCGATCAGTCATCTTTTGAGTGCCGCCATTGAGGGGCGACCAACCATTAAGTCTTGGTCAGAATTTACGGAAATTTTTTGGATCATTGCTTGGTCATTTATCTGGGCGATCGCCAGTTCATGGGCATTAAATCGGGAAAAATATCCCCATAAGCTGATGCTGCAATTGCTGAAACTTACCCTGAACATTAGTCTAGGTAATTGTTTGTTATTTAGTATCACTTATTTAGCCTTTATACAAGGCTGGTGGCTGCCGGTGATTCCTGCCGCGATCGCCTTAACCACCAGCACCATTAGCCTAAAAATTTATCAATCAATTCAGGTAGCACGCGATAGTGAAAAGCAGCTAATTCAATCCTTACAATGCTTACAAATTGGTGTTTTTTTATATACAAAAAATCACGAAATTATGTATATTAATAAAACAGCAAAAAAGCTGATTCAATATCCCCCTGAAAATCGCATTTGTCCGGAAGAAATGATCAACTTTTATCAACTCTATGTCGCCGGAACTGACGAGCCATATCCTTGGGAAAATCTCCCAGTAATTCGAGCGTTAAAGGGCGAAAGCATTAAAGTTGATGATATTGAAATGCGTCACCCAGACCAAAAATTACTCTTAGAAGTCCAAGGTCAGCCAATCTTGGACAACCAAGGCAATATCCTTTATGCCTTGGTGACTTTTCAAGAAATTACTCAACGCAAACAAGCGGAAAAAATCTTAGCCGATTATAATCGCACTTTAGAAATCCAAGTAGCCGAAAGAACGGCAGCTTTAAAAGAAAGTGACCAACGATTTAGACAGGCTTTTGAATATTCCGCGATCGGGATTTGTCTGCTGTCACCAGCGGGGCAGTTTTTACAAGTCAATCAGGCTTTATGTCAGATGATGGGCTACTCTGCCGATGAGTTGCTGCAAAAACATTCTTACGATATCACCCATCCTGAAGACATCGAAGACAACTTCAGATATTTGCAACAACTCTTATCGGGAAAAGAAGATGCTTTTTACCGAGAAAAAAGGTTTATTCATCAAAATGGTTCAATCATTTATGGCTTAGTTAGCGTCTCTTTGGTGCAAGATAAAAATAACCAACCGCTGTATTTAATCGGTCAAGTGCAAAATATTACGGAACGGAAAAAAGCAGAAATTGCCCTCAGACAGCATGAAGCCCAGATGAATGCGATAGTCACCAATACCTCCGACGGTTTATTAATTTTAAATCACCAAGGAAAAATTAGCTTTGCTAATCCAGCGGCTGGGCAAATCTTCAATCAACCAGTAGAGGAACTAATTAACTCAGAATTTGGCATTCCTCAAGACAAAACCTTTGAGATTTATTTAATGGGAGAGCCTTGTCAAACTAAAACCATCGAGATGAAAATTGGCGAATATCAATCCCAAGGAAAATCCGCTTATATTGTCTCCTTAAGAGATATTAGCGATCGCAAGCAGGCGGAACTAGAGTTACAAAAAGCCAAAGAAGCTGCTGAAGTTGCCAACCGAGCCAAAAGTGCATTTTTAGCCAAGATGACCCACGAATTCCGCACCCCTTTACACGCTATTTTAGGTTTTAGCCGAATTATTCAGCGGGATGGGTCTGTGTCACCAGTGCATCAAGAATATTTAACCATTATCGGTCGCAGTGGCCAACATTTGCTGGAACTGATTAATGATGTATTGGATATGTCGAAAATTGAAGCAGGGCAAGTCCAATTAAATGAACATCCGGTAAGCTTAAGTCAGCTATTAGTCTCTGTCCAGGAAATGATGCAGATTAAAGCTCGATGCAAAAATTTACCGCTGATTTTTGACCGGGATGCTCAGGTGCCGGATTTGGTGAAAACCGACGAACAAAAATTACGTCAAGTTTTGATTAATCTGGTAGGAAATGCGATTAAGTTTACGGAACAAGGCCAAGTCCTTGTCCGACTGACCCAAATCAGCCCGGAAAATTCGCCCAATCTGCGATTATGCTTTACGGTAGAAGATACTGGACAGGGAATTGAACCGGAAGATTTCCCCTCATTGTTTCAACCGTTTGTGCAAACCGCCGCAGGTCGCCATTCTCAAGAAGGTACGGGTTTAGGGCTGGCCATTTGTCAACAATTTATTGAGTTAATGGGGGGTAAAATCACTGTTATTAGTCGAGGGAAAAAGTTTACCCCTGGATCGGCAATTTTGCCCGCACCAAACCCCGACCAAGGTGCGCGAAAGTCGGGAGCGACTTTTCAGTTTGAAGTGCAGGTGGCTTTAGTGGAAAGTCTGCCCCTTGGCAACCGACCGTCCTCCAGCCTCACTTATGGGGCGATCGCCTCAAATCTCACGGCGACAACAACCCTATCGACTTCCCCATCCTGCGATCGCGTCCTAATCGCCGATCCCCTAGTCGAAAATCATCGAGTTTTGACTAACTCCCTGATTTCCCTAAATTTTCAAGTTCGGGAAGTCACTAATGGCAAAGACCTGATCGAAACCTGGTCGAGTTGGCAGCCACATTTGATTTTACTCCATCAGCAAATTGCTCAAATCAATGACTTTGAAGTGATTCGACAGATTCGCCAACGGGAAAAAGATCGGCTGCCAGAGTTCAACTTTGATCCTCCAACATTTATGATGGTATTAATCACCAGTGAATCTAAAGAAGAGCGATCGGCTTTATTTTCCGCTGGTGCGAATCACTGTATTCACCAATCCTCTCCCACAGAAATCATTTTGCAGCAAATCGGCAAATCTCTCGGAGTCCACGATCTGTATTACACTACTCAGCCCCCTGTAAAATTTTCACCGTTTGAGAGGGATAAAATCTCAGATATTTCTATGGTTTCATCGAGTCTTAGCTGGAAACAACAACCCGGTTCAGAGGCGACTTTATTTCCTAACCAAACTTGTGTGGACGAACTCCCCAACAATGGACACCAAAATCTCCTAGAACCGGAAAGCTTGATGGTCATGCCTCATCAATGGATTTCGCAGCTATACCAAGCAGCCAGAAGCGCAGATCAGCATTGGATTTTTCAACTATTAGAAGAACTATACCCAATCAATCAGCCCTTGGCTCAGGAGTTAGCCAATTTAGTGCATGAATTCAAAATAGATCGCCTTATTGAAATTATCAAACCTTTAATTAAATGAATTACCATAACTCTCAAACTTTTAAAGCGGATATTTTGGTGGTTGACGATACCCCAGAAAACTTAAAACTCTTGTCAGCAATTTTGACGGAGTCGGGGTATAAAGTTAGACCTGTAACCAATGGTCAACGGGCTTTAGATGCGGTAGAAATGAATCCACCTGACGTGATTTTGCTGGATATTTTAATGCCAGAAATGGATGGATATGAAGTTTGCCGCCGCCTGAAACAATCCCGAAACAGTCGAGATATTCCCGTAATTTTTTTAACCGCTCTCAACGATCCTGCTTCCCAAGTTAAAGGGTTTGAAGTTGGCGCATTTGACTATATTACTAAGCCATTTGATGAGCAAACTGTTTTGGCGCGGATTGAAAATCAATTAACCATTCAACGGCAAAAAGCTGAACTGCAAGCGGAGATTGTTTATCGCCAGCAGTTGGAAGCCCAATTACGCTATGCCAAAGATATGGCTGAAGAAGCGAACCGGGCAAAAAGTGTGTTTATTGCCAATATGAGCCACGAACTCAGAACCCCGATGAATGCAATTCTCGGCTTTGCGGAATTAATGAAAACCGATCCCGCTTTGAGTGCAGATTATCGAGAATATATGGAAATCATTTATGAAAGTGGTCATTATTTACTATCTTTAATTAATGGTATATTAGATTTAGCCAAAATTGAATCACAATCAATTAAGGTGATTAAAGAAACATTTGATTTAAACGATCTGCTCGATCACCTGAATGCCATTTTTACTTTTAAGGCAAGCCAGCAAAATATTAAATTTTTAATTGAGCGAAATTCTGAGCTTCCTGAAAAAATTGAAACCGATCGGCAAAAACTGCGACAAGTGTTAATTAATTTGCTGGGAAATGCTTTGAAGTTTACCAAGCAAGGCCAGGTCATTTTACGCTTAACGGTACTAGATTTTGCGGGAACGACTTTGAAGCTGAAGGGCGGCGATCTAGATCGGCCGCAGCCAACGGAAAATCAACAACCTTTAACCATGCTGTTTGAGGTGATAGATACGGGTCTGGGAATTCCTCCAGAATATTTGAGTAAAATATTTCAGCCTTTTTTCCAAACTGAAATGGGGCAAAAGATTCCCGGAGGCACCGGGCTGGGTCTATCGATTAGTAAAAAATTTGTAGAAATTTTGGAGGGAGAAATAATTGTTCATAGTGTGGTGAATGAAGGGAGTTCTTTTCAATGTTATTTACCCGTAATGGTTCCCAAAAATGATCGGATTTTTCAAGAGTTGTCTAAAACAACATCCCTGAAATATCCGTCAGAAAAGCATCGGATTTTAGTGGTGGATGATGACCCAAACAACAGATTTTTGTTGCTGGAATTTTTGAACTTATTAGATGTAGAAACGCGAGCGGTAGAAAATGGCATCCAGGCGATCGCCGAATCGATGGTTTGGCAGCCGCATTTGATTTGGATGGATCTACAAATGCCGAGCATGGATGGATATGAAACCACTAAAAAAATTCGGGATATCCAAACCGACTTATCACCGAAAATTTTGGCGATGACTGCCAATTTGATTGACCTAGAAGCATCGACCAAAATTCAGTTACTTTTTGATGATTTAGTGGGCAAACCATTTAATCAAAAAATTGTTTATGATAAAATTTTGGCGCATTTAGGCGTCGGTTGTATTTGTCAACTTTCTGCCTCGGAAGTTCTGGCATCTGCGGCCACCGAATTCCCGGAGTATCTCAGTAGTAAATCTCTGGAATTTATGCCTACTTTATGGTTACAGCAAATTCACCAAGCCGCCTTACAATCTAGTCCGTCTCAGGTGATGAAACTCTTAGAAGACATTCCGCCTTCCCATGAGCAAGTCCGAGAGCGTCTCGTGGGTTTTGTCCAAAATTCTCAGTTCGCTCAAATTGTTGAATTGACCCTGTCCCCGAATTAATGATTGATTTCGGAATTTATTTCGGGATTTTTTCTAGCACTCTGGTCATAGACGTTAAAATAGAGAGGTTAGAAGAAAAAGGAAGATGCGATCCGTTGACTTAAACACAACTCTTAAATATAACTATAGAAGAGCTTGGCTGAGGAATAGCCGCACAGAAAGCTCTTCTGCCGCCTACTCGTGAAGCCCCTGAAATCTCTTTGCTCTAATCATGGATTTTTTTGAAAGTCTTTCAATGGCCAGCCGCACCTTGGTGGCGAATAAACTCAGAAGCTGTCTGACGATGTTGGGCATTATTATTGGTAATGCTTCGGTGATCGTGATGGTGGGGGTGGGACAAGGGGCGCAAAAATTAGCCTCGGAACAGTTTGAAAACCTTGGGCCAAATGTGTTGTTTGTGGTCCCCGGTTCGCGAGAAACTCAAAATACCAGCTTGGATTTTCCCCGGACTTTGGTGTTAGCGGATGCGGAGGCGATCGCCAATCAAGTGCCTTCGGTGGCAGCGGTAGCCCCACAACGACAGAATCGCCAATTTATTACTTATCGCAACAAAAATCTGCAAACCCTGGTGGTGGGGACAACCCCAGAATTTATGGCTGTCCGCAGCTTTGAGTTAGATCGAGGCCGGTTTATCACGGATTTAGATGTGAAACGGAATAATCAAGTGGTGGCGATCGGGTCGGATATTGCCGACCGTGTGTTTGGTTCTACCGATCCGATCGGCGAGTCTTTGCGGGTTAAAGGGGTCAGCTTTCAAGTGGTGGGGGTGATGAAACGCAAAGGGGCTTTTATGGGAGTGAACCAAGATGATGCCATTTATGTGCCGATTACCACAATGGTGAATCGGGTTACGGGTCGCACCTCTCCTTATGGCTTGGATTTGACCTTTATTTCTATTTCCGCCGTGAATGAAGCCAGCGTGCCAGCGGCGCAATTTCAAATTACCAATTTACTCAGACTGCGGCACCAAATTACCACCGAAGATGATTTTACCGTTGAGAGCCAAAAAGATATTTTGCAGATTGTCGGTGCGATCACCGGGGCGTTGACCATCATGCTGGCGGCGATCGCGGGTATTTCCCTAGTGGTCGGGGGTATTGGCATTATGAACATTATGCTGGTGTCGGTGACGGAACGCACCCAGGAAATTGGTTTACGCAAAGCGATCGGCGCTTCCGAGCAAGATATTTTAATTCAATTTATGATTGAAGCGGTGATTCTTTCCCTGGCTGGTGGCTTAGTCGGCACCAGCATCGGCGTGAGTGGCATCATCCTGGTGGCCACCTTTACCCCCTTAAAAGCCGGGATTTCTATAGGCGCGATCGCCTTAGCCACGGGAGTCTCAGGGGCGATCGGTTTATTTTTTGGGGTGCTACCTGCCCAACGGGCTGCCCAACTCGATCCCATCGTCGCCTTACGCACCGCCTAACCGCCTAAATCATCTGTCTAAGTAAATTTGCTTAAGCTATCGGTAGGGTGTGAAAGCGCGAAGCGTAACGCACCAAGACACCATATAGTCGTTGCGTAAGTCCTACAGCAATTTTCTCCGCGAGTAAACCACAAATATCTGTAGGGGCCCGCTCGTGGTTTAGTAATCTGAAAGCCGCTGTAAGTAAGTCTGTTTATCGCGGTTTTCTAGTGAGTAGACCACAATCTCTGGGTTAGGGCGAAGCATGACCGTATAAAATTTTTGATTTTGTCCCAGAGATGATTTGCCGGAATGCTTCGCCCCTACCATTGCCTTTGTGGTCTATATCAATCAAAAATCGCTCTCAAGTAAATCCGCCTAAGTAATCTGTTCTTATCATCTGTTCTTATCCTATGAATGCAACCGATTTGGCCTTTTCCCCGGCACTGGAACAAGCGCAACTGATTCGCCGTAAAGAAATTTCGCCCATAGAGTTAACCCAAGTTTATCTTGATCGCATTGAGCAACTAAATCCTCAACTGGGGAGTTATTTCACCGTCACGGCGGAACTTGCCACTGCGGACGCGATCGCCAAAACCGAACAACTGACCACCCTTGACCCAGGCGAACTGCCGCCATTTTTCGGCGTCCCCATCAGTATTAAAGACCTAAACCCCGTTGCCGGTGTCCCTTGTAGCTACGGGGTCGCCGCCCTGCGATCGCAAATTGCCGGTCACGATGATGGGATTGTCCAACGACTCAAACAAGCGGGGGGCATCATTTTGGGCAAAACCGCCACTTCCCAACTCGGCAGCCTGCCCTATACAGAACCGCCCGGATTTGCCCCAGCCAGAAATCCCTGGAATTTAAATTATACTGCCGGGGGTTCCAGTGGCGGCGCCGCTTCCTCCGTAGCCGCTGGCTTATGTGCGATCGCTCAAGGATCTGACGGCGGCGGTTCCATTCGCGGCCCTGCGGCTTGCTGTGGCGTCGTCGGCGTCAAACCGTCCCGGGGTCGGATCAGCTTTGCCCCCATTGGGGACTGTCTCAGTGGCATTGCCACCAATGGATCCCTTGCCCGCACCGTGACCGATGCCGCTGCTTTCTTGGATGCCGTCTCCGGCTACGTCACTGGCGATCCCTACTGGTTGCCAGACCCCCATCCTTCCTTTCTCGCCGCTGCCACCGACGCCAATCCGGGCGGCCTCCGCATCGCTTTTGCCAGCAAGATTCCCCCTGTCGGTCAAGCTTCCCCAGAATTACAGCAAGCAGTGCTAACCACCGCTCAAATACTAGATGCCCTCGGTCATACCTTGGAACCAGCGGGATTGGATTTTAGCGGCTTAATCGAACCCTTTGTCACGGTGTGGCAAACCAGTGTGGCCTTTTTTGGCATTCCCCCTGAAATCCTCCAGCCGATGAACCAATGGCTGCTCGATCGCGCCAATGCGGTCAACAGCGGTCAATACTTACAAGCGGTTGCCCAAATGCAAATCGTTGCCCGTCGATTAGTTGCCTTTTTCGAGCGCTATGATGCCTTAGTCCTGCCAGTGTATCTCCATCCCCCCATTGCCATTGGTCAATGGGCTGACCTCTCCCCCGAAGCGATTTTACAAAATGTAATTAATTGGGTGGCTCCTTGTCCGCCCTTTAACGCCACCGGGCAACCAGCGATCGCCCTGCCAATGGGCTTTGATGCGGTGAATGTTCAGCAAGGTTTGCCCCTGGGAGTGCAAATCATTGGTCGCCCTGGGGCGGACTCCACCTTATTGGCTTTGGCGGCACAAATAGAAGCGGCGAAACCTTGGCACCAACAGCGACCGGCGATCGCCAATCAGTAATCGGCAGTTACCACCAAAAATGCCAAAATTTGACGAGCATAAGCCAAAAATGACTAAAACCGGCATCATTGCATCGGCATGGTAAAATAAAAGCAATTACCTAACCCTGGGGTTGACTCAACCCAAAAGCGTCCTCCATAACTTTCCACAATCTTGCGGCAAATTAACAAACTCATGCCCATAGATCGGTCTTCTGGTGATTCATCTAGGTACGGAAAACTGGCAAAAATGTTTTCCAAATCTTTGGCCGCCATGCCGATGCCATTATCTTGAATCGCCAGCCGCCATTCCCCATGAGTATTGGGGTTTTTTTTGCCTATATCCGGCTCAGAAATCCGCTCAGAAACCCGCTCAGAACTGCTGGGCAGATTCGCTTCTGGCTGACATTCTCGATACTCAGCAAATACTTTAATTTCCGGGGAGACTTCTGCACGAGTAAACGTCAAAGCATACCGAAGTAAATATTCAAATAACTGCTTAATTTTTTTTCGGTCTCCCCGAATATTTGGTAATTTTGAATAAGTAATAGTTGCCCCGGTAAGTTGAATTTCTGTGGCTAAATTTTTCAGGGTTTCTCGGAGAATCGTTTGACAGCTAATCGATTTTAATTCCAGGGAATTATAGGGGGCGATCAAGCAAGCATAATCCACCAGATAATTGATTAGCTGTTCCATCGCCAGAGTCGCTTGGAAAATCTGGTTGGCATGATGCGGGGCATCCAGGGGTGGTAAATATTCCGTTTTTAGGCGTTCTAAATTCTGGGCAATTAAGTGCAAAGGGAATTTAATCTCTTGATAAATTCGGGCAATCCAGGTAATTAGTTCATTGGTTTCTTTAATTAAACGATTATTAATTTGGGATAATATCTGATTTTCTTGCTCTAGTTCCTGATTTTTATGCCTAAGTTCTTTTTGATATAAACTAATCTTAATTTGATTTTCTATTCTGATCAAAATTTCAGAAAAATAAAAAGGTTTAGTAATATAATCTACGCTCCCGTAGCTCCAAGCCTTCACCTTATATTCAATATCATCAAGAACCGTTAAAAAAATTACGGGAATCTTGGCCGTTTTTTCACAAGCCTTTAACTGTTCACACACTTGATATCCGTCCATGTCTGGCATGATAATATCCAGCAAAATTACATCAGGAGGTTCTTCCATAACCGATTTTAAAGCGATTTGTCCATTTAAAGCTTGACGTACTTCATATCCTTTTTGAAGTAATAGATTTGATAAAACTTTCAAATTGTAAGGAGTATCATCAACGATTAAAATTTTGCCGATATGTTTTTGCGGGTTCATCTTGGTTATTTATTTTTTCGGGTAATTTTCAAAGTGAATTTCAGAGTTACTTTGAGAGTGAATGAAGATGATTTGACTGTTTCATGGGTAAAATAATTCTAGACCTTGCCCCGGATCCCAGGGTAGGCAATCAAGATTTCCCTGGTGTACTTCTACCACAATTTGATAACTAATGGAATGGACAATCCTAAGCCAGTTCCCTTCACCACTGCCTTGGTGGTAAAAAATGGATGAAACAATTGTTTTCTGACGTTTTCAGTCATTCCTGGATCCTTATCAGCAATGGTGATTTGTACTCAGTGGGCATCAATTAATTCTGTGCTAATCTCAATCGTCGGTTGAAAGCATTCTGACTGGTTACGGCAGACTGGATCGTCAATCGCAACCGGGGATGATTTTTGCTTTGGGTGAGTTAAGGCATCGATATTGCATCCCCAACGCTTCGCGAACGCCTTTGTCAAAATATTAATAAAAACTTGGTTAACTTCTCCAGCATAGCATTCAAGGGAATTTGTTGATAATTTTTAATTACCTGAATTATGGGGCGATCGCTCTCCCGATCGTAGAAGCGATGTTGCCAAATCATCAAACTACTTTCCAGCGTGAATATCCACTTTCTTTAACTTTGACTCACGCCAGAAAAAACTCGTAAATAATCAACAATTTTTTTAATTCGTTGACCCCCCACATTCATCCATTGCCAAATTTTTTGAAAATCGTCTGAAATAAATTACCAATCAATTTATTCGGTTGTACAATGGTTTTTGGCGTATTTGGCAAAGCTGCTTCATCAAGCTTGACTAACTGTAATAAATCGGCAGGATAATAATTTATATGACTAATATTACCTTGAATAAAATTTACTGGATTATTGATTTCGCGATCGATGCCCGCCACTAACTGCCCCAAGGAAGCGATCTTTTCAGTTTGAATTAACTGGTTTTGCGTCTGTTTTAGTTCTTGCAAGGTTTTTTATAAAAAAATATTTTTTTCTTTCTACGTTGGAGCGATCGCAGATTTAGCTGATTTTCGATTATTAACAGCACATCCACAGGTTGAAACGGTTTAGTAATATAGTCTACCCCACCACAGCTAAAAGCTTTCACCTTATCCCCCAACTCATCCAAACCACTAATAAAAATTACCGGAATCTCAGAGGTTTTGGGATTTTATTTTAACTTTTGGCAAACTTCATAACCATCAATGCCCCACATTTTAAGATCCAGGAGAATTAAGTCCGGTAAAATCTCACTAGGTTTGGCTAATGCCGTCAACCCATCTAAGGCTTGGAAAACTTCATACCCTTTTCGTTGCAAAATTCCCGCCGCCAAACGGATATTATAAGCCGTATCATCAACGACTAAAAATTTTTTTCACTGAAAATTACCTGTTAAATTGTCATTCATGTTGCATCATATATTCAATATAAAATTAATTATTAAAAATTTAAAAAATAAGCAAAAAATAAAAAGTTAACCAGATAAATTACAGTTAAATTAGCAGTAAATATTAAATTTTAGCCTCATCGTTCGCTGCCTAATCAGCACGGTTGAATCAAAATATCCGGGAAATGCTTCAATATGGCAAGTGATATGTAACAATATAACAATATATTGGTTAATATTGCTTCTATTCAAGAGCGATCGCTCCAAACCCATTTTTCAGGGCGGCCTCTGATAATTTTCCCAAAGGTCTAATCATCAAGCTTTGTCGCAAGTTTAGATAAAATCCCCGATGCTGTTATTATACAAAGATAAATGGCGATCGCACCCATTCACAGCTTTATTGCCGTTTTGTTTCTTCTTGAAAAATTAGCGAGTTTTCAGTTATGTGTGCACGTGGCATAGATGTTTCCGACTGGCAGGATCCAGTAAACTGGCAGGCCGTGGCCAACTCTGGCATGGCCTTTGGTTTCACCAAAGCCACTGAAGGATCTAATTTTGTGGCGGAGACTTTTAATCGCAATTGGCGCGATATCAAGGCTGTTGGTTTAGCCCGGGGAGCCTATCACTTTTATCGACCCAAACATAGTCCCCAAGCCCAGGCGGACATCTTTCTCCGCACGGTTAAATTAGAGCCGGATGATTTGCCCCCAGTATTGGACATTGAAACCACCGATGGGATGCCCAACGGCACAATTATCTCTGGGATTACCCAATGGTTGCAAATCGTCGAAAAAGAAACAGGGCGTCAACCGATTATTTACACCTATCCCTACACCTGGGAAATCTTCGGTAATCCTACCAGTTTTTCTGATTACCCCCTGTGGATTGCCCACTACACCACCGCCTATCAACCGATCATTCCAGCGGGATGGGATGGTTGGACTTTTTGGCAATACACCGATCGCGGCCAAGTCAATGGCATTGCCGGAGGGGTGGATGTCAACTGGTTTAATGTCTCCCGACAAGGGGCCAAAGGATCTCATGTGGCCTATATTCAAAAAGTTTTAAATCAAAAAGGATTTTATTCAGATTCCGTCAATGGGATTTTCAGCGATCGCGTCACCCAGAGTGTCATGGCCTTTCAACGGGCGATGAATTTAGTCGTAGATGGAGTCGTGGGAATTCAAACCTGGAGAGCCTTAGTTTCTCAGATCCAACCGCCCCGACCCACGCCGACGCCTGCCCCTGCGCCAGCACCTGCCCCTGCCCCTGCCCCTGCCCCTGCGCCCACGCCCGCGCCTGCGCCTGCGCCCACGCCCACGCCCGCGCCGATCATTGGTTTGTTAGATGTTTGTCGTTTTTATCGCAATTTGCCCAACCAAAACTATGCTTTAGACTGGCTGCACCAACAAGTATCCGCCTCAAACTTGAATGAATTCGCCCGTCGGTGGCGCAATGATCCGGCATCAGCGTCTCCTCGTCCAATTCATCTGGCCAATGTTTTCAAGTATTATCAGGGACTACCGCATCAAGAAAATGCTCTGTTGTGGCTCCAAAATCAACTGTCTCGGGATATTCTCCAACAATTTGCCCGTTTGTGGCGATCGACCAACACCCAAGCAGTGAGTCAATCAACCCCAATTCGCTTAAGCGATGTGTGCGAATATTATCGGGGGTTAAGCAATCAACAGCAATCGCTCAATTGGCTGCAAGCACAAATCCCCAGCTTTACCCAACAAGAATTTGCCCGTCGCTGGCGCAATCAAACCACTTTTCAAGGATCGACCATTAGTTTAATCAATGTCTGCCAATTTTATCAGGGCCTGCCGCATCAATATCAGTCTCTTCTGTGGTTACAAAGCCAAATTAGCACCTCGGTGTTAGAGGCATTTGCCCGTCGCTGGCGAGGTTAGGCGTGGTTAATCGCAGTTAATGGTTGAATCACGATTAACCCTGATGAATTCACCGGCTGCGATATTGCATCCGCAACGCCGAAGCGCGATATTGCATCCGCAACGCCGAAGCGCGATATTGCATCCGCAACGCCGAAGCGTGATCGCACAAAATAGCGCTTGAGTGGATTGACGCTGTTTAGTGGTCTTCTTGATTGGCGCCGATCGCGATCGCCATTCCTTCCCGGGCAAGGCAACTATTGGGAAAAGCTTGCTGCACATCGGCTTCCACCCGATCCAAAAAGTCATCATCATGGGCAGGATCGTGGTGAAAAATCACTAACTTTCTCACATTCGCCGCTAAAGCAACTTTGACTGCTTCTTCCCAAGTGGAATGACCCCAACCCACTTTCGAGGTTTTGGGATGGTAGTATTCTTCATCGGTGTAGGTGGCGTCGTAAATTAAAACATCCGCATCCCGGACTAAATGCAAGACATTTTCATCGAGGCGATCGGCATAATGTTCCGTATCCGTGCAGTAAACCGCCGTACCGCGATCGCTAGTGACTCGATACCCAATTGCCTGACCGGGATGATTCAATAAACTCGTTTCGATGGTTACATCGTCAAGCTGAATAATCTCTTGGGGCTTAACCGTATAAAACTTTAAATCTGACTGCATTCCTTTCAAAGGAATAGGAAAATTAGGATGAAGCATCTGGTCAGAAAGACGCTGTTTCATCGTATGTCCCGTGGGCGCCATTCCCCCATAAATATGGAAGCGATTCCCCGGCACAAAAGCCGGAACAAAAAAAGGAAATCCTTGAATATGATCCCAATGAGAGTGAGTAAAAAATATATGCGCTTCTACGGGCATTTGTGATAGCAAGTTTTTACCCAGTACCCTGATGCCTGTACCGCCATCAAAGATCAGACGTTTACCGGCGACCTGCATCTCCACACAGGAGGTATTGCCACCATAGCGAACAGTTTCTTTGCCTGGGGTAGGAATGCTTCCTCTTACCCCCCAAAAACGGACTAAAAAATCAATGGAAGTGCTGGTTTCCATACTGGCTTTTCCATCAAACTGTTGTGGACGATGTGCCAAGGCTGAATTAACCCAGCCTCGACCAGATTTACTGGGGATGGGGATGCTTGCAATATATCCCCCAAGACCTTGACTAATTATAAATTTGTTCTGGTTGCTCAGTGGGGACTCCGGAGAGTTTCACCCACCAAAATCAACCCACTCAAATCAACCCGTTCAAAAACCCAAATTTTAACATTAATCATTTGTAGCCTATCTTAAAGTGAAATATCTGGCTAGAAAAGCTGACGTTATCAAAAAACCCTGTCTTTTGTTTCCCGACTCAGAGGCAGGAAGCTATCTTGGTGGGATTAATTGCCAGTCCGCTACCTGCCCCTGGGCGATCGCTACTTGCTACCGGCTCTTGTGTACTTTTCCACCAGGGGGGCTACTTGGTCAATATCTTGCCAACCCAGGATTTCTGTCACCTTTTTCTCAAGATTTTTATAGGTTCTAAAGAATTCGGCAATTTCGTCTAAGCGATGCTTGGCTACATCTTTTAGGGATGTCACGTTGGCATAGCGGGGGTCTTTGTCGGGAACGCAGAGAATTTTTTCGTCGCGATCGCCTCCATCAATCATTTCCAGCATCCCAATCGGTCTGGCGGTAATCACGCATCCTGGAAAAGTCGGCTGATCCATCAACACCATGCCATCTAAAGGATCTCCATCATCGGCCAAGGTATTGGGGACAAAGCCATAATCATAAGGATATTGCACCGAAGAAGACAGCACGCGATCCAAGGCGAATGCGCCCATCTCTTTATCGAACTCGTACTTATTTTTACTCCCAGCGGGAATTTCAATCAGAACATTAATCAGACCGGGCTTTGGTTGAGCGGGAATCCGCGATAAATCCATAAATAACTCCTTTTTTTACAAGTAAAATCTTGCATCGGCCAGACCGCGATCGGCAGTTTGACTGGCGTATCCACACCGTTCCCCTTGCGGAGGGCGAGGGAATCACCGTCAGTCATCCTACCAGAAACCATCCCTTCACAGACGACTGAAATTAAGAGATTTCCAAATTTATCGATCAATATCGATAAATAATTCGTAATTAGCAATAATTTACTCTCAAGGACTCCCGGATACTCCAAACCGCGAGGAATGTCCCGGAAAAACCTCTCCTCAAAAAAACCCGGTTTTTTGAGAAACCGGGTTGCCTGATTTTTTGGATAATTTCCCAATTGTGGGAAATTTAATATTTTCTTAAACAAAAATGATATTCAAGGGAATCGATCAATTTTTATCCAAGTATTCTAGTGGGTTTAGGGAGCAAAACCCGCTCTAAAAAATGTTTCTGACATCATATTTATGCCCTCTGAGAAATTGTGAACCGGCATCACTTTTCCAAGGTGGGAATCTGATATCGACCTTCCCCAAAAGTTTGACTATCTGCCTGAGAGTAATAGCCAATTACCCATAACGGCAAGAGTAAAGTCAATAGCGCGATCGCCATCCCAAACAGATTTTCCCACCTCTGGGAAGGTTGTTCACTAGATCGGACGGAGGATTCACCTGATTGCATAACCTGGTTAATTGTTAAGGATTATATGAGTCTGTTGCATAGTGATTATGATTATAACCAACTAATCACTACTGCATTGTTTATTTTGAACTTATTTAAATTGCCAGAAGTTCCTGGCTGTTAGCTTTCACCTTGGGTATTGGTGTAGCTAAAATTATTAAAAATGATTTGTTAATATCCTATCATAAACTTATATCATAAACTTGTGAAGAAGTTGTGAAGCGCGATCGCCCATTTGCTGTTGATTGATTATTGGTTGGTGGTTATTGGTTGGTGGTTATTGGTTGGTGGTTATTAGTTATTGTTTAGGAGATTTATGCGGCAAACCACAAACAACCACCAACGAATAATAAATAGCAAATAACTAATAACTGATAACTAATAATTAATAACCAATAATTAATAAATAATTATTTAACGAATCGTCACCTGAGAACGGAGGAGAATCACCCCAGGTGCATCCACCATAAAGACCCAAAAACCGCGATCGCTCAGAGTTTGCAGGACTTTTTTCGCGGTATTTTGGTTGTCGGTAAATTCGGCTAACAAATAAGGACGTTGCTGATAGGAGACAAGACCGACGCTCTGTGGTAATAATTGCTGTAATTCTACGGCGACTTGGGGATTGTTAAAATAATCGACTAACACCGCATATCCCTGACGCAAGGGTTGAGGATTGTATGGTTCACTTACCGTGCGGATTCTAGGTGGCATACTGGAATCATCCTGGGGAACGGCAACAAAGGCAGATAATCCGAAATTGGTATTAATATATTGAGCCCAATTACTAGCTGCGTTGATGCTGGGAAACCCCTCAACTCTGAGCACCACATCATCTAAATACTGACAAGCGGTAGCGATGACTTGTGGGGGCAGGATACCCATCACTTGCTGCTGAGTTTCATTGCTATTCGTGACGATTAACAGGAGGGACTCACCAAATTTCGGCGGTTGACAAGGGAGAAACCCCGCCCCGTTTGTGTTATTGGCTGGGGCTTTTGTGGGTGTGAACCATGCCGCGATCGATAAGACCAAAGCACCGAATCTTTGTAAATATGGCGATCGCCTGCGATAGAAATTTTGACTCATAGCCGAATTAAGCCACCTTTGTGGAATCTTTGATCATTATATTGACTGTTGACGGATCCGGGCGAACGCAAGAACGCCCCTACAGACCGGCGAAACATAACCAATCGACCCATGTCAAGGAGAAAACAGCGATCGCCCAATGCAATAGGTTAAACTCAAAATCGCCATCTCGATCGAGGTTATATCCAACATGGCTTTAGAGCACCAGACAGAAACCTTCTCCGCTGAGGAATTACAGGGAGGATCGCCGGAAATGCATCATAACGGCGATTCTCTTCGGGATAGCTTCGCTTCACGACCGTCCCCCAGCAACGGAGAAACCGCTTGGACAATCGAAGACAGCGAAGAACTGTATAGAATTAAAGGCTGGGGAGAACCCTATTTTTCCATTAATGCCGCTGGTCATGTCGCCGTTTGTCCCAGAGGCGATAACAGTGCCTCTTTGGACTTGTATGAACTGGTAGAAGCGCTGAAACAGCGCAATCTTTCCTTGCCGTTGTTAATTCGGTTTTCCGATATTTTACAAGACCGGATTGAACGGTTAAATGCTTGTTTTGCCAAGGCGATCGCCCGCTACAAATATCCGGGAATCTATCGGGGGGTATTCCCGGTTAAGTGCAATCAACAAAAGCATTTAATCGAAGATTTAGTCCGCTTTGGTCATCCGTATCAATTAGGACTAGAAGCTGGTTCTAAACCAGAATTAATGATTGCCTTAGCCTGCTTAAAACATCCTGAATCTTTACTGATTTGTAATGGGTACAAAGACCGAGAATATATTGAAACCGCGATGTTAGCCACGCGGCTGGGTAAAACGGCAATTATCGTCATTGAACAGCTTGAAGAAATCGAAACCGTGATTTCTTTGAGTAAATCTTTAGGCATTAAACCTGTGGTGGGAGTTAGAGCCAAACTCAGCAGTCGAGGGGTTGGTCGTTGGGCAGAATCTTCGGGAGAAGGGGCGAAGTTTGGCCTAATGATTCCAGAAATTATTGCCGTGGTAGATCGCCTCTCAGAAGAAGGAATGCTAGATAGCTTGCAACTATTGCATTATCATATTGGTTCGCAGATTTCTTCCATCAGCGTGATCAAAGATGCCATCCGAGAAGCCAGCCAAATTTATGTAGAATTGGCCAAGTTAGGCGCTAACATGAATTATCTGGATGTGGGCGGTGGTTTAGCCGTGGATTACGATGGGTCTAAGACTAATTTTCACGCTTCCAAAAACTACAATATGCAAAACTATGCCAATGATATTGTGGCAGAGGTGAAGGAAGCGTGCGAACAAGCAGAAATTTCTGCTCCTGTGTTAATTAGTGAAAGTGGTCGGGCTTTGGCTTCCCATCAGTCGGTGTTAATTTTTGATGTACTCGGCTGTAGTAATGTGAACACGGAACCCCCGGAAAGAACCGGAGAAAAAGAACCTCTAATTATCCGCAATCTTTACGAAACTTATCGCGATATTAACCCGGAAAATTACCAGGAAGCTTATCACGATGCGATCCAGTTTAAAGAAGAAGCCATTAGTATTTTTAACTTTGGTTATATTTCCTTACGCGATCGCGCCAAAGCGGAACAACTCTATTGGGCTTGTTGCCGGAAAATTGATGAAATTGTCAGCCATCAAAAATATATTCCCGATGACTTAGAAGCCTTGGAAAAAAACATGGCATCGACCTATTACATCAATCTTTCCGTGTTTCAATCCATGCCGGATAACTGGGCGATCGATCAACTATTTCCCATCGTCCCCATTCACCGTCTAGACGAAGAACCCACCGAACGGGGAATCCTGGCTGATTTGACCTGTGATAGTGATGGCAAAATCAATAAGTTTATTGACTTATTAGATGTGAAAACCGTCCTAGAATTACATCCTCTGAAACCCAAAGAACCCTATTATTTAGGCGTGTTTCTCAGTGGGGCTTATCAAGAAATTATGGGTAATTTACATAACTTATTTGGCGACACTAACGCCGTGCATATTCAGCTAACCCCCAATAATAGCTATAAAATTAAGTATGTGGTCAAAGGGGACACGATTACTGAAGTTTTAGGTTATGTGCAATATGATGCGGAGGATATGATTGAAAGTATTCGCCAACAAACGGAAGATGCTTTAGAAACTGGGCGGATTACTTTAGAAGAGTCTCAACGTTTGTTACAAAACTATGAACAGAGTTTAAGCCGCTATACTTATTTATCCCAGTCCTAAATTCCAGTCCGATATCTTGTCCTGAGTTTGCCAAGCTAAACGTCAATTTGTCTGGGATGATTATTGGTATGGGAATTTATATCAATTGGTTAATTCATATAAATTCCCATAGCCATAATCGATGGGGATTACTTATGTTCGTTTTTGAGAATTTCCGCGATCGCCTGTTGTTCTTCTGGTGGCTTTGCCAGGGGACTTTGGCGACTATCGGTAATTAACCAGTCTAATGCCGCAGCTTGCATATCAAAGGACACACCATGTTTATCCACACAGTAACGACCAAATACCAATTTTTCGATTAAGCGCACATTGGGACCTAAACGGGAATACTCAAAAATCACGCTATTATCAATCGTTGCCCCACCAGAAATATGACAACTTGGCCCAATCATAGTTGGCCCGATAATCGTAGCGCCATCTTCAATTTTAGTCATCCCGCCAATATACACCGGGCCTGTAATATCTACTTTGTCTAAATTCATCGCCACATTTAAGCCCGTGTAGATCCCAGGGCGAATTTCTTTCCCCGGAATGGAAACATTTTTCACCTTGCCCGCTAACACATCCCGAATTGCCTGCCAATAGTCAGGGACTTTGCCAATATCGACCCATTGAAAGTCCATTGTTAACCCGTAAAAGGGTGCTTTTTTGGCCACTAATTGAGGAAATAAATCTCCGCCAATGTCATATTCGACCCCAGAGGGAATGTAATCTAAGACTTCAGGCTCAAAAATGTAAATCCCGGTGTTGATATCGGTACTGAGGGCTTCTTCAACCGGGGGCTTTTCTTGGAATGCTTGAATCCGATTATTTTGATCGGTGACGACCACCCCATAGCTGGAGACTTGATCTTTCGGCACAGATTTCATAATAATTGTGGCGATCGAGCCTTTTTCTTTGTGCCACTTCACCGCAGCAGTTAAATCCAAGTCAATCAGCGCATCTCCACAGAGCACCACAAAGGTATCATCAAAATAGGGATAAAAGTCTTGAATCCGGCGCATTCCTCCCGCTGAACCCAACGCTTCCCCGATTAGTTTTCCTTCAACAATTCTCCCTTCAAAAGAATAGGCAATTTGCACGTCAAAACGGCTACCATCGCGAAAATAGTTTTCAATTTCATTCGCCAAGTGACTGACGTTTACCATGATTTCGTTAAAGCCATGTAAACGTAACAGTTCTACTAAAAATTCCATCACTGGTTTAGTTAGGATGGGAATCATCGGTTTAGGAACGGTATAGGTAATGGGGCGGACGCGGGTGCCTTTTCCTGCCGCCAAAATCATTGCTTTCATAGGCATCTGTAGTTTAAGAAGCTAGGGTCAACTAATTGTATCAATTAGCCGTGGTAACCTTTTCAATATACTTACTACTTGAAATTAGGCCAATCAGTAGTGGACATCATGGAAAACCTTTTCTGGGGAAATTTTTCCTGAGATTGAACAGTTAATTTACATAAATTAATTGAAAAGTTTTCTCTCCTTGTGGGACTCAGGATGGTTTGGGTTTCCTGGTTAAAGAGAAAAGCTAGGGGGCGATCGCGATCGCCGCAAATAATACTCTTAGAAACATAGAAATGTCCCGTCTCGGAGAGGGGACACTGAATCAATCTAAATCCAATCTAAATCAATCTATAGTTATTTTAAATGTGCGATTCGTTCCCCTCCAAAGTGGAAGCAAAACGGCTGAAACGTCGTGTGGGTGTCGGTTTGAGTAACGAATAGTCTAAGCCGATGAACGGCTCCACAAACCCTTATAACTGTGGTGAAAGTTGTCCAATAAGGAGGACAATACCCGGATTTCCTGGAATTATAATTACATTCCAGGGGTAATAGGCAAACGCCCGTCCTGAACCCTCTTAATCACTAAGTAGCGAAACTGGTTGATCCGCTGCGTTCAAAATGGATAACATGGGGAATAAGTGGGTAATTATTTGATTAACCCACAAAAGTCAAAGTAAGCAGTAGACAAGGCTTTGATATTGAAGTCCTAAAAGTACCCAGGGGGATAGGGTGGACTATTAGCTAATTATACCCGAAACCACGGAACGAAGTATCCCCCCCTATTGGCTCTCAAAGCAATTTGAGTAGTGATAAGTGTAAGGGCAAGCCTTTGTGGGGGTCAGATGTATCCAGAAGCAAAAGACTGGGGTAATGCCTGGTATATGCAGAGGGGATACGGCGGTAAAGTTAGTCCTAACATGGTTTACCTGAATACGTTATCAGCCACCTGCAAGGGTAGGAATAAATTAAAACATTCATTGTGCGTACAGTGAGCGAAAGCTGAGTGGGTAATTGCCCCCAAGATGCATTTGAATGCAATACATCGAACGGCCTGAACCGAACCATCAAGGCGGCATCGTCCCACGGGTCAAAGTGAGAAGACTATGCCAAACGGGATAGTGCAAGCTACCCTAGTAGGAGCCAAGTAAAGCGAGTACCGCCCGGAGCGGCAGGGTCGTGAAAGTGGCACGTTCCGTTTTGAATGGGAGGTCAGAGGAGCGATTCTCTGATCTACCCCTACTAAAAATGTAAAAATGAGACATTTAATCTCTGTTAGTAGGGGCGTCCAAGCGAACCTCTCCTACATAGGGGTTCGCTTGGACGCCCCTACATAATTGTATTAATCTTATTTGAAATAACGATAAACCAATCTAAATCAATCTACATCAACCAAAAAAAACAAAGTCTGGGGCAATTTTTCCCGAAACCTTCAGTCAAGCCGATAGGAAACAGCGGATCTCTCGGAGATTTCCGCTCGTCAGACCGATGGTCGATCTCCGAGATAGCTCGCAAAATTTATGTATTTTATATGTATTTTAACTGTCTTACATTGCCTGTAAATTCATGGAGATAGAAATCGAGCGAATTTTTAAATCCTGGTAAAATTCTTCCTGACAGAGCTCAACTTTCGACTGTGCCGACAGCAGCAACAGCGCCCAGAAAACCCCTACCCGGTCATAATGTTTGTGGGATCCAGGATTTTTGTGGCTGCCATTGGCCGATCCTTGAAAGTTAGAAATTTTCCATCGCTCCACTAAATCATCAATTTCTAGCCAATCATCATTGTCGGTTAACTCGTGCCACTGGTCAGAAAGAAATTGATCCAAGGCTTTGGCGACTTCCGCAAGATTTTCTTGGGTGGCAAATTCACTCAGCGCCCGCACCGCCGCTTTAGATTGAGCTTTATTGGGTTTAGGGCGGTTGGTGCTGCGCTTGGGAGTATATTCTTCCAGGGTTTGAGACATCAGTTGTAGCTGATCGATCAACTCTTGTAAGGTGACGCGGCGTTTTTTTGGCACGGGAGCCACGGCCCGACGGCGGAGTTGTTTCTCCAGTCTCAAAGGCATCAGGGAATTTTGCTCATCAGCATCCAAGTCTTCGACCTCTGCTTCGGGAGATTCCTCTTCGTCGGACAACGATTCAGCCCTCACCAGGTTATCCGCTTTGAGTAATACCAACATTGAGGCATATAAAAAAGCTTGTCCAGACCGAGATAGAGCGACTTCTCGCTCCACTTGACTGGCGTCATGTACGGGCACCAGTCCACTTAAGTATCGGTCAATTACATCAATGACTTGCACATCCCAGGGATCGATTTCTCCCTGGTTGGCCAAGTCAATTAGTAGTGCGATCGCATCTTGCGCCAGAGAACCACTCATATTTAACCCAAAAAATACCTGCGAGCAGCAAAGAAATAATTTCAGAACATATGGATATTTTCGGACTGCACGGAAAAATCTTTCTTCCTCCCTTGATTCCCGCCAATCTTACCCGCCAATGAAAGCTTTGTCATCCATCAGATATCTGACAAACAGATATCTGACAAAATTGGCCTGTCTGCTGCCGACGATTGATTGCCTCGGACACGAAGTCCGCGATATTGCATCCGCAACGCCGAAGCGAACGCCCCTTGACCGGAAAAGTAATGCGGTATGGCGGTTGAGCAAAAATATTCTCTCTCGGTTAGGGGGTTAAAGCAGAGGTGGCACCAATATGACCGAATATGACCGAACCAGCACAATCCGTGATTAGTCCAGGTGATTCACTTCCTTACTTTATCCCATTAGGGGTAGATGGGGAAATCGCTCTCCCCACCTCCCATTCAGAACCCAGCGTGCCACTTTCATGGCACTAGGCTAGGCTCCTACCCACGTTGACCCCTTACATGGGTACGACTACCAGAGTGGTAATTCTTCCTCCGCCCTTGGGCGCTTCCGCCATATCTTGACTTTAAGTCGTGACAATGAGCATGAAGCAATTGCAGGTTTTTGTATTCATCCTTTCCGCCTTGGCTTCTAGGAATGATATGGTCTACTTCTAGCAGGTCGCTGCTTGTGAAGTATTGTCCGCAATATGGGCATTTACCCTTTTGCTGAAACAGCAATTTTGCCACTCTCGTAGGGGCTTCGATGTCTTGTCCTCGCCTGGTACTCCAGTAAAACCAGTTTCCGTCGAATGGTGATTTGTCAGGCTTGACTAGGGTATGTCGTTTGATTTCGACATCCGCGTGTTTCCATAGCGTCAGTCCGTCTTTTGTTGCAAACGTCCATTTGCCGTGTCTACCTTACCAGTCATGCTATATCCCAAAATCTGCCGTTAAGCCTCGGGGCATATACCACAAAATTTTGGGTCAACTTGACTATGCAGAAGAGTTGCCGGAAAACTTTGGGGACTGTCGGTTAGTTCTTGTCCGCGGGCAGTATTATCTGTGCGTCCCCTCATCCGGGCCTACCACCCATCAGCCCGACAACCAAGGGCGGGTGGTAGCCTTAGACCCTGGAGTTAGAACATTCCTAACCTTCTTTTCTGAACAGAAAGTCGGGAAGATAGGAGAGTCAGATTTCTCCAGGATTCAACGTCTATGTCATCACCTCGACGATCTGATTTCTCGATTTAGCTGCGTAAGCGCCCCGCAACGGCGGCGGATGAAAAAAGCCGCTGACAGGATCAGGGTCAGGATTCGCAACCTGGTAGATGAATTGCATCCGCATTGCCGCCAGATTTCTGGTAGACAACTTTGATGTAATTCTCCTGCCAACGTTTGAGACTTCAAATATGAGCCGCAAGGCCACAAGAAAAATCCGCTCAAAGACTGTGCGGAATATGCTTTCATTTGGGCATTACCGTTTCGAGCAATTCCTGAAACATAAAGCAACAGAGCGCGGGTCTCTGGTGGTGGATGTCTGTGAAGCGTACACCAGCAAAACGGTTAGCTGGACTGGTGAGATTCGAGCAATTGGCGGGGCGAAAACGGATACCTTTTTGCTAACTTTCATTAACAAATGCAAGATGCTCACTCATCCAGGGCGTATCTACCAAAGCCCGCAAGAATATCCCGCGAGCGCCATTTACGTCTCGATCCATCACCTTTCCATCAAGAGCCGACTTAATGGGTCATCTCGGTAATGCTTACGAATCATTGCCGGGGATGTGTCCAGCAACGCGGCGATCGCCTCTTCCGACATCCCAGACTCTAACCAACGATTCTGGGTAGTGTGACGGGAATGGTATGTTGGGAGATACTCGCTGATTTCCCCGGCATCTACCAGTGACTCAACGACCGGCTTAAATATCCGATTGGTAAAATTGTCAATGGTGATATACCAACGACGGGGTGACGGAAAAACCAGATCGGGGTAGTGAGGCCGGTTGATAGTTTTTAGATGACGGGAAATTCTTGGCTCACGGTGAATCGTCTCTTTTCTGGGAATTGCCATGATTAAATCTGCCAGTTCTGAGTTAACCGGAAAAACCCGTGGTGTATTTTTGCCGTTGCGATCTCCTTTACTAGGCTTGAGAATCCCATCTGTATAGGCACGGTCAAAGTAAATCTTGATAGGCCGGTCCCGTTCCCAGACGATTTGTTCCCACTCCAGAGGGATCGCCAGTTGCGGTCAGGCCCCGGTTAGAAACAGAAATTTTAAAAACTGACCATAGTAAGAATGCTTGATATAGGCATAGGGTGAGGTAAAGCGGTCAGTGGCGATCGCTTTGAGAATTGTCATGGCTTCAGAGTCAGAGTAAGCTTTACCAGATTTCTCAGGATTTTCACACTGACTCTTTAAAATGGCTAAATCACGGCTATAAGGATTTTTTTCCCAGATGTCTTGTTTTACAGCCCAATTAGCGCAAGCGGATATCTTTGTGTAGTAAAAAACCAAGGTGCTTGGTTTGTAGTGCTTGGTTAAGAAACTCAAAAGTTCTTTAGAATTACTTAATCTCAGTAACTCTGGGTCAACTTTTGTGAGCATTTTGTCAACGCGGGGATAAGCATCTGTCAGGGTTGTTTCTTGAACTTTCCCTTGCTGAGTTTTGAAATCAACAAACTTAACCCAAGCATCTAGCAATGATGGGATTTTTGGCGCCACGGCAATTTTCAACCCAGGGCGATACTTTTGCAGTGTTGGATCGAATGCCGGTGGTTGTAATCCTAGAAAATCATGTTTAATATCTTGTCTAATGATATCTGCAATTTTTTCAGCCTTACGGCGGTCCCGTCGGTCATCCCATTTAAGTGGCAAGGTCATCTCATAATTTTTCTGCTTACCGTCTTGAGTCAGTCGAAACCTGATAAATATGGACCCAGTTTTTTTGGGCTTAGGGGTGATTTTAGGAATCATATATTATTTATTAGGGAACAATGGATCTGACTCCGATAATACCCCAAGTGGCTATGAAGGTGGCGGTAACGGGGAAACAAACAGCTTACAACCTATATATAACAAGACTTGTAAAGAACTCCATGAAAAACTCTTTCGATCTCAACCCAGCAAAAACTCCTCCAGAACAACAGCGGCTTTATCATCACTGTACGACCATCGTTGACGAAAAATCTCCAGAAGAATTAATCGCTCTCATCCAAGCATTGTGGATTAATGGCACGAATTATCCCAATGAGCAAGTCGAGAGTGATCGAGATACTTTGCTATCTTATAAAGTCGAGCAAGAAGCGTTTAATATCTGTCTGTATAAATGTTGTCAAATTTTAATTGAAGCCTGGGAAAAAACACCGGCAACGGCAGAATTCATTCCCAAGCTAGTGGGTCTATTCACCGGCCCGGCAAATCCTGATGCGGACGCTTACTGGCGATCGCGCACCGCCTTACGCTTACATGAAAGGTTGCAAGCATTCCGTAAAAGCGAACAATGCCAATCTCTGCAACATTTCTTGGGACTTTTGCAGCCCCAGGAAATTACCGTCAATCAGATCGAAAATCAGCCATTACAGTCATTACTCTATCGTTATCCTTATTTATATCCTTATAGTGTCAGCAGTGAAGACAGCGGTTCTTTATCAGCAACATTGCGAAGACTCAAATCTAAAAAAACAAAAGAATTTGATACCAATTTATCCCAATATGTGATTTCTCAAGTGCGGCGATCGCTCCCAGAAGCTAACGAGCATCAAACCACCAAAAATTCCCTGAGAATTTTTAGTAAAAATAATCCCACCTTTCTCACGGACAAAGAACTCAATCGCGCCTTGCAAGAATATCTGGGCAAAGTAGACGGACATCCGAGTAATCGAGACTTAGCCCAAAGCTTCTCCAATTATCAACAGTCTAATATTAACTTTTATGGAGATTTCAAAAAACTCTTTTATCAATATCTAACCAAAACCCTCAATTCCAGCTACGGCATCCGTCAATTTAGTCCCCTGTTAGAAAAACACCTAGAAACCATTTTCCCGGCCAAAGCCGATGACCCAATCAGTGATTTTTTAAGTCTCAGAACTTGTACCGCTACATTACAATTTTTAGTGGTCGATATGACCCCGCCTTACAAGCACGTCATCTTTATGAATTTAATCTCTAATCTGGGGGCGATTCGCACCATGAGTTTACTGATGAAAATTATCTTAATTTGTCCTCAAGCCCGCCCTCAGCTAGAAAAGCAATTATGGATTTTATTTAAAAATTATGCAGCATCCCCTTGTCCGCAAGTCAAAGGACTAATTAAAATTTGGGAAAATTATAATGTAGCCCAGGCTGCTTACTTTGGCAAAGCGGATTTATCTTGGTGTTTACAAATTCCTCGGACTAATTAGTCCTGATTTCAGCCTACAGATATAGCGGTGGGCAACGGATGGGATAACGGATTGTAAATAATAATATCATGCAAAATTATGCAAATAATATCATTAACTCCTCTGTGTCCCTCTGTGTCTCTGTGGTAAAACCTCTAAGAGTGGGCAACGGATGGGATAACGGATTGTAAATAATATCATTAACTCCTCTATGTCCCTCTGTGTCTCTGTGGTAAAACCTCTAAGAGTGGGCAACGGATGGGCTGACTATTTTATTTATGCCGGAAATAGTGGTGGGCAACGGATGGGCTGACTATTTGATGGATGAAATAGTGATTGTCTGGTAGGCCGAAGCCCACATAACCTGGGTCTTGGTGTATTTGTAGGGGCGCTACGTCCAAGCGCCCTTACGTCCAAGCGCCCCCAGATCAGAACCGGATCCCGAGAATTCGGGGGGCGCCAGCGGGGGGCGCCAGCGGGGGCGCCAGCGGGGGCGCTTGGACGTAGCGCCCCTACATAAAATAACATCGTCGATTTCTCGTCATTAAATTTATCACCAAGACGTAGGGTAGGCATTGCCCACCCTACGAATCTAGTTAATAGGTCATAATAACTTTAGAAATAATTAGAATCAGCTTCTATGATGTTACTGCTATCTTCAGCGGAGTTAGAGTGAGTAAATTCCTCAATATTATTCTCAATCCCCTGACAAATTTTATCCAGGGGTAAATCATTATGGTCGTAACCAAAGGGATTTTCTATTTCTACGCCAATTTCCTCAATACCAAACAAAGCAAAACTGACAATAGCAACAAATATCCCTGTCCAAAAACCTAGTTCTTTGACCACCTGAAAGGGCAACATTAAACAATAGAGGAGGATCAGTTGATTCAGATGAATCACGTAAGCTGGGGGAATTGGTGTTCTCAAAATCCGTTCGCAACCGCCCACATTATCCATTAAACGAGTCATCAGAGTATGAATACTAGCCAGTTGGTTTACCGTTAAAAGACCTCGGTTGTATTCTTGCTGTAAATAATCCCCTAACCAGTGAGTAATTTTTAGGGGCATATTTTGAGTATGTTGCAAAACTTGGTATTGAGATGGGGAAACCCAAGGTTTTAACTCATCACTGGCAGCTTGATAACGGAGATGGAGTTTTTTCGCGATCGCCAAGGCTGGTAATAAACGTAAGGCTTGAATTTTGCGATCGCGATCGCCCGGTTCAACTTCCTTAATGCTGACCGAAAATTGCCAAGCTAAATTGCGGATCGTATTCACCGTACTGCCCCAAAGTTTTCTGCCTTCCCAAAAGCGATCGTAAGCGGTATTAGTTCTAAAAACTAGCAATAAACCTAAAACAATACTAGGAATTACACTGCCTAAAATCGGTTGAGAAACCGGCCATTGATTCAAGTAAAGAAAAGAAATCAGCAGGCCAAATGCTCCACATAATAGAGACCGTTTCCAAACTCCCCGCAACACAGAACCTTTCATGCTAAAAGTTTTTCTTAGCCAGATAGTTTTGGACTTAAAGGACATTTTTTTTTCCATAAAATTGTCAACAATCAATTATTCAGGGGATGATTTTATAGGTAATCGAGCTAATCTCACTCCGAGATAGATGCCCAGCATCCCTAGGAACATACTACCATACCAGTAATTAAACGCTAAGGGTAAATTGGGTTGAGCCAAAAAAGTGCTAGTTTCTAGCCCAACGGTAGAAAAAGTGGTATAACCGCCACAAAACCCAGTGGTTAAGAGTAATCGGAGTTCAGGGGGAAAATTCTTAATTTTTTCCCCTGCCCTATTCTCGAAATAAGCAATCAGGATACAACCCGTGATATTAACGAGCAATTGGCATAAGCTGGTGAGATTCTGCCATCAATCAAAAATTTTTACCGACACATAACCAGATTTCCGGCGGAAATAAATCCGGGAATTGGGGCGGTAATTTGCAGCCATTTGCGGTTGGCATCATTTGGGTCAGGAATTTCCTGATAATTTGGCACTAAATAAACATCGCCACCGGGTTCTACTCCCCCTAAATAAGCCGCCGAACTCGACGCATTCGCCCGAATTGCTAAACCATTGGGGGCAACTCGCTTTTCTACCCGCCGACAAAGTTCGGGATTCTTTTCTGTGGATGTGGAATTGGTCGTGGTATTTGTTGCTGCCGGAGTTTCTGTGGTAGAAATTTGGGGATTTTCCGGAATCTGCCCTACATCGTCACAGGGAATCAGGTTAGCTGCCGCTACAAATCCCGCGATCGGTGCAGCAATTTGCACCCAATTTCGGTTTTCTCCATTTTGATCCGCAATCAGTTGATAATTCGGCACCAGCATCACCCGTCCACCAGGGGGTAAACCTCCACGATAGGTGGAACCTTTCGATGCTTCTGCATGAATTGCCAAACCTTCCGGGGCTAGTTCACCAGAAACTTGACGGCAAAGATTTACCATCGCCTCCCGATCCGGAGAATTTTGGGGTTGGTTAACCGATGTTTCTTGAGATGTTTCTTGACAATCAATGAGATTCACTTCACTATTAGGATATCCCACGGCAACATATCCATTAATCGGTGACACAATTTCTACCCAAAGTCGCCCATCGGGACCGGGAATTTTTCTCGCACCTTCCGCGAGAGTTACTTGTTGATTGCTCTCTAATCCGCCGATTTGCTCAGAGTTCGGATCCGGGCGAGATCGCACCGCCAATCCTTTCTCGCTATTCACTTTGCGGCAAAGATTTGCCGATGCTTGGGCGACGATCAAATCACCTTCAAGCGCACCTTCAAGGGGAGTTGCTGGAGTTTTTAATCCCCCGAAAGAGGAAGCCATAAAAGTGAAAAATATCAGCCATTGACTCCAATGATTTAAGTGTTTTTTTGACATATTATTTCCTCCTCTTTTTGGTAAAGCAATATTATTTTAATTGCTGTGGGATTTGAGCGATGAGGTTGGGTTTCCAGCCATTCGCCCCCACCGTTGACGGTGGATCATGGTGGACGGTTTCCCGTTGGCAGAAATCATCACTCCTGGATAAAATATCAGAAAATAACCAAACCTTAAACTACCCTAAATCCTATTTTGCCTAAAATTTTAGGAAATCTATGATTGGCGATCGCCTTTACTCCTTACCCAATTAAGCCAAATGAAAATTAAACGTAGACATTTCCTCATGTTTCTCGGTATGAGCATTGGTGCGGCTTGTACTGGTCGCCCCAATGCCCCCGTCTCCCAAGATATTATCAGCAAAACCACTGGTCTAAGCTTTCAGCCCATCTTTGGACCAATGCCTTTAGATGTGAATCAGATTAATGTGAGCGAACAAGCCCAAGCATTCAGTAACTATGAAGTAATGGATGATTTAGTCTTACCAGAAGGTTTCAGCTATGAGGTAATTGCTGCCTGGGGGGATAAATTAGGAGCTTCTCGTGTCGGTTACAACAATGACTATCTTTCCTTTATTGCCACCAGTGAAAATGAAGGATATTTGACCGCTAATTTTGAATATATCAGCGGCAAAACTTGGATGCAGACTTATGAGAAATTCATCGGTAAATCCCTGCCTTTTGCGGAAGTAATCAAAGCCCTAAAAGACAAAAAAGGTAAAATTGATGCCTATAGTTTGCCAGAGAACAATCCCCTGAAAGAAAAAATTCGGCAAATTTCTCTAGAAGCTTTAGAAGACCAGGGAATGGGGGTAATGTTCCTCCGCCGAGACAGCCAGGGGAAATGGCAGCGCGTCCCATCCCCAGGGGAACGGCGCATTTCTGGAATTGCTGGGTTAAAAGGTCATTATTTAAAAGCAACTGGCCCCGCAGTCGCGATTTTTAACCAACAAAAAAAACAAGGATATGATGATAATTTAGGGGCAAAAATTGTCGGCACTTTTGCCAATTGCGCCGGAGGAACTTCGCCTTGGGGAACGGTATTTAGTGCTGAAGAAAATTTCCAAGATCAAGTGCCAGAACCAGTCTATGCTGATGGTTCTTCTTTTGCCCCAGGGGAACGACCGTTTGTGATTTCTGGAGATATTGACGGACAAGGAAATGTTTTGGGTTTAGCGGGGAATAAATACGGCTGGATGGTGGAAGTTGACCCGGCTAATCCCAATGATTATGGCACGAAACATACTTGGTTGGGACGGTATCGCCACGAAGCGGTGGCATTTTTGGCGGTAGCGGGTAAACCTTTGGCGGTCTATTCTGGGTGCGATCGCCGGGGCGGTCACTTCTACAAATTTGTCAGCAAAGGCATTGTTTCCCAGCCCAAAGATAAGGCAAATTCCCAATTAATGAATGAGGGAATGTTGTACGCGGCAGTATTTGAACCGGGAGGAAAAGGCCGTTGGTTGCCCCTGAGTCCAGAAACTCCGGTTAATCCCGTGATGCCTTCCACCGTTGCCGGGGGAATGGTGTTATTGCCCAAACGTCCAGAGGGGGGTATTTTTGAGATTAAAAAAGATCAAGAGGCGATCGCCTTTAAACAAAAATACAAAACCCTTGGGGATTTATATAATGGCAATGCCCAAGAAAAACAAGGGGCAATTTTAATTGATGCTCACTTTGCCGCCAATGCTGCGGGAGCCACCTGCACTGCCCGTCCCGAAGACTCAGAAACCGGAACTGATGGCACTATTTATATTGCCTTTACTTCTGGTTCTCCCGGTGGAGATGGTAGCCCGGATTTACAAATATTTTCTGGTCCCAATGGAGAACCCTGGGAATATGGGTGGATTATGAGCCTAAAAGAAGATGAAAATAACCCCAGTTCCCTGACTTTTCAGTGGGATATGTTAGCAATGGGCGGTGAACCCGCCGATGGGGGCGCGGGTTTTTCTAATCCTGATAACGTAATGATTGATCCAGCCAATAATGTCTGGATGGTCACGGATATTTCCACCGATAAACATAACAATCCCAAAGACAAAAAACGTCAAGGTTGCTTTGGCAATAACTCAATTTGGCATATTCCCACCAGTGGAGAAAATGCCGGAAATGCTTACTTATTTGGCATAGGTCCAATGGATTGTGAAATGACCGGGATATTTTTTACCCCGGATCAAAAAACCTTATTTTTATCAGTCCAACATCCGGGAGAACAGAATGGAATTCGCCAAAACAGCGCCAGTGAAACTCGTGATTTTGTGATGAAAACCACCGATGGCCAAGAGTTTACCCAAAAACGCATTGTTCCCATTGGTTCTAATTGGCCTGGTAAAGAGGAAAATGACCCACCTCGACCGGCGATCGTGGCTATTCGCCGCTTAAATTCCCAGGCAATTACCTAAAATTATGCCCGGTTTTTTTGATTTTTTTATACCCTTTTTTTATCCCCGTAGGGGCGAAGCATATAGCCCTACGGGCATGGCGAAAGCATATCCAGGCAAATAATCTATCGGATAAAATCAACAATTTATTACCCGAATGCAATGCTGCCCTATCTCCTATACGCCAGCATGCTTGAAATCAATGGATTGTCCTAAAATTTTGGGCAATGCCCAGCTTAGACATTGCCCATTGCCTTAACCAGAAGCCTCTGACATTTCAATCACTCGCCCTTCAATATCTTTTACCAGGAAATTGAGTGGCTTATCCCGGCGAATTTTATACTTAACTCCATAGCTTTGAACCCGCAATAGAAGTTGTTCTAAACAGTCATGGTCAAAGGCTACATGACGTTGCCGGTTTTTATTCCCTAAACTCGCACCCGATATGACATGAAGTTGGGTATTTTTTTTAATCTGATACCAGAGTCCCTCAGTTCCATTCATTTCCGTCCGGGTGGGTGCCGTAGTTACAGGGGACATATAAAGCGGATCGATACTGGCACTACCGAGGGTTTGCTCGTAGTTATAGTAATAGTGTAGGGGAACTTCCGCCGCTGGCAGTTCCAACAAACCTTCATAAAACTGCTTGGCAATTTCCAAATCCGACACCATTACGGTGTAAACTTTGGGCGCACTGGTGAGGAACATCCACATGGCTACTGCATAAGCAGCCAGCAGCATCACCATGATCCCTTGAGTGGATAAGAGACTATCCAGGGGGAATGATGCGAAGAGGGTGGTTAAACTAGACATTAGACTAACGGTTAAGACCATGCACTTTTCTTGAGTTAAAAAACTATAGTTAAAATAAATCCCAGAACGGCAGTAGCTTGTCAGAGTTCAGAAAAGGATTCGCACACTTATCCTAATTTTAACCAGTCGCTCAGACTCCTGAGCCAGGTTGGATGGAGCGGCGATCGCCTTTCCACAGTCTGATATCAATATATATAGACATATTACCTGCCATTCTGCTTGTTGTCGGAATCATTAGCTATCGGCAGTCAGATATCAAGCATCAGATATCTAGTATCCGGTATCCGGTATCCGGTATCCGGTGTCCGGTGTCCGGTATCAGGCGCGATCGACTCCCTTTGCTTATCAAATCTGCGTATTAAATATTCAGTAACTTACATCAGTAACTTACAGTCACTTACATTCAGTCACTTACAATGGTTCAACTGCCTGATTTTCCAGAAACCAACCACCCCACGATTCAATCCCTGTTTCATTACAGCGATCGCGAATTACTCACCCTATTTCAGCGTTATCCAGAAGAGGGTA
The DNA here is from genome assembly GCF_040564635.1 of Planktothricoides raciborskii GIHE-MW2. Taxonomy (NCBI): domain Bacteria; kingdom Bacillati; phylum Cyanobacteriota; class Cyanophyceae; order Oscillatoriales; family Oscillatoriaceae; genus Planktothricoides; species Planktothricoides raciborskii. The sequence continues at coordinate 5,280,840 of NZ_CP159837.1, forward strand.
AATATTTCACCGCCATTTACTGTCGGTATGGTTCCATTGTCTATAGTTTGATTCAACATCAGGTCAAATCTCCCGTCCAAACAGATTATTTATTTGCCTTAACTTGGCGACATATTTTTCACGAACTCAGAGGATTAGATTTATCAGGCAGAGATCGAGAAAACGCGCAAATGACCCTCCAAAGTTGGTTAATTAACACCACCGCCCTTTGTATTAAGAGTTTCCCACTGCCCCAAGTAGAATCAATTCACTACTCTTTGCAAATCTCGCCTCCGCCCTTGTGGATTTATATCCAACAAGCTTTAGATTTAATGCCTGCATTGCTCCGCATCACTTTAATTATGGAGCAAACATTTCATTGGAGTCCCACTCGGATTGCCGCCTACTTACAAGCCGAAGGTGAATCCATTTCCCCGGCGGATATCACAGGGTTATTGAAAGAAGGGTATCGCCAAATTGAATCTTTGCTCCCCCCCGATATCCGCAGTTTTTATTGTGCCGCAGCAACTTGATCTCTGCGAGCCATTCTAGTCTCACGACGGCAACAAATCAGCCTATAAAAGCGCTGAGATATTCATTTTTTTTATGAAGCATACCATCAGCTAAAATCTCCTGGATTCGCCAGAAAGAATTAAGCGTAGTCGTGACCGGCGAATCAGTAGTTTGGGTTTCGTGCGTCAACCCAACCTACTAAGTTAATCAAAAATTGCCAAAAAAAAACACTAGCTAGGTTGATAGCTAGTGATAAAGATGAGAGCCTAGATTCAATTTAGTTAGCCGTCAATTTGTTGTAGCTAAAATTTATAGCAGCCGTTGCCATTTCCATTAATCTTTAGGAGTTTAATGGTAGCTATCTTGGAATATTTTTTGAGGTTTGGTAAACAGAGGTTGGTAAATTTTAAATGTTTTTGAGACTAAATTACTGGGAAGGTAATTTAAATCTAATGCTGTGTTGGGAGTTGTTAAGCAAGTCTGGGAAAGGTTCCCTCTAAACCGAACAGATATCTGAGTTTAGAGACTGTGTAAAAATCCGATTACTCCTTGACCCGTGAATGCTTCTAAAGCTATCAGAGAAATAAATCCAATCATTGCCAGACGACCGTTGAGCTTTTCTGCATATTCAGTAAAGCCAGTGCGAGGAGTTTCATCCACATACATTGTGGGTTCGACTGCAAAGTTGTTCAATCTATTTTCTTCGCTGTTGACAAAACCGGAACGTGCCATGTTGTTTTTCCTGCTTTTCGATTTGTGTTTGCCTGTTGTTAAGTAATGTAACAAACTTTGTAAAGTTTTGCAACATTTTTTTACATTGTTTCGGGCTAAATCGCCTGAATCTCTCTCCCAGAGAGGAAAAAATTTTTTTTATTTGGTAAAAGGGAGCGGAGGAGTGGAGGCGCCCGCCGTCGGCAGAGGCGCAGAGGCGCAGAGGCGCACAGGAGCGGAGGCGCACAGGAGTGGCTCCCCTGCCCCCATGCACCCCTGCCCCCATGCCCCCATGCACCTCTTACCCTGAGCCCTGAGCCTGTGGAAGGGTCGAAGGGCCTGCACCCGATGGCAGCCCCACACCGATAAACCAGTCAAAATACAATAATGAAAAAAATTGAAGGTGAATGAAGATGATGCAGGGTTCTCCGGTTTTGTCAGGGTTGATGGGTGTTTGTGTGGGCGATGCTTTGGGGGTGCCCGTGGAGTTTACTTCCCGTGGCGATCGCCTAAAAAATCCGGTGACAGCGATGATCGGTTGGGGGACATACAATCAGCCACCGGGTACTTGGTCTGATGATAGTTCTCTGACTTTTTGTTTGGCGGATTCTTTGTGTCAGGGTTTTGATTTAAATGCGATCGCCCGTTCTTTTTGTCGCTGGTTTCGTGAGCGTTATTGGACACCCCATTGGGAAGTGTTTGATATTGGCAATACGACCTTACAAGCGATTTGGAATTTACAACACGGCGCCCCACCGTCTGAGTCGGGGGCAAGGAGCGATCGCAGCAACGGCAATGGTTCTCTGATGCGAATCTTGCCGATGGCATTTCTGTATAAAAATCTACCGTTTACCGAGTTAATTGACCGAACCCATCAAGTATCAGGGATTACTCATGCTCATCCGCGATCGCTGATAGCCTGTGGAATTTATCTGAGTATTGCCATCAATTTATTACAAGGAAAAGATTTAAAATCTGCCTATCTGCAAGGACTAGAAAATATTAGTCCCCTCTATCAATCCGCCCCCTATGTTCAGGAACTTAGTCATTTTAAACGGGTATTTAATGGAGACATTGACCGCCTCAGCATCAATGAAATTCATTCTAGTGGATATGTGATTGATACCTTAGAGGCATCTCTGTGGTGTTTACTCAATACCGATAACTATGCGGACGCGGTGTTAAAAGCGGTAAATTTAGGACAAGATACCGACACCACTGCCGCCGTCACCGGGGGTTTAGCGGGAATTTATTATGGGTTTGAAAATATTCCCCAAGAATGGGTAGATCAAATTGCCAGAAAAGACGATATTATCAAACTAGCGAATCGTTTGGATGTTTCTCTTTCGTCCTGATGATTCGTGGCGAAAATCTCCCGACAATTATAAATCGAGAGATCAATTTATGCATATGACTGATTCCCCGAAACCTTCTCGGAAAGCCAGATTATTTTAGATCATTATTTTAGCTCACTGAATGATGGTAAAACAATGATTTGGGCATTTGCATGAGTTATCCATTGGGGATTTGGCGTCTAGACTTGCTCATTAATTATTGAAATTTTTCTGGTTTTTGCCCAAATGATCCGTGACAAAAGTCAACATATTTTAGTGATCGAAGGGAATCCTCGGTTTCAAGAGGTCATCCTGAAAACTTTGGCAAAAATTTCGCCAAAAAATCAGGTTCATTTCGTGAATGATCCCCAAGATGCCCTCAATTTTTTAACTCAGAAAAACGACAATGCTGTTTCACCTCTTCCTCACCTGATTTTGCTGAATGTGAATGGTCAGGAGACGAATGAGCGAGATTTTTTAGCCCGGATTAAAAGTGACGATTTACTCAAAATTATTCCGGTGATTGTGCTGACGGATTCAGAAAATTGGGAGGAAATTTTGATGGGCTATCAACTCCACGCGAATTGTTATGTGCATAAACCTGTGGAGTTGGATGATTTCGCTAATGTTGTGGAAATATTGGGCGAATTTTGGCTCAAGTGTGTCCAGCTACCGTCGATTTAAGGGGACAATGCCGCTCAGGAATGGCTGGAGATGTCACGACTATAACCCCGGCAAACCGGACGCCAATCGTCAGTGAGTCGATCAACTTACCGTCGATCGGTAGAGTGGGCGGATTTGTTGAGTGCGATGTTGCATCCGCAACGGGTTGCGGGTTCGCGCAACGCGGATCCCCGTTACGGGAATCCCGCTGAGGACTTACGCAAGACAACGCCATTGGAGCGAGGGGAACATTCTCAAGCATCTCCCAAGAAAAAATTTCTGACTGACTGCGTAAGTCCTCGCTATATTTTAGGGGGTGAGAAAAACGCGGCGACAAATCCGGGAAAAATTTGCCCAAAATTTGCCCAATTACCCCCTCGCGCAGAGTTCTACTCTACTGACTTGAATCCCTTACAATTGAGACATCACTTGACGGGCAGCGGCCAAGGTGCGATCGATATGTTCTTCGGTATGTGCCAGAGAAGTAAAGCCAGCTTCAAATTGAGAAGGCGCTAAGTAAATTCCCCGTTCCAGCATTCCCCGATGGAAGCGACCAAATTTACTTAAATCGGATTTTTTGGCATCTTCGTAATTATGCACGGGGCCGGCGGTAAAGAAGAAACCAAACATGGCGCTGATGCTACCACCACAAGCTTCATGGCCGGTTTCTTTGGCGATCGCCAACAAGCCATCACTCAACTTCTTAGTAATCTTTTCCAGATAATCATAAGTCCCTGGTTTATTGAGTAACTCCAGGGTCTTAATCCCCGCAGTCATGGCCAAAGGATTTCCCGAAAGAGTGCCTGCTTGATACATCGGGCCTGCGGGAGCCACCATTGACATAATATCGGCACGACCGCCGTAAGCGCCCACGGGCAACCCGCCACCAATTACCTTACCCAAGGTAGTCAAGTCGGGGGTAACGCCAAATTTTTCCTGGGCTCCGCCATAAGCAATCCGAAATCCGGTCATCACCTCATCAAACACCAATAACGCCCCATATTCTTGGGTGAGTAACCGTAATCCTTCCAAAAATCCCGCATCTGGAGGAATAAACCCAGAGTTGCCCACCACGGGTTCGAGGATCACCCCGGCAATTTCATTGGGGTTTTCCTCAAATAAGGCTTTGACCGCTTCTAAGTCGTTATAAGGTGCGGTGAGGGTATTGGTGGTGGTAGACTTGGGAACGCCGGGAGAGTCAGGCAAGCCGAGGGTGGCCACCCCTGACCCTGCTTTGACTAAAAACATATCGGCGTGACCGTGGTAGCAGCCTTCAAATTTAATAATTTTTTCCCGTCCGGTGAAGGCTCGCATCAACCGCAGGACTGACATACAAGCTTCAGTTCCAGAGTTGACAAATCGCACCATCTCAATGCAGGGAACTGCGTCAATCACCATTTCGGCGAGGACGTTTTCCAGCACACAGGGAGCGCCAAAGCTGGTGCCTTTTTCCAAGGCGGCTTTGAGAGCGGCAATGACTTCGGGATGGGCATGGCCACAGATCGCCGGCCCCCAAGTGCCAACATAATCAATGTATTGGTTGTCGTCTACATCCCAAATATAAGGGCCCTGTACCCGGTCAAAGACGATCGGTTGACCGCCAACGGATTTAAAGGCGCGAACTGGGGAACTCACTCCCCCAGGCATCAGTTTAAGTGCGTCTGCGAAAATTTCTTCGGATCTTTTTGTATTAAAGGTAGTTGTCACCAAAGTGCTTCTCCTTGGTTGGACGAATATGTACACTGTGCGGATTTTGAGTTAGTTGCAAGGGCGATCGCCCCGACAACACAAGAATCGATTATCTCATGGAGATGGATCATCGGTGACAGAGTGAATTTCAAGATTAATTAGCCATAAGTAAAATGCGTGTCCTGATCGTAATTCCCCATGTTTTTAATCCTGATGGCGGTGGAAAATATGCGTCTTTAAGCGCCGATCCACAGCCGAGAATTTTGGCTTTGACTGAATGTGTTAGAGCCTTGCATGGTCTGTATGGGTCGGATCAGATTTATTTTAAGTACGATCGCCATCAACTCTACCAATTACCGGCGAACCAAAATCCATCGATGCAAGTGGATATTATCATTGCCACCACTCAAGGACTTCATGTGCTCGATCGCCTTCCGGTGACCTCGGATTTTTATCAACACCATCCCACGGACTGCGATCCGATGTTATTAGGGTTTCAATGTCATGGTATCCTGAAAAAAAATCTGGGTGCTTATGATTATTACGGTTATTTAGAAGATGATTTAATTTTACACGATCCGGCTTTTTTTCAAAAGTTGCGTTGGTTTAATTCATCGGTCGGGGATGGGTGGGTACTTCAGCCGAATCGCTTTGAATGGGTGCAAGAAGCGAATTTAATTAGAAAAAACTATATCGATCCAGAACTACTATTTAAAACGGGTCAACCGGGAGAGTTTGCCCATTATTTTACCGATAATTTAACCATTTTAGCCAGATTGATGGGTGAAGAAATTGTCATCAAACGGGCAGAAAACCCCCACTCTGGTTGTTTCTTTTTAAATCAAAAGCAAATGGAGTATTGGGCGATTCAAGATTATTTTGGCCAAATCGATTGTCGATTTTTTGGCCCTCTAGAAAGTGCGGCATCCCTCGGTTTAGCCCGGACTTTTAGAATTTATAAGCCCGCTCCAGCAAATGCCAATTTTTTAGAAATTCAGCATTTTGGGGATAAATGGAGTGATAAAATTAAAAATACGGTATTCTATTAATAATTGTTGGTTGTTCTTTGTTCTTTAGTTCTTTGTTGGTTGTTGTTTGGGCAAATTCAACAATCAAAGAATCCCTACCCAACCACCAACCACCAACCAACAACAATGAACAATCAACTACCAACAAAAAACAACTAACAACCAAAGAATCCCTACCCAACAACTAACAACCAACAACTAACAACTAAAAACTAACAACTAATTATGGAAAATTTCAATACCGCAATTCCTGTAGAACAAATTCGTTACAATGAGCAAGGATTAGTCCCCGCGATCGCCCAAGATTATCTCGATGGCACCGTGTTAATGATGGCTTGGATGAATCAGGAATCATTGCAAAAAACTTTGGCAACTGGGGAAGCCTGGTATTGGAGCCGATCGCGGCAAGAATTGTGGCATAAAGGGGCGACTTCTGGACATATCCAAAAAGTCAAATCTCTGCGCTACGATTGTGATAGCGATTGCCTACTAATTGGCATCGAGCAAATCGGCGATATTGCCTGTCATACCGGGGAACGCAGTTGTTTTCATCAAGTCGATGGGCAAATTTCTGCCCCCCCAGCCGATACATTATCTCAGGTATTTGAGGTAATCTGCGATCGCAAAAATAATCCCAATGAATCCTCTTATACTTGTAAACTATTGGCCGGTGGGGATAATAAAATCCTCAAGAAAATTGGCGAAGAAAGTGCCGAAGTGGTGATGGCTTGTAAAGATGATAATCCCGAAGAAATTGCCGGGGAAGTAGCTGACTTATTTTATCATGCAATGGTGGCATTAGCTCATCATAATGTTCCCTTAAGAGCGGTTTATCGCAAATTGCAAGAACGCCGAGGATAAGTCAATTAGCCCCATCAATAGCCTCATCTTTTAGGCGATGTTGCATCCGCGATCGCAACCTTTTAGGCGATCGCGGGTTAGCCAGAAACCATCAAATATCGGCCAAAAACTAGGAGCAAAAACTAGGAGCAAAAACTAGGAGCAAAAAAATCAGGTTTCGGTAATAATTTCAGCATCGCTGTCAGAAACCTATTCAGAAACCCGATTTCTAAAATATCTGAAATATCTGAAATTTCTAAACCAAAACCTCAAAAACAAAACCTCAAACTTGATCCACTTCTGTTAAGGTCAAATCAACTCGCGCTTGTACCGGAGTCCCATCCCGTAAAAATCGCGTCAATCTATAACTTATTTGCTGCACAAAACAGCGGATGTATTGCTGTTGTCCCCAGGTAAACACATAAATTGGAGGACGTTTATCTTTGCCGCTGCCTTTCGTAGCAAATTCTACAGATTTTTTCAGTTTATTAATATACTTATCCATAACATTGCTGCCATCTTCATAAGTATCAAAAACAATATTGCTAATCGTCAGAGTGTAAGGTTCTGGATAGGCAAAACTGACTTTTGGCAGACCCCTTTTGGTGCGGGCGCCTTTACTGGCATTCACCTGAATGGATCTTTGAAAAACCAATTCATTCGGATTAAACATAAACTCGATCGTGTCACTTTCTTGGGAAATTAGTTTTGCTTTTTCGAGTTTGCCAGACGCTGCTGAATTTGCCATAATGATTTTTTTAATCAGGATTTCAAGAGGAATTTATAACCGGGAAACCGGCAATTGTTCAGGATTTTGTAGGGGCAATTCCCCCCGTGGTTGCCCCCATTGATTGAATAAATGCGTAAGTCCAGTTAACCTAAGTTCACCAGGGTAAACGACCGGAATACGATCGCCCATTACGTTCTCGTTCGATTTGCAAGCGAGCAACCACTCGACGGTAAACTTCGCGGGCGATCGCATCTAAATTATCCGGGAGTTCGGGTTCTGAAGCCAAATACGGAGAAGTCAGGGTCACAGGTTGAATCACCGAGGGCGCGTAAGTATCTTCTTGGGGAGAAGATGGCCCAGAGGACTGACGCTGCTTGGCTTTCTCATCAGAATTTTGCCGCTGAAACCCCGTGGGAGTGAAAATAATTTCCTCCTGGGGAAAATTATCAAGATTACTCTCACTAATATTGTCTAGTAAGTCAGCCAGACTTGACCAAGAATTTGGCAATTCTGAATTAGCCGATAAAGACCCAGAAGCATTTTTTGGCCTGGGAACCAGACTGTTATTGCTGCCTGGGAGATCAAACACAATTTCTGGGGCGATCGCCCTGGATAATTCCATTGTAGCCTCATTCAAAGGGCGAATTTGACTCAAAGATTCCACCACTGTAGGCCAAGCATTTTGACTAAGTTTTGCACTCAAGTTTGACCGCCGTTGCTCTGCCGCATTTTCCCCAACAAGGGCTGAATACTTCTCACCTTTATCTTCCTCTGTCACCCCGTCATCATTGGGCGGAAATCTTGGGACAGACTTAGAGCGAGACTCAATCGCTTCCTCTGGCACAAACTCTGAGGAAATATCCCCAAAATTTTCGGGTAAAAACACCGTGGATAATCGGTGATTTTCACCTAAAGGTTTAGAGGGTAGTAAAGGATTTTGCAGACCGAGAGGTTTTACGGGAATCATATTATTTTATTATGGTTTATTCTATCTAAAATTCATGATGAAAATGGCCGCTAAATACAACTACTGAGGAAAGAAACCCGTCCCATCCCGCGCACTGAGTTCAGTCACACCACCTCCAGCGGTCTTCGCTTGCACATTTAATCCCTCATAGGCGATCGTCAATTCTTCAATAGCAAGACTCGATGAGTTCGCTTGTAGTCCCTCAGTTTTCCACGCAACCGGAACCGCCCCAATTAGTCGCCAACATTGTATCGTTTCACCAGCTTGATTAAACAATAAAATATTAATATTGCGACGTTTCGGGGGTGAGCCTGTTGCCCAATCCCAAAAAGCCAGATCGTCAGTAATTCCCCGCTTTAAAGTCACATCAGAGAATTCTTTATGTCCCAGAATAATTCGCTGTTGATCGTTAACTCCTCCTTCAAAGTAAGTCTCATATTTTAAGTTAACACTTAAACCGGAACATTCGCTAAAACAAGCCGTCAGGCTGTTTCCTGGCTGCATTTCTATGTAAAAACGATTAGCGGTGACATAGTTTAGCCCATGTGTATCGGCCATAATCAAAACCCCTGGAAATATTTATTTTATGTTCTTGGAATTTTTTTTCTGGATTGTTTCTGGATTCTGCCTGGGAATCGACAGGTCTTTAATAGGAATTAAACCTGTTTGAGTGAGTAAACGCTGCATTTCTACCGTTCTCATAACTTCGCAAAATTTTTGCCCTACTGGTAATAGACGATTGTCTTTTAAATAGACTAAAGCCAGAGGATAAACTAGGGGATAGCGTTGGGAAATTAATTCTGGTAAATTCGGGCCATAACTGCCTTTATTATTACATAAGTCATTGGCGGGCGTAATCGGTTGTTGATTGTTTTGGATTAGCGGGGAAATCGGTGTTTTTTGGTCTGCTTGTAAGGCTAAAGGATAGACGGAACATTGATTAAATACTTGGCTGAAAGGGCCAAAGGCGATCGCGCCTACGGGTTGTTCTTGTTCAAAATCTCCGATAATCCCTCGCAGCAGCTCAGTCATACTATTCGGCTGACTGATCGCCGGTTGTATCTGCACAAAACTATTTGCTTGTTGTTCAGACTGTTGAGACTTTTGTAAAGCTTGAAACTCCCGAATCAAGTTACGATCTTGCAGCACCACATCCTCGAAAAGTTCCACCGCTTCTGGTTGATTAGGGATATATAATTTCACCGGCATATCTGGCCCACCCAATTCTTGCCAATTGGTAATTTTACCCGTGTACAGTTGACGCAGTTGCTCAAAAGTAATCTGGCCATTTAAATAAGTGGGAATACTATTTTCTCGTTGGTTATACCCAAAAGCGACAAAAAAGACTAAGCTATCATAGCCGATAATTTTATAGTCCAAATCTCGATAGATCAGATTTCGATAGAACTTTTCCACGCTGACCAGATTAGAAATGGCAAAATAAGCCTCTCGGTTACGAACTTTAGCGATCGCATCTGTTGCCGAAGCTTGAGGTAGATAAATCAACTGGATCTGAGGCGGTTCCTGACCATCTTTCGCCGGAGGGTTTAAGCGTTTGGCTAACTCCTCCTGTAAAGTGGTTCCTTGGCGAATTAGATTTTCTCCTAATAAAACCCGATGCCAAGTGTCATTTTGCTTCGCCGTATAGGAAAAAATTCCCGTGGGAAAACCGGACACTCGATCCACACAACAGACCACCGATGAATCCTTTATTTGACTGCGATCGCGAACCAGGAAAAACCAAATTAAATAACCAACTAGCAACACACTAGAAATCCCGACTATCCACAAAAGAATTTGCCGCCAATTCCGTTTCTTTTTTTCTTCTACGGGCTTTTCTACCTCGGTAAATTCAACCTTCTCCACCAAATTTACCGAAATTTTTAACAAAGCTAATCTAGCCATTTCCGCGCTGTCAAATTGGCGTGAAGCGAAGCTATCCCGTAGACGTTCCGCCTTCCCGTAGGGTAGAGAATCGCCCAACTCCATCAAATTAAAAATAAAGTTTTTTAACTCTGGGTTCACCGACTCTGGCCAGTTTGCGTCTAGCATTGGATCTAAAGGATAACCCATTGTCCGATCTATAGAATCACCGGCTAACAAATAAAAAGCCAAATTCCCCAAATCTTTTAAATCTTGTTTAAGCGATCGGGCTGGCACTTGATTCGGTTCAGGATAAAACAAATCTTCCCACAAAGCCGGATCGCAAAGATAAATAAAAAACCCCTGTAAATTCGGCACAATAATCAACGTTTCCAGATTCAGATTTCCGTGAGGGATGCCTTGGCGAACTAATCCCGATCGCAAGCGAAACTTTTGCCGATGTAAACAATCTAAACTTTGGAGAACTTGGCTAAGAACCTGGTAGACTTCCCTGCTGGTCATTGCCCCAGTTTGTTCTAAGTAACTGGCCAAAGTTGGGGCAGTGTATAAATTAGTATGGTAAACTAGATAGCAGCGTTCTTGGTTCGCATCAGCGATCGCCTCCGAAGGCAGAATCAGCCGAAAATCTTGAAATCGATTATCTGCTAAATTAAACCCGCCGATTCGCAAAAAAATTTCTTTCAACTGTCTAGTTTCTGTTGGGGAAAAATAACGCTTTGGTAACAAATACTCTTTAATAATTAATGCTTCTTGATTTGAAATTTGCACCGCCTGATAAAATCTCCCAATTCCTCGGTGTCCCAGGTAATTGTCGATTTGATAGATTTCTTTAGAACCCCGAATCTTAGTTTCCGGGGCTAACAAAGCCGGAAACCGACATTTTTGGCAAGATTTAGCATCAGCAATTTGCTCAACAGTTTGCTGAGGAAAATCACAAAATAAAGGATTTCCCACTTCACAAGCATATTTCACATAAAGTGGTTTAACAATCCTTGGTTTAACTGCCTCCTCTGTCATCGTTTCTTCCAGATTCAGTTCAGTTTCCTGAGTTTCTAATTCCCCAGCAAATTTATCTCTAACTGATTTCGGTAACTTTTTAATCAGCTTAGTGAATCTTTTAGATTTTTTCAGTTTGTTAACACCGGGAAGCTTATCGAGCTTAATCGGCGACTTTTTCAGATTTTCCATAACAATGGGAACTATCCATTGAAATGGTCTTGGCACCAGGCGCGTCACTGAATAAAACAAGCGATTTTGCCTAGAAGAGATTTGGCTAGTCAATTTAGCAATTTCTCTTCTTTTCCCTTCTGTGAGTAATTGTTTCCCAATGTTATCGCTCATAATGTTTAATCGATTTAATCGGTTTAATCGGTTTAATCTGTAGTCAACCTAATCTGTCAACCTAAGCTATAATTAACCTTATATAATTATAAATATCAAAGGGCAAAGGAGCCGAAAATAATGGCAGTAGAAGAAGTCGTAAGACTATTTAGAACCGTGCAACAATATCCTGAGATCAAAGAGAAGTTAAACTCAGCGCCGAACCTGGAAACCTTAGTACAAATGGCCGGAGAAATGGGTTATAGTTTTACCGTTGAAGAATGGAAACAAGCCACCCGTTTTGAAGTAGAGGAATTAAAGTCTAAATTGTCAGAAATTCCTGGGATTTAAAATGTCTAACAATTGCTAGACATTTTTTGACAATTGTTAGACATTTTTTGACGGCTTCAGGCTGGGTTGAATCTTGAAACCCAGCCTCTAAGATTTCTCTCGACTCAGTATCAATCGTCAACGGGCTTGACCCTATATATTTACTCCGAAACCTTAGTTTTCAAGGCTTCCTGAATGGCAGCGATCGCCTCTTCTGGAGCTAAAGTCTGAACATTTTCTGGATCCAGGCCATACTCTTGTAAATTCGTGATCGCCGCTTCATCTCCCGCTAACAACTTCTCATACAACTCTTGAGCTTGCTGCATCAGGTCATCCTCCTCTTCAGACTGAACCTGAACATCCTCCTCTTCTTTAGCCTGAACTTCCGGGGTCGCTTCCTCCTCCTCGGGGACTAACTCTGCCGAGTCCTCCTCTTCTTTAGCCTGAACTTCCGGGGTCGCTTCCTCTTCCTCGGGAACTAACTCTGCCGAGTCCTCCTCTTCTTTAGCCTGAAGCATCCCCGTTTCTTCTTCTGCCGTCTCTTTCGCAGAGATGCTAATATTCCCCAGGCTATGACCCAAGCTTGCTCCAAGTTCTTCTTTCCCTTGCAACTCTGGAACATTATCTGTGTCAGAAGATTCTTTTTCTAAATCAAAAGGACGGGACTCTAAAGCCGTTGCCACAGGCGCTACTTGAGCAACTTTTTCCCGATCTCGCTTTTGAATTCTGGTGCGAATGCGTTTCATCTGCGGAGTCCTCTTCTTTGCAACTGAAGTCAAACTATCGTTGAGGTTAGCCGGAAACCTAACAAACCCGATCTTACTGACTTCAAAAAAAATTAGATATTAGACTTTTGGCGAATTTGCCAAAAAACATTATTTATTAGTTATTAGTCATTAGTTATTCGTTATCAGCTTCAAACAAAAAAGAACAAACAACAAATAGCAAATAGCAAATAATGAATAATAAAATAACAAATAAGCAATTTTAAATAATAAATAACTAATGCTTACTTTGCAAAGCCGCTTTAGGATAAGCAATCCGTTTGTGATTAAACTGTTGCCAAACCTGAATAAAAATTTCCGCAATTTTAGGCATATCTTCTCGTCGCAGTCCTGACTCCACAAGCTGATTATCTTGCCAGCGAGCGCGGAAAATCTTATTCACCATACTTAACGCTTCCTCTGGAGTCGCATCTTTCAAACTGCGTAATGCTGCCTCACAAGAGTCTGCCAACATCACGATCGCCGTTTCCCGGGACTGCGGAATCGGGCCATCGTAGCGAAAATCGGATTCGGCAACGGACGGCTGCCCATCAGCCGCTGCCCGTTGCTGGGCTTGGTGATAAAAATAAGCAATCAGCATCGTTCCCTGATGTTCCGGGATAAAAGCTTGTAACGCCTTGGGTAAGCGAGCCCGCTTGGCCATCACCAATCCTTGAGTCACGTGCTTTTTAATAATCTCGGCACTTTTCCACGGATCGTTAATTTCATCGTGCTTATTCACCCCATTCATTTGATTTTCAATAAATCCCAGGGGATCGTGCATCTTGCCAATATCGTGATACAAAGTTCCTGCCCGAATCAGTTCGACATTACAGCCCAATTCTTTAGCTGCCGCCTCCGCCAAACTAGAAACAAACAGGGTATGTTGGAAAGTCCCTGGCGCTTCTGCCGCCAATCGTTTGAGCAAAGGACGGTTCAGGTTAGATAATTCCGCCAAACGAATGGGAGTAATCAGGTCAAAGCCTTGTTCCAAATAAGGACTGACACCCAGGGCAATGATACTCCACGCCACCCCGAGCAGCGCCTGTAACCCAGAACTCATCAGGATAGTAGACCATACAGCCGGGGCTGTGGCCGTCACAATCAGGGTGACAATCAAATAAACAATTCCCTGAGTCAATCCCACACCCAGTCCTAACAGGGCTAATTCTTCCCGTGTACGCATTTTTCCGCCCACAATTCCACCGAGCAATCCTCCGGCTACATTGGCGAATAAAATGGCGGCGTCTATTTCCATGCCCACAGGTAACAATAGACCAATCAGTGAGACGACGGTGCCTGCGAGAGTAGAACCGTAAAAGTTACCAATCCATAGACCGATCGCCGGTAAGCTGACGATCGGTAGCTTGAAATACAAGAGTAACGGGGTAGAGAGAGTTAGCAGTAGGATCAGCAGATGATCTCGTCGTCGCAGGGGGGAGTAATATCGATGTTCCACGAACCAAAACACTCCCACCCCGATACCAACCCCCCCGGCTAACATGATTAAGCCCATCCAGTTAATCCCCCGCTGACTTAAGCCAAAGCCATCGAGTAACACCAAATGATTCGGCTCAATGATTTCACCGGCTTGGACAATCACTTCCCCGGCATTAATATTGACGTAGATCGTTTTAACTTCAGCGACCGCCTGTTTAGCAAGGTGATTGGTGGCCTCAGTGTCTTCAATCAAGTTATGCCTTAAGCTGGTTAAGAGGATCCTTGTGGCTAATGCTTCAGATCCTGCTGGGACTTGGGTTTGAAGTTGCAGTTTTACGGCATTTTTGATCAGTTCCTGGGGTAGACCGGCAGGAATGCCTTGAGTCAGTATCAGTTGAGCGGTCTGTTGGATGCCCTGTTTAGTGATTTCCCATTCTCCGTCGGACAAATTGAAGAAAGTTTGATCGTAAATCAGTGTTGGGGAGTTGGATTTGCTGGCTCCCAAAGCGGTGATCGCTCTTGAATAGCGCTGACGAGACTCGATAATGGTATCAATTAAATAATTGAAACTTTCTGAATCACTTTGCCGTTGGTAAAGTTTCAGTTCGGCGATCGCCTGATTACCCAACTCGGTAATCAGGCGATTGCTCAAAGCCCAGCGGACAATAATCGGCACATTCTCTGACCCTTGCTTTCTGACGGAATATTCTGAGGGATTTTGTGTCCCCTGTGGGCGGCGATTTTGTTTCACTTGTGAGAGAATGGTCAGCCATTCCCAGGGGCTGGCAGTCCTTAAATATTGTTGGGATGATTCCGACAATATCTGGGTCGGCGTAAAAGGATAGATGCCCAGGATTTCTCGGAGTTGATCTCCCTGAGTCAAATAGTGTTGTAAACTTTTCTGAATTTGCTCAGTCCGGTCAGGGTCTATCTTCAAGACCGGAATAGCCCCCCGTTGAGCCGCTTTCCGAATCTCTTCGGTAGTCTTGTGATCGGGAAACCGAGCCGTTCTCGGCGCAATAATCGTCTTCGGCGCCGGTGTACCGACGGCCAATCTTGGCTGATTGTAGAAGCGGGTGCCAATGACACTGGTCAGACAAATCACCGCCAACATCAACGATAAGGGCGATCGCGCTTTACTATGGCGAGAACAAACCGGCTTATTGGTTTGACTGACTCCAGCAAGGCTAAGGTGAGATAATTGTAAAAGCCATAAATTCATCTTACTGCGATCTTGAAGCGATCTAGTCAAAGGTTTGGCATGGCTTGTGCTGCTGTCACTGGAAGGCTTTTGCCTATCCGGTGCGGAGCAGCTTTGCCGCCATTTTTCAACGGTTTTAGTGAGTGACTGAATATTTTTCATGGGGACGGCACTTCGAAACTATCAGAGATTGAGAGCCAAAGACCAAACTCACATTGGCTCTATTATAGATGCAGCAACAAAATATGATCCCCGATTTGATCTTAAGCCCGGATCGGTAAATCAATGATCGGTCAGCCCAGCATAAAGAAATCGTTCAGGGATGAGTTTTTTCTAACTGATAACCTAACCCTCCATCAATCTTGCCCTCACCACCGCTAATAGATAAATAACATTTGCTCTCCCATAAGCTTCTCAATTTAAATCATAAATTTAAGCCACAATTTCAGGAATTTCAGTTTCAATTTTAATCCTAATTAAAGCCCCAATTTGAACCAGACTAATTGTGCAGATTTTGGATTTATGACGATATTTGCTGCCCCCATAATTTTTGTTTGGTTTTGGGAATTAAACAGGTGGAACCAACTGATGAGGATCTGTCACCATCATCATATGCCTTTGGCATGGGTTTTTTTCCATATGCTTGTCTACAGAATAAAGACCTAGCCAAGTGGCATATAGGCGATCGGCCACGGTAATAAGCTGGATATTATAACGATTGGGAGACAGATGGTTAGATTCCATCAATTGCCTAGTCATGGTAATTCCAGCGTGACTATTATAAGCCCCGGATAATGCAGCGGTGAGAAGCTTAGTCAGATTGGGTTCTGGGTGAGTTTGGGCAGCCCGCTGAATTGAAATCTGAAATTGTTCTGGAGTAGACAAAAAACAGTAAAGAGCGAGATAAATGGCCGCCGATTCAGAATGATTATTCTTGTTTAACCGATCGCCTACGGTTGCCAAACTAGGACATTCTGCCAATAAGCCATTGATTTTTGTCAATTTTTTGCCGATTAAGTCATCGGTTATTCCTGCATTTTCTATACTTTTAATCAGGTCATTAATAGTCGTTTTTGCAGACCTTTTTTTGGTGAGTACATGGGCGATCGCCCAGCCGATTACCATGATATCAGCTTCTTTAAATTGACCCGCTGGCAAATGATTCATGGCGTTTTTTAGCTGCTTTTCTAACCAATATTCATCTTCATGGTAAAACAAAATGATTGGCAGCAAAGCTAACAATCTCGTTGCCAAGGAGATGCCACCACTTTCGGTGGCGATCTGGTGAGGTAGCCAATCCCTCAAATCCATCCCACCACAGCGAATTAAGCTTTTTGCGCTCTCCATCATTATCAGGGAATCGCGAGCGGCGAAATCCAAGATACCGTCGTGGCTTTCGGCGATCGCCACTCCCATAAACGTTCCTCTAAATCGGTTCAATAATGAGTAAGCCATCACTAAATTTTACCGGAAACCCGACCTCGCCCACCATTTTTTAATAAAACTTGATAATTTCTGGATAATTCACTTAATCAATCCTTTAGGCAACTTCCCACATTATAACACAATAACACAAATTAAGTCTAAGTGTTTTTCTTCAGATAAAATAAAAATTAACCCTTAAATCAAAACTAACCAATCCATTGATTAAATATATGCAGCAATATATTCAGTAATATATGCAACAATCTGACTATTTCACAGGGTAAAATTTATTTTTAAAATAATTTTTTTAACAACGTCATTGGCGATCGATAATTACTTGACCCCCCATATCCCTCTTACAAGGGTTTTCCTGTGTTTTTTTTCCTTTGTCCTTGGTTTTAACATTATTTGCTATTTGTTATTTGTTATTTGTTAACAGATCAAGAATAACAACCAAAGAATGCCTACCCAAAGAATGCCTACCCAAAGAATCCCTACCCAAAGAATCCCTACCCAAAGAATCCCTACCCAACAACCATCTTGCCCGCTCGCGAAGCCTTTATGGCAACCAACAACCAACAACCAACAAATAACAAATAACAAATAATAAATAACAAATAACAAATAACAAATAACAAATAACAAAAGTTTATTAGGATAATGCTGTATAAGCAATAACAAATGCTTAACAAGCATATAAGGATCCGGCCTAGCACCGGATCCTTATATGCTTGTTAACATCAGATTGGTTTGTCCGCCTGACTGGAAGATAAAATTAGGAAAAGTTATCAAAAACTATTCCCCATGTGATATGCTTTTACACCGACATTGAGCAAAAAACCTGGGTTGATCGAAGATAATGCACTAATGCCAACAAACCCAGACGATAACTCTCTGGGCCAAACCCGCTGATTTGACCGATCGCCACTGGGGCGATATATGAATGATGTCGAAACTCTTCCCGACGGTAAACGTTACTCAAATGAACTTCTACCGTGGGAATGGCTACACCAGCGATCGCATCACGAATGGCTACACTGGTATGAGTGTAAGCCCCAGGATTAATTAAAATCCCTTGGTGTTGACCTACGGCGGCATGAATAGCATCAACCAAAACCCCTTCATGGTTGGACTGTAAGGGGGAAACCTTCACTTGCAACCGTTGCGCTTCGGCTTCGAGTAATTTATTAATGTCATCGAGACTAGCCAAGCCATAAACGCCCGGTTCTCGTTTCCCTAAAAGGTTTAGGTTCGGCCCATGCAGCACCAAAAGACTCAGCCCGGTTTGACCATCGCTTTCTTGAGCCATCTGGACTACCGACGACGTAATGGTCTATCAACCGGAATCGGAATCAGTTCCGGTTCTGGTTCTGGTTCCGGGCCGAGTAATGCCTCAATCACTTTGCGAGCGATTTCTTTAAGTTTTTCGATTACCTGATCTATAAAGTCCATTTAAAAGAGAGCTCCTTCAGTGCAGCCGTGAGTTCTGCCGATTTTGCTGTACAAACAGCCAGGAATATATCCCGATCGGACAGAAACTCTCTTTAGTTTCTTTGATCATAACCAATTATTCCCGAAATAAGCAAGGACAAAAATCACAAAAAATCAGTGATATCAGTACGGTGTACCGGAGCAAAACACTACATATATGTTTTATTGAGCAAGTAAACCCATATATATAGTGTTTTACAAAACTTTACAAAAATATTAAGCAACGCTTAACATTTTTCTTCTCAGCAAGTCTAGGGCAGTACATATACTCAAATGACGAATAAAATCCCGTGGTTGTCGGGGGTTAAACTTCTGGGCAAAACTTTCGATCGCGCCATCGGGTCCTGCCAGACCGATATAAACCAGACCCACGGGCTTAGTATCCGTGCCACCCCCAGGGCCGGCAATGCCGGTAATGCTGAGGCCCCAAGTAGCGCCCAAAGATGTCCGAACTCCTTGGGCCATTTGTTGAGCAACTTTGTCGCTGACGGCGCCCAAAGTTTCTAAATCTTCAGGATCGACTTGTAACAGAGACGTTTTGACGGAATTGTGATAAGAAATGACGCCACCGAGAAAATAATCAGAACTGCCCGGAACTGCGGTGAGCATTTGACCTAAACCACCGCCGGTACAAGATTCGGCGACGGCTAAGGTTTGGCCATTTTGTTTCAGCAGTTGACCGACCACGGAAGCGAGGGAGTCATCATCAGCGCCGAAATAGTCTAAACCGGCGATCGCTTTAATTTGGGCTTCCACGGGGGCGATCGACTCCTGGGCAGCAGTAGCGGATGCGGCCAAACTGGAAATGCGTAATGTCACCTGACCTTTACTGGCATAAGGGGCCACCGTGGGATTGGTCAAATCAAAGAAAGGTCGAACTTTCTCCGCTAAAGTCGATTCGCCAATGCCCCAAAATCGCAGAGTTCGGCTGTAGAGAATTTTTTCACCCCAGCCTTGACGTTTCAAATAGGGTACTGCCACATCACGCCACATTTGCTGCATTTCGCTGGGGACTCCCGGAAAAGTGAGAATAGTCAGATTTGGGCGAGGTTGCCAAATAATCCCAGGGGCAGTGCCCGTAAGATTAGTTAAAATCTCTGCCCCTTGGGGAATTAAGGCTTGTTTGCGGTTACTAAGCACCATAATTCTTCCCCGTGCGGCAAATTTTGCGGTAATATCCACAATAATTTCGGGTTTTTCTACCATCTCCACCCCAAAAAAGTCTGCCAGGGTTTCATGGGTCAAATCATCGGGAGTTGGGCCAAGTCCCCCAGTGAAAATCAAAATTTGGGAGCGATCGCAGGCAATCTTTAAAACCCGCTTAATCCGTTCTGGGTTATCCCCCACCACCGTTTGATAGTAATGACCAATGCCGAGTTCTGCGAGTTGCTGGGCTAAAAACTGAGCATTGCTGTTGAGAATATCCCCTAACAGTAATTCGGTGCCAATACAAATAATTTCTGCACTCATATGCAAATTTTCTGATTATTCTTAATTCGATATTGTCTATTATACTCTAAAATTAACAATCACTAATTATAAATTAGTGATTGCTGATAATTGATTGTCAATTTTAGATAATTTATGCCGATCTACGGAAAATTAAAATTACGATATAATTTTTCACGGCAATTCCCTAAACAATGATCCACGGTCTAAAAATCACCAAACAAAAATCACCAAACAAAAATAAATTTTATGACTTTAACTTCCTTGATTGGATTTATGGCGGCCACTTTAACCACAGTTTCATTTTTGCCTCAAGTGATTCAAGTTTGGAAAACAAAATCCACGAAAGATATTTCTTTGGGGATGTTTTCCATTTTTTCTTCTGGGGTTTTTCTCTGGTTAGTCTATGGAATCTTGATCGAAGATTGGGCTGTGTTTATGGCCAACTCGATCACCTTAATTTTAGCTTCAATTATTTTAACTTTTAAACTAAAATATAAATAGATACGCAGATTTAGGTTGACTTAAAACCATGACAGATTCCGTATTTGATGCCGAACGTCTCTTGTTTACTCCCGCTATCCCCGATAATCATGCCATTCCTTTGGTGTATGGGTTTCCCAATGAATATAGTATCGGGATTACCAGCCTGGGTTATCAAATTGTTTGGGCAACTTTTGCCCGTCGCCCAGATATCCAAGTGAGCCGATTGTTTACCGACGCCTGCGAAACCCTCCCTGTAAACCCCGAACTATTAGGATTTTCTGTATCTTGGGAATTAGATTATGTCAATATTTTGAATCTCCTAGAATCTTTAGAGATACCGATTCGCGCTGACCAGCGCCAAGAGGGTCATCCTTTGGTGTTTGGGGGTGGGCCTGTGTTGACTGCCAACCCGGAACCATTTGCGGATTTTTTTGATGTGATTTTGCTGGGGGATGGAGAAAATCTCCTGGATCAATTTATTGATGCTTATCAACAAGTAAGAAAGCAATCGCGAAAAATTCAGTTGCGTCATTTGGCCCAAGTTCCAGGGGTTTATGTTCCCAGTTTGTATGAAGTAAATTATCTCAGTGCCGATGGCGCGATCGCGGAGATCAAACCCATTGATGCAGCCATTCCGGCAACAATTGCTAAACAAACTTATCGGGGAAATACCTTATCTGTTTCTGCGGTGGTAACGGAGCGATCTGCTTGGCCGGATATTTTTATGGTGGAAGTAGTGCGAAGTTGTCCAGAAATGTGCAGATTTTGTTTAGCCAGCTATCTGACCTTACCTTTTAGAACGGCAAATTTAGAACAATCTTTGATTCCAGCCATTGAGCGTGGTTTGCAATTCACCAACCGAATTGGATTACTTGGGGCTTCTGTCACCCAGCATCCTGAATTTAACAGTTTATTGGCGTATTTAAGGCAGCCAAAATTTGATCTGGTGCGCTTAAGTATTGCCTCAGTTAGAACGAATACTGTCACCGAAGATTTAGCCAAAATTCTGGCTAGTCGGGGGACGCGATCGCTCACCATTGCCGTAGAAAGTGGGTCAGAACGGCTGCGTCAAATTATTAATAAAAAATTGGAACAGCCGGAAATTATCCAAGCAGCGGTGAATGCGAAAGCCGGTGGATTAGCGGGTTTAAAACTTTACGGTATGGTGGGAATTCCGGGGGAAGAACCAGAAGATTTAGAAGAGACAATCGCCATGATGAAAGCTTTAAAAAAAGCCGCACCCGGTTTACGTTTAACCTTTGGATGTAGTACCTTTGTGCCGAAATCTCATACCCCATTTCAGTGGTTTGGGGTCAACCGTCAAGGGGAAAAGCGGTTAAACAAATTTAAAAAAGAATTCGGACGCATTGGCATAGATTATCGGCCAGAAAGTTATAATTGGTCTGTGATTCAAACCTTAATTTCCAGAGGAGATCGCCGTCTTTCAGCCTTACTAGAATTAGTTCGCCACTACGGGGACTCTCTAGGCAGTTATCGCCGAGCCTTTAAAGAACTGCGCGGACAACTCCCAGAATTAGATTTTTATGTCTATGAAGATTGGTCAACCGAAGCCATTTTACCTTGGCATCATATTCAAGGGCCATTACCCTTGTCCACCTTAAAAAAACACTTAGCCGACGCTCAAGCTTATATGAATTAGTCCCGCTTTTGATCGGTTTTGATAACGATTAATTTTTGAGGAGTAAATAAATCATCGTCATCATGGAAAATACCGCAGAATATTATTGTGCTTATTGTGGAGAGACTAATCTAACTTTTGTCGATATTAGTGCGGGGTTTTATCAGTCTTATGTAGAAGATTGCCAAGTCTGTTGTCAACCAAATGTATTATATATTCAAATTCATGAAGAAACCCTAGATATTGAAATCAGCAGTGACCCTGAAAGTTGACATATTGAATGGGATCATCTCAGAAAGATCCAATGCATAGGGAATAGATGCATAGATGCATAGATGCATAGAAAAGTCACTATTTTCTCTATAATCTATCCTAATAGCCTCTATCCTCTCTTCCCCCGCTTCCTTTATCACGAAATCAAGCCCCTATATCAATCACAAAATATGCCAAAATTTTCCTATAGTTCTCTAATTAATGCCCCCGTAGAAACCGTCTGGAAGTTTCACGAACAACCAGATATTTTGCAAAAACTCACTCCTCCGTGGCAACCTGTTAAAATTGTGCGTCGAGAGGGAGGTTTAGATGTGGGGGCAATTTCTGAATTTTTAATTTTTATTGGACCGATTCCCGTGCGTTGGATTGCCCGTCATACTGCTTGTGAAAAAAATCGCTTATTTATTGATGAACAAGCCTCTGGGCCAATGGAAAATTGGACTCATCGCCATGAATTTGTGCCTGAGAATGGTCAAACCAGACTGACGGATTCGATTGATTTTTCTGTACCGGGGGGTTGGTTGGTCAATATTCTTTTAGGGGGGTTTATTTGCGATCGCTTACAAGATATGTTTCGCTATCGCCATCAGGTGACAAAAAAAGAATGTGAATCTGGAGTTGGTCATGCTGAATCTTAATGGTAAAGAACAGAGAGAAGCACATGGTAATACCGTTTTTAATTAAAATAGGCGGGGGTTCTCGCAAGGGTGGACTCCCGTAAGCTTCCAAGTCTTCCATTTAGTCCTTCCTTTTTAAAGGACTTGCGCTATTAGCCAGGGACTTAAGTCCCTGGCTGTTAAGACAGACCAAGCAATTGACTAGACCTCAGTCTTGGAAAGGACTAAAACCTCTCCTTTGAGCATTCGGGAAGCGGCGTCTAAAAGGGCTTCTTCTAGATAGGGCTTAGTGAAATAACCCCGTGCGCCCATATCGATCGCCATCTGCATATGTTTTTTCGCCCCACGAGAAGTCAGCATGGCCATTGGCAGGTGAGAAAGTTGGGGATCTTTTTGCAAACGAGAAAGCAGTTCCAAACCATCCATGCGAGGCATTTCGATATCGCAGAAGACAATATCGCAAGGCAAACCCGATTTGAGTTTTTCCCAAGCTTCTTGACCATCTCGCGATTGTTCTACCCGATACCCAGCTTTATTAAAGGTCATGGATAAAAGCTCTCTCACTGTAATCGAATCATCCACAATCAATACAGTGGGCTGTTCTTTTTCAACGGTTTCTTCGGGAATGATCCGATCTTCCCAGATCGTACTGGCTTTATCGGTGATGCGTCCGGCGGCTAGGTCAATGAGCTCAAGGACATCGGCGATCGCCACAATTCGACCATCCCCCATCACCGTAGCCCCAGCAACACCGACCGGCTTGGGAACAGGGCCTTCTAACTGCTTAATCACGATTTCCTGTTCGCCCAATACCTGATCGACCTGCAACGCCAAATAATTGCCAGCACTACGCAGCACCACCACAGAAATAATATCCTCTTCGGCATTGCCACCAAAGACACTGCCTCGTCCCATATGGCGATGGTAAACCAGAAGTTCGCGCATAGGTCGGAACGGCAACATGGTATCTCGCCAAGGAATAAAAGTTTCCTCTCGATCGTCTTTAGAGACTGTTTGAATCTTATCGCGGGGAACATCGAGCATATCTTCAACCCCATCCATCGGAAAAGCAATTCGGGCGCGATCGCTGATACAAATCAGCGCCTTAGAAATACTAAAAGCCAGAGGCACACGAATACTGAAACTCGTTCCTTTGCCCAGGGTAGAATCAGTATTCACCACGCCGCGAATCGAGCTTAAATTCGTCCGCACCACATCCAACCCTACACCCCGACCCGCCAAATCATCGGCTTGATCCTTGGTACTAAATCCAGCCGCGAACAACAGATCGTAAACTTCTAAGCGGCTTAATGTTTTCGCCTCCGCTGGCGTAATTAATCCTTTATCCAAAGCTTTTGCTTTTACCCGTTCCGCATCAATCCCGGCACCGTCATCAGACACAGAAATCACCGTTTGGTTGCCTTGGTGGAAGGCACGAACCGTAATCCGGCCTGTGGGAGGTTTACCTTTTCTTTGCCGTTCTTCGGGCAATTCAATCCCGTGAGCCAAAGCATTATTAACCAAGTGGGTCATCGGGTCATTGAGACTCTCAAGAATCATCTTATCGATCAAAGTTTCCGCACCTTCTACCACCAACTCCACTTGCTTACCAAATTTAATCGAGTTGTTGCGTACCCCCAAAGGTAGGCGATCGGTAATCTGAGCAAACGGCACCATGCGAGAGCGATTAATTCCTTCTTGAAGCTTATTAGTAATTTGCCGTAGCTGACGGGTTACTTGGTCAGTTTCATCCACCAAAAATTCAATATCGGAAGCGGACTCACGAACCCGGACAATCAACTCTAAAATTTCTTGAGCCAGAATATGAAACGGAGTAAACTTGTCCATTTCAAAAACACTCAAATCGTGTCCAGTGGAATGAGCGATTTGTAAGCTCCCGTCGGGCATAAAATGATTTTTGCGACTACTCAGCAAAGCAATTTCCAACAGCACCCGCTCATAAAGGTCTTGCATTCGTTGACCCACATCCGTCAGATTTTGCACCTGATGTAACAGGTTATCCAAAAACTGTCGCATCCGTTCCTGGTCTTGCTCAAGGGTATTTCGGTTGACCACCAATTCCCCAATTAAATTGCCCAGATTGTCCAATTGCTTCACGGGAACCCGCATCGTTTCATAGGTCATGCCACCCCGGGTTTTCTTCGCCGTCGAATCACTGTGGGTCTTAAAGGTTTGTGTTGACTTCTCTCTGGAACTTTCGCTACCTTTAATTGGCTCGGTTTGAGCAGGCTTTAATCGGTCTGATTTTTGTGGTGCTAAAAACTCTTGTAATTCTGTCAACCAAAGCGGTTCAGAATTCTGGATGACTTTTTGATTTAAAAATGCTTCGAGTTCATTAAAGTCAACCTTTAAAGCCGTAGGTGATAGATCTAAAATTTTCTCTAATGCACTAAAATTGACGCTGGAAGATGAAGATGGAGCAAATTTTTGAGCCAACAAACTTTCGAGAACACTAAATTCATCTTCTGGGTTTGAGACATTAGATGAAGCATCGGCAGAAATTGCTCCTGCATCTAATTCATCGAAAATATCTACAGATTCAGGACTTAATAAATCATCGAATAATTCGGAATTATTTGCCGAAGATAATTCGTTTAATTCGCTTAATTCGCGTTCCAACAGGGAATTTAAATCGGCAGAATACTGGTCGGTATTTGTTAATAATTTCGTAACAAATTCGTTGCCGAAGTTTAAATCATTGAGTCCTAAATCATCTAATTCCTCTGTTTCCTCCTCCATTTCCTCAAAATTCAGTGATGAATTTGCGGAAACAAAAGCTGCATCATTAAACAGATTATCCAAATCAGAAAAGTCTACGGTAGCTTTTCTCTTTTCTGGGGTTTCGACAGAATCGAAATTTAGCTTGGGTTCATCTTCCTGGGTGTCTAGGGAATTATGCTCTAAATCTAAATCATCTAAGGAGACTTCATGGTCTGAAAAAATATCGGCAAAATCCTCGGAAATTGTTACAGCTTTTGGAGCGGATATCTCTTCAACATTTTTCTCACTTTCTAACAAATCTCCAAATAAATCTTCTAAGGATTCTGTAGCTGAAGCCATCGATGCCTTGCGGCGATCGCTTTCCAGACTTAATCCAGATTCATTTTCATCGGCGATCGAAAATAATTCATCATAACTCAAATCATCGTCCAAGTTAGTCGATGAATCCGTCATCGGATTCAAATCAGCCTTATTAATACCGCCGACGCCGATTTCATCGGTGTCTAAGTCAACGAGTTCAGTCAATAAGCTCAAATCTAAATCATCTTCCGAGAGATCCGGAGTATCCTGAATATAAGTGCTTTCGCTCATGGTCAGCGAACTTAAATTAGAAGAACTGTTATAACCCGAATCCTGATTCATTTCTGAGAAGAAAACTTCATCGTCTCCATCCCAGATGATCTCTAGGTTTTCTGCCGCTGATTTAGAGCCTATATTTTCAATTTCATTTTCCCAATGTATGTCTAATTCTTCATCAGAAGCTTCATCAAATAAACTATTTAAATCCTCAAATTGTGAAACAGATGATGATGATTTGGCATCAGAAGCATCATTTAAGTCATCAATTTCAAAGATGTCTTCAAAAGAATTATCAGACTGATCGGCGATATTTTTTTGTGACTTTATTCCTGAATCCGCTTCATTTTCATTAATAAAAACCAGTTCATCAAAGAAATCATCATCATTTTCTGCTTCTAATGATTGGGCATAATTAGGCGAATTAGTTGATCTACTTTCCGGCAAATCTGACTCAGCAAAATCCAATAATAAATCAGAAAAATCTTCCTCATTATTCTTGTCCGAGTTACTTTCTGAATTTGCTAAATTTTCTCTTGGTAAAATTTGCTCTGCTTCCGCAAATAATTCTTCATTCCATCCAGCGATTTCTTCACCGTCAAATAAATCTTTTAACGTATTCAGTTCGTCCATGCCTACTTCTGGTCCTTTGAGTTTTTCCTGTCCCGAATGTTTATAGGTAGTTTTGCCCGTATTACTACTTGGCAAAGAAATCACTTTAGACGGATTTTTAGGGGCAGCGGAAGTTGAGTCGGATGATAAACTTTTTATGGATTCTAGTTGTGAAATCAACCAGTTATTGGGTGAATCGGGGGAATTAGGGGTCATTGTTATAAATGTTTCTGAGTTTAGGTTAGTGGTATTTTTATCAATGGAAGTATTTTCTGCTACTACGGGCGGCAACAACAATTTTAGCTCTTGGCTCGGTTGAATTTCCGTTGACTTGCCGGTAAGTACGAGTTGCCGAGCCTGTTTAATTTCTTTAAGAATGACTGGAGCCAGAGCATGATATGTTTTGTGAGTGTTTTGGCAGGTGAGAGTCACGATTTGAATCAGTTCACTCCACTCTCGAAGTTCAAACGTTTCACCCGCTTGGAGTAAGTTACGGCAAATTTCGCCTAAATGTTGTCGGCTAGACGCTGTATCTGGTTGTTTAAAAGTTTCTAGCATAAGTTGCAACAACTTAGGCACATCACTTTTAAAAATTAATTGGAGTGCGCTATCTTCTAAGAGTGTTGGTTGATTCATCGGTGCAGGCTGAATCATCGAGTCCAAGGGTGCGGCTCGGTTAGCGGGTCTGGCTTGAGATCCATGAACCGGAGTAAACACCCGTGGTTTTTCGTTCAGGCTGTTTAAGTGGCCCATCAGTTCTTTAATCGTTGGTTCAGCTTTGGCTGTGATTTCAGCGGCATCTTGTTCCGTTAATCCTTGACCACTGGTGAACTGAGCAAATAATCGTTTTAGGGAATCAAAAGTCGATAAAAGTAAAGATTCTAGAGTTTGATCGATGTCAATGGGAACTTCTTTGAGGACTTTAAAACTATCCTCAAGTGCATGGGCTATTTGTTGAATGCTATTGATACCAAGCATTGCCGCTCCCCCTTTAATGGAGTGAGCCGCTCGAAAAGCTTCGCCGATCTTGTCTGGATCTGCGACCGTCATGGTCAGATGAAGTAAGCTTTGATCTATGGTATTGAGGTGTTCTTTCGTTTCCTCAATAAAGTAGCCCATGATTTTGTTCTGTTCCGACGACATGGCTTATACCATTTCTATGTGTGAGTGAGGTTTCAAAAGTCGGCAAAAAGATTAATTTGTAATTTTTTACCAAAAAAGATGCTGATTTGTTATGTAAATCCTTAATTAAGTTTTGGATTTTGCCACGAATCCTGGTCGCTGCTTTACGCATTTGATAACGTTGACGCTTGTGGTCAGATCTAGCAATTTTACTCATTAGATTGTCAAGATGCGTACAGAGTCGATTGATTCTGCCGATGTCGTTCTTACCAATCTCTAAAATCGTTGACCCATCATAGCCCGTTAAAAAACTGCGAACTCCTGGATCTAAAGCAATCACTCCCGTCTGGGAAGTTTCCGTAGGTTCTCGATATTCAGGAAAAACTCCAAACCATAAGCCTTTCTGATAAAGAAGTTGAGTTCCATAACGGCATTGCTGTGGGATTTTTTCGGCTGATTTGAACTCAAGTCCTTTAGTTGCCTGACAATACCAAGTCCCGTTCTTGAAATTACCTACCTTGAATTTAATCACTTGATCAAAAGCGCGACAAGACTTAAAAGAGGCATTCCCGATATTGGCTTTGGCTTGTTTATGAGCATCTACGGCGTCTGCTACAGCTTCTTGTAACTGGTGACCCGGCAATTCTTTGACCCAATCAGGACGATTTTCCTCGCGAGCTAAAGCTTGTAATGAGAACGCTGATAAGTTGGGTTTATTTCTCAGGTAAGCAATCGTCCAGTTATAAATCCAGCGATAAGCAGCTAACCATTTTTTCCACAATTGATGAAGTTTTTTACAGGGATATATTCGGATTCTCTTGACGGCATTCTGAGTCCGTTTCGTCGTTGAGTTTCTGGCTTTTTTCTTGAAGCACTTTTTCAACTTGTTTTTTGTATTTTCGCAGTCCGTATAGCCTTGCAGAAAAGCAATGGAGGATGGACAGGATATCTTCAACGAGTTCTCTTTCTGGAGAGAGATTACGTTGATTAAGAACCACGAGTTTGCATCCAGCTTGGTCGCATAACCACTCAATAAGCGGGAATCCAAATCGGACGATTCTATCGGGGTAAGCGCAGACAAGGCATCCGACATCAGCCCGGTAGATTCGCTCCAAAATGGCGATAAGTTTTTTCCGCTTAAAATTGAGTCCGGAGCCAATTTCTTGAACAATTTCAGATGACGGATATGCGTGGCGCAAAAATTCAACTTGTCTAGACAAGTCATCTCGCTGGGAATAACTAGAGACTCTTGCATAGCAAATAGTTGGTTTCGCGTCCTGCTCGTACTCAACAATTGCAAATCGGCGCTGCCCCCCTGGGGTTCGGATGGACTTGATTTTTCCTTGTTTGTCCCATCGCCGCAATGTACTAATGGCAACTCCAAGAGATTCAGATGCTTCTCTGGGCGTAACATATTTCATCGGCCTAAAAAATTACTCGTTGCTGTCATTCTAGCACTAGATGACAAAATATGATAAGGTTTAGTAATATTTTTTTTAACCTCCTGTGCCTTCTATGCAATTCAGGGTCGTTGCTGGTCTTGATGGCCGGTTTTGACTGGCCGATCGCTCATCGAAACCGAGAAATTGGAGATTGATGGACTAGATCCGTGACGAGACTCTCAAGATATCTCGACAAACAGATTGAGTTGCAAAAATTGTGAAATAGAGGCACCCATCGGTATGCACGATATCTTGGACTAATTGCCAGAGGTGCGATGGAACGGCGCTAATAGACTAGAGTCATAGCCAGCCAACACCCTGAAGCTTTCAGCACTTATCAGGACTTACGCTGTCTCGCTTGATTAATAGGCGATCGATGGCCGTTGATCGGCAATGATCACCGGACAGATAGGGTTCATACGCAAGTCGGATATGGGATTGAATTCAAAAGCCAACCAGCTAGGGCGTGTCATCAATTAAGCCAAATGACAGAAGCGATGAGATAAATTGCTCCTAAAAAATTACGAGCAGTCTTATCATAACGAGTTGCAATCGCTCTATATTGCTTCAGACGGGCAAAAAAGTTCTCAATTAAATGACGGGCTTTATAAAGCTCTTTGTCATATGGGTAAGAGACTGTGCGATTCCCTTTTGAGGGAATCACCGCCTCACATTTTTTGGCGGAAGATATCGCTTTCGAACTCGCTCATCTGCATCATATGCTTTGTCTGCTAAAACTGCCTCCGCTTCTATCTCTGGTAACAAGACATCCGCTCCCTCTAAGTCATGGGCTTGCCCCGCAGTTAAATGAAATCCGGTCGGATTCCCCAGTGGATCACAAGTGGCATGAATCTTAGTGCTCAACCCCCCTTTGCTACGTCCAATGGCTTGGTCTTCTCCCCCTTTTTTTCCGCCCCGGCACTGTGTTGATGGGCTCGCACAATCGTACTATCAATCATGGCATATTCATCATCCGCATCTTCTGCCAGTAACTCGAAGATATTCTCCCACACCCCAGAACGACACCAACGACTAAATCGAGTGTGAATCACCCTAAAATCACCAAATCTGTCGGGTAAATCACGCCAAGGAATACCGGCACGATAGCGATAGAGAACTGCTTCAACAAAGAGACGATTATCTTTGGCCGTAACTCCGACATGTCCTTTTCTGCCCGGAAGCAGAGGCTCAATTTTTTCCCATTGGTCGTCTCTGAGAGCGTAACGGCGCATAATTCACCTGATGATCTAAAAAGTTTTCTGCTTCTACCTCTGCATTTCTCCTGCTTTTTGTCAAGTCTTCCAATTGATGACACGCCCTAGACAAGGAATGTGTTTTATCGTATTAGGCAACAACCCCAGATACGTTTAATTATTCTGTGTTTATGCCACTTAATCCTTTATCCTGTAAGGCTTATGAGCGTTAACTCAATCTACTTTTGATGCTACGTGACTCAATCTTGACTCAATATCAACATACCATACTGGTTAAATGAGTCAACTACCGCTAGGGAATAACAGCAATTCTCATTTTGGCAAAAAACTGTTCAAGTCCCCTTGAGACCTGTATGGTAATGATATCTGCAAAACCCAAGAGAGCCAGAGCCCTTGAAAAAGCCAGGTTGGTTTGACACTGTAGTGAGTTCTTTTCGCGAGCGCTTGTCGTCGCTACCGGACAAGCGCCGAGGTAAAAATACCCGCTATGGAATGGAGGATGCTGCGTTGAGCGCATGCAGGGGTGTTCTTCACCCAAACCCCGTCCTTCCTGGCCTACCAGCGCAAGATGGCAGGCAATAAGGGTCAAAGCAATGCTCAAAGCCTGTTTGGAGTGCATAAGATTCCTTGCGACAACCACATCCGGGACTTGCTCGACGGGGTTGTGGCGGAGGAGCTGTTTCCCGTATTCGAGGAAATCCTACAGATGTTGGACGAACAGGGTCAGTTGAAGGACTTCCGGTCTGTGGCCGACACCCTGTTGGTTGCTATGGATGGGACGGAATACTTCAGTTCAACTCAAATCCACTGTCCTGGCTGCTCGACACGCACCTTGAGGTCAGGAGACATTCAACACTTCCATAGCGTGGTCACTCCAGTCATCGTCTGTCCAGGGCAGACTCAGGTGATTCCGTTAGTCCCTGAGTTTGTCCGCCCCCAAGACGGTCATGACAAACAAGACTGTGAGAATGCCGCTGCGAAGCGGTGGTTGAACCAGCATGGTCCGAGCTTGAGTCGCTTGAAGGTAACGGTGTTAGGCGATGACTTGTACTGCCACCAACCCCTGTGTCAGCTACTGTTAGACCACCAGTTGGACTTTATCTTGGTCTGTCGCCCAGATTCCCACACTACGCTTTATAACCATCTTGAGGGGATTGACCTACCAACAGTCATCAGCAAAAGGTGGACGGGAAAAGTTGAGGAAACCTGGACTTACCGATATCTCAATGACTTGCCCCTCAAAGACGCGGCGGATGCGCTGTTGGTGAACTGGTGTGAGGTAACTGTCAGCCGTCCTGACCAAAAGGTGATTTACCATAACGCCTTTGTGACCCGCTACACCCTTACTGATGATAACGTAGCTGAGATTGTTCAAGCCGGTCGCACTCGTTGGAAGGTTGAGAACGAGAATAACAATACCCTCAAGACCAAAGGCTACCATCTCGAACATAACTTCGGCCATGGCAAACAGCATCTGGCTGCCTTTCTGGCAACTCTGAATATCTTGTCCCTACTCTTTCATCCGCTGCTGGAGCGGCTCGACGAGAAATATAAACGGCTGCGAGGCCATCTGCCGACTCGCCAGACCTTTTTTGATGATTTACGGGCTTTAACCCGGTATCTGTATTTCGACAACTGGGATCACCTGCTCACCTTCATGCTCCAGGGACTTGAGCTAGAGATTCCCCCCAATAGCAGTTAAATTTCCAAAATGAGAATTGCTGAGGGAATAACCACTAAACTAATCAACGATTTTAATTAATATTAGGGGTCGATGGGGAAATCGCTCTCCCCACCTCCCATTCAGAACCCATCGTGCCACTTTCACGGCAATAGGCTCCTACCTAATTTGACCCTTTTCATGGGTACGACTACCAGAGTGGCAGTTCTTCTTCCTGTTGCCCTTGGGCGCTTCCGTCATATCTTGACTTTAAGTCGTGACAATGAGCGTGAAGCAATTGCAGGTTTTTGTATTCATCCTTTCCGCCTTGGCTTCTAGGGATGATGTGGTCTACTTCGAGCAGGTCGCTGCTTGTGAAGTATTGCCCGCAATATGGACATTTACCATGCATGCTTTTTCAGCAGTTTTGCCACTCTTGTGGGGGCTTCGATGTCTTGTCCTCGCCTGGTACTCCAGTAAACCCAGTCGCCGTCATACGGAGATTTGTCAGGCTTGACTAAGGTATGTCGTTTAATTTCGACGTCCGCGTGTTTCCATAGCGTTAGTCCGTCTGCTGCGGCAAACGTCCATGTACCATGTCGGCCTTTGCGGTAATACTTGCGTATTGCTTGGGCTTTTTGTTTTCTTCCACGTCTACTTACTGACCATGCTCTGAGCATTTGCCAAAGAACCATGTCTTCTGATGAGAACGTTTCCTTAGCTGCTACCCCTGAATAGTAGTTTGCCCACCCTTTAATCATTGGATTTAATCTACCAATGAGTCCCGCTTGCGGGGCTGTTTTGTGGGTCTTAATAACTTCTTTTAGGGCTACATGGTGAGCTTTGATTGCTTTCTTACTCGGCTTAATCAGGGTTTTATATCCCAGTAGTTTCCCTTGGGGGTTTTTCCCTGATTTGTGTTTTCCAACTGGATATTGTCGGATGTTGAATCCCAAGAAATCAAAACCGGGAGTTACAGTCAATTCACTTCCTGTAACCAACTGATTAAGGGTGTGACATATCCTGGTTTTTTCTGGTTTTAATTCCAGACCAACTGGTTTTAGCCAAGCTTCAATTGCCGCTTTAGCCTTATGGATGACCTCTAACTCTGGGTGTAGTACCACAAAATCATCGGCGTATCTAATGATTCTGACAGGGGGTGTGTATAAGCCTTTTTTGCTGTACATAGGAAATTGACTTTCTACATCCCGAATCATCCCATCTAGTGCTATGTTGGCCAAAAGGGGTGAGATAACCCCACCTTGGGGTGTACCTGCCTCTGGCTTTTCAAAGGCTCCTCTGTCCATGATTCCGGCTTTTAACCAAATTTTTACTTGGTGTCGGATTTTTGCTGGACATTGGAGCTTTTTCAGTAAGTAAATGTGGTTGATTTTGTCAAAACATTTGGATATATCCGCATCCAGAACATAGTTAGGTTTCTTGTTTATTACAAGATATATTCTGGCTACGGCGTCATGTGTTGACCTACCTGGCCTAAAACCATACGAGGTTTCCTCAAATTGGGATTCCCAATACGGCTCTAGTGCCATTTTTACCAATGCCTGACGCGCTCTATCCTCTATTGTTGGTATCCCCAGGGGGCGTTTTTCATCCCGTCCGGGTTTTGGTATCCATACTCTGCGGACTGCTTTGGCCTTATTGGTTAGTGACAGTCTGGAGGCCAGGCTGAGCCTTTGTACGGGTGTTAGTGATTTTATCCCGTCTACCCCGGCTGTCTTCTTTCCTCTATTGAGTTGGGTTACTTGCCTTACGGCGAGTAGTTTCGCGTAGTATGACTTTAACAGTAGTTTTTGAAGCCCTTTTGCTATGACCTCGTTGCCCTTACTAGCCGCTCTGTAGATTCTCTTTTGGAGCTTGAACACTTTCCGCTGTACTAATTTCCAGGGGATTCCGTTCCATTCCACCATCGACTTTTGTCGTGTTTTGGACATATATATCACTACTTGAGACTCTACAATTCAACTTAGGCACAGGCTGTCAGCATATACCAGTTATTAGGCTGGTCTTTGGCTTCTGCACTGCATCTCTCACCCATGTGGCTTGCGCTTACACTTATCACTACTTAGGATTATCGACCTATCCTGAGAGCCAATATGGGCTTTAATTCGTTCCGTGGATTTGGGATTATTAGTTTTAGGATGCTGCCCTCTCCCCCTGGGTACTTTTGGGATTTCGTTAATACGTGAGATATACAACTCCGTATCTTTGTAGGCAACCACAGAATTTACCTACCCATTCCCCGTGACCTTTTTGGTCGCAGCGTATCAACCAGATTTCGCTACTTAATAATTGAGAGGGTTCAAGTCGGACAGAAAGCCTCACGGCTGACCTTGACTAATTGGCTCGAAGGGATTCCCTTACTGGTTAAGCGTTACCTCCTTTTCAACCCGCTTCACACCAGTGAATAGTGAGTCTCCGGGTGGGGCTGATGCCTAATTACCCCTGACAATTTTTAAATCTTTGTTAAGATTCTTCTTTTGCCAGAAAATCCGGGTATTTGGTCGGGTAAGGTTCAGGGATTACTCCCCTCCCCTCCCCTAAGAACCGGACTTGACACTTTCGCATCATCCGGCTCAAGCCTTATTTCAAGCGATTGGACTTGGATTTGCTGTGTACCTGCTTATGACACGCTTGGTGTAAATGCACAAGGTTTTCAATGTCGTTTTTTCCCCCTTCTGCAACAGGTACTATATGGTGGGTTTCGATTTCCTCCCGGTTGAATAAAGGTTCGCCACAGATAGGGCATTTCCAGTTTTGGTTTTGAGCGATTTTATAATTCCGGGAGTTTTTCTCCCAGTAGCTCTTACCATATTTCTGGTGACGTTTTTCCCAGTATTCCTTGAGGCTCGGATCGTCCGGTGACGCTTCCCCTTTGACCTTTACATGGCGCTCGATTGGGGTGTAAGCTATTGGGTAGAGAATTATTTCTACCTCTTTTCCTCGTCGTTTGTCTGTACCTGTACAGGCAAACGTCCACTTATTGCCTTTTATGGTCTTAAAGTAACGTTTCCGAATCCATTTTGTGTTTTTGTTGGGATGCCGACGCTTCGCCCAACTCCAAAGGTAGTACCACACTCTTGATGAGATGTAGCTGAAGGTTACTTTGCTCACTACCCCTTTGTAGTAGTTAGCAAAACCTCGGAGAATCGGATTTAGCTTTTTAATGACTACTTCCTGTTCACAACCATTCATTGCCTTTATTTCTTCGCCTATCCTTTTACAGAAGGCTAGAACCTTCTTTTTGGATGGTTTGACAAGCAGTTTGCCGTTATAGTGGCGGTGGTTGAAACCGAGAAAGTCAAAGCCGTCTTCTATTGATGTAATAACCGTTTTCTCCGTGCTTAATTCAAGTCCTCTTTCTGATAACCATTGCTGGATTCTGGTCTGGGCTTTTTCAAGACTTCCCTTGTCTCTGGCAGTAACTATAAAGTCGTCTGCATACCGCACAATGCCTAATTTTGAATTGGTGGTTTTAACGAGTTGTTCCAAACCATGCAGTCCAATGTTGGCTAGTAGGGGTGAGATTACCCCTCCTTGCGGTGTTCCCGTCTTTGTGGGGTTGAATTCCCCTTTGAGAACATAGCCAGCTTTTAACCATCTTTGGATTAAATCCCTTTTAGGGAAGTTTCCTAATTGTTTCAAGATGGATTCATGGGCAATGTTATCGAAAAATCCTTTGATGTCAGCTTCTAAAACCCAAGTGTCTCTGCCTTTACAAAGTCTGATAAAACTTTGTTCAATGGCATCTTGACAGCTTCTTCCGGGTCTGAATCCGTAGGAATTTGGCTCAAACACGGGTTCCCATTCGGGTTCTAGTGCGTTCATTACTATTGCCTGTTCGATTCTGTCGCGCAAGGTTGGGATTCCTAGCGGTCGTAACTTTCCGTTTGGCTTTGGTATCATTACCCGTTTGGTTGGGCTTTGAGTTCCGCCTCTCCAGTTGTTTACCAGCTTCACCCTTTGCTCTGGGGTATTGACTATTTCCTTGTCAATTCCTGCCGTTGCTTTTCCTTTATTGGTTTGGGTGATTCTCCTCACTGACAATAGTAAGTTTGCGTGGCTTCTTAACATTAACTTTTGTAGACTTCTCAGTTTACGAAAGTTACCAAGTTTTCTCGCGAGAAAGATTCTTTGACGTAAATTCCTAACCAGCTTGTTGACTTTTCGCCAGTTAATTTGGCTCCAGTCTTCCAGTGGTTTCTTTAGTCCGTTTGTTGCATTTGGTTGCGACATCTAACTTGTCCTCAGATACGGTTTTTATTGTCTGGTCTCTTTCTCATAAGACCCAAGGCAAGTCTGCTGTTCCTTTCGGTCAGGGGCAAATTTTGAACCCCTATCCTCCTTATTACAGGGAGGCTTTCGCTTTTTGCCTCATCCTTTACCCCCCAGAGAGTTCTGCTTTCCTTACGGTCTGCTTACTACGGGATTCGACCTTCCCATAGACTCTGTGGGGTTTACCCTGTTGTATCATTTGGTTGTCCGTTCTCTCGTTAGGTGCTGCCTCTCCTGCGGTGGGGTTTTGATCACACGCCTTGATGAAGAAAAAACATCAAAACCACCCACTTACCTTTTGGTTCGAGCCTGTCAGCCTTATTTGGCTCGTTCCTAAATTACGCAGTTTGAATGACAGTTCATTTTCATTCACCGTTGAGAGACTCCCTCTTGCTCCTAACCGGCTTAGGCTGCTGGCTTCGGCTACGTTCGGGGTCTGCATTCCGCCTGTTTCGTTACCTACTGGGGCGTGACCATACCATTTCTGGTATTTTCCGCGAGGGTAGGGGGTGTGACTCCCCTAGTAGAGCCGGCTCTACTTACCAATTGACCTTTCAGGTCGCACTCTTCCATTTAGGACAACAAATCCACAGTTGGTCGGGTAAGGTTCAGGGATTACTCCCCTCCCCTCCCCTAAGAACCGGACTTGACACTT
Organism: Planktothricoides raciborskii GIHE-MW2; assembly: GCF_040564635.1. NCBI lineage: Bacteria > Bacillati > Cyanobacteriota > Cyanophyceae > Oscillatoriales > Oscillatoriaceae > Planktothricoides > Planktothricoides raciborskii. The sequence continues at coordinate 5,317,929 of NZ_CP159837.1, forward strand.
TCGCATCATCCGGCTCAAGCCTTATTTCAAGCGATTGGACTTGGATTTGCTGTGTACCTGCTTATGACACGCTTGGTGTAGATGCACAAGGTTTTCAATGTCGTTTTTTCCCCCTTCTGCAACAGGTACTATATGGTGGGTTTCGATTTCCTCCCGGTTGAATAAAGGTTCGCCACAGATAGGGCATTTCCAGTTTTGGTTTTGAGCGATTTTATAATTCCGGGAATTTTTCTCCCAGTAGCTCTTACCATATTTCTGGTGACGTTTTTTCCAGTATTCCTTGAGGCTCGGATCGTCCGGTGACGCTTCCCCTTTGACCTTTACATGGCGCTCGATTGGAGTGTAAGTTATTGGGTAGAGAATTATTTCAACCTCTTTCCCTCGCCGTTTGTCTGTACCTGTACAGGCGAACGTCCACTTATTGCCTTTTATGGTCTTAAAGTAACGTTTCCGAATCCATTTTGTGTTTTTGTTGGGATGCCGACGCTTCGCCCAACTCCAAAGGTAGTACCACACTCTTGATGAGATGTAGCTGAAGGTTACTTTGCTCACTACCCCTTTGTAGTAGTTAGCAAAACCTCGGAGAATCGGATTTAGCTTTTTAATGACTACTTCCTGTTCACAACCATTCATTGCCTTTATTTCTTCGCCTATCCTTTTACAGAAGGCTAAAACCTTCTTTTTGGATGGCTTGATAAGCAGTTTGCCGTTATAGTGGCGGTGGTTGAAACCGAGAAAGTCAAAGCCCTTTTCTATTGATGTAATAACCGTTTTCTCCGTGCTTAATTCAAGTCCTCTTTCTGATAACCATTGCTGGATTCTGGTCTGGGCTTTTTCAAGACTTCCTTTGTCTTTAGCAGTGACTATAAAGTCGTCTGCATACCGCACGATGCCTAGTTTTGGGTTGGTGGTTTTAATGAATTGTTCCAAACCATGCAGTCCAATGTTGGCCAGTAGGGGTGAGATTACCCCACCTTGCGGTGTTCCCGTCTTTGTGGGGTTGATATCCCCTTTGAGAACATAGCCAGCTTTTAACCATCTTTGGATTAAATCCCGTTTAGGTAGGTTTCCTAATTGTTTCAAGATGGATTCATGGGCAATATTATCGAAAAATCCTTTGATGTCAGCTTCTAGAACCCAAGTGTCTCTGCCTTTTTGAAGTCGCATAAAAGTCCAATGGCATCTTGACAGCTTCTTCCGGGTCTGAATCCGTAGGAGTTTGGCTCAAACACGGGTTCCCATTCGGGTTCTAATGCATTCATTACTATTGCCTGTTCGATTCTGTCACGCACGGTTGGGATTCCTAGCGGTCGTAACTTTCCGTTTGGCTTTGGTATCATTACCCGTTTGGTTGGGCTTTGAGTTCCGCCATTCCAGTTGTTTACCAGCTTCACCCTTTGCTCTGGGGTATTGACTATTTCCTTGTCAATTCCTGCCGTTGCTTTTCCTTTATTGGTTTGGGTGATTTTCCTCACTGACAATAGTAAGTTGGCGTGGCTTCTTAACATCAACTTTTGCAAACTTCTTAGTTTGCGAAAGTTACCAAGTTTTCTCGCGAGAAAGATTCTTTGACGTAAGTTCCTAACCAGCTTGTTGACTTTTTGCCAGTTAATTTGGCTCCAATCTTCCAGTGGCTTCTTTGGTCCGTTTGTTGCTTTTAGCTGCGACATCTAACTTGTCCTCAGATATGGTTTTTACCGTCTGGTCTCTTTCTCATAAGACCCAAGGCAAGTCTGCTGTTCCTTTCGGTCAGGGGCAAATTTTGAACCCCTATCTCCCCATTACAGGGATGCTTTCGCTTTTTGCCTCATCCTCTACCCTCCAGAGAGTTCTGCCTTCCTTGCGGTCTGCTTACTATGGGATTCGACCTTCCCATAGACTCTGTAGGGCTTACCCTGTTGTGTCGTTTGATTGTCCGTCCTCTCGTTAGGTGCTGCCTCTTCTGCGGTGAGAGTTTGGCCACACGCCTTGATGACCATTAAGCACCAAGGCCACCCACTTTACCTTTTGGTTCGAGCCTGTCAGCCTTATTTGGCTCGTTTCACGATGACGCAGTTTGAATGGCAATTCATTTTCATTCACCATTGAGAGAGTCCCTCTTGCTCCTAACCGGCTTAGGCTGCTGGCTTCGGCTACGTTCGGGGTCTGCATTCCGCCTGTTTCGTTACCTACTAGGGCGTGACCATACCTTTTATGGTATTTTCCGCGAGGGTAGGGGGTGTGACTCCCCTAGTAGGGCCGACCCTACTTACCAAACGACCAGTTCAGGTCGCGCTAATAGTTCGTGACTTACGAGTCCAGGCGGGTGCCTGTTAGTACACTGCGTCAACCTAAACCATTACCACGCGCACATTTCGGGTGTTACCCTCCATTTTCCGCGTGAACGAGTCGCACTTGTGGTTTTATTATAATCTAAATAGTGGTGCGATTCGTTCACGCGGAAAGTGGATGGTAATACCTGAAACGTTCGCGTGGTCTGGGTTAGAGGCAACCCTAGAACCCAGATAACTCTCAAGGTGTTTGGGATAGTCCCGTAAGACCTGGATTCCAGAGAGGACAACACCTCTCTAGGTCATCGACACTAGGCCCGGAGACTCACTATCTTCCCTTGTGAAGCGGGCTAGAAAGCTGGTAAGGATTAAGCAGATATCCAAGATAGCCAGCAAGTCAAGCGCTCATAGGTAGCGAAAGCGAACTCCTGACTTGAACCCTCTTAATTATTGAGTAGCGAAACTGCTTGAAACGCTGCGCCCAAAAGGGCAAAGGGTTAAGGTGACGAACTTATTTGCTCAGTCACAGAACCAATAGACATCTCCAAAAACTTCCAAAGCCTTTACCCCATTGATTTCTGGGTTTCTAGATTTAAACTGACCTGTATGCAGAAATCAACGGTATGATAAGTATTTGACAGTATTGATGTCAAAATAAAACAAATTTATTCGGGATATTTATTTCATATTTATCACTAAATTTTGAGCCAAAACGCTCTAAATTACTAGGGCACCGATTCTCAATCTAATTAATCCACATACATAATTACGCGGTTATAACTGTCAGCCTTTAACCGAAATCTTTTGCCCGCTATCCGAAAATTTTTTACCAACCTAATTAAATGCTCTACTACGACCATTTTTTTAGCTTTTTATTGGTTTGATTGCTTGACTTTTTCTGTGATTTCTTAATTTCTGGTTTTTTTCTGAGGCGTATCAATTCGGGGGTCTCCCACTTCTGCTTTATCCCCTTGAATTTTTTGGCGATCGCTGAATTATGATCAGCGATCGCGCCAAATAATTATATCGCTAGTTATACCAGGATTTCCAACTACTACATCGACTATCTCTTGGCCTGAATGCATTACTATTAATTGGTTTTTAAAAGTGTGTTTTTTCTGCTTGCCTGAATAATTTTTTTTTGCTTTTGATAGGCTGTCGGCCTTAGCATGGGCTGCTCAGAGCTATCTACTATTAACTCGAACTCAGACAATATTTCTGATATCCATGCCCATGATGACTCATTTTTTTTAGTTTATCTACCAGAGAAGCTGGCAGCAACTCTCTTAAAATACCCAACCAGTAATGAAAGATGTAATTGGCGGCTGATTCACTGACGCCAAATTGAACTCCTAACATTTGAAAGGTTGGCAAATTATCCAAATAAACCAAAGTCAGGAGAATTTGGTCACTCAAACTTAACTTAGGCGGTCGTCCCCCGCCTGCTTTGATAATTCTAATCTTATTATTTTCTGCCGCTTCTTTTTGCTGATTCTGTAATCTTTCTGCATGACTAATTAACTCTATTAGCTGTGAGTAATCTAGTCCGACCAGCCTTTTGGCTGATTCTGGATGCTTGTCGATATAATCTCTCAGTTGGCTCATTGACCGGGTAAAATTATCTTATACCACAAGTAACACCGCTCTTGTTTTTATTTTGGAGATGTCTATTGTAGATAGATGAAATAAAAGACACTAGAAAATTAACCCTAGTGCCTAGAATTGTTATTTATCAATTAATTAATCTTTTAACCGATAAATAATCCGGAATATTGCCTTAACTTCCGGTAAGTTAATATCTATTCCTTGATTTTGCAATTCTTTGATTGCCAGTTCATAACTTAACGGTTGATTCTGATTAGCGGTAATGATTACTAATTCAGTTTTAAGGTTACGACGTTTTTTGTATTTATCAGTATTGGTAGCTTCAGAGTGACCCATTAATCGTGACCGAATAGGGGTGGATATGCCACTTCAAGCAATTGGTTGTATAAATGCCGAAAAGCATATTTCTGGTATACCGGGCATCCGTAAGATTCCATTTGACCGCCAAATTTTTGATTAAAACCATCGGCAATACTTTTCGGTTTAATGTTTTGCCGTGGCGTATAAGTTGGCAGCATAGGCTTAAAAATTTGCAAATCATTCCATAAATTTGGTAATGGCACTGGACTAATTACACGATAACCTGTTTTAGTAGATGCACCAAAATTAGTGAATTCACCAATCACCAAGGCAGCATAAGGATTGTTCTCGCGATCAGTTAATGGGTAAACAGTTTCACCGTCAGCAGTAAATGGTTTATACAAATTTTGGGCGGATGCTATTTCTGTAGGACTTAATCCATACAAAACACACATTGATGCTACCCATAGCCATGATTCACGAGCAATTCGCCAATTTTTGCAACGCAATGACGGTATTTCATCGTAAGCCAATACCATTTGAGGTAATCTTCTAAAGCAATAGATTGTTTTTCGCGAAATTCTGTTTGAACTGTGTCAATCCTGTTTATTTTTTTAATCAATTCATCAGAATTAGGGCAACGTTCACAAATGGCTTTAATTGCAATTTTGGCAACCAGAAAAGTAGCCGATCCCTGTTCACAAGATAACCAAATTTCTTTTATTTCATCCCAAATAGGATATTTATCCCAATCTGGAAATTTTTCAAAATATTTCCCATAAGCATTATAGTAGCTTGTTAAGTCACTAATGCCACCAAATTGATTAGGATCTTTAGTGCGTTTACGTCCTGTATTGCGATGCTTACCAGAAAAGTATTTATCTTCTATCTGTTGAAATATCTCACGGTAGGTTATGAGGTCATTAGCAATCTCATTCTTACCCAAGATTTCCCGGTCATACCATTCCCAAAATTCACTAGATGTTTTAATTGTCTTTAAAGCGTTAGCTACCTTATGTGCTTTCTGTAATGCTTCGATTACAGATTTTTCAGTAAATGAACTGATACCAAATTTTTTGGATGACCGTTTACCAGTTTTAGGATTAACAAATTGCAACTTGAGGCGATAGGTGTATCCCTTACCTGACTCAACCTTGGTTAAGTGGAAAGTAACCCCTTTTGGACACTCATCAGCCTTACGCTTGCAAAATTCTAAGGTTTTAGCGATTTTATCGCTGTATTCCTCATATAATCCTGATTTGGGGGTTTGATTTTTCTGACTCCTTTTTGACTCAACTACACTTTTTAGCGGTTACTGATTCAGGTTGAAACAAGGTAATATCAATTGTTTTGAGCCATACGGATACTTTTAATTTACCTAATTCCGTGCGGAATTTACCACCGTCAAAGAAATCCCCGGAGCACAATCGCGATTACCCTTGGATCAACTCCCGAACCCAGGAGTCAAGAAGGGCTTTTTGATCTAATCAGCCCCAAAGCCTCGATGGGCTCGCTCTCCAGTATCTACCCGGAAACGCTCCACAGAAGTTAAGAGGTCTCTCGCGACACCCACCAGATTTTGGAGAGAAATCGACACTTTCTGAGATTCCTGAGAAGTTTCCTGTGCCGTATGTTCAACGGCTTGCATCACCTGAGATACCGCACGAGCCACTTCATTTTGCTCCACCGTATCCGCCGTAATCGCTCGCACCAGAACATCAATCCGATTCGTCACTTGAATAATATTGTCCAGGGATTGCTTGGCTTGTTCGGAAAGCTGGGTTACTTTAATCACCTGTTGTTGACCTTCCTCCATCGCCGTCATCACGGAGTTGGTTTCCCCCTGAATTTGCATCACAATTTGCTCAATATCTTTCAGAGCCTTGGCTGAACGGTCGGCCAACTGTCGCACCTCATCAGCCACAATGGCAAAACCCTTTCCCGCTTCACCGGCACGAGCCGCTTCAATACTCGCATTCAAGGCTAGTAAGTTTGTTCGACCAGCGATCGCGTTAATCAAAGCCACAATCCTAGAAATTTCCTGAGAAGATTCTGCCAGCCGCTTCACTTTCCGGGTCGTTTCCGCCACCGTTTCTCGAACTTCCAGAATCCCACCCACCGTCTGGTCAACAGCCTCCCCACCTTTGATGGCGGCATTGGAAGCATCTTTGGCCACCGCCTCCGCTTCTCTAGCTGCTTCCGCCACCCGTTGAATCGCATCAGTCATCACCTGAACCGAATTCAGGGTCGCCGCTAATTCTTCCGCTTCCCGCAAAGCATTCGCGGCTAAATTACGGGCAAATTTCTCACTATCATTGGCTCCTTGGGTCACTTGTCGCGCCGCCAACTTCACCTGAACCACAATTTCCCGCAAGTTTTGAATCGTCAAGTTAAAAGAGTCCGCCACCGCACCCAGCACGTTCGCCGTCACCTCTGCGGCCACCGTTAAATCTCCACGAGCCGCTCCTTCCACATCATCGAGCAGTCGAATCACCTGACGCTGTAAATCTTCCTTAGCTTCCTCCATTTCTTCCGCCCGCCGCTGTGCATCTCGGGTCGTACTGAGCATGATCCGAGACATAAGATTAAATTTAGTCGCCAACTCACCGAGTTCATCTTCGGAATAAACACGAGTGGAAACATTCAGATTTCCATCAGACATGGCATCGAATTGCTTAATCAAGTCTTCAGTGGAACGCCGCATATGTTCCGCCGTCCAACGACCCAGACTAAATGTGGTTAAAAAACTGGAAGTAAGCGCCGCCCCGGTCATCAGCGCATCTCTGAGTTGACGCCCTTCAACTTGAGACGTACTATACGAAACTGTAGCCACCGCCAAAGCTGCTGCTGCCCCACCAATCAAAGAAATCCAGATTTGTTTTTGTTTGAGCGGCGCATTGTCCAAAAAACTGAGCAATGTCCCGTCCGAGCTACTACTGGAGACTTCTATTGATGGACTCTCTAAGGGCAGGGGTGGGACGTGATCTCCTGTGCCGGTAATACTAAAAATTTCCTCATCCCGGATGACAGAACCCTCAGTACCATCGGCAAAGACTAAATTATCATCCAAAATTGCTGCCGCGCTAGGATCTCCAGAAGTAAAATCAAATGCACTACCACTGGTCATCGCTCCACTGGTATCTTCTGGGAGATCAAAATTATGTAATTTGTCTACATCAAAGTCATCATCCCAATTATCTAAAAAGTCAACATGATGGCGAGAGGATACACCATATGCTGAATCGGCCAAATCATCCTCATCAAAAGCAGCATCAAACTCATCATCATCTAAAGCAAAACTAGAGATTTCGCCTTTGCCATTATTAGAAGATTTAGAATTAAACGTTGCTGGTTTGGCGGAGGATTTGTCCGTATTGCTAAATGGACTGGCTTCGTTCGACAGAGAAAGCTGAATTTTAGAAGATTCGTTCGCGGAGCGTTGCGGATGCAACATCGCTTGAGAGGCTCGGGATTCTAATTCTTGAGTTCCCATTAACAAAGTCGCCCCTTCACCCATCAAATCCTCTTCCTCATCCATGAATTCATGGGGTCGTGAACCATTAATAATTTCTGGTTCGTCCATTTGGAAAAAATCGTCATCATCAGCAAAGGCATCTTCAGGAAAATCATCATCAGAGACGGACTCTAAATTTTCCGGCTCGGACATCAACCCTGGAGATGGGGAAATTTCCTCAGAGGATCTAGCGGCATTACTCGCCGAGATAGGTTCTAAGGATTCTGGTTCTAATTCGCCGCTTTTGACCTCTTCATATTCTTCATATTCTTCATATTCTTCATATTCTCGATCATCAAAGGCAAAAGCATCATCAAAATCATCAAATGCATCGTCAAAATCTTCGACTTCTTCTGCCTCGGAATCATCTAAGATTCCTGCTTGTGGCTGGGGAGATAAGTCAGGGACTTCTTCATTTTCTTCATCAGATTCACCGAGCAAATCAGGCATTTCTTCTGTCGGTAAAAAGTCTGGTAAATCCGTTAAGCCTGAATTGGCCCATTCAGTTTCTTCAACAGCCGCCAGTAGTTCTTCATCAATCGCAAATGGATCATCTTCAAAGGCTTCGCTGTCTCGATCATCTAAAGTAAAACTTCCTGACGTATTAAATGGATTATCTTGAGCTAATTCGTCGTAATCTTCGTCAGGAATGAATTCCCCATCCATGTCCTGATCAAAGACTGGGGCAAATTCAGCAGTTTGTAATTCCAAGTCTTCTGATGGGTCGGAGGCAACCGCATGAAACACCGATCCCCCCATGTTTTCTAACACATCAGTCACGAGGTCGGGATCTTGGGCAATCTCTATATTTTCTGGGGCTTCATTTTGTGCTGGAGATTCCAGTTCCTCAAATTGCTGGGCATCATTGAGAACCACAGAGTGAGCTTGTTGCGGAAATTCGACACCGTTTTCTGAGAATGATTCGGATTCCTCTAAGTCGTAATCGATGTTCTCTGGCAGGGGATCCAGTTCATCTAGGCTATAGTCCCCGGTTTCGGCCAATGGATCTAGTTCATCTAGGCTATAGTCCCCGGTTTCCGCCAATGGATCTAGTTCATCTAGACTATAGTCCCCGGTTTCGGCCAATGGATCTAGTTCATCTAGACTATAGTCATGGCTGTTGAGCGAAGCGGCTGGATCTTCTTGAAGGTAAGGAACGTCGTGTTCCAAATCATTCAGATCCTCTAAAGAGTTTTCATTATATGAGGTTAAATCGTGTAGTCCTTGCGGGTATTCTTCTGTAGACATATCAGAAGACAGCAACCCAGCTTGATTGGCATATTGCTCACTGTAAGCCAACCAGTTGGTGGCTTCCTCGACCAGGGCGGGATCTTCAGTCAAACTGAGGACATATTCATAGCGTTCTCGTGCGACATCGTACTGCTCCAATCCATAATAAATATGACCTTGAAGCAGCCATAAATTTGGATCATCTTGAAAATGATCTACTAATCCATTGATAATTTCAGCCGCCGTTGAGTAGTCACCATTCTCGTATGCTGTATATGCTTTCGCATAGTCGTTTGCATAATCAGTGCTTAATTCCATCTCCTGCCTCCTGCCGGTACAAGGGTTTCATCCCGCAGGGTTATGATTTCACCCTGGTTATTAATTTATATATTTGCTATATTTGCGGTGTTTGTTGCAGGCCAACCAAGCTGAAAGGCTGTTCCCCTGGCGATCGCCCCAAACAAAGGTCAGCGCTGCAACGTTGGTTAGCTTGCCCAATGTTTTGGGCGGAGAATCTCTCCTTGATCCAGCAATCGGAGAATCCTTTGGGACTCTTCACCAAATACCCATTCACCTCGGAGAAACGGCCTCATCGTTTCAGTAACAGAATTCGGCTGAATTAAAGACTTTACATCCAGCCAGTCTGTATCTCCAATTCGGTCAACCGCTAATCCTAGTATAATGTCTGAGTCTTCAACTGCAATCACAGGAATTTCTGAGCGATCCGTTTTTAACGGACTGACATCCCCAAGTAATTGCCCGAGATCCGCCACCCAAATCACGCGGCCCCGTAAATTTAATGTCCCCAACAGAAAAGGAGATACATTGGGAATGGGAGTAATTTCTTCAGATCCAGCTTCGATCACCTCGCGAATCCCTGTGGCGGGTAAAGCAAACTCATCCCCAGAAGATATATAGAACCTTAGATATAACTCACCTTCAGGTGTTTGAATCTCCTGAAATTCTGCCGCTTCACTGCCTATGTTGAAATCCGGATTTCCTACCATTGCTTCTGTGCTTACCCTCGTAGTAGCTGTTTGACAGTTCCCACTAGCTCAGTTGGTTGAAAGGGTTTAGCAATATAAGCATCAGCGCCTTGCTTCATCCCCCAATAGCGATCGAATTCTTCCCCTTTGGATGAACACATAACCACGAGGATATGTTGGGTTTTAGGGTCAGATTTCAACCGCCGACAGACTTCATAACCATTCATCCGGGGCATCACAATGTCTAAAACCACTATATCTGGCGGTTGAGCTTGGATTGTTTCCAAGGCTTCCAACCCATCTGTCGCGACTGTGACGGTTAAACCACTCTTTTTCAGGAGGTCTGTGATCATCTCCCGTTGCGTCAGACTGTCTTCCACAACTAGAACGTTGCTCATCACTTCCTACCTACTTGCTGCCTCAAAATATTCACGGGAAAATTAACGGGAAAGCTCCACCGAGCCTGCCCAACTGGATATAATGTCACCTGCCCTACAGAACCAGTCGATAGGGATTTGGGGTCAATGATTAACTTTGGCGATCGCCATAGCTCCAGTATTGGCATTTGTTTCGGTAGAATTTGAAATAGATATGATTATATTGGCACTTTTACCCGTTACCATAACAGAAAATGGCCCCCAAGAGCGAAATTGCTCTATTGACACATCGAGTTATCACCATATTATAGATTTACATACATTTTGCTCATGTTTTGATTTTGCTCCATTGTCTTGGTTAATCTGACAATAGGTTTCGAGATTCAAGGTATTGGGGTTTGCCGGATGCCACTGGAGGGGATGCTCTGGCTTTTAGTCATTTGGCTTTTAGTCATGCTGGGGGTTCTCTTCGCCAACCCTCGCGGTTTCCACCGGTGAAAACGAAGCTAGACATCCCTTGGCACCTTATGGCAATCCTGACCCCTGAGCATTTGGAGCCTGACTTTTTCGACTGGGGGAAGCCTTGACGATTTCGGTAATTGATATTTATGGATATTTGTCGATCGATTTTTAACGCTTTTTTACGCTAAATTGACTCAGACCAAGGCAACTCCATAAATTTTTTTAATCAATCGGTTTTTTTGCATATGGTCATTCTGGGTGATGCACAGCAATGTATCCGTAATGTCTCCGGTGATGAATTAAACTGGCGTATCAAATGTATCAGCCAACAAAATTTCTGGCTCTGGGCGATCGGGATCTCCAGAGCCAATATATTTTTCAATCAGCATCAGCAGTTCACTTTCTCCAAAGGGTTTTGTTAAATAGTCATTGGCTCCAATCATTCGCGCTTTAATCCGATTAATAAAGCCATCTAGACCCGTCAACATAATCATCGGAGTTAGGCGAAAAGCGTTAGATTGGCGGAGCATGGCACAAATTTCATAACCATCAAGTTCGGGCATAGTAATATCACAAAGAATCAAGTCAGGCTTTAATTGAAATACCAGACTCAGAGCTTTTAAAGGATTGACAATTGCCGTAACTTCATAGCCATGTTGCTGAAGAATATACTCTACGGTTTTGCCAATGCTCACATCATCATCAATGCAAACAACTCTGGGAATTGCTGAAGGAGATTTCCAAGAAAATTTTGATGAACTTAAATCCGCATCCTCATTTTTGGCTTCTGGATAAAATAATTGCACTAATCCTAGCTGCACGAAGGGATAAATTGCTCGGGCCACGGTGAGAATATCGCGATTTAAATAACGGGACATTTGCCGCAGAGTTGTCGTGCCATCCGCCCAGCGACTTAGACTTTTAAAGGTATTTTCCGGCAAAGCTTGGCGTAACTGAAGAACATCAGAAATCACGGGACACTGATTAGGAGATTGAATATGAGGATAAAACTGGTTCCACTCCTGAACCTGCTTAATCATTTTTGTCAGTAAAGGAGAAATTTCCAGAGAAACTAATTGGGGAGCTAGGGCGGATCCGATTTCAAAAATAAATGATCCTTGATGGAGACTTAAGAGATCAAATAAAGTTTCTCGAATCATCCCTTGGACAATACTGCGCCCTTGAGATGGGGTGATAATCTGCTCTTCTAATAAAGCCCAAAGATAGCCATACTCCAGTGCATTCGTAGAGGAAATCGACATGGATTGGGTGCTATCTAAGCTGTTCTCTAGATTGTAACGCCGCAGATAGTCTCGCAAACGAGATAACTTGACATTCGGATCGGCAGCATAGACGATTTGTCCGTTAGAGACAAATACAAACCAAGAACCTGTTGATAAAGAACGTCCAGATATTGCTCGATGAATTGTTCTCGGTCCCAAGACAACACTGTGACCAGATCGATAGGTTTCCACAAACAATTCGCCGGTTCGTTGCCCTAACTCCACGAGTTGCAGTATGCTGCGGATGTCGATTTCATTTAAATTGCCCTGCATTCAACTAAAAGTTTCTCCTTAAAAACTGTTTAAAACTAGAGGTTTGCTGGCGATTAACGCTGTTTAATCGTGAAATTCCGCTATGATGTCATATGAACTGAAGGCTAGACTTTTTTTAAACGATTTGAAATGACTGACATTTTTTGAGAGGAATCAGCGATCGGGATGATGATTCTACTGTGAATGACGGATCAACTTCATAATTTGTTGATGGAAATTTAATCAGGACTTTAATCGAGGTCTATTCAGCAAAGAATAAATCAGCAGAAATCAGGAGAAATGATGTCCACAAATCAGGTTTGATGAGGATCATTTCCGGGAGATATCTCGCACAAGTGAGATGTGATATGAACTTCAAAAACCATTGGCTCCCATTGGCTAGGGATGACTGAGGTCATTACCACGGTTTTGACAGAAAATCATTCACAAGATCATTCACAAGATTTCTAGGGGCTGTAGGGGCGAGAAAGCAATAACTGATTGCGCGAATGCTTCGCCCCCTCAGCCACGCCTAACCCTTGCGGCGATCGCCTGGGATGGTCTGATGGCAACCACGAGAACATCCTCCGCTTCAGACACTCACAACCCTAAAAGGGTTCTGGATAACTGATTTGCCTCCCCCCCCGTCCCTCCTTTGGCCACCGATCGACCCGGCAGCGAAGACAGAGATGACCCACCAGTCGCCTACTAATGCGCGTGTCATAGTTTTCTGAGTGGGCGGGAATCATCAAAAACCAATCACTGCTGGTTATCATAACTGTGATTAATGTGCTAATAAAAGATGTTATACCCGATTGTATTGAGTTCCAAATTGGCTTATTCCAGCAATTGTTGCTTGGGTCAGCCCCAGAAGTGAACTCAACTGTGGTCTAATGGTCGTCAGACTCAACTACTATAGAGAAGTGTGTGCGATTCGTTCACGCGAAAAGCGGATGGTAAATCCTGAAACGTGCGATTGGTAATGGTTTCGGAAGACCTAGTGAACTAATAGGCTACTGCCTAAATCGTAGTCACGAAATCCATTAGCGCGACCTGAACTGGTCGTTTGGTAAGTAGGGTCGGCCCTACTAGGGGAGTCACACCCCCTACCCTCGCGGAAAATACCATAAAAGGTATGGTCACGCCCTAGTAGGTAACGAAACAGGCGGAATGCAGACCCCGAACGTAGCCGAAGCCAGCAGCCTAAGCCGGTTAGGAGCAAGAGGGACTCTCTCAATGGTGAATGAAAATGAATTGCCATTCAAACTGCGTCATCGTGAAACGAGCCAAATAAGGCTGACAGGCTCGAACCAAAAGGTAAAGTGGGTGGCCTTGGTGCTTAATGGTCATCAAGGCGTGTGGCCAAACTCTCACCGCAGAAGAGGCAGCACCTAACGAGAGGACGGACAATCAAACGACACAACAGGGTAAGCCCTACAGAGTCTATGGGAAGGTCGAATCCCATAGTAAGCAGACCGCAAGGAAGGCAGAACTCTCTGGAGGGTAGAGGATGAGGCAAAAAGCGAAAGCATCCCTGTAATGGGGAGATAGGGGTTCAAAATTTGCCCCTGACCGAAAGGAACAGCAGACTTGCCTTGGGTCTTATGAGAAAGAGACCAGACAGTAAAAACCATATCTGAGGACAAGTTAGATGTCGCAGCTAAAAGCAACAAACGGACCAAAGAAGCCACTGGAAGATTGGAGCCAAATTAACTGGCAAAAAGTCAACAAGCTGGTTAGGAACTTACGTCAAAGAATCTTTCTCGCGAGAAAACTTGGTAACTTTCGCAAACTAAGAAGTTTGCAAAAGTTGATGTTAAGAAGCCACGCCAACTTACTATTGTCAGTGAGGAAAATCACCCAAACCAATAAAGGAAAAGCAACGGCAGGAATTGACAAGGAAATAGTCAATACCCCAGAACAAAGGGTGAAGCTGGTAAACAACTGGAATGGCGGAACTCAAAGCCCAACCAAACGGGTAATGATACCAAAGCCAAACGGAAAGATACGACCGCTAGGAATCCCAACCGTGCGTGACAGAATCGAACAGGCAATAGTAATGAATGCATTAGAACCCGAATGGGAACCCGTGTTTGAGCCAAACTCCTACGGATTCAGACCCGGAAGAAGCTGTCAAGATGCCATTGGACTTTTATGCGACTTCAAAAAGGCAGAGACACTTGGGTTCTAGAAGCTGACATCAAAGGATTTTTCGATAATATTGCCCATGAATCCATCTTGAAACAATTAGGAAACCTACCTAAACGGGATTTAATCCAAAGATGGTTAAAAGCTGGCTATGTTCTCAAAGGGGATATCAACCCCACAAAGACGGGAACACCGCAAGGTGGGGTAATCTCACCCCTACTGGCCAACATTGGACTGCATGGTTTGGAACAATTCATTAAAACCACCAACCCAAAACTAGGCATCGTGCGGTATGCAGACGACTTTATAGTCACTGCTAAAGACAAAGGAAGTCTTGAAAAAGCCCAGACCAGAATCCAGCAATGGTTATCAGAAAGAGGACTTGAATTAAGCACGGAGAAAACGGTTATTACATCAATAGAAAAGGGCTTTGACTTTCTCGGTTTCAACCACCGCCACTATAACGGCAAACTGCTTATCAAGCCATCCAAAAAGAAGGTTTTAGCCTTCTGTAAAAGGATAGGCGAAGAAATAAAGGCAATGAATGGTTGTGAACAGGAAGTAGTCATTAAAAAGCTAAATCCGATTCTCCGAGGTTTTGCTAACTACTACAAAGGGGTAGTGAGCAAAGTAACCTTCAGCTACATCTCATCAAGAGTGTGGTACTACCTTTGGAGTTGGGCGAAGCGTCGGCATCCCAACAAAAACACAAAATGGATTCGGAAACGTTACTTTAAGACCATAAAAGGCAATAAGTGGACGTTCGCCTGTACAGGTACAGACAAACGGCGAGGGAAAGAGGTTGAAATAATTCTCTACCCAATAACTTACACTCCAATCGAGCGCCATGTAAAGGTCAAAGGGGAAGCGTCACCGGACGATCCGAGCCTCAAGGAATACTGGAAAAAACGTCACCAGAAATATGGTAAGAGCTACTGGGAGAAAAATTCCCGGAATTATAAAATCGCCCAAAACCAAAACTGGAAATGCCCTATCTGTGGCGAACCTTTATTCAACGGTGAGGAAATTGAAACCCATCATATAACACCTGTTGCAGAAGGCGGACAAAACGACATTGAAAACCTTGTGCATCTACACCAAGCGTGTCATAAGCAGGTACACAGCAAATCCAAGTCCAATCGCTTGAAATAAGGCTTGAGCCGGATGATACGAAAGTGTCAAGTCCGGTTCTTAGGGGCTAATCTTGTAGGGGTTTGCTCAACACACTCACGGTCTTAAGCAAACCTCTGCGTGTAGATCCGCGATTGATCCGATATAGCAGTCCTATATCAGTTGTGGAATTGTAGGGGTAACAGGTTTGGCAAGCGTGAGCTTACCCCTAAACGCGCAGGGGCTTGCCACCGCGCAAAAGGATTTGCCCCGACAAAAATATTACGATTGAAATAGGATTGCTATATCAGCTAAGATGAAAATTCCCGGAGTGCTTGAGGCAATCATCCCATGACAGAGTTTATCACCCAAGGAAAATTTCGACCCCAGGTAAAAAAAGTCTAGAAAAAGCATACAACTTGGCGATTAACAAGCCGAATCTATCTTTTTCCCAGTGTATGGGTAACAGTTTTCGTCAAACAGTAGCGGGTATATTTGCTCATCCAGAAATGAATCAAGAGATCATGTTGTCAGGACACATTCAGGCAACGATGGAACGAGCCGAAGCAACGGTTGGGGAATATGTGATCGCCGCGCAAGACACAACTTATTACAACTACTCAGGACATAAAAAAATGTCTGGGTTAGGGGTAATACAAGGGAATGTCCGAGGATTGATGCAACATAATGTACTACTGCTCAATGAACAAGGTTTACCCCTAGGACTCTTAGGACAACAATACTGGACTCGAGACGGAGGTTTAGACCTGCCAGAAGGAGAAAAAGAAAGTAGTAAATGGCTCAAGGGGTTGAATGCCATCAATCAGCAAGCCAGTCAATCGAGCAAACGCTTTGTGACCGTAGAAGATAGAGAAGGAGATGTTTTTAGTTTTTTTAAAGCCGAACGAAAGACAAATGTAGATCTGCTCGTCAGGGTATATCAAGCTCGTAATTTGGAAATCGTCAGCAGTAATATAGTCTGCCAATTGCCCGATGTGTCGTCTCACTTGCCCGACTATGGAACCCAACGAGTACGCATTTATCGTCAAAACCGGGAAGTAGAACTGATTCTTCGCTTACGGGCAGGGGCAGTCAATGTTTATCCAGATAAAAATTTGAGTGCCAACAAGCATAAAACCCAAGGTTTATCTTTGGTGGTCGCCCAAGAGATCGGTTGTATCGATCCCAAAACAAACGAAGATATCTTCTGTTCAGAAGATGCAGCCACATGGTATTTACTGACCAGTCTTCCGATTGCCACTACCAGTAATGTCCAAAGGGTGACTCGATTTTATGCCCTGCGATGGCGGGTAGAACGCTTTCATTACACTCTTAAGTCTGGTGCTTTACAGGTGGAAAAATTACAAGCAAGATGATATTCAGACATTGATTAACTCCTTGGCTTTTTATTCGGTCGTGGCTTGGCAGATTCTCGCTCTTACTTATGCCGTCAGAGAAAACCCAGACCAAAGTGCCAGTATTCTGTTTGATGAGTCTGAGGTGATTCTGTTAGAAAAAGTATCTTCTAAAAAAATCATCTCTATACGTGATGCTGTCTTAGCTGTGGCCAAAATTGTCGGCTTTGCACCTACCAAAAAGCAACCATACCCTGGGGTTAAAGTCCTAGCTACTGCAATCGAAAGATTTTTCTTTATTAAGCTTGGTTCTACTGCATGAATCAAAACCCCTACAAGATTAGCTTAGGGGAGGGGAGGGGAGTAATCCCTGAACCTTACCCGACTAACTGTGGTCTTGTTGGCCTAATGGAGGTCAATTACTCGGATTTCCTGGGATATTCCCAGGGGTAGTTAGGCATCAGCCCCACCCGGAGACTCACTATCAATGGTGTGAAGCGGGCTGAAAAGGTGGTAACTCTTAACCAGTAGGAGAATCCCAACGAGCCAATTAGCTATGGTCAGCCGTGAGGCTTTCTGTCCGACTTGAACCCTCTCGACTATAAAGTAGCGAAATCTGGTTGATACGCTGCGTTCAAAAAGAACATGGGGAATGGGTAGACGTTTACACTTTACGCCTACAAAGATACGGAGCTGTATGTCTCATGTATTAAAGAAATCCCACAAGTACCCAGGGGGAGAGGGCAGCACAAGAAAGCTAATAAACCCAAGACCACGGAACGAAGTGTGCGACCTGAACTGGTCAGATGAAACGGGACTCCCAGTCCCCTAGGGATTTTCACCCCTAGCCCTCGTGGAAAGGACTCAGTGAGTCCGGTCACGGCCTAGTAGGTAACGAAACAGCCGGAATGCAGACCCCAAAAGTAGCCAAAACTGCTAGGGATTAAGCGGTGAGGAGCAAGAGGGAAGAGGTGGAAGGTTGAACATAGTCCATAGCTACTGATTAAACTACGTGATACGTGAAACAGCCAAATTATCCCTGACAGGCTGTAGCCAAAAACGGCAAAGAAGGTAGTTCTGAATGGTACTTCGTTATTCAGAAGTGAAAACAAAACCCTTCCGTAGAATAGGTAGTCAACCTAACCACATCAATAACTTCAAATGACGCAACAGGGTAAGCCCTACAGAGTCTTAAGGGAGGTCGAAACCTTAAGTAGGTCTGAGGCAACAAAGACGGAAATCTCTGGAGGGTAGAAGATGAGGGAAAAAGCGAACGCTGCCCTGTAATGGGGTAGATAGGGGTTCAAAATTTGCCCCCGAACGAAAGTAATAGCAGACTTCCCTTGGGTCTTACACGAAAGAAACAATGACACAAGAAACCTCAAACGGAGTCATAAGTTAGATGTCAAGAACAATCTTGATAAATGGAGATAACGGACAACTTAAGGACTGGTCACAGGTGAACTGGAAGAAAATCCGAAAGAATGTCAGGAATCTAAGACAAAGAATCTTTCGTGCCAGAAAACTTGGTCAGTGGAAGCAATTGAGAAGATTGCAGAAATTGATGATAAAAAGCCGTTCAAACCTACTGCTTAGTGTCAGACAAATTACTCAGGTTAACACCGGAAAGCAAACGGCAGGGATAGACAAGGAGGTAATAAACACCCCTGCACAGCGAGTAAAACTTGTCAATGAGTGGAAAATGCCAAAAGCATCACCCACAGGGTGTACATACCCAAATCAAATGGTAAGAAACGTCCTTTAGGCATCCCAACCATAAAGGATAGAGTCGCACAAGCAATAGTCAAAAATTCATTAGAACCAGAATGGGAAGCAGTGTTTGAAGCCAACTCTTATGGCTTCAGACCCGGTAGAAACTGCCAAGACGCCATAGGACAATGTTGGATTAGACTCAACACAAGTCCCACTTGCGGCGGACACAAATGGGTTCTAGACGCTGACATCAAAGGGTTCTTTGATAACATTGCCCATGAAACCATTATGGAAATGATAGGTTTTGTTCCACGTGGAAAACTTATCAAGGACTGGCTAGAAGCTGGGTTTATCGATGAAGGTAAATACAACCCCACAGAGACAGGTACACCTCAAGGTGGTGTCATAAGTCCACTATTAGCAAATATTGGATTGCATGGGTTAGAAACAGTCATTAAACAAGCTAACCCAAAGCTAGGCATCATTCGGTATGCAGACGACTTTGTTGTTACATCAAAGGACAAAGAATCGCTTGAAAATGCACTTACCCAGAGCGAGCAATGGTTATCAGAAAGAGGACTAAAAATCAGCGATGAGAAAACAAAAATGGTTCACATTGATGATGGATTCAATTTCTTGGGGTTCAACATACGCCAATACAATGGCAAATGTTTAATTAAACCCCAGAAAGAAAAAGTATTGGCATTCTGTAAAAAGATAGGACAGACTCTATCCGAAATGAAAGCCAACACACAAGAACAAGTCATCAATAGAATAAACCCACTTCTCAGAGGTTTTGCGAACTACTACAGAGGTGTGGTTAGCAAAGAAACCTTTAGCTACATCAATTATCGAGTGTGGCAATACCTCTGGCGTTGGTCTCTAAGGCGGCATCCCAACAAACCAAAAAAATGGGTGAAAAATCGCTACTTTAAGCGATATAGAGGAGTTGATTGGATGTTCATGTGTCAGGGAACTGGTAGAAAAGGCAAGGAAAAATCCGAAATCTTATACGACATCAGCAAAACCCCAATTGTCAGGCACATCAAAGTCAAAGGTCAGGCAAGTCCAGACGACCCTACCCTCCGGGAATACTGGCATAATCGAAGCATCAAAAACGGGAAAAACCACTGGGCAAAAGGCTCAAAATACGAGCAAATAGCCAAATTCCAGGAATGGAAATGCCCGATATGTGGAGACAGCTTATTCAATGGAGAAGAAATCGAAACCCATCACATAATACCCGTGAAAGATGGTGGCTCAGACGGCCCTGAGAATCTTATCCACTTACACAAAGCGTGTCATAAACAAGTACATACAAATCCAAGTTATCTGGCTGGAAGTAAGGCTTGAGCCGTGTGATGCGAAGAGTGTCACGCACGGTTCTTAGGGGAGGGGAGGAAGGTGACTTCCGAACCTTACCCGCTCGCAAGCCTATATGGGGAAGGGATGTCTCTGAAAGCCTTCGGACTGGGGTAATGCCTAGTATATGCAGACCTTGTGACGGCTGCAAAATCAACCCAACAGATTAACCCTATAATGCTTAGAGCCACCTGTATAGGTAGGATAATGATAACGGTCATGCGTACAGGGAGTAAAAACTGAGTGAGTAACTGCCCTCACGATGCATGCGAATGCAAAACGTCTAACGGTCGTAACCATCAAGGCGGTGACACGGAAGGGGTAAAATGGTAAGTTGTGCCAAAACGGATGACGCGAGTTGCCGGAGTAGGAGCCAAGGAAAGGCACGTGCAGTCAGGAGCGGAATGCCGCGAAAGTGGCACGTTCCGTTCTGTACGGGAGGTAGGGGAAGCGATTCCCCTATCGACCCTACCAACCACTGGCCTGTAAACTAGATTAACAAAGAGTTGACTGACCCACGGGCAAGGTCTGGTTACACAATTGGGCATACACACGGAAGAGGACTATCAGTGTGCTGTATCTAGCAGAAGTGAAAAAAGGTGGAGTTTTTGGTGGGAAGGCAGAGTTAAAACTGCTGGCCTGTCAGCGGGCTGACAGTTGGAGTGCTATTCCCAATGAAGAAGTCATTCCAGCGGAGGAAGCCAATAGCTTCAATTCGGGAGTGCTGGTACTGGTAGACCTGACTCCTAGTAAGCAAATCCAAAAGTTACGTCAGGATACCCCTGGTGAACTCCTGAAGATTTTGCAAAGTTTCTCCCGTCAGATCGAAAAGTACAAGAAAGAGTCGGAAGAGATTGAGCAGTGGAAGCGGTCGCTGATGTTCCAGAGCGAAGAACTTCAGCGTCGAGAAGAAGAAATGCAAGCCCAAGCCGAACAGCTTGAGCAGATTCACGCTGAATCCGAAAAGTTGGCAAAAGAACGTCAAGAGATGGAATCGGTGCGAGCCGAAGCCAGCAAACTTCAAGCAGAACTGGACAAAAACCGGCAAGAGTTGGATGCGGCATGGGAAGAACTCCGGCAACAACAAGCTGAATTCCAGCAAACGGGCAAATTAGATGAGCGATCGGCTCAAAATCTTCAGGAACTCGTCGATTATTTATCTCAAACCACTATTTCTGTTGAGTCAGTCAATGAGCCCTTGAATCTCGCTTTTGAGATACTAAGCAATCAGCAGTCAGCGGTTGCCGAATATCAACAACGTTTGGAAAACCATCGGCAAACCGCTCAACAACAGCAACAAGCGGTGGATAGCCAGTCAGAGGCACTCCAGAATCAGTGGCAAGCATGGCATAAAGCTCAAAAGACTTTAAATCAGCAACAAGCTGACTTGAAGGTTCACCAAAGTAGTTTGCTTCTTAAACAAGATTCTGCCCTGATGCTGCGTCACTATTTGCAAGAAGAGTATGAGTTGCAGGAATCTCTTAAACAAGTGGGTGGTTCAAACCCGGTGAATGTGTCAGAGAATCCTGATTGGGGTGAGTTAGAGAAGATGCCTCTGGAGAGTTTGCCCTCGGTGGTACTTTCTTTGCAGCAGGATTTGCAAAATCTGTTTCCTTTTGTGATTGGACAGGTTGAGGAGTTGGTGGAGGAGCAACGGAATAATCAACAAGAAGCTTATCAAATGTTGTATGAAACTTTGGTGGGTCAATGGCGCAATCTGTTGCAGCTTCAAGGCAAATTAACTCAGCATCAAGTGGTTTTAGGCCGTAAACTGCGGTTGCCCGAAGCACCTACAGGGGGGTCTCCAGCTTCGGTATCTGTGGAACCAATGGTCAGCAAAATCGAGGAACTTCGGCAATCTCAAGCCGAGAAATTGCAAAATCTTGAGAAGGAAATTGCTCAGATGGCGCCCAGTATTCAGGAAATGCTTGACCGACTGAATCAAGATTTAATCGATCATGAAGCCACGCATTTAGAACTGACGCAGCAAGAGCAAGCACTGCGGGAACAACGGCGATCGCTGGCTGAGTTGTCCGGTCAGTTGAGCCTCTATGAAGCGATGCTAAAACCCCAGGTAGCAAAACTGGCAGAACTGCGGCAAAAGCTGGAAACCGCAGTGGCGTCTTTAAATCAGCTTCAAGAGACAGGCAATTATCAACAACAGGCGATCGCGCAAATTCGCGATGTGGTGATCGATTTGGTGAATCCTCCCTCTGCTTAATTCCTGGTAATTTCTGGAGGTGTGGTGAACAATTTACCCAAATTTACCTAGTTTTTGGTTGTGGATTGATCTAGGATGATCCAATCCCCTTCTACGCGAGCGATCGCCCCACCCGGAAACGGATCGGTTTGCGAACCATTAGAGCTACCAATCAACTGAATCAATTTTTCGATCTGCTCGAAGTTTGGATTCGCCGGAAGCACCTTCTGTAACCACCGTCGCATCATCCGACGCTGAATCGCCAGGGGAGCCGTGAACAAAATCCGGCGATTTACCATGTTTTTTTCGGGATTACTATTGACTTTTTGTTGATTTTGTGGTAAGCACTGCTGAAGTAATTCACAGGCGATGACTTCGAGATATTCCACCTCCGCTCGCAATAGTTCCGCTGTTTGTGCGATCTGTTGTTCGACTTGAGGATTGAAGTGAGTGCATAAATAAGGAATTAATTCTTTGCGGATCCGGTTGCGAGCATATTTCAAGTCTTGATTTGTGGCATCTTCCCAAATAAAAATTGCTGCACCGGAGCAAAATTCGCCGGTTTGACTGCGAGTGACTTCGAGTAAAGGACGCACGAGTTTTATTTTATCGGTGAGTTGGCGTTGCCAAGTCAAGGCTTGTAAACCATCGGCTCCTGTGCCCCGCATCAGATTAAATAAAAGTGTTTCTGCCCGATCGCTTTGAGTGTGTCCCAGAACAATGGTGCCGTAGTTATGTTCGGTGGCGATCGCTTCTAAGACTTGATATCGCCATTGCCTTGCTGAAGCTTCGCTATGATCGGCTAAATTTTCAGCGGTGACCAAATGAAATGGTAAATCCCAGGAATGGGCTAATTGGGCGACATATTCAGCGTTGGCTTTTGAGTCAGGTCGCCAACCATGATCGCAATGAGCGATCGCCAATTGCCAATGCCATTTACGACGTAAGTCTAACAGCAGTTTAGCCAAACATAAAGAATCTTGACCCCCAGAAACGGCGATCAGAATGCGATCGTTTGGTAATAACAACTGTCGCTGTCGTAGGGTTTGATGTATTTTACTGTGCAGGGGTGTCCAAGCAAAATGATTAGATGGATTAAGCATGGCTGACTAGGGCAGTTGACTAGGTTTTTGCGTTAATATCTGGCAATTATAATAAAAATCAATCTCCCCAAATTCCTGCCTAAAACTTGACGGATTTTTGGGGATAACGAATGTAAATTTAAATGATGAACAGGTATTTCACTAATAGCCTGTTTGAGAAATAGAAATATTGGAGACCCACCATGTATGAAATCGTCAAACCCTGTCCGAAGAAAATCATACCGCCCAAAGATCTAAAAGATTTTCACCCAGACATCAATGCTGAAACTGTTTTACTAGAAGAAGTGTTTTATCATAAAGAAAATCACAGATTAGGTCAACACCAGGATGTTTTATCCGCTGATTATTACGGTAAATTAGAAAACCAGCAATACCAGGATAATACCGCATATTTAGGCCAGCGATATATTTGCAAAACTAATAACTTAATCCAACTAGAACATGAGATTAATTGTTTAAAAATATCTTTAATAAAATCTATACGAAGCCATCAGGAGACTCTGGAAGAAAAATTAAAGCAAGGCATGGATTTTCTCCAAGAACAATCACAAAAAATTAACGATTTATCTGCTCAACTA
This sequence comes from Planktothricoides raciborskii GIHE-MW2, assembly GCF_040564635.1. Classification (NCBI taxonomy): domain Bacteria; kingdom Bacillati; phylum Cyanobacteriota; class Cyanophyceae; order Oscillatoriales; family Oscillatoriaceae; genus Planktothricoides; species Planktothricoides raciborskii. The sequence goes on from NZ_CP159837.1 coordinate 5,341,777, forward strand.
GAAGCGGAAATATTGAAATTTCAATCTCTGGCTAGAGAAGTCAACCAAGACTATCATGCGCTGCAAAATTATCAGCATCAATCAAAAGAAAGTTCCTCCCAACTTGAGCGAATCAGACCGGCAAATATTTGGGAAATTCGTTCCAGCCTTATTCCCAGGGTTGTTAAACAAGGAAATCAGTTTATTTTGACGACAAAACCAGTGGAGGAAGTTGCGGCAGACAATCCGGAAAACCGAGTCAAGAAAGCCCAGCAACGGCAAAAAGCTTTAGAATGCTGGTTAGAAGCCAAGCGACAAAGGATTATTCAGGATTTTTCCAGTCCTTAATTGATGACAGAAGATTGTACGTTCGCGAAGCGTTGCGGATGCAACATGGAGACCAACAAGCGCTGATGAACATACGACTAATTGTTAAAATATATTAAGATTGTCTTAAGTTCCTCTACTGGTTGGTAAATTCATGCACGTCAAGACAGTATTGCCCCCTAAGAATCAAGCACCAGTGGGTGCGACGAAATCATCATCCCATCTCAACTCCTCAGAAGTGCCTACCGTCACGGTGGAAACAAAAGCGATCCCGTCGGTAGAGGAACACTTCCAGAGTTCATCGGATCCAACGGCAGTCCGCTATGACCCGATCGCGATCGCCACACATTATCGCCTGCGACCCCTGCAAGTCTTAATGCGCCAGATTAGCATTATTTGGCCATTTTTGCTGTTTGCTCTGCGCCTTTGGTGGGACAAGAAAACGGGCAACAGCAAAAAAAATCAAGGCAAGCAAGCGATCCAACTGCGAGAAATGCTGACGAAACTAGGGCCAGCATTTATCAAAATTGGCCAAGCCCTCTCCACTCGTCCAGACTTGGTGCCCCCCCTATACCTGGAGGAGCTAACCAAACTGCAAGATCAACTGCCAGCTTTTGCCAACGAAATCGCCTATAAATTTATTGAAGAAGAATTAGGCGATCGCCCAGAAAACATCTACGCCGAACTTTCTCCCAACCCCGTAGCCGCTGCCTCCCTCGGTCAAGTTTACAAAGGCAAACTGAAAACTGGTGAAACCGTCGCCGTCAAAGTCCAACGACCGGGCTTAAAAGACAGCATGGGTCTTGATGTGTATATTTTGCGCCAACTGGCCATTTGGTTTGTCACCAACTTCAAACATCGAGTGAAAAGTGACCTCGTAGGCATCATGGATGAATTTGGCGCTCGCATCTATGAAGAAATGGACTACACCCAAGAAGGCCGGAATGCCGAAAAGTTTCAGGAACTTTATGGTCATCTCAAAGATATTTACGTTCCCAAGATTTATTGGGAATACACAGGGCGAGAAGTGCTGACAATGGAATGGGTGGAAGGCACTAAATTAACCAAATTATTAGAATTACGCCAACAAGGAATCGATCCGACTTATCTCATAGAAGTTGGAGTCAACTGTTCTCTGCGGCAACTTCTCGAACATGGATTTTTTCACGCTGACCCCCATCCCGGAAATTTATTAGCCACCACCGATGGCAAATTAGCATACCTCGACTTTGGCATGATGAGCCAAGTTAAACCCTATCAGCGTTATGGATTAATTGAAGCGGTGGTTCACTTGGTTAACCGAGACTTTGAAGGATTAGCCAAAGATTATGTCAAATTAGAATTTTTAACAGAAGATACGGACTTAACCCCGATCGTTCCCGCATTAGCCGGTGTATTTGGCAACGCTTTGGGTTCTAGTGTTGCTGAGTTAAATTTCAAAAGCATTACGGATCAACTATCGGAAGTGATGTATGAATATCCCTTTCGCGTTCCTGCTTATTACGCTTTAATTATTCGCTCTTTAGTCACCTTAGAAGGAATTGCCATTAACGTCGATCCAGAATTTAAAGTTCTGAGTAAAGCATATCCTTATGTGGCCAAGCGCTTATTAACTGACTCAGCCCCAGAATTAAGGTCTTCTTTACGGGATTTACTCTTTAAAGAAGGCAGCTTTCGCTGGAATCGTTTGGAAAACTTGTTAAAAAATGCCAAAAATAGTGATGATTATGACCTCAGTCAAAATTTAAATCAAGCTTTAGAATTTCTCTTTTCTGAACGGGGAGATTTCATTAGAGATTATTTGGTGGATGAAATTGTTAAAAGTATGGATATGCTATCACAGAATGCTTTTTACAATGCTCGATCTGTGATTGGTGAGTGGTTTGGGCTAACTGAAACACAGCCGCCAGTACCAGCAGCCGACCAAGAAAATTTAGAACGAATGCAACGGATTTTACTTTTGCTAAAAGATACTCCGGGTTTTGATCCGATGAAGTTAGTGCAGATGGTGCCACAAGTTTTAATGAAACCAGAAGTGCAACGTCTCGGTCAGGAAGTAGCCAGTAATTTGGCTCAAAGGGCTGTCGCTCGATTAATTCGTCAATTCTTGATCGGTGACTCCGCTGCCGATCCCGTTCCGTCAACCCATAATCCGAACAATCATTCTCGTCAAACCGTCGCACTTCCTCCGGGTCGATAATTAACTCTCGATCTGGCTGAGATAGGAGAAAAATATCTCTCAGAAATTGCCGTTGATGGGTGGGGGTAAACTTCACCCATTTTTTTTTCGACAGTTAATCACAAGTTAATCACCACATTAGAATTAAACAAGTTTCAATCAAGCGGATGCTGGGGCATGACCCTGTTAATTTACTGACCCGTAAAAAAAATTGTTATTTTATTATTGTGATCCGTTGCCTCGATCGCTGATCTGATTTCCGACATTTGAACCAGCGATCGCAGCATCACGATCTAAGTACCAATCCTACTAAGTAGCAATCCGCATTAATTTTCAACGGCAATTTAGCATGACTACTAACGCAGAATTCGTCTCTCAAACGATCGCACTAATCAACGTAGAACGTGCTAAGGAAAATTTAGCCCCCTTAGCCTTAGATTCTCAACTCAATCAAGTCGCCCAAAAACATAGTCAGGACATGGCCGAAAATGACTTTTTTGGTCAAAGTGGCTCCAATGGCTCCACCCCAGACAGCCGTCTCAGGGAAGTCGGTTATATTTTTTCTACCTTTAAACAAAACATTGCTGCCAGTCAACCGACTCCTGAATCCGTAGTCCAACGTTGGCTGAACGACCCGGGCGAACGGGCTAATCTGTTTGATAGATCCGTCCAAGGGATTGGCGTCGGCTATTTTTTCCTGGAAAATGACACCGGAAATTTTAATGCCCAACATTATTGGACATTAATGCTGGCCGATCGGACGCCAACTCCTACAACCGCGATCGCCGCCCCCAATATTGCCAGTGTGATCCAAGGCGGTAGTGGCAGCGACTCGATCCTTGGCGGTCTAGCGGCTGACAGCATCTTTGGCAATGATGGCGATGACTCCATCCTCGGCAGTAATGATAATGATGCGATCTTCGGCAACCGAGGCAACGATACTTTATTCGGAGAAGATGGTATCGACCAACTATTTGGTGGTAGAGATAATGACTGGCTCTTCGGCGGCGGTGGACTTGATTTCTTATCCGGCGACCTGGGTGACGATCTTCTTTTTGGCGGCACAGAAGAGGACACCCTCTTAGGAGTAGATGGCAATGACCAACTGTTTGGCGGGGACAATGCCGATAGTTTGGTCGGCGGAGATGGCGATGACAGCCTATTTGGGGAAGGAGACGGCGATCGCCTGGAAGGGGGTTTAGGCAGCGATCAACTGTTTGGCGGTGATGGCGACGATACCATCCTTGGACAAGAAAATGACGATCTACTGGTCGGGGACAGGGGAAATGATTTTCTCGATGGCGGGTCTGGTAACGACCAAATCCTCGGACTAGATGGCAACGATAACATTTTTGGCAGTCTCGGCAATGATACCCTCTATGGCAATGCTGGCAATGATGTGATTAACGGTGAAGATGGGGATGACCTGATTTACGGCGGCAGAGATGACGATCGGTTATTTGGTGACGTTGGCAACGATACTTTGAGTGGCGACCTCGGTAGCGATCTCCTATCGGGAGGTGATGGGGATGATTTACTCGAAGGAGGACTCGGGAACGATCAACTCTTTGGTGGCGACGGCAATGATACTCTCAATGGCGGTGATGGTGATGACTTCCTCAACGGCAACCAGGGGGCTGACGTCATCGATGGGGGTGCGGGAAGCGATCTGATCCACGGCGGCAAAGATAACGATACCATTACCGGGGGCGATGGCAACGATACCCTCAATGGCGACCTCGGTGATGACTTCATCGAGGGGGGTCTGGGCAATGATATCCTCAATGGCAGCGATGGCAATGATACCCTCAATGCCGATGAGGGAAATGATTTCCTCGATGGTGCAGAAGGGAATGATGTCCTCAATGGCGGCATTGGCAATGACATCTTGAATGGCGGTATTGGCGATGATGCACTCCAGGGCAACGAGGGGGATGATAGTCTCAACGGCGGTCTGGGCAACGATAATCTGGTTGGAGGAGATGGTAACGATACCCTGATCGGCGGGCCGGGTAATGATGTCCTCCAAGGAAATGATGGAGCCGACTACCTAGAAGGCGGTGATGGCAACGATCAGATCAATGGCGGTGCCGATAACGATATCTTAATCGGGGGAGCCGGAAATGATACCCTCGATGGGAGTGATGGCAACGATCAGATCAATGGCGGAGATGGAGATAATGTCATCAATGGGGGCAATGGTGATGATGTCATCGTTGCTCTGGGCGGCAATGACACCATTGATGGTGCTGCTGGCAATGATGTGATCCAAGCCGGTGATGGGGATAATGTCGTTAATGGTGGTGATGGCAGAGATGTGATTACCGCTGGTGCCGGTAACGATACCCTCAACGGGGGTGCTGGTCCCGATCAAATCAATGCCGGTGCCGGTGACGATCTGATCGATGGCGGCAGTGAAAATGATTTGCTTTCCGGTGGAGCGGGAAATGATACGATCATTGGGGCAGAGGGAAATGATACGATCGTTGGCGGCGCTGGTAGCGATCTGCTGACCGGAGGAGGGGGTCGAGACCGATTTTCTTTGGAAAATGCCGGAGGAATTGATGTCATCACGGATTTTGAACAAGGCATCGATTTGATTGTCTTGAGTGGTGGTTTAACCTTTCAGGATATTCGGATTATTGACCCCAATCCCATTCCGGCAGATCCGACCACCGAACCACCGACTCCCGCTGAAGAATCTTCAGATACGGCAATTATTCTCAATAGTACCGGCGAAGCCTTGATGCTGATCCAAGGGATTGCCCTCTCTGAGTTCCGGGGTTTTGCTAATTTCACCACTTAAACATCCCCAGGATCAAGCGAGTGATGGATTTATAGGCGATCGCGCTTCGGCGTTGCGGATGGAACCGAAGCTCATGAAGCGTTGCGATCGCAACATCGCAAAATTAATCATGGGGTCAAATTTTCAAAATTTTGATGCTCCCTTAACAGCGGAAATCCAAGCAGGGATATGACCTGGAGGTATTTAAAGCCAAAGGGAATGGCGTAAGCCATTCCCTTTGTTTCGTCTGGAAGTAAATATTTATGCTAAGATACGCAATGGCTTAAATGTTAAGCTGTACACAGAATGCTAACATACTATCCTGCTAGACCCCTAGCAAGTGAAATGATTATGACACTTGCCTGTCCTTTACTTCAAAGGCCGCCTGCGGTTTGGCAGGGGTTCACAGAGAATGAACCACTAACCGGCAAATAACCAGTAGAATTGTCACCTCTGGGTTAGATGCAACTCTGGGTTAGATGCAACCTACAACTGATCGTCTACAGCAGAGTGAGCAACCTAGGTAGCCGCTTAGGCGAGAGTTTTCTGTCTAGATAGGATAATAGATCCGCTAGGTTTTCTGTAGGGTTGACCGAATTGACAACAATTTCACGGTAGGCAATTCAATTGGAATCTGTCTATCTGTAACTTGACCAAACCTTGACTAAATTTTATCAAAAAGGAGAAAAAGGAGCAAGAATGACCCAAGTGGTAGTCGGCGAAAACGAAGGAATCGAATCTGCGTTGCGTCGCTTTAAACGGCAAGTTTCCAAAGCGGGAATTTTGGCAGATGTTAAAAGTCGGCGTTATTTTGAAAATCCCCAAGAAAAGAAAAAGCGCAAAGCCAGCGCCGCTCGTCGGAAAAGACGTTATCGTTAAATTTATACCCTATTTATATAACAGGATTTTCATCAATTTCGCCATACTAGCGATTCAAATGATTTCCTAGTTTTGCTGGGTAAAATATTTTTATCAGTGCAGGCTTTGCTCCGGAGCAAAGCCTGTTTTTATTGCATTTTATTGATTTTTTTACATTTATGAGTGACAATTATGTTGAAGTTTTATTTTTCCGCATTGTTTATGTAAAAAAAATACTTCATCCCTCAAAAAACATGACAATTTATTCAATTAATTTTCAAAAACTTAGTCTATTTACACCAAAATACTGACAAGAAAAAGGCTTTGGACTATGGTGACACTCGGATCTTGATTTCAAAATTAAATGAAATGAGTATAATTAAAAACAAAACAATCTAATGATGATGGCAAAAGCCATAAGTGAGATCGGTAAGAATGCAAAATTTAGAAATTATTACTGAATATCAGACAGGAAAGCGAGATTTTAGTCAGGTCAATCTGGTTAAGTCTGATTTGTATCGGGCAAATTTAAGTGAGGCGAATTTGATGGGGGCTAACCTGACGGATGCTAACTTAGGTCGCGCCAATCTTTCTAAGACGAATCTGAGTCAAGCAAATTTGAGTCACGCCAAATTAACCGCTAGTAAACTGACGGGGGCAAATTTATCCTATGCTAACCTCGAAGAGGCCAATCTGATGTATGCGGAACTCGGCAAAACAGATTGTCGTTATGCGAATTTGCGGTGCGCTAGTTTATGGCAAGCGATGTTAAATAATGCGGATTTTATGAATGCGGATTTAAGTTATGCCGATTTGAGTAATGCTGATTTGGTGGGCAGCAGTTTTGTTGGGGCAAATTTGACCGGTTCTGACCTGAGTGGAGCCAATTTGATTGCCGCTGATTTCGGGGCTGCCAATTTGAGGGGCGCCAATATGACTGGGGCGAATGTCTGGAATTCTAATCTCAAAGGAGCGGATTTAACGGATACAATTTTGCCCGATGGTCATAAACACGAGTAAGCAAAACAAGATTAATCTCGCCCATTCGATTGGAGGGCGATCGCGCTGACAATGGCAGTGTCATTTACCCCTCAATTCAATTGTCACCGTTTCCTAAAGCTGTCCCCTCAGATTATGATTCAAAATCAAGAATCTTCACTCGTCTCTAATCCTAATCAATCAAGGGTTTGAGACATATTAAACTTTATAATAACCTCTCAAATCGGTTCAATATCGCTCGACATGGTTATCCTTTTCGGGGTAAAATTTCCCCTAATTTACCCTAAAATAAGTTTGATATTTTATGCTAAACCCCAAAAATGTCAATATGAAAATAATCTTCACCTTAAATTACCCAATTTACCGCATAACAAGCATCAATTTGGCAGCGATATGCATGACCTTGGGTTTATCCACCTCAACTTATGCTCAACTAAGGACTACAGAAACTACATATTCATTGCCTATAAATCCCCAGTTATTGGTCAACGAGACTTCTTTTACTGGGATTGAATCACCACAGAATACCGAAGTTGATCCCCAAATTTTACGATTAACTTTAATGCGCGATCGCCATTGTAACATAACGAGTAACGCACCGATAGAAAATGCCGTCGCCAGTGATTTTATGCAACAATTAAATTGTGTTTTTTTATCCCCAGAAACTTTTTCAGATGCCGAGTTAATTCAAGGTTTACAGGTTGAATATCAATCAGCATCTAGGCCAATCATTTTGGAAACATGGGGACAACTTCAACCCGATGAAATATTGGCTCAACGCAGTGCTTTTCAAGAGGGAAAACCCCAAGTTTTGCTGACACCAATGGCAGGAGTGGGAGGCCGAAAAGGAGTTTATGGTGGGTTAAACTTAGAAGTCTCTAATTTAGGCAGTAATAATGGGATCATTGATGTTGGCTTAGAAGGGGGAGAGAAAACCGTAGGCGCCAGTTTTAGTTATACAGATCCTTGGTTCAATGATTCAGACTATGGTCCAGAGTATGATTTTGGCTATCAAGTTAAAGTGTTTAATAGCCGAAATCCAGAAAACAATTTTTTGAATGGATCCCCAGAAGTCAATCTGATCCATGACCATATCCCTTGGGTCGATCGCCTCGGTGGAGGGGTGGAATTTTTCCAACCTTTGACCAGTGATGGTCTGATCTTGAGTTTTGGGGCTAATTATCAGCGGGTGGCCATTCGTAATGCTGGTCTGACCGATCAAGTGTTTTCTCGCGATCAACTTGGCAATAGAGTCACCGTGAGTAATCAAGGAATTGATAATTTACTTACGGTGGGGGCGGGGCTATTTCAAGATCGTCGCAACGATCGCAACTGGCCGACGGAGGGCTATCGATTTCAACTCAGTGGGGAACAGTCCATCCCGTTGGGAGATAGCGAAATTAGCATGACTCGCGTGGTGGGCAGTTACAGTCAATTTATTCCTATCGGCTCCAGCACGATCGCTTTTGGTGTCCAAGGCGGTAACATTTTTGGGGATGCACCCCCGTATCAAGCATTTGAAATTGGCGGCGGTGACTCAGTGCGGGGCTATGGTGGTGCCGAAGTGGGCAGTGGTCGTCGATTTATCACCACAGCGGTTGAATATCGCTTTTTAATCGCCGATGACCTGGAATGGCCTTTTGTTTCTCGCTTGGGTGGCACCTTCTTTTTCGACTATGGCACCGATTTTGGATCGGGAGATGACGTGATTGGTCAGCCCGCAGAGGTAAGGGGGAAACCGGGTAATGGTTTTGGTGGCGGCGTGGGCGTCCGTTTACTGACGACTTTTGGCCAAGTCAGAGGCGAAGTGGGCATAAATGATGATGGTGATTTTTCTTTTCACATCCAACTAGGCGATCGCTTTTAACAGTTAACAGACTAATAACCCATCATTCCTCACCACCGCAGGGAAATTGATTCCCGGACATCTACTAGGGGCAATCGATCGATTGCCCCTAATGGACTGATGAAAAAAATGATCCAAAAAATAATGAAAAAAATGATCCAAAAAATAATGATGAAAAAAATTAAGTTTCTGGAATGACTGCACCAATGTCCTAGTATGATTTTCTTCAGCGCTTTTCTGGGATGAAAAATTCATGGAACTTAATGATCTATTGACCCGATATGCCAGTGGAGAAAGGGTTTTTCTCAAACAAAACTTTAGCCAACTTCATATCAGTGGCGTCAACCTCACCGGCGCAATTCTCCGGGATAGCAACTTCACCGCCACAAATTTGAGTGTTGCCTACCTAAGAAGAGTAGATTTTCGCGGCGCCGATCTCAAAGGGGCTGACCTGCGGGGTTCCTACCTCAAATGCGCCGACCTACGCGGCGCCGACCTACGATGGGCGGATATGGGCGGCACAGATATTTCCCAGTCTCTGTACAATATGCAGACCCAATTTCCTGAAGGCTTTGATCCCAAGGTGATGAGAGCTTATTTTATTAGCCCCGACAGCGATTTGAGCAACGCATTTCTCATGGGAGTGGATTTTCGCTGGACGAAACTTACTTACTGTAATCTGAGTGGATCTTACCTAGCCCACGCTGATTTAAGAAGTGCCGATCTGAGTCAGTGTAATTTAACCGATGCGGATCTCACGGCAGCCCTTTGGGATTCACAGACCCAGTTTCCCGAAGGATTCGATCCAAATTCAGCCGGCGCTTACGCTATTTGTCCGGGGGTGAACCTAACCTCAGCTAACCTCAGTCGGGCAAATCTCAGTGGGGTTAATTTAAATCAAGTGGATCTGACAGGCGCTAATCTCAGTTGGGCGGATTTAAGTCGGACTACCCTGCGAGAAGCCAACCTGACAGACGCTAATTTGAAACAAGCGAATCTAGTCGGAGCGGATCTGCGGGGCGCCAACTTAACCCGGACTTGTTTGGATGGATCCGACCTGAGAGGTGCGATTCTGCCTGATTATCGAACCGACTAACTCATATTAAGTCGCGCCTCTTCACCATGAGTGAGCCAGATTCCTGGTTGACAATATATCTGTATGGCACATTCATAAGTAGGTGGGCAGAAATAAATGCACCACAGACCCCATCAGAGGAAAGAGGAAAGAGGATGCATAGGAAAGAGGAAATATATTCTCTACTCTCTCTTCTCTATTCTCTCTCCTTCCTACAGGCGGGAATCCAAGGATTTACGGTGGGTAACAAAAAGTGCAATTAATTATGTTCACCTACTTATCTCGGTCATAGAACACTGGATCAAATCTGATAAAATATATAAGAATTTGCCGATTATGTGCAGATTAATCAACAGTTCATCAGGTTCGTTGACGGAAAAATCAAGGGTTCGGGATGTAACAGAAATATGTATGATGACGATCTAAACACAAGCCACTGCGGTCTTGGGGTCTCCCCAAGTAGAGCAAGTGGCGTAGAGATGAATGCTTCTGAAATTGAAAGTCCTCTGGATCTGATTGACCCGTCAACAGAGGTTAAGCCAGATCCAGAGGAAATGTTGCCATTGTTAACATCACCAGATCCCCAACAACGCACGATCGCCGCACGAGCATTCTGTGAAATTCAAGATGAACGAGCGATTCCCCATTTAATTAATCTCTTAAAAGAACCTTGCCCCTTAATTCGGGTGAGTGCTGCTTATGCCTTGGGCCGAAATCCCAGTGCTGATGCGGTGGAATCTTTAATTGAACGGCTGAATCAAGATTGGAATGGCTATGTGCGTAAAGGAGTGGTTTGGGCTTTGGGTAACTGTCGCGATCGCCGCGCCCTCAATCCCCTTTTGGATGCCTTAAAAACTGATATTTCCGCCGTTCGCCTTTGGGCTGCCAGTTCCCTGGGACAACTTGGCTCCCTGGGCTATGATGCGGTGGTGGCCGCCATTCCTCCGTTAATTCAAGCATTACTCAGAGACCCCATTGCCGCCGTGCGAAGTAACTGTGCTTGGGCGATCGGACAGCTTTGTCGGGAACTCCCCTCAAATGTGGTCTATGCGGGTGCCATTGATTCTCTGATTGAAGCCTTGGAAGAAGATACCGATATGGGAGTTCGCGAAGATGCCAAGTCTTCCTTGTTGCGGGTAGGAGATCCCCGTGGCTTACAAGTGATTGAAGAGTTAGAAATGGATGGATTGTTGTAATCATCGATGATTAGCCACCCAGGAAATGAAGTTGTTGGTTCTTTGTTATCAGTTATTAGTTAGTGGTTATTCGTCCCCAATAACCACTAACTAATAACCAATAACCAATTTGCTTTAAATCCGCAGACTGGTTAATTCGTTCATACTGGTAATGGCCTTTCGTGCTAGGCCCGGGGAATCCGCCCCTCAGTCTGACCAAATTTAATGAAATGCTCGATCGCCGATAACTGTCGGTTTTGCACTGCCGCCGCCACATCGGGATTGCGACCCAAGTAAAATGCTGTATCAAAGAAGGGACTGGGGTTCCGACCCTCAAATTGCCCAGCTTCGGTAAAATGTTTAAAGGCCGTGGTGATGCCTTGATTCACCGCATTCTTGACATCGGGGGATCGTCGGGATCTATGTCTGCAAATGGGATTTTCTGGTCAACTGGATTGTGAAGTAGATCACAACCCACTTAGGAACGCGATCGCTCAAACTTATGCTAAATTTCACCAACCTTGCCCAACCTTCATCACTGCTATTTCCCGCCAACCGGGGGACAATTAATCTAGAGAGGAAAGAAACAAAGCAATTTATTGTTAACTATGATTCGCAAGGTTGTCCAACAGGCTTTTCAGAGTGATTATTTATCTGCCGAGGCAGAATTCAACATTCGGCAACTATACCAGAGTTGTCAGTTAGACGACATCGATGCGCTGATTGATTTGCAGCAGGCATTAAATTACGGTTATTTACTACAAGAGTCGAGAATTTCTGCGATTGAAAATCACAAATATTTAGTCAGTAGCTATTAATTAAGTTATCAGTCATTTTCCATAAAAAATATTTAAAATCCACGGCGATCGCCTGTGGATTTTTTTGCTTTATTTTCTTGATAGTTGAAAATAGTTTTAAGCTGAATCATAAAAAATAATATCAAAAATTAATTAAAAACAATATTAATACCATTTAAATCGTTAAGTTGATGACTATGAAGGCACTAAAGTTTGTAAACGCCAGAATTCTTTTTGAATTTCAGACAACAGAGAACGATTTAACGGATCGGTTTTGATAGCTTTTTTGAGATAAATTTGTGCTTTCTCAAAGTCACCCATATCGATTAAATATCTGCCCATACGTTGATAAGTAATCGCCTGCCATTGCCTCACTTCCGTATCTTGAGGAATGCGTTGAACTAAGCCTTCAACCAAGGCGATCGCCCGGGCAAACCGTTGATATTTTAATAATTGTTGTAATTGCACATAAGCCCGTTGCTTGAGCAATTTGTCAAATTCCGACAAATTCGGATGATGTTGAAATTGTAGGGGCGATTCGTGAATCGCCCCTACTTCGGGGGTAGGATTTGACGCCGCCGGTTGAGCCGCTTTTTGGCGGGTTTCTGTTGGGGAATTTTCCGCTGACTGTGGGGCAGGAATCCCCGCAATTTGCTGACTATTTTGCGCCAACCAGTGAATTAGATTCTGATAGGCTTGATTAATCTGAATAAACTGTTCTTGCGATCGGGAATTTCCCGGATTCACATCAGGATGATACTGCCTTGCCAACCGACGGTAAGAATTTTTAACCTCGGCGATCGTGGCATTTGAGCTTAATCCTAAAATTTGATAACAATCTCCAATATTCATTGTTTGCTCAAAAAAAAAGCCGCCCGGATATAGTAATGCTGCGTAGAAATAGGGGCCCGCCATCGGCAGGGGTGTAGGGTGTAGGGTGTAGGGTGTAGGGTGTAGGGTGTAGGGCCGCCATCGGTATGGGGTGTGGGGGGAAGAGAGAAAAGAGAATAGAGAAAAGAGAATAGAGAATTTTCCTATGCATCCTATGCATCCTATGCATCCTATGCATCCTATGCATCCTCTTCCCCCACACCCTACACCCCACACCCTACACCCCACACCGACCCACACCCCCCGCCCTGGAGGTTAGGGATTAATCAGCACGTTCTTCAATGACGCGATCGATCAACCCATATTCTTTGGCTTCTGCCGCAGACATGAAAAAGTCGCGATCCATATCTTTCTCAATCTTTTGCAGAGGCTGACCCGTGCGATCCGCATAAATTTGATTGAGTTGCTGACGAATCCGAATAATTTCTCTGGCTTCAATCTCAATATCCGTCGCTTGTCCTCGGGTGCCACCAGAAGGTTGGTGAATCATAATCCGAGAGTTGGGTAAAGCTAAACGCTTGCCTTTGGCACCCGCTGCCAGCAGGAAAGATCCCATTGAAGCCGCCAAGCCCACACAAATCGTCACCACATCGGATTTAATGTGCTGCATGGTGTCATAAATCGCCATGCCGGAAGTGACAGAACCCCCAGGGGAGTTGATATAGAGAATAATATCTTTGCCTGCATCTTCAGAATCAAGATACAGCAAGATAGCGATGACTTCATTGGCCAATTCATCATCAATTTGTTCGCCAATGAAAATGATTCTCTCTCTAGCGAGGCGACTGTAAATAGAAATCCAATCAGTATAAGTAGACCCGGGCATCCGGTAAGGAACTTTAGGGACACCAATTGGCATAAGTTAATTCTCCGTTTTCAATTCTTTTGAGGGCAGCAATCAGCGATATCTCTCGGGAAAGAGAGTTTTGGGTTCTCAAATTGGTCTAAGTAGGGGCTTTCCAGCCGTTCGCCCCTACTTGACACCGGCTGGAATTGGGTGGGGTAATTCTTTTTTGCTCTCAAAGACGCGATCGATTAGTCCATATTCGACCGCCATTTGTGGGGTCAAATAAAACATCCGATCCATATCTTTGACAATTTTTTCCGGCGGTTGACCTGTATTCCGACTGAGAATAGAAATCATGGTTTGTTTATTCGCCAGAACTTCTTTCGCCCGAATTTGGATGTCAGTGGCTTGACCTCTGGTGTAGCTTCTGGGCTGGTGCAGGACAATGGTGGCATTGGGCAAACTAGCACGGCAGCCTTTGGTTCCCGCAGAGAGCAGCATTGCGGCCATTCCCATTGCGGAACCAATGCAGATGGTGTGAACCGGAGGCTTGATGTATCTCATGGTGTCACAAATGGCAAAGGCTTCCGTTTCAAAGCCAACGGGTTCACCACTATAGCTGGAGGTGCCAGTGGAGTTGATGTAGACGTTGATCGGTTTTTCGGGATCTTCGTACTGCAAGTAGAGCAGTTCCGCGATAATCAGTTGCGTAACGGCAGGCACTAAGGGCAAACCCAGATAGACAATCCGCTCTTTTAATAAAAGGGAGGGTAGGTCTGGGGGGGGTGTCCGATAGTAAGCGTCTCCTCGATAGGGAGCTTGAACTGCCTGAATGGGTGAGTTCATATCCTGTTGTGCTTGGAAATCATGGCGATATTCTTATTTATAGTAGCGTGTTAATCAGCGTTAATCAGCGTTAATTAGTCGATCGCCTCTGTTTTTGGGGCGATCGATAGAATGGAACCATGACCCCTGTGATTTTTTTTACTCCAAGAGGCTATCTAGATGAAAGTTGATTTACAGTCTGCTTTAAATGATGCCAACCTTGATGCTGGTCAAATTAATAACCAACGTCAACTGTGTACTTCTATTGCCGCTATTTCTGCGATCGCCCATGCTTCCGGATCCAGTTCGGTGCCCATAAATCTCTGTTTAATTCTTGACCATAGTGGTTCGATGAACGGAAAACCCCTGGAAACGGTGAAAGCAGCAGCGGAACGCTTGATGCATCGCCTCAAACCGGGCGATCGCATTTCCGTAGTGGCTTTCGATCATCGAGCCAAAGTGATTATCCCCAATCAAGCGATAGAAAACCGGTTTCTTGAAGAAACCGGGTTTCTCCAGTCCATGAAAAAACGGATTCAAGCCCTGAAAGCGGATGGGGGCACCGCGATTGATGAAGGCATAAAACTGGGCATAGAGGAACTACGCAAAGGGGCAAAAGATACGGTATCCCAGGCTTTTATCTTGACTGATGGGGAAAATGAACATGGTAGTAACGATCGCTGTGTGAAATTGGCTGTGTCCGCTGCTGACCATAACTTTACCCTCAATGCCCTGGGTTTTGGCGATCATTGGAACCAAGATGTGATGGAAAAAATTGCCGATGCTGCCGGTGGGACTCTGAGCTATATTGAGCGTCCCGATCGAGCGATCGAGGTGTTTGATGAGATTTTTACTCGGATCCAATCTGTCACTTTGACCAATGCCTATTTGTTATTTAAGTTAATGCCAAAAGTTCGTTTAGCGGAACTGAAACCCATTGCCCAAGTTGCCCCAGAAACCATTGAACTGCCGATTAACCCAGAAAAAGATGGGGAATTTTCTGTCCGTTTAGGGGATTTAATGATCGAACGTCAACGGGTGATTTTAACTAATTTATATATTGGTCAATTGCCTGAAGGCAGACAGGCGATCGCGCAATTGCGAGTCCGTTATGATAACCCGGCAACCGGAGAAAAAGGTTTATTATCCGATCCGGTTTTAGTGGATGCTAATGTGCTGGCTAGTTATCGACCAAATCCGAATGAGGAAGTCCAACAACATATTTTAGCTTTGGCTAAGTATCGCCAAACGCAAATTGCCGAACAAAAATTACAACAAGGCGATCGCCTTGGTGCTGCCACGATGTTACAAACTGCGGCCAAAACTGCTCTGCAAATGGGCGATCGCGGGGCAGCAACAGTCTTACAAGGCAGTGCCACTCAGTTACAAGAAGGCAAAGAACTTTCCGAAGGCGATCGCAAGAAAACCCGCATTGTTTCTAAAACTGTTTTACAGTAAAACGCTGCCAATCAATCGGTAAATGCAGCCCAGTTCAAAATTCAAACATAGTTGATTTTTAATTCAACAGATTATGTTCCTTGTTTCCCCAAACTAGGTCAGTAAAAATACTGACCTAGTTTTTTTATAAAATTGAAAACCATTCATCTCCATACTGGTTTTTTTACAATTTCTTAATATTTATGGATTTTCACTAGCAGGATAGATCGTTCAAAAAAATATTGATAAATAGATAGATAGATAAATAAATGAATGAAATGTAAAGAAAAATTACAAAGCTTAGTCAGGCTATTGCCAAACAATAGGCATTCGACTACTATGTCCTCAGAAACAAAAGGGAACTTCAACTGAATAAGGTTAACGCTAAATAATAAAACGAAACCCAGAGGATATTATCAATTGGGGTTGGTTCTAAATGCGTTAAAAATAATCGATCGAGAGAACAAGCCTGCCCCCGCGAATGCGGGGTATGGGGATTATTAGATATAAACCAATAGTTAGGATCTAATAATTTTCTTTCAATATACCAAATGATTGAATTGAGAAATTATCTATAGTCTTCATCTCCATGAGATAGAGATTAATAGTGATGTTTTGTGATAAAATAAAATAATTACGAATTATTATCTGAAAAACTCAAGTTAATTGAGCCATATTTTCGATGATAAAGCTATGAATAAATAGGATCGTAAACGATAACGATTTAGTTTGTGTTTCTTTGTGTTTTTATGGGGCAACAAGACTAACTTATGTCTGCGATTTTTGGGATACCGGCATTGCCAGAACTGATGGCGATGACTCAAGGAGATAAGAATATTTGCATTGCGGTCTTGGATGGCCCAGTGGATCGAGATCATCCTTGCTTTGAGGGCGCAGACCTGACCCGCTTGCCGTCCTTGGTGAAAGGGGAAGCTCGACCTGATGGGAATATGTCAGCCCACGGCACCCATGTTTCCAGCATTATCTTTGGTCAGCCAGGGAGTTCGGTGCCGGGAATTGCCCCGAAATGCAAAGGGGTCATTGTTCCCGTATTTTCAGACGATCGCCGAGGTGTGTCGCAGTTAGACCTCGCCCGAGCCATCGAGCAGGCGGTGAATGCTGGAGCCCACATCATCAATCTCAGCGGTGGTGAACTCACTGACTTTGGGGAAGCGGACGGGTGGCTGGAGAATGCGGTGCGATTATGTGCGCGGAAAAATGTTTTACTCGTCGCTGCCGCTGGTAACAATGGGTGCGAATGTCTGCACGTTCCGGCTGCCCTGCCCGCTGTCCTCGCAGTGGGCGCGATGGATGCCAATGGCAAACCCCTAGACTTCAGCAACTGGGGCGAAGCCTATCAAACCCAAGGCATCCTTGCCCTTGGGAAAGACATTCTGGGGGCAAAACCCGGTGGGGGAACCCAGACCCTCAGCGGGACAAGCTTGGCCACACCCATTGTTTCCGGGGTGGCGGCGTTGCTGCTGAGTCTGCAACGGGAACGAGGGGAAAACCCTGACCCCCAAAAAGTTCGTCAAGTGTTATTGCAGAGTGCTTTGCCCTGTAACCTTGACTTGCCTGCGGAGACCGTTCGCTGTTTGGCAGGCAAACTCAACATCTCTGGATCTGTCACATTACTAACAGGAGGAAATATGCCAGAGGAAATTGCATCAATGGCATCCGTTGATGCATCATCAGAAGTAGAAGCCGCAGGATGCGGTTGTGGTGGCGGTACGCCAGTTGCTCTACTTGGGGAAACCCCAAGACCGCACGGGCTTTTGAATACAGCGGCTGGACAAACACAGCCTGCATCAGCAGCCAGACCGAGTAATAATCTCCCTAACTTGCAAGATCTAATTAAATCTGTACCCCAACAACCAGCAATGCCACCAATGTCTAACATTACTGCTAATTCTGTCACCGCCAGCGAAGCCCCTAGTCAAATTGCCGATCTCGGTCAAATTGTCTATGCTTTAGGAACTCTAGGTTATGACTTCGGGACTGAAGCCCGTCGGGACTCTTTTAAGCAATTGATGCCTCCGTTTGAGTTTGCCGGGACGATGGTGCCAGCGAACCCCTACGATGCCCGCCAGATGGTGGATTACTTGGCAAACGATATCTCTGAATCGCGATCGCTCATCTGGACACTCAACATTGAACTGACTCCAGTCTATGCGATCGCGCCCACCGGCCCATTCGCCGCCGATGCTTACCGCGCCCTCCACGAACTACTCGGCGGTCAAATCCAGCCTGAGAGCGATGCTGAATACGTTGAGCGGGTCAGCATCCCTGGTGTTTTAACTGGGAAAAAGGTCAAGCTATTCTCCGGTCAAATCGTTCCGGTGATTGAACCCCTGGGAACCCGAGGCATTTACGGCTGGAAGGTCAACAGCTTGGTGAGTGCGGCGATGGAAGCAGTGCAAGCGGAAGACGGAACTGCCGACGAAGACCGGATTCGCAAGACTTTGGATGGTTTCCTCAACCGGATTTACTACGATCTACGCAACCTGGGAACCACTTCCCAAGACCGCGCCCTCAACTTTGCCGTCACCAACGCTTTCCAAGCTGCCCAAACCTTCAGCCAAGCAGTAGCCGTTGGCATGGAACTCGACAGCATTACGGTTGAAAAAAGTCCCTTCTGTCGGATAGATAGCGACTGTTGGGATGTGAAGCTGAAGTTCTTCGATCCAGAAAACAGCCGTCGAGCCAAGAAAATTTTCCGCTTTACAATTGATGTAAGTGACCTAATTCCTGTCACTCTCGGCGAAGTTCGTTCTTGGTCTTCTCCTTACTAAGGAGTTGTACTGGCTTAGTGAGAGTGGAGTTGACTATTGCACTCTCACTCGAACATCCCAATGTGAGAAATCTACAAAAACCGGGTTTCTTTAGAAAATCTCTGTAATCCCAGCAAAATTGTCATAGAAACCCGGTTTCTATAGCGGAGAATCTTAAACCATGCGACTACCTATATTGTCTCCTCCTGTCAAACGTCCCCATTTTATCCAGCCCGCCCTATGCGTGGATCTAGAAAATGGTCGGATCGAGGATCTGGTGCATATTCGGATGGATTTGCTCCATGCCGCCAACTATAACGATCCGCCAGCCTTTGCCAACCGTAGTTTCAACCAAGTAATGCACTCGAGTGTCAGTGCGAGTGCAGCCAGTCAGGGTTGGGGTGGCTTTGGGGGCATGGGACGATTCTATTAATGTAGGTTGGGTTGAGGAACGAAACCCAACGAAACCCAACGAATAATGTAGGTTGGGTTGAGGAACGAAACCCAACGAAACCCAACTTACCACCTCAAACAACCGAAAAAGGAAACTGAAACTATGGCTAAGAAGAAAACAACAGAAAGAGCCTCAGAAGTCTCCACCACCGAAGTCACCTCTACTCCCGAACCGAAAAAGTCTTATGTACCCACTTCCCAGACCGGGCTGCAAGATTATTCTTACTGGTGGGAATACGTGAGACAACACGCCAAAGCGCAGGAAGATCAGCCCAAATCCTTCCGACGAGGCCGCATCTGGGCATAACTCCTAGCTTGTATTAATTGATTTGTCTACTTAATCACTGACTTTTTGCTCTATGCCATCCACTCCACTACTGCAAATTAAGCCCCACTTTCATGTCGAGGTAATCGAACCCAAGCAAGTGTATCTCCTGGGCGAACAGGCTAACTATGCCCTCACCGGACAACTGTACTGCCAGATTTTGCCCCTCTTGGATGGGCAACACAATCGCGAGCAGATTGTGGAAAAGCTGGATGGGGAAGTGCCAGAAGAATACATCGACTATGTACTGGAGCGTCTGACGGAAAAGGGCTACCTCACCGAGGCTGCCCCAGAACTTTCCCCGGAAGTGGCGGCATTTTGGAGCGAGTTAGGGATTGCACCCCCCGTTGCGGCGGCAGCTTTAAGGCAACCCGTCACCCTAACAACGGTGGGCGAAAATATCAGTGAAGTGACAGTAGCCGCCCTAACCACAGCCCTGCAAGACATTGGCATTTCCGTGCAGTCTCCCACAGCAGAGGATTCTGCAACAGCACTGAACGTGGTGTTGACCGATGACTATTTGCAGCCGGAACTCACCAAGATTAATAAACAGGCACTAGAGCGCCAACAAACTTGGCTGCTGGTTAAGCCTGTAGGCAGTGTCCTGTGGCTAGGGCCGGTGTTTGTTCCGGGTAAGACCGGATGTTGGGGCTGTCTAGCCCATCCCCTCCGGGGCAACCGGGAAGTTGAATCGTCAGTTTTGCGGCAAAAGCAAGCCCAGCAGCAACGCAATGGTCAGAACGGTTCTGCGATCGGCTGCTTGCCCACCGCCAAGGCAACCTTACCTTCCACCTTGCAAACCGGGCTACAGTTTGCCGCCACGGAGATTGCCAAGTGCATTGTCAAGCAATACGTCAATGCCACTGCACCGGGAACAGTGTTCTTTCCCACTCTGGACGGCAAGATTATCACCTTTAATCACACAGTTATCGACTTGAAAAGTCATGTTCTCGTCCGACGACCCCAATGTCCTAGCTGTGGCGAACCGCAAATTTTGCAGCGGCGAGGCTTTGAACCCCTGAAGCTAGAATCCCGTCGCAAGCTGTTCACCCAGGATGGGGGCCACCGCGCCACAACACCAGAACAGACGGTGCAGAAATACCAGCACTTAATCAGCCCGATAACCGGAGTGGTGACGGAACTGGTGCGGATCACTGACCCCGCGAATCCCTTGGTACATACCTATCGGGCGGGGCATAGCTTCGGTGCTGCTACTACCTTGCGGGGTTTACGCAACACCCTGAAACACAAGAGTTCTGGTAAAGGCAAAACCGATAGCCAATCCAAGGCGAGTGGTTTTTGTGAGGCAGTGGAACGCTATTCGGGGATCTTTCAGGGGGATGAACCCCGCAAACGGGCAACCCTGGCGGAACTGGGAGACTTGGCGATTCATCCAGAGCAATGTTTGTGCTTTAGCGACACCCAGTATGCTAACCGGGAAGCCCTCAACGAGCAGGCAACAGTAGCTCACGATTGGATTCCCCAGCGATTTGATGCCAGTCAAGCCATTGAATGGACGCCCGTATGGTCGTTAACAGAGCAGACCCATAAGTATCTGCCTACCGCAATGTGCTACTACCATTATCCCTTGCCCCCAGAACACCGCTTCGCCAGAGGTGATTCCAACGGTAATGCTGCTGGGAACACCCTAGAAGAAGCCATCCTACAAGGGTTTCTGGAATTGGTAGAGCGTGATAGCGTCGGGTTGTGGTGGTACAACCGTCTCAGCCGTCCGGCAGTGGACTTGAGCAGCTTTGATGAGCCGTATTTTGTGCAGTTGCAGCAGTTCTATCGGGAAAACGATCGGGATTTGTGGGTGCTGGATTTGACCGCAGATTTAGGCATTCCCGCTTTTGTGGGGGTGTCGAATCGGAAAACGGGAAGCTCGGAACGCCTGATTCTAGGCTTTGGGGCGCACCTTGACCCAACTGTTGCCATTATCCGAACCCTCACCGAAGTGAGTCAAATAGGCTTGGAACTGGATAAAGTGCCAGACGAGAACCTGAAAAGCGATGCAAAGGATTGGTTAGTGAATGCGAAATTGGCGGATCATCCCTATTTGCTTCCTGATGCCACCCAACCCCTCAAGACGGCTCAGGACTATCCCAAGCTGTGGGGAGATGATATTTACGCGGAGGTGAATACCTGTGTGGAGATTGCCAAGCAAGCGGGTTTAGAAACCTTGGTGGTGGATCAAACCCGACCGGACATTGGTTTGAATGTGGTTAAGGTAATTGTGCCAGGGATGCGGCATTTCTGGTCGCGGTTTGGGGCCGGTCGGCTCTACGATGTGCCGGTGAAGTTGGGATGGTTAGCGGAACCGCTCACGGAGGGACAGATGAACCCGACACCGATGCCATTTTAAGTTTTTTAAAGTTTAGGGGCGACTTGCTTTCACTACATCACAAATATCGCCCCACTAGGCTTCTTCTCAATGAAGAAGAGGACTGACCCACCTCAACGGGTCAACAAACAAAATGAGGATTACTCCAATGGACAAGAAAAACCTCCTGCCCAACCAAGGCAAACCCGTCATCCGTGGCATCAGTGGTAAACTCCCCAGCCACTTGGCTGAACTCTCCGAGGAAGCTCTCGGTGGTGCCGGTGTAGATGCCTCTTTCGTGCCTTGCTGTTCCTATGATGGGGCAGATGCCTCTTTCGTGCCTTGCTGTTCCTACGATGGGGCAGATGCCTCTTTCGTGCCTTGCTGTTCCTACGATGATGGTGATGCCTAAATCACCTGAATTGGCAATAGCTAGCCAATCAAATATTCAGCCTAGTCCACCTTGGGGAATATGGCAGTTTACTGTCATAAATTTGAACAGGAAAGGTCGCTAGGCTTTAGTAGAAAGACGAGGATAAGGATGCTGGGATAGCAGACATTTTATCAAGTCTTGTCTTCCTTATCTTTACCTCGTCTTTTTTTAGAAAAAAGATTGTTAGCCTAATACTTGTTTCGCTAACCCCTATCACCCTCAAAATATTATGCAAAATAATTCTATCAGTCCTAGTGTTCCTACTCAGTCCAGCCCAACATCTGAAGTCGAAAAAGTTCGTGCTTTTTATAACAAAAATTCCATTAACTTTAGTCGAATGGTTCCCGATCCGGTCGCTAGATCCCATAATCTTGATCTAGCGGCTCGTATGGGGATACAACCTGGAAACTATATCTTTGATGCGGGTTGTGGCGCCGGAATTCCGGCGATTCATATTGCCCAGTCTTTTCCTGGGACGCGGATTGAGGGAATAACGATTTCTGACGTGGAAGCGGCAGAAGCCCAAATTAGGATTGCCCAAACTAACTTGGTCGATCGGGTACGGGTGCAAGTGGGGGATTTTCATGCACCACCCTTTCCTAACGAAGTCTTTGATGTGGTCTTTTTCAACGACAGCATCAAGTATTCTAATCAGGTGTCCCAAGTCCTAGCTGAAGCCAAGCGGGTGCTGCGTCCGGGAGGAACCCTATATATCACAGGTCTTTTTGTCAAAGAGCCTCCGCTCTCTGCGCTCGAGCAACAATCGCTTGATGAAGCCAAGCAGCAAGAAATGTATGGCAGTCATGTGATTACCATTAAGAAAACGGTTGAATTTGTAGAGCAGGCGGGATTCCAGTCCATTGAATATGACGAAAACCAGGCGATGACAATGCCAGCCCTGGCTTTTCGTCTGATTTGTGAAAACTTGCTCCACCCTAATTCGCCTCTATTTTTTGGAGAAATTAAAGCGGTAAAACCTGCCAGAGCTAAAACTCAAAATCGAATTCAACCTGCTGGCGTTAGCTCCAGTCCTGCTCGGAATCGCCATGAAGAAAATTTACGCTATATTGAAGAACACAAGCAAATTTTTGAGATTGAAAATTCTTATCCATTAAATTTGTTTGAAGAATTCATTAGAAAACCAAGGAAAGGTAAAGGAGGGACGATTGCCTGTTGCTGCAATATCGAAAAAGAACGTTGTTATCCCTCTCGTTTTGCTTATCTCTCTGAAGTTTTTGTCTCTGATCCAGCAATGAAATTGATCGATATTGAGGATTTTCTATCTTTCTCCCATCGCATAGAAGAACGTCCAGAACTTCAGATTAATCGGAGTTTACTTCAGCAGTTTTTAGCTACAGGTTTAGACCCTTCTAAAGTAGATATGGTAACTGTTGGTGTTGACGTTCGCCCAGAACTCAGACATTCACGGATCAAGTTGTATTTTAGCATCAGGGACTATCCAGAAAAGATCGCAATTGCCATAGCACTTTGCGGCGAACGGCGTGATTGGCAGAAATTAATAGTTAATGGGACGTTATTAGTAGGGTTTGACTTTTTCTTGGACAATCGAGCTGCGGTAGAAGTCTATCCCACGTTTTTCCCCGCCGATCTCCAGCGAGCGGATGTTCAAGCCTATTTAACTTCCAGACTACCTGCAAAAGCACTACCTCTCCTTGATGAGAGTAGAAGCGTTCAAATTGGGATTAGCAAGGATAACGATAGTGATATTCTATATTTCAATAATTTTAAATCTCCCAACAGTGCCGTTGATTATCTGGGAAATCAAATGGTTAAGCAAGTCCACGCTCACTATCGAAACCGAGTCTTTCACGATTTGTATATCGGGATTCCTGAATCTGATTTTTATGCCGATTCTATTCAGAGGGTAAAAATGTATTATCACATGAACGATTTTGTGAATCAGAGGAATTTGAGATTAATATAGACCCAAAACCCACTCTCAATGAGTATTGATTATCCACTTTAGATATTTACAAGCTCTTTCATAAGCAAATACAATTATGACGATAACTTCTGGATTTTCACATAATTATCTACGAGAGCAGCGACTCCGTTTCATACGAACTCATCTGGATGCTTTTGATGTAGAGCCTTGCTTTCCTCTACCTCTTTTTGAAGAAGCTGTTCTTGAAATTGAAGGCTACTGTGGTATTGAACCCACTTGCCATGTTGAAGGAGATCGCTTATTTGCAAGCGACTTTCAAGTTGCTACCTATGAAGAAACTTGGCCCCGATCGCTGGTCGATGCTTCAAAATTTTTAGACAAAGTTGAAAGCAGAGTGGGCGTTCAAATTAATCGGAACTTGCTCGATCAGTTTTCATCCCTATACATTAACTCTAGCCAAATCGAAACTAACACCATCGGCATTGACTTACGTCCGACACTTCAGGATTCTCTAATCAAGGTATATATGCACCTCCATCCTGGGGAAGGTAACGAAGATTTAGTGATGACAGCTCTCGCACTTGATGGTGCTAACTATTCGGCTGAAGTGACAGAAGTTTTGCTAAAAGATGGTAGCTTAATTGGATTTAATCTTTTCCTGGATGGTCGTAGTAACATAGAAATATGGGCGATTTCGCCCGGAGGTAAATACCAACAGCGAGGCAACTTTGGAAGCTATCTTGCTGCCTATATACGAAAACACTTTTCACAAAAAGTGATTTCTCTATTTGATGTTTCAGACGGGATTGCAGCAAGTTTTTCTAAGCAAAAGACAAGCCCCCTATTGTATTTTCACTTTTTTGATATCAAAGAAATCCCAAAATATTTTGCATTCAATAGCTTGGGCGACAAAATTTATGACTTTTATCAGAGTCTTGACTGTGTTACCTATGCTACTGTGTATGCCCGAGAGCAAGATATGGAAAGTAATCGGTTAAATAACTATGGGTTTTTGTACAATAGAAGTGATACATGTCAAGTGGATTTAGATAAATTGCGCTTCACACAACAGGTTGGAATTAGTCCTTAAACACCAAAACATTTTTCATCACTTTTCATCACTTGATTAATTAATCGGAGCCGACAGCTTTGCGAACCATTATCAGAATGTGATGATTTCCAACTATTCTTGTCCTAATCTTATTATTCACCGCCATGAGCCTTCATTCCTTCGCAGTTTCCCTAAATCCTTCTGTCCAAGTGAGCAGCACTGAAAGTCAGTATACCCTGGGCTCGGTAGAAGCAGATCCCACCGCTTTACTCACCCTGGCGACAACCCCTGGAATCACGATGGTTCTTGATAGTCTTAAGGCTGGCAGTAGTACCCCCGAATTACTGGTACAAAAGTTAGCGGAACTGGAAGGTCAGGCAGTGGGGGAACAGTTCGGGCAGATGCTAAAACAACTGGATGAGCGGGGTTGGTTGAGTTATACCGTCTTGCCCCTAGCAGTGGCAATCCCGATGGTGGACTCGGCTGAGTTAAATCTAGCCCAACCCTACTGGACACAAACCCGTGTCGCCCTCTCCCGTTTTGCCTATCAGCGTCCCTACGAAGGCACAATGGTGCTGGAGTCCCCCCTGTCGAAGTTTCGGGTCAAGCTCCTCGACTGGCGAGCTAGTGCCATCCTCACTCAACTAGCTCAACCTCAATCTTTAGGAGCTGTCACACCTCCCCCCTACTTGGGTGCAGAAACCGCCTATCAGTTTCTCAATTTATTGTGGGTCGCAGGGTTTCTGACGGCTGACCCCGAACCTCCCTCGCTTCAACTTTGGGACTTTCACAACCTCCTGTTCCACAGCCGCAGCCGCGGGGGTCGCCATGACTATCCATTACAGGACACCAACATTGAGCAGTGGTCAGATTTCCCAGTAGTGAAACCACCCATGAGCGATCGGATTGTGCCGCTACCCCATCCGAACTTGGGGGCGTTGAAGTATAACGATGCTACGCTCACCGAAGCGATCGAGAGACGGAAGTCCATCCGTAAGTGTGATGAAGCTCATCCAGTTACAGTTGAACAACTCAGCGAACTGCTTTATCGTACTGCCCGGATCAAAGATATTCGCTCAGTGGAGGAGTATTTTGGTGAAAATTGGCGAGAAATACTCGATTTTGACGCGGACATTGACTATGGCGAGTTGGCCAGTCGTCCGTACCCTGGCGGCGGAGCGATGTATGAGCTAGAAATTTATCCAGTGGTGCGACGATGTGAAGGATTGGACACAGGGCTGTATCACTACGACCCACTCAATCACCAATTGGAGCAGATTATAGGAGCAGAAGACAATATCTTTGCTCTATCAGGCTATAAGCTTCCAAACAACCTCCCAAGCAATTTGGGAACACCACAAGTCCTTCTTGTGATTACGGCGCGGTTTGGGCGATTGTTCCGTAAGTATCGTTCCTTGGCCTACTCGTTAGTGCTGAAACACGTGGGAGTATTGCAGCAAAATTTTTATCTGGTGGCGACGAATATGGGTCTGGCTCCCTGTGCATGGGGATATGGAGATAGCGATGGTTTTGGACAAGCAGCAGGTTTGGATTATGTGGAAGAGTCGGCGGTGGGTGAGTTCACGTTAAGCTCTCTACCGAAAAGGGATTTGCGAGCGAGTGGAGTTGAGTTAGCTCAAGATGTTGATGCCTCCGAAGAGTCAGGGGAAGTAGGTATCTCCGTGAGTAAGGCTGAGTTAACTCGGAGTGAGACGGAACCAGATCCGGCTGATGTTGGATTTCTTTCTTCAATCCAACCGACAGAGACTTTGAGTTCCTCTGACGAGGGATTGAGGGAAGCGGCGGAAACCGTCAGTAAGGCGGTTCGTTCGGAGGCTTTAGAAACCTCAATGGAGACAACAGATGCCGCCGTTTCCGGACGTGAGACGGAATCGGTTAACTTGTCGGCTTTATCAGAGTCCACAACTGAAGTCATGGACTCAAAAGTATCAGAGAGCCAAGCCGAATCGGATATTATCCCGGATGAAATTGAATCGGCGACGATTTCCGCCAGTGAGGTTGAGAGTTCTGCCTCCCCAGCTTTGGTAGCGCTCCATCCTCACGACCTCGACGATCGCGTCCCTGGACTCGCCTACCTCCGTAACCAAACTCTCGGCGACCCCCGCATCACGATTGTGGTTCTCGAAGGCAACCCCGACCACTCCCTCTCTTGTTTCCAAAGCCCTGAAATTTCTAAAGTCTTTCCCTACTGGCACGACACGCCAGAACCGTTTTCCGCAGAAGACTATGCCAAATACCGAGCGATTGATGATAGTGATCGCACGAAACAGGAGAAAGAAGAAGCCCTTAAGGCAGCTTTTCCAGAACCGCAGATAGTCCGTCTCAAAGTCGATGACCATACTTGCCATGTCACCAGCATCATCGTGGGTCAAGAGAACACCCCTTCTGCTGGTATTGCTCCCCACTGTCGCCTGATTAATTTGCCGGTTAATAGTACGGGGATTCCCGAGGAATCTATTGGTATTTTGAACCTAGCCCGTGCCTTTGAGCAAGCACTGAATTTAGGGGCAAATATCATTCACTGTGGGTTCTGTCGCCCTACCCAAACCTGCGAAGGGGAAGAGCTATTGGCTAAAGCGGTACAGAAGTGCTTGGATAACAACATTCTGATTGTTGGGCCTGCGGGTAATGGTTTGGGTGAATATTGGTGTCTGCCAGGAGTCCTGCCAGGAGTCCTTCCGGTCGGAGCAATGGATTTAGGCAGTCCACCTGCCCACTATAGTAACTGGGGACGCAACTACACCCAAGAGGGGATTATGGCTCCGGGTGATGACATTTGGGGAGCGCAACTCGGTAGTGAAAAACCGAAACTGCGAACAGGAACCAGTGGTTCGGCTCCCATCGTCACCGGAATCGCTGCGCTGCTGATGAGTTTGCAGCTACAACAAGGTAAACCCATTGATGCAGAGGCTGTCCGTATGGCACTCCTTAACACCGCTATTCCTTGCGATCCTAAGCGGGTAGAAGAACCGGAACGCTGTATGCGCGGCTTTGTCAATATTGCTGGGGCAATGGAAGTCCTGTTTGGACGACCTTCTGTCACTATTTCCTTTGCAGGCGACCAAGTGACCCGCACCGAATGGGCTGGTTATGCCCTACCTACCCCAACAGCGATGTCAGCCAGTTCAGCCCCTAGTTCGGCTGTTGTGGCGGCGATCGCAGAAAATGCCGTTACCGACGGGGCGATCGCCACTGTTCAAGAATCCGCAGAACCCACCAACATCGAAACCAGCACCGCCTTTGCTGGTGATGTTTATGCTCTGGGTACTCTGGGATACGACTTTGGCGATGAAGCCCGCCGAGATACCTTCAAGCAACTGATGCCTCCGTTTGAACTGGATGGGATCATGGTTCCCCCAGATCCTTATGATGCTCGTCAGGTGGTTGAACACCTCGATCGCAACCCGGACGAAGCCCGATCGCTGATTTGGACTCTCAACCTCGAGCAAAATACCCTCTATGCCTTAGAACCAAAAGGCCCCTTTGCCAGCGACGTTTACGAAATATTCTTGCAGATGTTGGCCGGACAACTGGAACCAGAAACCAGCGATGAATTTGTCGAACGCATCAGTGTCGCCGCCCGTCGCACCAACCGCACGGTGGAACTCTTTTCTGGGGAAGTGGTGCCGGTAGTGACGGTGCATGACCTACGAGGAATGTATGGCTGGACGGTCAACGCCCTGATCAACCCGGCCCTGGCTTCCGTCCGCAACCTGGAACCCGATCGAGAACCGATCGTCCGTGAAGCCATCAGCGCCTTCCTAAATCGGGTGTATTATGACCTGCATAACTTAGGCCAAACTTCCCGCGATCGCGCCCTCAACTTCGCCACCACCAACATTTTCCAAGCTGTCTCTGTCTTTGCGGAAGCGATCGCCTCTGGTCGCCAACTCGACACCATCTCCGTGGAGAAAAGCCCCTACTGCCGCATTCGCAGTGATTGCTGGGATGTCTTGCTCACCTTCTTTGACCCTGACAGCAGTCGGCGATCGCGTCGGGTGTTCCGGTTTACCCTAGATGTAGCCGCTAACTTGCCTGTCACGATCGGCAGCATCAAACGCTGGTCTATTCCTGGTCAATCCAACAGTCAATAGCGGACGGGGGATGGAGTGATGGGGTGATGGGGCGACTGAGTGATGGAATGAGTGCGATCGTATTTCTTAGGACCCGCCCATTCCGGTATATACGTTATCGCTTAAAAGCAGAAATCTTAGGGCGAAGCATTCCGGTATATACGTTATCGCTTAAAAGCAGAAATCTACTGCCGGAATGCTTTGCCCCTAAACATTTTCTATTGGCTGAACCACAAATTTTGGGTTAGGGCGAAGCATTCCGGTATATACGTTATCGCTTAAAAGCAGAAATCTACTGCCGGAATGCTTTGCCCCTACGGTCATGCTTTGCCCCTACAGGGGTACTCTATTAATCTGAAAAACGCTGTAATATCAGGTTCAAAAAATAGAAACATGGGAATAGAATTTAACCATTTATTTATTACTCTCGACACAGAAACCCTATAGTCAATCGCCAAATCAGAGTTCATTAGCCAAGAATTTTGCACAATATCCAGAGATACCGTAAAAACTGATAGAGAGAGTTGGGCGGTAATTTATCTCAGGGGAAAATATGCCTATCTTGAGATTTTTGCGCCCGGAAGTGCTCAAGGGTTGAAAGAAGGTTTTTCCGGTATTGGTTTGAATATTCAACCAGCCGGACAGATTGATCTTGTAGAGGAAAAACTAAAATCCTGATTACAAGAAAGCAAAGAACTTTCCGAAGGCGATCGCAAGAAAACCCGCTTTCTAAAACTGTTTTACAGTAAAACGCTGCCAATCAATCGGTAAATGCGGCAAAAAGAATTGTTGATATTTAATTCAACTATTTGTTTGATTTTCCTTGAAAAATAGGTATGTACAAAATACTTACCTATTTTTGTTTTTTTATGTTAAGCCATTCATTTTCATTATGATTAAAAAAATATTAATATTTTATCATTTATCCTTCACAAATAAATCATAAAAGCATATAAACTAATACTGAAACGTTGACTTTAGGATTTTCTGTATAACGTTTGCTTTCGGTAATAACTCCGCTTTCAAAAATAATACTCAAAACAATGAACATATAATATTATCTCACAAAATAGCCTAAATAAATAATATTATATTTTCATTGTTTTGACTTATTATTTATAATTCAAATTTATCCGAGGCGATAAAATTAAATTCTGCCTGATAAAAAGAATCAATATTTAAGGCATACTCTCCACCGTCTTCGCCATTATTTTCAATAATCAGTTCTCTGCTCACCGATGGATAATTGCCTTGATTATTTACAGGATTTAAATCGCCAAAATCGATTTCAGGAGAAGGTTTAATCGCCACTACAGGTTCTCCATTTGCTAGATTTAATACAGGAGAGCCATTTGATTTCATCACGGCAGATAACACCACTTTTACACCCTTAAAAGTGACATTAGAATAACAGTTATACGCGGTAATTGTCACAGTTTCTGCCCCCTTAGTAGTCAAGGGTTTGTTGGCACTTTTTAACTCAAAACAGGGGATTGGTTGCGGAACATCCAAATAAATACCAACGGCGCGAGTATTACAAATAATTTTGCTCAATACCTCTGCAAAACCATTAATTGCATCACGATCGCTAAAAGCTTGTCCCCCTGTTTCTGTTGCCAGTCTCGCGTATTCTGTTTGGATAGTATCTCGAAACTTACTCTTAGATGTACCAAAATAAGTGTGAAGAGTTACTCCCTCTTGTTTAGCGGTTTGAATAGCCTTATTTGCCGCGATGATATCTTTCTGCTCAGTTTTATCACCACCACCTTCTAAAGCTTCATCTCCTAGATAAAAAATCGCCCGCGTAGCGCCCGCTCTCCAATTGAAATGATTACAGATATCTTCGATCGCCCGCGCCGCATCTTCTTGAGCGCCAGCATCGGCTAATTCACCTCGCTTTCTCCCGCGAATATCTGAGTCAGAAACTTGACATTCTTTAATCAGATAATCTCGAATTGTCCGGTTAAAATGTGTTCCTTTCCAAGTCCCTTCAATCCCAAACCACGCCACTCTCAAATCGCAAGGACAACTTGAAGCAGCGGAAGTAATCGCGGCTTGGGCGGCATTACTAAGATCCTGCGCTTCATCTCTCATCGAGGGACTGGTATCAATAATAATTACTAAATCAACGGGCTCGACTTCATTTTTCTCAATTTGGCAAGGACGCACTGTAGGAATAACTACTTCTGTTTGACTCATGCTGTGAAATCTGTTAAATAATCAACAGTATAACAATAACATGATTTCCGTTATTGGATCTATTTTGCCTGATTAAGTATTATTACATTTGGGGGAGCGACACTTACTTCCTTCTTAACCATGAATCAACCTTGAGGATCCCCAAATCCGGTTTCTGAGTATAAGACTTTTTTAAGCTAATGAAAATTAATCGGCAATGTTTGGGAGATTCGATTTATTGTGGGGTCTAATTTCTGAAATTATCAGCGTTTTTTCCATACAACTAACCTGGT
This sequence comes from Planktothricoides raciborskii GIHE-MW2, assembly GCF_040564635.1. NCBI lineage: Bacteria > Bacillati > Cyanobacteriota > Cyanophyceae > Oscillatoriales > Oscillatoriaceae > Planktothricoides > Planktothricoides raciborskii. The sequence continues at coordinate 5,373,564 of NZ_CP159837.1, forward strand.
ATGACCTTATGGCTAAGGATATTTGTGTTCGCTCTATCTACGAGAAGCCCACGGTAAAAGCTTAAATGCGTCAGTTGTACCAGGGCGTGTCATCAGTTAGAGGGGAAGGAGTGATTGTGACGAGTGCGGAAGCCCGCATCTGTTATCAGTTAAGCCAGACAACGATAGCCGCCAAATAAATAGCGCCTAAAAAGTTTCTAGCGGTCTGGTCGTAAACGGTAGCAATGGCGCGATATTGCTTGAGTCTCGCAAAGAAATTTTCAATTACAGCTTGTTCAGTAAACTTTTGTAACAATTGTGTGATAAACTGAAGCTGTAATCAATGCAGACCAGATTCAGACATGGGAAGTTACTCTATTGATCTTAGACAAAAAGTGGTGACTGCTTATAAGTTGGGCAAAGGCTCTATTCGGCAACTAGCCGAATAGTTTATGATTAGTCCTGCCACTGTCTATAGTTATATCAAAAAAGCTCGCGAAACCTCTTGATATAACCCCTAAAAAACCAAGACCAAAGCGTCCTGGAAAACTAGAGGCTTATCGAGACTTTATTATTCGGATGGTACAAGATAACCCCGATTGGAAAGTGAGGCAATATCGGGAATATCTCCTCACAGAGCCGGATGTTTATGTCAGTGTAGGAGGAATGTGTGAATTCCTCAATAAACTTGGACTGGGCGAAGCATTCGCGGAGCGGGCTAGTGATTTCAACCAAGAACCACTGGCGCGAATGCTATCGCCCCTACAAAAAAACTTACCGAGCCGATTGGCAACATCGGTAAGGTCAAAAACAGCGCGTTGATTACCGGGAGAGGGTTCGAGATGTACCAGAGGAGAAAATGATATTCATTGATGAGACAGCATTCTGGGTGGGGATGAGTCGGGAGATAGCCAGGAGTGAAAAGGGTAAAAAGGCATTCTGTTTAAGATACTTTTATAAAGGGAGAAAAATGACCTTGATTGGGGCAATAAGTATTGAAGGAGTTGTAGCGAAAAAAGCAATTGAAGGCTCGATGAAAGGAGAAGATTTTCAGGAGTTTGTGGAACCGGATCTGGTTCCGAAGCTGAATCCAGGGGATGTGGTAGTTATGGATAACCTTAATATCCATAAAAGGGAAGGTATCGAAGAACTGATTGCCGAGAGCGGGAGTCCGAGTAGAATATTTACCACCCTACTCACCAGACTTTAATCCGATTTCTATGTTGTGGTCAACAGTGAAGTCACTGGTAAGAATGTTCCCAACACGAGCAATGTCGGTGCTAGAACAGTTAATTGAACTTGCTCTGATGCTGATTGCAATACATACGTTTAAGAACTGGTTTACTAAATGCTGTTATTGTACTAATTAAATAGCGAACAAGCTGTAGCTATTTTTTATTATAAATATTTAAGTTTTTGATTAAATATATTATTGTCTAATAAATCAAACATAAAAATTATGTAATATTTGTTATTCGTTATTTGAGCTTATTTTTTGAATAGCCAAAAACAAATAACAAATATCAAACAACAAAAAACTAAGAATACCAAATATCAAATATTAATTTGAACGGGCTTGATGAATCGAAGGCTGTACAGTAATCACCGATGACATTTTCCGTTGTTTGAGTAAATAAGTTGTCATGTCTCCTTTGCCTTTTACTTCAATGACTCCGCGTTTTTCAATTACATAATTATCACGTAATTGCTGATAGGTGGAGTCGGTTATTTGAATGTCGCCAACGATGCCGTGGGATTCCATGCGACTGGCTGTATTAACGGTATCCCCCCAGAGATCGTAGATAAATTTTTTGGTGCCAATGACTCCCGCTACGACGGGGCCAGTATTAATCCCAATCCGCATATTGAGATTGGTTTGATGTCGTTGGTTGAAATCTTTAATAACTCGTTGCATATCTAAGGCCATTTCTGCGATCTCGATCGCATGATTTGCGTCGGGATAGGGCAACCCACCGACCACCATATAGGCATCGCCAATGGTTTTAATTTTTTCTAACTCATGCTTTTCAACTAAGGCATCAAACGCAGAAAAGATTTCATTGAGCAATTGGACTAATTTTGTGGGGGGTAAGGAAGCAGAGAGGGGCGTAAATCCAGCAATATCCGCAAATAATACGGTGACTTCTGGAAAGTTATCGGCAATCACTTGTTCTTCTTCTTTGAGGCGTTCGGCAATCGGGGAGGGTAGAATATTTAATAGTAAGCGTTCCGATTTTTCTTTTTCGGTTTCTAGTTGTTTCAGTGCCCACCAAAATTGCTCGGCGATCGCAGCGGCTAAGACCAATGCTAAAACCAAAGCGGCTACTAATAACATCGTAGCGGCTCGACTGGTGGCTTCTATCTGAAGTCTGGCGCGTTCAATTTCTTCGTTAGAGAAGACAATCAGTTTCTCAGACAATTCAGACGCTTGCTGTTCAAAGCTTTCAATCTTATTCTGAATTTCCAGATCCAGGCTGACAATTTTCTGCAAAATTCCTTGATAATCTCTCAGATAAACTAAAGATCGAGCTTGTCTTTCTGGATCAAATGTTCTGAGTTTGACAATATGTTCAGCCAAGAGTTCTCGAGTTTTTTCTAGAGCATTAATTGCCGGATAGCTGCGGTTTAAAAAATATTCTTTCTCCTCAGCCTTCATCTGATTATATAAGGCAATAATTTCCGGGTCTTCTTCTAGCAGTAAAGTATCCCGCAATAAATCGGATTTTTGCTCCAAACGAGCGATCGCCCCGCTTTCATTCATATCTAATTCGGCCACTAAATTCACCGCTTCTCGAAAGCGATCGCGATAGTTAATAATCATTTCTACATAAGCAATAACCTGGGGATGAGATTTTCGCAAAGCGGGACTTATATTCACCCCAGAAAGTAACTTTTGCAACTCATCGCAATGACGCAATAATTTTTCAACAGATTGCTGATGTTTGTCTACCTGTGCTTGGGTTTCTTCTCGTAAATCCGTCCTAGACCAATTCTGAAAAAATTGTCTCTCTGCCTCACGAGCGTCATCGAATTCTGCTTTAATTCTAAATACTAATCCTTGGAGTTTACTACTGGTAATAATCGCCGCTTCGGTTTCCCGGCGGACAAAAGTCAAAGATACCCACCCGGTTGTGGCGACCCCAGCCAATAATAATAACAAACCAAAAAACGCTAAAGTAAATTTTCCGGTGATATTCAGTTCACCCCGGTGATGATTTTGTTTTACTGGTTTTTGCTGAAAACCCTTAAGATTCGTGGCCGAGAAGTGTTGACGCAAATTCTGCATGGTAATTTGTGATCCATCCAGTCAATAAAACAGATCATACCAATTTCATTGAATTTTGCCACATATGCCCGACACCAATCTTGGATCTAGGGGTTCAGTCTAATAGCAAATTCAACCCCGATCGTGGCACATCCCCGTCACCGCCCTTACTCATTGCCAATTTAAGCATATCAGATGCCTATCATGGGAGGAACGAGGCAATTCGCGACCCCCTTCAGGATTTGACCGATTCGATAAGAGAGGAGAGAGAATAGAGGAGAGAGAATAAAGAAGAGAGTAGGATTTGTTTCACTGGATACTAGACAAGGACGATGTGCGATTCTCTCCGGGAGGCTTTCGCGATCGCCTACAGGAAAGCGGCTTAAAGCGGCTTAAAATATCTCTAATTATCAGCATTTAAAACTTGTTCAACCGTTAGGGTTAATTCTGGGAACATTGAGGATTTTATCTCTTGATTTTCGCTAAATTCTGTGATATCATAGAGTCCATACACCAGCTTTAATACAGACACTTTTGCCTCAACTGGATCGACAATCCAATATTCAGGAATTTCCCGCACTGCGTACTCAGATTGTTTGTAACGATAATCATCGATCGCATTGCCCGGACTGACAATTTCTACGGCTAATAAAGGGGGAGATTTCAGTACCGCAGAAGTCATTTCTCTGAGTTCTTGGCGTTGGCTTTCTGTGATAATTACTAAATCGGGAATTCTGGATTTATTGAAAGAGGTGCGAACGCCGATATTTCCAGGTCTGACTTTCCAGTCCAAACCAAGTCTTTCAATCTCTTTGTCGAATTGCTTAAACAGAAAGACCATGATATCTGCGTGCAGTCCACTGGGAGTTGGCATGGGGATGAGTTCTCCGTTTACAAGTTCATATTTGAGATCGGTATTATCATGGTATTCCAGATATTCCTCAAAGGTGTAAGTTTTTTTGGTGAGGGTTTGCAGCATGGGATAATCCTCCGATAAGTTATATATATTGTAATGGGATTTTAAGGCAATGGGTAAGGTAGGCAAAATTTTGCCCTACGACTATGGGAGGGCGGCGTTGCATTCGGGGAAATAAATCATTTGTTATGATCGCTAATTTGCTTGCCCGAATGCTTCGCCCCTCCAGGGTCGATCGCGCATTTAAATTCTGGGTCGTTGTCCGTAACGTCGATAATAACAATAATCTTTGAGAATGCGATCGTGATCGAAACATAATTGTTGGGGTAATTGCCAAATTTCAAAAAGTTGTAAATGTTTGGCATCATCCGCAGCTTTTGGTTCACCGATCGCACTAGCAATAAATACCACACTCAGGGTATGTTGCCTGGGATCGCGATCGGGGTCAGAATACACATAAAATTGTTCAATTAATTCTACTGATAAACTGGTTTCTTCCAGGGCCTCTCGAACCGCCGCAGTTTCCACCGATTCGCCGTAGTCCACAAAGCCACCGGGTAACGCCCAACCCAGAGGCGGATTTTGCCGTTCGATCAGCACAATGGGACGACCGGGGCGATCGATCAGTTCAATAATAATGTCAACGGTGGGAGCGGGATTGCGATAAGTCATAGGGTCCTTGAAGTTTAAAAGTGTAAAGATAGGATTAATTTTATGGTGGTTTGATTAGATTAGATTATAACTGTGCCGTTACATGATAAATTCAGAAACACATCATGTTGGCACGAAGCCAGCATAAGATTCCTGTCTACGAGGAGGGCTCATGCCTTTTCCCAGATCGAGCGGTATTTTGCTTCATCCCACGTCTTTTCCCAGTCGATTCGGTATCGGGGATTTAGGGATAGAAGCGCGTAAATTCATTGATTTTTTAGCAGAAAGTCGCCAAAAGTTTTGGCAAATCTTGCCCCTTGGGCCAACGGGGTATGGTAATTCTCCTTATATGTGCTATTCAGCAATGGCGGGGAATGCTATGCTAATTAGCCTCGATCGCCTTCTTGAAGATGGTTTGCTTGCCTTTGAGGATTTGACCGATCTGCCAGAATTTCCAGCGGATCGAGTAGATTTTGAACGGGCGATCGCCTTCAAAATGCCTCTACTGAAAAAAGCCTGCGAAAATTTCAAGGACAAAGCCACCAGCAAACAACAAGAAGCGTTTCAAAAGTTTTGCTACGACAAATCCTATTGGCTGGATGACTATGCCTTATTTATGGCCATCAAAGAAACCTTAAATGGGGCCAGTTGGCATACTTGGGAACCAGACCTAGCCAAACGCAAGCCCGCAGTCTTAGAACAATGGCGGCGGCGTTTACCCGGAGAGATTTTTTTCCGTAAATTTCTTCAGTTTGAATTTTTCCGCCAATGGTCAGAACTTAAATCTTATGCCAACAAACGAGGCATTCAGATTATTGGCGATATTCCTATATATGTCGCCCACGATAGTGCCGATGTTTGGGCCCATCCAGAAATCTTTTGCCTAGACATGAAAACTGGCGAACCCGCAGGCATGGCAGGAGTGCCACCAGATTATTTTAGTCCTACAGGTCAGCTTTGGGGCAACCCAGTGTATCTCTGGAACCGACTAGAAAAAACCGATTTCCATTGGTGGGTAGAACGATTTCGTTCCATGTTAGCTTATGTGGATGTGATTCGCATCGACCATTTCCGAGGCTTTGAGTCTTTTTGGAATGTCCGCCAAGGGGAAACCACGGCCATGAATGGTAAGTGGATTAAAGCAAAGGGAGAACAGTTACTAGAAGTAATTAAGCAAAAATTGGGTAAATTGCCAATTATTGCGGAAGATTTAGGGGTGATTACCCCAGAGGTAGACGCACTGCGGGATAAGTTTGAATTTCCAGGGATGAAAATCTTGCACTTTGCCTTCGGTTCGGGAGCAGGAAATCCTTATTTGCCGTTTAATTTCTACAACCGAAATTGTGTAGTTTATACCGGCACCCATGACAATGACACCACCGTTGGCTGGTTTAATCAAATGCCGGAACATGAACGCTTGGGCGCTTTGGCTTATTTAGGCCCTGTTCGGTCTTGGGGAATTCATTGGGATTTAATTCAAGTAGCCCTGTCTTCAGTGGCGAATCAAGCGATTATTCCGGTTCAGGATCTTTTAGGACTGGACACCCAAGCCCGGATGAATGTGCCGAGTAAGCCTTCAGGGAACTGGGCATGGCGCTATGAGTTTGGGGCGCTGACTCCAGAAATCCGCGATCGCCTAAAAATGATGACCGAAACATTCGGACGCTGATCCATAGAACTGTCTTAGGTCAAATTAGGGTCAAATTAGGTCAAATTAGGTCAAATTAGGGTCGAGAAATCAGCACTTCCCTTTGGATCACTTGTCCCTGGGCGCCCATTTGTTCCGCTTTGCCATTATTGACCGCTAACAAAACCCCTCCGGCATTCCCTGCCACCACCACCAGTTTCTCCGAAGCTTCCCAAGTGCGCTGAGTGCCGGAGGGCAACATTCCCTCAAATTCCATTTTGCCGTCTGCTTCAATCACGATCCAAGAAGCATCTTTCAAAGTCAGTCCAACTTTTACTCCTTGCCCCCCAAATTTATTGAACTCCTGTGCTGGGGGACTCGGTTTCTGGGCTGATTGCTGTGTGGCGTTTAGTGGGTTGGCCAAAAAGGAGTTTTGAACTACGGGATTCTTTGGTGGCACCGCAGATCCAGATGGCTGAGTTGCTACCAGTGCAACGGTTTTGCTCCCTGGTTCTTGGTTAGCCCTTTGGGTGGCTGATTGATCCAGTTGCTTGGATAAAGTTTGCACCGATAGGATAATTGTAGCCAGATAAACTAGATATAAATGTACGGGGCGAAATTTGAAGCGGGGTAAATAACTAAACAAATCAAACCAAAATTTCTTCAAAACAAATCTTTTTTGGCTGATGGGAAAATCCTGGGCGATCGCCCTGCCATCGAAGCCCAAAAACTTGGCATATCGTAACAGTAACCCTTGAATATAGATCGGTTCAGGTAATCTTTCCAGTTTCCCTTCTTCAATCGCCTGAAGCATTTGCAGTCGAATCATCGTATGCACCGCCACTTCTTCCAGGGAGATCGACTGTTCCAAGCGGGTTTGACGGAGTTGAGCGCCAATTTCCGCCAGTTTAGCCACCTGTTTTTCCCGAATTTGTGCCTGTTTTGTTTGTTCGTTAATCAGTTGTTCAGACTTTTGACTGGTTTTCATGGCGTTCACTCCTGATTAGTTATTGGTTGTTGGTTGGCAGTAATTGATAATTGATAATTAATAATTGATAGCTAATAATTGATAATTGATAATTTTGTTTAATTGTCAATTATCAATTATTAGCTATCAATTATTTTGTGGTTGACTGTTTGCCCCCGTCGGCACGGGGGCTGACCGTTCTGCCCAAGAAGACCCGCCACTCTCTTGCATTCCCTAATCAGTTTTACTCCAAGAAATTTGACTTTGTAAAAAATCAATTTCCTTGGAGGTCAAAGGGCGATAGTCACCAGGGGATAAGGGGGATAAGTTCTCGGTGGGCGATCGCAGCGTAATCGGCCCGATCTCACTGCGATGTAACTCAACCACGGGATAACCCAGCAAAGCCGCCACGCGGCGAATTTGTCGATTGCGTCCCTCCTTGAGTACCACTTGCAAAAGAGTTTGATTGATTTTCCGATCCTGTTTTAACATCTGAACTTCAGCAGGTAGAGTTTGGCGACCATCCAGTAGAACTCCGGCTCGCCAATTTGCCAACACTGATGCCGGGGGATGACCTTTCACCCAGACCTGATAAGTTTTAGAAATTCCATGTTTTGGATGGGTCAATTGATAAGTTAACTCCCCATCATTGGTCAACAATAACGCTCCCGTGCTATGAAAATCTAAGCGACCCACGGGATGAATGCCTTGGTTTTGCATCGGTAACGGCAGCAAATCCAAGACCGTGGGGCGTCCCCGGGGATCAGAACAAGTAGACACAACCCCCGCAGGTTTATAAAGTAACAAATAGACCAATTCAGGCCGATCGCTGGGTTTAACGATTCGACCATCGACCTCAATTCGATCCACTTCGGGGTTGGCCGTTTGTCCCAGATGGACAATTTGACCATTGACCCTCACTCGTCCTTGCTGAATCATGGTTTCCGCTTGACGACGAGAGGCAATTCCCCATTGAGATAAGATTTTTTGCAGTCTAGTTTGCATAGTTGGGACTGCGGTCAGGTATAAGAACAGTGACTCAGGAGTTGAAAAGTACGAGAGGCGATTCGCCCACCGAGCACACAACTCCTGACAAAATTTTACTGTTTCTTGAGTAAAAATGCGATACCCAGGCGGCCAGAAACCCGATTGCTGCGTCCGTAGTCTGTAGAATTGACTACACTGGATCGATCATTCAACCGTCAACCACTCAGTAATTACCCGATGAGTTCTAACCTTATTTTGTCTAAATCAGCAAAAACATTAGATGCCGTCAAGGAAGTTTCACCCAAGTCAGGAAAACTAACCGGAAAACTAATTAGTAAAATTCTGGCGCCCGCCCTAAAGTTTTGGTTGCGATCGCAACTAGACGCCATCGAAAACTTGCAATTAACCATTTCCGGTGGCAACCGGCAAATCCTTTCCGGGTCAATTCCTGGGGTATTAATTTCTGCCAGTCATGCCATTTATCAAGGCATTAGCTTGAGTCAAATATGGTTAGAAGGGACAGGAATTCGTTTCAATATTAGAGAAGTGCTCCAAGGGCAACCTCTGCATCTAATCGATCCCGTTCCCATTAATGCCCAGCTACAGTTTACTCAAGGGGATATTGATGCTTCTTTAGCATCCCCGTTATTTAACCAAGCTATGCAAGAATTTTTAGACTCTTGGTTACATTCTGTGGTCAACTCTTGGGAACAGTTACAAATTAATTTAGGCCAAGATAAATTAACATTGACGGGACTTTGCCAACCAGCGATGCTGCATCCGCAAAGCTACGCGAACGCGATCGCGGAGACAGAAGGGAAAAAATCGGCGGTCCTCCAGATGGGGTTAGAAATCAGAAATGGCCATCAACTCTATTTAGTCAACCCTCAGTTACATATTGCCGGACAAGAGATAATTTATTTAGAACATTTTTCCTGGGATTTCGGGTCATCGGTGATGATTTCCCAATTAACTTTGCTGCCCGGTCAGCTAACTTGTCAAGGGCAAATCATGGTGACGCCGTAATTTTTTGTTGTTTGTTGGTTGTTGTTGGTTGTTTGTTGGTTGGGGAAAGTCGTAGGGGCGTCCTTGCGGAGCATAATCCGTCAGGCTATATGGCCATCCGCCCGTACAAGTTACAGCGGTTTTCTACTGGGTAAACTACATTAACCGCCAGGGAATGAATCCCCGACGTTTGTTGCCACTGATGCAAGATTTCCATTAGAACCGACTAAAATTCTGTAGGGGTCAACAGCCTTTGACCCCTACCAAGCATGATTAGTCGGTTTTAACCGACGATGGCGGCCTTCGCGGGGGCAGGCTTACGCTATGAGGCGGGGATTTTAATCCCCGACGGGTGTGGTTTACTCACCAGAAAACCGCTGTAAAATAAATATCACTATTCACTCTCCCCTCTGCTCCCTCTGCTCCTGAAGCTCCTGAAGCTCCTCTTTTCCCTGTTCCCTGTTCCCTGTTCCCTGTTTTTGTTGTTGGTTGTTATTTGGCAGCAACGAATAAATAACCAAGAAACCGGGTTTCTGCGATCGCTTCTGCTACAAATCAGAGATTTTGATAGAGATTTTGATAGAAACCCGGTTTCTGATTTTAATTCGGTAATAAAGGTAAAATTAAGGTGACAAAGTAGAAGACTAATGGGCCGGTAAAAATATAGCTATCGGTGCGATCGAGAATCCCGCCATGTCCGGGAATTAGGGTTCCCGAATCTTTCACCCCCGCATCCCGTTTCATTAAGGATTCCGTCAAGTCACCCAAAAGACCGGCAATGCCAATTAAAAGACCTAAAATAATCCCGGTTGCCGGCCAAGTTGGCCAGTGCAAATACCAAGAGCCAATAGTGGCGACAAGCACACTGCCGCTAATACCAAATACCGAACCTTCAACGGTTTTTTTCGGGCTGATTTCCGAAAGCGGGGTACGGCCTAAGCATTTGCCGAAAATATAGGCGCCAATATCTGCCGCCCAAATACAACAGAAGGATAAAAAAGTAATCGTTAATCCTTGGGGAATTTGGGTTAGATGATGCCAATTTTCTGGCCAAAAGCCGCCAAAGGGCAGATTACTATATTCGGCATTTTCTATTCCCCGTAACCGCACCCAAAATGTGGGCAAATATCCTACATAAAATAAGCCAAGAATCGAAGCAGAAATATCGGCGATTGTGGCCATTTTTGGCTTAAATAGCAGATAGAAACAAATCCAAGTCCCAGCCAGGGGCAACATGGCATCGGCTAAGGTAGAAGATACCGTAGAAATTGCCAGTAAAATCAGGCTCAAAACTAATGTATTTTTGGCTGAGGGGATAATGCCCTTCGCTCGAACTAGCTGCACATATTCCAGTTGAGCTAGATAGATGATAATTCCCAAGCCAACGGTGAAATACCATCCGCCTAGGAGAATCATCCCTAAAGCGAGGATGACCGCAACAATTCCGCTGATAATTCGAGGCACAGGCATAGCATTAATGATTAAATAATCTGGGAATCAACATTTCAATTGAGCTTCAGCCGCTAGTCTGTATTGTCACCCGGTGAAAAACCTGGTTTTTTGACGAAAAGCATCACTGCCGCCAATTGGATTTCGGTGACAGGGTTCTTTTTTTGAGTTATTCATCGCTATTAATCAATTTTTTCCCCACTCAAAATAAAACTTGGATCGATCGCGGCAAAAATTTGATTTCGGCCTCTGGTTTCTAACCGATTCACTGAAGTTTGTACGACTTCTATATTACGCACTTGTAACTCAGAAAAAGTTTCTGAAATAGCATATAAGTTTTCTAAATTGCCCGCAGTGGCGACGACTCGACCATTGGGTTGCAAATAATTCCAGACTTCTTTGAGCAGAGATTTAATCGGGTTTGCCCCTTCAATACAGACTCGCGTGGGTGGTTCGGCCAGGTCTTTGAGGCATTCGGGGGCACTGCCTTCAATGACTTGCACATTTTCCACTTCAAAGCGATCGCAGTTGCGGCGAATTAAATTAGCCACATCTTCATCTCTTTCTACGGCAATAATCCGACCTTGGGGACATAATAAACCAGTTTCTACGGGAATTGTTCCCGTGCCTGCACCAATATCCCAGAGGACGGTATTTGGTTCTAAACGCAAATGCGCTAACAACAAAATCCTGGTTTCTCTTTTGCTCATGGGAATACCGGGCAAGCGTTCAAATAAATCATCAGAAATACCAGGGCTAATATACGGCCACAAAGAACAAGGCATAGTACATATCAATAATTAAAGATTAACAAACGAATAAGGATTAAGGACTAATGACTACTTTTAGCGTGGTCAGATCCGGCTGACTACACCCAGTTATTGTCCCACCATTCGCCAGAATTTTTTGTAAGAATTCTAAAGAATTCTGCGCGATCGCCTCTCCAGGTATTAATACGGGAATTCCGGGGGGATAAGGACAAACCAACTCGGCGCTAATGCGCCCTACGGTGGCTTCAATGGGTAAAGTTTCCTTGGCAGCAAAGAAAGCCTCTCGCGGGGTCAATGGTGACACGGGATGGACGATCGATCCCCCCGAACCTTCCGGGGAAAGCATCGATCCCCCCCACTTAAAAAGGGGGGAGACATGGAGGTGGGACAAATGCCTGAAACCAGCCACCAGGCGATCGATGTCTGCCGCCGTATTTCCCAGACTAATAATAAAAGTTAGATGCTGTAATCCCGGTAACTCGGCGGTTACACCCAGTTGTGTATGCAAAATTTCATCCGCTTGATAGCCGGTGAGTCCTAAATCTGTGACTTTCACGGTTAAACGAGTGGGATCGAGGTGAGAAAACCCCGGACTGGGCAGGGTTGGCCCGTGGAAAACTTTCAAACCCGGAATTGTGGCTATGTTTGCCCGCGCTGTTGCCGCTAATGCCAAGGTTTTGTCCATGAGTTCAGTACCGGCGATCGCCATCTGCCGACGGGCTGCATCCAAAGAAGCCAGCAATAGATAACTGGGACTACTGGATTGCACCATCTGTAGGGCTAGATTTAACCGATCGCGATCGATTAAATCCCCTTGAACGTGCAACATAGAAGCTTGTGTCATCGCCCCTAAGACTTTATGGGTGGATTGCACCGTTAAATCAGCCCCAGCCGCTAATGCGGCGATCGGTAAATCCCCATGAAAGGCAAAATGTGCTCCATGTGCTTCATCGACTAATAGAGGAATCCCGTGTTGATGGGTAATTTTGGCCATCTCAAGGATATCCCCGCAGATTCCATGATAAGTCGGGTTGACGATCATTACTGCCTTGGCATCGGGGTGCGCCGCCAACGCTGCCACTAGGCTAGAGGTTGAGATAGAATAGGCTAAGTCCCACTCTGGATCGTATTCGGGAGAGATAAAAATCGGTATCGCCCCAGAGAGGATTAAGCCAGAAATCACTGATTGATGAATATTGCGGGGCAGAATAATTTTTTCACCCATACCACAGGTGGCTAAAATTGCCGCCATAATTCCGCCAGTCGAACCATTGACCAAAAAGCGACTTTCGGCAGCGCCATAAGCTTCTGCGGCTAACTCCTGGGCGGTGGCGATCGCGCCCTGGGGGGCAAACAAGTTATCTAACTCCGGTAATTCCGGTAAGTCGGCTTGAAACATTGCCCTTCCTAGCCACGTCCGCAATTCTGAGTCAATTCCTTGGCCGCGCTTATGCCCTGGTGCGTAAAATGGGGCATCAGGACTTTGGGCCATTAATTGCAGGGTTTCTAATAATGGGGCTGATTTTTGGTCGAGTCTAGGCATTCAATGCACCGCCGAGTTTGCTGGTTGAGTTGGCTGGTTGAGTTGGCTGGTTGAGTTGGCTGGTTGAGTTGGCTGGTTAAGTTGGCTGGTTGAATTTGCTGGTTGAATTTGCTGGTGATAGAACTTACGCACAAATCGAATTTGTTGGGGCAATTACCGGGGCAATCCTCTCGCCCCAATCTTACCCTTGAATCGGTTTTAATTAGATAGTTTGTTGCTATTGTGACTAAGGTCAAATAATTTTAAATCACTATTCACTATGCTTAGAGCCGGAATTGTCGGACTACCCAATGTTGGTAAATCTACCTTATTTAATGCTTTGGTCGCCAATGCCAAGGCTGATGCGGCGAATTTTCCCTTTTGCACCATTGAACCAAATGTCGGGGTGGTAGCGGTGCCCGATGAACGGTTGGAGGTGCTGACAAAACTTTCGAGTTCGGCACAAACCGTCCCCACCCGGATGGAGTTTGTGGATATTGCCGGTTTGGTCAAAGGTGCCAGCAAGGGCGAAGGGTTGGGCAACCAGTTTTTATCCCATATTCGGGAAGTGGATGCGATCGTTCATGTGGTGCGGTGTTTTGAGAATGATGATATTATTCATGTCTCCGGTTCCGTTGACCCGTTGCGAGATATTGAAGTCATTAATCTAGAGCTTTGTTTAGCGGATTTAGCCCAGGTTGATCGACGGTGCGATCGCACTCGCAAGCAAGCCCGGGCTAACAAAGATGCCCAAGAGGAACTCGTGGTATTAGAAAAGTTACAAACCGCGTTAAATGAAGGTCAACCCATCCGACTGTTGCCCCTATCCTTAGAAGAAAAAGAAATCATTAAACCCTTGGGTTTATTAACCGCAAAACCCGTGATTTACGCCACCAATGTTTCCGAAGATGACTTAGCCACGGGGAATCAGTGGGTGGAACAAGTGCAAAAATTAGCGGCGATCGAAGCTGCTCAAGTAGTCATTGTTTCTGCCCAAGTAGAATCAGAACTCGTGGAACTTCCCGAAGCAGAACGAGCGGATTTTCTAGAATCTCTTGGGGTTGCCGAAGGGGGATTAAAAACCCTCATTCGGGCTACTTATAAATTATTAGGTTTGCGAACTTTCTTAACCACCGGACCAAAAGAAACTCGCGCTTGGACGATTCACGAAGGAATGTCTGCCCCCCAAGCTGCTGGGGTGATTCACTCGGATTTTGAACGGGGATTTATTCGCGCTGAAACCGTTGCTTATAATGACCTGGTGACTTCCGGTTCTATGCAAGCCGCCAAAGAAAAAGGTTTAGTTCGCAGTGAAGGAAAAGAATATGTAGTTCAAGAAGGAGACGTGATGTTATTCCGATTTAATGTGTAGTTTATTATTAGGGATAATTTCCTATGGCTAACATTATCCAACTGTTGATCATTTGGCTGGTCACGGCTATCAGCTTTGTGATTATTTCCAAAATTCCCACTGGCGTAGAAATTGATGACTTTAACAAAGCTTTATTTTCCGCAGCGGTATTTGGCATTTTAAATGCCCTAGTCCGCCCGGTTATTGCTGTAGTAACTGTGCCAGTTTTAGGGGGAATTTTTTCAGATTTTCTCTTAAGAACTTTGCTGAATATGATTATCTTTGGATTGGCCGCTTATCTGGTGGAAGGATTTCGCTTGCGTTGGGGAATTTGGAGTGCTTTGCTTGGTTCCCTTGCTTTGGGATTTATTAACAGTATCCTCTTGAGTTTTATTCCTATTTAGGGGAAATCGTTTAATAGGCAAATAAACCCGGTTGTCCGATCGCAAAGCGTGCCGGATGGCATTTTTCGATCCCCCCAACCCCCCTTAACAAGGGGGGCTTTTTGGCCGGGGAAAGCCAGAAGTGTATAGTTTCGTCGATCTCAGGTTAATATAGAGAGTATCTTCCTGTTGATCTATGGTATTTGATTCGGTGAATGACTCTCGGTTAGTGTCAGCGCTAAGTAAAAACCCTAATTAAGCGCTAAGTAAATTCTAAAAGGGCGGTAATAGGAATGAGTGTCCCGGAACTAGAAGCAGCAATTCAACGGTATGATGCCGCGATCGCCGATATTGAAAGCAGGATCCAAACAGCGGCGATCGTTCAGGCGAAACTTGTCCGGGATGCGGTGTTAGGTGATGCGGTCAAGTCCGCTACTCGTGATGCGCTTAATTCTAAGGCAGAGAAGTTTGATTTGCCGCAAGTCGTCCCCCAAGCAACTCAGCAGGTGATGACCGAAAAGTCTTTGGAGGCGATCGCGGCTAAAATCATTAATCTCGCTTTGAATGCTGATGGTATTGATACAGAAATTGACCCAACGATCCAGACTGCTGTGGCTACTTTTGCCAAAGAGTTAAGCCAAGAAATAACCCATGAACAGATATTAGAAGTGCTGACCGCTCGTGATGGGGTACAATGGGCTTTAAGCCAAGAAACCCCCGTTTTGACGGGTAAACTTTTGGCACAACTGAAAAGAGGCGATCGCTATTTAAAATCCCCACAATGGCAAACATTAATTAGTCTAATTAACTTAGATGAATGGCGGGAAATGTTCCATCCCCCCCAAACTGCCTGGTGGTGGTATTGCGAACCCAAGCCTTCAGCCCCTACTCCTAAAAGGTTCTCATTCTGGGATTGGCTGGACTTGCCTTGTAACTTGTTAACCTGGTTTTTCTTAACAATTTCCGTTAGCTTAGTCGGAGACATGGCCGCCCAAGTTTTTGCCGGAGACTCCGATAATGCTTTAGGCATATTTGCCCTAATTTCGCCAACAGTCTTGACTTTTTTCTCTGGAAAACAAGCCCTCACTCAAAAAGGCAAAGAAGATATTCAAATTTGGCTAGAAAGTTGGAAGATTCATAAAAAATATGTCCATGAAGTCAGTGCGGTAATTTCTTTATTTCTTTGTGGATTTATTTTGATATTTTATAAGTTGCTAGTTCCAAACATCGCCGATTATTTGGGACAAAAATATGAACAAGCAGGAGAACTGAAGGCTGCCCAACAAAAATATGAATTAGCGGTAAAATTTCAATATACTCCGGCTTATCCAAAACTGGCAAGGGTATTGGTGGAACAAGGAAAACCTGAATATGAGGCAGCGGAAAAAACTATTAGAGAAGGATTGCAAGTTGCTCAGGCAAAAAAAGACCAGCCAAACTTAGACGCTACCCTAGTAGTCTTAAATAAACTTGCCAGAGCATATAATCTGCAAAAAAATACCACGAATACTATTCCCTTGGTTGCAGAGGGTTGGAAAAATAGCAAAGGAGCCAGCGATCGAGTAACGTATAATTTAATGACAAATTATGGGTGGGGTTACTTGAATCGAGAAAATTATAACTATGCCCTGTCTTGGCTAGAGTCAGCCAGAGACATTACCAATACATTACCAGAATTAAGCAAACATCCCGATCATTATTGTCTTTTAGGAATCGTCTATCAACAAATTAATCAGATGCCGAAGAATTGGCAGATATACAGAGAAAATGAAAAAGAATCTTGGGCAAAATGTATTAAATTTTCCAGCGATGAAACTTTAGAAGAAATTGAATGGAGTAAACAAGGTCAAACCTATTTAGATATGATAGAAAAGACAGATAAAGGAGTAAAATAATGTCTATAAAACTCGGTAAAATTGTATATTATTCCGGCGAATTTTATATTCAACGGGATAGGGAGGATCGCTTTGAAAAGTATAATCCCAATAAGGATGATGAAAGCTTGCTTCGTGACGGAGATCAGTTAAAAGTTCCGGCGGGGGTGACGGTCAAAGTACAATGCGATCATAATGATCGAATAGTGACCGTAGCGCAAGAGAGAAGAGTTCCAGTGAAAAATATTTGTCCGATTCCCGTTCCTTTCAGAAGTTCTCAGATTATCTCTGAAAGACTCACAACACTATCTTTTTGTGAAGCGGGGGAAAAGTCTCAACATCGGCATCCTGAAAAACTGGGAGAAATTGCTGAGTATCCGGTTGGTAAAAAATTTCAAATCAAACGGCATTCTTGGGCTGGGTTTAAAGATTATCACTCTACCTGGGGAACGGGACTTTATGAAGGAGATCAACTGAAAGTTCCGCCAGGAGTGACGGTGAAAGTCAGATTTGAGAATAACGAGGAAGTCCAAGTGACTGATAATAACCAACCCTGGGATTTACTGGATAATTGGCAGAATCAGTGAGGTCTGCATAATTACTCATTGAGACTTTGATTACTGTTCAAGCTTGATGAGATTTAGGTCAAGGCGATCGCTTTTAAGAAGCATTAACCAACATTAGCCAACATCACCAACCACTTGACAAAGGATCTAAACTAGATTGGGACTGAAGAATCAACCGAATTAGTTAGTTTTTATCGCTCAATGACTTTAACGCAAGTTTGGGGTGCTTTTCTGATTTTCACCGTCTGTCCTATATTGGGCGGACTACCCCTAATCGCCTGGATTACATGGGCCCTGACTCGGCGAAAATTGGCCGAATTGGGTACGGGCAATATTGGTGTGTCGGCAGCCTTTTACCACGGGGGTAAATTGGCGGGAATTTTGGCGGTGATTTCAGAAGCCCTCAAGGGAATTGCGGCGGTTTTATTAGCAAGGCAATTTTTTCCCCAAAACCCAGAGTGGGAATTGGTGGCTTTAATTGCTTTGGTCATGGGCCGTTATTGGTTGGGCAAAGGCGCGGGAACCACCAATGTAGTCTGGGGGTTTGTCGTCCACGACTGGCGCATTGCTGGGTTGATTTTTTTGATTGGTGGGGTGAGTTTTACCATTTTGCGGGAACGCCAATGGGGACGGACTGGGGTGTTGATACTCATGCCCACGATTACGGCACTATTATATTGGCAACAGTGGGAGCGAACCTGGTTAGCGGCTATTCTAAGTCTGTTGTTATTTTGGATTTATGCACAAATGCCCGATGATTTAGACCTCCCCCCAGAAGAAACTCACCGAGAGTCGGAGAAGATGTTTCGTTTTTTTCAGGGCGATCGCGCCTGCAAAACTCTGAATCAACCCCTAGATCCCAGAAAAGTCGGTCAAAAAGCGGCGACCCTCTCTCAACTGAAACGCTGGGGCTATCCGGTGCCCCCAGGATGGGTTCTGTTGCCCGGAGATGACCCGGAAGCTTTGATCGCCAGCCTGAACCCTAGCCCCAAGTCTCCTTTTATTGTCCGGTCTTCCGGGATTAATGAAGATTTAGATACTGCTTCCGCTGCCGGTCAGTATGCCAGTATCCCGAATATTTGCGATCGCCTTGCCTTGCAACAAGCGATTACTGACTGTTTAAACTCCTACGATCGCCCTGGGGCAGTCAAATATCGGCAAGATCGAAACATTGGCGATGCGGCGATCGCTGTCTTAATTCAGCCCCAAATTCGCGGCGTCTTTTCTGGCGTCGCTTTCAGCCGTGACCCGATCCAGCGTCAGGGAGACGCGGTGATGATTGAAGCCTTACCGGGAGACTGTAGCCAAGTCGTCTCTGGCAAAAAAACCCCGGAACGCTATCAAGTTTTGGTCAGTGCAGCGAAAGCCACCGATCCCACCGATCCGATCGATTCAACAAGCTATCCCCCGGAAAATATCAGAAATAGCAGTTGGAAACTTCCCCCAGACCTGAACCTGCCCATCCAAGGCAAAGGCGATATTCCGGCGATCGTCATCGAACAAATCGCTTTTTTAGCCCGTCACATAGAAAACCGTTATCACGGCATCCCCCAGGACATCGAATGGACTTATGATGGCCAAAAATTTTGGATTTTGCAAAGTCGTCCCATCACCACCTTACTACCGATTTGGACGCGCAAAATTGCCGCCGAAGTCATCCCCGGAATCATTCATCCCCTCACTTGGTCAATTAATCGTCCCTTAACCTGCGGTGTTTGGGGTGAACTTTTTACCCTCGTCCTCCAAGACCAAGCCCAAGGTCTTAATTTTCAAGAAACCGCCACCTTACATTATTCTCAGGCTTATTTTAACGCCTCTTTATTAGGAGAAATTTTTCGCCGCATGGGTTTACCTCCAGAAAGCTTAGAATTTCTCACCAGAGGATCTAAATTTAGCCAACCTCCCCTCACCGCTACCCTGAAAAATATTCCCGGTTTGCTTCGATTAATTGGTCGAGAAATCCAACTAGCCGATGACTTTTACAGAGCCTATAAAAATCGCTTTGGCCACGCATTAACTAAGCTGGCAAAACAACGGGATCAAAGTTGGGATTTCACTGCCATAAAATTAACCCCGAAATCCCTAATTGAACGAATTGATGCGATATTAGAATTGCTTTCCGATTGCACCTACTACAGTATTTTAGCCCCGTTAAGTTTTGCTTTCCGTCGAACTTTATTGCGAGTAGAAGATAGTGAACTAGACTATAGCCAAACCCCGGAAGTGGCCGCAGTGCGATCGCTCCAAGAACTCGCCAACAACACCCGGATGCTACTGCCTAATTTAAATCAACTGTTGCCAGATTATCAAAACCAAGGCGGTGACTCTTCCCAACTCTTTGCCACTCTAGCGGAAATTCCCGAAGGTCAAACCGTCTTCGATCAATTTGAACAATTCCTTAACCGCTACGGATATCTCAGCGAAACAGCCACCGATATCACCGTTCCTCGCTGGAAAGAAAACCCCCGGTTCTTAAGAAATTTATTTGCCCAATTGCTTTTTCATCCCTCCCCTGTCCCAGTCAAAACTTATAGCTCCAACGTCCCAACCCACATTGTCCAGAAACGCCTTCAACTCAAAGGCAAAGTGACAGAAGTTTATCATAAACTTTTAGCGGAACTGCGCTGGAGTATCTTAGCCTTAGAAAAACTTTGGCTCAATGCCGAACTATTTTTTGAATCCGGAGATATCTTTTTTTTGGAATTATCAGAAATTCGTCAATTATTGCCCCTGGATTTATCGAGTATTGCCACGAACACTGAACTAATCGAAGAAGTTCTCGATCCCCTGTATGACTTAATCGAAGCCCGTCGGGATCAACGGCAACAAGATGCGGAAATTCCCTCAGTCCCGCTAATTGTTTATGGGAACTCTCCCCCGACCAGTCCCAAATCCTACCTCGTAACTTCCGAAGCCCAAATCCAGGGAATTGGTGCCAGTCCCGGAGTGATTCAAGGTCGAATCAAAATTCTGAAAACTTTGCAGTTATCCGCCACCATTGACCGAGAAACTATTCTCGTTGTCCCCTATACCGACGCTGGTTGGGCTCCTTTGTTAGCCCGCGCTGGGGGCATCATTGCCGAAGTGGGCGGTCAACTCTCTCATGGGGCGATCGTTGCCCGTGAATATGGAATTCCCGCCGTGATGGACATTCACGATGCCATGCAAATTTTCCGCGATGGCGATCTAGTCAGAATTGATGGTGGTCAAGGAATTGTCGAATTGCTCTAAAATTACCCTGCAACAATCAGTAAATTTACTTAAGCTCTTCCGCATTTAAACTGGGATAACAGCATTTCCCTTGTTTTTTAACTTTCGAGACCATTTAATAATTAAACCTCCTTGATTTAATAATTTATGTAATAAAAATTCCAGTTCCTCAATTGAAGTAAATAGTCGATTGGCAATATATTCTTTACTCCAGTGCCACACCAACTCCATTAAGTTGTAATCTGGACTATATTCTGGAAGAAATTCTAGATGTATGTTTGGCATTTCTGACTCAATTTTATCAAGGCAATCCTGTTTTTTATGAAAACTGGCATTGTCCAGAATTATCACAATTTTTGGTCTGGTCACAGAAAAATCTTCCGCTCGGTTCCCTCGGTCAACCCACTCTTCTATTACTTCTTGATAAAAAATCTGTAGAACGTCATAAAAACTTTCCGAATTGCTTTTATTTAAAAAATATACAAATCTTTTTTGAGCGGAGTACCCGAATGATCCCATTACATTGACCCTTCCTTTTCTGCTCCCATTACCTTACTTACGAGGTCTTCCTTTTTTATACCAATTTTTTCTTCTTATTACTCTTAAACTAGATCCGCTTTCGTCCCAAAATTATACCTGTAAAAGCTCTTTTTTTTCTATTTGCAAATATTTTTTTATTTTTGGCTAAAATGCTTCTCTATTGACCTCATTTCTCTGGAAATCCAAGCTATACTTTGCCCACAGGTAAACATACTTTTTTTACCTTATCCTCCGCACTTGAGACCCGCTCAGTTTAATTCCAGTAACTATTTCTAGATAAGTAGCTAGTCTCGCAGCCGTCCATCTCCAAACTCATATCCCAGTTCTTTGGGTTCGGTCTCTATAGTTGTTAATAAAATTTATATATATTCATCTGTAACTTTCTTGTTGTTTCCTTTCATTCTTTCATCTTTTAAACTTTCTAGATTGTCTGGATCTCCATGAACGCACCAGTATGAAACTGTGTTAATTGAGCAGCCAATAAATTCAGCTATTTTAGCTTGTGTCTTTCCGTCATTGAGTAAGAGAATTATTAAAATCCTTTCTCGGATTTCTCCATTTTCTTCCTCTTTCAAGGCTTTCTGAAGTTTCAGATGAGTCTCTGGCGTTAAATGATTCTTGGCTGGCATTCGCGTGCTGGTGATTTGGCTGAACTTTTATTGCTATTATACCCAATTTAAGTGCCGAACAGCTTATGTTAACTCAAACACAATATTTCCTTGACTATCTCTACTGTGTAATTCTCGGAATCTACTCCGGCGATCCCAGGCTTTCCTCAATCCATCACTAAAGCATTCAGCTAAAAAAGCAAATACATCAAAAATGGTTTATTTTCCACTGCCATTCGGCGATAAAAATACCGTTACTGGAGTAATAATTTTTAATTATATATCCCGTAATGCTCGGTAATTTTGAACTCGCAGTGATTCTAGTCTATGGATAGATTTTATAGCCATATTTTGATTCGTATTTTTTACTTGTTTTAACTTGTTTTAACTTGAAGATTGGGTTAGCATATCATACCCGATCGCCCAAGGTTTTATCTTACCTCAGAAATCAGGCTGATTTGATTGTGGAGTCCTTTTGCTCATGCGATCGCTTTCCCACGAAAAAAAACCTGGAGTCAGAAACAGGGTTTCTTTGTACCATCTCAGTTTTGACACAAAAATTGTCATAGAAACCCGGTTTCTTTTTCCTCAACGGGCGATTCCCGCAAGGAATCCGATCAAAGCGGAATCCCTTTAATTATCCGTTAGTGGTGGGGCAATAGGTGACAAATGGGTAGAATAGTTTGGCTAGATGATTGGGAAAATTTGATAAAATTTGCTTAAATCTCGATTTTCTAGCATCCTCACCTTTCTCGACCTTATGGAAAAAATCCTTAACCTTCAGATTGAAAAACTCCCAGAAGGGGTGTACTTGGCAACCTCTGATGAACTGCCTGGGTTAGTGGCCCAGGGACGAACCATAACTGAAACCTTGGAAATTGCCCGTGATGTGGCACGAAAACTATTAGAAGCCAAAGCGGAACGAAACCAAACAGACTTATTAAAACCCATAGGTGATCGCTTCAACTATCCGTTAGTAGTGGGGCAGTAGGTGAAAAATGGGCAGATTAGCTGGATTTCGTTATCGAGAAATTGTCAAAATTCTTAAATCTTTTGGCTTCGTTTTTGACCGACAAGCCGCAGGCAGCCATGAAATTTGGTATAATCCTGACAGAAATTTTTATACCACTATTCCCAATCACCCAGGGGATATGCCAGAGGGAACTCTCCGGGCAATTCTTAAGCAAGCTGATATTACTCCCGAAGACTTTCTCAACGCCTCAAAGTAAAAGAAACCCGGTTTCTGATATCGGAGGCGATCGAAGCGATTCACTTGCCAAAAGAGACAGTGGTAGGGTGGGTTAGGCGACGACAATATGTAGCAAAAAACCTTGATATTTAGATCCGCCGTAACCCACCATCATTCCCGGAATTGAGGCGCGATCGCTCTTTCACAAATCGTCATCACTGCGATATATTTCAATTTTATTCATGTTATCTCTAGATTAAATAGAAGCGCAATAAATCAAAGCTTTTATTTATGGATATTTCAATAAATTCAGTTCAGAGATAAAGCGATAATCTCGTTGGTTTTTACTCAGTAGGGGAATTTGATTTTCAATCGCTGTGGCAGCGATCAAAGCGTCTGCTATCAATAACCCATGACTCAGATAGTAGCTACGCATTAATTCTTCTGCTTTGGTAGATATCTCACGGTTCAGTTGAAAAATCGAAAACTGTCTAAGGAATTTGTCCAAAGCTTCTAACTCTTGTTTATTGCGACAGCCAACAATTAACTCTAACTCAGTAATTATACTAATTGTTAGCAAAAATTTTTGTGATTCTTTAACCAGACGTTCTTTAGCAATTGAGTCGTTATTTGCCAAGTCAATCAAGAGATCGGTGTCGATCAAAATGGAGTTCATTTTACTGATGCCAATGTTGTTGTCGGATATTTCTCACCCATTGACTACTGTTTTGGGTATCTTGCCGATCGCTCCACATTCCAATAAAAGGTTGCTCCTCTAATTGCAGAGGATTAATCGGTGAGTTTTGCTTGGTTTCATAACGTTTTTTTAAGACTGCAACCAGATCGGCAATAATCTTTTGAGATTCTTCCGGGAGTTCTTGAATTTCTAGGAGCAGTTTCTCAGCAGAGGAAAAAGACATTTTTCGGCGGTAATGCAGAATATTTAATCCTATAATACCACAAAATATTCAAAAAGTCCAAAATTCTAAAAGTTGTAGCGCAATTTGTAGGGTGGGTTAGGCGGTGACAATATGTAGCAAAAAACCGTGATATTTAGATCCGCCGTAACCCACCGTCATGGCAGGGATTCATGCGCGATCGCTCTTTCGCAAATCGTCATCACTGCGATATATTTCAATTTTATTAATGTTATCTCTAGATTAAATAGAAAAGCAAAAATAGGCGATCGCTCTTTCACAACCTTTCACAACCGGCAAAGAAACCGGGTTTCTGACCTCCGAGGCGATTTAACGAAATATTTTCACCTTTTCTAGCGAAAGCGATAAAGATTTCGCCGTTTGTTCTATAGTTAAAGTGCCTCTTGCTCCCAAAATGGCAACACTTATCGGCTGATTGTAGCAATTCGCTATGACCTGGGAATTATTTTCATCCGATTTATTGGCACTCATAGCGAGTATGACAAAGTAGATGCAGAAATTGTTTAAATAGAGGTCAATATATGGAAGTGCGCCCAATTAGAACTGAAACCGATTATCAGGAAGCCCTTCGAGAAATCGAGTTACTATTTAATGCCGCCCCAAACAGTCCTGAGTCCGATCGCTTAGATATCCTCAGCACTTTGGTGGAAGTCTATGAGAAAAAACAAATTGCGATCGCCATTCCCGATCCGATCGAAGCGATTCACTATTATATGGAAACTCGTGGATGGTCTCGTCGCGATCTAGAGTCCTGTCTCGGCAGTCGAGCTAGAGTATCTGAGGTATTATCTCGGCAACGTCCCTTGACTTTGAATATGATTCGGAAGTTGAATCAAGAACTGGGAATTCCTGCTGAAATTCTCATTCAACCCTATCAGGCAAAAATCCCCGCGTAAGTCACCAACAATTAAGCAGGAGGCGATCGCCGATGGAAGAGCGATCGCTGCTAATTCTCTGCTGAAATTACTGACTACATTGCCAGATATTGCCGGTGATTTTCCTGAGATTGATGAAGCAATACTTTGAGGTGGGGATCAGGTGAATTTTCTATAACTGGATACAACTTCCCACAGCCACTTCTTAATAGGCATAGGATGTTCTTCCAACGTGGCACCTAATATTTTTTCAGTCGATTCTGCCAACTGCAACCAATCATCAAAGCCTTCCCCACTGTGATTGCCATCATTATCTTCTAAAACTAAATTTGTTAGTAAAGCTAACCAAAGTAGGCATAGACTTATTCTATTCCAATATTGATACTGACGATATCTGAGAAATGGTTGGGCTAAAATATTTTGAGCATTTTGTTGTAACTTGATTATTTGATCGATCCAATAATTTCTTCTCTCTATCTGAGAATTGACGATCGCCCAGGCTGCCACTTGAATTAACTCGATGCCATAAGATAAATCATAGAATATAGATTCGATGGTTTCATCTTCTTTTTTCTTTGGCTTATTACATTTTGAATACATTTGTATTTTAAACTTATTAAAAAGGAATGACAGCCAGAACTCTGTTACTCGATCAATACACAAATTACCATCATCAACTAATGGCATTAGAAAATCTTCAGTTGTGGAAACTGACCAATCTCCTTCACTAGGCCCACTCAAACGATGTACCACTGTTTCAAAATCTGAATCGGATATAGTCGAAGGAAAGCATTGACGCATTTTAGTAAATATGTCTTGTCGGAGTTTCTTTAAGTCCTCATTCTCTGTTTTTTCTTGACAATTGGCTTTAGTCCTTAGTTCAAATATCCATTCAGCTAAGGTATAAAGTTGTTCTAATTCCGGTAGGACTGATAGAGTTGCAAAAACTTGATCGGAATCAACTTTGGAATAGTTGCCATAATACAGACTGCGAGCCGCAATAGCTCGCACTAATGGAATATCGCTTTTTAAGAAAGATGGCAAAAAATCACTATTTTTTGTATATCCAAAGCGGATTTCTAGTAAATCAAGTATAACTTGCTTCAGCATGAAGGTAATTGTGTGTTGGTAATTACATTTCTTAACCTTTTCAGATTCATTGTCAGGTATATTGGCAAGAGCTTGTTGTAGCTTTGAGATAGTCTGAACGAGTTTTTCTGAATTTAAGGCTCCTAGAACTTGAGTTGCGTAACTGATGCCATTATCTTCAAGGCAGATAGACCACATTTGCCAATCAACCGAGTTCAAAAGATAGTCAGATTTTCGGATAGCCTTGGCAAAATTTAATTTCATTAAATCTTTAATCCTGTTAGCTTCAAGATGAGTATCTGCCTTAAATGATTTAATAGGCCAAGCTAACTGCTTAGGTATTTTTATGAGCATTTGCTCAAGTTTATTTGCTAGAACGCTTCCATCAGAATCAATAATTTTATTGAGATCGCCATTCACATCACAACTGTGATTCAAAAAACTACAAATTTTTTGCCAAATTTGAGTAAATTCAGCTAAATCATTAGGATTAATCAGCCTTTCAATTAATTCATTGAGTTCGGTTTCTATTTCTAGAGTATCACTTGGATTCTCTTCGATTTCTCCATTCTGCTGATTTGTATAAGATTCACCAAATGGATAAAGTTGGATAACCTTGTAGTTTTTATCAGGCGGTGGATTGCGTAGTTCTTGGATATATGCGGCAACATCTCCAAGAATATCATAAGGAATTGGCGTAATTAAGAGTGGATGGTTGCTAGTAGCGCCTTGAATAGAATTAGATAAATGATAACCAGCTTTCAGCTTGCCTTCATTATTATAGACTATGATATAGCGATCGTGAAATAACTGATCGGCTTTCTCTGTTAAACTTCTGACATCTAAAAGGTTAAATTTTAGCCGAGATAACAACAACTGTATATCAGTTCTATTACAGATTTCTTTAAGCCTTGTTGCCCGATTAGGTTCTCTGTCCAGGTTAGGATCCTCTGGATATGAAGAATTAGCTTGGGTATTTGCCATAACGATGTATTCAGCTTGAACAGCACTGACTCTGGCAATCACTTCTGAGATTCCTGACTCATCAAAATATGGATCCACTATTAAAACTTTACTTGCTGAGGCATCATCTGTTAAATATTGAAGCCACTTGAAAAAAGTAAATTTTCCAGGTTCATCAGATACCGAACCCCAACCATTTTTAATAAACAAACCTTCAGAAGGTTTAGAGAAAATAGTTTTAACCGATGAGTAAACCTCCTCACCTTCCATAATCCAAGGATCGATCTGGTTACTGCGGATAGGATACTGTTCATAATGAGTTTGTGTAACGATCTCAGCTTGCTCAACTTGTTCCTTTAATTTTTTAGCTTTACCAGCCTCTTGAAGCCAATTTGATTTCATTCGGCCTTGAAACCCTATTAATCCTTGATTAATCTTAATTTGCTTGAGCAGTGGAGATGAACTTTCATACCATATTTCTGCTACATCTTGCTCTTCTGCTTTTATCCAAATTGTCACCATGTACTTAGTAATTTCCTGCTGAGTTTTGCAACTAACACACACATTTTTAGTTTCATCAACAATATCCAAAGTTTTTAAGCAATCAAGGCTAACCTCACGATCGTTGTACAGACGGCAACGTATTGTAGCTTGCGTGCCTATTGGAATAGTTCCTGATGGAATTTCAATGGTTGCCTTGTAAGCAGGAGAGTCAAAGCTTATTTTTACGTTTGCTTTTTCATAATCATCGGCGGCGGGAAAGCAGAACCATTCGATATTGCCCAAGCGTTTGCTATCTGTACCACAAAAATCCAGCCCTGTTTCTTCCTTCAATTTAACAAGAAAATCCTTGACGAAATCATTGTATTGACTCGGATCTATATCATTGGGGGATTGAAAAAGATCCAGTTTTCCAAGACGACTAAGGGAACCGACAAAAGCTGGGACAACTTGATTAGGACTAGATATTGATTTAAGTTCATCCATTATGGTCATTTGAAACCATGTAGGTTGAACAAAAACCACTGGTCTAACCGAAAATAAATTAGCGACTGCTTGTGATGAAGGGGCAATACAAAATTGTCCACAAGGATGAGTTATACCCTTTCTTAAAGGTAAATTTAATTTAAACTGCTGACAGGCTGATGCTAAATCATTTCCATGACAAAGTTCTTTGATTAAATCAAAAATTACTTGGCCATGATGATGAAAAGTTAATTGATATAGTTTAAGTTTAGACTTGTCCAGTAATGTGCTGATAGACCAATAATTTAAATTACGAACCAATCTGGGGATAATCCAGGCATATATTAAACGATATTCTCTTGCGTTTTTACTCTTTTTTATTTCTAAAAGCCAAAGAGTAAAATCACAAGCATCCGAAGGATTACGGCTAAATAATCTAGACAAGCGATTATCATTGCTTAGAGATTCTAAAGACTGCATTAAACTGGTAACTTTTTCAGATTTCATGGACATAATTTTGGCTCGGTAATAATTGGTTAATATCTAGATTATAATATATATAATATTGCTCTATATCAGCATAAATATTAATTGCTTATTTCACCAACGCGAGTGAAACCGGATAAACCAGCTAAATTTACTCGAAAAACACAAAAAACACAGCGATTGCTCAGAAGAAAAAAATCAAAAACGATTTCTACCTATGAGTGTCATCTTCGATAATTCGCTTTTTCAGATCATTGTTCGTAAACGTAAATCCAGATAATTTAACTAACCATAAATTTTCTATACTAAAAGCAAATTTCTCCATCTTCCAGCTTTTTCTGTATTTTGGCTTTAAGGTTTGGAGTAGATTTCAGAATCGAAGTTAGTTCATCTATATTTTTATAAGGTCTAGACTTTATTAGCTTGTCAATCGTTGTTGCATTCATGCGTGTTCCTTTCATCGCCTTGACAATCGATGCTTTATCTGCCTTATTTAGGTTAACAGCACTATTGTCCGAGATTACTTTATCATCTTGACTTGCATCATTATCTTGACTTGCATCATTATCTTGACTTTCGTCATTATCTTGATTTACGCCATTGTTATTATTATTTGAGCTATCAACTACTTTATCAGACTGGATAAACTCAATATTTTGAATCTCCAACTTGCGTCGTAAGAGAGGTGGACAAGATGGCGCAATCATAAAAGCGACATCTGGTGGATTGCCATCATCGATAGGTTTAAAGTCAACATCTTTCAACCAGGTGTTAAAAGTTTCTAAGTGTTTGCTTAAAAGCTCATAGTTTTTAGCTTCACCAAAGCCTCTAGCAACACAATTATTGTTATGATGTAGCTCTATGTAGCAATCAAAAGCATGACCTGCGAGTATCGTTGTAGTGGAAACCGAGGATAAACTGTATGATTTCTGTCTGAGATACTTATCCCATTTTTGTCTACATTGAGATTCCACTAACTCACGAGCATTTCCTTCAAAACTTTTTTCCGGTTCTTCGCTAAAATACTTTTCATAAATTTCCATAACGGCTGTAGCGTAGTCTTGGCAAAATCCCCTTAAGTTTTTTGGGATATTTAATGGAATTTCTTTAATTTCCCGCCATGCCATCGGAAAATTTTGATATCCTTTGAATGCTCCTTCTATTCGCCCATCTATTTGATCTCTTATCTGTTCAAATTCATTACCGTACCCTGGATGTAGATTAATAACGTTTTTTCCTACTAAGCTTTCTATTACCGGATCTTCAGTAATAAAACTTTGAGTATTCTCTGAAGTTCCAACTAGATAAATAAAAAGACGAATTTTTGAGTGAAATTGTTGAGAGACTCTCTTAATTATGGCTTTAAGCAACGATCGGGTTTCTTGAATCTCATTAGGATAGTTTTGTAATGAATCTAGTTCATCAATCAAATAAGCAAACGTACATCGTGGCTCTGTTTTTGATACTTCATCAATCAAGTCAAAGAAAAATTCTTCAAAACTAACTCCAATTTCCGCAAAATAATTTAAAAAATTCATCCGAAAAGGATTCGGTTTGTTTCTTGCTACTTTTGCTACTAAGTCATTAACTTTTGATACTTCTAAGTAATCTTTTAATATATTTTCAGTGACATTTTTAATTGATGAATTTGAATTGTTTAGTAATTGCCAAAAAGTTTTGGCAAGAATGTAGCAATATAACTTTACGCTGAAAGTTTGCTGACCACCCAATGAGAGTAAATCAGATAGCTGAAAACGGATGACAACAGAAAAATCTTGGTAAGTTGCTTTAGTTTTAGTTAGCTCATCTAGATAAGTTAGCAGGGAAGTTTTCCCACTTCCCTTTAAGGCTGCGACAAATCGAAAAGTAAAGTATCCCTCATCAAAACTATGTTTAAGATCGTCTTGAAGTAACTCCGTAATATTATTGACGGGGCGTCCCGATAAGCTTTGTGCAGTGGATCCTTTGCCTTCAGATGCGGGAAGCCTGACAACCCTTTCAATCCAAATATCCTCAATCAATCCCTCACCGGCTTTAACTTGTTGAAGAAAATCTTTGATAAACTTTTTCTTTCCTGCATCTTCAGGCATAATTTATTCCACCCATTGAATCAATTCATTACCTTTTTCCACTACAGCAAAAATCTTTTCTGTTGACTTAAGCAAGTTAAAATACTGATTAGTTTTCTGCTGAGAAATTGAGTTTTGTTCCATGAACTTCTGGCAAAGCACTTTACTGTGAATAGCCACAACGCCCCGCATTTCTTGTTGTCTTCTTTCTTCAAAGTAAAGTGCTTTAAATTTTTCCTCAAATTCCTCAAAGGACATTTCTTCAGATGAGGTAATTTGAGAATTAGATTCGCAAGCTTCCTGAATACAAGTTAGCAAAGTATTTAAAACTTTTGGCCCTTTCACCGAATCGAATCTATAATCAGTAGTCGCTAGGTTATCTAAGAGAACTTTCGCTCCTTTCTCTGTTACGGAAAAGCGCCATCTATTGGCTTGCTCTATCAAACCCCGATCTGCCAGATCGGAATAGATATTTTCTGCTTGTCCCTGCCACTTTTTCGGCAAATAGGATTTGATCTTGCCTTTTGTCACCGTACCGACTTCTTCTGTATATGCTCTAGCGTAGAGCAGATAGATTTGTTGTTCCGTAGTCAGTTCAATCATGTTGTCCTCCCACTCAATAGTATAATACAACTTGGGCAACTTGGGGTGAGATACCGTCAGGCAGTTGTTAGAGGTGTAATCGCTCAACTGGAGGCGACGATTCAAACCGTTGCGATAAATAGATATCCCTTAAGGGCGCTCGGAAATGATCCCCAACTCTAGAACCCCGTCTATCTGACTGTACCCACAAAACCTTTGATCGAATAAATATTATAATATCCGATCGCGCAATTGAGGAGCGACGATGCCACGGTAGCGATCGCTTTAATTATCCGTTAGTGGTGGGGCAATAGGTGACAAATGGATAGAATAGCTGGATGACCCGATCGCACTTTTCCATAAACAGGCGATCGCTACTATACCACCGCAAAAGGCGATCGCTTTTCCCTGATTTTCGCGATCGCGCAACCATCCAGCGCCAAAGCGATCGGCGCCGTGGTAAAATGGAAAAATAAATTCAATAGTTTTTTCTGTCAAAGTCTGAATTATGGGCTGAAAGTAGTTATCGACAAATAAAAAGTTACAAAAAATACTAAACCTTGAAAATTAAAAACAACTATGAATAGTACAGACAATTCCCCCAGGTCAGATAAATCATCGGCAGTGGCGATATCTATAACAAAATTACAAGACCAGCTTAATGATTTACTCAAGCAACTATCGCCAGAACGATTACAAGTGCTGGTTGATTTTGCCGCTTATCTGGCTGATACTGAAAGCGAAACTGCAACCCAAGAACTCTTGGCAATTCCTGGATTGCTAGAACGAATTAAGCAAAATCAAGCAACCCCTAAAACCGATTACACAAACTGGAGAAACATTCGCTCTGATGTATTAAGTAGTAGGGTGGGTTAGGCGGCCATAAATAATCGCAAAAAACCGTGGTATTTTTATCCGCCGTAACCCACCATTATGCCATGAATTCAGGCGCAGGCGCAAGCATTGCGCCCCTACTCACGAATAGTTATAACGGTAGTCTCTTTGTGTTTTCTTAATGTTATCTCTAGATTAAATATAAGCGGAAAAATAGGCGATCGCTCTTTCACAACCTTTCACAACCGGCAAATAAACCTGGTTTCCTACGAGCCTTTGGGCTAGGGAACAAAGACTTAACCAAAGAAACCCGGTTTCTGACATTTGAGGTGATCGCGAACTTACCCCATTTAATTTCTGTATTTTGAAACTTATTTTGTTAAAATTTGTTCCAAATCTCTTACCAAAGGGGCGAGATCATTTTTCACTGTATCTTCTATCATATGTCCAATATAAACGCGGTCATTTTTTTGCGACATAACAAACCTCTGCTATCGATTTGCGACTCATTGACTATTTTGAAATCTAGTCAATCGTCTTGGTTTAACCTAATCATTTTACCTGTTAATGAAAGTTAACTTTTATTTTCAATGCGTTTGATTCTTGCTTCTAAAGCCTGTAGCTTTTCCTCTAAATTCAGATGATCTGACTCGTTGGTTAAACTATAACCAATTAGGCGATCGAGAATGTCTCTTTGTCGGATCGACTGTTCCGCCAAATCTCCATATTTTTTAATCAATTCATTCAGAACATCTTTTTGAGCTTCTTGACTAGCTCTAAATTCCGCTTGGCTTTGCTTGAGTTCGATTTGGCTTTCCTGAAGTTCTCTTTGCACCGCCAACATTCCTTCGATGATTTTTTGCATTTCTTCAAAAGTCATGGCTGCTTCTCCTCGGTTATGTTTTGTTTGATGTGTAAAAAGTCAATTATTCCGGATCAATACTCTAGATAAATATTCTAGATAAATATTCTAGATAAATATTCTAGCCCAGATTACAGCGTTTTTCCGATGCGA
Source organism: Planktothricoides raciborskii GIHE-MW2 (assembly GCF_040564635.1). Taxonomy (NCBI): domain Bacteria; kingdom Bacillati; phylum Cyanobacteriota; class Cyanophyceae; order Oscillatoriales; family Oscillatoriaceae; genus Planktothricoides; species Planktothricoides raciborskii. The sequence goes on from NZ_CP159837.1 coordinate 5,406,240, forward strand.
TCGATCCGCCCTGTAGGGGCGAAGCATTCCGGCCAAAATTTCGGGTTAAACACAGGAATTTTTTACCGGAATGCTTCGCCCCTAGCATTCCGGCCAAGATTTCGGGTTAAACACAGGAATTTTTTACCGGAATGCTTCGCCCCTAGCATTCCAGCCAATATTTCGGGTTAAACACAGGAATTTTTTACCGGAATGCTTCGCCCGAACCCAAGATTTAAGATAAAAACCAAAAAAATAGGGCAGGCATTTGCCTACCCTATTTTTATCAGGGGTTAAACTTAATTAACGCCAATCAACCACTTAAGAATTAGTAGTCGAAGTCACCGCCGCCCATGCCAGCGCCTGCGGCAGCGCCTTCCTTGGGTTCGGGCTTGTCAACCACGATGCACTCGGTGGTCAACACCATACCAGCGATGGAAGCAGCATTTTGCAGACCGGAACGAGTCACTTTCGCGGGGTCAACGATGCCAGCTTCAAACATATCGACGAATTCATCGGTAGCGGCATTGTAGCCCACGTTGAAGTCTTTTTCTTTGACGCGCTCGGCGATCACCGCACCGTTTTGACCGGCGTTTTCGGCGATCCGCTTCAGAGGAGCAGAGATGGCACGAGCCACAATCAAAGCACCAGTCAGGGCTTCAGCGGTCAGGTTGGCGTTGGCCCATTCTTCCAGTTGGGGAGCCAAGTGAGCCAGGGTGGTGCCACCACCAGGGACGATACCTTCTTCCACCGCAGCTTTGGTAGCGTTGATGGCGTCTTCTAAACGCAGTTTGCGGTCTTTCATTTCGGTTTCCGTGGCGGCACCGACTTTGATCACCGCTACGCCACCAGCGAGTTTGGCCAAACGCTCTTGCAGTTTTTCTTTGTCGTAGGAAGATTCGGTTTCTTCCATTTGACGGCGGATTTGCTCGCAACGAGTTTTGACCGCTACTTCGTTGCCTTCGGCGACGATGGTGGTGTTTTCTTTGGTCAGGGTGATGCGACGAGCGCGGCCCAACATATCCAGCTTGGTGCTTTCCAGCTTCAGACCGGCATCTTCGGTGATCAGTTGACCGCCGGTGAGCACGGCGATGTCTTCGAGCATGGCTTTGCGGCGATCGCCAAATCCAGGAGCCTTCACCGCAGCGACGTTCAGCACACCGCGCAGACGGTTGACCACCAGGGTAGCCAGGGCTTCTTTTTCGATATCTTCAGCGACAATCAGTAAGGGCTTGCCAGCACGGGCAACTTGCTCCAGAACGGGAACTAAGTCTTGCACCAAGCTGATTTTCTTGTCGGTGATCAGCAGGAAAGGCTCATCGAGAACCGCTTCCATGCGCTCGGTGTCGGTGACAAAGTAGGGAGAGATGTAGCCTTTGTCAAAGCGCATCCCTTCGGTGATTTCCAGTTCGGTGGTCATGGATTTCCCTTCTTCTAAGGAAATCACGCCTTCTTTGCCGACTTTTTCCATAGCTTCGGCAATCATAAGACCCACTTCTTCGTCGTTACCAGCGGAGATGGTGCCGACTTGAGCGATCGCCTTGGAATCTTCGATTTGACGAGCGTGTTGAGCAATCTTTTCCACTAGGAATTGAGTAGCTTTGTCAATCCCCCGCTTCAGAGAGATGGGGTTAGCGCCAGCGGCGACGTTACGCAGACCTTCTTTGACCATTGCGTGAGCCAAGACGGTGGCGGTGGTGGTGCCATCACCGGCAGAATCATTGGTTTTAGAAGCGGCTTGACGAATCAGAGAGACACCAGTGTTTTCTACATGGTCTTCTAATTCAATTTCTTTGGCGATGGTGACGCCATCATTGACGATTTGGGGAGCGCCAAATTTTTTCTCCAGCACCACGTTACGGCCTTTGGGTCCGAGGGTGACGGCGACAGATTCCGCCAGGATATCCATGCCTTTTTCTAGAGCACGACGAGCATTTTCGTTGTAGATGATACGCTTTGCCATAAGTGTTGATCCGTTGTTATGTGAGGTTTATTGGTGTTATGGTTTGAAGTCAGTCAATTGATATAGAGAATTGACTGGATAGATAAAGATTTTTTAGATTAGCCAACAATTGCCAAAATGTCTTTTTCGGCCAGCAGGACATATTCTTCGTTGCCCAACTTAATGTCGGTGCCTGCATATTTAGAGTAGAGAACTTTGTCACCAATTTTGACTTCCATTTCTTGACGAGAACCGTCGTCGTTGCGCTTACCTGCACCGACCGCCACGATTTCACCGACTTGGGGTTTTTCTTTGGCGTTGTCAGGGAGGTAGATGCCACCAGAAGTTTTTTCCTCAGAAGGGCTGACTTTCAAAAATACGCGATCGCCCAGGGGTTTAACAGTTGAAACACTTAAAGATACAGCGGCCATACAAGCTCCTCGAAATGCAAAAAAAGAATATGAACTTTCAGCATCCAGTTGTTACAAGTCCAGGATTTGATCTTTGACCTAATGCAAACAACTGTTAGCTAGTTTTTTTCGGAGTTAGCACTCTCAACTCCTGAGTGCTAATTTAGCCGACAATCCCGCAAAAACGCAACAGATATACTTGTACGGGTTCCCGAACTTATCGGATGCGGGTTTTTCGAGAGTACAGGTTTACTTCTATATTTAATTGCCAATATGTTATCAATTAGGGCATTGAACCGACTCTTACCTTTAGCATCGATTCACCATCTATATAATTGCGACAATTGCGATAATTGCGATCGCCTCACTTCTGATCCCAACGCTGATTAGTCCAAAATAGTCTTAATCGTCTTATAGTGAAACCAAACCCTAGAGTCGCCAAATCTCTCCCTAGGAATCAAACATCATTGCTATGATTGACCATCCCATACCTGAAGCCAATTCTGAATCCAATTCTGATACCAAAGCCGTCAACCCGGAATTGTCTAGTTCCCCAGGGGCGATCGCTTCGCCTCTGGATCAAAGTCCGACCGTGGCATCCCCAGACAATCTTTCCGCGATCGACACCGATCTAACTCCCTTAGTCAAAAGCGTAGAAACTTTAGGGATCGACCAAATCCAACGACATATATTTCTCTGTGCGGATCAAACCAAACCGAAGTGCTGTTCCAAAGAAGAAGGTTTAGCCGCTTGGGACTACTTAAAAGCCCGACTCAAAGAACTAAACTTGGATGAACCCACCCGTGGGTTGCCGAAAACCCGAGAAAGGGAAGAAGTTTCTCCTTATATTTTTCGGACGAAAGCCAACTGCTTACGGGTATGTTGCAATGGCCCGATTTTAGTGGTTTATCCTGATGGAGTTTGGTATCATTCTGCCACCCCTCCGGTAATTGAACGGATTATTCAAGAACATCTGATTGGCAATCAAATCGTCAAAGAGTATTGCTTTCTCATTTCTCCGTTACCACAACCCCAACAGTGAGATCATCGATGGGGCTACCACTTCTGGTGAGATCGATCTCTCATATTGTTAGAGGGAATCAGCCTCTCTGAAAAAAGTGCTGATCTTAAGGGTGAAAAAATCAGGAAATATTAATGGCCTGCTCTAGGCAGCCCTGGTAAATTCCCCTATAATAAACACTTGAGTTATCGGCAATCACCCCTTAATATCTGTTGCCTAGCTTGCCGAGGTTCTCCATCAGTGAATCGGTCATTTGATCGGGGGCGTTAATTAGCGTTAATTAACTCTTAACTGCATCAAGTTTCAGAGAGTAAAATTCTGATATTTGATTAATTTTTATATGGATTAAACTTTAATCTAGTGAGAAAAAAGATGAGTGAAACTATTACTAATAATCCGAAAAAACTGCTATTGATTGATGACGATCCAAACCTAATTTTACTGGTTCAGGATTATCTGGAATTTCGGGGCTACGCAGTCATCACCGCCGAAAATGGTCGAGAAGCTCTAGATATTCTTAAAGAAGAAATTCCCGATATGATTATTTGCGATGTGATGATGCCAGAAATGGATGGCTATACTTTTGTCAAGAATGTGAGGGAAAATCCACGCACCGAGTGGATTCCCGTTCTGTTTCTGTCGGCAAAAGGTCAAAGCCAAGACCGGGTAAAAGGCTTAAACACCGGGGCTGATGTTTATATGGTCAAGCCGTTTGAACCGGAAGAACTGGTGGCCCAAGTTGAATCAACCCTTAAACAAGCTTCCCGGTTATTAGACCAGCCCATGAAGCGCAGCGGTCAAGATCCTAAATTGCTGGTTCCCGATACGGTTGAACTGACCCCGACAGAAGTCAAGGTGGTTCAATTGGTGGCTAGAGGGCTGTCTAATCGGGAAATTGCTGAGGTGATGAATGTGAGTCAGCGCACGATTGAAAGTCATGTTTCTAATATGCTGGCGAAAACGAGTTTACACAACCGGACAGAACTAGCTCGATGGGCGATCGAAAGTAAGAAGATTTAGGGGCTTGATTTTTCAGGGCGGATCGCCAATAGTATCTACTTAGCCGGTTTTGGGCGCCACCTTGGAGCATGAGATGGCGATCGCTCCTCCTTGGTTTGATTGGCCGATCCATCGCATCTATCCATCGCATCTATCTATCGCATCTATAATATCGCATCTATGTATCGCATCTATATCTATATAGAGAGTGTTGCCCCATTCCCTCCTATTTGCTTTGTCCGGGGATGCGGGGGCTGGCATCCGCTGACATTGGCTGAAAAAAATGCCAGAATCGTCGGTGAATCCATCCAGCATCTAAATTTCAAGCGGTAATAACAGGGCAGAAGATTAGAAACTGGGCAACAGATCGTGCTACTCTGAAGTTAGTCTAATTTTCGATAGACCTCATGGTTTGATCTGATGCGAAACCCCCTACGGAAAATCATTTTCATGGGGCGATCGCTCAGAATTTTTTATTTTATCTATAATTATTACTGAATTTAAATATGAGAACAAACTATTTATAATCTGACTTTTTACCGGCTAATTGTTAACGTTAATATTAGCCACAAATCTGGTAAATTAAATTACAATTTATATTATCACTATTTGGGGCATTTAACTAAATAATTAAACATTAAAAGTCGCTCAATAAAAAACGACTAAAAGCGGCTGAATTGCCTAAATTATCTTTAACTTCAGTCAATTAACCAAATTTTGTATTGTCATTGCTGAAAGCTAATCAGCGATATGTTGATAGCTGATCCCATTCCGGCTTACAGACCGGAGCATAACCTTTAGCTGAAGGTGACTACGGAAACCCGGAGATAAATTGAAAATAGTTCCGAGGGTAATCAGATTGTTACTGGCGAACTTTTTCCATTTATCCCTTTGATGTTTATACTAAGATTAGTGATTAATTAAAATAAAACCCAACCCGGAAAAAACTTTCAGCAAGTTAAAAAAACTCGCGATCGCCTTCATCCGGGGTGATGCCAAAAATTTTTCTGGTGATTTGACCAACCACTGTTGGGAAAAAATAGATCAATTGCTGGCAAGTAAATGACTAAAATTTCTCAAGATTATTGGGGTAATTTATAGATATTTTTGCTTGGGCTATTGAGCAAATATTTAAATTCAAATTAATCAGAAAAAAAATTGGGCTTAAATTATGGTATAATTAATCGCTAAGTTTAAATTATTTGATAGTAATTTTAGGTCTAACTTTCTATGAATTGTGTCGCTTTAAACCGTCTATCAATTTTTGTAGACGGTAACAATATGTTCTATGCTCAACAAAAAAATGGGTGGTTTTTTGATCCGAGAAGAGTTTTAGAATTTTTCACCACCAACGAACCCAATACTAAATTGATGAATGCTTTTTGGTACACGGGATTAAAAGACCAACAAGACCAACGCGGCTTTCGCGATGCCCTGATTAGCTTAGGTTATACAGTCCGCACGAAACTATTAAAAGAATACTACGATGATACCTCCGGTCGATATTCCCAAAAAGCCAATTTAGATATTGAAATTGTCGTGGATATGTTTAATACGGTGGATCAGTACGACCGGGTGATTCTCTTTAGTGGCGATGGAGATTTTGAACGGGCTATAGAACTTTTGCGGTCTAAAAATACTCATATCACGGTAGTTTCTACGGAAGGAATGATTGCCAGAGAACTGAGAAATGCCACCGATCGCTATATTGACCTGAATGATATTCGCGACCATATTGAAAAAATTGACTATTAAGCGGGGGATGGCCAAATCGTGACTTGACTTCTTGAGTAAGTATTTCCGCAGATGCGGCAATTCTTCAGGCAGAGTTGAGATTTCTGGTGGCGAATCCCTGGAAACCAAATTTTTTGACAATTATTGACATTTTGGCGGGCTATGATGCCTTTGATCGGCAAATGAGTCCAGTAAAAAGGAGACAATTCACTCCAAAACGCGCAAAAATAAAAGAAGAGAAAGGATTAATTCAGGCTGAGTGACAACTATGAGCAACCAACCAGAACGGATTATTATTTTTGATACCACTCTCCGGGACGGAGAACAGTCTCCCGGCGCTAGTTTGAATCTGGAGGAAAAGCTGACGATCGCCCGTCAGTTAGCCAGACTTGGGGTGGATATTATTGAAGCGGGCTTTCCCTACGCCAGTCCGGGGGATTTTGAAGCGGTGCAAAAAATCGCTCAGGTGGTGGGAGTCGAAGGGGGGCCGACGATTTGCGGTTTGGCCCGCGCTACCCGTGCGGATATTGAGGCGGCAGCGAAAGCCTTGGCCCCAGCGGTCAACAAGCGGATTCATACGTTTATCGCCACTTCCGATATCCACATGGAGTATAAGCTGAAGAAAACTCGCCCAGAAGTGGTGGCGATCGCCTCTGAAATGGTGGCATTCGCCAAATCTTTCGTAGATGATGTGGAATTTTCCCCGGAAGATGCCGGACGGTCTGACCCAGAATTTCTTTATGAAGTCTTGACCGCTGCGATCGCTGCTGGGGCGACCACCATCAATATCCCAGATACCGTCGGCTACACCACCCCCGCAGAATTTGGCAGACTCATTCGGGGCATCAAAGAAAATGTCCCCAACATCGACCAAGCCATTATTTCCGTACACGGTCACAATGACTTGGGGTTAGCGGTGGCCAACTTCCTCTCTGCGGTGGAAAATGGGGCGCGTCAATTGGAATGTACCATTAACGGCATTGGGGAACGGGCGGGAAATGCCGCCTTGGAAGAACTGGTGATGGCTTTGCACGTTCGTCGCCAGTATTACAACCCCTTCCTCGGTCGTCCCCCAGAGTCCGAAGCCCCATTGACCAATATTAATACCAAGGAAATTTACAAAACTTCTCGCTTGGTTTCCAGCCTCACGGGAATGTTTGTTCAACCGAATAAAGCTATTGTCGGGGCAAATGCGTTTGCCCACCAGTCCGGCATTCACCAAGATGGGGTACTCAAGCATAAGCTCACTTATGAGATTATGGATGCTGAGTCCATTGGTTTGACCGATAATCAAATTGTCCTCGGTAAACTCTCTGGTCGTCATGCTTTTTCCACTCGCTTGAAAGAGTTAGGATTTGAGCTTTCCGAAACCGAACTGAATCAAGCATTTGTTAAGTTCAAGGAAGTGGCGGATAAGAAAAAAGAAGTCACGGAATGGGATCTCGAATCGATTGTTAATGCAGAGATTCAGCAACCCCCAGAACTTTTCCGTTTAGAGTTGGTGCAAGTTTCTTGTGGCAATAATTCCCGACCCACCGCTACGGTGACGTTGCGGACCCCCACGGGAGAAGAATTGACCGATGCGGCGATCGGGACAGGGCCGGTGGATGCGGTTTATAAAGCGATTAACCGGGTGGTGAATGTCCCCAACCAGTTAATTGAGTTCTCGGTGCAGTCGGTGACCGCGGGGATTGATGCGTTAGGGGAAGTGACCATTCGCTTGAAACATGGCGATCGCATTTTCTCCGGTCATTCCGCCAATACCGATATTATTGTCGCCTCCGCTCATGCCTATATTAATGCCCTGAACCGGCTTTATGCATCATTGCAGAAAAACCCGGAACCCACCCCGGCAGCGGTGAGTCAAGTGTAATTGCCCTGGAAAAAATCCATCCGGTTTCTAGTTAGAAAAATTAACAATTAATTCAGGATTATTCGGTGGGCATTCGCTCACCTTTTTTTTGCCTATAGGAATTGTTAGAGTTATGAAGTAAAAAAAATCTGTCATTCCCGCGCAGGCGGGAATCCATAAAACCTCTGTACTTCATCGAGATAATCACCGCTATATCTGAAATGGCCGAGAATCAGTGGTCAATCTCCGGCAGAAGTCTTAAACTTAAACTAGAAATATTCCCTGGTGATTTTATAGCACTTGTCATAGTGATGAATTACAAAAAAACCTGTCATTCCCGCGCAGGCGGGAATCCATAAAACCTCTGTACTTCATCGAGATAATCACCGCTATATCTGAAATGGCCGAGAATCAGTGGTCAATCTCCGGCAGAAGTCTTAAACTTAAACTAGAAATATTCCCTGGTGATTTTATATAGCAATCCTAAATCAATCGTAATATTTTTGTAGGGGCAATCCCCCCGTGGTTGCCCCTACACGCTCCGGGGCGACCACGGGGGGATCGCCCCTACAATTACCACAACCCATTTAGGACTGCTATAGCACTTGTCATAGTGATGAATTACAAAAAAACCTGTCATTCCCGCGCAGGCGGGAATCCATAAAACCTCTGTACTTCATCGAGATAATCACCGCTATATTAGTGATATTATATCAAGTCCTTTCGATCGGTTACAAAAACAATCCTCTCTGATTAAGATGGATTCCCGCCTGAAGCGGGAATGACAGGGCTTTTTAGATAATCAGCATCCTCTCTCATTAAGATGGATTCCCGCCTGAAGCGGGAATGACAGGGCTTTTTAGATAATCAGCATCCTCTCTCATTAAGATGGATTCCCTCATTCGCGGGAATGACAGGGCTTTTTAGATAATCAGCATCCTCTCTCATTAAGATGGATTCCCGCATTCGCGGGAATGACAGGGCTTTTTAGATAATCAGCTAATACACGGACTTGATTTTATTGCGGATTAAATCGGTAAGTCAATCGGTGAGTCAGTGAAATTAATCCGCCAAAAATCCGCCAAGAAAAAACAAGAACCGAAACATAACCGGAATATAACAGGAATATAACAGGAAAAAAAATATGAATAATTTTTGTTTGCGGACGTTGCTGTTGAGTGCCGCCCTTTTAACTTCAGTTTCCGTCGGTTTTACCTGGGCTGTAAGCGAAGCTATGCCCAAAGTTATCGCTGCTGAGGGGCAAAAATCCGCTACCTCAGAGATCAGTCAGACACAAACCAATGTGGCTCAGATCATTCAACCGAGTGATTGGGCCTATCAAGCCCTAAAATCTTTGAGCGATCGCTATGGTTGTCCCGTAGATCATCCCGATAGCATTCTCTTAGACAATCAAACTCCTTTAACTCGAAATCAATATATTCTCGCCTTACAAACTTGCTTGCCCACCATCTTAAATCACCCGGCAATTACCCCAGAAGATTTAACCACCTTAGAACAGTTACGCAAAGACTTCCCGGAAGCCTTTGTCTCTGCTGAAGTTGCGCCAGCGCCACCGCCACCGCCCCAACCCAGCCTTACCCCTCGTCCGGTCGGTGGTGCCACCAGAGGCGTCCCGCTACGAGATGAACCCCTGTATGATAGTAGCAGTGACGGTTATGGCGCCTTGGACAGAAGTTCCCGCCCCCCCGCTTCGGGAGGAGTCACTACAGAATCAGAAGCATCAGAGGAATATAATCGTGAGGGATATAACCCGATTGATGAAAATCAATTTCTCCGAGCAATTAACAGTCCCTTATCAACATTTGCCATTGATGTAGATGGGGCATCTTATAGTAATGTCCGTCGGTTTATCAATAATAACCAATTGCCCCCGAAAGATGCGGTCATAATTGAAGAATTTCTTAACTATTTTACTTACGATTATCCCGAACCTCAAGGCGATCGCCCGTTTTCTCTGACCACGGAAATTTCTCAAGCCCCTTGGAATCCTCAACATAAATTAGTTCACATTGGACTCCAAGGACAACGCATTGAGGCGGACAACTTACCCCCAAGTAATTTGGTATTTTTGCTGGATGTTTCCGGTTCGATGGATTCACCGGATAAATTACCTTTACTCAAATCAGCTTTACGGTTATTAGTCAACGAATTGAGAGAAACCGACCGAGTTTCTATTGTGGTTTATGCCGGTTCCGCTGGTTTAGTTTTGCCCCCAACTCCGGGAAGTCAAAAAGATAAAATATTAGATGCGATCGCCTCCCTAAATGCTGGCGGATCTACTGCCGGTGGGGAAGGAATTAAACTCGCTTATGAAGTCGCCCGCCAAAACTTTATGCGATCAGGAAATAACCGGGTTATTCTCGCCACCGACGGCGATTTTAACGTGGGAATTTCCAGTGATGCGGAATTAATTCGCCTAATTGAAGACTATCGCGATCGCGACGTATTCTTAAGCGTCCTCGGATTTGGCACCGGCAACTTACAAGATGCCAAAATGGAACAACTGGCAAATCGGGGCAATGGCAACTATGCCTATATTGATAACATCTTAGAAGCCAAAAAAGTGCTCGTCAATGAAATTGGCGGCACCCTTTTAACCATTGCCAAAGATGTCAAAATCCAAGTAGAATTTAATCCGGCAAAAGTCCAAGCTTATCGTCTAATTGGTTATGAAAATCGCCTCTTACAGGCGGAAGATTTTAACAACGATCAAAAAGATGCCGGTGAACTCGGTGCCGGACATTCGGTGACAGCCTTGTATGAAATTATTCCCGTTGGCGTCAACAGTTCCTTTGATTTACCGGAAGTTGACCCATTAAGATATCAGCCAAACACCGAGGAATTTTCTGGCAATAATTCTGATGAGTTAATGTTAATTAAACTGCGCTATAAGCAACCAACCGGGGACACATCGGAACTAATTTCCCAGCCTTTAATTGACCGGGAAATATCCCTATAAAATACCTCAAATAACTTCAGATTTGCCGCAGCGGTGGCGGAATTTGGCATGATTTTACGGGAATCTAAATATCAAGGTTCCGCCAATTTATCCCAAGTGGTAAACTTAGCCCGTCAATCCCAAGGAGAAGATGCAGCAGGCGATCGGGCAGAGTTTATCCGTTTGGTAGAAGCCTGCAAAACGCTCTTAACTTCTCCAGAAAATGACCGATAAAAATAACGGTAAAAATAGATGATTAATCGTTAAGTTCATTCCCCTAGGGATGCTGGGGGGCGATCGGTTGCAGAATAGAGCAGAATATACATGAATATTATATAATTTTCTGCATATTATGCCACATAATTTGCATTTGCGATCGCCTACCCTAACCTTTCTAATGGTGCGTCTAGGCTGGAATAGAGATTAACTTTTTATCCCAAACTTATCTACCAGCAAACACGCACCCTACATTTTGCTACATTTTGCTACATTTTGCTACATTTTGCTACATTTTGCTACATTTTGCTCTGTGTCTCTCTGTGTCTCTGTGGGTAAAATTCTCAGCAACCTTCGTAATGGTGCGTCTAGGCTGGAATAGGGGTTAATTGTTTATCCCAAACTTATCTACCAGCAAACACGCACCCTAAATTTTGCTACATTTTGCTAATACATTTTGCTACATTTTGCTACTCTTTTACAGACCTCTGTATCTCAGCAAAAAATTCTCCGTAAAGACCAGGGATTACAAAAGTTTTCTGATATTCGCTTTGTACTGTTCGGAACTCAAACCATTCCCCATGTTGGGGTTAATTTGGGCTTGTTGGAGCAATTGCTCAAGGTTAGCAATGCGATCTTCTGTGTGGGGGTGGGTTCTTAAGATAGTGGGCATAGAATTGCCACCGGCACTGAGTAGTTTTTGGAAGAATCCAATCATTCCTGAAGGGGCGTAACCACTACGAACAATGGTGGCTAAACCGTCTTGATCCGCTTCATATTCGTCGCGGCGACTTTTTGGCAAATTTAACCCCACTTCAACCCCAACGGCAACTAATACATTGTTATCCACTCCAGCGGCATCGGCAAGTCCCCCAGCAATAATGCGTTGGCGCATTTGTTTGAGGGCGTGTTTGTTAGTAATGTGGGCAATTTCATGGGCCATAACTCCAGCGACTTGCGCTTCGTTGTCAGCGGCTTTTAATAGTCCAGTGTTAACGTAGACAAAGCCCCCAGCGGTGGCAAAAGCGTTGATACTGTTGTCTCTAACGACTTGAAAGGTGTAGGGCAGGTTAGGCCGATCGCTGCTAGGGACTAACCGCTGACCAATTTGTTGCACATAGTTGTTAATTTCTGGGTCGTTGTATAGTTCCACCTGCTTGAGGATTTCATTATTGATTTGTTTGCCCAGTTCCACTTCTTGATTGTCGGAAAGACTGGTTAACTGGATGACTTGAATTCCCGGAAGAATCAGATCCCGCCAGTTAAAGGCAGAGGAAAGAGTTGGGTTGCCGCCGATTAAACCTAATGCGACAAACAGAGAAATTAACGGATAATACAAAGGTCGCTCTCGGCGACGGGATCCGGTAATCGAAAATGATTTAAGTTTAAACATAGTAAGTGTGAAGAACGAATCATCTTAAAAAGGACGTTTTGGGGGCTCATTGGCCGACTCTGCTAGATCGCACCCTGGGAATTTTCCGTTTGATTTCGGACTGGCGGCTGAACCCTCAATGTAGCTTGGGGATTACTGAAAACAACCGCATAAATAGCCGCCTAAGTCTTAGATTTCTCTAAGTCCTGGTAGATGAATGACCGCGATCGCCCTCTTATTTATGCCCCCTTATTTATATTTTAGTCTGGGCGATTGGAGAAAGAAGACTTGTCAGTGTTACTGACGTAGTTTCCAGGGGTGATGTTGCCAAGAATCTCCAAACACAAGACATTGGTCAGTCCAGACATCGAGCGAAATATAAATAAAATATTTATTTGTCATTTGTTATTTGATTTCTGTTATTGGTTATTTGTTTTCTGACTCATTGTCCATTTTCCATTTTATCTATCCGTTACCGACTACCTAGAAGCGGCTTATCGATGCAAAAACTTGACAAAATATATATAATGCTATGTGAAAAGCCAAAAAGCTTCTTGAAATAGCCCCCGTTAAACTGGAATGGCTAAACTGAAAAATACATAATCTTAACTCTTATGACAACTAGACTTTTAAACAATCGCTATCAAATTATTTCAGCCCTAGGCAGCGGCGGGTTTGGTGAGACTTTTTTGGCAGAAGATACCCAAATGCCTTCGCGCCGTCGTTGCGTGATTAAACAACTCAAACCTGTTACGGGCGATCCCCAAACTTATCAACTGATTAAAGAACGCTTTGGCCGCGAAGCCGCTGTTTTAGAACAGTTAGGGGAGAAACACAATCAAATTCCCAAATTATATGCTTATTTTGAACTTAACGGAGAATTTTATTTAGTTCAAGAATGGATTTCTGGGGAAACTATCACCAATAAAATGCAAAAATCCGGTCAATTTAGCGATTGCCAAGTCCGAGATTTACTCACCAGTTTACTGCCAGTCTTAGATTTTGTCCACAACCAAAAAATGCTCCATCGAGATATTAAACCGGATAACATTATTTTTCGCCAAATTGATGGTTTGCCGGTCTTAATTGACTTCGGGGCAGTGAAAGAAACAATGAACACGGTGGTGACAAGTTCTGGGGGCGGCGTTCCTTCCATTGCTATTGGTACACCCGGATTTATGCCCGCCGAACAAGCGGCGGGAAGACCCGTTTATTCTAGTGATTTATATGCCTTGGGAATGACGGGCATTTATTTATTAACTGGCAAAATGCCCCAAGAGTTAGAAACCGACTCCAGAACTGGACAACTTCTTTGGCGGAATTATGCCCCGCAAGTGAGTCCAAATTTAGCCTTGGTACTGGATCGGGCGATTAGATTTAATCCCGGCGATCGCTACCACAGCGCATCAGAAATGCTCAACGCTTTGCAGCCACAAAATCAAGGAAATGTGGCATCGAATATGGCGACCGTGGCCGTGTCCCCAAGATATTCTTATGCGGGTAATTCTCAAACAACTACGACCAACTTAAGTCAATCATCCAAAGCACTTTGGCTGCCGATCGCCTTTGTGATAGTGATAATTTTTAGTGCCACATTTGCCGGAAGTTTTGCCATCATGCAAAACCGAAAAGCCTCTGTTTCTAGCTCTTCCTCTGACTCCAATAATCAGCCAACCGTCACCGATAATTCCCGATGGTCAGATAACCCTAATTCTACAGGCGATCGCGAATCAAATTCCCCAGAAAGTAACCCGACTTCAGTCTATCCTGATGCCACTGCATCAACCAACAACACATCACCGCAACCGACTCAATCCTCACCCCCAGAAACCACACCAGAAATTGCCAATATTCCCCCAACCCCTGAGAAAAATCCTACCGTAGCAACCCAGCCCCAAACTCAGCCGGAAACCTCAAATATTCCCCCAAATCCTGAAAAAATTCCCCCCGCAGAAACCCAACCGGAAACCCAACTAGAAATTCCAAATGACTCATCTAAAACTGAGGCAAATCAGCCATCCGAACCCATCGCCAAACCTTCCCGGTCTGAAGCAATTAGAAATTACTATAACCTGATTAATCAACGGCAATATTCTGCTACTTGGGATCAGCTTTCTCCCAACTTTAAAGCCACTAAATCAGGCAGCTATCAAGATTACCAGGGTTGGTGGAACCAGGTAAACAAAGTAGAAGTTGCTAAAACTAATGTGAGGGAAGTTAATGAAGATACTGCCTTAGTAAATACTGAGTTAACTTACTATATGAAAGATGGCAGAGTTTCCCCAGAAAGGTTAGAAATTTTGCTGATTTGGGATGCCGATAGTCAGCAATGGCTGATTGACGAAACTCGTCGATATTAAATTATTAGTAGGGGCTATTAGCAGGGGCGCTACGTCCAAGCGCCCCTAACGGTTCGCGAACCGCCCCTACAGGATCTTCTCTACATGATCTGGTGGGTTAGTATCCCTTGTGCGATCGAGCAAATTGTATCAACCTTACTGGAAATGACTAGATTCTTTAATTCATTTTTTTTGAATTTGCCAAAGGGGAAAGATTTGGGCAGGATTTAAGTTGACCCCAGTGATGCCTTTTTGGGCAAAAGCATAATCTTTATTTTGGAATAAGGGAATATAAGGAATATCTTCAGCGGTTAACTCTTGAATTTGAGCAAATAGTTGTTCCCGCTTTTGGGGATTTAGTTCTTGCCGCTGTTGATTGATTAGTTGATTGGCGCGATCGCTATAATAAAATGACCCTTGGGATTGACTAGCCCCATTATCACATCCTGTACTGGGAGAACCTTGAACGCAACTCAAAAACGGATGGGTAAAATTGTCGGGATCTAGAAAGTCGGGAATCCAGGTATATAAGACCGTTTGATAAATTCCTTTATCCAAGTTAGCGGTATAAGTAGTAAACTCAACGCTTTGGGGTTGCAGTTCTAAAAGTCCATCTAATTTTTGTTGGGCGATCGCTTTTAAAGCCGTAGCCACCGCATTTCTAACCGGGGAACTAGACGGATACCAAACTTCGATTTTTAACGGATTTTCTCGACTATATCCCGCCTGTTTTAACCAGTCTTTAGCGGTGGCTAAACTATCCCCTTGATTAACTTGATTAAACTTGGCAAACACAGGTTGATAAACGGAAAAGGTACTGGGAATTAAACTATAAAGGGGTTCCGCTTGACCCTGGCTGACTCGTTCAATTAACAGGTTGCGATCCACCAGAGACGCTAAAATTTTCCTAAATTCTGGATTATTTAACGGAGATTGACGAATATTCAGCATCCAATATGTAACCGAATTTCCCTCGGTAGAAAGCACTTGCCATTTTTGTTTTTCTGCCTGGTTTTCTAGACTTCTAATTTGATTAGGGTCGAGAACTTCATAAGCGACATCCACCGCACCCGTCGTAAAAGCATTATATAAGTTGACAGAATTAGATAACCTTTGAATATATACCCCTTGATTGGCGGGTTTTTCTCCCCAATAGTCGGAGAAAATATCTAACTTTAAGGAATCAGTGCCATAAGTAGCTAATTGATAGCGACCAGTCCCCACAAAAGTATCGGGTTTAAATTGACCAGGGCCAATTTGATAATAGGTTGGGGATACGGCACAAGTCCCCGCAAATGTTAATAAAGCAGTAAAGGCAGCAAAGGGTTGTTTCAGGGTAATCGTAATTTCATATTCTCCCGTAGCGGTGATGGATTTTACTACGTCAGAAAGTAAAAAAGAAGGTTGCCCTTGATTTTCTATAAATCGGCGCAGGGAAAATACCATTGCCTCAGCATTAAACGGGGTGCGATCGTGAAAAATCACCCCTTGACGGAGGGGTATTGTATAAGTTAATCCATCGGCACTAATTTTCGGCAGTTCCGTGGCTAATTGGGGGATAATTTCTGATTTTTCGTTGTAGCGATAAAGCGGATCGCCTAAGCTATTCAGTAAATAACCAGCGGTTAAATCATAAGCATCAGCGGGGTCAATGGTGCGTAATTTGGCCGTCGTCCCCAACGAGATGCGATCGCCTCCCAAATTGCCAGAATTGCCAGAATTGCCAGAATTGCCAGAATTATCCGCTGAATTTTGGAATCCCTGCCCACAACTGACAGTTAAAAGTAAGCAGAGAGCAAATAAGCCAAAAAGACGTTGCCAATGGATCATATAGATAATAGATTAAACTCCGTTTTAACCTGAAAAAAACCGGGTTTTTGCCTTAACTTTAGTATTATGGCAAAATTATGGCAAAAACGGAAGAAACCGGGTTTTTAGGCTGGGTTTCTCACCAAAAACCCGGTTTCACAAACTCCCCAGTAAGCAAACCCATTAAGTAAAATAAGGGCATTGAAAACGACTTGACATTAAATCAATCAAATCATCGCTTGTTCAATTTTCCCTTGATTCAAACCACGACCAATAAAAACTAAGCGAGTTTGCCGAGGTTCAGTGGGTTGCCAGGGGCGATCGTAAAAATAATCAAACCGCTGTCCCACACCCTGCAACACTAAACGCATGGCTTTATTTGGCACCGCCACAAATCCTTTAATGCGATAAATTTCTTCCGATGCCACCAGGGAAGCAAGACGCTTGACTAAACTGGCTGGTTCAAACCCTTTATCGAGCAGAATATGAACTGAATTAATATCATCATCATGTTCGTGATCTTCTTCCGTATCATGGTGACTCGGACGACTGTCTAAGTTATCTTCTACTGCCGCATTAAATCCTAATAGTAATTCAGGGGGAATATTGCCACTGTCACAGGGGACAATTTTCACCCCCTCTCGCACTTGCGATCGCAACCAACTGCTCACATTCTGTTGCGTTTGGCTATCCACTAAATCAACTTTAGTTAAAAGTACCAAATCGGCACAATTTAGTTGGTCTTCAAACAGTTCAGAAATCGGTGTTTCATGCTCTAAATTTGGGTCAGCTTGGCGTTGGGCTTCCAAGGCTTCAAGATCCCCAACAATTTGGCCTTTGGCCAAAGCTTCACAGTCTACCACTGTCACCACTCCATCCACCGTGGAATGGTTGCGAATTTCCGGCCAGCGGAAGGCTTGAACCAGGGGTTTAGGTAGTGCTAATCCCGACGTTTCAATCACCATACAATCGAGTTGATCTCGCCGCTTTAAAATTTCCTGCATCGTCGGCAAAAATTCTTCTTGGACTGTGCAGCATAAGCAACCATTTGTTAGTTCCACAATATTCGGGTTGACGGCAACAGCCTCATTTTCATCGTCACAAACTTGACACGATTGCAGCAGGTCTCCATCAATACCCACTTCGCCAAATTCATTGACTAAAACCGCAATGCGGCGGCCTTGGTTATTTTGCAAGAGATGCCGAATGGTAGTGGTTTTTCCTGAACCTAAAAATCCGGTGATAACTGTGACAGGTATTTTGTGCATGGGTTACTTTCTTGAGTCTATTGAGTCTATAATTTGGGAATTTTTGAGAATAGATGATTTTTTCCTGCTTAAATCTTTCCTGCTTAAATCTAGGAAAATTCTGTCAGCTTTCTCGCTGCTAAAAATAGTCCGAATTTAAGCAGTGACAGACAATGGGGATAACAATGGGGATAAAGGAGGAATACGGGCGATCGCGCCTTTTTTCATGGGTTCTGGGCGTTCTGACCAAGCCAACAACCCATCAGCTTTGGCAAAATATTGACCAGCACAATCTAAAACTGCCGCCGCAGTTTCCGGTAAACTGGCTTCATCCGCACTCAAATCACCAAACAGATAAGTATATTTTCCCGGCGACGCCAAGGAAATCACACAAGAACGACTACAAGCACTCATACAAGCCACAGGTTCAAGAGATATCTTTTCTCGTAAATCCCAAGTTTCATGTAATTGGGACAATTGATCTAGCAGTTTTTCTCCACCGCTGACGCCAACTTTTTTGCCGTCTTGCCAAACACTGGCGCAAGTGGTGCAAACAAATAAACAATGTTTTGTCATAGATTTAGGTTGAGTTTTCAGAACAATTAATTTAACCAATAGCCCAGGTTAAATTAGCCCACAATTAATCTTGTGGATCGCCTGGATGGGGCAGCGATTTTCTTGGCATTTTCTTGCCATTTTCTTTGCATTTCTTTTTGCAGCGTGGGATTATTGTTCGCGATCGCCCTTAGTAGAATCGCCTTACCCATTTTGACAATTTTAATTCTGAAAATTCTACATTCTCGATCATCCGTACCTCGCAGATGAAAATAAAAGATCGTTAGTTGACAACACCAGCAAGCGGGTATTCTGACTCAGAGACGCATAGTCTCATCACAGTTGCGGGACAGCGCCGGACTTACACCGAACTTTCCCCCTGACGTTTGGTGGCTGATCCCCACCAAAACTCACTGGTTAATCAGATTTTACCTGAAAGTTTGCACATTTGATCCAAGCATCCCGTAAAAAGGTCGCCGGGAATGAGGGGTTAGTCCTCCATTCCCGGCGACCTGAATTCAAGTTGGCCAAATATTCCCGGAGACCGGAGAAATTTCCGGATAAATTCCCGGATAAATTCCCGGATAAATTAAGTTCTGAAAAGAAAATATTCCAGCGGTCTAAAAGCTATCATGGTCGGAAGTTCCATCCACTGAAGTTTGGCCAATTCCTAATTGCTTTTTACTTTGTTTTAGCTGTTTCCATAATCCTTTAATTTCTTTATAGGCAACTGCTGGCGGCAGTTTCCCATTCGTATGTAAACTAGCAATGAACATGACGCGATTGGCAAATTCTTGTAAGTTGGCATTAAATACAAGATTTTCCGGTTTAACTTGACCATAGTAACGACTACGAGGCTCAATGAAATCAAAACGATTGGTCATAATTCACTCTCAATTTTGTTTACTAAATTTTTATGGAAAAAACTTAGAGAAAATTATTAAATATTCTCTAAAATTTTTAAGCATCAAAAACTTACCGCTATTTATCAGCGATAGATTTATAAATCTAAATCAAAATCGTTTCTTTGATAAATAACGTTATGTCTATCGATAAAAATTATCATAACCCTAAAAACCTCTTACTAATTATCAATTAAGCCCAGCCAAACACATTTGTCTCTGATTGCCTGAATTACATTAAATCATCGATATACCTGAGCTTTTATGCAGCAAAAGAATGAGGGATATTTTCCCTCTTGGGTTTTATTAGACTTCTTGGATCATAAAAAATTGCTATCCCTCGATCGCCCTTAAGTAGGGGAGAGTTTTAGATTCATGCCAAAATTGTCTATTTACTTTTACTGACTCATTTCATTTAATGATAACCGATCGCAATCAACTTTGCCAAGTGTTATGGTTATCCGATTAAGATTGCCTTAGCGCTGCCCCGCTTCAAATCTCCGATCCGATAGGGTTTTTCTATCTAGATCACATATTGCTGTAGCCATTGATACAAATACTTCATGGGCAAATTTGCAGATGATTAAATTTGTGAGTCAAACCGTGTTTCCACTTGTCAGTATATTTCCATAAGACTTGGTAGTAGAATAGTGTGATATACTTACTTGCCTCTAGATTGTCCGGTTAAATCTCATTAAATCTCAGTTTAAGGATTAAACATTTCCGATTCTCCGATACACCTAGATGCTGAACTAATATTTGCCAACAAGTCTTGTTTGGGCGTAGGGTGCTTCTGGTGCGGCGGTTCGGCCCTTCGGCTGCGCTCAGGACAGGCTTCGCTCAACGACCGGGGGTGCGGGGGCGCAGGGGCGCGGGGGAAAGTGAAAAGTTAAAAGTTAAAAGTTAAAAGTTAAAAGTTAAAAGTTATGCATAAGTATCACTATTCACTATTCACTATTCACTATTCACTATTCACTCTCCCCTCATCCCCTCATCCCCCCTGCCGACGGCGGTCTCCCCTGCCCCCCTGCCCCTGAAGCCCCTCAAATGGTTGATAAGTTCCCCCTAGGGCTTCTACAACCGTGCGAGTATTAGACACCATCATTTTTATATAAGAATCTCCCTCACTCCCCGGAGCACCAATTGAATCAGAATAAAGTTCTTGGGAGGCTAATTTAACTTGGGCTTCTTGGGCGACGGTTTGAATTAAACTCGGATTAATAGTCGTTTCGGCAAAAATTGCTGGAACCCCAGTTTTTTTGATTTTTTCTACTAACTCACTCTGGGTTTTGGCGCTGGGTTTTTCTTCGGTACTGACACCAATTAAAGTCCCGACAACTTCTAGTCCATAAGCTGCGGTATAGTATTGAAAAGCATCGTGAGTGGTGACGAGTTTTCGCTTGTCTGGGGGAATGGTGGCGATTTGTTGAGCAATCCAGGTATCTAACTGTTGCAATTCCGCCGTGAGTTGGGCGGCATTTGCTGTAAAAATATCCGCATCTTCCGGGGAAATTTCAATTAATGCATCGCGAATTCCATTCACCATCGCGATCGCATTGGCAACATCCCCCCAAACATGAGGATCCGGAACTTTTTGCCCTTCATATTTCATATCCAGAGGTTTTACCAGTTCTCCCACCGCTAACTTTTTGGCATTCACCCCAGCGGCATTGATCATTCTAATCAAACCCGGTTCTAAGTTATAGCCATTGTAGAGAATTAATTCCGCTGTTTCTAATGCTTTGATATCTGCGGGTACGGGTTCGTAGGTATGAGGATCCGCACCAGGGTCTAATATGCCGATCAGATTAATTTCCTCTCCAGCAAGTTCAGCAGTCAAGTCCGTGAGAATGGTACTGGTGGAGACAATCTGCGGTCGATTCCGCAAAGCGGATCGCGAAAGCGAATCGCCACTCCCAGGATCTGGGCGGATCTCCGCTGCGGTACAGCCAATCAATGCGGCGAATAGTAACCCAATCCCTAGGGTGTTGGTGTATAAGGTAGCGCGAGTTCCGAAACGTCGGTCTTTTGAGGCATCGCCTCCTTGATGAGTGCTTACTTTCATAAATCTTTAAACTGTTTCATATTTCTTTCATTTTTGTATTGTATGATATTTTCATAATCCTTTCATTTTTCAGATTGTATTGCTCTCAAAGCAGCCAAAGCCAGAACAGGAGGCCACGATGACTACGATCCAGTTTCCCCTAAATGCCGACATCAATCGCCGCGAAATTCCTAGCATTACGGTGAGTCATTTAACCGTTGCCTATCGGCAAGTGCAAGCCTTGGTGGATGTGAACTGCGCGATCGCTCGTGGGCGACTGACCGGCATTATTGGGCCGAATGGGGCGGGCAAAAGTACCTTGATCAAAGCCATGCTGGGATTAGTTCCCACCGTTGTTTCCGGGGAAAATTGTGGCATCGTCCTTTATGAAGGCAAACCCTTGGTGAACCAACGGGAAAAGGTGGCTTATGTACCGCAGCGATCGCAGATTGATTGGACATTTCCCGCGACAGTCTGGGATGTGGTGATGATGGGACGGGTGCAGAAAACCGGCTGGTTTCGTCCTTTTTCCTCCGTCAGTCGTCGTCTAGGGGCTGAGGCTTTAGCCAGAGTGGGCATGAGTGATTATCGCGATCGCAAAATCGGCGAACTCTCTGGAGGACAACAACAGCGGGTGTTTTTAGCCCGTTCCTTAGCCCAAGAAGCGGATATTTACTGTTTTGATGAGCCCTTTGTAGGCATTGACCAAAAAACCCAAGATATTATTTTCGATATTTTTCACGAACTAGCCGACCGGGGCAAAACCGTCGTAGTCGTGAACCATGATTTAGGCAATTCGATTCAGAATTTTGATGATTTGATTTTATTAAATCGGCAGGTAATCGCCTGTGGGTCGCGCGAACAAGTGCTCAAGGCAGAAAATTTATATCAAGCTTATGGCGGAAAAGTTGTATTTTTTAATAGTGAAGCCGCATAGTATTAGGGTGGGCAAAATTTGCCAGCAACGAAGCGGCAGGCAAATATATCTGTAGGGGCGAAGCATTGCGGTAGTAAATCCAGGCTTGTCACCAATAGATTATTGCCCGCAATGCTTCGCCCAGATCCGATATCTGTAGGGGCGAAGCATTGCGGTAGTAAATCCAGGCTTGTCACCAATAGATTATTGCCCGCAATGCTTCGCCCAGATCCGATATCTGTAGGGGCGAAGCATTGCGGTAGTAAATCCAGGCTTGTCACCAATAGATTATTGCCCGCAATGCTTCGCCCAGATCCGATATCTGTAGGGGCGAAGCATTGCGGTAGTAAATCCAGGCTTGTCACCAATAGATTATTGCCCGCAATGCTTCGCCCCTACCAAACAGGAATCCTCCTATTTGATATCATTATTTGAGATAATTATTGATTGAGTCAATATCGATTTTTTATGTGGGAACTATTAAGCGAACCTTTACAATATGCTTTTATGCAGCGATCGCTGGCGATCGCGATTTTAGTGGGTTTAATTTGTGCGGTTGTCGGTAGCTATTTAATGGTGCAACGGTTAGCCTTACTCGGTGATGCTATTAGTCACTCCGTACTCCCAGGATTAGCGATCGCCTTTCTTCTCGGTGGCAATATTTTTATCGGCGCCTTTATTGCCGGGGTGCTAAGTACGGTCATTATTGCCTGGATTCATACACGATCGCCCATCAAAGAAGACGCGGCGATGGGCATAGTTTTGTCGGGATTTTTTGCCCTGGGAATTACTCTGATTACGGCGATCCAAAAACAGAATAAAATTGACCTCAACCATTTTTTATTTGGCAATATTTTAGGAGTCACTGCTGACGAAGTCCGCGATACTGCCATCATCACCATTGTAGTTTTATTAGTCGTGATTTTTCTCTACAAAGAACTCTTATTTTACACCTTCGATCCATTGGGGGCTGAATCCGCCGGATTGCCCGTCAATCTACTCAACTTTGGTCTAATGGTGCTGATTGCTTTAACCGTAGTTGCCAGCATGAAAACCGTCGGCGTTATCCTAGTTTTATCATTACTCATTACTCCGGCTGCCACCGCTTATTTATTAGTCAAACAACTGCATCAAGTAATGATTTTAGGAGCAGTAATTGGCATTATTTCCAGTATCAGTGGAATGTACCTGAGTTATTACTTGAATCTCCCCTCTGGGCCAGCCATTGTATTAGTAGCTTCTAGTTTCTTTATCTTATCTTTATTCTTTAGTCCCCGTCACGGCATTTTCACTCACCGTCAAACAAATCCTAGGGAATTTGCCATCTGGAGAGAAATCAAAAATTTTTGGAAATAAGTCCCCCGATCTCCCTTCCCCTCTTGGACGTAGCAACACTAATCTTTTAAGCCGCAAGCATTGCGGGCGCAAGTAGGGGCGATCCGATCCGCGATCCCCGCGCCCCTACATGACATAACGATTTTTCCTACAGGGGTTTTCACGCCCTACAAGATCGGCTCTTTGGATCCACTTCATCCCCGATTCACTTGACACTTTTTCGCAACTACCTTGATTTAACTTTATTTAAACTTATTGAAAAATATTACCGATAAATGAGGGCGGTTGAAAGCCGAATCGATATGTAACTTCACCAACCCCGAAGCGGTGGGTCGGGTCGATCGCCCATCGATCGCTTGCTAAAACCCTGATAAAACAAAGCTTTTACGCTTATTTGGGGACGCTGGGCAGGTCAGCGATCGCCGGTTATCTGAGCCAAAAGGCGATCGGGGCAGAGCAGAATCGCCAAAATCTTAACAAACCTTAATAAATTTTTATTGATAAAGATTGTAGAATAAAGTGACTTATTAATAAAAATAGTCAATAAGCTTTTGTCTGCTTGAATTGATTAACCCATTCTGTAACCCATCTTGTAACCCATGCAAACTTACGACAATCCAACGGTGAAATATGACTGGTGGGCTGGTAACGCCCGGTTCGCCGACAAAAGCGGCTTATTCATTGCCGCTCACGTTGCCCAAGCGGCGCTGATTACCTTCTGGGCGGGTGCATTTACCTTGTTTGAAATTTCCTGGTTTGACCCCACCCTACCCATGAGCGAACAAGGACTAATATTGCTTCCCCACCTAGCAACCCTGGGTCTGGGTGTTGGGGATGGCGGCAAAATCGTGGACACCTACCCCTACTTTGTCGGAGGTACAGTTCACCTGATTTCCTCAGCGGTACTCGGTGCGGGGGCCTTGTTTCACATTCTCAAAGCACCCGAAGACCTGAAAACTGCCTCCGGTCAAGCCAAAAAGTTTCACTTTGACTGGAACGATCCCAAACAATTGGGGCTGATTTTGGGGCATCATTTACTGTTTTTAGGCATGGGCGCTTTATTGTTAGTAGCCAAAGCCATGTATTGGGACGGACTTTATGATGCGGCAACTCAAACCCTGCGCGTGGTGACAGAACCAACTCTCAATCCATTTGTGATTTATGGCTATCAAACTCACTTTGCCAGTATTGATAATTTAGAAGACCTGGTGGGCGGTCACATTTATGTAGGCGTGATGCTCATTGGTGGGGGAATTTGGCATATCTTAGTTCCGCCAATGGGCAAAGAAAGTCTTAACTTTCTCCGGGGAAGCAATTCTTTCTTACTCATTAGGTGGCATTGCCTTAGCTGGTTTTGTAGCCGCTTATTTCTGTGCCGTTAATACCCTCGCCTATCCGGTGGAATTTTACGGTCCAGTGTTAGAAGTAAAAATGGGAATTACTCCCTATTTTGCCGATACGGTTAACTTACCTTTGGGCGAACATACTCCTCGTGCATGGTTAGCCAACGCTCACTTTTTCCTCGCATTTTTCTTCTTGCAAGGACATTTGTGGCACGCTATCAGAGCAATGGGGTTTGATTTCAAGCGAGTAGAAAAAGCTTTGAATTCTGTGGAAGTTTAATTCTTAGGAATTACATGATTCCAGCAACCCGGTTGATTGGGTAGCTATGGATGCCAGCCATAAGTTTCCTAAATTTTCCTAGAGTTTCCTAGATACAAAACCGGGTTTTCTCAACCGCTCCTCACACTATTTTTAGTTATGAACTGTCCTTGTTGTTCGGGAAAAGTCCTCCGGCATATCGGTCGCAATGGTTTGTACTGGTATTGCCCAAGTTGTCGCCAAACTATGCCAGTTTCCGAAGAAGTTAATCGGCTGTTTTTGCAGCCGGAGGTTTGCTCAAAATCAAGTCCTCAAGTTTATATGTTCTGATGAAGCCAAGATTATCGCTGCAAGCGATTGAACAATGACAGAAATAAAAGCACCGATTCTAGAGGTAGGTAAAATGAGCATTTTTTTGCCTAAAACATATAGCTTTTAATGATTTTTTTGCCAAATTATTTAGAGATATTAGCAAAAAATACTCATAACCCTAAAGCGCTGACTAAGAAGGATTAATCTAGGAGAAAAGTATGGCCAAAGTTGGTTTATTTTATGGAACACAAACGGGAAATACCGAAACGATCGCGGAAATGATTCACAAAGAACTGGGTGGCGATAGCGTTGTTGCTTTGCACGATATTTCTGAGGCAGAAACCAGCGATTTTGGGGATTACGATCGCATTATTATTGGCTGCCCAACTTGGAATGTGGGAGAACTTCAATCTGATTGGGAAAGCTTCTAGGATGAATTAGACAGCATTGATTTTATTGGCAAGAAAGTGGCCTATTTTGGCGCTGGCGATCAAATAGGATATGCGGATAATTTTCAAGATGCCATGGGAATTCTCGAAGAAAAAATTACCTCCCTTGGGGGGCAAACCGTGGGTTATTGGCCGACAGATGACTATGATTTTACCGAGTCGAAAGCAGTTAAAAATGGTAAGTTTGTCGGCTTGGCGATCGATGAAGATAATCAGTCAGATATGACCGGTCTCCGCGTGAAATATTGGGTGGATCGACTAAAACAAGAGTTTGGCTTGTAAAGGTTTCTGTCTTTCCTTAAAAAGACGGGGAATTGATAATTAAGGATTTACTCGGAAACCGGGTTTCCCAAAAAAACTCGGTTTCTATTCCTAGCCTGTCACAATCGAGAAAATTTATTACAAATCAAAAGGAGGTTTTCCTATGTCTTTATCACCGGATGCACTGTGGATTAATGTTAGCCCCGCGTTAGAAAAATTCAATCGCCCGCTATTAAAGCAGTTATCGGCACAAACCGCGATCGCTAAATGGGAATATAGTCAAACTCCCGACGAACCCACGTCTTTAGAAATTGCTGTAGATTTACTCCATGATTATTTAAAAGATCGCCAACAGCCAATTCATTTACTCGGACATAGTACCAGCGGACTATTAGGATTAATGTACGCCCGTCGCTATCCAGAAAAAGTGCGATCGCGTAGCGTTGCGGATGCAACATCGCTCACACTTCTCTCTGTCGGAGTGCATCCTGCGGTTGATTGGCAAGCCCATTATTACGCACAACTCCAAGTCTTGCCTTGTTCTCGGTAAATCATTTTAGCCCGAATGGTTTACAACTTATTTGGCAAGCAATCTCATGTCGTTACCAAAGAAATCATCAAAATATTAGAAAACGATCTAATGAGTTCTTTATCACCTCATAGTTTATATCAAAGATTTAGTATGTTTCCGGGCAATGCACCAGTTCCTATGTTAATTTGTGGCAGTGATAACGATTTCGTGGTTGACTCTAATTTATTGCATGGATGGCAGCCTTGGTTAAAAGAAGGCGATATTGCATCCGCAACGCTACGCGATGTTGCATCCGCAACGGTTCGCGATGTTGCATCCGCAACGGTTCGCGATGTTGCATCCGCAACGCTACGCGATGTTGCATCCGCAACGGTTCGCGATGTTGCATCCGCAACGCTACGCGATGTTGCATCCGCAACGCTACGCGATCGCATATGGTCATGTCCTGGAGGCCGTTACTTTTTTCAGTATTTCCATTCGCAACTGGTCAGCGAACAAATTACTAAATTTTGGCAATTGTCCGGTTTATTTCCTAAGCAGCGAAAAAAATATGCCATGTTAGTTAGGGAATAGTTTACGCATACATTTTGATTTATTTTGAATTTATGTTCAATTTTTAATTGCTGATTAGCGAGGAAATAACGAAGTAGGTGAACATAATTAATTGCACTTTTCGTTCCCCTGCGTAAATCTTTGGATTCCCGCATATAGGAAGGATGCATAGGAGAGAGATTCGTAGGAGAGAGAAGAGAGAATATCTTTACTAGGCATCTCTTTACTCTTTCCTCTTTTCTTCTAATCGGGTCTGTGGTGAATTTATTTCTGCCCGTAAACTTATATCGTTATGCCAATTTTTTTTCTATTTAATCGGCTTAATCGGCTAATAATTTAAGAAATTATTGCTGCAATTGCGAGATTAATTTGGGCGCAAGCATTGCGCCTCTACGGTTTTTAACCTTCACAATTTCCCAAATTAGCCCTAGCATTCCGCCGCCACATTTCGGGTTTAATCCGCCGCAAAGCCGAAGCGGGAAAACGCCGATTCCATTCGTCTTCTGATAACTCTGCCAGTTCTGCCAAAGTCGGGGCAAGATTCTCTGGATAAGGCTCAAATTCTTTCACATCTGTAGGCTGGGCAAACCGTTGATTCCAGGGACAAACATCTTGACAAATATCACAACCGGCTACCCATCCTTGTAAATTAGACTTAATTTCATCCGGTAAATCTTCTGCCCGGTTTTCAATCGTATGATAGGCAATACAACGGTTAGCATCAACCACAAAAGGCTTAACAATAGCCTGAGTAGGACAAGCTTCAAGGCAGCGATTACAAGTGCCACAATGTTGGGTATGGGCGCGATCGCCTGTTAATTTCAGATTCGTCAAAACCTCCCCCAAAAACACCCAAGATCCATACTCACGAGTAATCAAATTCCCATTTTTAGCAATCCAACCCAGACCAGCTTGTTGCGCCCAAAACTTATCAGAAATTGGCCCTGTATCCGCATAATAACGGGCTTTAATTCCGGGGGCTTGTGCCTCTAACCAAAGAGAAAAAGCTTTCAATTTTTTATCCAATACCCGATGATAATCTCTGCCCCAACCATAGCGAGAAATTTTGGCAATTTTTGGCTCGTCAGAATGTTGATATGGGGTATAATAATTTAATGCCACAGAAATCACCGATTCTACATCGGGCATCACTTGACGAATATCTTGGCGTTTGGGATTAGCCATCCATTGCATATCTGCTTGATAGCCATGATTTAACCATGATTGTAAATGGCTAACTGCTGAGGAATCAGCCTCATCTACTAGAGAAATGCCCACTTTATGAAAGCCAAATTCTTGGGCTTTTTGTTTAATTTGGTTACTGGTAATTGGATAATTCATGCATGGAATAATCTTGATTTAATGATATAATATTTGCAGGGGCGGTAGGGGCGAAGCATTCGGGCGATTAATTTCGGGGTAAAAACAAATAATTTATTACCCGAATGCTTCGCCCTTATCCAGTAGTAGGGTGGGCAAAATTGCCCACCCTACAGGCAGTTATTTTTCCCCAGTGATTCTCAAATATGCCCGAATCACATTAGATAAATCAAGCAACACCTTTTCTCCTGCTATTATGTTGATTAAATAACGTCGCTTCAAAGATTGCAATCCGTTAATCAGCGCAATTGGTGACAGGTCTAAACCTTGCTTTAATTCTTCCTTAGATATCGGCTTATCCCATTGGCTTAATTTTAACATAATCTGTTCTTCTATCGGGGATAATCGCTGGAAAAACTCCTTAATTTGTAATTGAGTATCAACGGGGATAATTAGGCAATCTTCAGCTAAAAACTCAGACACTTTGCCGCCAAAAACATGGCTGATTAAACTAGCAATATCTTTTAAGTAAGCCGGATGTCCTTCATAGGCTGTCATTAAACTTGACAAATTGCGATCGCCTGACAATCCCAGAGATGTAAAAAAATTGGGATCGGTTAAACCTTTTAATTCTAAATACTTGACTGGTGATAAATTGTCGTTGAAGCTGAACATCTCTTGAGATTGTTCCTGACTCAATAATATCGCACAGCTTTGATGTGTAATTTCTCGCAAACTGCTAAACAAAGTTTTATAGTCTTCATATTCGCTTTTATATTCTCCTGCCAATTGTCCAGGGGTAAACAACTCTTGCACGTCATCCAAGATTAGCAAGCATCTTTGCTGAGATAAAATATTAATTAATTGACTAATGGCGTTGTCAGTAATAATCAGGTTATCTAAATTGCCATTTGCACAAATATCTGTAATTATGCTATCTAAAGACCGGGAAAACTTAAGGCTTTTCCAGACCACCACATCAAACTTTTGCAGGTTGAGGTCAACAAACTTTTTCACTAGGGTAGTTTTCCCAATTCCCGGTAATCCCAAAACCGATATCAAACGAGTATTTTCCTCTAGTACCCAATGGGATAAAGTTTGTAGTTCGGTTGTGCGATCGCAAAAATAGGCGATACTCGGCGCGATCGCTAAATCCCGATACTCGGTTTTTTTGTTTATTTCCTCTGTCTCAGGGGTTGATGTGCTACTGGGTTGAATATTGGGATGACACCAAGTAATATGACTGTTGACCAATCCAACAAACTGAGAATTTATTACTCTCTCAATTGTCCAACAAAAATTAGCTCTAGTTACTTTTTCATCTAACTCTTCAGATAACTGTTTAAATAACCAACGACTGGTATCCCCAATATAGTTTGTATCGTATCCATGTTCGTCGGCAATTTGACTGTATGTTTTACCTTCCCACAGACCTTTAACCACAGTTTTTTCTAAGTCGTTGAGGTGTTTGCCCGCTTGCTTCTCTACGAGGCGATCGACCAACTGCAACACTTCTGTAATCGTCATACAAACGCTGGTGGTATAGGTTACAGCCATTATAGCTTACCTTGGCTCCAGAAAATCAGGTTTTTTCAGGGGTTTTTGTTACATTTTGTTACCAAATTACCTAGAAAATCAGGTTTTTTTCCGATTGCGTGGTTCAGACCGGGGAATTTAAACTCTTTACAGAGGGAACTAAAGTTTCTCATTGTCAACTGTCAATCTCACGACGGTTAAGTGATTTATGCTGGAGAAAATCCTGAATTTTATTACTCCCGGTCCGCTGAACGAAAGATTTGGTTTTGGAGCCAGAGTTTTTTCCAGTTGGATTAGTTTAGGGCTTGGGGTTAGGGTTAGTCAATATACTGATATCAGGTCTTGGAGGCACTCTAAGTTGGGAAAACTGTAGTAGGAGGTTTCATAGGAGGACTTGTTCTTTCTTGTGGTTATGGTTTGATTGGGGTCGGAATAGATTTTATTCGAGGACGGAGAGTTGAATATCCAGGCTGGTACTGGTGGGTCTTCCCTATTGCTACCTTTTTTGTCATACTTTTATCGCTGACCTTTGGGCTTTTTGGCATTTTCTTGGCATTTGCAGGAATAAACTCCCAAAATTGCCCGACTTTGGAGATATGCCTCAACCTTCTAATATAGATCCCGATAAATTTCGCCAAGAATTAGGAAAAATGAAGGTTGAAGACCTTCTCAAGGATTTTGGAAAAAACTGGAGCAACTTGATAACCAATCTCAGCTTAACCCAGAAGAAAAAAAAGTAGTTAAGAAAATCAGAGGCTTAGATTCGCGCCAAATTGCGTTCTAGACTACAAGAGATACTTATTGATGATGAAAGAGAAATTTTGTTTATTTTGCTGTTAAAGTTACTAGGTTTTGTTCAAAAAAAACCAAAAATATGATGAATCACGAACACGAAAAAATTTTGGTCTTCCTGGTCTGTTTGGTCTATTCCAGAATGGATCTGCAAACCACTTAAATACAACCAGGAGAATATATGATTAAATATCATAGCGCTACTGGAGACTTAATTATTAAAGATCCTAACAATCAAGAAAAAGAATACAGGGTAAATTTATATAACTTGCTTCCGAAAGATATTAACGAAGAGCAAAAAGAAGCAATTGCAAAGACTACAGAAAAAAAAATATGCAAGCGCACGTGATGGTATTCATCATAAGCATCACATTATTCCAGTCCAGCTTTGCAAAAAACACCCCCTAATTAGGGAAGCTGAACGCTACAGAGTTTTCAATAAAGATGGGGATGAAAATTTAATGCTTTTGCCTATAAATTTTCATAAAAAAAATCATACTGAAGGCTCAAAATACTATACTACAATTCTAGGTATTCTAGACGATCAATGGCACGCATTCAGCAAGATGATTTAGATACAGATCCAGATGAAATTAAACAAACTATTCTGGAAATTGTTGCAACAACTAGAGATTACTTGACTGAGTTGTTACAGATAGCAGGAAGCACAATACGGGATGATTTTCTTTCACCTGATTATCCTGATTCCTGGCTGCTAAATAACCAAGACTTACGCATTACCTCTATATTGAGCAGTGGCAATTCGTAAATTGTCACTACATATTGAGTAATTATAGCACAAAGCCCCGGTAGGGTGGGCAAAATTTTGCCCACCCTACATAATTACATAACTACAATTACCACAACCCCTGCACGGATTGCTATAGAATATTCATAGAATTTTTCCAAAGAGTCAAAATTATTTATGTCATCAACAGCGATCGCAGATTCGGTAGAGATGGTAGAAGCTTTACCCACTGAAATCCAGCAGCGAGTGGTCGATCATTTGCGCGAGTATATTGCTGATTTACGGGATGAACAAGCGGTGGGATGCGTCCTTTGCTCGAACGCAGTCAGCGTTGGTGGCAGCAGCGCACAAGCGAAAAAGAACGGGCAGCAGGAAAAGCGAGTGAGATGGATTATGAGCAGTTATGAAATCTGAAGTTATTCCTTCGTTTTGGACTGAATATCGCAAGCTAAGTGATGATGTTCGGCAACGTGATATGAACGTTTCTTTGGCTAAATTGCTTCGTAAATTTGTGCCAGAAGTTCTATATGACCGATCGCAATCAAGGTTCTCAACGGCGAAGTATTGCTAACTATTGTCATCGCCAGTTATTTTCTTGTAAGGATTTCATATCTTCCCGAAACTCTTCAACGCCATAATGAATGCAAATGCCACGACTTCCGAGCAAATGTTGAAACTGAAGTTGAGACATTCCTGCTAGATAACTGGCTTTAGCCAGAGATATTTTTTCTTTTTCAAATAGCATGATAATAATTTCCAGCATCAAGTCTTTTTCTGATAGGCTGGGCTGGCTTTGACCACTTCATCGGAAATCACTAAGCTCATTTAATTGCTCCTGAACCCCTCAAGCAAGTTTAAGGTTTTGGCATAACTGTATAATATGTTAATCTATCTACCCCTCAAACATACCCGTTTCAATATTAATTGGCAACGATTTTCCCATGATTTCCCTCTTCCAAAGAGCGATCGCACTTGTGTCTCATATATGCGATCGCCCCTCAAAGCAAATTCTGCTTTACTGTAGCGAGGTTGTCTCACTGTCATAACTTTGACCTGTGATGAAAAGATGGTTCTGCTGTGATTATAACTCAGGACTTTCGCACCGAATCCACGGGTAGGGTGGGCTGGCATTTTGCCCACCCTACATAACTGAAACTATGCTAAGATTAAATAACTAACCAATTGCCGTAATTAATGTTTTTAATGCGCGGCGATCGCTTCTTCTTCAGTCGCACAAACACCACTTGATATTGCCTGTTTAATCATATCTCGGATATCTGGACGGGATAAAATTCTATAAGCCTGACGTTCCGCACTGCGCCGTTCCAAAGCAGCCGTCAGTGCCAGTACATCCTCATGGACATCTTCAGGGGATAATAACTCGGCGTTGGGTTCTGGAACTTGTTTGGTCATAGTTTAATTACCGTAATTTTCTGCTAAGGTTTCAATTAATCGATCGCTATAAAATGTTCCTTGCTGCTGGCACATTTTGAGCAACTGTCGAATCTCATCTTTTGTTAAAACTCCGTCAAGTCCCGCACGTCCCAGGACACCGGGAAATCCGGTTAGGTTTAATCCCAGTTGGCGAGCCACCTGACGTGCTGCTTTCTCATCTAAAAGAATCATAGCAACATCTAGGTTTTTTCGGTGCTGCATGAGAACGATTGCTTCCGCTTCCGCCAGGTCATTGTGCCAATCTGAATTAGCGGATTTTTGTAATTGAGCAATGCGCTTTGCCACTGCTTCTGCCTGTGTTTTTTCTGAATCAGTTAATTCTTCAACAACCACAAATCCCTCAGCAATGAGTTGATTCACTTCATCTATCCAGCCATGAACATTTAGTTCCTCTAGCTCAGATGGGGTAATATAAATCAACGAAAAGTATCGCTTAAGCAAATCTATTCGGCCACATTGAAAGGCAGAAACCATTGGGCCAGTGTTGGAAATGGCAATTACTTTATCGACTTCTGTGGTTTCAAGCATAGATTCGGTAAGTGATTAGGGCGATTGATACAGAATCACAATAGCTGGGAAAGCGATCGACTTGTAGTACCCTACTAGCAGAAACCGCCCCAAAAGCGATCGAATGCGAACGAGAGCATCGGTTTGAGTATCGGAGAAACCGGGTTTTTTGCCTTTTTTCCCAAAATTCTAGATTAACCCTCAAAAAAACCCGGTTTCTGAACCCTGCTACGATCAAAAATTGACGGGTTAGGGGGTGGGTGGCGATCCGGTTTTGTATGCTTGCTGTGGATGATTGGTGCGATCGGGATATTTCAGTTCTAGTAAACCCTCATCTAACATGGGGTTGACATAATGGTTTCGCACACTATTTGGTTTACGTCCGAGTAATTCAGCTATTGTTCGCAGTGACAGATAATGTTCGGAGCAAAGTTGTAAGATTACCTTCTTGACATCTTCTTGTTTCGCACGACCTGTCTCACGCACGGCAGTCGAGATTTGTTTTAATCGCTCGTAATGTTCGGAGTTCACCTCGTAATGTTCGGAGTTCGCCTCGTAATGTTCGGAGTTCGCCTCGTAATGTTCGGAGTTCGGCAACAACGAAAACAAATCAGGCTCACTTTGGTTCGCTAAAGTATAGCGTGTACTGCGACTACGACCAGATTGTTCTAAGTAACCATTTTTAACTAACCCCTTAAGGCATTCGCCAATATCTCTAGGATGCTCATTGCGGAAATATTGAATATCCGTGTTAGTAATTTCACCAAATTTATGAGTACAGGCTAAGATAATTCGTTCTAATTCAGTTAAGCTAGAATAATTGTCTCTCACCAAATCTCTTAATTCTTTTTCAATAGTTTCAGGAATGAAACCGACCATTGGTAAAATAACCGAGGTTAAATCTTGTTCTAGTTTCTCTGAAACATCAGGGATGTACCACTGTTGTTCCTTCCAAGCCCGCAGAATTTTCTGAAATCCCGACCCGGCTTTTTCCCCTAATCCAAGCATTTGAAACATTTTTTGTAAATTCGGATTGCGAGGGTCGGTAATTCCACCCCCATAAAGTTCTTGGATAGTAATTCTCAGCCGCCCTGGATTAGAAAACTCAAATCGATCAGTTTTTTTGATAATTACAATCGAGCGGTTAGAGAAATGATCTGCATGAATTAAAGTATTGACTAAAGCTTCTCGTAAAGCTTGATGAACGTGGGTTTCTCCTTTACGGGTGGCATCTTGATCGAGTTGAAAAGGAACCGCTAAATCATTCACTAAGCGATTATAAACCCGATAATAAAAATTAAACAAATTAGGAACCCATTTCCCGTCAAGAGTAAGGCGATAAGTCCATCTCTGTTCCGGGTCGGTGGAAAAATTTTCTTGATAATCCAGATGGTAATAGGGTAATGCGTCTAAAATACTCCGTTCTTGCCCGAACATCAGCAAACCAGCAATGGTTAATCCTTCTTTCCCCGTGGTGCGATCGCGCCGCCATCCTCCTAATTGATACAGTAAATCTCGATCATCTTTTGCTAACCAAGGATGATCCGGTTCTCTATTACTAAAACGTTGACGAAATGCCTTCAGCGTATCAGAATCGAGGTCAGTTAAATCAAATCCATCCAAAATTTGATAATCTTGAGGATCGTCACTGGCATCTCGCAACATTTGTTTAACTTATGAGGCAGAACAACGATAATCTCCTTCATAGTTTCGCTTGTACGTCCCGGTCATCGGATTATTATTAATGTACACGGGGCGTTGAATTCGTGAAGCTCTGGGAATTCTAATAATGACAAGATTATTCTCCTCGATCGCTTGAATTTGCATATCTGAATTGCCGCAAATTGGCGTACTGAGTTTTTGGGAGTTATTATGACCGTCCCAAAATTCTTTAATTAACTGATTCGGGTCGATAACTCCTGAAATATTCATTCCTTGAGACGTTTCACTGACTCCCAAAATAATATAGCCGCCCTCTGTGTTGGCAAAAGCAGATACAGTTTCCCAAACATCTTTTGGTAAAGTCCATGTAGCAGATTTAAACTCAATGTCTTGGTCTTCATTTCCGATATCAATATACTGAAGTAGTGTTTCTAAATCCATTAAGTAGTCTCCTGGCTTAGTTATTGTGACTGCGGCGCCGCTTCTATCTAATTTTCTTTGAATTGTTGGCAAGATTTGAAATCCGGTTCCGAGTGGCGTTTTTAAGGGGGGTTAGGGGGGATCGCACCAGATTTAATTTATCTTAATCTTTCAATAACTTCTGGCGACAAAATGATGAACATTGCGTGAAGCTATCGCGATCTGGCTGTTGCAACGCCCCAAGCGATCGCGCTTAGGGGCGAATCATCCGAACAATCCAAGGTTGAGCATCAGGGAGTCGTTCAAATAAGCGATCGGTGGCGGTCAAAATTTCGTCTGCCACCTCAAACATACCCGTTTCAATATCAATCGCCACGATTTTCCCATGATTTCCTTCTTCAACTTGCGATCGCACTTGAGTTTCATCCAGGCGATCGCCCCTCAAAGCAAATTCTGCTTTACTGTAGCGAGGTTGTCTCACTGTCATAACTTTGACCTGTGATGAAAAGATGGTTCTGCTGTGATTATAACTCAGGACTTTCGCACCGAATCCACGGGTAGGGTGGGCAAAATTTTGCCCACCCTACATAACTGGTAATTGGAGAATTCATGGATGGAATCATCTTGATTTAATCATATAATATTTGTAGGGTGGGCAAAATTGCCCACCCTACATAACTACTACATAACTACAAATTAAATTTTCGGCGAATAAAACAAATCGGGTTAAACAATATGACTCAAAAACAATGGTACGAATCCCTGTTCGAGAACTACGGAGAAAAATACGATTCTGAGATTTATACAAAAGGGACAATTGGTGAGTGTGATTTTTTAGAGCAAGAACTAGGATTTAACAAATCCTTGAAAATATTAGACGTGGGCTGCGGTACGGGAAGACATACAATTGAACTGACAAAGCGGGGATACTCTGTTACTGGAATTGATTTATCTGCATCCCAGCTTAAAAGGGCAAAGGATAAAGCAAAAAGTGAAAATTTGATCGTTGACTTTCAGCAGCAGGATGCCCGTAATTTGACATTCAATAATGAATTTGACGCAGCGATCATGCTTTGCGAGGGAGGATTTTCGCTCATGGAAACTGATGAAATGAACTTTGAAATCCTGAAAAATGTCACCAGATCGCTAAAGGCGCATACCCATACTAAATTTATATTCACGACTTTAAATGGATTGTTCCCATTATATCATTCGGTTGAGCAATTCTGTGCATCAGCAACGGGATCAGGAAATTCTATCTGCCGAAGCAATTCTTTTGACTTGATGACATTCCGGGATTATAACATAACGGAATTTGAAGATGACCTGGGAAACAAGAAATCCCTTGCCTGTAATGAAAGGTTTTATGTGCCAAGCGAAATTACCTGGTTACTTAAATCTCTTGGTTACAGCAGGATAGATATTTATGGTGCCAAGCTGGGTGCATTTTCTCGAAATGATAAATTAACCACTGAAGATTTTGAGATGCTGGTCATTGCTGAAAAATAATTTCCTAATCACAAGTAGTAGGGTGGGCAAAATTTTGCCCACCCTACATAACTATTTCTATTTCTTTATAATATCTCTCGTTTCAGATAAGGTTGCAGGACTTTCGGCACTTTAATTGTGCCATCGGGCTGTTGATAATTTTCCAAAATTGCCGCCATTGTTCGCCCGATCGCCAACCCAGACCCGTTTAAAGTATGGACAAATTCCGTGCCTTTTTTGCCTTTATCTTTAAAGCGAATATTCGCACGTCGGGCTTGAAAATCCCCAAAATTAGAACAGCTAGAAATCTCCCGATATTTTCCAGCGGAGGGCAGCCATACTTCTAAATCATAGCATTTTTGGGCACTAAAACCTAAGTCTCCGGTACAAAGTTCTATGACTCGATAAGGCAGTTTTAAGGCTTGCAAAATCGCCTCAGCATTAGCCACTAATGCCTCATGTTCTGCTTCCGAAGTGCTGGGGTGAACAAATTTGACTAATTCAACTTTATTAAATTGATGCAGTCGAATCAGTCCTCTAGTATCCTTGCCATAACTGCCAGCTTCCCGCCGAAAACAAGGAGTATAAGCACAATGATAAATTGGCAAATCTTCAGCGGTTAAAATCTCATTGCGGTAGAGGTTGGTGACGGGTACTTCCGCAGTGGGGGCTAACCACAAGTCATCCTCCCGACATTGAAAACTTTCTTCCGCAAATTTAGGTAATTGTCCCGTAGCCCGAAGGGAGTCGGAGTTAATTAAAACTGGCGGCATAATTTCCAAATATCCCGCCGCAATTTGTTGATCGAGCATAAAATTAATTAACGCTCTTTCTAAGGCGGCACCAGCCCCAATTAAAGAAACAAACCGACTTTGGGCAACTTTTACGGCGCGATCAAAGTTAAGAATCCCTAACTTTTCGCCAATTTCCCAATGAGGCAAAATATTGGCATTTTTGGGCAGGTATTCGTCACCCCAACGCCGCACTTCTACGTTTTCATTTTCACTCTTGCCAATGGGAGTGGTTGCACTGGGTAAATTTGGTAGGTTTAAAAGTAATTCTTCCAGTTGGGCTTTGAGTTCTTTTTCCTTGGGTTCTAGTTCCCCAATTTGGCTTTTCACTTGGTTGCCCTCTTCTTGTAAAGCCGAGATTTCAGGGTCTTCCGGTTTACCGCCCCCTTTCATTTTTTGGCCAATTTCTTTGGCAATTTCTTTACTCCGCGCTTGTAGCTGCGATCGCTGCGTCTCTAATTCTCGCTGTTGGCGATCGATTTCCACAATGGGCGCCAGGTCGTAGTCATTACTGCGCTGGTTTAGCCGTTCCTGAACTGCTTGGGGATTTTCCCGAATTTGTTTAATGTCTAGCACAAATAGTCCTCACAGACGGGGAACTCAACAATAGCGTCTGCCAATTTATCAGCATATTCTGTATTGCCTTTGATTGACTATTTGGTTTGTTGATATTTTATTGCAAGTTACTAACTGATGATTTTTTGGCATGAGCAAAAGATCCTTCAGTGATGAATGGACTGAAATGAACTGATTTGATTTAATTTGGGGGGTGGCCAAATATTGCGGAAAACATCCTAGGGGTGATCCAGTTGATTTGCCGATCGCATCAAAATCTCAACCCGCTTTCTTCTAGCATATATAAAGCTAAACATATCAGGAAAAACTGAAACCACCGATTAATCCAAGTGGTCGAAACATGAGGCAATAACCAAGTCCCCAATTGCACCCCAATAATCCCGCCAATGCCTAAACAAATTCCCGAAATCCATAAGACATGATGATGCCAAGTATGTTGAATTAATCCGGAAGCGGCGATCGCCACCATTGCCCCTAAACTGGTGGGGGCAGCAGTTTTAATTGACTCTCCTAATAATAGGATTTGTAACGGCACCATTACAATCCCACCCCCAATCCCAAATATCCCAGACATCACCCCAGCGATCGCGCCAATTTGGGCAAATTTCCAGCGGCTTAATGGCTGAGATAAAATTGGATCAACTTCCGGTTCATTCGCCGAATTATCTGCATCTTGATTGAAACTTTCTCGCCTGTGAATTAGATAAATCGTCAATAATAATAAACCGGAAAAAATCAGAGCCAACCAGCGATCTGAAAGGCGATCGCCCACCCAAGCACCCACTTGTGCAGCGGGAATTCCCACCAAAGCAATTTGGCCACAAACACGCAAATTTAATTGAGAATTCAACCAGTTTTGCCAACTACCGGAAATCGCTGTAAGCAACACTCCGACTAAACTGGTGGCCGCTGCATTAATCACAGAAAATCCCAAAAAAGTTAAGGCAGGCACGATGATAAATCCGCCACCTACGCCAAAAATGCCTGAGAGAAAACCAGTCCCTATTCCTAATAAAAATAGCCAGAATAACATTGTTTTTTATTTGTTAATTGTACTTTTGGTATTCGCCCGAAGCCTCATAATTACAGCGGTTTTCTGGTTGGTAAAACACAAATATCCGTAGGGGCGCGATCTTTCCGGCAGATATTCTTGGGTTAACAGCCAGAGATTATTTGCCGTCAGTCTTCGCCCCTACAAACATCGATTGTAAGGGTCAACGGTCGTTGACCCCTACCCTGAATAAAACTACATCCGATCTAACACTTCAATTCCCAATAAATTCAAGCCCAATTTCAAAATCCGGGCTGTAAAATCACACAGGAGTAAACGAGAAGTGTGGAATGGTTCCTCTGCTTGTAAAACCGGACAGCGATCGTAAAATTGATTAAACTTTTGGCTCAATTCAAATAGATATTGACAAAGCCGATTCGGTAATAACTCCGTTTCTACCGCAGCGATCGCCTCACTCAACAGCAGAATATGTTTTGCCAAAGCGATTTCCGTCTCTTCTTTGAGGATAATTTGCTCACCCACCCCCAAATGTCCGAAATCAATATCACCTTTACGGCTAATTCCCTGAACTCGGACATAAGCATAAAGCATATAAGGGGCCGTATTCCCTTGCAAAGCCAGCATTTTATCGTAACTAAAAATATAGCTACTGGTGCGATTTTGGCTCAAGTCAGCATATTTCACCGCACTCAAACCCACCACTTGCGCCACACGGTCGATAAATTCTGGAGTTTCTGACCGTCCTTCTACTTGAAGTCGGGTTTCCAAATCAGCCTTAGCGCGGGCGATCGCCTCATCCAACAAATCCCGTAACCGCACAGTTTCCCCAGCGCGGGTTTTCAACTTCTTGCCATCTTCCCCTTGCACCAAACCAAAGGGAACATGAACCACTTGTACATCATCGGGAATCCAACCAGCACGAGTTGCCACCTGGAACACCTGGGCAAAATGGGTAGACTGACCTAGATCCGTCACATAAATAATCCGTTTTGCCCCATCTTCCTTAATCCGATAGCGCAAAGCTGCCAAATCCGTAGTCGCGTAATTATAGCCACCATTAGATTTTTGCACGATCAACGGCTGAGGGTTTCCTTCTTTATTCATAAACCCTTCTAAAAACACACATTGGGCGCCTTGGTCTTCTTGCAATAATCCCAAGTTATCCAAATCTGCCACCACTGCGGGCAAAAAAGGATTATAAAAAGACTCGCCCCGTTCCGTCACCTTAATATCCAACAAATCATAAATCACCTGAAACTCGCGACGAGATTGATCGCACAATAATTTCCAAGCTTGGATTGTCTCTGGATCTCCAGCTTGCAGTTGCACCACCGCTTGCCGAGAACTTTCGCAAAACGCCTCATATTCATCAAACCGTTGTTTGGCTTTTTTGTAGAAAGCCACCAAATCGCCAATATCCAAAGCATCCGCTTTCGTCAAAGCTTCGGGATAAGCTTCGCGCAAATAGGTAATCAGCATCCCGAATTGGGTGCCCCAGTCACCGACATGGTTGAGTCGGATAACTTCGTGTCCCCGGAATTCCAAAATTCGGGCAATACAATCGCCGATAATGGTCGATCGCAGATGTCCCACGTGCATTTCTTTAGCAATATTGGGGCTGGAAAAATCCACCACAATTTTCTGGGGATTTTCTACCCGGTCTACCCCCAGTCGGGCAAAACCCACAATCGAACTGAGTTGGGCTTCCAGATAACTGGGTTTAATCATCAAATTAATAAAGCCGGGACCCGCTATTTCTGGGGTTTGGCAAATATCGCTCACATTTAAATGATCCACAATTTTCTGAGCAATATCGCGGGGCTTTTGCTTTAACGGTTTCGCCAAAGACATAGCCACATTTGACTGGTAATCCCCAAACTTGGGATTACTCGCAGGAACTAACAGGGGGTCAGTTGCCGCTAATTCTTGCCCAAAAGCAGCGACTAAAGCCTGTAAAAATCGTTCTTTGAGGAGGATAATTGGAGTTTTCATAATTTTTTTTGGGGGGGGAAAACAATCGTCCATTGAATACACATTCTCGTATGTAGTGGGCCAATCCCCCCTTCTTTAAGTTTATCAATTGACTCGTCTATTATTCTATGATTCAGGCAAATGATTCAGGCAAATCAGATAAACAGGACTGATCCACACGACCCTAGAAACCGAGTTTCTCACCTTGATTTTCTGCGAGGGACTTTTTTTCCTGAAAGAAACCCGGTTTCTGAGCACCCAGCCGATCGCCCGTTTTTGCCAATATGCAACCAATACAACAGATACAGGATGACTGGCTAAATTATCTACCGTTTTGGTGGAGATTTCCACTAAGTATAATTACTCACTTACCAATTGAGATGCACCCCTCGGCGGGCTTTGGTGGTAGAGATTAATCGCGATCGTTTCGTTTTTTTATGATGATACTCTATTTTGGGAATTTGATAGTATTATCGAGATGTTTATTAAATTCAACTGATGAAACTTCTGTAAAACCAAAAGGAGATGAAAATATGTGTACGCGAATACTATGGACAGGAAAGGATAAGAGTGGCAAATTTCACTCAATCTGCGGTCGTAATATGGACTGGGGTATTGATATGGGAGAAAAGCTATGGGTCTTTCCGGCTGGACTAAAGCGAAAAAGTGATGTCAAGGGCAAACCTGTAGAGTGGGTGTCAAAATATGGCAGCATTGCTACTATTGTTTACGATCAGGCCACCAGTGACGGAATGAATGAAAAGGGACTAGGAGTTCATGCTAATTGGCTTGCTAAAAGTTTTTATGGGGAGCGGGATGAAAGCAAACCAGGGCTTGATTGTAATCGCGCCCTGCAATATTTCCTCGATAACTTTGCCACCGTTAAGGAAGTTGTTGAATACTTCAAGAATAATCAAGATATGCAGTTGGTTGAAACCAAGATCACAAAAGGGAAGTTTGAAGTTCCAATCGAATGCCATTTAGCGATCGAAGATGCTCAGGGTGAGTCGCTCATTGTCGAGTATCTTAATAAAAACGACGACGATGATACTAAACCTCGTGTTCTGGAAGTAAAAATCTACTACAGTGGCGATCTTCCTGAATTATACCTTAAATACTGCAATAACCTTGACATTCCTTCTGAAAAAAAAGAGGAGTATAAAGCAAATTATTTGAAGGCGTACAACGTCCTGACTAATAATCCTACCTTCAAAAAACAGCTTGAAAATCTCAAAAATTATAAATATTTTATTTCTGATGATCATCTAAACTTGCCTGGTGATACTGATGCATCTTCCCGTTTTGTTCGTGGTGCCTATTATTTAATAAATCTCCCTGAGCCAACAAACCAACGGGAAGCGATCGCTCAGGTTTTAAGTGTTATGCGTTCTACCGCACAACCGTTCCGAAAACCAAAACCAGACTCTAATGCCCTTTATGCCTCATCAACCCGGTGGCGTACAGTGGCAGCTTGCACAGAAAAACTGTATATGTACGAATCATCCGTTAATCCAACTCTGATCTGGCTTGATGCTAACAAGTTAGACTTCAAAGAAGGCAGTGAGGTCCGTGTCTTCGATCTGACCAAGCATGAAACAGTGATCGGTGAAGTATCCGAGAAATTGACACCTGCCGAGGATCTGTTTGGCAAGAACTTATCCGAGTAATGGGAAGTTGAGTCAAGTGCGATCGCCCGCTCTCGTAGGCTGCGTTACCTTCAGAAACCGGGTTTCTTAATACTATCTTTGTCACCCAAGCTTCATGCTGATAGAAACCCGGTTTCTTGGCTTGTTTCTTGGGTGGCTTGCTGAGGCGCGATCGCGCCGTGGGTT
Organism: Planktothricoides raciborskii GIHE-MW2; assembly: GCF_040564635.1. NCBI lineage: Bacteria > Bacillati > Cyanobacteriota > Cyanophyceae > Oscillatoriales > Oscillatoriaceae > Planktothricoides > Planktothricoides raciborskii. Next base: position 5,449,689 of record NZ_CP159837.1, read on the forward strand.
TAGACTTAGCGAACAACCGCGTAATTTGTGCCCACTGTCCCCAATATGCAATCAACAAAACAGCCAATTACTCAAGACCTGGTTTTTATCGGTGGAGGTCATAGCCATGCGATCGCCCTGAGAATGTGGGGCATGAACCCATTACCCGGAGTCCGCATCACCTTAATCAGCGATGTCACCCATACCCCATATTCGGGAATGCTTCCGGGTTATATTGCTGGTTTCTACGATTATGACCAAAGCCATATTGATTTAAGACCTTTAGCCCACTTTGCCGGATCCCAATTTTACCGCGAACGCGCCGTGGGTTTAGACTTAGCCAACAACCGCGTAATTTGTGCCCACCGTCCCCCAGTTGCCTTCGATATTTTATCCATTGACATTGGCAGCACCCCGGCAACCCTCTCCGTACCTGGCGCCGCAGACTATGCCATTCCTGCCAAACCCGTCCCAAACTTATTGCACCATTGGCATCAACTAATTGAAGAATTGCAAGGAGGGTCAACCACAGCTACAGAAAAGCCCCTACAGATAGGCATTGTTGGCGGGGGCGCCGGAGGTGTGGAATTAGCCTTATCCATGTCTGCTCGTTTAAATCAAATTCTCGGTTCCCAAAATCGCCCAAATTCCCCAAATTGCCCAAATCGCCCAAATTGTTCAAATCTTCAGATTCATCTCTTCCAACGTAGCCCCGAAATCCTCCCCACTTATAGCACTTATGTGCGAAATAATTTGCAAAAAATTCTCACTCAGCGCGGGATTAACTTACATTTAAGTGAGTCAGCCATCCGAATAGAATCTCGCACCCCCGCCCCTCCGCTCCTCTGCTCCTCTGCTCCCCTGCCCCCGATGGCAGCCCACGCAAAAGAACCCGTCACCGTCTATTGTGAATCTGGGTTAACCATAGAGTGCGATCGCCTCTTTTGGGTCACACAAGCCTCGGCCCCGGATTGGTTAAAAGAATCTGGTTTAAGTACCGATGCTGCTGGCTTCATTAAAGTGAGTGATACCTTACAATCAATTTCTCACTCTCACATATTTGCCACTGGGGACATTGCCACCATGATTAATCATCCCCGTCCCAAAGCGGGAGTCTTTGCGGTCCGTCAGGGTAAACCTTTAGCTGAAAATTTGCGGCGCATTCTACAAGGTCAACCCCTCAAACCATTTAAACCTCAGAAAAATTTTCTCACTTTAATTGGTACAGGAGAAGGAAGCGCGATCGCTTCTCGTGGGGCTTTTGGTCTTGGGCCTTCTCCGCTCTTATGGCGTTGGAAAGATAGGATCGATCGCGAATTTATGGAAAAATTCCGCAATTTTCCGCATCAAAAATAGCGACAGATAAACTAATTACAATTAACCTTGGCAATTGGAGTAGGGGCGAAGCCTGACGGCAGTAGGGGCGAGAAAGCGAATCGTCCTTACAATAAAGCAATCAATTATCTGCGGTCATGCTTCGCCCTTACACGGAGTTTATTGGAGATGATTTGGCTGAATGAATTTCAGTTCTATTTTCACCGCTCGTAAAAATCTGGACAAAGTTACCCAAAGGTAGACAATGTTAGACAGCTACGTTGGTAATTTTAGTCCAAAGGTCTAAAACTACAGGAATAAACGGCAATCCCTCTATTCCCTCAAAAGCATCGGGAATTACTTTTCTAGCTATATTCATGCTTCCATTGATATCAGCGTTGATGATTCTACCAGTGGAAGTCAAGTATAAACCACGTTTAACACGCTTACCATTAAACACAACTTTTGCTTCTGTTTTAGCCCGGATATTCGGCAAATAATCGCCATCTAAAGCGCTGGCTTTAGAAGTGTAGCTTTCTTCAGTTAAAACTACAGAAATCCCTGCTAATTGTGAGGTGAATAATTTAATCAGTTTGGCATGAGGAATATTGGTAAATTCTTGATTATTCTTTTTCCCAATATTGAGAGCTTGTTTCCATCGTTGATTTTTCCCGATGATTAATTGACCAATCTCATTTAACTGACACCAATCAATAACACGCCGACTCACAGTATGAAGGTAGTTGTCAATCCTTCTATCTCGCTTGCTGTTTAGCTGTTTTACCAGCCGACAAGCCTTGATTGATTGTGCTTTTGCTACTCTTTTATTGAAGAATTGGTTAATACTTTTCAATGGTCTACCATTAATCAACAGCGGTCTAATACCGGGATGATTGGATGTTATAGCCACCAAATTGTTTAAACCCAGGTCTACACCAGCTAGATATTTACCATCAAATTTATCTGGCTCGCTAACCGTTTAAACAATCTCAATTACATAGTGGTCAAGTTTAGGAACAATTCGTACTTGGTTTATATTATTAGCCTCAGTGGTCAACTCAATATTAGTCTGAGATAGCTTGACAATGCCTCGAGATAGCAGTGGAGAGGAGATCGCATCCTTGGGATAAATCACCACATTTCTACCGCGTTCTTTATGCTTGTATCCTGGGATTTTCGCCTTACCTAAATATTTTTCAGGATGCCCAGACCAATCTTTTAACGCTCTGCACCAAGCTTTCCAAGTTTCAGCAACTCGACGGACAATCTGTTTACTAACCTTCGTTGGTAGGTATCGATAAGCTATCTTTGTTCTTCGTCTGGTGGTAAATATCAATCGAGTTGTAATACTTTCTAGTTTCAAAGAAGTATTGACGCTGGACATAATTAGCCGAGTTATAAAGATTTTTGGATTGCCATGCTAAATAGTCGCATTCCTGCCAAAATTTATGCTGTCGGTTAATTATATGCTTCTCAACTAACTGCATTTGACTCGACAAGAGTAAATGTTTCACTTTGACAATGATATATGAATATAATTAAACTTGTCAATCCGGCTGGCCAAAAATCTCTAATCAGCCAAAACGTAGATAAGGGCGAGGGCGAGCGCCCCGAACAGCTATCCAGTAATTATTGTGCCACAAGGGTTTCTAGTATGTTTACGAAAATTAGTCTTCCGGCCAAAATGTCCGACTACTTAAGTGATGTCTCCAAATCTGACGGCAAGACAAAAGCTACCCATTTTTGAGTAGCAATGGGTAACTCTGTCCAACAATTACGTTACAGTTTCAAACCCCTGTTTCTTCGCTATTAATATGTCGCCAACTGCCATAAGGCAAATATTTCAGGCTATCCGAGGGTAAAACTCCCGCCGAAACCAGTGCATCACACACACTGTCGATCGCATTATCTCCATCCCCGCGATGATTTCCAGATAAAAAAATCCGCAAAGCTGCCATCCGTAAGGGCAATTGGGGTGGTGGACTCATGCGGTGAATTTGCATTAAAATTTCACCTTGGGCTTTTAATCGCCATTCACGATACCGCTTAGGGAAATTAAAATAGTGATTGTTGTTCGTTGTTCGTTGACGGGCAACAGCCCCCGTTAACAAATAACCAACAACCAACAACCAACAACAAATCACCAACAAAAAATAACAAATAACAAATAACAAATTATGCGTAATTTTTTTCAATATACTTTTGCCAGCATCCTCGGTACTCTAATTACTGTGGGCATCTTGGGGACGGTGGGAATTGGCAGCTTAATTTTTTTGCTGGTCAGTGCGGTTTCCTCCAAAGATAGCACAGGCCCAAAAGTAGAAAACCAGTCAGTGCTGGTCTTTGACCTGTCGGTGGCGATCGCAGATACCAAGCCTGCGTCGAGCACAGCGGAAGCGTTATCTCAAGCCCTGTCTGATGACGAGAGTCCCGATACGATGACCCTCCGCACGGTGTTAGATGCGATCGAAACCGCCCGCACCGACGATCGGATTGTGGCCTTGTACTTGCACGGCAGTACCGGCGAAACACCCAACGATTATGCCACCCTGAAAGAAGTTCGCAAGGCACTCCAAGAATTTAAAGCTGCCGGGAAAAAGATTGTGGCTTACGATCTTGACTGGACGGAACGGGAATATTACCTCGGTTCCCTGGCGAATCAGATTTTGATCAATCCTTTGGGGGTGATCGAAATTAATGGCTTGGCCTCCGAGGGGACATTTTTTGCCGGGGCTTTGCAAAGGTTGGGGGTTGGGGTGCAAGTGACCCGCGTGGGCAAGTATAAATCGGCGGTGGAACCGTTTTTGTTAAATCAGCGATCGCCGGAAAGTCAACAACAAACCCAGCAACTGCTGAATGATCTATGGGGCAATTTTGTGGATGCGGTGGTTGAGTCTCGTGATTTTAACCAAACACAGTTGCAACAATGGGTGAATACTCAAGGCATTTTCACCGCAACGGAAGCGCTGAACAATGGCCTAGTGGATAAATTAGCTCATTTTGATCAAGTGGTGGAGGAACTCAAAGGGTTAAGCAATAGCAAGGAAGACAATCGCACCTTTAAACAGATTAGTTTACCGACTTATGCCAAGGTTGCCGAAACGAATAAGCAACTGCCTGCGGTGCGTCAGTCCAAAAACCAGGTGGCGATTTTGTATGCAGAAGGCGAAATTGTTAGTGGTTATGGTAGTCCGACTCAAATTGGGGGCGATCGCCTCGCCAAAGAACTGCGGGATCTGCGTTTAGACGACAACGTGAAAGCGATCGTCATGCGGGTGAATAGTCCCGGTGGCAGTGCTACGGCTTCTGATGTGATCCGACGAGAAGTTGAGCTTACCCGTGAGGTCAAACCCGTAGTAATTTCTATGGGCAATGTAGCGGCTTCCGGGGGTTATTGGATTTCCAGTTATGGCAGCCGAATTTTTGCGGAAGCAAATACCATTACAGGTTCAATTGGGGTGTTTGGGGTGCTGCTGAATGTGCAACAATTGGCGAATAGAAATGGCATTACTTGGGATGTGGTAAAAACTAATTCCTTGGCTGATTTAGACACAATTACCCGCCCGAAAACTCCCGCCGAACTGGCGCGAATTCAGTCCATAGTCGATCTGATTTATGAAGAATTCCTCACCATTGTGTCCGATAGCCGGAATATGCCCAAAGATCAAGTTCAGGCGATCGCCCAAGGAAGAGTCTGGTCGGGGCAAGAAGCGAAAAAGATTGGCCTAGTAGATGAAATTGGCGGTCTGAATCAGGCGATCGCCGCCGCTGCCGAACTGGCAAAACTTGAGGATGATTGGCAACTGAAAGAATATCCTAAACAACGCCGTTGGGAAGAGATTTTCCTAGAAAAACTCATCGGGACTCGTTATGCCGCAACCAATACACCGCCCGATCCCTTAACCGTCCAACTGCAAAACCTCAAAGAGGATTTAGCCGTTTTGCGGAATTTCAACGATCCAATGGGGGCTTATGCGCGGTTACCCTTAAATTTAAGAATTGATTAACAAATAAGGCAGCGAATAAATTAGATTTCTGGCGGATGGATCGATTTGGTTAGGGTAAAAATTCCCCCTGATGCAGCCAAAAATATAGGACAAGCATAAAACGCTTGTCCCGTTGGATTGGTCAGAGTAAATTTGCAATAGCTGACTGAATTAAGGTGGCTGAATTAGCTCAAGTTCCGACCAATATTCGGGGGCAAATTTGCGGCAAGCTGGCTGATTTAAGCAGCGTCTGATTGGTGATGTTAGGCTGAAATCATGGGGATCTCTCTGGGGAGTTTGACCGTAAAGGTTGTCCCTACTCCCACTTCACTTTCTAAGAATATCTCACCGCCGTGCAATTCTACGGCTCGCTTGACAATCACTAAACCTAAGCCCGTTCCCTCAGCTTTGCCGGTATTTTTAGCCCGGTGAAAGGGTTGAAATAGGGTTTCCATATCGTCAGCGGGAATGCCAATGCCGTGATCGGTGATGCTAAAAATGACTTGGCGATCGTCTCCAGAAAATTCACAACAGATCGTCGAAGTATTTGGAGAATATTTCACCGCATTTAATAGCAAATTGACGAGAATTTGCCTTAAAAATACGGGATCCGCCACAATCGCCTTGATCCCCGAATGATTGGTGAAAATAAATTGATGGGAAGATCCGGTGATTTGTTGCACATCTTGCCAAACTTCTTGACAAATGTTGGGGAAATTCACCCAAACTGGATTTAATTGATGACTAAAATCGGCTTTACTTATGGCCAGAAATCCTTCAATTAAGGCAGCGGTATTTTTGACGGTATCAGTAATTTTTTGAAAATATTTATGTCTTTGATCTTTGGTCATTTTTTGACCATGCAGTTTGAGCAGGTCATTGGTAGCGGCAATCACTGTTAGGGAGGAGCGGAACTCGTGACAAGCCATCGAAAGCATTTCCGTGGTGATCGGTTCTAACTCACAGGTTGGGAAGAGGCTTTTTTCACTCTTTTGGGGAGGTTCAATTTCCGTTACTGTTCCCTGATAACTTAATAACTTCCCGGTGGTTTGGTCGCAGAAAGCTTGAGCATTTTCCGAAACCCAAACCGTTGTACCATCAAAGCAGTTAATCTCCGAGACAAAGTTATTCACCACCTGTTTTTCCTCTAACAGTTGCATCATTTCAAGATAGCGATCGGGATTGACGTATAGTTGATTTCCCAGATGTCTAACCGTTGAGATTAACTCTTGGGGTGAACGGTATCGATATATTTTCGCCAAGGTTTGATTTGCCTTAAGATAACGCCCATCAGGAGTGGCATAAAATACACCGAGGCTGGCATTTTCTAGGAATCGATCTTCGGGACAAACAAGGGTTTGCCGCTCTGATTCCCGGCTACTTAAGGATAGAGAGTTGGGAATAGTTGCCATAAGTCTTTGTCCGGTTTGAGAGAATAATGATAAATTAATAGTCGATTTCCGAGGTTTTTTTTAGGTTTAAAAAGACTTCTGGGAAAACCTACGCCAGCCATTCTCTTGCGTGGCTGTTTACCACCTAGGTTTCTATATTAATACAGCCATTAATACAGCCATTAATACAGCCATTAATACAGCCGATTGTTTTAATATATTAGGAATGGGTTAGATTAAAGAGTATCCCCAACTACAAAATGGTAGGTCTCTTCACCAAAATTTAACGAAATTATTTTAAAATTTATACTTTGTCCATAAAAAATCAGCCGAGGAAATGCGATCGCTTGTCTACAAAATGCCTGACTTGGCTCAAGCGATCGCGCTCCTTTCGAGCGTACCACACTGATGATATTTTTAGATCACCGACCCATCAATTTTACCAAACCAATGCCACTAAAATAAAGACCTAACACCGCCCCAGCTAATAAACTTTGAGTTAGTGGATCGGTGGATGGAGTTAAAATACCCCCTAAGATTGCCGCCCCCAAGACCACATATCGCCAGCCGGAATACATTTGTTGAGAAGAGACAATCCCTAACAAACCAAGTAAAGCTTGAATGACTGGAATCTGAAAAGCTAATCCAGTAGAGAATAGTAATAATAACACAAATTTAAAGTATTTGTCAATCGACCACATTTGGTCTACAACTCCAGAACCATAGCTAATAAAAAAGTTGAGCGCCGCTGGGATCAAGGCAATATAGGCAAAAACTAAACCGCCGACAAAAAGAATGCTGGAACCAAATACAATAGGCCCAAGAAAACTCCGTTCTCGGCGAGTTAAGCCGGGGAGAACAAATTGTATAATTTGGTACAAAATTACCGGACTGGCAACTAATAAACCACTATAACCAGCAACTTGAATGGTGACAAAGAAATATTCTCCTGGTGCTAATTGGAGAAACTTGGCACCTTGGGCAGGTACTTCCAAAAGTTGGACAATGGGTTTGACAAAAAGAAAGCAACCAACAATCCCCAGGAAAACCGCGATCAGGGAATAAAATATCCGCATCCGCAGTTCTTCAAGATGATCGAAAAGTGACATTTCCACATCATCTGGGAGTTGATCGAGATAATCGTCTTCTAATTGATCTTCTAATCGACCGGGCTGATCGGGATTTTGTGCGGCAGGGTTGTAGAGTGCCGGTCGCTCGGTCTGGGTGATTGTTTCTAAGTCTGGGGTAGGTGTCATAACTTCAGTGGTTGTTTGTCAATGTTTTGCAGATTATTTGCTGATTATGTTTATGATGCCCGATTTTGGGGGTGAAGTCGGGGATGGTTGTCGGACTGCCAACCCAAGGGAGCGGCTTTGTGACAAATTTGTTACAAATTTTTATCAGCGAGTGAACCAGAAAAGGATATATTAAGGGCGATTCGCGGAGCGATCCGCTTCGCGGAATCGCCTCTCAAGCCATAGAGGAATGAATCGTCGCATTGCCGGAAAAATCATTGGTGAAATCATCATCCCCCCCTACGAAAATTCTTGCAGTTGTCAACGGCAAAGGTGGCGTGGGCAAAACAACAACCGCCGTCAACCTCGCCGCGACTTTTTCTGAAAAACGACGCATCCTTTTAGTGGATGCGGATCCCCAGGGTTCCGCCTCTTGGTGGCACCAACGCAGTGACAACAACTTAGGCTTCGATCTCTGTGAAGAGAACAATCCCACCCTGTTGGGACGGTTACGCAACATCGAGGGTTACGATCTGACGATCGTGGATACTCCCCCAGCCTTGCGTTCCGAAGCTTTGGCCGCTGTTGTCAGTTCAGCAGATTATCTAATTTTACCGACCCCCCCGGCGCCAATGGACTTGGCGGTGTTAGTGGAAACCGTGCGGGAAGCGGTCATGCCCGTGGGCGTTCCCTATCGGGTTTTACTCACTCGTGTAGATTCTCGCAGTTTAAAAGAAGCGATCGAAGCCCAAAACACGCTGATGGAATTGGGCATTCCCGTTTGTCATGCTTTCGTCAGGAGTTACAAAGCCCATGAACGGGCAGCCCTGGAAGGCGTACCGATTAATCAATGGCGCGGTAAAAATGCTTATGAAGCAACCGCTGATTACCGTCGTGTCTCTAATGAAATCCTGCGGGATTGGAGGAATTAATGCCTAAGAAACGTCTCACCGATTTACTCCGAGAAGAAGCCGAAAAAAGCTCTGAGGCAGCCAGAAATCATCCGGTAAATCCTATGGAATCACCGGATGACTTGACGGATTTATCCCCGGATCAATCGGCAGAAAATATTGCCCAAGTTTCTGAGGGCAAAGAATCCGATTCGCGTAGCGATCCGATGAAGCGGAATCGCCCCGCAGTGCCTTCCGTCTCCTTGACGGAACTGCAAGCCGCTTGGGAATTGGAAAGAATTAAGGTGGAAAAGTTAGAAACTGAGCTAAAACAAGCCCAAGCCCGGAAAGAGGATTTAGAAAAAGCCCAGCAAAATTTGCAGGAGGATTTGCAAGCAGCCCAAAGCCGGATTAAGCAAGTTGAGGCAGAGCTAAAAAAAGCCAATCAGCGCTATGAGAAACTAGAAACTACTCATGCGGATTTAAAAAATGAGTTGGCCGCCCAGAAAACCCAGGTCAAACAACTGCAAACGGAGTTAAAATCCAGTGAAAAAATTCAACTTCAGCTTAAAAGTGAACTAGAAACAGTGAGTCAGACCCCTCGCTTGTTTTCAGAAGAAAATCAAAGCTTAAAAAGACAGATCACCGCATTAGAGCAAGAAAATCAAGCTCTGAAAAATCAAGGTGGTCGATTAGTCTATCAACCAAATAATTCGATGCTGGCTAAAGATAAGTTTTTGTATAATCCATTATCTAATGAAGATATTGGCTGGTTTGATTAAAAATGTTATTGGTTATTGGTTGTTGGTTGTTAGTTATTGGTTATTGGTTATTCGGAAATACCATCAAACAAAAAACAAAAAATAACAAATAACGAATAACCAAGAATTGTTAATTACGAGGGACTGATGGTACATTGATCCAATGGTTGCCGGGGTAAGGTGACAATAAATGTGGAACCTTGGTTGAGGTGGGTTTCCACAGCGATCGCCCCCTGATGCAGTTCTACACATTGCTTGACAATTGATAAACCTAAACCTGTGCCGGGAATATCACCCACATTACTAGACCGATGGAATGATTCAAACAAATGGTCTAAGTCAGCACTGGGAATGCCAATTCCTGGGTCACTGATTTTAAAGACTAATTGTTCTGGTTGACAATTCACCTGCACAGAAATTTTCCCTCCCGTGGGAGAATATTTAATGGCATTTGTGAGTAAATTGGAGAGAATGTGGCGCAGGAGATAGCTATCTACACAAACGGGTTGACGAGCATCTCCGGAATAATTTAAAACTAGGTGGTAGCGATCGCCAGCGATAAATTGAAGATTATCAATCAGATTGATACAAAATCCTTCCAAATAAATCGGCGACGGTTCAAAAGCCAGACTGCCTTTTTCCACTTTACTCAAGGTGAGAATATCATCCAAAAGCTTGAGCATTTCGTCCACAGAATGTTGAATTTGTTGAGCATGGCGTTGTTTTTTCGCTTCGGTTAATTTTTCTGAATAAAATTCTAATAATTGAGCTAAATTTTTAATCGCCGTCAAGGGGGTGCGAAATTCGTGAGCCGCCAGAGAAACCAACTCAGACTTTTGTCTTTTTTCCGCTTCGGCTTTTTGCGTGGCGGCTTCTAGTTCTTTTTCTACCTGATGTTTGCGTAGGGCGACCTGAATGGTGGCATAGAGGTCTTTGGGTTGAAACGGCTTGAGAATATAACCAAAGGGGTCAGTCATGGCAGCCCGACTCACGGTTTCTTGATCCGCATAAGCGGTGAGAAATACGACCGGAATCGAGAACCGACGGCGAATTTCTTCCGCAGCATCGATGCCATCGATTTCTCCGGGCATGACAATATCCATTAAGACCAAATCTGGTTGAGTCAGGGCAGTTTTTTCAATGCCTTCTTCGCCGGATGTCGCGATCGCCACCACCTCATAGTTCAATTTTTTTAAACTATTAGAAAGTTGTCGCGCCACAATGATTTCATCTTCGACGATTAGCACTTTGATGGCTTCTTGGGTGGCTTCTTTGGTAGCTTCTTTGTTTTCCGACCACTGCGGCTGATCAATTGGCGATAATTGACCTGGCTGTATGGGATTTTTGCTAATTTTTTTTGGTTTTGATTCTTTGTTGTTCATATCACCGATAAACTAATTTAAATTATTTGACTAATTATTTGACTAATTATTTGTTTGACTGATTATTTGGCTGATTTTTGGACTAAATCCTTTGAGGATATTTCAATTCAGAAAATATGAGAATAAATTCGGTGCCATTGCTTAAATCGATTGCTAAATTACCTCTGAGTTGCTGAGTCAAGTCGTGAATCAAAGTCAATCCTAAAGATTTTGTTTCTTTCAAATTGATATTTGGCGGCATTCCCACGCCATCGTCAGAAACTTTTAACATAATTTGATCTTCAATTTTATCTCCAATTTTATCTCCCTGGCAACTGGTTTGATTCTCGTTCGATGCTGTTTTATTTGACTGATAATGCAGTTCGATGTAGATTTTTCCGTGCCTGGGTTCGGGAAAAGCGTGTTTAATTGAATTGGTAATTAATTCATTAAGCAGGAGTCCGCAAGGAATCGCCGTTTCTAAGTTCAGAAAAACAGGTTCGAGATTAAAATCTAGAGTAATCCGCTCATAATCGGTGCTTTGGGCAAATAATATATTCGTCGCTAATCGTTCCACATAGTCACTAAAATCAACCTGGGCTAAGGTTTCTGATTGGTAAAGCGTTTCGTGGATTAATGACATCGCTAATAGGCGATGTTTACTATCCTCTAACTTCTCCAGAATTTCCGGTTCTTGGATATATTCAGCTTGTAAATCTAGCAGAGAAGAAACGATTTGTAAATTATTTTTCACCCGATGATGAATTTCTTTCAGCAGCACTTCTTTTTCCTTTAAGGAAGCTTGGATTTTGGCTTCCGCTTGTTTACGTTCCGTTACATCTTCTAATTGAGCCACATAATGCATGGGAGAACCCTTGGCATCTCGGATTAAAGCCACGCGAATGATTCCCTGGATTTTATTACCATCTTGCCGCAGATAACAGTTTTCTAACTGAAAATTCCTCACCTCTCCGGCCAACAGTTTTTGATAATGATTTTCTTGAATTTGTAAATCATCTTTGTCCGTAATATTTTCCCAAGACATTTGCCTTAATTTTTGAGCAGAATATCCTAATATTTGGCTAAATGCCGGGTTGAAATGGAGAAAATTTCCCTCTAAGTCGCAGGTGACAATGCCAATTGGGGCTTGTTCTAAGGTGAGTCTTAAGAGTTTTTCTCGTTGTCGCAGTTGTCCTTGAGTTTTTCTTAAGCTTTGCTCAATGGATTTGAGTTGGGTAATATCACGCGCTACTCCCAAAATTTGAGAAATTTTGCCTAAGTTGTCTCGCAGGGGGACTAATAAGGTGTCGAGCCATAATTTTCCCCCCTGATAAACCAGTTCATCTTCTACGCGAACTGAAGCATTTAAGCTAAATACTTGTTTAATGCTGGATTCTAAATGCTTAAATTGATAAATAATAGAAATTTCTTCGATTTCTAGGTCGCTCGTACTCGGTTGTTCAATGCCTAAGAGTTCGGCGCCAAAAGAGTTGATATAAGCCAAAGTGCGATCGCTATTTAAAATAAAGATTAAATCTTGGGAAGATTCCGCTAAGGTGCGATATCTTTCTTCACTTTCCCGCAAGCGCAACTCAGCCTCTTGGCGATCGCTGATATTCCTGAGTGAGGCTAAGTACACAGATTGATCCTGCCATTCAATTTGTTCCGTTCGCATTTCTACGGTGATATAACTGCCATCTTTTTGGGGCAGATATATTTCACAGATTTCTTTGGCAGAGTTGGGAATCCCAAAGTGTAGATCCAGCAGTTCTTCATGGGGAAGATTAAACAAATTTTCTGCCGCAGAATTGGCAAATAACACAATGCCATCTCGATTCAGAATTAATACGCCATCGGCAATTTTATTAATCATCTGACGCCACTGGTATTCGGCGGCTTGGAGTTCCGCTTGGGCTTGTTTGCGATCGCTAATTTCTGCTTTTAATTGCTGATTAAGTTTTTTTAATTCCGCAGTCCGCAGCGCGACTCGGATTTCTAATTCCTCATTCAGTTGGCAACAACTGATTTCCGATTGTTTCGCCAAAGTGATGTCATGGCTGTTGAGCAAAATGCCTTGAATCGATGGTTCGTTGAGCAGATTTTTCATGGTGGATTGCAAAAATCGCCAACAACCATTTTGGTGACGACAGCGGTATTCTATAACAATACTTTGATTCTCGGTTTTTAAGAGTTCGTTCAAGCTGTTTTGGACTCGTGCTATATCCCGCTCGTCGATTAAATCCCAGAGGGTTTTGCCGATCAAGTCTTGAGGTTGATATCCCAAGATATCCTGAACGGAAGGGGTGACATAGACAATTGTCCCATCAGGATTTTGGATGGAAATTAGAACCCCGCTGTTTTGAATGAGCGATCGCCATTGATTTTGATCGTTCCTCTGGTCTGTTGGTCTTAAATCCCCTGGAGGAGCGGGGGGCGATTTTTCTGGGAGCGAATCGATAGGCGGTGGTAAATCACTGCTTAATTGAGCCACCCCATAAAACTGTCGATCCGCTCCGAAACTGATCCGCCACGATAACATCAGCCAGCTTCCGTCTATATGTCGCCAGCGATTTTGCAACCTACAGATGTCTCCGGTTTTCCCTTGGCGACGGAGAGATTGTAGCTGATCGCGCCATTCCCCAACCCCAGGGGCATCCATCCACTGGATCCAAGGTTGGGCTTCTAAAACTTCTCGTTTCCAACCCAGTAAAGTTTCCCAGTTATCACTGACTTTTGCACAACTGTCTAGATCGGCGAAGACACAGAAGTAGGTTGGGTTAATGGGAAAAAATGCTTGGATTTCTCTTTGAATTGGCGTAAATTGAGCTAACAAATTTTTCCACCCCCTCAGATTACCAACTTTTGTGCTTGCGTGCGATCGCCGGCTTGGGTCTTTATCTCCGATCATACTCGCGATCGACTCCTGGATATTTACTCTGTTTGACTGAATAAATTACTTGAATTATATCATTTTGGGCTTAAATCCTTGGAATATTCTTGATCCCTGACTCTATTAAACAATTTAATCTAACTGCATTCAAGTTAATCACTGATTCAAGTTCATAAAACTTAATCAATAAAATTTAATGAATTATTCAATAAAAAAATATTCATGCAACAGATATCCTCAAACTTGATTCTGGAAGATTTCCACAAAAGCGAAAAAAATCCGGTTTCGAGGAAAAACCGGATTTTTGGTCAAAGGAAAACGGCGATCGCAGCGGCAGCCCGATCTTTATGGAACTACTTCTGTCACCACATTTCCCCCAGTCATCAGCACCGTTTGATTCCTTAGTTTGCCAAAAGCTTTCTGCCCGCTGAGGGTTAAAGGAGGGTTGGCTTGTTGATAAACCACATTTCCTTCGGCTTCCATTTCTTCTTTGGGAATATCCCAGACCATCAGATTGGCTTGCAAATTAAACGGTTTTTGCGGATTGCCCGTTGCCCTGACATTGCCCGTCACCGTTAACAGTTCCGTGGGTAAATTCAGCACTCCTTGATTGCCGGTCAGGGTAAATTGTCGCTGCCGATGAAACGCTTGGAGGGGTTTTTCTGAAGTCACCGTTTGTGCCGTTAAACTCCACAAGATCAAATCACTCTGAACATTGATCGGCGGTTGGGAGAGAGTCAGTTGCACGTTATTTTCTAGTTTCGCCACTAGGGTTTGCAAATTATATTCCCCGCGATCGCTCACACTGCGATCGCTTGGGGCACAATTGGCCACAGAATTGCAAAGGTAACGGTCAAATTCTAGGGTGCGATCGCTCTTTACCAATTGTTGCTTCACTAGCCAAACTAGGGCTTCACTCCGCATTTGTAATACCGGCTCTTTCGTGGTTGCCACCACATTCCCCTGCAACTCTAGCTGATTCATTTTGGTTAGAACTTTTCCTTCCTGAGCCGAAATTTCCATTTGGGGATGAGTGCCGATTAATTGGCGCACAATTAACAAGTTTTGTTTAGGAAACCATTCTAATTCCTGACCCCGCAGCGCCGCCCCATTTTCGGGGTCAGTTGCCACAATATTTTCTTGGAGGAGAATTTTTTCGCCATTTTGATGGACTTCCCCTTTTTTTGCGGAAAACTTGTAGAGTAACTTACCATTTTGGAACAATTCTCCTTGGGGAAGTTCCACGTTGACAATTTTTTTTTCATTCCGGTACTTAGCCAAGGGCGATCGCACCGTCCATATCTTTTCCCCCTCCTCATTCACCTGATCCAAAGTGACATCTTTAAAAGTTAAACTTGGATCTAACTTTTCCTCAGCCCCATTCTTGGCCGTCGAGTTGGGGTCTGGAGAACCACAGCCCCCGACCGCCAACAAACCAATCAACAAGAAACCCTGAAAAATCAATAAATAACCCAATTGAGTCATCAACTGAGTCATCAAAAGCAGATAAGCACACACTTTCCAAACAAAACCAGTCGTGCGTCGAGCAACTTTTGACATTGATTTTTCAGAGTGAATTGGCAACAGATTATCGTTCCTCTCTTTCATCCATCATGCTCAAACTAGAGAGCGGACGGTAGGTATAAGTGTTATGACTGCGAGGAGTTTTTTGAATATCCTCTTTAACTGATTCTAGATCGATATAGCGATCGGCGACATTAATCAGACTATCACTGGTCATCGAGCGTAAACTCACCACTTCCACTCGCACCCCGCGATAGCTGACCGCATCCACCGCATAAGCTAAATCCCCATCTCCACTCACCAACACCGCCGTATCATAAGAACCCACCAAAGCCATCATATCTACGGCAATTTCCACATCCAGATTAGCCTTTTTTGACCCATCAGGAAGTTGGACCAAATCTTTGGCAATCACTCGATAGCCATTCCGCCGCATCCACAGCAAAAACCCTTGTTGTTTTTCATTGGTGCGGTCTACCCCAGTATAGAAAAATGAGCGGAGCAACCGCGAACCAGCGGTTAGACGACACAAAAGCTTAGTGTAATCTATTTCAATTCCTAGCTGTAAAGCTGCATAGAACAAATTAGATCCATCAATAAAAATCGCCACCCTTCCGCGATTTTCTAAGACTCGTTCAGCGCTGAATATACTTTCCGTTTCAGGATGATGATTCAACATTGTTATTATTCCTCTTTTGTTATGATAAAAAAATGAATCAGGGGAGACGCTCGTTTGGATAAATCCTGAGAATTTATGCCAAATGAATCTAAACCCCTTCTAAATGGATTCGTTACTTTAGATTAGCCATTGCCGCCTTAAACCGATGTTTCGTTAATTCGCTCCAATTTTTGAAATACAGGTTGCGGTTTTTCCAATGTTTGGTTTGGCGGCAAAACTCCCCAAGATCCATGCCTGGAAAAGCCCACAGATTCATCAATTAATATGGCATTAAAATCGATTGAAAATCCTAACTGCTGATAAATTGCTGTACTAACCTGTGGAATGATTGGCGACAACAGATAAGCCGCTAATCGGACGGATTCTAACACAGTGTAGATTACTTCTTCAACTGCTTTTTGTTCGCCTTGTTTATATAGACTCCAAGGCGCTTGTTCATCTATATATTTATTTCCGGCTCGGATCAAATTTAGGATTTGTTCGCAGGCTTGACTAAAGGCTAAAGTTTTATAACTTTGAGCCACTCCTGGAGCTAAATTTGCACTGAGGGATTTTAAAGGATGATCCAGAGAAATTTCATCAGGGGCGATCGCCGGGACGATGCCTTGACAGTATTTTTTCGCCATGCCTAGGGTGCGATTCAGCAAATTTCCCAAATCATTGGCCAGATCCGCATTGACCACATTAATAAATCGCTCTTCATTAAAATCGCCATCTTTGCCAAATTCAATCTCTTTGAGAAAATAGTACCGCACCGCATCAGCGCCATATTTTTCGACCAACTGAAACGGATCCACCGTATTGCCCAGAGTCTTGCCCATCTTCTGACCGTCTTTGGTTAAAAAACCATGTCCAAAGACATAACCAGAAACCGGCAAATCAGCGGACATTAACATCGCTGGCCAATAAACCGCATGAAATCGTAAAATATCTTTTCCAATCAGGTGAATATTAATTGGCCACCACTTTGAGATGGCATTTTCTAAAGTGGGGTCATCATCAGGATCTAACAAGGCCGTCACATACCCTAAGAGGGCATCAAACCAAACATAAAGAGTATGCCGGGGATCGGTGGGTACGGGAAAGCCCCAATCAAGATTCACGCGAGAAATTGAGAAGTCCTGCAATCCTCGGCTGACAAAGTTTAGCACCTCGTTCCGACGGGTTTCCGGTTGGATAAAATCCGGTCGCTCTTGATAGAGGGTTTCCAGTTGACCTTGGTATTTGGACAGACGAAAGAAATAGTTTTGTTCATCTCGCCATTCCGCTTCTCGGTTGGGGTGTAGGGGGCAACGATGACCCGCTAACAGATCGCGTTCTTCTTTGAATTCCTCACAGGAGACGCAGTACCAACCTTGTTGCTGCCCCAGGTAAATGTCGCCTTTGTCCCAAACCCGACCAAAGAATTCTTGGACGATCTTTTCGTGACGTGGGGCAGTGGTGCGGCTAAATCTATCGTAGCGAATATTTAGTCGATCCCAAAGGTCGAGAAATTTTTGAACGATTTGGTCGCAATGTTCTTGGGGCGATCGCCCATTACTCTCAGCGGTGCGCTGAATTTTCTGGCCATGTTCATCGCTGCCCGTAATCATTAACACTGAATGGCCAAGCAAACGCTCAAATCTTGACCTCACATCAGCAGCCATAGTGGTATAGGCACTGCCAATATGAGGCACATCATTGACATAATACAGAGGGGTTGTGATCGCAAAGGTTTTTTTCTGTGTCTGGTGAGAGTTCATGGATTAGATTAATAAGTATCTCCATCAGTGATGGATTAGTAAATTCCTTTGATTGGTGTCAGCTTGTACGGGTGAGGGTGAGAACTGCAAACCTCTCCCTAGCAAAAAGTCCTGAGTGACTTATTGCCCTGAGTTCTGCTTCCGCACGCTCCTAGGCAGTCAAGTTTGATGCGGTTGAATTCCCTTGTTTCACTTGATCGACAAGCTGGCTTGTTTTTTGAGGGTTAGAACCCAAATAGTCAGTTTCCTATATAGATGGTTGTTAAGTCAACGATTACTCCTGATAAATTAGTCCGCTTACACATTCGCAACGGGTAGGGATTCTTTTGACGAGCAGTTTTAGCCGAATGCTGGCGGATTTCGATCTTCTATTTTAAAGGGTATTTAACCATTTGTTACTCAGAGAATTTATCCAGTATGGTTGTGATTGATTTCAGTAGCATTTATTGATAAAGGTTTACCGGATTGTAAATCTGGTTGTAAATCTGGTTGTAAATCAGGATTTTTTAACTTTTCTCCTCAGCTAACGATATTGCATCCGCAACGCGCGATCGCTTTTTCCCCTTAACGCCCTGAGCGATTGACCGCTCAAAAAGTAAATTGGAGAGGGAATTTCCTGATTAAACCAGGGTCAATGCCAGTTTTTTACCCCGAATCCACCAATCCAGTTTGTCTGCTTTGCCCGGGCTTTTTCTGGCTGAAGCGGGTAGGAGTTTTTCCGCCGTCATCCGGTGACGATCCAAGAATCTGTCTCTTGAACTCAAACACCTCAACTTAGATAAATTTCTCACCATTTGTAAAGATTTATTACAATTTAGATCAAGTGAATATCATATCAGATCCATTCCTTGATCTGAAAAATTTATGGTATTTTTTAACCGCCAAAGACCAGATTGTCGCAGATTGTCACTCGTGAGGAATCACCTTTTATGGATGCACTGGTGCTGATGGTGGCAATGTCCGGCGACCCGGGCGGAATCCCTTGATTGATTTTGCCTGCCATTATCCTGCCATTATCCTGTGATTATTTTATGAGTCAGGTGTCATTGTAGTGGCGGATGATTCAGGCATTGGGTTGTTTGGTGTTAAACTTACTGAGGATCCGTTAAAGTCTTCCTTTGCTTGGCGATTTATAGCACTCCAACCATGTTGAGATTTAAACAAAAAATTCATTGGCGCTGCCCGAACCCCCCCCAACCAGACAAACCCTTACTCATATTTTTCCCCGGAATGGATGGCACCGGATCCCTTCTGCGCCATCAGATCGAAACCTTTAACCTAGGGGCAACCTTTGATATTCGTTGTTTAAGCATTCCCCCCGACGATCTATCCACCTGGGAACAACTCACCCAGTCCGTCATTGGCTTACTGGGCCGCGAAATTCGCCTCCACCAGCGTCCGGTCTACCTTTGTGGCGAATCCTTTGGCGGATGTTTAGCCTTACAAGTCGCCGTTGTCGCCCCAAATTTACTTGATCGCATCATCTTAGTCAATCCCGCTTCTTGTTTTAATCAACAAACTTGGCTCTTATGGGGTTCCTACTTACCGGGCTGGGTGCCCACCCCCATCTATCACGTGGGCGTCATCGGTTTATTACCCTTTTTAGGATCCTTGGATCGCATGGCTCCCAGAGAAAGTCAAGACTTACTAGCCGCCATGCAGTCCGTCAGCCACCCATCAAGTATCTGGCGCTTAAATTTACTTCGAGAGTTTGAAATCCATCCCCATCAACTGGCGAAAATTCCCCATCCTGTCCTCGCGATCGCCAGTACCCATGACTTATTACTCCCTTCCGTCAACGAATCACACCGATTAACTCAATTCATTCCCAAAGCTCAAAAAGTTATCCTTAAAAATAGTGGTCATGCTTGCTTATTGGAAACTGAGATTAATTTAATCCAGATTTTGCACGCGCAAAACTTTCTACCCAGTCAAAAGCCCAAAATTCAACGGTCATTGTCTGTGGCTTAATCACTCCAACGGTCAGATTAGTGATGGTGCGGAAGGTTGTTCTTCGCCCGGTTATGAGAATTTTGCCAGAATTGTTTATTCTCCTAGCAACTTATACCCAGCATCAAAAATTATGGCTACAATTACGAGGTTAATTTGGGCGCTTTTCCGCCGCGCCCTTCATACTGCATTTTTAACTGAAAACGTTATAAATAGGCTCCACTTCGGCAACCTCTAGTAATTTAGCTAACTTATCTAGACTCACCAACATATCTGGATCCTGAGTGGGACTACCGGGCTGATTTTTCGGATAATTTTCCCAGCCATCAGCCAAATGATTCTCTGCCAATAAATAGTAATAGTCAAGGCTTACTTGCTGACTGAGTAACCAGTAGCAACGATTAATATAGTGGGGCGAAAAAATTTCAATAATTTTGGTTACCGGCGCACAAAATACCAAATTCGGCAGCCCTGCCCCATGAGGGGCAATGACGACTTTGGCCGCCGATAATACGGCCACTTGTTCCGCTAAAGGTAGAGTCTCTAAAGTGACCGATTGAAAGCCAAAATTCGCCCCTAAGTAACTGACTAATTCGGTTTCATTAATGATGCGCCGATATTGGGCATATTTGCGGCTAATATAAATTCGCTGATGAGTTGAATTATTACTTAGATTTAAATATTTACTTAGAGATTTGGGCAAAAATTCTCGTCTCAGAAAATTTCCCACCCAGTTTGCCCCTTGGTAATGTACATAAGGAATTAATAATTTTTCCGCCTGAATATGAGGATATTGCTGACTTTCAATAATTTTATCTTCGGGAATCCCCAAGTGATTTAAGGTGGCTTTTTCATAAGGAAGCTGGCAACAGGTAGGGATTCTACCACAAATTTATCAATTTTTGCCAAGTCAATGCCACTGAGACGCAGTAATTCAATGCGGGGCAATAAGTCAGTCATCCAATGAAAATATGTGCTGCCCCAGCGGACGGATAAAAAGGCAACGGTTCCGGGAATTTGTAGGGGAGGCGGTAATTTTTGGGAAGCGGCAATGATGGGCGAACTGCCACAAGAGTATGCGAAGATTAACTGATTGCTTGAGGTGAGAAAAGCTACGGTATAATAATCTGCCCAAGCCCTGCCATTTTGGGCGTTCGCGAAGCGGTGCCGGTGTACTATCGCCACCTCGGCGGGCAAATATGCAAAGCTGGTTATTTTAAAACATTTATCTACTTGATTTTCTACACTTTTTGGCGGATAAAGTTGTATTTTAATCGGTGGATAAATCTGACTAGCGGTAATTTCTGCTGGGCAATGATTTGCTTCAGAAAAAATTGTCCAAGGTCGAGGATTTGGATAAAATTCATGCACCAGATCCACTGACAATTTATAGCGATCGCACAATTGGGCATCCTGCAATCTCCCCAGATGTCTCAGAATTTAGGCTAACTGGGCATAAGCGGCTAGATAATCCGGCTGAATTCCCAAGACTTCTAAATAAGCCGCGATCGCCTGTTCAAAATCCTTAGTTTGTTGAAAAAGTTGCCCTAAATACAAATAAGCTTCACTAAAATATGGAGCGATCGCCACCGCTTGCTGAATCCCCCCAATTGCCGCCAAAAATCTCCCTTTATTCCCTAAAAGTTTTGCTTATTTTAGATAATTAACCGCGCCATTTTGCAGGGGTTTTACCGCTTCCTGACAAACACCGATATCATATGGTAAATAGGCTAAACTTTTCTGGGCTAAATTTTCATCAGACATATCATCATATGTATGTGAATAATTCAGGTTAAATTGACTAAATTTATGGTTATATTCATCATCTAATTCACCAGTTTACTGGGCAATTTTCAGCCAAATTTATGTAAAATATCATCCCCAAATTTATGATGTTGGGCAATGCCCTAGAGAATTCTTCAGCCCCCCTTAAAAAGGGGGGCTGGGGGTATCTCTAATTATATCACCGATCTAAATATGCTGACTTAACCGTTGATAAACCGTCAACAACCCAGTAGCATCCCCAACATTTCCGGGGAATAACACCACCGGCAAATCGGGAAACTGGGGATGGTCAGCGGGAGTTCGTACCATTGAACAACCGGCTAAAACTTGGCCCAATAATCGGGCAGTTCGCAACGCTAACCCAGTGCTTAAAACATCATTAGAAGTAATCCCACCTTTACTAATTAAAAATCCGATATCTTTGGGCAAACCTCGGACAATATCCATTAAAAGTGCCGAAACAGCCAAGCCAAATTGCAGGCGAACTCCCGTACTATCAAAGACTAATTCTTGCCTTGAAGTATAAACTACCGGGGTTTTTCCTGAGTCATGCACTTGCTGTACTTTGGCTAAAGTATTCCCTAGCAAAGTTTCCCGCTGGGTCGCCGAATCTTCTAGTAAATGAGACACATCTACTTCAATCCCCACTACCCCAGAATCTTGCAGCAAATTTTCTAATTGTTGGGTGGTTTTTTTCACATGAGAACCAACAATAATTGCCCCCGGTTTACCTTCCCGGACATATTTCGCCATTTCGTCTGCTGGAATTGGTTGTGGCCCAAGATTTGCCAGGGAAGTTAGCAGACTGGCCGCACTGCGAAAGAGGAACTTTTTCCCTTCAGATGCAGCACTCAAAATATCCGCCGCAAAGCGGTCTAAATCCGCTTGTTTTTCTCCATCAACCGCACAGCAACAGTTATCCTTAAGTTGCATTAGGCGGTCTTTACTTCCGGCGCGAATATCTGCGAGTAAAAACCTTTCTACTTGGTCAGATTTAATCAGCCCTTGGGTTTTTTCTGCCACATAATCCGGCAAGTAACTATGGTGATAACCAAATACAGAGTCACGGGCAAATTCCGTTTGATCAACGGGAGTTTCTACCCCATCAATGATTAAATAATGGATACTATTTTTAGTGACGCGCCCACCTTCAAAAAAGGCTGGGGTGAGAAAATGGGCATCAAATGGCCCAAGTTCCGCCGCGATCGCATCGGTTTCTACGGGGTAATGTCCCCGCAAAGTGGAGTCAGACCGACTAACAATCAGCCATTGTTGGATATTTTCCCACCCTAAAGCTGCTTTCAAATTTTGGCAAACTTCGCGAGTAACTTCCGTCGCTTGTTCGGGAGTAAGCGATCGGGTATTGGTTAACACAAAGAAAATCGGCGACTCATCCCGCAACCCCAAGCGCAAGGTTTCGATATCCCACTGCATTAATAGCAGGCAACTATGAACGGTTTGGGATCCGGTCGGGTCATCATCAAGAACAATAATTTTCGGTTGGTGATTCATTAGTGTATGAGAACGCTGACAAAATTAATTTTCTCATTTCTTGGCGTTATTAATCACTCTAAACTTGATAAGTTTTTCCAACTCATCTCAGGGAAAACCGAAATTGCGTCCGATGCACGGGTTGGGGCGAACAGAAACCGGGTTAGCTGATATAAACGAGCAAATTTATTCCCAATATTCAAAAACCCGGTTTCTCAGACCCATCAGCTAATCCTTTAAAGCATCATCTCAAGCATTATAAAATGGTTAGAGTTGCATCGGCTGGAGTGCCGAGAATCGCACCCGCAGAAGGATTCGTTAAAAATAGGGCGATCGTCTCATTCGCGTCGTCAATATTATCCTGGAGAATGGGCACCGTGAAACTCTGAATCGTCTGTCCGGGGATAAAACTCAGAATGCCGGAGGTTTCCACATAGTCCTGATCGGCGATCGCCGTGCGTTCTCTAGTCCCATACTCCACCGTAAACGGAGTTTCTGAAACTCCATTCACAGTCACCGTAATAGTCGCCGTCCGATCCGTTTCATTCACCGTATAACTATTATCCGTAAACTGCACCTGGGGCAAACTGTCATTATCGCTAATCACAATCGTCGTCCGATTGGAAGTGCCGATCGTCGCTGAACCCGCAGGATTACGCAGTTCCACGAAAAAACGCTCATCCGGTTCTCGGATTAAATCGTCTAAAATCCTCACCGTAAAACTCTGGGTCAGTTCACCAGGGTTAAAAATCAAATTACCGCCAGTGGCTTGAAAATCAGACCCAGCGCGGGCAGTGCCTTCCACCGTAGCATAATCTACCAACGCGATCCCACGGGCAGGGCCATCTCGTTGTACCGTGATGGTCTGAGTATCCGTCTGCCCGCCTTCCTCAATACCATATTCAGAAATCTCAAAGCTTAAAGTATCTTCCCCAGCGGTCGGATCGGTCACTTGTTCTGGAGTTGTAGAACCCACCGGAGTCAGGTTGGTCGTAAAATCCGAGGCAGTCAGGGTGGTACTGTCCACATTTTTCAAGACCGCAAAATATCGCCCAGTGGTTTTGTCCTGAATAATCGTATCCCCAAGATATTCCCGGACACCGCCATAAATCGCCAATTCTTCAAAAGCCAGATCGCCGGTTAAACCGATTTTATCCTGACCTTTCGTAAAGTCCAGGATCACATCACTGCTTTGCAGGGTAGTGGCAGTAAATTTTCTTTGCAAAACGAAGATATCGTTACCCGATCCACCGCTTAAGGTATTCATACCTTCATCCCCAAACAGCACATCGTTGCCTAAGTCCCCAGACAAAAAGTCATTGCCACGACCACCAAACAGAGTATCGTTTTCTTTCCCACCATATAAAGTATCGTCACCTTCGTTGCTATAGATGACATCATTGCCTCGGTTGCCATAAATCAGATCGTTACCGAGTCCACCAAAAACAAAATCATTCCCATCATCGCCCCAGAGAGTATCATTGCCTAAATCCCCAAATACATAGTCATTACCAGCACCCCCTTGCACAATATCATCTTCTTTTCCGCCATAGAGGCTATCGTCACCCAAGCCGCCAAAAATTTGATCGTTGCGTTGATTTCCAGAGATAATGTCATTACCCTCTAATCCCCTAATGATGTCATTGCCATCCAGACCAAGAATGGTGTCGTCACTATCAGTGCCGTCAAAGATATCATTTCCTGGGGTTAACTGAGTCGTCATAGTTGCTCCTATATTCTTTGATTCACCGTGACGATAATTCAAGAATTATCATCATTTCCCGATGATAGCAAACGTTTCTCTCTGCTCTGGACTAATTGGGATCCGGCGGATAAATTTGAGAGTGTTTCCAGATGTTTGGGGAATAAAAATCAATGGATGAAAACCCAGTATTTTTAACATTGATTCTCTGCTTGATTCATCGGCGCAACAAATATCTCCTTGTATATCCTGGTGCTGTTCATTAGGCAATTCTGGCTTTCATACCGGCTTCGCTCCCCGTAACCGATCGCTGATCCAAGGGGGCTTTGAACCAATGAAAGCCTTCTTGTCTATTTATCAGAAGATAATTTGCGATCACTTTGTCATAAAACTTAACATTTAACCGATGAAAATTCATCAGCTTTTAGGTTATTGATAAATAAGCAAATTGCTTATATGACTTACTCACGGTGTTGATTACTTATGGTGTTTATATTTAGGGTAATCCACGGGGCAATCCCCCCAGGGAAAGCCGCTATCTCTAGTTTGAGTGGGTAAGTCCTAGGGCAAAAATTACATCAACATTCAGCATATCAGCTATCAACCAGAGAGAGTCGCCAGGGCTTGTCTCTGGATCCAGAGTAAATCCTCGGAAATTTTGGCAAAACTTTTATTAATTTGATTAAATCGGAGATGAGAAAGATGAGTATAGAGCAAGTCATTCAGTTTATGGAGAAAACTGCTACAGACGAAGCCCTTCAGCAACAGCTTCAAAGCGTTATGGGAACGGAAGATGGGGATATCAGCAGTGTCGAGCAACTGGATACCGCAGAAGCTACCGTGCTCAAGGGTGAATCAGGAATTGCTGTGGTCAACTTGGCGGCGCAAAATGGTTTTGAGTTTTCTACTGATGAGTTGATTCAAGTGATTACCGCGTTTGAAAAACATCAGTCAGGGGAACTTTCCGAAGCAGAATTTACTAAATTTATTACTTCATCCGATCTACATCAAGATATCAAAGATCACCTGTTTTCAGCGGAACAAACCATTGAGTTGGTGTTTTTGGATCGCCGCTATACTAAAAAAGTGGCGACAAACCCTAATATCACCACGAAAATTAGTTCAGTGAAAGCAGGCGATCGCCTCACAACTTCTGAGGCAATTTCCTAAGTCATTGCCTTTATGGAAAAAACTGCTGAAGATCGGGAATTACAAAAATAACTGCAAATTCCGATCGGTGCTGGAGATGGAAATATTAGTACGAGCCAAGAACTCGATACCTCCGAAGCCAAAGCACTCAAAGTTGAATATGGATCTGCCGTGGTGAATTTGGCCAAAGAAAATGGGTTTCAGTTCTCTGTCAATGACTTAGTGCAAGTGATTGATATCTTTGAAAAACACCGGGCTTGAGCCATTTCCGAAGCCGAATTTTCTCAGTTTATTAATTCCTCAAACCTGCAACAAGCGCACCCAGAGTATCTAGCCTGCGTGGAACAAACCATCGAATTCATGTTTCCAGGTCTTCCTTATCAGAAAACTGTCATCACTTGTCCATCGACCCCTAAATCAACAGCACAAGTGGTACAATTTATGGAAAAAACCGGGGAACATCAAGTTTTACAACAAGAACTAAAGAACATTTTGGGCGTCGGGGATGGGGATATCAGCACCATAGATGAATTAGATGCTGAAGAAATGGCCGCCTTGAAAAGCCCAAAAAATTCTCTGGTAGTCCAATTAGCTGCTAAATATAACTTTTACTTTAGTAAAGCAGATTTAAACACTGTTCTCAATATATTTGAACAGCAAAAACTTGGGAAAATTTCTCCGGCATATTTTGTGCAGTTAACTGGCATTTCTGACCAGAAAAAAGAAACCAGTGTGGAGTTAGTATTTTTGGGGCGGCGCTACCGCAAAATCACCCAGCCTAATGGAGAAGTAAAAATTGAATATTTAGATAATAAAAAGATGCGGTCTGCGAAATATACCGCAGTGATTTCATTTATGTTAAAAACTGCTGAAGATGCAGCCCTTAAGCAAGAAGTAGCCAGCTTACTGGGCGTGGTGGATGGTGATATTAGTAGTATCATGGAATTAGATGCCGACTAAGCAAAACCCCTGAAAGGAAAACCTGGTGAGGCAATTATTAACCGGGCGGCTAAGTATGGGTTCAATTTTTCCATTGATGATTTCATTGATGATTTATTGATGGTCGTTGAAGCTTTTGAACAACGTCAGTCTGGGCAAATTTCTCAAAAAGAGTTTGCCCAAAAAACTGGTTTATCAGAATTAGAAAAACAATCTGGTGAGGGATTGTCATTAGTCCAAAAAGCCATGAAGTTTTTCTCAGGAAAACTATAATGTTATTGGTTATTGGTTATTGGTTATTGGTTGTGAACCTAAACTATTAAATAACCAATAATCAATAATCAATAACCAATAACCAATAACTAAAAACCAATAAATAACAACCAATAACTAAATTTATTCAACTTGTAATTTGGCTAGGGAAGCATTCTGATAATAGTGATAGAGCATTTGTTGGTAGTTGGCTCCCGATCGCGCTAAATTATGGGCTCCCCATTGACTCATCCCCACGCCGTGACCAAATCCTTTGCCATAGACTTGAAAGATGCCATTGGCTTTTTGAATGCTAAACCGGGTACTTTTGAGCCCCAGGAGTCTTTGGATTTGTTCACCGTCGATCGCCCGCTGTCCGCTGTCGCCAATTACTTTCATGGTGATGACTCGTCCAGTTTTGGTGGTTTTTTCCGGTTGCATACTGACGATATTGCCCACCCCGGAAATCAGATTGCTGAGTTGAGAGACGGAGACGCTGGTGCTCCATTCGTAAACAGGGGCACCGCGATCGTAGTCGGGAACTCCCCGTAAATAAGGTCTGGCTTCAGTCCAAACTTCTTCGACGTTTTCCGTATGTCCGCCCGATGATGAGTGGAAAAATGCTTCAATAATTTTGCCGTTGCAAACCATAACCTGTCCGGCAGTGGCGTCTACCGCAGCATAAGTGCTGGTGGCTTCGCTTTCTAAGCCTTTGTAAACTTGCCACCCTTGGGTGTCACCGAGATCATAAGTTGGGTTGCCCCCACGTTCTCGCTGGTAGAGGGCATAGGAACGAGCCGCGACAGCTTGGGCTTTTAGGGCTTCTAGGGGCCAGTTGGGACTCATTTCCGCCCCTATGACGCTGTAAAGATAATGTTCTAGGTTAACGTTATTCACCGCCGTGAGTCCGCCGTCAGTCCGCACGAGGCTAATGCCGCCCCGATACCAGCGATCGCCGATAAACACATATCCATCGCCAGTGGGTTGAATGTAAATTTGATTAGCTTGCCAATTGTGCAGGGCAACTCCCGACCCACTAGAATTAGCCATGTAAGCGGTCATCCCCGGAAGTTCGCCCAAGGTGCGACCACTGCTATCCCGGACGATCGCCCTGGTGGAACTCCCCACTTTTACCTGACTCACTTGGTTTTCAATGGCGATCCGCAGTAAAACAGATGCTTGGGCAGGGGCGATCGCCATCAGCCACAGGAGTAATGCCACCCAGCAATAAGCTAGAGGCTGCAACTTTGGCCACTTAAATTGATATCCAACCATAATCCTTTTGACAAATTTATTCAGAAGTTGGCTTAGAATCTTGCTAGAATGATAGCCAAAAATGTTTTTTTCAACCTCACACTATAAGTCAAATTGTGGATTTTGAAATCTTAAAGTTATTGGTTGATTCTTGGTTGTTGGGTAGGGATTCTTTGGTTGTTGGTTGTTGGTTGTTAATTGTTAACTGTTAACTGTTAATTGTTAATTGTTAATTGTTGGTTGGCCTCGGATCCTGAAGCCGAGGGCAGTCCCCTCTCCCCCCACACCCTCTGCCGTTTCATCCCAAATAAATCCCAAATAAGGAGGCTTAACACTTTTGGAGATTACTTTTTTAGGCACCAGTTCCGGTGTCCCCACGCGATCGCGCAATGTATCGAGTATTGCCCTGCGGCTGCCGCAACGGGCAGAAGTTTGGCTATTTGATTGTGGAGAAGGGACTCAGCATCAAATTCAGCGCAGCAATATTAAAGTCAGTCAAATCCGCCGGATTTTTATTACCCACATGCACGGCGACCATATCTTTGGCTTAATGGGGTTGTTAGCTAGTTGTGGACTCGCGGGAAATCCCGAACAGATTGATATCTATGGCCCGGCGGGGTTAGGGGATTATTTACAAGCTTGTAGCCGCTACTCCTACACTCATTTCTCTTATCCGATTAAGGTTCACAAACATCGAGCCGGAGTCATTTATGAAGATGATGAGTATGTGGTGAAATGTCAAAAGTTGGAACATCGCGTCACCGCTTATGGCTATCGGGTGGAGGAAAAAGATCGCCCCGGTCACTTTGATGCGGAAAAGGCGCGATCGCTGGGCATTCCCTTTGGTCCGCTTTACGGCGAACTCAAGCGAGGCAAAACCATCACCTTGCCTGATGGACGTAAAATTTCTGGCAAAGAACTGGTCGGCCCCGATCAAGTGGGACGCAAAATTGCTTATTGTACCGATACCATTTTTTGCGAAGGATCCATAGAACTGGCCAAAGATGCCGATGTGGTGATTCACGAGGCCACCTTTGCTCACCAAGATGCAAAAATGGCTTACGAGCGCCTCCATTCCACATCCACAATGGCTGCCCAGGTAGCATTAGCGGCGAAGGCTAAAACCTTGATTATGACGCACTTTAGCCCTCGCTATGCCCCAGGCAATGAACTCAATATTAAGGACTTACTCCAAGAAGCCCGGGCAATCTTTGCCAATACCGAAATTGCCGAGGACTTTTTGACTTATCCCGTCCCTCCTCGTGCTGCCAATACGAAATCAAATTAGTTATTAGTTATTAGTTATTAGTTATTAGTTATTAGTTATTAGTTATTTGTTGTTTGTCTAATGACTAATGAGCAAACAACCAACAACAACTAACAACCAAAGAATCCCTACCCAACAACCAACAACAACCAACAACTAACAACCAAAGAATCCCTACCCAACAACCAACACATAACAAATTCACCCGTGGTTTGATTGACAACGGGGTAAATTGAGCGGAATAGGTGGCTCCAGATGGACAGGTTGAGCATCGGAATTAGGCGGAATTTCCGGAGCATATCGCCGTAACAGCCGATGACGAATCGAACTCAGATGCGCCGTGGAATCTACGGGACTGCGTGGGTGAGGTAAGTCTGGGTTTGGCCAACTCGGTAAGTCAAAGCAGGGACAACTATTTGGCGGCATTCCCAGAGTCCGCAGTGGAATTGGCATGACGCAACGACAACAGAGGATGACGTCCCATTCTGGGGTCAGTAGTTCAGCGATGGTTTCGTTCGTACCTTCCAGATAACAGTCTCCAGAGTCAGGGGAAAGGATTTTTTGCCAACAGTCTTCGCACTCCTGAGAGTAGCGATCGCCAACGATAATTGTTTTTGGTAGTAATTTTTGCTCACCGTTGCGAATCACAACTTTTTTTCCCAGTTGCCACCAATATGCAATGTATTGTTTGACTTGATCTTGTGATGCCATAATCTTTACTTTTGCGGATATCAACGCAAAAGATAATTTCTCCATGAATTGTTAAGAAAATATAAAATTTTTTTGATTTCGCAATCTGGTCAAATTTACCACATCTTTTTAGTATCTATATCCTAACTTATTTATGTTGCCGGTGTTGATTGGCTCAAGTATAAACAACATTTAATTTTAATAAATTATACTCAAAAAAACTTTAATTATATTCAGAAAATCAAATAGAATCGATAAGGTTGATTATTTAATTTTTTAAAAACCATGCAATTTAAATATTTTAAATATTCTCAAAAACCGGTTTTTTTAACCAAGCTATCGGTACGAAGCATAAATTTTCGCAGAAACCCGGTTTCTTGTTCTGGCTCATTTTTTTACTTGCTCCCCAGGCTTTTTTCCCCATTTGACAACGGAACACCAAGTTGGCTGAGGTTTAATGCATGACCACCTGTAACGAGATAAACCGGATTAGCTAAAGAACCTAAATGACGGATCAGACCACCGAGGCGATCGCGAAAAGTCCGACCTAACGGATAGGCTGGCACCACGCCCCAACCTGTTTCTTCCCCGACAAAAATCACCTGAGAATGGCCACGAGTTAGACAACTGAGTAACTCTTGTTCCGCCTTTTGCCATTGACTATCATCTATTTCTAACAAATTCGCCACCCAAGTCCCCAAAGAATCCACCAGCAAACAATGATTTCCCGAGGCGTGCGAAATCGTTGCGGCTAAATTTACCGGCACCTCCAGGGTTGTCCAGTCCAAATTTTCTCGCCGCTTTTGATGTTGGGCAATTCGCGCCACCCACTCTGGATCTGTTTTGTCAACTACCCCCGTAGCCACATAGATCACCGATTTCTGACTTTGGATGGCCAAATTCTCTGCCCATTCACTTTTACCCGATCGCGCTGGCCCTGTCACTAAAATAATCTGGTTCATGGTTGTTGGTTGTTGGTTGTTGGGTAGGGATTCTTTGGGTAGGGATTCTTTGGTTGGGGAACGGGGAACAGTTATCGGGCAACGGGGAAATTTATAAGTGAAAAGTTAAAAGTTAAAACTTAAAAGTTAAAACTTAAAAGTTAAAAGTTAAAACTTAAAACTTAAAAGTTAAAAGTTAAAAGTTAAAAGTCGTAGGGGCTTTCTGGCCATATAGCCTGACGGCATGGGCTTCGCAAGGACGCCCGTACAAGTGAAAAGTCGTAGGGGCTTTCTGGCCATTCGCCCGTACAAAAGAAGTATCACTCTTTACTATTCACTATTCACTATTCACTATTCACTATTCACTATTCACGCTCTCCTGAAGCTCCTCTGCTTCCCTGTTCCCTGTTCCCTGTTCCCTGTTCCCTGTTCCCTGTTCACTATTCACTATTCACTCTCTCCTGAAGCTCCTCTGCTTCCCTGTTCCCTGTTCCCTATTCCCTATTCCCTGTTCCCTGTTCCCTGTTCCCTGTTCCCTGTTCACTATTCACTCTCTCCTGAAGCTCCTCTGCTTCCCTGTTCCCTGTTCCCTGTTCCCTGTTCCCTGTTCCCTGTTCACTATTCACTATTCACTACACCCTCTCTTCCCCCGCCCCAGAAGCCCCCAGAAGCCCCCAGAAGCCCCCAGAAGCTTCCCAAACCCCAAGCCGATCGCGATAAAATGATCAGTGGCAAAAGCAATTGGGCAAAAGAGATTACCTAAATGACCAATCTAAAAGTGTCTGCGATTATTTGCACTTATAACCGAGAACAGTATCTCGGTGCAGCCATAGACAGTTTGCTGGGGCAAGAGTTTACCGACTTTGAGGTGTTGGTGGTGGATAATGCATCGAGCGATCGCACGAAACAAATCGTCGAACAACGTCTAAGCAACCCACAACTCAAATATATCTATGAATCCAACATCGGTCTATCCGTCGCTCGTAACACTGGGGCCCAAGCTGCCCAAGGAGAAATATTAGCGTATCTTGATGATGATGCGGTAGCCAGTCCCACCTGGTTACAAATCTTATATTCTGCTTATCAAGAAAATGCAAAATTGGTTATCGCTGGAGGAAAGGTGACACTATTATGGCCGCCTGGGGTAGAAAAGCCCAACTGGTTATCCCCAGAACTGGCTGGCAATTTAGGAGCTTACGACCTAGGAGGCCAGGTAGTCTATATCGATCGACCGGGACTCACTCCTAGAGGCTTAAATTATTCCATTCGCCGGTCATTTTTAGCCGAAATCGGCGGATTTAACGTCAATCTGGGACGAATTGGCAAAAAATTATTATCCAATGAAGAATTATATGTCACCGAACTTGCCTTAAAATTGGGGAAGCAGGTGGCCTACCTTCCCGATGCCTTAGTTGCTCACAATGTCGCCCCGGAACGCCTAAAAAAATCTTGGTTTTGGCAGCGTAGTTGGTGGCAAGGAGTCAGTGAATGTTATCGAGATTATGAGAGCGATATTGCTGGCTTCGATCAGCTTAACCGAGGAGGCGAACGACTGATTCGCGGACTCTACAAAACCTTAAAATTTTGGCAAGACCCCGCTAAACGCTTTGATAATTTAGTATATAGTTATGGTCAAATTGGTTATTTAACCACCGCGATCAAAGGAGGACTGAACTTTTCTCGAAAAAACTCCCAGTGAACCTCCCCCGTTCAATTCACCAACTGCCGATTAACAAAAACTATCATCATCAGAAAATAGAGCTAATTTATTAATGCCAATAATTTTTTAACGAATTTTAACAAGCCTTAATAAGTCTGATATTACCTCTGATATTAAATCTGAGATAAAAATATTAAATCTGTTCACTGAGGTTGTTTTCTCTCGACTATTATGACATTAACACCATCAAAAGTTCCGGTTTCAGTCTTAATTCCTGGTAAAAACGAAGAATACAACCTACCAGCTTGCCTGGAAAGTTTAAAGCCAGCGGATGAAATATTTTTGGTCGATTCCCAAAGTAGCGATCGCAGCCAAGAAATTGCCGAAAGCTACGGGGCAAAAGTCGTTCAATTCCACTTTAATGGTTTCTGGCCAAAAAAGAAAAATTGGTCTCTAGAAAACCTACCTTTTCGCAACGAATGGGTCTTAATTGTTGACTGTGACGAACGCATTCCCCCGGAACTTTGGCAAGAAATTGCCCAAGTCATCCAAAACTCCGACTGCAACGGTTACTATCTGAATCGGAAAGTCTTCTTTCTGGGAAAATGGATTCGTCACGGTGGTAAATATCCTGATTGGAATCTGCGACTATTTAAACATAAAAAAGGTCGCTATGAAAATCTGGGAACTGAAGGAGTTCGTAACACGGGGGACAACGAAGTCCATGAGCACGTGATCTTATCCGGTCAAGTCGGCTACCTAAACCATGACATGATTCACGAAGATTTCCGGGATATCTATCAATGGCTGGAACGTCACAATCGTTACTCCAATTGGGAAGCCAAAGTTTATTACAATGTGCTGCACGGAGAAGCACAAAATGAAAGCATCGGCGCTAATTTTTTCGGGGACGCGGTGCAGCGGAAACGCTTTCTCAAAAAACTCTGGGTCAGACTACCTTTTAAACCCACTTTACGGTTCATCTTATTTTACTTTATTCAACTCGGCTTCCTCGATGGCAAAGCGGGCTATATCTATGCACGCTTACTCAGTCAATATGAATATCAGATTGGCGTCAAACTGTATGAACTGATCAAATTTGGGGGGCAATTAAATCGCCCACAACTAACCCCGAATAATTCACCCACCGATGCCCAATGAACAAAAATCCTGATTCTCCCCTGTTACATTTACCGCCAATGGTGGACTTACGCCAGTACGATCAATCTTGGTTTGACCGAGGTCGTCCAGGATTGTTTATTTTATTTTGGTGGTTCGTTCAGGCGATCGCATTCCCCCTCACTCCCCAGCCGTTACATAATGTCCGCCGATTTATATTGCGACTGTTTGGGGCGAAAATTGGTCGGGGAGTGCAAATTCGACCCACAGCCCGATTTACCTATCCTTGGAAAATCGAAATCGGTGACTATACCTGGATTGGTGATGACGTGGTTTTATATAGTCTCGATCGCATCTATATCGGCGAACACTGTGTTATTTCTCAAAAAACCTACCTTTGCACCGGCAGTCACGATCCCCAGCACCCCGCCTTTGGTCTAGTTACCCAACCGATTATGATTGGCAATGGCGCTTGGATCGCCGCCGACTGCTTTATTGCCCCAGGGGTGAAAATTGGGGCCAATGCCCTGATTGGCACTCGCAGCAGCGTGTTCAAAAATATGCCAGAGGGTCAAGTTTGTTTTGGCAGTCCTTGTCTGCCACGGTATCCGCGAGTCAGGATTTAATCTGAGAATACCGTAGGGTGTGTTAGGCGCGGAAATGAGATTTTTATCCCTGTAAACTAACCGAAAATCCCGCGCCGTAACGCACCATAAACCACTTTGTTATTCATTCATATTCTTATAAGTCGCCACCGCCGAGGGTGAGGTGCGATGTTATTCATTCATATTCTTATAAGTCGCCACCGCCGAGGGTGAGATGCGATTGAGATAACGGAAGATCCAATATTTAAAGATGGTGTCTAAAATCACTGGGAAGGTGGCAATAAAGAGAAAGATGAATTCTCGACTTTCGGGAATGCCTAAATGTCGGCAAATTCCTTCTAAAATTACTTCCCAGCCGTGGGGAGAGTGGAATCCCACAAACACATCTGTAAACAAGATAATGATGAATGCTTTGGCGCTATCACTTAGGCCATATACAACTTCATCAATAAAAGATTTCAAAACCGCAATTTCCCGTTTACTGTTGGTGATGACGAGGCAAAAGGCGATCGCGGAAAAAATGTCGGCCACAATATTTTTTAACGATTCAGCACTGCGTCGATTGTATTCTTCAGCGATTTCAAAGGCTTTTATTTTGACTTGTTTCTCAATTTCTTCTTCACTCAATTTAGTGATTTTGTTTAATAAAATTGGATTGTCTTCAGAAAATTCTTTGATTTCTGTAGCAATGAATTTTTCAAACTTGAGTTTTTCTTCAAACCGCTGTAATTCTCTAAAGGCTTCTTCTTCCATGTCCACGTTCAAAAATATCGCCGCTTGGGGTTCGATATATTTTTCATAAATTGGACTCAGCATAATTTTAGAACTCTGTTGGGTCAGCAAGGGGATGAGAATAATCAGTAAAATAAATTTCAGAGATAAGACTGTGCGAGTTTGAGATTTGCGAAAATCTTGCACCACTTCATTTTCCGCATCGGGATCTAAGTCTCTTTTTACTCTGTCTAGAGTTCTGAGAATTGACCGAGGCAAAAAACTGGTAGTAGTGGCTAGATTTCCCTCTTTTTTTGAGGATTTTTTTTCAAATCTAGGTTGTTTTGGATCGAGTTTGAGTTCACCAACAAAGAAACCGGGTTTCTGCGACAATTCATCCTTCGTACCGATAGCTTGGTTAAGAAACCCGGTTTCTGAAGCGGATTTTTCAGAGATGGAAAGCGTCCCTGGGGAATTAGCCCCAGGTTGACCGCCCCCGTTTAAATTTTTGAAGTCTAGCTGAAGCGGATAGACTACTTGGTCTGGCTGGTATTTGCCAATCACATCATCAATAAATTTCAGCTTTTCCAGCACTAGATTATCGGCATCTCTCAAACCCAACGATTTGCCGTTGTTGGGATAGTCGGCAAAATATTTAATTTTCTTTTTATTGAACACTTGTTCATAAATATCAATGAATGAGCGGCTATTTCTAAATTCCGTTAGTCTTAACTTAATAATTTCTAGGTTTCGGTCTAAATCTGCTTCAAAATGAGCATAAACACTGGTTCCATAAGCAGCGTTAACCAGAGAAATTTTATCGCCATTGAAATGTTGGTTTTCAATGGCTTGAATGGCTAAGGCTGCTTGGTAGGCAATTTCCAGCGATCGATCAGGAGTCTGGGAAAACCAATGTTCCGCAGCCGTTAAAAAGCGTTGCAATGGAGAGGACATAGACTGACTCATTTTAAAAATTTTAATTAATCAGCAATTTAGCAGATTTCCGCTCGGTTCCGCATCAAATCGCTCCTGTCAGATTGTTTAATTAATTATAAAAAAATTATCTTGATAATTTTTCGGCCAGGGGTTCAGGCGGATCTTTTCCCGGAAAACGGCTATAGTATAGTCACGAGTGCGAAAGCGGGATAATCAGTGGTGGTGAAGTGGTGGTGAATTCGCTGTGGATTGTCGGGCCAAGTCTGAGTGGTAAGACAACTCTTCTGATCCAACAGTTTCAGAAATCCTTACAGCCAGAAAGGGATTCGGCAAAGGTGGGGAAAAACTTATGGCATCCGGGGGTGCTGGTGTTTGCCCCAACCAGCGATCGCCGCCGACAACTGGCTGACCAGATATCTGTTCACAGCAAACACAATAAACACCAATGTTTGGTGAACGCCACCACGCCTTTAGGATTTTTTCAGCATGAAGTGACTCTATTTTGGCCTTTGTTGGTTTCCCGACTCAACCTGAAACCACAGTTTCCCGTCCGCTTACGTCCAGAAACAGAGCAAGAGTCCGCCACTCGACTATGGCGACCAGAATTGGATAGCGGGCAGTTGCGTTGGTCGGGAGTGAGCGAGTATCGCTTAGTCCGGCGGATGTTGGATTTAATGCAGTTGGCGGCGGTTTCGGGAACGCCGATTGAAGAAATTCCCCATCTGTTAGAATACGGGCTGATGGATCAAGGGTCGCCAGAACTGTGGGATCTGATGGGCAAGCTGTTGTTACGCTGGCGTCAGTGGTGTTTGGAACGCGGCTTTTTGACTTATGGCGTTGTGGCCGAACTTTACTGGCGTTATTTGTTGGATGACCCGGTTTATCAGACTCATTTATTGTCTCGATTCGATCGCCTATTGGCGGATGATGTGGACGAGTATCCGAGTATTGCCCGTGATTTGTTTGAGGTGTTGCTCGATCGCGGCGTTCCTGGGGTGTTTACCTATAATCTGGATGGCCAAGTGCGCTTGGGTTTGGGGGCTGATTCTGAGTATTTGGCAGGGTTAGGCGATCGCCCGGGTATGACCCAAGTAATGCTAAAAGATCGGTCGATTTCTCAGCCTTTGCCCAAATCTCTCCGACCCTCGTTGAAAAATTGGGTTTTGGCTGTGACCAGTCGCGATATTCCCCCTTGGTTAGATCGCCGAGAATTAGAGAATCAGGTTTTCTCCGTGCAAACCGCCTCTCGGATTGAGTTATTGCGGGAAACTGCCGAAGCGATCGCTGCTGAAATTAAAACCGGAACCGTTGCAGCGGAAGATATTGCCCTGATCGCCCCCGGTTTAGATGAAATTGCCCGCTATACGATCGTGCAAAGTTTGAACAATTTGGACGTCCCGGTGAATTCCCTGAATGACCAACGCCGATTAGCGAATCTGTCCATGATTCGGGCATTGCTGACTTTGTTAGCCCTGGTTTATCCGGGTTTGGGTCGTCTGGTTGACCGAGATGCGATCGCCGAACTATTGACGATCTTGTCTCAGCAAGAAATCGTCAGTCGTCCTCCGTCTCCCGTAGGGGCGTTTCGCGAAGTAGGGGCGCTTCGCGAAACGCCCCTACAAGACGAGACATTTTGGCAGGACACTCTGCCCAAATCAAAAAACATTCCCGGCATTCCCGGCATTCCCGGCATTCCCGGCACCTTTCTCAGGTTTGAATATCGCATCGATCCGGTTCGGGCTGGTTTATTAACCGACTATTGCTATGCACCAGATCCGATTTCCCCAAAACTCTTGCCCGTCACTTCTTTTCCCCGTTGGGATCGGTTGGGTTATCGGGCGACAATGGCTTATCAGGAAATTGTGACTTGGATCGAACAACAGCGAGATTGTATCCGCAACGCGACTCGATCGCCGCTTCAGGAGGCTGACCGCGAGGGTACGGGCGAGATTGCATCCGCAACGAGGAGCGATCTTGCTCCGCAACCCTATCGCGATCGCGGGGGTATCGCCCCTACACCGATTCACGTATTAAATGAGGCGATTCAAAAATTTTTATCCCCAGTCAATCATCTTCCGGGCGATCGCCTTTCCGCCTTACGCGAATTCATGGAAACCGCTAGTCACTACTGGGAAGTGGATCGGCGGTTACGCAGGTTACGCGTTCAGGAAG
The DNA here is from genome assembly GCF_040564635.1 of Planktothricoides raciborskii GIHE-MW2. NCBI lineage: Bacteria > Bacillati > Cyanobacteriota > Cyanophyceae > Oscillatoriales > Oscillatoriaceae > Planktothricoides > Planktothricoides raciborskii. The sequence goes on from NZ_CP159837.1 coordinate 5,488,064, forward strand.
GGGGAACTGCCAATGCCCCAGATTATGTCATCGTGGGTCAATTTATCCAGCTATTGCGTCAGGGAACTGTGACCGCGAACCCTTTCCCCGTTTCCGCGATCTCCGCCCCATCTCGTGGGGTGACATTAGCCACCATCTTTCAATATCGGTCAGCCAAATTATCTCATCGTTACCACTTTTGGCTAGATGCAGGCAGCCCTCTCTGGCTGAGTGGTGGGGCGGCCACTTTATTTGGTTCCCCGTTATTTTTACGCCAATGGTCTGGTCGTCCTTGGACCGTTGCCGATGAGGAACAAGCCGCAGAGGAACGATTAGAAAGGATTTTAAATGATTTACTTAGTCGGGTAAGCGATCGGCTTTATCTTTGTCACAGCCAATTATCTACCAGTGGACAAGAACAAACCGGGCCATTGTTATCTTGGGTGAATGCAGCGATCGAGGTTTAGATCGCAATTGATTCGGCAGGGAATCTCGCTTTTCCTGTCCGGTATTTGACGAGAAGCTGCGAGGACTAAGAAATCGGGTTTCTTTGTTGCTTAAAACAGATAGAGGAGAGAGGAGAGAGTTAATTTTCATAATACATCTCTTTAACAGATTGTCAAGGATTTTTAGAGATAATTTCACCACAGAGACACAGAGGACACAGAGAGATATTCTTTGTGTCCTTTGTGCCTTTGTGGTTTATTTTCACCACAAAGACACAAAGGACACAAAGAAAAAAACCCGGTTTCTAACTTCCTTACACCATTAAAGTGAAATCAGCGCTATCAATCAAACCAACATCAACACCCGTTAATGTGGCTAACAATTCATTGCCACTGGCAATTAAAGTATTCCCATTACTGCCAGTAATACTTAACTGGTCAAAGGTTAAACCACCGGCTAATCCAATTAGGTCAATACCATTAGTAAAGTCCAGAATTGTATCAGAGCCAAAGCTAGATTGCAGGACAAAATAATCTTTGTCTGCATTACCAATTAGGGTATCATCGCCTTCATCTCCAAATAGGAAATCTTCACCATCTCCTCCCCAGAGGAAATCATTCCCTTCGCCGCCATAAAACACATCATTATCGGCATTTCCGGTCAGGCTATCATTGCCCTTATCGCCATATAAAATATCAGCGCCCGCATCACCATGAATTAGGTCATCACCCTGACCACCACGGGCGGTATCATCCCCATTGCCACCGAAAATGGAGTCATCTCCCGCATTGCCTTGCAGGAAATCATTGCCATCTTTTCCGAATAGCAAATCACCGGCATCACTAGCGACTGAACCAGGGCTAGATGAGCCCCCAAATAATTTGTCATCACCTAAATCACCAATCAAGGTATCGCTACCTAAATCGCCATAGATTAAGTCATCATTTTGACCACCCATTGCTAAATCATTGCCTTGACCACCATAGATAATGTCTTTACCTTGATTACCCAGCAACAAATCTGCCCCTTGGTTGCCATAAATTTCGTCATCTCCATCATTACCAAATAGGGCATCTCGTCCGGGCAAACCACGGATCACATCATTGCCACTTTGACCACTAATTACATCATCATTAGGTGTGCCATCAATATTATCTGCACTATCGGCTCCTACGGCAGTAAAGGAAATATTGACTAAATCAATAGTGGGTTCGGGAGGAATAGCCGAAGGTTCGGGTAAAGTAGTATTATTTTGGCTATTATTACTGCTTTCTGAGGGCAAAATACTGCTCAGACCAGTGAAAGGCAGAACTTGACTGGGAGAAACGGTGAATAGACCGCTGTTAACCGGAGGTTCATCAACCGGAGGTTCATCAACATTGCTGATTATCAGGTCAACTTTAGCCGCAGCAACAGCATAAGTCTTGCCGTCAGAACCATTCCAAGTAAAGCTGACATTGCCATTAAAGTCAGCATTGGGAGTAAAGGTTAATTTACCCAAATCAGCGGCATTAATTTCTTGGGCAGCAGTGACAGCAGTTCCGTTTAACTTCAAAGTGCCGTTATCGGGAAGTGAAGTTATTTTAATTTTGGATAAGCTATCTTTTTCTAGGTCTGAGAATTTATCCGTAAAGTCAGTGGCAGCAAAAGTGATATCCGTATCTTCAAGGCCAGTTTTGGTGATATCACTCAGAGTGGGGATATCGTTAATATCCGCTGTCCGGGTCAACTGAGTGGCAGCAATATTATTATTACCTGCACTATCCGTTGCTGAAGAAGCAGCAACATCTACTGTCACCGAACCATCAGCAGCGGGAGTAACATCAAAGGTGTAAGTAGTGGCGTTAACTGCCATAAAGTTACTGGCAGTTCCGTTGCCAACTGTGATATCTGAGATATCAAAACCGGTGACATTTTCACTGAAAGTGGCAGTAACCGTAAATAACCCGTTAACAGGAGTTGCAGCAGTGGAAGTTAAAGCAACAGTTGGGGCAGTTTGATCAAAAGTGACACTACTGGAGTTGGTAGTAGCCGTTACCGCCGTTCCCGCATTGCCCGCAGCATTCGTAAAGGTAATATTAATCGGTAAATTTCCTTCGGTATCTGCGGCTTGCAGAGTATAAGTGGCGGTGTAGTTGTTCCCGCTATTCGTCACTGTGGCAGTTTGACCACCAATGGTGACAGTGGGTGTACCACCGAGGGTTTCACTGGCGGTAAAAGCAACTGTCACTGCATCCCCAACTTTGGCTAATGCGGTGTTGGCATTATTGGATGCAATGGTGACTGGGGTTAAGGTGGGGGCAACTGTATCAATAACTATGGCTTTGCTGCCACCGAGGGAGTTGCCAGAACCTAAGGCAGGGAGGGTTAAGATGGCATCTACAGTTAAATTATCTTTAATCGTCCCCCCATTTAGCTCTAGGGCAGTGGTGCTGAAATATTCTAAGTCCGCAGAACTATCCCCAACTTGCACTACATAGTTAAAGGTGAGGATATTACCGCCATTACCACTATCATAAGTAGCATATTGGTCAGTGGTGCCGGTTTCTAGTTGCAGGCGGGGGGTGCCACCTGTTGTATCAACCGTGACAGCCGCATCAAAGGTAACGGTAATAGCAATGGTGTCACCGGCTTTGTAACTACCATTAGCAGTGGTGGCGGTGACTGAGGTAATTTTGGGGGGATTGTTTAGCAGGACTGAGACGTTGTTGTTGCCACCGTTCGCTACCGCTAAGTCCTGTTTGCCATCGCCGTCAAAGTCTCCTACGGTAACGGAAAACGAATATCTTCCCGCAGCAAAGGTGGTTTGGGTGCTGAAGCCGCCACTGCCGTCCCCTAACAGGACTGAGACGTTGTCGTCGCTAACGTTCGTTACCGCCAAGTCCTGTTTGCCATCGCCGTTAAAGTCTCCTACGGTGACGGAAAACGAATCTCCTCCCGCAGCAAAGGTGGTTTGGGTGCTGAAGCCGCCACTGCCGTCCCCTAACAGGACTGAGACGTTGTCGTCGCTAACGTTCGTTACCGCCAAGTCCTGTTTTTTATCGCCGTTAAAGTCTCCTACGGTGACGGACTGCGGATCGTCTCCCACGGCAAAGGTGGTTTGGGCGCTGAAACCGCCACTGCCGTCCCTTAACAGGACTGAGACGTTGTCGCTGAAACGGTTCGCTACCGCTAAGTCCTGTTTTTCATCGCCGTTAAAGTCTCCTACGGTGACGGAAACCGGATTGGCTCCCACGGCAAAGGTGGTTTGGGCGCTGAAGCCGCCACTGCCGTCCCCTAACAGGACTGAGACGTTGTCGCTGCCACCGTTCGCTACCGCCAAGTCCTGATTGTTATCGTTGTTAAAGTCTCCTACGGTGACGAACAGCGGATTGGCTCCCACGGCAAAGGTGGTTTGGGCGCTGAAGCCGCCACTGCCGTCCCCTAACAGGACTGAGACGTTGGCGCTGCCAAAGTTCGCTACCGCCAAGTCCTGATTTTTATCGCCGTTAAAGTCTCCTACGGTGACGGATAGCGGACGGTCTCCCACGGCAAAGGTGGTTTGGGGGCTGAAGCCGCCACTGCCGTCCCCTAACAGGACTGAGACGTTGGCGCTGTAAAAGTTCGCTACCGCCAAGTCCTGTTTTTTATCGCCGTTAAAGTCTCCTACGGTGACGGAAACCGGACTGTCTCCCACAGCAAAGGTGGTTTGGGCGCTGAAGCCGAGGGTGTGGGGGTAGGTGGTGAGGGTGTGGGGGGAGAGGGGGGAGGGGGAGCCGCCATCGAGCAGGGGAGCAGCGGTTCGGCTTCGCTCACCGACCGGGGGGCAGGGGTGAATTTGTTGCAGTTCCCAGGTGCCGCCTAATGCGGTGTTGCCGGTGAGGTGGGGGTTGGCGTAGATTGAGGTTTGGGTGATGTGATGTAGTTTTTGCAGGAATTCTGCCCCGGCATCACCGGCAGCTACTTGACATCCATATATATATAGATGGGCGATGTGCCACTTTTGCAGTTGGGAGCGATATTTTTCTAGGTTGCCCAGTTCTAGGGTGCTGTTGCCTAGGTAGAGGGTTCCCGGTGACCCGTGGGAGATTAGGTGCAGAGAAAGAGGAGAGAGAGAAGAGGGGGAAGAGGAGGGATGAGGGGGAAGAGAAAAGATACTCTCTTTTCTCTCTCCTCTCCCCTCTTTTCTCTCTTCAAGGATTTCATTGATTTGCTCGATACCGTCCCGGTTGGGGTCGAGGATATGGACAAAGGTGGCCGGTTTGACTCCGGCAGCGAGACTTTGATAGTCGGATACGGTGGGGTCAATGATGACCAATTCGCGCCGCTGCCCACTAAGGTGGGCAGCGGCGCCCGGGCCGCCATATTTTTCCTGGGGTGAGTTGGGGTTGGTGATGTGATTGATTGTAGACATGACTGATGTATTTTTAACTAATTTGAACGCGCCTTGTGAGGCATAAAAGCCATAAATTTATTTACCCAAGACACACCCTGATATATAAGGAGTTTGTTGTATGTCAATTTATTTGACAAAGCTCCTCTGGAATAAGCTATTTAAATTTATAGCAGGTTTTTCTGATTACATCAAGAATCTTTGATAATTTTTTTTCATCCAGTATCGCGGTTCGTTCAAAAGTATCTCAGCGGCTTATATTGACTTGTCAGGAGCAAAAGTCTTTATTTACAAAGCGTTATAGCTATTTATAGCTTAATATTTATTAAGTTTTATTTTTCGCTTTTAGGTGATTTTACGATGAGTTTTGTTCACTTCGAGGGACGGTGAAGCACCAGTATTTAGGAGAGGAAACAATAGGTTACAATAGGGAACAATATGGATCATTAGAGGTGACAATAGAGGGAACTATAGGGAGCATTAGAGAGAACAATAGGGAACAATAGGGATTATTAGAGGTAACAATAGAGGGAACAATAGGGATTATTAGAGGTGACAATAGGGAATAGAAAAGATAAAAAAGAACTGTCCGGTTTTTATGGCTTATTTTAATTAGATTGGCAACGGGCTGGCAGGGGTATTGGTGACTACTTTATGTATGATATGTTGTCAATACGTTATATACTCTAAATAAGAAACCGGGTTTCTTGGTTAGCTGCGGGGAATAAGAAACCCGGTTTCTGGGTGGTCTGCGGGGATTAAGAAACCCGGTTTCTGGGTTATCTGCGAGGACGAAGAAACCGGGTTTCTTTTTTGGATTCCACAGATAACTGTGATATGCCGAAAAGAAACCCGGTTTCTGGGTTAGCTGCGGGGAATAAGAAACCCGGTTTCTGGGTGGTCTGCGAGGATTAAGAAACCGGGTTTCTTGTTGGGATTTAACAGTAGGGGCGAATGGCCATTCGCCCCTACATTTTCACCAAAGAAACCCGGTTTCTGGGTGGTCTGCGAGGACTAAGAAACCGGGTTTCTGTCGTGAAACCTAAAGATAACTGTGATATGCCGATAAGAAACCCGGTTTCTGGGTGGTCTGTAGGGGCGAATGGCCATTCGCCCCTACATTTTCACCAAAGAAACCCGGTTTCTGGGTGGTCTGCGGGGACTAAGAAACCGGGTTTCTGTCGTGAAACCTAAAGATAACTGTGATATGCCGAAAAGAAACCCGGTTTCTGGGTTAGCTGCGAGGAATAAGAAACCGGGTTTCTGGGTGGTCTGCGGGGATTAAGAAACCCGGTTTCTGGGTTATCTGCGAGGATTAAGAAACCGGGTTTCTTGTTGGGATTTAACAGTAGGGGCGAATGGCCATTCGCCCCTACATTTTCACCAAAGAAACCCGGTTTCTGGGTTAGCTGCGAGGAATAAGAAACCGGGTTTCTTGTTTGGATTTCACAGATAACTGTGATATGCCGAAAAGAAACCCGGTTTCTGGGTCTATTTAGCTTTAGTATAAGTCTCCCACATTTGCCACAAGGCATTTTCTAAGGTTTGGACAAAACCGCGTACATTAAATAATGGTAATTGGTCGCGATTTTTGCTCAGGTGGCGGCGGTAATAGCCCAAAGAACGCGGATGATTGGCTAGATAAATTGCCTGTTTTTCGTATTCTTGGCTGCTGCTACAAATCAGGGAGTTTAATTTAGCCGCCGCGCAAATACTTGCCCCCATACGGGAAGCATTGGTATTTCCCGATCGCGTCAAAACTGGACATCCGGCATATAATGCACTAATGGCCGTTGAACCGCCATTATAGATAAAAGTATCTAAGAATAAGTCCGCTAAACGATAACGGGCTAAATATTCTGAGTTGGGTAATTTTTCCGTAAAAAATAAGCGGTTTCCGTCTATTCCCCGTTTTGCTGCCTCTCGTCGTAAGTTGGCGATTAATATTTCGCTGCCTCCGGTTAACCAGAGGACAGAATTAGAAACTTGCGCTAAAATCCGCATCCAAAGATCAAATAGGTCTGGGGTAATTTTATAGTGAGAGTTGAAGCAACAAAAGACAAAAGCATCTTCGGGAATGCCAAATTCTGCCCGCGTCATCATGCGTTCAGATATTTCCATCGGTGAGGAAAAGAAGGCATGGGGCAGATAGATAATTTCTTCGGTGTAAGTTTGGGCAATTTCTGGAGTGATTAACTTAGAGTCGGCGATCGCATATTGGATAAAATCCGCCCCCATTGTATCAGGATAACCTAAAAAATGGGCTTGAATCTGCGCCGGTTGCAGGGCTAATATTTCTTCGCCATTGCCGATAGTTCGTCCGGCTAAATCGATTAAGATATGGATGCCGTCAGCGTTAATTTTCCGGGCGGCTGTTTCGGCGGTCATGGCAGAAATATTGACAAAATAATCGCACCCATTGCGAATAGTTTCCGTAATCGCATCATTATAATCAACGGTGGAATAAGCATATACTTCAAACCGAGTGCGATCGCAATATGAAAACATATCTTTAAGGATTTTCCCCACCGCGTGTTCGCGAAAGTCCGGGGAAATATAGCCAATTTTTAACTTATCGGTATTTGGGGGATATGCAAAATTGCAACCTGCTTTAATTTTGGCCATTTTTGCCACCGTTGCCCGACTCAATGATTCGGCAAATTGTCGATGTAATGCTAGGGGAACTGGAAAACTACTGAGGGCAAGAGGACTGGGACTATATGCGGTTTCTTGATTCAGATATTTTTGCACCGAATGGATAAATTCTGCGGTTCTCGATTCATAATCTTCCCAGTCACATATTTTTAACCGCGTAAAGGCGATCGCCCCTTCAATGTTGTAATTTTTCGGGTCAAGTTCCTGGACTTTTTGATAACAGGCTAAAGCCCCTGCTATATTAACTTGATAATCGAAGATTTCCCCCAGGTGATAATAAGCTTCTGGGCGAGGTTCTTGGGCTAATACTTGCTGATAACAATCAATCGCCCCAGGTAAGGGTCCCTGTTGTTTGTAAATATAGGCTAAATTTAACAGGGCGGGAACATAATTAGGTTCAAGTTGTAAAGCGCGATTTAAGCCTGCTTTGGCGCGTTCTAAGTCCCCTTCCAGTTGCCAAATACTGGCTAAATTAGACTGCGCTTGGGCAAAGTTGGGGTTATATTCTAGGGCTTTTGCATAACATTGGGCAGCTTCAGCTAAGTTGCCTTGCTGTTGAAAAATAGTCCCTAAGTTATTGTAAGCCCCCCAAAAGTATGGCTGTAACTGAATGGCTTTTTGCAAACATTCGGCAGCGGTTTCTATGTCTCCTTGAACTTTCAGGGATTGACTGAGGTAAAAGTATAATTGGGCATGGTTGGGGTTAAGTTTAATTGCCCGACGCAAAATGTCAATTGCCTCTTGGTGGCAGTTCACTTTTTGCAGTGCTTTGCCATAATTAGTTAGGACTAAAATATTATCCGGTTCGGCGGGTAAAACTTGCTGATAAAGAGGAATGGCTTGGGCAAATTGTCCTTGCTGGTGATAAGTTAAAGCTTGGTTTATTAGTAATGAAATATCAGGCTTATTTTCTGGCAATAAGTGGTTTAAGCTTGACTCACTTTCAATATTAAATTTACATTGAGACAACAGGTTTAGTTGAAAATTAGGATGATAAGTTAAATCATAAAATAACCGCAGTTTTTTAAAAGACAAAAAAATTAAAAAAAATCTAGATAATTTTAATCTATTTTTTTGGCTGATCCGGTTTTTTTTTGAAGTATATTTTGTGATTGACGCTCGATCGCCCTTTTGATCTCCGCCTTTTTTATCGCCAGTAACTAAGTTAATCTCACTCAGAGGTTCCAGGCTAATTAACTGCTCAATTTCCTGAGTTTGAAAACCCAAAGCCATCGGTTTTTCTGTCCCCGGTAATACCCCCACATCATATAACTCCGTAATCGTTCCTTCAATGCGTACCCAGTGAACAATTGTCCCCGTCTTTAAATCAATAACCAGCAACCCACAACGGGCATCGGCATCTTTTTCTTTTAGCCGGTCATCTAACAATAAACCGGAAAAAGTCCCATCCCCAGAACGGGGTTTAGACAGTCCCACAATGGCATAATCTTGCCAAAAAGCTAACCCTCGCGCATATCCAGGACAAAAAGTAATGGGTTCAAATTTTCCTAAATCTAAATCCACATAACCAAACTCTCCTGTCCCAGAATTTAATAGCCATAATTTCCCTTGATAAAATCTTGGCGAATGAGGCATACTTAAGCCAGTGAGGATAATTTCATTACTGGCAATATCGATCGCCACACCGCCGTCTTTTCGGCGATCGCGCCAACCATCTACTACATCAGAACGACTACAAGCTGTCACATAACCCGGTTGTCCGTCCACCATTGCCAACCCATTCAAATGACAGCGATCTTCATTAATAATTTGGCTAATAAATGGCGGTTTCCATAAAGGTTTACAACTATGGCGATCGCTCGTTGTCGCCAAACAATTTAACAAGGTACTGATAAAGATTAGTTCACCTGTTTCTGTCACCGCCACATCGTGAACATCAATATCCCCAGTAGTATAAGCAATTCTAGGAATAAAAAGGCGATCGCGACCTTGATAAAACTGCCCCGGTTGCAATACATTATCTAGCTGCCATAATTGATACTTAGAACTCAGATAAAGGCGATCGGGAGTGCAATACAAACCCATCGCCCGATTAAATTGGCGTTGAAAAGCATAAATTCCCCCAGTTTCGGGATTAACCCCGATAAAAGCTAACCAATTGGTTTGATAAGTAGTAAAAGCAAGGCTAATGTTCTGTTGCTGTACCCAAGGAATAAACTCGCGATCGCTGGTCAGAGATGGACTGGTTGATTGCATAGATTTGGTTTTTGATAATATTGGTTATAATATACAGCACTGTTGTAAAATGTTGTAAAATAAAATAAAATAAATCAGCCTAGGAAAATCTATGTCTTTGACGTCTTTGACAGTTAAGCACCTAGAAAAACTGCAAACACAACTCCAAAACGATTTGGATGATTACCAGATAGAATTGCGCGATGGAGAAATAATCGTCATGGGTCCATCAGATATTGTATCTAGCTATATTGGCGCACAGTTGAGCTTTCTGCTCAAACTTTGGGCATCACCTCGCGGATTGGGATTAGTCTTTGATTCCAGTGGCGGTTTTATTCTGCCCAACGCAGACTTAACCGCACCGGATGTTTCATACGTCTCCAGAGAACGGATGCCCCGTACCGTGCGTTATTTTAGCGAAACTGTCCCGGACTTAGTAGTAGAAATTAAATCTCAAAGCGATCAAATTGCCAAATTGCGCCAAAAAATTGAAATGTTTCTCGACCAAGGCGTAAAAGTTGGCATTTTAATTGACCCAGACGAATTAACTGCAACTCTTTATCGTCCCAACCAACAACCGATTTCATTTACCAACGGAGAAACTCTCACCATTCCTGAATTACTTCCGGGATGGGAATTACATATTTCTGACTTATGGCCGCCAGTATTTGAGGAGTAGCGATCGCGTTCCCAAGACCAAGAAACCGGGTTTCTTTTTTATTTAAAACTTTGTGTCCTTTGTGCCTTTGTGGTTTATTTTCACCACAAAGACACAAAGGACACAAAGAGAAGAAACCCGGTTTATAAACACCTACACCATTAAGGTGAAATCAGCGCTATCAATCAAACTAACATCAACACCCGTTAATGTGGCTAACAATTCATTGCCACGGGCTATTAAAGTATTCCCATTACTGCCAGTAATACTTAACTGGTCAAAGGTTAAACTACCGGCTAATCCAATTAGGTCAATACCATTAGTAAAGTCCAGAATTGTATCAGAACTAAAACCGGATTGCAGGACAAAATAATCTTTGTCTGCATTACCAATTAGGGTATCATCGCCTTCATCTCCATAGAGGAAATCTTCACCATCTCCTCCCCAGAGGAAATCATTCCCTTCGCCGCCATAAACCACATCATTATCGGCATTTCCGGTCAGGCTATCATTGCCTTTATCCCCATATAAAATATCAGCGCCCGCATCACCATGAATTAGGTCATCACCCTGACCACCACGGGCAGTATCACCCCCATTGCCACCGAAAATGGAGTCATCTCCCGCATGGCCATGCAGGAAATCATTGCCATCTTTTCCGAATAGCAAATCACCGGCATCACTAGCGACTGAACCAGGGCTAGATGAGCCCCCAAATAATTTGTCATCACCTAAATCACCAATCAAGGTATCGCTACCTAAATCGCCATAGATTAAGTCATCATTTTGACCACCCATTGCTAAATCATTGCCTTGACCACCATAGATAATGTCTTTACCTTGATTACCCAGCAATAAATCTGCCCCTTGGTTGCCATAAAGTTCATCATCCCCATCATTACCAAATAGGGCATCTCGTCCGGGCAAACCACGGATAACATCATTACCACCCTGACCACTAATTACATCATCATTAGGTGTGCCATCAATATTATCTGCACTATCTGTTCCTACGGCAGTAAAGGAAATATTGACTACATCAATAGTGGGTTCAGGAGGACTTGGTGGTGGTTCGGGTAAAGTAGTATTATTTTGGCTATTATTATTGCTAATTTCTGAGGGCAAAATACTGCTCAGACCCATGAAAGGCGGAAGGGGAGAAACAGGGAATAGACCGCTGCTACCCGTTGTGCCACCCGTTGTGCCACCCGTTGTGCCACCCGTTGTGCCACCCGTTGTATCACCCGTTGTGCCACCCGTTGTGCCACCCGTTGTGCCACCCGTTGTGCCACCCGTTGTGCCACCCGTTGTGCCACCCGTTGTGCCACCCGTTGTGCCACCCGTTGTGCCACCCGTTGTATCACCCGTTGTGCCACCCGTTGTGCCACCCGTTGTGCCACCCGTTGTGCCACCCGTTGTGCCACCCGTTGTATCACCCGTTGTGCCACCCGTTGTGCCACCCGTTGCGGACGTAGTAGCTGTTCGGGTTAACTGAGTAGCGGCAATATTATTATTGCCAGCGATATCCGTAGCTTTGGCTGCGGCAACATCTACGGTGACATTACCATCAGCCGTGGGAGTGACATCAAAGGTGTAAGTTTTGGCATCAACAGCTTTAAAATTACCAGCAGTTCCGTTGCTTACCGTAATATCGGAGATATCAAAGCCAGTAGCAGCTTCACTGAATGTGGCAGTAACCGTAAATAACCCATTTACGGTAGTAGCAGAAGTGGAACTTAACGCAACTGTTGGGGCAGTCTTATCAAAGGTGACACTACTATTGTTAGTTGTAGCTGTTACTGCCGTTCCCGCATTGCCGGCTGCATCGATGACACCTGTTAAGTCAATATTAATCCCCTGTAACCCTTCGGTGTCGGCGTTAGTCAGAGTATAAGTGGCGGTGTAGTTGTTCCCGCTATTGGTGACTGTGGCAGTTTTACCGCCAATAGTGACTGCGGGAGTGCCACCGAGGGTTTCCGAAGCAGTAAAAGTAACTGTTGCCACATCCCCAACTTTGGCTAATGCATTGTTGGCATTATTGGATGCAATGGCTACTGAAGATAAGGTGGGGACAGTCTTATCAAAGGTGACACTACTGGAGTCGGTAGTAGCTGTTACTGCCGTTCCCGCATTGCCCGCAGCATCCGTAAAGGTAATATTAATCGGTAAATTTCCTTCGGTATCTGCGGTTTGCAGGGTATAAGTGGCGGTGTAGTTATTCCCACCTGTATTTGTCACTGTGGCAGTTTTACCGCCAATAGTGACTGCGGGTGTGCCACTGAGGGTTTCCGAAGCAGTAAAAGTAACTGTTGCCACATCCCCAACTTTGGCTAATGCATTGTTGGCATTGTTGGATGCAATGGCTACTGAAGATAAGCTGGGGACAGTCTTATCAAAGGTGACACTACTGGAGTCGGTAGTAGCTGTTACTGCCGTTCCCGCATTGCCCGCAGCATCCGTAAAGGTAATATTAATCGGTAAATTTCCTTCGGTATCTGCGGCTTGCAGGGTATAAGTGGCGGTGTAGTTATTCCCGCTATTGGTGACTGTGGCGGCTTGACCACCAATAGTCACCGTAGGCAACCCACCGAGAGTTTCCGAAGCAGTAAAAGTAACTGTTGCCACATCCCCAACTTTGGCTAATGCATTGTTGGCATTGTTGGATGCAATGGCTACTGAAGATAAGGTGGGGACAGTCTGATCAAAGGTGACACTACTATTGTTAGTTGTAGCTGTTACTGCCGTTCCCGCATTGCCCGCAGCATCCGTAAAGGTAATATTAATCGGTAAATTTCCTTCGGTATCTGCGGCTTGCAGGGTATAAGTGGCGGTGTAGTTATTCCCGCTATTGGTGACTGTGGCGGCTTGACCACCAATAGTCACCGTAGGCAACCCACCGAGAGTTTCCGAAGCAGTAAAAGTAACTGTTGCCACATCCCCAACTTTGGCTAATGCATTGTTGGCATTATTGGATGCAATGGCTACTGAAGATAAGGTGGGGACAGTCTTATCAAAGGTGACACTACTATTGTTAGTTGTAGCTGTTACTGCCGTTCCCGCATTGCCCGCAGCATCCGTAAAGGTAATATTAATCGGTAAATTTCCTTCGGTATCTGCGGCTTGCAGGGTATAAGTGGCGGTGTAGTTATTCCCGCTATTGGTGACTGTGGCGGCTTGACCACCAATAGTCACCGTAGGCAACCCACCGAGAGTTTCCGAAGCAGTAAAAGTAACTGTTGCCACATCCCCAACTTTGGCTAATGCATTGTTGGCATTATTAGAAGCAATGGCTACTGAAGATAAGGTGGGGGCAATGCCATCAATAACTATGGCTTTGCTGCCACCGAGGGAGTTGGCTGTACCCACGGCGGGGAGGGTTAAGATGGCATCAATCGTCAAGTTATCTTTAATCGTTCCGCCATTTAGTTCTAAGGCAGTGGTGCTGAGGTATTCCAAGTTCGTAGAACTATCCCCAGCTTGCACTACATAGTTAAAAGTGAGGGTAGTACCGCCACTATTACTAGCATAAGTAGCATATTGGTCGGTGGTGCCGGTTTCTAGCTGGAGGCGGGGGGTGCCTGTTACTGTAACAGCCGCATCAAAGGTGACAGTGATGGCAATGGTATCACCGGCTTTGTAGCTACCATCAGCAGTGGCGGTGACTGAGGTAATTTTGGGGGGATTGTTTAGCAGGACTGAGACGTTGCCGCTGCCAAAGTTCGCTACCGCTAAGTCGTTTACTTTGCCATCATTGTCAAAGTCTCCTACGGTGACGGAATACGGACGGATTCCCACAGCAAAGGTGGTTTGGGGGCTGAAACCGCCACTGCCGTTCCCTAACAGGACTGAGACGTTGTTGCTGTTGCTGTTACGGTTCGCTACCGCTAAGTCCTGTTTTTTATCGCCGTTAAAGTCTCCTACGGTGACGGACTGCGGATTGCTTCCCACAGCAAAGGTGGTTTGGGCGCTGAAACCGCCACTGCCGTCCCCTAACAGGACTGAGACGTTGTTGCTGTCACGGTTCGCTACCGCTAAGTCCTGTTTTTTATCGCCGTTAAAGTCTCCTACGGTGACGGACTGCGGATTGCTTCCCACAGCAAAGGTGGTTTGGGCGCTGAAGCCGCCACTGCCGTTCCCTAACAGGACTGAGACGTTGTTGCTGAAACGGTTCGCTACCGCCAAGTCCTGATTGTTATCGTTGTTAAAGTCTCCTACGGTGACGGAAGCCGGAGCGCTTCCCGCAGCAAAAATGGTTTGGGTGCTGAAGCCGCCACTGCCGTCCCCTAACAGGACTGAGACGTTGTCGCTGCCACTGTTCGCTACCGCTAAGTCGTTTACTTTGCCATCGCCGTTAAAGTCTCCTACGGTGACGGACTGCGGATTGCTTCCCACAGCAAAGGTGGTTTGGGCGCTGAAGCCGCCACTGCCGTCCCCTAACAGGACTGAGACGTTGGCGCTGCCAAAGTTCGCTACCGCCAAGTCCTGATTTTTATCGCCGTTAAAGTCTCCTACGGTGACGGAAAACGAATATCTTCCCGCAGCAAAGGTGGTTTGGGTGCTGAAGCCGCCACTGCCGTCCCCTAACAGGACTGAGACGTTGTCGCTGTTACGGTTCGCTACCGCCAAGTCCTGATTGTTATCGCCGTTAAAGTCTCCTACGGTGACGGAACGCGGACTGAGTCCCGCAGCAAAGGTTTGGCGGCTGAAACCGAGGGTGTGGGGGTAGGTGGTGAGGGTGTGGGGGGAGAGGGGGGAGGGGGAGCCGCCATCGAGCAGGGGAGCAGCGGTTCGGCTTCGCTCACCGACCGGGGGGCAGGGGTGAATTTGTTGCAGTTCCCAGGTGCCGCCTAATGCGGTGTTGCCGGTGAGGTGGGGGTTGGCGTAGATTGAGGTTTGGGTGATGTGATGTAGTTTTTGCAGGAATTCTGCCCCGGCATCACCGGCAGCTACTTGACATCCATATATATATAGATGGGCGATGTGCCACTTTTGCAGTTGGGAGCGATATTTTTCTAGGTTGCCCAGTTCTAGGGTGCTGTTGCCTAGGTAGAGGGTTCCCGGTGACCCGTGGGAGATTAGGTGCAGAGAAAGAGGAGAGAGAGAAGAGGGGGAAGAGGAGGGATGAGGGGGAAGAGAAAAGATACTCTCTTTTCTCTCTCCTCTCCCCTCTTTTCTCTCTTCAAGGATTTCATTGATTTGCTCGACACCATTCCGGTTGGGGTCAAGGATATGGACAAAGGTGGCCGGTTTGACTCCGGCAGCGAGACTTTGATAGTCGGATACGGTGGGGTCAATGATGACCAATTCGCGCCGCTGTCCACCTTAGTGGACAGCGGCGCCCGGGCCATATTTTTCCTGGGA
Organism: Planktothricoides raciborskii GIHE-MW2; assembly: GCF_040564635.1. Lineage (NCBI taxonomy): Bacteria > Bacillati > Cyanobacteriota > Cyanophyceae > Oscillatoriales > Oscillatoriaceae > Planktothricoides > Planktothricoides raciborskii. The sequence goes on from NZ_CP159837.1 coordinate 5,503,732, forward strand.
TGAGTTGGGGTTGGTGATGTGATTGATTGTAGGCATGACTGATGTATCTTTAACTAATTTGAACGCGCCTTGTGAGGCATAAGAGCCATAAATTTATTTAGCCAAGACACACCCTGATATATATATAAGGAGTTTGTTGTATGTCAATTTATTTGACAAAGCTCCTCTGGAATAAGCTATTTAAATTTATAGCAGGTTTTTCTGATTACATCAAGAATCTTTGATAATTTTTTTTTCATCCAGTATCGCGGTTCGTTCAAAAGTATCTCAGCGGCTTATATTGACTTGTCAGGAGGAGCAAAAGTCTTTATTTACAAAGCGTTATAGCTATTCATAGCTTAATATTTATTAAGTTTTATTTTTCGCTTTTAGGTGATTTTACGATGAATTTTGTTCACTTCGAGGGACGGTGAAGCACCAGTATTTAGGAGAGGAAACAATAGGTTACAATAGGGAACAATATGGATCATTAGAGGTGACAATAGAGGTAACTATAGGTATCATTAGAGAGAACAATAGGGAACAATATGGATCATTAGAGGTGACAATAGAGGGAACAATAGGGATGATTAGAGGTGACAATAGGGAATAGAAAAGATAAAAAAGAACTGTCCGGTTTTTATGGCTTATTTTAATTAGATTGGCAACGGGCTGGCAGGGGTATTGGTGACTACTTTATGTATGATATGTTGTCAATACGTTATATACTCTAAATAAGAAACCGGGTTTCTTGGTTAGCTGCGGGGAATAAGAAACCCGGTTTCTGGGTTAGCTGCGAGGAATAAGAAACCCGGTTTCTGGGTGGTCTGCGGGGATTAAGAAACCGGGTTTCTTGTTGGGATTTAACAGTAGGGGCGAATGGCCATTCGCCCCTACATTTTCACCAAAGAAACCCGGTTTCTGGGTGGTCTGCGGGGACTAAGAAACCGGGTTTCTTTTTTGGATTCCACAGATAACTGTGATATGCCGAAAAGAAACCCGGTTTCTGGGTTAGCTGCGGGGATTAAGAAACCCGGTTTCTGGGTTATCTGCGAGGAATAAGAAACCGGGTTTCTTGTTGGGATTTAACAGTAGGGGCGAATGGCCATTCGCCCCTACATTTTCACCAAAGAAACCCGGTTTCTGGGTGGTCTGCGAGGACTAAGAAACCGGGTTTCTGTCGTGAAACCTAAAGATAACTGTGATATGCCGATAAGAAACCCGGTTTCTGGGTGGTCTGTAGGGGCGAATGGCCATTCGCCCCTACATTTTCACCAAAGAAACCCGGTTTCTGGGTGGTCTGCGGGGACTAAGAAACCGGGTTTCTGTCGTGAAACCTAAAGATAACTGTGATATGCCGATAAGAAACCCGGTTTCTGGGTGGTCTGCGGGGATTAAGAAACCGGGTTTCTGGGTTGGATGCCAAAGATAACTGTGATATGCCGAAAAGAAACCCGGTTTCTGGGTTATTTCCCCAAACCTCCAGAAGGAATATCCCCGGCAAAATTTGTTCCTGACCGGGCAATAAAACCTCTGAAAACCGATGCGTTAGACAATGCAAAATCCCCAGGGTGGTCAAGATAGCCACGGACTGAGATTGATGACCATCTCGCCATATCTAAATTTTGAATTGGCCTCGACCGTGTATCAGAATGCTTTCTGTTTGGCCAAAGTCAGACCGATCGCCATCTGAATCATACCAAGAATCATGCCAAGAGAGTCTGTCTCGGTTCTGGCGATCGCTAACATAAGTGCAAATTCCATCGCCGGATGAAAGCAAACCACTGGCCTTAACACACCATAACTGGGGGTTTTCCATTGTCCACAACCAGCCATCTATCACCCGTAGTTGCTGCCGGAGAATGGTTTTTATGTATCAATTAGTATCAAATTCCTCATTTAATGAATTAATCGCGGAGCGGTATCAAGTTATAGAAGTATTAAAAAAAGATGGCTGTCTTCAGTCGGTATTAGCTGAAGATACTCAGGATGCAGGCCACCGCAAATATTTAATTAAATGCTTAATTAAACAGCATTTAAACCAAGATATTTTGGCAGTGACAAAATTACACGAAACAAAATCATTAAAATCGCTCAAACGCCAGTTCAACAGAGAAGCAGAAATCCTCTATAAACTAAGCGATTGCCGTAGTATTCCGCAAATTTTAGCCTGCTTTAAAGAACAGCAAAACTATTATTTGGTGCAAGAGTTTATTGAGGGAACAGCACTCACGGAGGAATTTCCTATTGGCAAACGGGACACGAAGCGATGGACAGAAAAACAATGCCTGGAAATGCTCCAAGAAGTCTTGGGTATTTTGGAAATCATCCATGAACATAGTGCGATTCACTGCAATTTAAATCCGAATAATTTAATCAGACGAGCTTCAGACAGAAGCTTAGTTCTGATTAATTTTGGGGCGGTGCAGCCAGTCCGTTCGCTTACGGATCGCAGAAAACTTTCGCTCACAGTGCCGATGGGTACATTTGGATATTTACCCCCGGAACAACTGACTAACTATCCTCAACCCAATAGTGACCTCTATTCTTTAGGTTTAATTGCCATTGAAGCATTGACCGGAGTGCATCCAGGACAATTAAAGGTCAATGGTTATACTGGGGAAATTTGCTGGCAGGAAGAATTACTAGGGCCGGTGAGTGAAGACTTGGTGAACATTCTGAATTTGATGGTGCTAAATCAGTATCAACAGCGCTATCAATCGGTTATCGAAGTAAAGCAGGCGATCGCCTCATTACTCTGTCCAGAGAAACAACCTTTAGTCCTAGATGCGACGGAAGTTGCCCCCACCCTGGAGATAGCTGGGGAAGGGGAAACCGAAACCCCCAGCACCGATGAGCATTCCCAGTCCGTCACCGAAACTGCGACCCAGGAGGCGATCGGCGAAATCCCCTCTGTAGAGAATCGCATCCCTGAAGAATCCTTATTAAAAGAAAACACAGAAACTCAGGCGGAAAATCCCTCAGAAAATCTCCCGGAAAATCTTCCGGAAAATCTTCCGGAAAATCTCCCGGAAAATATCATCGATTTGTCTGCCCAGAAAACCCTCAGCCCTGGGAAAAAATACGGTGCTTATTTTTTCCTCGTGATTTTTATGATCGCGAGCATTATTACTAATAGTCTGATTGGCTGCCTTGGACTGATTCAGTTATTCAAAATTCTGCCATCGGATCTCGGCTTTGAAAGCTTTACTCGCGCCCAAGAACTGTATCAAAGTGGAGATTTAACACAGGCGATCGCCCTAGCCCAATCAGTCCGCTGGGATAGTTCCGCTTATCAAGACGCCCAAACAGCTTTGGAAGAGTGGGAAGTTGAATCAGAAAAAGCGATCGCCAAATTCCAGGTAATTCAAACCGCATTTCAGGAAAGCCGGTGGGTAGATGTACTTTCATTAGCGGCGGAAATGCCTGCCATTTCTTATTGGCAAGATCAAATTGCCCCATTAGTCAGTCAAGCAGCCCTCAAAGCTGCCCCAGAAGCCCAAGAATTTTTACAACAAGCCTATCACAAAGCCAGCCAGAAAAATTTTCTGGGGGCGATTCAACTGCTCAAACAAATTCCCCATCAAACTCCAGCCTATCAAACCGCCCAAGCCAAAATCTTGGAGTATGAAGCAAAGCAGCAGATAAAATTAGAAACCCAAGCCTATCAACTCCTCAAGCAAGCTTATCAACGGGCGGAGGCGAAAGATTTTGCCGGGGCACTAAACCATCTGGAAAAAATCCCCGCAGGCACTCCAACCCATGCCCGGGTACAAGAGAAAATTGCCGAGTATCAAACCAAACAGCAGATTAAAGGGAATGCCTTATTACAAAAAGCCTACAATCATGCCGCCCAAAAAGATTATGCCGCCGCGATCGAGGTACTCAAGCAAATTCCCTCACAAACCACCGCTTATCAAGTTGCTCAAGGGAAAATCAAAGAGTATAACCTCAAACTGCGGTATCGACTCACCAACCGAACTCGCAGACAGATGAGTCAATTGCCTAGGGGTCAAAACAGTCATTTCATGGCCACCGCCAATTCCTACAGTTTAAATCCTGGGGCCTATTTCCAAGAGGTCAATATTTAACTTTTAACATTTATATAGTCTAGTTTTGGCTGGCTCGATCCACAGAAGCATCCCCTGGCCCCAGGGTAAACTTTAAAGGCAAGCGGGAAGGATAGGCTTTAGTCACTTCCCGATAAACTTGATGGTTGGTTGGCAACTTAACCATCTCGGTTCCTAGCTGATAACTCAAGTGATATTCCACTTGTTTCAACAGTTCAGGAGAACCGGGAGTTTCATTGGGCTGTTGCTTGGCTTCAATGTCATCAACGGTGGGACGGGGTGGCGTCGCTGGCCACCAGAGTCCTTGGTCATCAGACCTGGTGACTGCCCCGTCTGGTTTTTGGCCATTCTGGTTCAGCAATGAATTGGTGGCAAAAGTTTCCAGGCGGGGGAATTTTTCGCGCTGGTTGGTGTAAGCAACTTGCCAAGTGTATGTGACTAAGGCGGTGGCTTCATAGCGATCGGTGACAATATTGTTGCAACCTGTGAGGGTAAATAGCAATAATGTATTGAATGTTATCGAACTCAAGGAGAAAATTGCTTTGAGTGGTTGTGTTGCGCGATCGCCAATATCGCCAATAGGCAAATTTCTTAAGGGTTTCGCCTGGGGTAGGGGGGGCTCGCTATCGTTTTTTTTCATCAAACACCTACAAAAATTAAAAAAAATTTACACAATCTGCACAGAATCTTCATGCAATTTGCACCACTTTATCCTATTATCTACTCAATTCTTAAACCGATCTTTCCCAACTGCCTCTGGTCAGGAAACAGAAATATGCCGGAAATTGCCCTGACTTTTGATGACGGTCCAAATGAGCAGTGGACACCTCAACTCCTGGAAGTTTTGGATCGCCATGAAGTCCGTGCCAGTTTTTTTTGGCTAGGACGTTGTGTGCAGCGGTGGCCTGATGTAGCAAAAGCCGTGTATGAACGAGGTCATAATATTGGTTTGCATGGTTATGACCATCGGTGTTTTCCCTTACTGTCTGAGGCAGAGTTAAAGCAGAGTTTAGCCAAAACCCAGGAGGCGATCGCCGCTGCTTGTCACTTAGACGGCACAGGACACTAAATAAGAGTCAAATAAGCTAACCAACACTAAACAAACACTAAATATGTGGGATATTGACCGATCCGACCGAGCGTCATTCAGCAAAAACTTTTCCCTGCGGATCCGAGGGACATCTGGCTGTTGCCGATTCATTGAACAAAAATGGGGAGGCGGAGTCCAGACCAACACCCAACAGGAAACACCGCTCAAAGGTTAATTTATGATAGATAACCCCAATTCTGGATAAATTAATTAAAATAACAATCAATACCTCACTGGGTAAAATGACATATAATGATAGATAAGGACCATTCAAGCACTAAAATCTAAAAACGGGAGGGGAAGACAACAGATCATTTGATGTTCTGTAAGTCCGAATCGGCATTCCCAGCAGTCTTAGTCGCTGCTCTGCTCGCTCTGTGTTATTTCATCCCTGGGTTTGAGCAGAGATCATCTGGATCCAAGAAATTACGGATTTTCCGTGTTAATTCATTGTTTATTAGATGATGGGCTAACTAGACAAGATTGTGTAAATCTATAGAACCCTTTTGATTTCACAGCCAGGAAAAAAATCCTAGTTAGTTCCACTGTTCAAATTTATTCACAATTCATCTGGATGATTTACAGATGCTCACAGGGTAGAATTTTCTACGATTAACTAAACGGTCAACTAAATTACACCAATTAACTGAGTATGGTGATTCGTCCAAAAAATCAATGGCTTAAGTCAGTGCAATCAAAATTAGTTCACCCTACATCTCCTACATCTCCTACATCTCTTGTGCAAGAGCGTCCCAAGAAAAAAACCGGATCGCTCAAAAATTTATTTATAATATAGGAGATTAATGCGGCTGAATTTGGCAGAATTCAGCATCATTGACTCATGTTGACTCATTAGAAAACAAAACAGCAGGTGTCAATTCTTGATTAGTCCAATATTTGTCCCTGCCCAAGCTCCATCGGCGCCAAATCTGAGGAGAATGGCTGACTATGTGGTGGCGTTTAGGAGGGTGTTAGAGGATGGATAGACGGCTTTTGGGTGGGAAAAATTTTTAGCGAATTAATTCGCGGAAAACCGATGAAAACCAAGGCCAAAAAGTCAAGAAATATCCAATAACTCAAGTCAGTGGAGGGGGATAAAAACCCAGATAATGGATGCCTGAATCTGAATCATTTTTCTCCCTCTAGCTGAAGTCCAGAGGAAAAACCGCCAAGCCTAGAGACAGAATGTCTTGGAACAAGTTACACTGAAAAAATCAAAGCAAAAACGCGAGCCAAAGATGAAACATTCTCTGACAGTAGCAATGGCAACGTATGGGTGTGGCAAATACGTGGCAAATAGAATGGAAAGGGTGTAAAAATTTCTTTTTGTTCGTTATCATGGGTTAAAAAGTAAAATTCAAGATGGGTGCAGCGATCGATCTAAGCGAAAAAGACAAGCCAAAAAGAATGTTTTCGGCGGGTTTCAGCAATTGTCGCCCAAGCGATCGTTTCAAAGGCGCCAAAAATTATTCACCATCGAAATCGAAAGAAATTTCGAGAGTATCTGGCTGGCTTTGACCCTTGGATTAACTGAAAACCTACTAAAGAAATCTAGGATAGATCATAATCGGGTAAACTTGTTTATTGAGATGAGACAACATGATTCAAACTCAAAAAACTTGGCATTCAGAAATCAGTTCACCAACCAGCAGGCAAATTTTGTGAAACAGGTTACAATCAAAAAGGATTTCAGTAAACCTGAGAAAACCCGCTAGGGTTGATTTTTATCGCTCAACTCAAGTCGCAGGTCTATCAAATTCCCCTGATAAAAGGGTTCATCAGGCCCGATATGGCGCCAGAACACCTTCGGATTTTTTGATTAAATATTGTGCTGACCTGTTGTCAAGTGACTACACTGACTGGTATTCAGGTAAATGCACTCACCTAGGCTTAAACCAGAGACTTTACCAAATAAGCGGTTGTAAAACCTTCTTACTGCCTAGATTTTCACCGAAATTAATGCATCCTAGGCGATCGGTGAAGTGTTGATTGTTTCATTAAGGAGCACGAGGAACGCGGCATGACCCAGGCTAATAACGTACTGGCCCCCATTGATCAGTCTGATCTAAAAAAATCGATGATTTCTTCTGAGAATGAGTTCGGCTTATTGCTAGATGATGAAGATGATTTAGCATTAGGCACCACCGATGATGGTGACATCTATTTAGACGCTCATTCTGATGACGATGAAGACGAGAAGTCTGGCAAACTTCGCACAGCCCGTCGGAAAACTCAAGCCAAGAAAAAGCAATACACTGAAGATTCTATTCGTCTATATTTACAAGAAATTGGCCGGATTCGTCTCCTCCGAGCGGATGAGGAAATTGAACTGGCGCGGAAAATTGCCGACTTGCTGGAGTTAGAGCGAGTCCGGGAAGAACTGATGGATCAGTTGGATCGGGAACCCAACTTGCTGGAGTGGTCGAGTGCCGTTCGTATGGGGGTTCCAGAATTTCGCAAGCGTCTCCACATGGGACGGCGGGCGAAAGAAAAGATGGTTCAATCCAACTTGCGATTGGTAGTTTCGATCGCCAAGAAATATATGAATCGGGGATTGTCTTTCCAAGACCTGATTCAAGAAGGATCTCTCGGTCTAATTCGGGCAGCGGAAAAGTTTGACCACGAAAAAGGCTATAAGTTTTCTACCTATGCAACTTGGTGGATTCGCCAAGCGATTACCCGGGCGATCGCCGACCAATCTCGGACAATTCGTTTGCCGGTTCACTTGTATGAAACCATCTCCCGAATTAAGAAAACTACCAAACTTCTTTCTCAAGAAATGGGACGTAAGCCCACAGAAGAAGAAATCGCCACTCGGATGGAAATGACCATCGAAAAATTACGATTCATTGCCAAATCCGCCCAGTTACCAATTTCTTTAGAAACCCCGATTGGCAAAGAAGAAGATTCTCGGCTGGGTGATTTCATTGAATCCGATGGCGAAACCCCAGAAGATCAAGTCTCTAAGAGTTTACTGCGGGAAGACCTCGAAAGTGTTCTGGATACTTTGAGCCCTCGCGAACGGGATGTTTTACGGCTCCGCTATGGCTTAGATGATGGCAAGATGAAAACCTTAGAAGAAATTGGCCAACTCTTCAATGTCACCCGGGAACGGATTCGCCAAATCGAAGCCAAAGCCTTAAGAAAACTGCGCCATCCTAATCGCAATAGCATTCTTAAGGAGTATATCCGCTAAATGTTATCGGTAGATTAACAACTGTTGACTTAATTAAGTATTCAGTTTTTTGCCATGATTTTACTCATGGATGGTGGGTGAAATCGGTCAAGCCCAAAAATGTCAACGGTTCCCTCAGAAACAGTCAGAGTTCTCCAGGGAACTCTGACTGTTTCTCCGGTCGTCAGTCAATCTAGGGATGACATGGTTAATCGTTAGCTCTAGTCATGCCGTATAAAAGATCGGCTCGTTTGGCGCTGATTTTAGGGAGCAAGGGTTCTCCAGGTTGACCCGAACTGATTGGCTGTTGTCAATTGGGTTCTGGGTGACTTTATTTGAGCAAAAATTGCGCTAAAAAAGTTGGGAGGAAAAATCATCGTCCCAACTTTTTTATGGCTGATTTTTGCCGCCGATCAGAACTGGCGCCTCACAGCTATGTTCCATATTAACCTAGGGTGAAATACCCAAAAATCTGCATATTTGCTTAACTTTTCCTATCGACCTTTGAGGGCTTTATTAAAATTTTGGCGATAAGGTTTATTTGTCGCCAGTAACAATGGCCACATTAAGGTTAAACGCAGCTTACCTTGACTAAAGTTCGTATGACGAAAGCCTTTCCAGAATTTCCAGGCACCACCCACATAGACTACTAAAAATGCTAAACCCAGTAATTCCATTGGATTAATTCCTTATGTAATAAAACGAACTGACCACAATTGAAATCAACTTGCCTGCCAGCAGTCCGACTGGAGGCTGGCAGGCAAAGATTCTTTTTCCAGTGTAAACCTGATGATTCACAGTCAGAGTGGTGTGGCGATCGCCACACCACTGTACCGCCGTGAGATGATATTACTGAAAGCAACTAGGATCAAAGAAGCGAAATCATCACATCTGCGGCTTTGACCTAACAGGGACCTAACAGATAAAGATAGGAGGAATTATGCGAGCAGTGTTAATGGCAGGAGGTTCAGGCACGAGGTTGAGACCGTTAACCTGCGATCTCCCTAAACCAATGGTTCCAGTGCTCAACCGACCGATCGCCGAACATATTATTAATCTGCTCAAACGACATGACATCACCGAAGTCATTGCCACATTGCACTATCTCCCGGACGTAATGCGGGACTATTTCCAAGACGGCAGTGATTTTGGGGTGCAAATGACTTACGCTGTCGAAGAAGATCAACCCCTTGGGACAGCCGGGTGCGTGAAAAATATTGCCGAACTGCTCGATGATACTTTTTTAGTCATTAGCGGTGATAGCATTACGGACTTCAATCTGACGGAAGCGATTAAATTTCATAAAGAAAAAGGATCAAAAGCCACACTGGTATTAGCCCATGTTCCCAACCCCATTGAGTTCGGGGTGGTGATTACGGATAAAAATGGCATGATTCGGCGATTTTTAGAAAAACCATCTACCAGTGAAATTTTTTCCGATACAGTCAACACCGGCACTTATATCTTGGAGCCGGAAGTGTTGGAATACTTGCCCTCCAACCAAGAATGTGACTTTTCTCAAGATTTATTCCCCTTGTTGCTGGAAGAAGGGGAGCCAATGTATGGCTATATCGGCCAAGGATATTGGTGTGATGTGGGGCATTTAGATACTTACCGGGAAGCTCAATATGACGCTTTGTACGGCAAAGTCAAGCTGGAATTTGCCTATCAGCAAAAGTCTCCCGGTCTATGGGTGGGTCAGAATACATATATTGATTCGACCGTGAAAATTGAAACCCCCGCGTTAATTGGGGATAATTGCCGCATTGGGTCGCGGGTGATCGTGGAAGCCGGAACTACGATCGGGGATAATGTGACGATTGGTGCGGATGCTGAATTGAAGCGTCCGATTATTTGGAATGGGGTAATCGTCGGCGAAGAAGCGAACTTAAGTGCTTGTGTCACCGCCAGGGGGGTGAGAATCGATCGCCGCGCTCATATTTTAGAAGGGGCGGTGGTGGGTTCTCTTTCCAATATCGGGGAAGAGGCGCTAATTAACACTTCCGTGCGGGTTTGGCCCAGCAAAAAGATTGAGTCTGGGGCCACGTTAAATATTAATTTAATTTGGGGAAATACGGCACAGCGGAATCTGTTCGGCCAGCGGGGAGTTTCCGGTTTGGCGAATATTGATATTACTCCAGAGTTTGCGGTAAAACTGGGAGCCGCTTATGGTTCCACCTTAAAACCCGGGTCACAGGTGACGGTTTCTCGCGACCAGCGGGGAATTTCTCGGATGGTTTCCCGGTCTTTAATTGCCGGACTGATGTCTGTGGGGACGAATATTCAAAACTTGGAGGCAACGGCGATTCCTTTAGCCCGTTCCATTATCCCCACTCTGTCCGTAGTTGGGGGGATTCATGTGCGGGTGCATCCAGACCGACCTGATGCTTTGTTGATCGAATTTTTTGATGAGCAAGGGATTAATATTTCTAAGGCACGGGAGAAGAAGATTGAGGGGGCTTATTTTAAGGAGGATTTCCGGCGATCGCAGATTAATGAAATTGGCAATATGTCTTATCCCAGTCAAGTCATCGAACTTTACAGTGCGGGCTTTGAGAAATACCTGAATGTGGAAGCCATTCGCCATAGTCGGGCAAAGGTGGTGATTGACTATATGTATGCGGTCTACGGTGCCGTGTTGCCCTTGCTGTTGGCCAAGTTTGGGGTGGATGCGGTGGTACTCAATGCCAGCTTGAGTCAAACAGCACCCAGTTCAGCGGAACGAGAAGATTTATTAATTCAACTCGGTCGGGTGGTGGAAGCGGTTAAAGCCAGTTTTGGGGTGCAGGTTTCGGCCAATGGCGAACAGCTTATTTTAGTGGACGAGTCCGGCGCCCCGATTCGCGGCGAAATGTTAACCGCTTTGATGGTCAGTTTGGTGTTGACTTCTTACCCCCGTGGGACGGTGGTGGTGCCAGTCCATACCAGTTCGGCGATCGAGCAAATCGCTCGACGGCATGATGGCCGGGTGATTCGCACCAAGGCCAATCCCACGGCGTTGATGGAGGCTTGCCACACGAATTCTAATGTGGTATTGGGTGGTAGCGGAGAAATGGGATTTATTTTTCCCCAACTCCATCCGGGGTTTGATGCTATGTTCTGTATTGCCAAAGTAATTGAGATGATGACTTTACAAGAGCGATCACTGATGCAGATTCGTTCTGATTTGCCTCATGTCAGTCATAAAAGCTATACGGTGCGTTGTCCGTGGCGCGTCAAAGGCGCATTAATGCGTCATCTGGTGGAAACCCATCCCACAGAAAGTTTGGAATTGGTCGATGGGGTAAAAATTTTTCAATATCCCCACAGTGATGATTGGGTGCTGATTTTGCCCGATGCGGGAGAACCATTAGTCCATATTTTCATCAACAGCCCCGATCGCGAATGGGTCGATCAGGCTTTGTGGAATTACCGTAGTCAAGTACAAAAGTTTGTCGCCCAAGCACAAGACGGTATGGGCAACTCCGCAAATCGTTAAGACGTAGCAGTACAATCTCCGCAATTCCGATCTATTGTAGAAGAAATCGTCTTCGGACTGATTTCGCTGAATATTGTTGAATATTTCCGGGAAGTCAGTCATTGTCTAGGAATCTGCCACGCACAAAATTGTGATAGAAAAAGAGAAAGAGAAAGAAAAAGAACAAGATGAATAGTTGTATTTTAATGGCGGAGATTATTCAAGAACCGCAATTACGCTACACCGCAGATAACCAAACGGCCATTACGGAAATGGTGGTTCAGTTTGAAAGTATCCGCCCTGACGATCACCCCTCCACTCTCAAGGCGATCGCCTGGGGAAATCGCGCTCAGGAAATCTATAACCATTACAAAGTTGGCGATCGCGTCGTCCTTGAAGGCCGACTCAGCATGAGAAACGTCGATCGACCCGAAGGATTTAAAGAAAAACGGGCGGAACTGGTTGTCTCACGGGTTCATGCTTTAGGTGGTAGTGCGGCAACCACTTCCCAGTCCCCACCCCCGCCAGCTTTTGCGGCTCCCACCCCCCCTACCCCAAATGTTGTCTCGATTGAATCTCGTCGGCAACCGGCAAATAGCCTGCCTAATCAAACTCCCGCTTTCACTGCCCCCTCGGTGCCTCAACCTTTAGCTGGAGTCCCCAGTTCTTCGACAACATCTAAGACTTATTCCCCAGACATCCCCTCTCGTCCACCATCAATGCCTTCAAGTTCTGACTCCCCATCGGCAGCAGATTTAGATGAAATTCCTTTCTAGGAGTCATAAAAAAATAACAAGTTAGCTAAAATTCATCAACTGAAGACCAAACACTTCCGCAAAAGTGATGGCCAATTGCTGGCGGACTAGATCAATTTGAATATCGGGGATAAACTCAGCTAAACTGCCCACGGGGCGATCGGCAATCCCACAAGGGACAATCTTTTGAAACCCTTGCAGATCGGGACAAACATTCAAAGCAAAACCGTGCATCGTAATCCAACGACTCACTTTAATCCCGATCGCCGCTACTTTTCGCCCCTCGACCCAAACTCCCGTCATTCCAGGGATTCGGCAACCTTCTAAACCATAAAGCCCCAAGACCTGAATTAAAACTGCTTCCAACTGACGTAAGTACCAATGCAGGTCGGGACGGTAATGCCGTAAGTTCAAAATCGGATAGCCCACCAGTTGACCGGGACAATGGTAAGTCACTTCTCCCCCCCTTTCAATCCGATGAACAGGGACTTCGCTGGTTTCTAGGTCAAATTTGAGAAAATCTAAACTGGCTCCAGTTCCCAGGGTATAAACGGGTGGATGTTCCAAAACAATTAACACATCATTCAATTCAGGATGCGATCGACGACTCTCCACCAGAGAGCGTTGCCAGTTCCAGGCTTGGATGTAGTCCATCAGACCCAGATTATAGAACTCACATAAACGGGTGGGGTGGGGTTTGGTATCAGAAAACATTGTGCTTAATCGGTGCTTAAAGTCGGTAGAGGTAATGGGGGCAGGGGGTAAATGCAACAGATTTTAAAGAGAAATCACCAGAAACTGTAAAGTAGAACACAAAGTGGTACTGTGGAAATATAACTAATGTTTTTCCGGAGGATCGTGTTTATACGCTTAAGCGTATAATAGAGATAAGCAATTCTACATTGCCATCTCACACTAAATCTGATGGTGATTCCTTCGTTACGAAAGGGTGACGCCAAATATTAGCCATCTGCCGGAAAAGCGTTGAAGCAGAATGCTGGCAACGGCTAAAACCCTGTGTGGTAGATATCGCTTGAGTTGTCCCTGACTTGTCTTAAGACGCCTCAAGACTAAGAAGAGAAATCTTCAGCCAATCGCTACACTGATCTGTCAGTTAATTCATCCATCCCCCTAAGTCCCCCTTAAAAAAGGGGACAGTGATTTATTTTATTTCTGCTGACAGATATACTTAGTGGGGTTGCTCTGAGCGTAACGGATTTTGAGCAGCATAGTGACAAAATTCTCCTAAATATTAGGTAGCTAATTTACCGCTGTTTCCAAGTAACAGAAATGACCCTGTAGTTTGGCTGACACCATGACTCAGGTTTGTGAAAAAAATCTGGATATTTGGGTTAACGATAGTGACAATTAGCGCTGCTTTATCCTGGAGTTGTTATGTCTAAAAGCTGATTAATTTTCTGGCTTCACAATTGGCTAAATTGCTGATATAATGATAATCATAGAGGATCTAAATCATTGGGAAATTGGGATAGGCAACCTCCCTAGGGGTTTTTCTGTTCACAATTTAGGCATTTCATCAATGATTTAGAAATGCTATAAAGGCAATGAAAAGCCAAATTCTTGACCAGAAAATCGCTGTTTTTTCAGGAAAAATCTCCATGATCCAACAATCAGAAACCAGCGACCCACCAAGCCTTGTAGCGGAAATTAGTATTTCGGCGAAGTTTTTGATGAGCGATCGCAAAAACTAGCAAAGATATTCAGTTTCGGGAAGCGGCAATACCCGCCCCGTTTCCTCTAAATGTAAATAAATATGGGTTCTTCAGCGGGAGCATATGATATGAAGCTTGTTATCCACGGCAAAAATATTGAAATCACCGACTCAATTCGGGAATATGTTACGCAAAAAGTTGAAAAGGGAGTCAGTCACTTTCAGGACTTGACCCTAGAGGTTGATGTGCATTTGTCAGTGGCCAAAAATCCTCGCAATAATTTAAAACAAACGGCTGAAGTGACCATTTTTGCGAATAAGACCGTAATTCGTGCCGAAGAAAGTAGTGAAAATCTCTATGCCAGCATCGATTTAGTTTCCGATAAAATTTCACGGCAACTTCGTAAATATAAAGAAAAACGTTTAGGACAAAAGACGAGCACTCGCGCCAAAACGATTGAGGTGGTCGAGGAGCAGCCAGTGGTTAAGGATTTGATTGGCTCGCGCAGTCCCGAATTGCCTAAAGAAGTGGTGCGGACTAAGTATTTTATGATGTCGCCGATGACCGTAGAAGATGCTTTGGAACAACTTCAACTGGTGGATCACGATTTCTATATGTTCCGTAACTCGGAAACCGGGGAGATTAATGTGATCTATGAACGGAATCACGGTGGTTATGGTGTGCTGCAACCCCGCAACAATGGTAGCACTGTCAATGGCAAAGCCTGATTTTGCTGCGTCTCTGTGGGAAAATCTTCGGTAAAATTTCTGACAGATTGATCGGCGGTGCCAGCCATTAAAAGAAACTGGGGTGCGATTCCGCGAAGCAGATCGCTAACGCGAATCGCACTCCAGTTTCTTTTTTTCATGAGTTCACGCGGGTTAAATTCTGATGGATCGGGGATCTATTAGCTGGCTTGAATTGCTTTGAGGGTTTTCAGGGCTTCTTCTACATGACCCTGGAAGTTCATCATGGAATCAAAAATATGTCGAACCACTCCCTGTTTGTCAATCACATAAGTCACCCGACCAGGAAGAATAAATAAGGTGGCCGGAACTCCGTATAATTGCCGCAATTTATTGTCACTATCACTTAACAGAATAAATGGCAGGTTGTACTTGCGGGCAAATTGCTGGTGAGACTGCTGGGAGTCCCCACTTACGCCGATCACTTCGGCGCCTGCTTCTTTGAATACTTCGTAGCTATCCCGGAAAGCACAAGATTCAGCGGTGCAACCAGGGGTGTCATCTTTCGGATAAAAATATAAGACGACAGATTTTTTACCATAGAAATCTTTCAGGCTGACTTTTTCTCCGGTGGCAGAATTTAGGGTAAAATCTGGCGCTTTGTCTCCAACTTTGATTGCCATAGTTGCGATTTATTACGGATGTATTACAAGTTTGGGCGAAATGTTAACTTTTGTTATGCTACCGCATCTGGGCGTAATATCCGCATGGCATTTAAAATCGCGAGTAGGGCGACACCGACATCGGCAAATACGGCTGCCCACATACTGGCAAGGCCAAAGATTCCCAGGAGAATGAATAAGATTTTGATGCCCACGGCAAATCCGATGTTTTGCCAGATAATTTGGCGAGTTTTTCGGGCAATTTGAATGGCTTCGGCGACTTTTGCGGGGGCATCGGTCATTATGACGACATCGGCAGTGGCGATCGCTGCATCGGATCCCAGTCCGCCCATTGCAATGCCCACATCTGCCAGGGCGATCGCTGGTGCATCATTAATCCCATCGCCCACAAAGGCGGTTTTTCCCCCGTGATGAGTTTGTTTGAGTAGCTTTTCCAGTTCCGCGACTTTTTGTTCCGGCAATAATTCCGCGTGATAACGGTCGATCGCCAATTCTTCACTAACTTTTTTGGCGACGGTGCGATCGTCTCCGGTTAACATCACCACTTGTTGAACCCCTAATTTTTTCAGGGTTTGGATGGAATTGGCGGCATCTTCTTTCACTCGATCGGAAATGACCAGATATCCCGCATAAAGATGATCCACTGCCAAATGCACCACCGTGCCTTCCAAGTCCATGCATTCGTGGGGGATATTTTCTCGATGTAATAGACGATGATTTCCCGCGAGGACGGTGGTATCGCTGACCCTCGCCCGGATCCCATGTCCGGCAATTTCTTCATAGTCCGCGATCGCTACGGTGGCCAGATTATTTGGCGCCGCTTCTCGGATCGATTTGGCGACCGGATGATTGGAATGTATCTCTGCGCTGGCAGCAATATTTAAAAGTTCTGATTCACTTAAACCATTGTTTGTCACTACCTCGGTGACTTTGAAGACCCCGTGAGTGAGGGTGCCGGTTTTGTCAAAAACTACGGTGGTGACTGAGTTTAAGGCGTCTAAAAATTTAGAGCCTTTGATTAAAATGCCTCGTTTGGCTGCCCCCCCAATGCCGCCAAAGTATCCCAAGGGAATACTAATCACCAGTCCGCAAGGACAAGAAATTACCAGGACAACTAAGGAACGGTAAATCCATTGATCTAAGGTTGCCCCAGGAATGAGTAATGGCGGCACGATCGCGATCGACAGAGAGACAAACACCACGATCGGCGTATAGTATCGGGCAAAAGTAGTAATAAATTTTTCTGTATCGGCTTTCTGGGCTTTGGCGTTTTCGACTAAATGTAAAATCTGGGCGATGGAAGATTCCCCAAAAGGTTTTGTCACTTGAATGGTTAACAGTCCTCCTAGGTTAAGAGTTCCGGCGAAAACCGGATCTCCCACTTTAATGGTTCGGGGGACGGATTCTCCGGTTAATGGGGAAGTATCGATTTGAGATTTACCTTCAATTACTTCACCGTCTAAGGGAATTTTTTCCCCTGGCTTGACAATGATAATGTCCCCAATGTTGACGGTTTCCGGGGACACCGTTTGCACCGTGTCATTGATTTTCCGGTTGGCATAATCTGGCCGTACTTCTAAGAGGGCTTTGATGGAACGGCGAGAACTAGAGACTGCTTGATTTTGAAATAGTTCGCCGATTTGAAAAAAGAGCATCACCCCGACGGCTTCGGGTAATTCCCCGATCGCGATCGCCCCTAGGGTGGCGATGGTCATTAGAAAATTTTCATCAAAAATTCGGCCTTTGATTAGATTACGTCCCGCAGTGGAGAGCACCGTCCAACCACTGAGTAAATAAGCGGGGATAAAGACCAAATATTCGGCGATCGCCAATGGGCTATCTTGCAGGGCTTTTTGCCCGATTAACCCCAGAGTAAATAAGGCGATCGCGTAAGCGGCGCGGAGCGCTCTCCCCACAGAAATTTTCCTAAATTCTTTAGTTTTGTAAACTTGCCAAATTTTCTCAGATTCCCGGCGATCGCCTGGGTAATTCTTCTCAGACTCATTTTCACAATGGCTGCTGCAACTACAACATTGTTCGGGTCTATCCATAGGTTATTCATTTTAGTTAACTATTGTAATATTAGTTAACTATTGTAATATTTTAACCATTCAGCTTTCATTTTCTCTCAGATTAGCTAATTTTTCTTCAGCTTTTTTTAAGGTTTACCTCGGCCAATACCCGTGAGAGGCTTGGAGAGAGAGATTGAGTTTTCCCAGAAACTTAAATTGAGGGATACGAACTTTTAAAATTGATTTAACTCCAGCTTAATTGTAGTTTGTGATACTACGATTCAGCGGGATACCATGTTTTACTAAAACAAGCTCAGATCAACGGATCTCCAGTCTCGCTGAAAAAAAGCGCTAGTGATCCAATTTAAATTAAACAGCGCATCATTATAACAAGTTACATTTTTTGATTTTTAATGCCTCGTGATTTTTATCCTGAAAATTAGTCTAGATATTTTTAGCTTTTTTTTAGCTTTGCTCAACATTTTGCTTTATTTTGCTTTGAATTTATCTCAAAATAAAAATCTCCAAAATCATAAACGTTTTTAGCAATAATTTCTATGAGATCGCCGCTCTATTTATTTTCAATGGTGAATGCAATCATGGAAATCAGATTCCCCGCTCAACAATTGGAAATTCTCTGCTATTACTTTAATGAAAGCAGTGAGAAGCAAATCCTTAAACTCCACAAAAATTCTCAGGCGATCGAGGTAGCATTGCCACCGAAGCAAGGGATCTTATTTGAGGCAATGCCCGATGCTTTGCTGAAAATCTATCGGTCTATTTTTAGTGGTAGAGAAATCGTGGATGCAATTCGGTGCAAAGCTTTGCATGTTTGTGAAAAAAAGCCGGATTACCAGACCATGCAATGGATGATGTGAGCATATGACCTGACTATACTCACCCTATAATCGGCTGAATATCGGCAGATTTTTTCCGGTATATTTCTCGGCAGATTATTTAAGGTTATTAAATCCGTTGATTGCCCATGAATGATGCTGGATTTATCCTCATTGATGGGCAATTTGTCATGGGTAATTGGTGCTGGGTAATTAATTGGTGCTGGGTAATTGGCTTTGTTAATGGGGATATTTTTTATTTCCCTGACCTATCCCTTGACCTAGATCAAAGTTTTCTAAGTGCTAAGATTGCTACAATTGTCGCGACTGCTACCTAGTCACAGTCAGCGATCAAAAAAAAGTCGGTGCCGATCGCTTATCTAAACTCTTATTTTATTTTATGATACAAAGCTTTGAACCCACTGTTAATCAACCAAAACAGGTTGATTATCTGCGTATCAGTTTGATTGACCGTTGTAATTTTCGCTGTCAGTATTGTATGCCTGAAGAGGCAGAACTCAACTATATTTTGCAGCAGGATTTACTGACGAATGAAGAATTGTTAACCCTAATTCGGGAAGTGTTTATCCCCGCAGGGTTTACCCGGTTTCGGCTGACGGGGGGAGAACCCCTGATCCGTCCGGGGGTGATGGAGTTGGTTAGGGCGATCGCCTCTCTGGATCAAGTTGAAGATTTAGCTATGACCACCAACGGCTTTTTATTGGCAAAAATGGCCTCGGATCTCTATGAAGCGGGGTTGCGTCGGCTGAACATTAGCTTAGACTCGTTAAATGCGGACACCTTTGACTGGTTGGTGGGTCGCAATGGGCAAAGCCTTTGGTCACAAGTTTGGGCGGGAATTCAGCAAGCGTATCAAGTGGGCTTCGATCCGCTAAAACTGAATGTGGTCGTTATTCCTGGGGTGAATGACCATGAAGTGCTCGATCTGGCCAGTTTAACCATAGACCGGAAATGGCACGTGCGATTTATTGAGTTTATGCCTATTGGCAATCATCAGCTATTCAGCGATCGCGCTTGGGTGCCATCAGAAGAGTTGCGACAACGCATTCGCGATCGCTGGGGGTTAGAAGCTGGAAAAGTTCGAGGCAATGGCCCTGCGGATGTGTTTCAAATTCCTGGGGCTTTGGGGACTTTGGGTTTTATTTCCCAAATGTCAGAATGTTTCTGCGATCGCTGTAACCGAATGCGTCTTAGCGCCGATGGCTGGTTGCGTCCTTGTTTATTGAATGAAACCGGCCAAATTGACTTAAAAACCGCTCTTCGTAACGGGGTTACATTCAGCAAATTATTAGAACAAGTACAGAATTTACTGGTCATCAAACCAGAAATCAACTACAAAGGACGTGAGTCTGGCACCTTAACGGGTACTTACAGCCGCACCATGTCCCAAATTGGCGGATAGCGGATAAATAAGAAATCGGGAACAGGCCACCTAACCCACACCCAGTTAGCTCCAACCTGTCTCCGTTACATAAGACTTACCCAAATCTACCCATCTCTAGACTTTTCTATCCCAAATAACTTGTACTAGAGAAGTAGTTGGTGCTTACTTCCTGCTTCAACCAGAACTGTCGGCAGCACTCTGTCCAAAGGCTAACACCGTCTAACTGACGGCTTTTTCCAAATTAATCGAAGCGTTCAAATCACGGTCTATTTCAAAACCACAATGGTCGCAACGAAACACTCTTTCGGACAACGAGAGTGTTTCTTTTTTGGTTCCACAGTTAGAACAAGTTTTGCTACTTGCGAACCATCGGTCAACAACAACTAGGTCAGAACCATACAACTGACATTTGTACTCAAGCTGTCTACGAAACTCATAGAATCCCATATCTGCAATAGCTTTGGCTAACTTGTGGTTTGCCATCATCCCCCTAACGTTTAAGTCTTCAATTCCAATCTTGCTGTGGTTTTTGGCAAGATAAGTCGTCAGCTTGTGTAACGTATCTTTGCGGATGTTGGCAATCTGGCAATGCAGTCTAGCTATCTTGATTTGAGCTTTTTTCCAGTTTTTAGAACCTTTAACCTTGTGACGATTAAGCCATTGCAACCTTGAAAGTTTTTTTTCATATTTGCCATAGCTTTTAGCACCTTCAAACACCTCACCCGTTGACAGGGTAGCAAGTGTTTTAATCCCAAGGTCTACACCTACCTCATCAACTGACTTTGGTTAATTGGTTGGTTCAACCTCGATTTTCCAGCTAATAAACCATTGATCGGCACTGCGGCTAATCGTGAATGATTTGGGTTGATATTTTACTGGTAGACGCTCGTAGGTCTTAAGCCATCCAATTACAGGAATTTTGACTCGAAAATGGTCAATCTTGAGCGAACCATCAACAGTGAAGCTATCATCGCGTCCTTTTTTCTTAAACTTTGGCGGCTGCTTGATTTTCTTGAATGCTTGTTTCCAAGCTTCTGATAACTGTCTTAAAGCATATTGAGGAGAGCATTTACTGACTTCGTAATACCAGGAACGTGAAGGTTTAACCATTGCCACTAGCCATTTGTGAAGGTCAATAGCAGTCGGAAACTTGATTTTATCTTGAGGATTTTTTTGATTATGCTCAAGGATAGCTTGGGTGAGTCCTAGTCCCCAGTTCCAAGCATGACGAGCGACACCACAATGTTTTGCTAATTGTGTCCTTTGTTGATTGTTGAGCTTTAACTCAGTCTTAAATCCGATCAGAATTATTGAATATCTTTGACCAGGGTCATACCGTCAATTTTTTGAAGTCCTTTTTTCTGATAGTTTAAGCCACTCCCAAGGTTTTGAATTGTTTCGTACTGCCAATCATTAGCAGCGCTGAAAGCTGCTCAGACTTGTACTTGCCTAATCAATTCCTGTTTTTGGTCGTGTGCTGACACGCACTTGATATCAACCAGAAAAAATCTTCGTTGCCCTGAAGGTGAGCGCTCTGAACGAATTTTTTCCGAGTCTGCCCACCTTCTTAGTGTTTTGGTTGAGACACCTAACTATGATCGCTGCATCTCCAATACTGAGATGTCACTTCCGGTGTTTCTATATCGCTCTACCGATGTAGATTCCCCGACAATAATTACCCAATCCGAAAAGAATGTTAATAGTTGTCCACATATTTAATTACAGTTCCCAACCCTTCATCCCTTTAGGCTTGGCGCGAGTAGTATTCAACCACTAGCAGTTCATTAATTTGCAAGGCCACCCACTCCCGTTCGACCAGTCCGTTGACTTTGCCGGTCAATTTTTCTTTTTCAAATTCTAAATGGCTCGGCAAGTGAGCCAAACCGGGAGATTGCAGATTAGCTTTGACCATTTCTCGTGACTTTTCCCGGTCTCTAACCGCAATCACATCCCCTGGACGACAGCTATAGCTAGGAATATTCACCGCCCGACCATTCACCATAATATGACCATGATTGACCAATTGGCGAGCTGCAGGAATTGTCGGTGCCATACCTAGGCGAAAAACGGTGTTATCCAAACGCATTTCCAGCAGTTGCAGCAGCACCAAACCCGTAGAACCAGTCGCCCGACGAGCTCGACGCACATAGCGCAGCATTTGCTTTTCGCTTAAGCCATAGTTAAAGCGCAGTTTCTGCTTTTCTTCCAAGCGGATCGCGTATTCAGAGCGCTTCCGACGGGCTTGACCATGTTGGCCAGGGGGATAAGCACGCTTGGCACTTTTACGAGTTAAACCGGGCAGTTCTCCCAGACGACGAATGACTCTGAGACGAGCGCCTCTGTATCTTGACATATCTTATTGACTCCGTTGGTCTTAATTTTACCCAGACTCTCTATTATAAAACGGGAAAGTAAAATCAGCGATCAAAATTCACAAAATCAAAATTCAGAAAATCCTGATGTGGATCGATGTGGATCAAAGCATAGGGCAGAGGCAACTGAGTCGATGGCTGTTGACGCTTTATCTCTATCTATCTCCGTATCTATCTCCGTATCTATCTCGGTATCTATCTCGGTATCTATCTCCGTATCTCCGTTCATCAGTTTTTTCCGCCACAGCTTGCCTATAACCGGGCAATTCCGGGAAAAGCTACCTGTCAACTACCAACAATCACAGATTACAATTCATATATAAAGTTTTCTCAATTTTTGCAGGCTACTTATGAAACAAAAACCGACCAAAACTGCTGGGCATTACCCCGCTAGAGGAAAAATGATCGGCCTTAAGCATTTGGTGATTTCCGTTTTGCCAATGGCATTTTGCGTGATGCCATTGGCGAATCCAGCGATCGCGGCGAAAAATAAGTACGACCAATGTGCCGGTTCCCTGATGAACTTGAATCTCAGTCCCCAAGAGGTTGCTCGAAGCTGTAGCCAAAGTCTCGATCCGGAAAATTTGGCCAGTTGTGTGGTGGATATCGCCGGGGGTACGGATATTCTGGCGGTGGATGCTTTGGCCACTTGTAGGCTGGTGCGTCGTCCTTTAGAGTTGGCAACTTGTGTGGTCGATATTAGTAAAGTGGGTACGGCTGCGGATGCTCCGGCTATTTTAGACCACTGTCGTCGCAGCTTGTTGCCGGAGAATTTTTCTAAATGTGTTTCGGGTCTGGTGAATCAGACGGATTTGGGTACTACGGCTGCTTTGAGATATTGCATTGATGGCAGCGATCGCGATCGTAATTTGAATTTAAGCGAGCTGCCCACGGATTTCCGCCAATAAGCCCCCAGCAGCCCCCAAGGAGGGGCTGCCTAGGCGGAATGGGGCTGTTGACTGCGGTGAGGCGGCGATTTTGAGGCGGCGATTTTGTGATTAAAAAACCTAGCTAATTTTCACAATTCGCTAGGCTGTTAATAAAATTTAAATTCTGTATTTAATAGTCACATGATGTAACTTAAATTTAGCAAAATTTTCTGATCTTAGGATTCTATCGTCTCCCTTGAGTAATCCCGATAGGCTTAGTAAATTTTTGATTACAAAACTTTACACTCGCAAAAATTGCCCTCATTGAATCGAAGGATGGGTGGGGCGTGAACGAAGCTATCGCGTCAGCGAATCGCCAATGCGAACACTATCAAGCAGTTGCTCTTTAATCTTTGTGCCATAAGCTTTACGAATTTCGTTCTTGGTTAGCGACTGGGAACGCTGTTCATCCAATGTTTGAGTAGGATTTATATGATTTGGTCGGTTTCCCTTTGCCTTGGTTGTGGTCTGATGTTCTTTGAGCAAGCGGTTATAAGTTCGATAAGGAATGTAATGCAGAGGGTTGTATCCTCCAAAGCGCAAGATGAGAACGCAAGCCCAAGAATATTTGCCAGCTAAAATTGCTTCAACCACTTGTTCAAACTGGTCTAAAGTCATTACCTTGTCAAGTTTGCTTTCGGGATAAGAAATTTCGTAATGCATTTTGATTTCTCCTGATTTACAAGGCGGTGATTAGAGTGAGACTTTGAAAATTAAAGGTTTCAAGGTCTCATCTCTTACCTAAGTTGTGCAATGAGTATGTTAAAAATCGGCTGATAGCCAGGGGAAAAAGTGAGTATTTTATTAATTTTTGGGAGGCATTGGGAGGCATTGGGAGGCATTGGGAGGCAATTTGAGCAATGATTTGATTCGGTTAAAGCCCCTTTGCCAGCGGAACTGATCTAAGACCCCCCGGACAACGCTCAGACGATCTAGGAATTCACGGATTAACCGGGTGCGATCGCATCAGATTTGTCTATTTTTACAATAAGTAAGATTTCGCGTAAACGTAGGCAATCATCGTTAACTTTACCAAATCTTTAAACAACTTGGGTATTTTTCGGGGTTTTTACGGATTTTTTTAAAGATTTGGTAAAGTTAAACAACGTAACATTTGCGTATTTATACGGAAATGTTGACTTTCAGGAAATGAGATGTCCATCTTTGCTGGGGTTTTTCGATTGGGGAAAACCTTCCTCACCCCTACCATCTGAATTTGGGGGCAAAAACGCTCATTTTTTGGTTCGCCAACGCATCCAAAAACAATATAATAATGTCAGGAATAACCACGCCGATGTACGTACAGCAAAATCTAGCCGAGGCGATCGGTACATTCGATAAAGACTGTGTATTCACTTCAATAAATTCGTTGACATGAGGTTCAACAAAATTGCTATAGTAATTTTCCAGGACTTGTCGTTCTTTCCATTTATCTTGTTGAGTATCAGTATCCATAATTCACCTCTTATGGCTTTGATTTGTGCCTTTGAGGTGAATTGTTTCTTTGGGCTTTGCCCAATCCAAGTTGCCCAAACAAATCGCGAAACCTTTGATATAATTAGCGTTGAGGCTTGAATCAACCCACTGCCTTTGGGCGAACTCACCCAGACCAAGCAGCCGCAACTTTTACTGAAAATGTCAGAATGTCACGAAAATACGCTAAAAACGAAATTACCAGGGGCAATGTTCTAAGATTTGTTGATGCATTACTTGCCCTGGCTTATGGGGAGATTATTCTTGCAGAAGATAAGCTGGAGACTACATTCAAAATTGAATGGGTAGGAAAAGATGCGAATCATTTGTTCGTATCTGGCGAGACTTGGATTGTCACCAGCAAAAGAACTGGACGTAAAAAAAAGCGTGAATTCGGCACCACAAAAAATGATTTGTGGATCTTAATGAAAGAATATCGGCAGTATGAGACAGCCTTAAGGCTGCCGAAAAATCAAGATAATACTCCGGTAAATTACAATAATAAACAACCACAAGCCTTTCAGGATATTTTTAGTTGCTTGACAGACTTAGGAATATTTAAATATGACCAAAAGCATAAGAATAGACAAGAGTGCAAAATAAAGGATCGATCCCCCTAACCGATGGCGGAAAAGGGCGCCACTCGGCTTTTTATAATTTTGCCAGAGGTCTAATATAGATAACCATAGCCGTTATTGTAAATTTTATATACAGCTTGAGTATAGTCAGAGTAAAGCTACTAAAAATAAACAATTAGAAGTAATTAAGTGGTTATTAGATAAAAATTTAGGTGTTGAAGAATCTCCGTTATCAGATAAGACAAATTACCCATAAAACACCAGCGAACATCCTGACCAAAAGCTATATACAGCCTTACTTAAACTTGATTACAACATGAATATCCAGATATTAGAGAAGCCGGAGAATATTTTCCAAGCTATTTGAAAAAAAGGTAATTTAGCATCAGCTTGATAACCTAGGGTGGGCAATGCCCACCAGAAAAATGTTGGGTTTCTGGAAAGGTTGAAACATGATCGCCGATTTGGGGAACAACGCTTGCAACAAGTGGCAGGGTTATTGCTGGCTTATGTACGGCGGGATTTAAATCATCCTGATTTTTATTATCGAGATTTTGCCGAGTCCTAACTGGACTGGCCGCCGCTATATCAGAAATTAACCCGGTTTCATGGTAAATTATTAAAATTTAAAGCGTTATTTCCCCATGACCGCATTTTTCCCACAAAAAAACCGGGTTTTTGACTAAACCCGGTGGAGACAAAACGATTAACTTTGATCGAGTTTTAATACTGCCATGAAAGCTTCTTGGGGTACATCAACGGTACCGATCGCCTTCATGCGTTTTTTCCCTTTCGCTTGTTTTTGGAGTAATTTCTTCTTCCGGCTAATATCACCGCCATAACATTTGGCCAACACATCCTTACGCAACGCGGGAATATGTTCGCTGGCAATCACCCGACTGCCGATCGCCGCTTGAATAGGCACCTTAAACTGATGACGGGGAATTAATTCCTTCAGTTTTTCCACCAAAGAGCGACCGACATTATAAGCCTTATCGCGATGGACAATCATCGCCAAAGCATCCACCGGGTCATTATTAATCAAAATATCCATCCGCACCAGGGGATTTTCCCGATAGCCAATCAAATGGTATTCCATGCTGGCATAGCCGCGAGAGCGAGACTTCATCTGGTCGAAAAAGTCCGTCACCACTTCAGCCAAAGGCACCTCATAGATCAAAGCTGTCCGTCCTTGGGCGAGATATTTCATATCCTTAAATATGCCACGGCGATTTTGCCCCAGTTCCATCAAAGTGCCCACAAATTCCTCTGGAGTAATCATCTCCACCTGGACATAAGGCTCCTCGATTTTTTCCCGTTCTGTCGGTTCGGGCAAATGACTGGGATTATCCACTAGCACCACATCTCCCTGTACCGTCGTCACCCGGTAAACCACCGAAGGAGAAGTGGTAATTAAATCCAAATTATACTCGCGTTCCAAACGTTCTTGGACAATTTCCATGTGCAACAAGCCCAAGAAACCGCAACGGAACCCAAATCCCATGGCGCTAGAAGTTTCCGGTTCATAAGACAAGGCGGCATCATTCAGCCGGAGTTTTTCCAAGGCTTCCCGTAAATCGCCAAACTGATCGGCGTCTGTGGGAAATAAACCAGAAAACACCATTGGTTGGGCTTCTTTATAACCGGGCAACGGTTGGGCTGCGGGTTGTTTCGCCAAAGTAATCGTATCCCCAACTCGGGCATCTTGCACCGCTTTAATCGCCGCTGCGATATAGCCCACTTCCCCCGCATGGAGTTCGTCTACTTGTTTTTGATAAGGAGCGAGGACTCCGAGTTCGTCAATTTCATATTCCTTACCAGTGGCCATCAAGCGGATGCGATCGCCCTTTTTCACCGTCCCATCCATCACCCGGAAATAGACAATCACCCCGCGATAGGCATCGTAATAACTATCAAAAATCAGTGCCCGCAAGGGTTCCAACACCGTATCTGCGGGTGCGGGGACTAGATGGACAATCGACTCTAGAATTTCCGGTATGCCGATGCCTTCTTTCGCTGATGCCAAAATTGCACCACTACAATCTAAGCCAATAATCTGCTCGATTTCTTCCTTCACCCGGTCTGGTTCCGCCCCAGGCAGATCAATTTTATTTAAAACGGGGATAACTTCTAAATTGTGCTCCAAAGCCAGGTAAACATTTGCCAAGGTTTGCGCCTCGACTCCCTGGGAAGCATCGACCACCAACAAAGCCCCTTCACACGCGGCCAAACTGCGGGACACTTCATAAGAAAAATCCACATGCCCCGGAGTATCAATCAGATTCAACACATAATCTTGGCCATCACTGGCCTTATAATTCATCCGGGCGGCTTGCAGTTTAATCGTAATCCCGCGCTCCCGTTCTAAGTCCATGTTGTCAAGAAACTGTTGTTTCATCTGACGGTCATCGACGGTGCCGGTAATATGTAACAGGCGATCGGCCAGGGTAGACTTACCGTGGTCGATGTGAGCAATAATCGAAAAATTACGAATCCGAGAAACAGGAACGTCGGTCATGGGTTTGGCTGTGTTAGACAGATAAACAGTTAACGATCAATTCACTCAACAAGATGCCCGGATTCCCACCAACGGCATCCTCGGCGATCGAAATCGACAACTTAACATATTGTAAATATATATTGTAAATATATTGTAATCCTTTCCTGTAAACGCGGGCATTGTTCGTTTCCAGGGATAACCTGGGAACGAGAAGCGATGCGCTTTTAGTTTTTTGCCGTTGACAGGCGCCAGAAAACCGCCAATCAAGTCAGGGTATGGTTTTTTTCACCAAAGGCAGAAATATTTGAATATCTTCACAATAATTGCCCTAAACCCTTATTCTGCCGTCACCTGGCTTCACCCTTGAGGCCAAAATCATCGTACAATTAATTATTGATACGAGGCTTCAGCACTTAGCCAATCCTCTATTAAGTTTTTCAGTTGTTTTGGTGAATTTTTTGGATTTTTTATTATGGATGAACAGATCGTAGAGTATCGTAGATCCCCTCAGAAGGTAGAGTTGTCTGTGCATCTGGATTCTCAACTGGTCGAGCAAATCAACCACTTGACGAACGATCCGAGCAAGGTGATTGAAACGGCTCTACGACAGTGGCTTCGAGGTGAATTGAAACAAGATGATGATTTGACTCGTAACCTTTTGCGGAATCCACCTGTGCCGCCGAGAGGTGAGTGGAATGATTAAAAAATCATAACACAAAAAACATGGATGTATTCTCTATACATTCATGTTTTTTTATAATCGGCGATAATCGGCGATTATCGCCGTGAGATTTTTGTTCTATGGAGTGCGGAGAATAGTCTGGACGCCCCGCGCCCTGGTATGTATTTAAGCCTCGATCGCATCTATAACGGCTCTCAATTGGCTCGCTTAAAAATAAATGCTTGGCGATATATTTTATTGTAATTTTAATATTATTTATCTGTAATAAAGCTAGATGAAACTGTCGGCAATACCGAAAATATATTACAGTAGAGTACCGAAACCGTCCGTCGAAAATCAGTTTAAAATAAGTAATTTCTCTGATGATGAGACGAAATCCGTCCCGTGAGTATGTGGATGCTGTCTGGAAGGGACTTTCCCAGAATTTAGTAACTATGTCCCAAGCTGTTTAGCAGACTCTTGGAATCTTTTTTTAAAGATTTGGTAAAGAATATCTCATCGGCGGGGAAAAGTTCAGGCAGATATGCAAAAATTTTAAGTAGATCCTCGGAGATAACGCCTCCCAGCCGGATCTCAGAATGTATTGATGCCCTGGTGAACCCCGACGGGGTATGCACTAAAGTTATCGCACATGAGAGCTACCCTCTCATGGATGTAATTTTAATGCCTAAATCTTCAATGTAGCTGATCCTATTATGAAAATTTTTGATCGGCATAATTGGTTTTTAGGATGTTTAATTCATTAAAGAATAAATAAATTAGCTGAGGCTATTTTGTGACAAATAAGCGGATAAAAATTGCAGTAAAGGGTAAGTTGAAATTGAAGAGTTGGGCAACTATCGAGATTCCTCGGCAAGAGGTAAAAATTTTGCTTTTGAAGGGTGAAAATGACAATGATTCAAGTGATGTACAATCAATATACGGAATTTCTACTTGAGGCGATCGCTCGACTTAGGTCAGTGCAAGAACTTGCCGAATTATATGAGAAAACCGCCGATACCCTAGCTTCGGTTCTCGGAGTTAGTAAGTGTTTGATTTTCGATCAACCATTCAGTCAATTTTCCAGGGTGGTTGCAGCTTATGACCCAGCGGCAACCTGTCAATCTTGGTTGGGAACAAGCGCGAGCGGATTTCATCATTTCTATGTTCAAGAAGCCCTGAAAATTTTTCAGCCAATCACGATCAAAAACCTGCCCGCTGATTATCCATTCCCCGCTTATTCGTTAATGGCGATCGTCACTCGCTATAATCAGCAACCGAATGCTTTAATTTATTTATATCAGTGCGATCGCCCTCGGTCTTGGACCCAAGCGGAACTGGAATTTGTGCAACAGTTCGCCGCACAAGTGGGCTATTATATCGCTCACTTGACCTTGAAACAAGAATTAGAAGCATCCCGAAAAAAACTTAAACAAGCCACCAGCACCATAGAAAATTTCTTACAGAATATTAGTGATAAACTTCGCAACCCACTCAACGCAATTATTGGCTCTCTTACATTAGTATTAGATGATGTATTTGAAGATCCAGAAGAACAGCGGGAATTTATTCAAGATGCTCACCATTCATCATTGAATCTCCTGAATATCATCAATGATTTATTACATTTTTCCTCCCTGCGACATAATCATATGTCCAAAGAATTGGGCAAACCTGTGAAATTAAGTAAACTGCTCAACGAAGTAGAGCGATTAACCCAACCGCGAGCCGATCATCAAAAATTATATTTAAATATCATTAAACCGGCAAATTTTGATGACATTATTTTATCGGCCAATGAATCTCGATTATTGCAAGTATTCTTAAATGTTGTAGGCAATGGGATTAAATTCACTCACTCTGGGGGTGTCACCATTAGTTGTGAAGTAATTAATGAGGCGTTTGTGGTGCAGGGACAAGAATATCCTGGATGGGTAGAAATTCGGGTGAATGATACGGGAATTGGCG
Organism: Planktothricoides raciborskii GIHE-MW2; assembly: GCF_040564635.1. NCBI lineage: Bacteria > Bacillati > Cyanobacteriota > Cyanophyceae > Oscillatoriales > Oscillatoriaceae > Planktothricoides > Planktothricoides raciborskii. Next base: position 5,534,034 of record NZ_CP159837.1, read on the forward strand.
TTCCTAGTGAATATCTCCCACGAGTTTTTGAGCCTTTTTTTCAAGTTCACGATCCACGCACCAGTCCTTATCCCGGTACGGGTTTAGGTTTATCTATCTCTAAAAAATTAATAGAAATGATGGGAGGAGAAATGCATTTTTACAGTATGGGGGAAGGGTTGGGTTCAACCACAATCTTTGCTGTACCACTTTATCAAACTCCGCTGAAAATTTATCGCGCTGCCTAGCGATCGCCTGATTGAGGTATGCTTAAATTGGTCGCCACAGAAAAATTTAATTAAATTTTTTAATTAAAAATTCGCCCGAATTCGACGCTGATATCTCGTAAGCGATCGCAGATTAATCAACGCAGATTAATCAACTCCTAAAAACCATTACCAATTAAAATAAATGAAGACCAGTAGTAGGGATGTTTGAATTGAGGGTTATGTTGAGGGTTATTATCTTCTGAGTTACTGTTGGTAATCAGGGATAACTGCGCTTGCCGCAAGGCTTCGGCTTTGGTGACGGTGCCGGTGCTAAATTGATGATAAAATTCCGTCATTAGCTCCTGTGTAGCGCGGTCATCTACACTCCACAGAGAGGCGATCGCTGCTTTAACTCCCGCTTTTTGCATTTGATAGCCAAAACCGAGAATTTCTTGACCATTGCCCAGGAATTCTCCCACCGCTGTTTGACAAGCACTTAAGACCATTAATTGCACATTGGGCAGTGACCAAGTTTCCAAATCTCTTAAAGTAATCCGACTGCCATCTCCTAATAAAATAAATGATTCTTCCGGTTGACCATCGATAAAAGCGGCATGAGTAGCCAAATGAACTATATTATATTGATTAAGCTCTTGGGGCAGGGTAGCTTTTAAGTTAAAATTATGGTTAAATAAGCTTCTGGTATTGGGAATTATTTTGGCAATATTCGCCACCTCTTCACCGGCAAATTCTAGCCCGGATAAATTTAACTGACTGCCTCCTAAATTAAATTGATAACTGCCTTGGGTAAAGGCAGCAGCAAACATCTTAATTTTTCCCATGACTTGCGGATCAAAGTTGGTTAAACTAGCGGCAGTAATGTTATTAACTCTAAACCTTTCGATTAACCAGCGATCGCCATCATAGAGGGCTGCCAAAGGAATATAACGTAACTGACCATCGGGGGCATAAATAATCGTATCTACTTTCAGTAAAGCCAGGTCATTTTCTATGGGTTTAATCAGCCAATCATAGAGTTGCTTACCTGATTGATTAGCCAAGTTAATTCTGCGTCTTTGGAGCGGACTGGTTAAAGACACCAGAAAATTTTTGATTCCCTGTTCTAGTTCTGTCTGAGTCACGGGAACTGAACGATGAATTGGGGGATAGTCTGGAATCACTAAGACCAATTCTAGGCGATCGCTCAATACTAAAGGATACAAGATCGCCGCCGTTTTTGAGACGTTGCCCAAGCGCTGCTGTAGGCTATTAAAATTTTGAATATCCAGACTTTCTCCCTGAGTAATTCGGTTAACCTGAGAAATCCGATTTATTAAAGCTGGACTCTGAATAAACTGAGTAAACTGCTCCACAATTCGCCGGTCTTTCTGGACAAAATTAAACAGGTCTTGTTCCTGGGGTAATAACTCAATTCCCTCAGCGGTTTCGGCATTTCCCGGAACATTATGCAGATAGTTATCTAATTCTTGAATTTTCAGTAAATCGAGAACTCTTTGCGCTTCTCTAATCCTTCCCTTTTGCAGTAAAAGATCCGCCAGGGTGCGATAAGTGTTACTGATAGTTTCGCTATAAGCTCGCTGTTGTTCCAGAGATAGAGTTTGTAAATCTTGGCGAATTTCTTCGGTAATATTCACCGATTGTTTATAAAAAATAATGGCTAACTCAATTTGGTTTTCCTGCAACAGCAAGTCCCCTAAGTTACTTAAGGTAATCCGAGAACTGCGGCGATCGCTAATTGCCTGATGTATCCGTAAAGCCGAAAAATAATATTTTCTCGCTTGCTGAAAATCTCCTAAATTTTTATAGGTAGTGCCTAAACTATCTAGGGTACGGGCTTCACTTGCTTGATTGTCAATTTCTTGGTAAATATTTAAAGCTTGATTCAGCAGTTCTAAAGCTTGGGCATATTCACCCATGTCATTATAAAGTAAACCAAGATTATTTAAAGTTTGACCAATTCCCTGGCGATCGCCAATTTCCCGCCGCCAAGCCAACGCTTGTTGATAAAAATCTAGGGCTGGTTGATATTCCTGTTTAAAATAATAGACTAACCCGATATTATTGAGGGTTTCCCCCTGACCCAATCGGTCATTAATTTTTTGCCGCATAGCCAGAGTTTTTTGATAAAATTCTAAGGCTAAATCATATTGGCCTAAATGATGATGAATTAGCCCGATATTATTTAATACGGCGGCAATTTCGCTCGGCTGTTCCAGGAATTGAAAAATTTCTAACGCTTGCTGATAAAACTTGACAGCTTGACCGTATTTCCCTTGATATTGGTATAGGGAAGCAATATTATTTAAAGTCCGGCTAACTCCTAGGCGATCGCCTAACTCCTCACGAATGGCGATCGCTGCTTGAAAAACTTCTATCGCGGTATCATATTGTCCCATTTGAAAATAAATCCCCCCAATACTGTTCAGACTACTACCAATTCCCGATCGATCTTGAAGACTTTCGCGAATCCTTAAAGCTGCTTGATAAAAATTTAACGCTGCCTCATAGTTAGCGAGTTTATTATAAACCCCTCCAATTCTATGCAGAGTTGCCGCTTCCCCAGTTAAATCGCCAATTTCTCGCCGCTGTTTTAACACTTCTTGATAAATCTCTAACGCTTCAGAATAGCGGCCATTCCGATACTCATACAACCCCATTTGTTCTTGGCGATTTATTGACTCTCTTTCCTCTCTTTTGTCTAAATTAAATTTGGTAAATTCCTCATAATATTGAATTTTTGCTATAGCAAATAATGGTTTTTGCAACAGACAAAAATTAACATTCAACAGGCAACAAGCCGCAGGCAATAAACGTTTCATGGAATCCTCACAACTGTGCTAAATTAACTTGGCTTAGGGGCAGAAACCTAAAGGCGCAAATAAAATTATGCGGGGGGCAAAGGATCAGCAAATAACCAACAACCAAAGAATCCCTACCCAAAGAATCCCTACCCAACAACCACCAATCACATTAATTATTGACTGGGATTTTTGGGTAAATTTGGTGGGGGGATAATGTTAGCTTCGGCATCCTCGTCAAATAAAATAGTTACCGATCCTTCGGTACTTTCTTTTAAACAATCAATCGGTTCATCATCGGGTTGCCACAGTTCCGCGCCGAATTCCGTATTACAGTAAACTTCATATTCAGCATTAAAAGTCGCTTGATTACTAATTTTATCCGCAATCTGTAAAACCTCCCAATAGGTATCTAAAGCCTCTTCTTTTCTGCCCAATTTTTCATAAACCCTCCCCAGATTAAACAGCACATATCCTTCGCCTCGGACATCGCGAATTTCTTGATAGATTTGCAAGGCTTGCTCAAACGAGGCTAAAGCTGCCGACCATTCGCTATTTTGATAATGTGCGATTCCTTCTTTATTTACCCTAATAGCGGTTTCGGCTTCCGTCTGGCTGTTTGACTGAGCAATTGCCGGGGCGATTCGCGATCTGGATCCGCCAGGGGCGATCGCCCATTCATTCCTACCGCCAGCAATGGACAATAAATCAAGCTGCTGTACCGTAAATCCGGGAAACAATCCAGCAAACAATTCGGCAAACAATCCGGCAAAATTTAGCGCCAGTACCACACTAAAAATTCTAATAGATTTAGAAATATACATCATCACATTCTCCTCAATTAAAAAGAAATATGCTCCTACTTTAAATTGTATCCCTTGAACCAAAAAAACATCATCAGACAATTCTCACCCTAATCCGTTGCCCCATCCATTAACCCATCCGTTGCCCATCCGTTGCCAATCCGTTGCCCATCCGTTGCCAATCCGCTGCCAATCAATTAACCCATCCGTTGCCAATCCGCTGCCAATCCGTTGCCAATGCTCACCCTAATCAAGCATCTGTCCGTGCTACTCACAGAGATTTCTGCGCCAATAAGCTCTGCCAATAGTTTCAAGCGTTTGCTCAAACTGGCTGACTCTCCCCAGGGAAGCCGCTTCTACTGCATAACCTGTTCAGATGATTTTGTGTTTACAGATACAGAAAAAAAGCTAATCGGGAAAATAATCAATGGGGAGCAAATATTATTATAATTTTAACATGAGTTATTTTTTAAACCGTGAACAGCGCCAAAATACTTCCCATATCAATGTTAACTCCTTTAGATCGCGATCGAATGTATTGCTTACTTGCTACTCATTTTGATGGCGTAGATTTGGCAACATTTGAAGCTGACCTCAACCAAAAAAACTGGGTTCTTCTTATGGAAAAAAATAGCCAGATGCAAGGATTTTCAACTCTGCTCATTTACCAGATGGAGTTTGCCCGAGAAAAGATCAATGTTGTTTACTCTGGCGATACTATCGTCGCTCCCAGTGCTTGGTCAAGTTCGATTTTGTCTTCAGCTTGGATCGCCTCAGTCAAACAACTACGCCAAAATTATTCCAAGGGAAAACTTTACTGGTTACTGATTTCTTCGGGATATCGAACCTATCGCTTTTTGCCGACATTTTGGCAAGAATTTTATCCCCGATACGATGCCGAAACTCCAGAAGCAACCAAGCAATTAATGGAATTTATCGCTCAGGATCGCTTTGGTGAATGTTATGACTCAAAGAATGGCATTGTCCGCTTTCCTAAGCCCCAGTCATTGGGAGAAAAACTGCGAGGGATTCCCGAAAATAGGCTGTCAGATCCCCACGTTCGTTTTTTCAATGACCGGAACCCTCACCACCACCAAGGAGATGAATTAGTTTGCCTGACGGAAATTTCTGAAGACAATCTTACCCCAGCCGGTCGGCGGATGTGGTTTACCAATTCTATTTCCTTAACTTTATTTGGCGATCAATAAGCATCAAAAACCGGCTTATTTTCGGCAGAGAAAACCTACCAATTAAGCATTTTTAATCCACAGGGTACTATGCTCAACTCTTACTGGTATATTGCTTGTCAATCACAAGAACTTGGCAAAAAACCATTGGGTACAACTATTTTACAGCAACCCATCGTTTTATTTCGCACCGCTGACAATAAAGCGATCGCCCTAGAAGATCGCTGTAGCCATAGAAATGCCCCCCTTTCTCAAGGAAAAATTATTGAAAATAACTTACAATGTCCCTATCACGGTTGGCGCTATGCACCAGATGGCCAAGTCATAGATATTCCTGCCTTTCCAGAAACTCTCCCCATTCCCTCTCATCTCTGCGTCAAACATTACTGCTGCATTGAACAAGATGGATTTGTGTGGGTTTGCCTGTCAGAAAAACCAGCCCAAGATCGCCCTCTAGATTTTCCTTTTTTATCGCAACCGGGCTGGACAAATTTTCGCATGAAAACTCGCTTTAAAGCTGCGGTAGAGACCTGTTTAGAAAATTTTTTAGATTGCCCCCATGCGACTTATGTTCACCGTTTTTGGTTTCGTTCTCCTCAAGGGAAAACTATCAAAGCGCTGGTGAAAACTTTGCCCGATGGGGCGGTTGCCGAATACTTTGAAGAACCCCGCGAAGATGGTTTAGTCTGGTGGCTGCTGACAAGACAAAAAAGTCAGATGAAACATACCGATCGCTTTATTGCCCCAGCCACCAGTCGCGTCGATTACATCTTTAACGATTCCCGACATTATATAATCACTTCATCTTGTACGCCGATTAGCGATGTAGAAACAGAAGTTTATACGGTGATATCGTTTAAATTCCCGGTGATTGGCTGGTTAATTCGGCTGCTTTTTGAACCGTTGTCTCGCCTGATTATTGCCCAAGATGTGAAAATTTTAAACCTCCAGCAAGCCAATATTAAACGTTTTGGCAAAGCGAACTATAAATTCATGTCAACTGATTTACTTGCCCATTATATTATCAAGTGGCGGCAAGGGATTAAACAGGAGTCTGAGTTACCACCAGCAGGTTTAGAACATTTCGTTGATATCCGCCTATAACTATCCTATAACTATCATTTTCAACTATCATTGTTAACTGTCATTGTCTCATTTTTATTTCCCTGGACTATACCATGCAAAATTCTGTTCAAATCGCACCACCTACCTCGGCTTTAAAATTAGCGTATTGGTTAATTGTGGCTAGTTTAATCGCTACTGGTTGTGCCTTTTATTATTGGCAAAATTCAGGACAAGCAATCGGAGGATCCATAGCCCTGCCCAAGCTATTTTGGTTAGCTTATGCCTTATGGTTTTGGTATTTCTTGCCCCTGTTAATAGTCGCCGACCAGCGCATTTGCCCGAAAATCAGGCAAAATTACTGGATATTTTGGGTCAATATGGCCTTGCGGGCGATCGCCGAGTTGTGGATGATGTATATCAGCAAAACTTGGCATCCCTATTGGGGGATTAGTCACGATATTTTTAGCGCTATCCTGATTGGGATATTAGGACTAAAGGTAGATTCCAATATGCCTTTAGATCGTCAGGTAAGATTCAATTTTAAAATCATGGGGGTGATGTTTTTGTTAGAAACACTTTTTGCTACCTATATGCTCCTGCGGGTGGCTTCCACCGATGGCAGCCCAGTTTACTTTGTCCCAGGAAGTTCACAACATTTAGTGATTATGGCAATTACTTGGACAGCAGTGATTATTTTAAGCATTCAACAAATCTTATTTTACCAAAAATGGGCTGAAAAATCACCATAAAAATCATCGGCTATCGGGATTACGCCGACGGCAGCCAGAAGCCCGGTTTATCAGTAAATTTTTCCCTTTTGCTGCCAAATTTTTTTCGATCGACCGGGTTTCTGACGCCTAAACAGAGAAAATTTCCTCAACATTAAACAATTAATTGGCAACCGGAGAAATCAGATTGTGTATCCTTGGGCATTGATGCAAAATACCGTTAGCCCTTATCTGCAAGAATATTTGGCAGCATTGCCAAATAGTTGCACCGTGCAACAACAACGGCTAAAAGAGATTGTATTAGGGAACAGTGAAAGTATTTTTGGTCAAAAATTTAAGTTTTCAGCCATTCGCAGTTATCGGGAATATTGCGATTTAGTTCCCGTGCAAACTTATGAAGATTTAGCACCCTATATTCAAAAAATAGCCGAGGGAGAAAACCGCGTGCTGACTTCCGATCCAGTGGTAGCTTTTGAAATCACCGGAGGCAGCACAGGAGGAGCCAAATTAATTCCTTATACTGAGGCTGGTTTAACTGCTTTTCGGCAGGCAATATTTCCCTGGTTAGCAGACTTGTTGCAACACCGTCCGGGAATTAAAAAAGGGCGGACTTATTGGGCAATTAGTCCGGCAATGCGCCATATTACCAAAACAGCGGGCGGAATTCCTGTGGGGATGCCCAATGATGCGGCTTATTTTGGCGATTCTGTGGCCGCTTACCTGGTTCAAGTGTTAGCAGTCCCCACTGATTTCGGCTTGATTTCTGATTTGGATGAATGGCGTTACTTAACCGCATTATTTTTATTGGCGGCGGAAGACTTAACCTTAATTTCGGTTTGGAGTCCCACCTTTTTGTTGCAGATTATTGAAGAGATCAAAAATCATCGCGATCGCCTAATTGATGATATTGCCAGAGGCACGGGGAGTTTGCCACCGCAGCCGGTGAGAGCAAAGTTACTCAAACTCGCTCTTTCTAAATCTCAGCCCGACACCGAGCAAATTTGGCCGCACCTAGATACGATTAGCTGTTGGAAAGATGCCGCTGCTCAAGCATTTATCCCGCAACTGCAAACCGTTTTTCCCCAGGCTTGGATTCAGGGCAAAGGGTTGCTGGCCACTGAGGGGGTTGTGACATTTCCCCTCACGGATTGTTCCCACCCTATTTTAGCCATAAACAGTAATTTTTATGAATTTATCGACGAGCGCAACAATCCCTATTTAAGCCATGAATTAAACACAGGTCATAGCTACAAAGTTGCGCTCACAACACCTTCAGGACTCTACCGTTACGACACAGGCGATCGCATCATCGTGCGGGGCTGGCATCAGCAAACACCGCTATTAGAATTTGTCGGACGGACTGGGTTAGTCAGCGACTTATGTGGAGAAAAGCTGACAGAAGAATTTGTGCTAAATCAGTTAAAAAATATGCCCGGTTTTGCCATGTTAGCTCCATCCCTAGAACTCAAACCCCATTATGCTTTATTTCTGGATAAAAAAGACTGCGATCAGGCAACCGCAATCTCTATCAGTCAGAAATTAGATCGCGCCTTCAGAAGTAACCCTCAATACCAATATGCTCGCGACTTGGGGCAGTTGGGTGCAATTACCGCTTATCGAGTCAAAAATCCCTTAGAGAAATATCTTAATTATGCCTTAAAACAAGGGCAAAGACTGGGAGATATTAAGCCACCAGCTTTAAGGGGAGAAACCGGTTGGGAACAAAGATTTGAAGTATTTTAATTAGGGGAGTTAGCATCAGATGAGTCAATTTGAATTTGGTCTAGCGACCTTAGAAGATGAACCTCAACTCCGGGAGCGGATGGCAGAAAATTGGATGCAGGGCAATATCTCTGTCAGTTTCCGAAGAGAACCGAATTATTTTGCCGGTTGCCAAGTACAAGGATCATCTTTTCAAGTGATAAAATGCCAGGAAAAATCAACCGGAAAAATAATCAGCTTAGGCAGCCGATTAATCAAACCGTCTTGGATTAACGGGCGGCTGCAAAAAATCGGATATTTGGCTGATTTGCGCCTCCATCAAGACTATCGCAATGGGACGATTTTAGCGCGAGGATATCGCTTTTTGCGTCAGCTACATAAAGCTGCCCCAGTTCCCCTATATTATTCCCTGATTCTTGATGGCAATCGGGCTGCTTTAAACAATTTAATTGGCGGCAGAGCCGGTTTGCCCCAATATCAAGATATGGGTTTAATTCTGACCCCAGCCATTCATTTAGATTTGCCCAAACCAGAAATTAAAGTTACTGGGGTTAATTTTACCCGGGCAAAGAATCACCAACTTGCGGATATTTTAAGGTTTGTACAGCAATGCCATGCTCAAAAGCAATTTGCTCCTTACTATTCCCTGGAAGATTTTCACAGTTCTCGGTTACGGGGGCTAACAGCAGAAGATTTTTACCTAGCCATTAAAGATCACCGAATTGTCGGTGTAGTAGCCGCTTGGAATCAGCGTAGTTTTCGGCAAACCTATATCGAAGCCTACAGCCGTAAAATGGCAATCATTCGCCCATGTTATAATTTATTAGCGCAGCTTACACCCCTGAAGCCCCTGCCGCACCCAGGTGCGGAAATACCTTATTTTTATTTGGCATTTGTGGCCATAGAAGATCACAACCCAGAGATTTTTCGCGGCTTGCTGCGGATGTTATACTGTGACCGGGCGAAGAGTGAAAGTCATTATTTTATCGCGGGCTTGCACGAGAGTGATCCCCTCGGCTCAATTCTGGGGGAATATCGCAGAATTGAAGCGGCTGGCCGATTGTTTGTAATTTATTATTCAGATGGTGAATCTTGGTTTAATCAGCTAGATGGTAGAGTTCCTTATGTGGAGATTGGCACGGTGTGATTTACTGTTCTTCATAATTGCTATAAGAGCAAATTTTTTGTTTTACAGTCATAGAGAAATTTAGCGTTTTATTGATGAATTGAGAACTCAAAATTTATGACCATATCATCAAAAGTTAATCAATCATTACTTTTAGATAAATTCCAGCAGATTCAATGGGATCGCTGGCCGACAAAATCCGATCCAAGATGGAGAATTTTTGGAATTTTAGCCGTTTATTTGTTATTAGGGCTGACTGTTCTCGGATTTAATCGCTCTCCCGGCCAAATTTTACTCATGGTGGGTTCAGCTTGCGGGTTAGATATGCTGTTTCATTGGCTGTTTCGGGGGTCAACCTTACTGTTTCCTCTCAGTGCTGCCATTACCGGATGTTCTCTGAGCATTTTAACCAACTTTTCTCACGGGATGTGGCTGCCCTTGGTGCCAGTTTTTTTTGCCATTTCTTCTAAATACCTCGTGACTTTTCAAGGGCGTCACGTTTTTAACCCCGCCTTATTTGGCATTACAGTCAGTCTGCTGTTTTCCCAAGGGGCGATCGCCGCATCTCCCGCTTACCAATGGGGCGGTTCCCTGGCAATCCTGCTATTTATTATCACTGCGGCGCTGTTATTATTTGCCTTCAAAATTCAACGAACGGCACTGATTGTGTCCTTTCTGGGATTTTACGCCATTCAGTTAGGCTTGCGTGCCTATTTGATGCGGGATATCATTCCGCCAGAAACTATTATCACGGGAACTCTCACAGCCCCTTCCTTTTACCTGTTTGTATTTTTTATGATCACCGATCCAGCGACATCCCCCCGCACCGTCAAAGGGCAAATCTGGATGTCTCTGCTTGTGGTTGTGATTGATTTATTGTTGCATAAATATGAAAGCTTTTCCACTTTCTTTTTTGCTGGATTTATTTATTTCGCCGGTCGCTTGATTTGGAATTGGTGCGGGGAAATTTGGCAAGGAGTTCGGCAGGGAAACCAACCTAGTACGCAGGTTTTATTCCAAGCACTTTACCGCTGGGGGGCGATCGCTTCCATTGGCGTCAGCGGAGTTGCAGCCTATCAAAATTTGCTTTCAGCCAACGTCAAAATTCAGCCGGATTTTTCCCTGACGAATATAACCGCTGCTGATGCGGGAATTACCACCCATTCTAGCCAGATATTAGAGCAAGTCGATCCGCGAATGCAAACTGTAGGCAAATGGCTGCTATCTGTGGGGGACGCGGTTGCGGTTGCTGATGCTAATCAAGATGGATTACAGGATATTTTCTTAACTTACCCACTCAAAGATCAGGGCGATCGCGCCGCTTTGTATCTAAACAAAGGTAACTTCCAATTTGAGAGATTTCCCATCCCTGCCTTAGCTGAATTAGCGGCACATCCAGACTCGGAAGGATTGGCTTCAGGAGCGCTTTGGTTTGATTTTGACAATGATCGTGATGCGGATTTGCTATTGCTAGTAGGTTATGGGAAAACCAGGCTCTTGCAAAATCGTTTAATTGAGGATGGAAAATTAAATTTTGCTGACATTGGTAAAGCAGCGGGAATTGATGAATATACTATCAGCTTGACTGCCAATACCCTTGATTTTAATCAAGATGGAAAATTAGATTTAATGATTGGCAATGCCATAAATCCCTACCTACCCAATTATGAAAATACCACTCCGTTTAATATCTTTGACCTCCCCGAACCTGAATATCCGAGCGATCGGCGAATGTTCAATGTGATGCACCGAAGTTGGCATAACGCCAATAATGGGGGCGAAAATTTGTTTTATGTAAATTCAGCCCAGGGATTTGAGAAACAGGATATTGCTGGATTAGGTTTAGCCGGAAACCGCTGGACAATTGATATCGGCACCGGCGATTTAAACGGCGACAATTGGACAGATTTATATTTGGCTAATGATTTTGGCCCAGATGAGCTTTTTTTGAACCAGCAAGGTGAAAAATTTACCCCCGTGCGCGGATTTCTGGTGGGAGCAATTGGTCACGATACCTATAAAGGGATGAATGCTTCCCTGGGAGATATCGATAATAACGGAACTCTCGATATTTATGTTTCCAATGTTCACCATAAACTACAAGCAGAAGGTAGTTTGCTATGGTTAAATCAGGGAAATGTAGATGCGGTAGGCTCAAAGGCATTTAAAGACAGTGCGCTGAAGTTGAATGCCTTAAATGAAAATCGATTTGGTTGGGGAGGAGCAATGGGAGATTTAGACCGAGATGGTCATTTAGATATCCTGCAAGCAAATGGCATGGTTGATGACAGCTACGACCGGCATTTAGGCAGCGGCGAAAAAATCAAACCGGGTGCTATTTTTCCGGCACCGGAATTTCTCAGCAGTTCCAGTCGTAATAGTTGCCCTGATTATTGGTACTGGAACGCCCAAATTGCTCTAACTAAACCAGACGTTCACGGTTACGCCGATCGCTGGGCTGACTTGCGCGGTCGCTGTATTTTTCCCTACGAACAAAACCGCGTTTACCTGAACTCAGGAAAACAGTTTATTGATGTAGCCAACCAAGTGGGATGGACAGAAAAAAGTAACTCGCGGGGAATTGCCCTAGCTGATTTAGATAATGACGGAGATTTGGATGTTTTGGTGACTCACCAATTTGCCCCAGTTTCTATTTATCGCAATGACTCTGTGCCTAAATCATGGTTAGGTTTAGACTTAAAAGGAAATGGCAAAACCTGCAACCGCGACGCAATTGGTACGCAAGTTACTGTTGAGTCAGAAACAGGCATTCAGCGGCGAGAAGTTCAATCATCCAACGGTTTTTCAGCCCAGGGAGACCAGCGGTTGCTGTTCGGATTTGGGCAAATTCAGCCAAATAATCATGGCAGCAATGATCTCAGCACTAACGTCAAAATTTACTGGTGCGGTCAGACCGAACCTGAAGTGTTTAATTTACCCTTAAACCACTATTATCAAATTTCTCAATAATCATAATTTACTCCTAAAATTATGGCAAATCATCTACTGTCTCATCCTAAACCTAATGAAATTACTCCGCCATATCGAATTAACATTGCTCTAACTTTTCTCATTATTGGTGTGGGTATTTTTTTACAATGGTTAGCATCTCATGTTAGTAACTGGCCAACTACAATCGCGATCGCCATTGCCTTTTCCTTCTTATTTTTACCGCTTTACTCGCTGCTCCATGAAGCCGAACACCGTATATTCCATCCCCACCCGATAATTAATGACATATTTGGCTTCCTGTTAGCAGCATTTTTCCCCGGTTCTTTTACCTTTCTCCGCGCCTGTCATTTGGGACACCACCAACGCAACCGCACCGATGCAGAAATGTTTGACCTGTATTATCCCACTGATAATTTATTAGGCAAACGCATTTACTTCTATGCCCTTTATACAGGAATGTTTTGGCTGTCTGTTCCTGTATCAATGATTATATTGCTATTATTTCCCGGACTCTTGCGAACGTCATTATTGCGAGATGCCCCTTCAGTTTCCGCAATGGTTAGCGGAATTCCCACCCGGTATTTACTACGCATCCGACTGGAATGTTTGGCTGTAATTTTGATTCACTTGACCCTCTTTTTCGCCTTCAATTTCAAACTATGGCCTTACTTACTTCTCTATAGTTTTTACGGCTTGAATTGGTCGTCTCAACAGTATCTCCCCCATGCCGGTTCACCGCGCCACGTCCTCAACGGCGCACACAATCTTTTGGCACACCCGCTTTACAGCGCTTGGATGCTGAATTTTAACTGGCATTTAGCACATCATCAACATCCTAATGTACCTTGGATTTACCTGCCCCAATTTGACGATCCAATTCGAGACCGACCGGGTTATCTGAGCGCATTTATTCGCTTTTGGCGAGGGCCGCAGCCAGTAGCAGAAATAACCACTCAGAATCAAACAGATTAATCACCGATTTATATGACACATTTTGGCTTACTTTGCCCCCCAGTAACCAGTCATCTTAAGGCTATGACTGCATTAGGTTGGGAACTGAAACAGCGGGGGCATTCTGTCACCTTATTTGCCATGGCAGTAGCTCAACCTTTTGCTTTGATAGCTGGCTTAAACTTTTGGGAAATTGGCACAGAAGAAATTGGCCAGGAAAGTCTGAAAAATTCTCTAGCAAAATTGGGAGAATTAACCGGGATAGCTGCCGCTATCTTTACTATAAATTTGCGCTTGTGGGAAGTAAAATTAATTCTCACAGAAGCACCAGCAGCAATTAAGGCAGCCGGTATAGATGTATTATTAATTGACCAATTTACGGCGGCTGGCAGTACCGTTGCCGAATTGCTCCAGATTCCTTTTATTACTGTTTGTAATGCTTTGCCAATGAATCAAGAAAGGGGAATTCCTCCCAGTTTTACCCCTTGGGACGATGTTGCATCCGCAACGCTTCGCGAACAGTCGGCTTGGTGGGCGCATCTCCGCAACGACCTGGGTTATTTTCTCTTTAATTATTTCTGGCAGCCAATTAAGCGGGCATTGAATGATTATCGCCAACAGTGGCATTTACCCCTTTATACTCATCCTGATGATGCTAACTCAAAAATTTTACAACTGAGCCAATCATTGGCTGAGTTTGAATTTTCCTGGCAGCATTTGCCCCCCTATTTTCATTTTACGGGTCTTTATCAAGCCCCGATAAATTATGATCCGGGGGTATCTTTTCCTTGGGAAAGGTTAACGGGTCAACCTCTGGTTTATTGCTCGATGGGAACATTACAAAATCGTTTTTTGTCTGTTTTTGAGCTTGTGGCCGCCGCTTGTGAAAAATTAGATGTTCAGTTGGTGATTTCTTTAGGGGGCGGTGGAACACCAGAATCTTTGCCAAAATTGCCCGGTTCTCCTTTGGTTTTCGGCTATGTGCCTCAAGGGGAATTGCTAAAAAAAACTGCCATGACCGTGACTCATGGCGGTTTGAATACTACCTTAGAATCTTTAAATGAAGGCGTTCCCCTGTTAGCAATTCCCATTACTAACGATCAGCCCGGAGTGGGGGCGCGTCTGGTTCGTAGTGGCGCTGGAGAGATGATATCTCTGTCTCAGTTGAGGGTTTCTCCCTTGAAAAATGTGATGCAAAAAGTTTTAACTGAAAGTCAATATATAAATAATGCAGTACGCTTACAAAAAGCAATTCACGACGCCGGAGGATCTAGTCGAGCCGCCGATTTGATTTTACAAGCGATTCGCCCTCCGCGATAGCTTCGCTTCACGCCCGGTTTCAGAGCATCTTGGTCTTTAAGGCGGCAACCTCATCACCAGATAGCTTTTGCCGGATGTTAAATGATTTCAAACTATGATGGCTCAGATCCGCTGCCAATCCGCTGCCAATCCGCTGCTAATCCGTTGCCAATCCGCTGCTAATCCGTTGCCAATCCGCTGCTAATCTCCGACACTTACTGTAAACTTATGTAAAGTTACTCTCAGAATTTATCAATCAATATGCTCTCATATCGCAAAATACTGACCACATTGCTGGTCAGTTGCCTTACCCTGATGGTATGGTTAAACTTTGTCCCTGCGGCGGCAGCCCTCGGTGGAACACAACCGACTATTGGCGAACCGGCGCCCGCATTCACCCTACCCACGAATAGCGGTGATGGGGAAATTTCTCTCAGGGACTATCGGGGTCAGTGGTTGGTTGTCTATTTTTACCCCAAAGATTTCACCTCTGGCTGCACTCTTGAAGCCCGAAAGTTTCAACAAGACTTGCCGAAATATATCGAAATAAATACCCAAATTTTGGGGATTAGCGCCGATGATGTAGACTCTCATGCGAAATTTTGCGATGCGGAAGGTTTAAAATTTCCGTTGTTAGCAGATACCGATGGGGCAGTTAGTAAAGCTTACGGTTCTTGGTTGTCCCCTTATTCTTTACGTCACACTTATATTATTGACCCCAATGGCATTTTGCGGGAGAAATTTTTAGGGGTCAGACCGCCGATTCACAGTCAAGAAGTTTTGGATCGTTTGGATGAGTTACAAGTTTTGTAATTCTTAACTTGAATCCAGCAAGTGTAGGGGTGATTCGCGAATTACCCTCTTTGTATAGCCTTTTGATTTCAAATGTAGAGAAAGGGTTTCACCCCAGCGAAAAGTCCCTCACCAGTGATTCCGGGACTGTTCGCTGGTTTTTTTATCCTGCGAAGAATTGGATCTTGGGTGTTATTCCGGTCAAGATTGGTATATTAAATAGTTATTTACTGAAATTTTGTTAATTTTGTTTAATATTGTTTTAAACCGATTCACAAAAAATCAAGCAATGTAAGCATTTGTCACCAATATAATGTTAATTTTTATATCTAACCAACCTGCCGAGCCGGTTGGCGATCCGGAACGCCAATGAAAAATTCAGTGAAGCTTAAGGTTTTATGCTTAATTTTATTTTGGAGTTTATGGGAAATACCCGCAGGATTAATTAATGTTAAAAAAAACAAAAGAAACGATCATTTTTTAAAAAATCATATAAGATACATCTGATCGTGACAAGATTACTGATTTTATCCCGAAAAAAAGATCGCGGGTCGATCGCGCAGCGTCCCGGAAAGAATCGCGGCATCAGAATGAGAATTCACAATTCTGTTTGTTCGGTTTTGAAGGGTCGCTTCTATTCTAACTGGGGAAAAGCCAAACATATCTGGTAGTTTCCATTGCTGCAACTGTTAAAAGATTTAAGTTATTTAAGAAATCCGATTAATGATGTCAAAACTCATAGAGCAAAAACAATTGTCGAAAAAACGTTTACCCAATCATCGCTGGCAAATTTACTCAGAAAACCCGCATTTAGCCAGAGAATTGGCAAAAACGACGAATTTACCCCCTGTGTTGGCACAGGTGTTAATTAATCGAGGGATAGAAACCCCAGAAGGCGCTGAAGAATTTATTAATCCAGATTCTCTGGTGTTGCCGCCACCGATCGCCGAATTTCCTGATTTAGCCAAGTCGGTGGATTTGTTGCATTGCAGCATCGCCTCTGGGCAAAAAATCGCCATTTGCGGGGACTATGATGCCGATGGCATGACCAGCACTGCTTTACTGCTGCGGGCATTGCGGAGTCTGGGGGCTAGGGTGGATTACGCCATTCCCAGTCGGATGAAAGACGGCTATGGGATTAATGTGCGGATTGTGGAAGAGTTCTACCAGGAAGGTGTGAGCCTAATTTTGACCGTGGATAACGGCATTTCGGCGGTAGAACCTGTCAAACGCGCCCGGGAATTGGGCTTAGATGTGATCGTCACCGATCACCACGAAGTCCCCAAAGAAATTCCCCCCGCTACGGCAATTCTCAACCCCAAACTGATTAGAGAAGAGTCTCCTTATCGCGGGGTCGCGGGGGTGGGCGTGGCCTATATTTTAGCCGTGTCTTTGGCGCAAGCAATGGGAAAAGCCCAACCGCTGATTAAACCCATGCGGGAGTTGCTAACTCTGGGGACGATCGCGGACTTAGCGCCCTTGACCGGGGTCAACCGTCGCTGGGTGAAGTGGGGGTTACGACAATTACCCAAGTCTGAGTTAGCGGGAATCCAAGCCTTAATCCAAGTTTCTGGGGCTGATGGCAATGGGGCTGGATCGAAAGCGATGAAACCCGATGAAATTGGCTTTCGCCTTGGCCCGCGCATTAATGCGATCGGACGCATTGGCGATCCGCAAATCATCATTGAACTGCTGACCACGGATGATATGGCTGTGGCCCTGGAACGGGCGATGCAATGTGAGGCGATTAATCAGACGCGGCAGCAAATGTGTCAGGATATCG
This sequence comes from Planktothricoides raciborskii GIHE-MW2, assembly GCF_040564635.1. Lineage (NCBI taxonomy): Bacteria > Bacillati > Cyanobacteriota > Cyanophyceae > Oscillatoriales > Oscillatoriaceae > Planktothricoides > Planktothricoides raciborskii. The sequence continues at coordinate 5,551,449 of NZ_CP159837.1, forward strand.
AATTTGAGGCGATCGCCCTGATAGAAGAACAGCAAATTGACTTAAAGCGCGACCGTGTATTGGTGTTGCTGCAACCGGCTTGGTGTGAAAAACCCTTATGGCATCATGGGGTGATTGGCATTGTGGCTTCTCGCTTAGTCGAACGCTACGGAGTGCCGGTGTTTATCTGCACCTATGAAGACTCAGAACGCAAGCAGGTTCGCGGGTCTGCCAGAGGTATTCCCGAATTTGATGTTTTTGAAGCCTTACAATTTTGTCACAATCTGCTCCATAAATATGGCGGTCATCGGGCAGCGGGGGGTTTTTCCCTGGCCGCCAAATTGGTGCCGGATTTTCACGCTTGCCTGCGGATGTTTGCCAACCGTTGCTTAGACCTGAATCACTTGAAGCCTTTGATAGAAATTGATTCCCGCTTGGACTTTGAGCAAATTAATTTAGACTTGTATCGGCAGATCGACGCCTTAGAACCTTGCGGAATTGAAAACCCCGCCCCGGTCTTTTGGACTCCCAACGTCCAAGTCCTAGAGCAAAGAATAGTCGGCAAAGGACATATTAAGCTGACTTTAACCACGGAACAGTCATATGGTGAGATGAAGGCGATCGCCTGGCGATGGGGAGATTATTTTCCCTTGCCCCCAGTCGTGGATGTGGCTTATAAACTTAAAGAAAATACCTGGAATGGTCAGACCAACGTTGAGATCGAACTGATTAGTGTGCGCTGCCGCGAAGCGGATCCGTCCAGACAATCGCCCCAAGAGTTAACCCCATTTACCACGGAATCTCCTAGTTTACCCAAGGGAGCAACTTCTGCACCGTATTCGTTAAAGATTTTGGATCCCAAACCGCCGTCCGTTGGCATACAACCTTCCTGGTTAACCGGACAGGTGATCGAGCATTTATTGCCCAAACTACAAGGCAAAATTTTATGGTATGGGGCGAATAAACCAGAGATTCCCCCAGAAGTAATTGCCGCATCTGGCAATCGTTGTCAGATTATCTGCGATCGCCCCACGGAAATTTGTGAGAGTTTCCTCTTCTGGACTTTACCCCCTTCTGGCAGCCATCTCTTATGGCTCCTCGCCAAAGGGAAACCCTGTTACGTCTATATATATAACCATGTCCCCCAGTTGCCTACCGCCGATCAACTGCGATCGCGCTTGCAAGCATACATCCAAGAATTTCCCCATGAACCCCTCAACCTCCTGCAAATTGGGCAACGGTGGTGGGTTGCCCCCAGCACCCTCATCGCCACCTTGCGAGAATTAGGTCATCCTTGTCCCGACTTTGCCAAAACCGGCAGCCTCGAACAAGAGCTCGAACGGCTACGTCGTTGGTATCGGTTCACTCCTGCCAAATTAGCCCAAATTGCTTGGTAATGGTTTTGGTAATGGGTTTGGTAATGACTTACTGGGGATGCAACAGAATTCACTGTAAGGGCGAAGCATTCCCATAAAAATTCCCGCAGATAATTTATAAATTATCTGCGGGAATGCTTCGCCCTGGCGAAGCATTCCCGTAAACAATTCACGCTTCTCCTTCCAATTATCTGCGGGAATGCTTCGCCCCTACCGAGGGGAAAAACGCTGTAAGTCCCGATCGGTTTTTTTGCTACGAAAAAGCCCGAACCAGTCGGGCAAAAAATAACATCAACTTCAGGCGATCGGGCGATCGAGCGATCGCCACTTACATATCGCCACCGCGAAGCGCCAGCAAGAAAATCACAATCGGGCCAGAAAGCATAATCATAGCCACCAAAGTCAACTGAGCAATCACCTCGTAATTCAGGTTGCCGAAAAAATCAAAGATAGCGTCCATGTTGCCTCCACAATAAATCCAAATAATTCCAAATAATATAGGGGAATGGATAGACAAATGCAAATTTGATCTCAACCGGAAGCAGCGTCTCTGTTTCTCCTTGCCCGGTTGACCCTGGAAAGTCGCCACAGGGAAAGACTGCCTCTTGATGATTTCACAGGGTGCATAAGGGTGAATTGAATCATCCGCATAATGATTTTATCCGCCTAAAGCTCATTTTTTTTAAACAAGTTTACAAAAATATAAGAAATGCAATACAAAATTCTCAGACATTCGCTTCAAATCATCACTCAATCGTTTTTGAGTGATAAATTATTCCTGCTAAAACATCTCTAGACTTCTTGCTTTCCCACGCTAAAAAACCGATGGCAAGTCCCGAAAGTCCCGAAAGTCCTGAAAGCCTCCACCCCCCCGTCGCCCTCCCTTTGAAGGGGGGTTGGGGGGATCCACTGCGAAACGGTATTTTGTCCGGACTGTCTATTAGCGTAAATTAAACGAATTAACAAACTGGTTGACTTGATTCGGTTGTTCAGAAACCCCGAACAAGAAATAAACTCTTTCCTGGACTAAATACAAGCGCAGAACTAAAGCTGCCTCTGCCTCATTAATCCGATATTCTAGACCGGGATGACCTTTTAAATTAATCGATTGCTCCACTTCCTTTAACCCTTCCAACTGGGTAGAAATTAGGAATAGAGCGCTCATATAATCCAACACTGCCGCCGAATTCGTTCCCTGCAAATAGTTACGGGGCAAGTCGGTGTAAATTACCCCATAAGCACCCCCATCGTCTTCAAAGGTCATTTCGTTAAAGGTCAGGGTCAATCCTTCGCCAACTTCCTCGGCATTTCTGCTAGAAACTGCTTCACCAGGCATTCTAATCGTGAATCGTTCTGACCCATATTCCCGCCAACCCGTTTGAGCAAGCTGCATCACCTCGGCATTTGTTTGAGGAGCAGCCGTTTCGCTGGCCACCACCGGAAGTGCGGCACCGAAAGCCGTCAACAGGACGTTCAAAAATAAAACAGGGGTGCAAATTTTAAGTTTCATTGGTTTGATTTTCTAGATGATATTTACCGATGTATTAGTCAGGTCAGCGATGAATATACGGCGAACGCGCCGATCGACCCGGGCTTTAAATCAACACGATCGCCGTCGGTCTTGCAGAATGCCCCGGATCTCCTGGGGATGAAACATGATGGGACGATGAAGATTTTCGCTTGGCTCCAGAATCTTATCAAAGTCTTGTTCCTGAATATCCGAGAAACCTAGACGGAGAATCTTTAACCTTTGTGTCCAGCGATCGCAAAAATCACTACGATCTGGTATAGACCAACGGTTTTTCTGTTAACGTGCGATCGCCCACTATCATCATTTTCACCCCGCCAGCAGGCCCAAGAGTTAAAGCGCGGCGTTGGGGCTTTACCGGGCGACTATCTGCTAATTCTAGTTGATATTGTTGCAGAATTGTAGCTAAAACTAACTTCATTTCAAATTCAGCTAATGTTGCCCCAATACAGCGACGCGCCCCTGCCCCAAACGGCATATATTCATAAGGAGAAAATTGACGTTCTAGGAAGCGGTCTGGGTTAAACTTTTTCGGTTCTGGATATAAATCTTCCCGTTGGTGTAACAGATAAATAGAACCCGTGATGACTGCACCGGCTTCTATATGCTTGCCCAACAGTTCTACGGATTCTGTCACCAAACGGGGAAAGGTTAACATTCCTACTGGATAAATTCTTAAAGTTTCTTGGCAAACTGCTGTCAGATAAGGCAGTTTAACCAAGGTCATTGGGTCTGGATTCTGGCCGAGGCTGTCAATTTCTGCTAATAGTTTTTCTTTGACTCCTGGGACTTTGTGAGTCCAGTACAAAGACCAAGCGGCAGCGGTGGCCGTGGTTTCGTGACCGGCTACCAGTAAGGTCATTAATTCATCTCGCAATTCTTCATCACTAATTCCCTGACCATTTTCATCACGAGCGGACAATAATAAACTCAGAATATCCGTGCGATCGCTGTCTCCTTCCTGGCGGCGATCGCGAATTTCCGCGTACAGCAATTCATCAATTTGTTGCTGTTGCCGTTTAATCCGTGAACCCGGACTCCAAGCACCATAATCTTTAGCTAAAAAAGGGAAAAAAATCAAACTGGCATTTAACGGAGAACTTACCGCATTTAATCGTGTAGTCAACAGTTGTTCTAGTTGAGCATAACGCGGGCCTTTATGCAAACCAAAAACCGCCTGCAATATCACTCGCATGGTAATTTTTTGCATAATACTCCGAACCGAAAACGGCTCTCCCAGATGACATTGACTCGTAACTTCTTTGGTTAAATCTCCAATCAGTTGACCATAGGCTTGCATTCGTTCCCCATGAAACGGAGGCAACAATAGCTTACGCCGTTTTTGATGCTTGGGGTTCTCTAATAGAATCACAGAATTGTCCCCTAAAATCGGTCGGAAAAGCTCGTTTAAATACCCTGGAGCCGTAAATTGTTTAGGATTAGTCAAAATTATTTGTAAAGCTTCCGGGTTGCTGAGGAAGATAAAATTTTGACTGCTTGGGCCAACCGCCGATAGGAAAATATCACCATATTTTGCCCTAGTGCGATCCATATAACCGAGTGGATCGCCGATCCATTCAAGTAGCTGGAAAAAACGAGGAGTCTTTGGGCCGTCCGGTAATGTCATGGTAATTATGGGGTAATTATGGGTTTGCAAAAGTTTGTTTATTCATTATTCTAATCATAGATGGTAATTTTGGGAAATTTACTTGGGAATTCACGGCGGAGGATTCACCCTGGGCAAGTCAGAAAATATTGTAGCCATAACTCCACAACACATTATGTCTAAAATTTGCTATGATATAGCGATCGCTGAAAAAAAATCTAAATTTGCCTGAAATATGCCTCATCTAAATTCAAATATTATTGGCCAAAAGCTAGAACTTTATAACGCTGAAGTTATCTTCTATCCTCGCCTATTTCACCAGCCCGAAAGTCACCAACTGTTCACTGATTTATTAAATCAGATTTCCTGGAAACACGAACCCATTAAAATTTTTGGAAAATCGGTGCTTCAGCCTCGGTTAACCGCTTATTATGGAACTAAAGCTTATACCTACTCTGGCGTCACCATGCAGCCCTTGCCTTGGAATGCCCCGTTATTACAAATCAAAGAAAAAATCGAGCCTTTAGTTAATACGCAATTTAATGGAGTTTTGCTGAATTTATATCGCGATGGTCAAGATTATATGGGCTGGCATAGTGATGATGAAAAAGAATTAGTCAAAGGGGGGGCGATCGCTTCTCTGAGTTTAGGAGAAACCAGGCGTTTTATCTTTAGGCGGAAGGATAATCATCAAATTAAATTTGAACTTAAATTAGCAGATGGTGATTTTTTGGTAATGGGAGGTGATACCCAAAAGTTTTGGCAGCATTATGTGCCGAAAAGCCCGAAAGTCACTCATCCCAGAATTAATCTCACTTTTCGGATGCTGGCATAATTTTAATCCAGTTAATCAAGTTAATCAAGTTAATCAATATACCCAATTATTTAGGTATTTCTATCTCATCTATCTGAAAATAATCTGGCATAAATTCCCAGGCCTTTGTGAAAATTGACAATTTATTGCTTGGCATATTTTATAATTAATTATTAATTAAACATTGATTAACGTTAAGTTAAAGCTTAATTAAGCTGAATTAAGGTAAATTAAGCTTAATTCAGGTTAATGGTTACATAACGATCGCTTTTTAAAACAAAAAACTTATCGGTGAGTTAAAATTATTATAAACTGAGTCATAGTGATTATAAATCAATCAGGGGTAAACATGAGCGATCGCCTCTAGGATCCATTAATGGGGCATCGGTGTATTAGAGGGGGCAGAGAGGCAAAAACAGGATTTTTGATAGTTTGATCCAATATTTTTGACTATTGGGTAAAAGGCAAAAAAATTCATTGTTTTCCTTGTTTTCCTTGTTTTCCTTGTTTTTTAATAGAGTTAGTCCCCAAAAAAAGCTGCGGTAAATTGAATAAAATTAAATTTTTTTGAAAAAATATGTTGAACATTGCCACAAATTTACAACCAATTAATACACCAAACTTCCTGAACAATCCGGAGTTTTGGACTCCAGAGTCTACCCTGAAAGAACTGTTATTATACGATGCTCAAGTTCAATGGGACGAACGAGGGCAAGATGTGGAGAAAAAATTTAAAGATGCTCCCTTGTTGCCTGGGGTGATTTTAATGCAGCAGGGTCGGTTAATGGGCATGATTTCTCGACAAAGATTTCTAGAACATCTCAGCAGTCCTTATGGGTTAGAATTATTTTTAAAACGTCCCATTAAAGCCTTATATAATTTTGCTCAAATTGAGTTATTAATTTATCCTAGTTCAACAGCAATTGTCACCGCCGCTACGGACGCGGTGAGGCGATCGCCCGCGATGTTATTAGAGCCAATTATTGTAGAACTTGAACCCCAGGTTTATCGTTTAGTAGATGTGCATCAGTTGCTTTATGCTCAAGGGCAAATTCATCTGATGACGATTAAGTTACTGGAAAAAGCTAACGATCGGTTAAATCGTTTGGCGACATTAGATGGGTTGACACAAGTGGCGAATCGACGACAATTTGATCAACGACTTGAGCAAGAATGGCAGAGATTAACTCGAGAACGTCAACCTTTATCTCTGATTCTTTGCGATATTGACTATTTTAAAGCTTATAATGATACTTATGGCCATTTGGCGGGGGATGATTGTTTACAAAAAGTTGTCGGTGCTGTCCAAAAAGCCGTGCAGCGACCGGCTGATTTAGTGGCTCGTTATGGCGGTGAAGAATTTGCGGTGATTTTACCGAATACGCCCAAGTCTGGGGCAATCAAAGTGGCAGAAAATATCCGCTCCCAAGTCCAAGGATTGCACATTGGCCATACTGGTTCTCAGGTTAGTCTTTGGGTAACGTTGAGTTTAGGGATAGCAACCATGATTCCCACCTCAGAAGAAGTCCCCGCCCGGTTAATTGCCCGGGCTGATATGGCGCTTTATCAGGCGAAAACCCAGGGGCGCGATCGGGCTGTTTTCCATTGTGAGTAAGTGCAAGAATCATGGCCACCCCTGAGTGAGAAACAGTGAGAAACCCGGTTTCTCTGGGTGGGAATGCCTGATACTTATATTATGGTGCTTACCTGATGGTGCTTACCATTCCAGATCCTCTAGCTGCTGCAATGCTTTGCTGGTTGCGGCGATCGCCTGTGCCACAAATTCTTGCCAGAGTTTTTCACTTTTACCTTGTTCCCTAAAAGCTTTGGCATTGCTGTGAGGCCACCGAAAATCTTGCCATTTGTCGCCTTTTTCGGGAACCATGCCGTCCATATCCGCATATTCCTGGAGTTTACCACTCACAGGGCCAAGATTGTAGATATAAAATGCCATCGGCTAAATCCTCGGATTACTGGTCGCTATTTTTACTTATTTAATCGCGATCTTCAATGCGACGAATGATGCAACTGTGTCTGGGTTCAAACAAATTCACCAATCCCTCCTACATAGAAGCCAGTTGATCGGCTTGACGAGTTGTTTCTGGTAAACGATATTTCGGGGTACATTGCAAAACATAGTCAATGGCGGTGGCTAAATCAAGACGATGGCCAATCGATACATAAATTGGCTGGACTCCAGTACGCGATCGCACCACCGCGCCAACAATTTCGCCTTGGTCAATCAACGGTTGCCAACTGCCCCGCTTTTCTCCTAATGGATCGTGTTGACCAATATAGCGAGATTTCGCCACGCCAATGGTCGGAATATTGGTCAAAACCCCCAAGTGACAAGCCAAGCCAAATCGCCGGGGATGGGCTAAACCATGACCATCACAGAGAAGTAAGTCCGGGCAAATCGTCAGTTTTGCCAAGGCATCTAAAACCGGGGGCACTTCTCTAAAAGATAGAAAACCAGGAATGTAGGGAAAGGTTGTCGGACCGCAGGCGATCGCCTGATCGCACAGTTGCAAGTCAGGAAAACTTAACACCACCACCGCTGCTTTGGCGATCGTATCATCGGCACTATAGCTCACATCGACCCCCGCCACATACTTGACCGATGGATTGACCGATGGCATATCCAGGGTGGAGATCGTCTGCGATCGGAGTTTTTCTTGAATCAGCAGGGCTTCGGACTCATTTTGTGGCCAAGGGTGGGACCGATGAATTGGGATCATTTTCCATCGACTCAGGTACAAAATTGGTAGGGTGCGAAAGCGCAAAGCCTAAGGCACCAATCCTCTATATATAAGCTATTAGTAGGGTGCGAAAGCGCAAAGCGTAACGCACCAATCCTCTATATATAAGGTCGTTGCGGAAGTTCTGTGATTTTTTGCGGGTGGATACGGCGTTGTACCAAGCAAAAGCCCAAGGCCGCGATCGGGCGATCGAGACGAGCGTGGTCATCAGAGTCATAATCGATATGATATCGGCATGATACTAATGATACTCTAGTTATAAAATAGTTCTGGAAAAATAGTTCTGGAAAAACAGTTCTGGAAAAATAGTTCTGGAAAAAACTTCCACCCACATCATAGCTCTGGGGGGCGATCGCTCTCCATTTACGTTTGAGAAAATTAGAAATATGGCCTTAATTCTTATTGTTGACGATGCCTTAATTAGCCGCACAGTCATTCGGAAAATCTTAAAAGCCAACGCTCACCAAACCGTAGAAGCGACCAATGGCACCGAAGCCTTAGAAATGATTCATCTTCACCAACCGGATTGTATCTTACTCGACCTATTAATCCCCGACCCGAATGGGTTAGAAATTCTCAAAATTTTACAGAAACAAAAATCTACAATTCCTGTGATTGTGATTACCGCCGATACCCAAGAAACCGCCAGGCAAAAATGTCTGAATTTTGGCGCAAAAGCGATTCTATATAAACCGCCGAAACCGGAAAAATTAACAACACTGATTGACCAAAATATCCTGGAAAAAAAGGAAACAATTTTATGAAATTGACCGATAGTCAACTGAATACCTTACAGGAAGTGTTCAACATTGGCGTGGGGCGATCCGCTGGAGTTTTAAATGAAATGATTGGCTTGCATATTTGTTTGCAAATTCCTTGGGTGAAAATTATGTCCCCATTGGAGGCAAAAAAAGAATTAGCCGATCGCTTAGAAGGCAATCCCCTGTCCACAGTCCGGTTAACGTTTGGTGGGACATTAAGCGGCAATGCTCAACTGGTTTTTCCCACGGATAGTGCTTCACAATTAGTCTCGATTCTCACCGAGGGAGAACTGAGTAGTCCGGATCTGGATTCTATGAAAATTGGTGCTTTAACCGAGGTGGGGAATATTGTTCTGAGTGGCATTATGGGCGCGATGAGTAACCTGCTAAAACAAGATTTTGAATATTTGCTGCCCAATTATCTTGAAGATAGTGTGGATCATTTATTAGAAATCCAAGGCTATAATGCCAATCATACCATCTTGTTAGCCCAAAATAGTTTTAATATTGAAGATATGCCGATTAAAGGCAATATTATCTTACTGTTTAAATTGGGATCGTTTGAGAATTTAATGGCGGCGATTTCTCACCTAATGGATATCGATGATGAATGAAGAAATCAAGCATTTGACCAAAGAATTTGAGATGCTCGATCGGATTCCCGTCGGGGCAATGGTGCTGAATTCAGATTTTATTGTGTTGTTTTGGAATAAATATTTAGAAGCCTGGACTAATCTGGCTAAAGATCAGGTTGTCGGCTATCCGATTGAAAAATATTTTCCTCATATGATGCAGCCTAAATATGCCATGCGACTGAAAGAAATTTTTACCGGAGGCCCGCCAACAATTTTTTCGGCGCAACTGCACAAACACTTTATTAAAGCCCCGCTGCCTAATGGAGAATTCAGGATTTTACATACCACGGTTTCCCCAGTTCCTCAATCGGATCGAAGAGGATATTATGCCTTGGCAATTTTGCAAGATGTCACTGATGTGACGAACCGAATTCAAGAGTATCGCATGATGCGAGATCGCGCTTTAGCAGAAATCGAAGAACGCAAACAAGCGGAATTAGCATTATCCCAGAAAACCCAAGAATTACAACAGCGAAATTTTGAACTCACCGAACTGAGCAAAATGAGTAATTTTTTGCAAGTTTGTCTGACCATTGAAGAAGCTTATAAGGCGATCGCCGCTTCGGTGCAAGTTCTGCTCCCGGAAATTTCTGGGGCTCTATTTAAAATCGATGAAAGCAGAGAATTTGTCGAAGCAGTGGTGACTTGGGGTGAATTATTGTCCGATTTAAAATCGTTTATCTACTCAGACTGTTGGGCATTGAGGCGATCGCAACCTCACTGGGTAACGCAACGGCACCCCAACTTAGTATGTAAACATATTCACAGCGAACCTGCCGAATATTGCTGTATTCCGGTCATGGCCCAAGGTCAAGCATTAGGACTACTTTATTTAAGTGCGGCACAACCGGGTAAATTAACCACCGACAAACAATTATTAGTCGCCTATCTCACCGAACATATTTCTCTCGCTTTAGCCAATTTAAAATTACGAGAAACTCTCCAAGAGCAAAGTATTCGTGACCCCCTCACCGGACTCTATAACCGGCGGTATATGGAAGAATTTTTAACCAGAGAAATTGATCGCGCTCTTAGAAAGCAACTGCCCCTGGGAATGATCATGCTTGATGTTGACCATTTTAAGCGCTGCAATGATACCTTTGGTCACGAAGCCGGAGATACTGTCTTGAGAAAATTGGGTCACTTTTTGCACAAAAGCATCAGAAATTCTGATATTGCCTGTCGCTATGGCGGAGAGGAATTCATCTTAATTTTACCGGAAGCTAATTTAGAAAATAGCGTGCAGCGAGCCGGGCAAATTAATCAAGGAATTCGCCAGTTAGAGATTGTACATAATGGCCAGGTACTTGATCGCATTACTACCTCGATGGGGGTTGCCTGTTTTCCCACCAATGGCTCTACTTTTGAAGAAGTGATTAGAGCAGCAGATGCAGCCCTTTACCAGGCCAAAAAACAAGGACGCGATCGCGTAGAAGTGGCTTAATAATACCAAGCATCAAAAATTATTGCTACAATTACGCCCTCGTTCCCAGGCTGGAGCCTGGGAACGAGGGCGCTTTGACGCCCAGACTAAATGATTACATTCTTAATTGTCAACGGTATAAGCAAGAAATTTATATCAAGAAATTTCTTGCTTATTTGTTATTCGTTTTGCGATTACAGCACTTTTCGATCTTATGAGGTACGTTTTAGCCTCCTTCGATGCCCCCAACCCCCCCTTTTTAAAGGGGGCTAGGGGTGATCGAGAGTATTTTATTACATCGCCAAGCGCTGTATTTAATCACCCAACAAATAACCAATAACTAACAACAAAGCAATCAAGTATATAACTTAACGACTATTCTGGTTAATTTACCCCCCAATTCGGCCACGGACGCTTGTTGTTGAGCATCTTTTAAATTCCCCTGGATATCAAAAGCTTCATAAGCTTGGGGAATACACTTTTGGTCTGGCAAAACCAACACCCCAATATTCCCCAGAATTGCTCGCAAATGAACCAAACCGCGCCAACCGCCAAAACCACCGGCAGCGGCACTCATAATCACTGCCACTTTATCTCGAAAACAACTTAAAGCCATCGGGGGGTTTCCGGGTTCTGGACGAGAAGCCCAATCAATAGCATTTTTTAATAACGGAGTGACGGAACTATTGTATTCAGGACAGGCAATTAATAACCCTTGATGGGATTTCATTAACTGCTTAAACTTGAGGACATTTTCCGGCAAGCCTTCTCTCGCTTCTAAATCTTCATCATAGAGAGGCATCGGCAAATCACGGAAGTCTAAATAAGTCACTTCAGCCCCAGCAGCTTTTGCCCCTGCTGCGGCAATTTTCACCAATTTTTTGTTAAAAGAATCGGTACGGGCGCTGCCAGCAAAAGCAAGAATTTTTGGTGCATTCATTATGCTTAAATCTCCTGTGAATGTTCTTCAGTGAATAGCGAATATTTTGTTCTGCTTTGATTGTGCATCACCGCTGATAGCAGCGGGTTAACAATATTAGCTTAAAAAAAGAGCCATTCAGCGGCTTTTTATAATTTTGCAAAATGCAAAAAGTCTAATGTTCAACGGTTGCCAATCATTCAAATCAATATAGCAAAGGGGAAGAATTGAGAAAATTTATCCTCTCAATTCTTCCCCTTTCTCTATTCAGAAACCAACGGTAAAACCTGATTACTTAGCAGATTTCAGGTAATTCAGCATGGTGTCTGCATCGGACACTTCAAAGGGATCGGTGGGGCAGTTGTCAGAATAACCGGGTTCCACAAACAGCTTTTCAATGTTGCCATCATTCACCACCATTGAATAGCGCCAGGAACGCATCCCAAAGCCCAAATTAGATTTATCAACCAGCATCCCCATTTTCCGGGTAAATTCACCGTTACCATCGGGGAGTAAGAAGACATTTTTTGCTCCTTGATGTTTGCCCCATTGGAACATGACGAATGCATCGTTTACAGATAAGCAAATGACTTCATCAACGCCTTGGGCTTTGATTTCATCATAGAGTTCTTCGTAGCGAGGCAAATGGGTAGAAGAGCAGGTGGGAGTAAATGCACCAGGAAGAGAAAATACAACTACCCGCTTACCCCCAAATATCTCTTGAGTGGTACGGTCTTGCCAACGAAATGGGTTTGGGCCTTCTACGGACTCATCTCTGACTCGGGTTTTGAACACGACATCGGGCACTTTTTCTACATGATGCATGGTAATATCCTTACTCTTGATTAGATGTTTATAACGATGAAATTAGAGCCATGAGAATTATCTCAGATCCCTAATGGGCTGATTTGACAACCCCTTAATTAACTTCGCAGTTTTTACTTAATCATAATCAGTATGAGTTGTCAAGGCGATCTGTAAAAATATTCTCTATCCTCTACTGTGAGGTGCTTCTGGTGCTTCTGGTGCGGCGGTTCGGCCCTTCGGCTGCGCTCAGGACAGGCTTCGCTCACCGACCGAGGGGCAAAGGTGCGGGGGTGCGGGGGAGAATTTTTCTCCTCTGCTCCTCATCTCCTCATCTCCTCATCCCGATTGGCGGCTCCTCTGCTCCTCTGCCCCTCCGCCGTCGGCGGTCTCCTCATCCCGATTGGCGGCTCCTCTGCTCCTCTGCCCCTCCGCCCCTCCCTCCGCCGACGGCAGACTCCTGCATTGAGGCTGAGATTAAGCTTCCTGATTATCGGTGCCGACAAATTTACTGAGTAATCCAGAGACGAAGGATAGAACAATTGAACCAATCACCGCTGGGAAAAAACCCGTGACATCAAACCCTGGAGTGAGATAAGCCACCAACCCAATGGAGATGGCGTTGACGACTAGCAGAAATAAACCCAAAGTTAAAATCGTCAGGGGTAAGGTCATCAGCACCAAAATTGGTCGGACGATCGCGTTGATTAATCCCATAATTATGGCGGCGATCGCGGCAGCGGTGAAAGTATCTAGGTTAAAACCGGGGACAATTTGAGCAGTAATCACCAAGGAAATTGCTGCAACCAACCAAGTTAGTAAAAACTGTGGCATAAATCAACCTCGCTGGAATATCATCAATCCCAATTTTAGCGATTTTATTGCCGATTCGGGTTAACTTTTCACAAGAGGGATAATTTATTTGGTGAATAGTCAACTATTTAATGTCCCTTAATTGGCCGCGATCGCCTCTGACCGAGCAGCATATCCCGCTGATTGCAATGCATTTACTAAAGTATGACTATCTTCTACCCGAAACTGTTGACCAAAGGGCACAAAAATGCGCTTAGTGGCACAATTTACAACTCCTACCACCGGAACTTTGGCGCGATCGGCTTCCCCTTTATTAGTCAGTAAAATATCTTTTAACCGATGCTGTTCTTGAATATCCCCTGCTTGGTGGGTGCTGAGTTCTACCATCACCATTTTTACCTGTTCTATGGGTTCTGCATCTTCGAGAATAATTTGCACTTTGTCATCTCGTTGGTCTACTTTTCCCCAAATAATTAACCGACGATCTGCTTTGATATAAGCTTCAATGGGTTGATAGGACTTGGGAAAAATCACCGCCTCAGCAGATCCGGTGAGGTCTTCCATTTGCACAATGGCCATGCGATCGCCTTTTTTGGTAATCACTTCCTTGACTGCACTCAGCATCACAATGGCGCTAATAGTTTTCTTTTCTGAGGCATAATGAGCTAAATCCCCCAAATGAATTGGGCCAAGCAAGTGAGAAGCTGTTTGAATGGCTTTCAGCGGATGGTCAGAAACATAAAAACCCAGCAGTTCTTTTTCAAACTGGAGTTTTTCTTGGGGGCTAAAATCGGGACTATTGGGCGGGCTGGGTGCGACTTCAAATTCTGCTTGATTCCCGTTATCATTGCCGCCAAAAATATCAAAAATATTCATTTGACCACTTTCTTTTTCTTTGGCTTTTTTTTGCGCCCAATCGAGCACCAGTCTCAAATGGTCAATAGTTTGTTGGCGATTAGAATTTAGACAATCTAATGCCCCACATTTAATCAAAGATTCTAAAGTTCGGCTATTGACTTTATGCAAGTCTACTCGTTGACATAAATCCGGTAAAGATTTAAAAGGTTTTCCCTCTGCCCGCGCATCTAAAATGGAACGAATTGCTCCTTCTCCCACATTTTTAATGGCGGAAAGTCCAAACAAAATTTTGCGATCGCCCACCGGGGTAAAATCCACTTCTGACTCATTAATATTCGGCGGTTCTACCGTAATCCCCATACTGGTACAGTTGGCGATATATTTATTCACCTTATCCTGATCGCCACTATTTGCCGTCAGCAGCGCCGCCATATATTCGGCGGGATAATTCGCTTTTAAATAGGCGGTTTGGTAGGTGACATAAGCGTAGGCAGTAGAGTGGGATTTATTAAAGCAATTAGAAGCCACTAACCCATTGCCTAACAGAAAATTGTGGTCTTTCACCACGCCGATATCATAAACATTTTCTGTGCCTACTCGTTGACGAGAAACAATTTTAACCACGCCGATAACTCCCGTAATAAACTACTAAATTATAATTGAATCCAGAGGTAGGGTGGGCAGATCGTGGGGTAAAATTTACCCACTTTACCCCATGATCTGCCCACCTTTAGTCGCGGTGGGCAACTCACTTGTAAGCTTAGGACGAATGCCATGCGCCCCGACAATTTCTAATGTTGTATGATTTATTAAAAATGGTATAATAGTTTATCATAAATTTTCTTACCAGAAGTATGGTATGCAGGATTTTATCCGTAAAATTTGTTGTCTGTCAGTTCAATATCTGCCCACCTTTAGGATAATAGTTTATCATAAATTTTATCGCAACTAATCTTTATCATACTCTGTCAAGTCTGGGATATTACTTTGAACTGAAGCGATCGGCTGTTCAAGGGGATCATCTGTTTAAATCATAGTCTAAGATGTGATTAGTTTTTGGATCCCTTGAATAAACACTTGAAAGCTGCGGGATTTATTGGTGGTTAAGGATAGATAGGGAGCAATTTTTTTAGAATGTGTTCCGGCATAATATTCATTGACTAGATTTTTCAGTTCTTGTTTGGCAGAGTTAAGCAGATCGGGGTCACGGTATTTGCTGTTATTCTGTTGTTTACTGAGAGTATTATGTTTGAGGTTATAGGCTTTTTCAACAGCGATTAAATCACCTAAAAACCAGGATTCTAGTTCGTGGCAGATGATCCGAATCATTACATTGCTTTGTTCCGCAGTTTCACAAATTTTTAATAGCTCAGATTTGAGTTCTTGACAATCATGGGAGTCTTGGTCATGGACAATCATAAATTTTGTGGTGGGACTAAAGCGAAAGGCTTCAATTTTTCTGGGGATAGATTTCGCGAGGTCTTGTTTGCCTTGATGGGAAATACAAATGTAGGTCATCTCAGCGGGAATCAGTTTAGATAATATGACCTCTAAAACGTTTTTTATCGAGGGTTCTTCTAATAAAAAAATTAGGTCATAACTCATTAGGGGGCAACTCCTTTAAACCAGCCTTGATTCCAGAGATATCCCGGTAAGTCTCCTGCTTTAAATAAATTTATGAGAATTTCGTCATCGATCGCTTTTGAGATTTTTGCGATCCCTTGCTCTTTGGTTAGCCAAAAAATACTTTCTAAGGGAACAGCATTAAGAAATTCGGGAGAATGGGTAGAAACAAAAACTTGTCCCCCTCGGTGAGCATAGCTGGCAAATTCTTCAGCAAGTTCATGTAAAAGGCTGGGATAGAGTTGATTTTCCGGTTCTTCCACACAGAGTAAAGGGTGAGGTTTCGGATCGAATAGTAAGAGCAAATAGGCAAACATTTTCATTGTGCCATCAGAAACATAGCGATCGATAAAGGGGTCTTTAAAGGCTTCCTCTTGAAATTTGAGAATTAAGCGCCCATCTTCTGTGTTTTTGGCTTTTACTTGGGAAATGCCGGGGACTCTTTCTTTCATTCTCTGGAGAATCTGCTCGAATATTTCCGGGTGTTCTTGATAAATATATTGGGCAAATACTGCCATATTATCTCCGGTGGGAGATAGGTGTTCCGCATAGAGTGCATCTTTGCTGCCTCTAGCTTCACTAATATGAAAGTCGGAAACGTGCCAATTTTCGATGAATGAACGCAATGCACTAGCAGCTTTAAAGCGTTGGAATTGTCCTAAGCCTTTAATCGCTAAAATATCGCTAGATTCGAGTTGTTGTTCTTGCGGTTTTAGGTCTTCATCGGCTTGGCTAAAATATTCCTCGTTGATAATAGCGTATCCTTTCCCGTTTTGAAAGTCGATAAAGTGAAATAATTGGCCATGTTCGCCTCTTTTATAGCGCAAGATTTCTCGTTTAACCACAGGTCGTCTTTTCTCTTGCCCAACGATTAAAATATAGGTGACTAAGCGTTCATTTCCTAAGATTTCCATGCGAAACTTCAACTCTATTTCTATGTCTTCTTGTTCTTGGCCTCTGGTGACAACTTCGTTAAATCCGCCGCGAACTTGGAGTGCTTGACGGATATTATTTTTTAGGGCATCGCGCAGAAACTCAAAGACATCAAATAGGGTTGATTTGCCTGTACCGTTTGCTCCGATAATTACACAGAATTCCGGTATATGATTAATTTCTAGAGATTTAAATAGTCGATAGTTTTTTATTCTGATATAAACAATTTTCATGGGTTAATTTTATTTTATTGGCAAAAAAATTAATTAATGTTTGTTTTCGCGTTATTTTTTTTTATTTATCACATTTTAACATAATAAATGAATGAAAAATACTTAATTTTGTGATTATGGGGGTAATTTGTAAAATTTTTGAATGGCCATTTCTAGGGTTAGCATAATTTTATCCTATCTGGGGAAGCTACTAATAGTTTATCATAAATTTTATCTCCAGAGGTAGGGTGGGCAGGATTTTCTCGGTAAAATTTTTCTCCTGTAAGGTGAATCCCTGCCCACCTTTCGGCGCGGTGGGCAACTGACTTTTAAGCTTAGGGTTCGGGGGATAATGCCCCGATAATTGCTACTGTTGTATGATTTATTCAAAATGGTATTAGATAGCAGCAGCAGATCGCTATTCAGTGAAAATATCGTTAACAGAGGCGATCGCTATTTACAGCAGAGGAAATCACAAAAGTTTCTCTAGGTTATTGGAATAAATTTAACCCAACGGCAGCAAGGCAGTCCTTACAATAGATCGCGATCGGGTTTTGGAGGATATCGAAGCCTTAACGGGTTAACCAGTGGGAACTTCCCAGCTTACCCTGACAGGTCACACGCTGGTCATGCTGGTTTAGCATTTAACGAGATACTTACAGTTTCACCCACTCCCGCTTGGTGCGAGAGTTGGAAAAAGTTTTGGGACGACAAGCGCAAAAGGCACAAAACCAGCTAATCGATGATTGCGCTAAATAGCATAGGACTTACGCACGGTGCTGATATTTAGGGTTTTGTAGGGGCAATCCCCCCGTCGTTGCCCCTATATATAGGGTTAGTGCGTAAGTCTTATAGCAACAACACCATAGCCCAGATGCTTTGCACTACTGGACTCAACATTTCTATGCGGTTCAGCGCTGGCAAATGTAGCAAAAACTTTTCCTTGTTGTGACTTGTTAAAGAATTGCTTTTGCTTTATAATGATTAATCGAGTAAACGAAAGCAACTGGCAGATTGATCGTAGATCAATCTGCCAATCTCGGCATAGTTCTTGGCTCTCTAGCCAACATAGGATAAACTAAACATTATAGCAGCTTTAGAGTAATTGCCCCGATTGTCAAGCTTAGGAATACAAAAATATGTACAGTGATGAACTTGAAAAACGTGAATTAGACCTGGATCACATATTTCTCGATCCTAATAACCCGCGCTTCTGCAGTGAACGAGAACGGAAGACTTTTGAAAAAAAAATTCCTGAAGAAACAATACAGACTAAAACCCAAAAGCGGATCGAGAATTTTGGAGTAAAAGAGCTTAGGGAAAGTATTTTACGCAATGGCTTTTTGCCAATGGATCGGATTGTTGTTCGCCCTATTCAAGGTCATGGCGATAAATATGTTGTTGTAGAAGGTAATCGTCGTTTAGCCGCTCTTAAAAGCATTCATCATCAAATAGAAGCTGGTGAGATAGACGAAGATGGAATTGATGATGAGTACCTAGAAAAACTTAAAGATTCAACAAAAAAAATAGAAGTCCTTCTTTACAAAGGAACTGAAGAGGATATTTCTTGGGTTCTTCAAGGTATTCGACATATATCGGGAATTAAAGAGTGGTCAGCCGCTCAAAGAGCTAATTTAGTGGCAAAGCAAGTAGACATACTTAAGTCAGATGATAATACAGCAGTGTTTGCTAGAGTAGGACAGCAATTTGGTCTGGGTAGAAAAGCAGTGGCTCGTTTATACAGAGTTTACAAGGCTCTTCAACAGATGCGTGATGATGATGAGTATGGCGATAAATGCCAAGATGACCACTTTACTTTATTTGATGAGGCATACAGAAATGCAGGGGTTCGGAATTGGCTTAAATGGGATGAAGAAAAACAAATTTTCACAAATACTACTAATCTCAAGCAGTTTTATAGCTGGATTACTCCTGATGAAGAGAATAATAACAAAAGACGAATTCATAATCCAGATCATGTAAAAATTTTAGCCCAATTAATAGAAAATAATCGGACTAACTTGATAGGAGCAATAGACCGTTACGATATGACGATAGAAGAAGCGAAGGGAAATATTAATGCTACGCAGGGGAATAACAATAATTGGGCTGCGGAAATCGGTACGGCAACAAAAATAGTAAGAACTTT
The DNA here is from genome assembly GCF_040564635.1 of Planktothricoides raciborskii GIHE-MW2. Lineage (NCBI taxonomy): Bacteria > Bacillati > Cyanobacteriota > Cyanophyceae > Oscillatoriales > Oscillatoriaceae > Planktothricoides > Planktothricoides raciborskii. The sequence goes on from NZ_CP159837.1 coordinate 5,570,641, forward strand.
ACCTTTAGAAGTCATTACAGATCATCCTGACGAATGCAAAAAAGCGCTTTTGGAACTTCGTAATTATGTTAATCAAACCCTGAGTCTACTAGAAGGGAAAAGCAAAACATGAAGAAAGTTGCTAAAATTGTTCGAGAAGCCGCAGCTAATCTAGCTGATGCTTACCAGGATAAAGAAGTTGTTAATTTAGAACGCTTTCTAAGGAACAAGTTACAGCAGGCAGGATTTTCATCTTTACAATCCACAGAGTTAGCTGAGGATTGGGTAAAATTGTTGCTTCAAGAACTGGAGAAAGAACTCAGGGAGTGGGATCTCTTAGGTCTTCCACGTCCCCTTGTGGAAAGCAGTTCTCCATCAACATTTCTAACATTTAAACACCGTAACTATGAGTCAGTATTAGGAATGCAAGGTTTTTGCCAAGATTTTCCTGGTGTATATGAGTTTGTCGCATCCCTAACACCCCAGGAATTTTTACTGGTTCCTGCTTGTTTGCTACAGTTAGCTGGCTGTGATCCCATTATTATTACTGATGGAAGTGGGGATGGGGGTGTAGACTGCATAGGTCTAGTTCCATCAGGTTCTATCCGCTCATTGTGTGTTTTTGTACAAGCGCGGACGAGTTTACAGGAAATCACTAAAGAGGCTATACAGTTAGAAGTGGCAAAATTTCAAGATATGAAGCGAACAGGACTGTTTGCCGAATATTTAGGAGCATTAGGAAAAGGTAATTCGGCAGATGGTCTAGCTGTATGCTATGCCGTGGTTGCAAGTGCTGAATTTAAGGACTCTGCACGCGAGTATGCGCGACGTGAAGGTATTTTATTGCGTTCTCCTCGGCAAGCAGCATTTTGGCTGAGTCACAGCTTTAGCTTAGATAACTTATTAGAGCTACGAGAAAAACTTAGTCCTATCTTAGTTCGGGATCTTAGCAGAAACTTAGCACCAGTTATTACAGAATCTCGTCGAGATACATCAGTCTGTACAGTTACACCGTCACATACATGAAAACAAACTATTAGACATCTCCAATAATTGCCTGTCACTCCAGCCTGATCAAGGCTTTATATCTGATTTTTGGAGATGTCTATTGCCTCAAGCTTACTCGATCAAAGGATGGAGGGGATGAGAGCGATCGATTAATTAAAAAATCTAACGGACATTAATAGCCTTAATTCCTGCCGTAGGTCAGCCAATAAAATGCTAAAAACCTGGTTAATGAACAGAAAATAACCTAGTGCAAATAACCCGGTACTCAGCGCCAGCCGGTTTTGATTGAGTTTCAACTATTTGAGAAGTCGGACAAAACCCGCTTGCTCAAAATGATAATCATTGGTGAGTGCTTCGGTAATATTTTTTTGTTGCATAACCACAAAACTAGAACAGTCAACTAAACTCCAGTTTTTGTCTTCTCGACTGCTCAACAATTGCCATGCTTTAGTATCTGTTTCAGCGTCAATATGTAATATTTCAATGTAGGGAGATTGTCTTAAGCTTTCAACAAACGTAATAACTTGAGGTCTTGTAAGTCGTAAGGGACTGGTTAGTAATGCGACCAGTTCAGCCATGATGTAATTAGTGGTAATAATTTTGTGATTTTGTTGGCGGGCAAGTCGGTAGAGAGTTGCAGCTAGAGGATGAAACGGTTGGGATCTATCAACTAAGTTTCCCCAACCAGACGTATCTACAAAAAGTTTTGACATTTAAATATTTCCTTCAGTTTTCAATAAATTTTCTCCCAAGTAATGGTCATGGTGTTCTGTCCAGTCTGGCATATTACTTTGAACTGAACCGATCAATGGTTCCAGAGGATCGTCGGTAAAATGTTGGATAGAAACCATTAACCATTGAAGCGTGAACTCTTCTGGAGACTGTCCACGGCGTTGGGCAATTTCTACCAAAGGCTGGTAAATTTCTTCGGGAATTTCTAAGTTCAATACTTGACTCATAATTGGCTCCTTTTCGGGATATAGTTTTAACAATTGGCTTGATGTTTTCCGGGCGATGGAGAATTAAAAAGGTTTATTCTGGAAGTCAACTTAACAGCGATCGCATTTTCTCATTTCTGGTTGTGCTGCTACTAATAGTTTATCATAAATTTGGTTTTAAGTAATGGTTATGATATTTTGTCCTGAAATATTATAGGACTGAACCGATCGCCCTGACAGCATATCTCCCCAAAGCGCGTGAAGCGAAGCTATCCCGAAGGGAATCGCCCCCGGATTGAGAAAATAGTTATAATAAAGGGGAACTCATACAATCGTGATGGCAATGATGCAAACTGCCACTAAACAAGTCCGTTGGACAATTTCTGATTTAGACGGATTTCCTGACAATGGGAATCGCTATGAGATTATTGATGGAGAGTTATTTGTGACACGATCGCCCCACTGGAATCACCAAGAGGCTGCCGGTGCAATTGTAACTGAATTATACCTATGGTCAGAACAAAATGGTTTAGGTCAAGCAGTTATGAGCCCTGGCATTATATTTTCAGAAAGCGATCATGTCATCCCCGATGTAGTATGGATTAGCAATCAGAGATTAGCCGATCTATTGGATGATGCGGGACATCTCACAGGTGCGCCAGAATTGATCGTAGAAGTGCTTTCTCAAACCGAGAAAGATAAGGAGCGAGACAAGAAAACCAAGTTAAAATTATATTCTGTCCAAGGTGTCCAAGAATATTGGATTGTTGACTATCAGCAGCAACAAATTGAAGTATATCGCCGCGATCGCGCAATTTTAGAGCGAGTCCTGACTTTATTTGCTACTGATGAACTCACCAGCCCTCTTTTACCAGAGTTTCGCTGTTTGGTTGGGTCTTTATTTTAAGGTGGATTTTAACATTTGTTGTTTTTTCGTAGTTATGTAGGGTGGGCAGCCTAGAGCTTACAGGCTATGCAATATTCCATCTGCTCCACTTCCTGCCCACCCTACAAAAATGAATCTTGATAATTTAATCCATGCCTTGTTTTGTCTGGGTTAAATCCAGATGATGCTCAAAAATTTCAACGTTAATCTATCTGTTCCAGGGGCATCAGCAAAAATTCTTCTGGTGATACTGCGGGAATGATGGAAGCCTCAAAATCAGGTATATTTCGGGTCACAATAACTTCTACTTCTGCGGCATTTGCCGCAGAAATCGTCACAGCATCTTCAAAGTCCGCCGTAGAGCTTTGCAATGCAGCCCTAATCACCCGATCGGTTACACTAGCAACCTGAAGATGCTGTAATAACCTTGATAAAAGCTGACGTGCTGTTTCACTGCCAACTTGACGACGCAAAATATAGAAAATATTGGTGACAGCATGACCTGAAACATACCCTTGCACTTGCATTTGTGTCACGACATTCAATGCCTGTGCAGAGGCAACAACAAATGGCTGTCTTCCAGCTAAAACATCGAGTAAAACATCACCCAGAAACCGGGTTTCTATGTAGGTTTTGGTGGGGAGGCAGACATTTCTGATAGAAACCCGGTTTCTTTCGCTTCAACTGTATTTCTCCTCCAGGTAGTCCACATAAGAGTCTTTAGGCTCTTGGGAGTCTAACTGAATGACACCAATTAGGCTTTGAGTCCAGGGATCGAGCATTTTCAAATCATGGACATTTGGATCCGGAGAATTAGAAGCTAACGTTTCTTGTTGAATTGAACTTAACAAGGACTGTACTAAACGCCAGCGATCTCCAATGGGTAATTCTAACGCTTGTTTTTGTAATTCTGTCAATGTCATCAGACCTTCCCAAACAATCATCAATTTCAACGATCAATTTTATCCATTAAACAATACAAACTGCCACGAAACAAGTCGGGGGATTGAACTTTCTGGTTTATACTTGCACCTGCTTCAAATCAAGGTTTTGATGGAAAATTTCATCAATCGGCAACATTTGCCCATCTTCGGTCATAAATTTATGGTCTTTTGTTGCCCGAATTACGCTGCCATCTTCTAGCAGATATTCAAACACTTCTTGAGTGCCGCGATCGTGCCATTGCGCGATCGCCTGTGTATAAACAAAGCCATTGGCATCCACTGTATAAACCGTACAGTCAATTTGATTTTCCACAATTTTGCCAATCGGCAGCGATCCATATTCCACCGTCATAATTTCCGTCTCATAAGTTAAGCAATATTCGGCAAACAATACCATTTGATCGAATAAAGCTTCTGCCACTTTATGCGGCACCCCATTCTTAGTAGAACCATCCACAAAAATCTCCCGATGCTTCTGCATTTCCGAGACTTTTTTCTTACCCATTGCCCGTCGCAATAAGTCCGCTTGACCCAAAGAATAGCCCGCTAAATCTTGAGCAATTTTCATAATTTGCTCTTGATAAACCATCACCGCGTAGGTTTCTTCTAAGATAGGTTCTAATAGCTTATGATCGTAAACGATCGCCTCTTCACCATGCTTGCGGTGAATAAACTTGGGAATCAGACCGGCATCCAAAGGCCCCGGACGATATAAAGCCAAAATCGAGGAAATATCCTCAATACAAGAAGGTTTTAAATCCCGCACAATTTGCCGCATTCCTTCAGATTCCAACTGAAAAATACCTTCTAAATCCCCTTTTTCAAACAAATGATAGGTTTCGCCAACATCTTTAGGAAACCTTTGTTCCCCCGTGCGTTTAATAATTTCTTGTGCTTTTCTTTCCTGGGCAGGAAAATTATATGGGTCTAGTCTTTCCCCGGTTTTTTTCTCAATATAATCTAGGGTTTTCTCAATCGTGGTGAGATTTTTCAAACCCAAAAAGTCCATCTTTAACAAACCCAGAGATTCCAGATTTTCCATAGAATACTGGGTAATCACTGCCCCTTCATTATTCCGTTGTAACGGCACAATTTCATCCAGGGGTTGCGCGGAAATCACCACCCCGGCAGCATGAACCCCAAAAGTTTTGTTGGTGCCTTCAATTCTGATCGCCATATCCAACCATTGCCGCACGGAAATGCTGCCAATTTCTACATCTTGATCGTTCTTTAAGGGAATAATTTCTGTTTCGTAGGCTTCTTTAAATTTCGGTTCGGGGGTATCATCAGAAATCATCACCGAAAGTTTCGCCGGTTTGCCCCGCGCAACGGGAATCATTTTCGCCATTTCATCGGCTTTCTTATAAGGAACGCCCAAAACTCTGGCTACATCTTTTAACACCGCTTTCGAGGTCATGCGGTTAAAAGTGATAATCTGGGCAACCCGATCTTCCCCATATCTTTCGGTGACATATTGAATCACGCGATCGCGTTTTTCAATACAAAAGTCCGTATCAATATCCGGCATTGACTTCCGTTCGGGATTGAGAAATCGCTCGAATAATAACCCATGATGCACCGGGTCAATATTGGTAATTCCCATCGTATAAGCGACCAAAGAACCCGCAGCGGATCCTCTTCCTGGCCCTACGGGAATATGATTATCTCTGGCAAATTTAATATAGTCCCAAACTACTAAAAAATAAGTGGAAAATCCCATCCGTTCAATCATTTTTAGCTCATATTCTAGCCGTTCTCGATAAACCGGAGGAATTTCCGATCGCGTCTTGGCATTTAAGCGGTCTAGAAGTCCTTGCCAAGCAATTTCTTCCACATAAGTATCGGCAGTGTGACCGGAGGGGACAGGAAAATCAGGGATGCGCGGTTCCCCTAACACTTTATACTCTTCAATTTTATTCGCTACTTCTACGGTATTCGCGATCGCGTCAGCAATCACATCATCGGGCAAATGATCGCGAAATAAATGTTTCATCTCTTCAGCGGACTTTAAATATTCAGTCCCGCTATAGCGCATTCGCTTTTCTTCACTAATCAGCTTTTGGGTATTAATACAAATCAAAGCATCGTGGGCTTCCACATCATTACAAGAAATAAAATGGGAGTCGTTAGTCGCCACAATTTTTACATTTAGTTCGCGGGATATTTTCACCAGTTCCACATTGACAATTCGGTCTTCTTGATAGCCGTGGTCTTGGATTTCTAAATAATAATCATCCCCAAAAACTTCTTTATACCATTTGACGATTTCCCTGGCTTCTGCTAATTTCCCTTGTAAAATATTTTGGGGAACTTCTCCACCCAAACAGCCGCTAGTCACGATTAAATCATCGTGATATTTTTGCAATAACTCTTTATTAATACAGGGTCGAGCAAAAATGCCTTTTCCCTGCATTCCATTTAAATGAGATTCGGTGGTTAACTTGACTAAGTTTTTATAACCTTGGGTATTTTTGGCTAAAACCACTTGATGATATTTGCGAACTTTCTGGGTCGTACCCAATGGCCCATTAATCACATACATTTCATTGCCAATAATGGGCTTAATACTTTTACCCCGGCAAGTTTTAATCAGGTCGATCGCCCCATACATCACCCCATGATCCGTCAGGGCGATCGCGGGCATTTCTAACTCAATGGCTTTGGCAACTAATTGGGGGACTTGAGAAGCCCCATCAAGTAAACTGTAATCGGTATGAATGTGTAAACCAGCAAAAGACATAATTTTATTGGTTGTTGGTTGGTTGTTGGTTGTTGGTTGTTGTTGGTTGGTTGTTGGGTAGGGGCGAAGCATTCGCGCAGACAATTTATCGGTTCAAATGACAAATTTATCCGCGAATGCTTCGCCCTCCCCAGTATATTTGTATCAAAGACATAATTTTATTGGTTGTTGGTTGTTGGTTGTTGGTTGTTGGTTGTTGGTTGTTGGTTGTTGGTTGTTGTTTGTTGTTGGTTGGTTGTTGGGTAGGGGCGAAGCATATAGCCTTTGGCATGGCTTTGCTTACCGCGCAGACAATTTATCGGTTCAAATGACAAATTTATCCGCGAATGCTTCGCCCTCCCCAGTATATTTATATCATGGAAATGTTCGTGATTAGGTATTGTTTATTCATTATTCTTCTGTAGGGGCGAAGCATATAGCCTTTGGCATGGCTTCGCTTACCGCGCAGACAATTTATCGGTTCAAATGACAAATTTATCCGCGAATGCTTCGCCCTCCCCAGTATATTTATATAGCGAGTCTAAATGAATGTGACAAATCGGCTCCCCTCTCCCCTTCTGGGCCGCCGACAGCCCGCCATCGTGAGGGTTTATTTGCAAACTGATTTAGACGCGCTATATCAAAGACATAATTTTATTGGTTGTTGGTTGTTGTTTGTTGGTTGTTGTTGGTTGTTGTTTATTCATTATTCTTCTGTAGGGGCGAAGCATATAGCCTTTGGCATGGCTTCGCTTACCGCGCAGACAATTTATCGGTTCAAATGACAAATTTATCCGCGAATGCTTCGCCCTCCCCAGTATATTTATATAGCGAGTCTAAATGAATGTGACAAATCGGCTCCCCTCTCCCCTTCTGGGCCGCCGACGGCCCGCCATCGTGAGGGTTTATTTGCAAACTGATTTAGACGCGCTATATCAAAGACATAATTTTATTGGTTGTTGGTTGTTGTTTGTTGGTTGTTGTTGGTTGTTGGTTGTTCATTATTCTTCTGTAGGGGCGAAGCATATAGCCTTTGGCATGGCTTCGCTTACCGCGCAGAAAATTTATCGGTTCAAATGACAGATTTATCCGCGAATGCTTCGCCCTCCCCGGTATATTTATATCATGGGAATGTTGGTTTTTGGTTATTCTTTATTCATTATGCTTCGTTGTCGATTAATTATAGTCAACTAATTTCATAAATTCCCGAATGGTTTCAAAATATTTTTCCCCGCTGACCCTGGCGATATTATTATGATCCGCAGTGGGGACAATGAATAATTTCTTCGGCTCATTGGCAGCATCAAATAACTCTTGACTCATAGAATTGGGGACAGTTTCATCGGCAGTTCCGTGAGTAAAAAGAATCGGCATTTTTAAATCTTTTACTTTACTAATTGAGTCAAAGCGATGAGTCAGAATCCAGTCAATCGGGAAGATATTAAAATGAGGATATTGATAATCCACCATATCCCGCATGGAAGTAAAAGAAGCTTCAATAATTGCCCCAGCCGCATTCGGTTTGCGACTGGCTAGATCAATAGCGATCGCGCCCCCTAAAGAATGACCATAAATCACAATTTTTTCTGGGGGAATTCCCCGTTGATTCACCAAATAATTCCAGGCGGTTTCCACATCTTCATAAACTGTTGATTCTGTGGGAAACTTGCCTTGGGATAGACCATATCCCCGATAATCTACCATAAAGACCGAAAAACCCAACTGATGAAATCGGTTACTATGCTTAAGATTCTCGCTAATATTATCAGCATTGCCATGCAGGAAAAGCAGCACCCATTCTGATTTCATTGGGCTGCGATTCTCAGCCGCTGCCGGTATCCACCAACCATGAACTTTTTCCGTAGTTGATGCTGATTGATTTTCCTCAGAAATCACCGGCAACCACACTTCTTGATAGTCCATTTGGAGGTCACTGGGAATTGTAGATATCTCCCGTGACGGGAAAAAGATAAACCTATTCTGTCTAACAAATAAAAACAGACAAGCACTCAGATATAGAACTGCCAACAAAGTCCCCAGAGCCACTAAAATTTTTACCCAGAATTGCATGGTTTGCTCATTAATAAAATGGATGATTGGTTATTCGTTTTTGGTTGTTAGTTGTTAGTTGTTAGTTGTTAGTTGTTAGTCCTTTGTTTGACGATCGCGGACTAAGAATTAGGGACACATAAACAATCGCTAATAACTAACAACCAAGAACTAACAACCAAGAAAAGAATCCCTACCCACTAACAACCAAGAACAAATAACCACTAACAGTTAATCTAATTTGGCTTCGTATTGAGTCCAATCCGTAGCTTGTTCATAAGCATAAGCAACCCGCAACAGCAAATCTTCTTTTAAAACATTGCTGATTAATTGAATCCCAATAGGTAGTCCTTTTTTATCAAAACCACAGGGAAGACTTAATGCAGGTAAACCAGCTAAATTAACGGGAATAGTCATTAAGTCAGAAAGATACATACTTAGGGGATCGTTCATTTTTTCCCCAGCTTTAAACGCCGTAGTTGGCGAAGTGGGACAAACTAAGACATCCACTTGGGCAAAAGCGCGATCGAAATCTTCTTTAATTAGAGTCCGAACTTTTTGGGCTTTGAGATAGTAAGCGTCGTAATATCCCGCAGATAAAGTATAAGTGCCAATCATAATCCGGCGTTTGACTTCGGGACCAAATCCAGCAGCGCGAGTTTTGCCATACATTTCGATTAAGTTTTCGGCATCGTCGGCCCGGAAACCATATTTGACCCCATCATATCTGGCAAGGTTGGCCGATGCTTCTGATGGGGCAAGAATGTAGTAGGTGGGTAAACCATACCGAAATCGCGGACAAGAAACTACTTGAATTTCCGCCCCTAAATCTTGGAAAACCTCGATCGCCTTCGTCACCGTACTGGCAACTTCTGGATCGATTCCTTCCCCTAAAGTTTCTTGAATGATGCCAATTCGCAGTTGACCTTTGGGTTTTAAATTCGGTCTGATCCCGTGAACATAGTCGGGAATTTTCACGTTGAGACTCGTGGCATCTTTGGGGTCATAACCAGCGATCGCCTGTAATAAAATCGCCGTATCTTCCACGGTCCGACCAAACGGGCCAATTTGATCCAAGGATGAAGCATAAGCCACCAAGCCGAACCGAGACACCAGACCATAAGTGGGTTTCAAGCCCACCACCCCGCAAAAAGAGGCCGGTTGGCGGATTGAACCCCCGGTATCAGAACCCAGGGCGATCGGGCATTCTCCTGACGCCACCGCAGCAGCCGATCCCCCGGAAGACCCCCCCGGAACTCGTTCTAAATCCCACGGATTAGCGGTTAATTGATAGGCAGAAGTTTCCGTAGAACTGCCCATCGCAAACTCATCCATATTGGTTTTACCCATCATCACCGCCCCAGCTTCCGCCAGTTTTTGGGTCACGGTGGACTCATAAGGGGGGACATAACTTTCCAAAATCCGGGAACCACAAGTAGTCCGAATTCCCTTGGTACACATATTATCTTTAATGGCAATAGGAATTCCTGCCAGCAGTCCAATTTCCTCCCCGGCGGCAATTTTGGCATCCACCAGGCGGGCTTGTGCTAAGGCTTTTTCTGGCGTCACCACCAGGAAACTACGGATTTTCGGTTCCAGCTTGGAAATCCGGTCTAAACTTTCTTGAGCAATTTCAACAGCAGAGCGTTCTTTTTGAATGAGTTGTTTATGTAACTCGCGGATGGATGCCATGTCTTACCTTCTTATCTTCTATCCGGGCTTACCAGAGTTTATTGTAAAGTGGCAAGTCCCTGATCGTCGGTTTTGATCAATGGATCTTATGATTTTTTCATCTGTCGGTGCAAATCTGACCCATGAAGCAGGGGTGCTTCTGGTGCAGGGGTGCTTCTGGGACAAGCCATATGCTTGCGATCGGCATTCGTATATTTTTACACCAACAACAAGATTACAAAAAGATTAAGTGGTGGTTGTGGCGATCGCTAAGTCTATCTTAAATCTGTTGCTACGTTGCCAGAGGTCTCACGTTAGAGCTTCCTGGCTTCTGCGGTGAGATAAATTGCTCATTCCCAGTCTAAGTCTGGGGTAACGAGGTTCGACAGAGGGAAGCCCACTCTAGGTCAACCCTTAATGTAATCACGAATAACCTTGCGGAGAGTTTGTAGCCTAAATACTTAGCGCTTTAACATCACGATCTTTCGGGTAAAAATGTTTACTGTGAAAATCGATAATTAACTGCCCGAATGCTGTCGCCCTGAAGCAAGAGTCCACTCCTCGTCAAATAGCCTTACTCTTAAAATTTTACTTTTTGACATAGAAGATATCCCCCTTCAATTCCCTCTTAATAATGGGGTTAGAGGGGGGGGGTGATGCACTCATTATAACTAAGTGATTACAGCGGTTTTTAGATTGGTAAACCACAAATCGAAGATACACCCTACATATGCTCTGGGATCTATTCAGCAGAAAACCGCTGTATAACAAACCGCTGTATAAGAATGAGAGTGTCAAGATAAATTGGTATGATATCGTAGAAAATGCCCCGATAATAACCGGATAATAACCGGATTTTCATGACTAAATTAAGACTTATTTCAGTCAAGGCATTCAGTTAATTGTTGACGAATTTGCTGGGTTGGCAAATGACGCCCAATAAAAATAATCTGGTTTTTTGGCGGAGTCTGCCACTCTGTATCATCGATGTCGAAACGTGGCCCGCTGAGTTGAAAAATATGCCGTAATTCGCTCTCACTAAACCAGAGAATGCCTTTTGCCCGGAATACTTCCTGGGGTAATTGTTCTTGAAGAAATATTTCAAATTTCTTCACACTAAAAGGCCGATCACTCTCGTAAGATACCGAGACAAATCCATCATTTTCTAAGTGATGGGAATGATAGTGATGGGAATGATAGTGATGGTGTTCATGGTCATGTTCATGGTGATGGTGTTCATGGTCATGTTCATGGTGATGGTCATCCTCTTGGTTGTCTTCGACCAAAAATTCTTGATAAATGTCTAACTTAGTTAAATCCACATCTAAAATTAGTGGCAATGGCACCTGACCATATTCACTATGTAAAATTCTCGCTCCCCGTTTCACCGTTTTGATATATTGTTCTAACTCTTCCACCTTTGAACGGGGGACTAAATCGACTTTATTTAATATAGTGATATCCGCATAAGCCACTTGCTTAAATGCTGCTTCACTTTCAAAATGTTCCTCGGTAAATGTTTCCGCATCGACTACAGTAATAATCGAGTCTAAATGAGTTAAATCCCGTAATTCAGTGCCTAAAAACGTGAGGGCGATGGGTAAAGGATCGGCGATGCCAGTGGTTTCAATCACCAAATAATCCACCCGGTCTTGTTCTAATACCCGATAAACTGCATCCACTAAGCCATCATTAATCGTACAGCAAATACAGCCATTACTTAATTCTACCATATCTTCATCGATAGATACCAATAATTGACTATCGATATTGATATCCCCAAATTCATTCACCAATACGGCGACTTTTAAATCCTGAGAGTTGCAGAGAATATGGTTGAGTAAAGTAGTTTTACCACTGCCTAAAAAACCCGTGATAATTGTCACCGGCATTCCTCGTTTAGGAATGTCCATAGTTGCTGGTTGACTGGTGGTTTCCTGGTGATTTTGATTTTTTAACATAAATTATTGTTGGTGGTAATGTGAGCAATAAATCAAACAATTAGGTAGATGAGCAATGTCTAACGTGGGCAGTTAGCATCCCATATTTGCCTCCTGTAGGGGCGAAGCATAAAGCCTGACGGCATAGCTTCGCTTACCGGGCAATAAATCTCCTGTTTCAGAGTTAATACCATTACCCGAATGCTTCGCCCTTATAGGCATTGGGGTATTCCTACCCACCGAAGAAAGCAAATTATTTCAACATCAAAGCTACGTCTTTGGCAAAATAAGTTAAAATCAAATCTGCCCCGGCTCGTTTCATACTGGTCAGGGTTTCTAAAATGACTTTTTTCTCATCAATCCAACCCTGTGCCGCAGCAGCTTTAATCATGGCATATTCACCACTAACGTTATAAGCGGCAACAGGTAAATTTGTATGGTGTTTAATCCGACAAATAATATCTAAATAAGCCAGGGCTGGTTTAACCATGACCATATCAGCGCCTTCGGCAATATCTAAGTCCACTTCTTTAATCGCTTCTTTGGCATTTGCGGCATCCATTTGATAGGTTTTTTTGTCCCCAAATTTCGGGGCTGAGTCCAGGGCATCCCGGAAAGGGCCGTAGTAAGCGGACGCATATTTAGCGGAATAAGCCAGAATCCCTACATTAATCCAACCTTGAGCATCTAAGGCTTGGCGAATGGCGCCCACGCGACCATCCATCATGTCGGAAGGAGCGACAAAATCCGCTCCCGCTTCCGCTTGGACTAAGGCTTGTTTGACTAATACGGCAACGGTTTCATCGTTGAGAATTTGGCCATCTTGGACAATGCCATCGTGTCCTTCGCTGCTATAGGGATCCAAGGCCACATCGGTAATCACCAGAATATCGGGAACCGCTTGTTTAATTGCGCGGACGGTACGGGGAATTAGGCCATTCGGATTGTAGCTTTCGGTGCCGGCGTTGTCTTTTTGGTGGTGGGGAATGAGGGGAAAAAGAGCGATCGCGCCAATTCCTAGCTGGTAGGCTTGTTGCACTTCTGGCAATAGTAAGTCCAGGGTGTAACGATAGCAACCGGGCATGGAAGGCACTTCTTCCCGCTGTCCAACTCCGTCCATCACAAATAGGGGATAGATTAAGTCTTCCACTTGGAGGTGATGTTCTCGTACCATGCGTCGCAAGGTTTCGGTGCGCCGTAACCGTCGGGGACGCATGGTGGTGGTTGTGGTTTTTGTGGTTTGTCCTATGGTTTGGTCTGTGGTTTGTGGGGGCAGACTGGGGGATGCGGTAGTGGGATTTTCCAGGGTGAGGGATTCGGTGAGGGTCATAAGTAAAAATGAAAATCATTATCATTCTTACGATACCATATCACTTCGACGATCAATCGCTGGATTTTTAGCCAAACCCTTGCCCAGCAATGGATTTTGCCCAAATTAATAACTCGCCATTCTGTCCCCCAGCGGCCAAAAATTGTCCCTGGGGTTGCCACGCAAGACAAGAAAAACCATCATCAGCCCCGGAGAGGATTTGCACTAATTCCTCGGCAGAGTCCCATAAGCAGACGCGGCCATCTTCCGATGCGGAGGCAAGGAGGAAGCGATCGGGACTAAAGGCGATCGCCGTCACCGTTTCCGTATGTCCCTCTAACTCCCAAGCTTCCCATCCATCCGCCTCTTGCCATTGCTTTTCCCAGACGATCGCACTTTGGGTACTGGCGGCGGCAAGTAAAGGCGCCCCCAAGACAGTCTTGAGATTTGACCAGGCTAGAGATCGGACTTTGCCAGGAAATCCGCGCATCACCCAAGGGTGAGGATTGCCCCATTCCACCACCGCCAAAGTTTGATCCAGGTTGCCACAAGCCAGGTATTTACCATCGGGCGACCAGGCGATCGCTTGACTAGCGGATGGAATGGATAAAAGATATGGGTCATCATGCCAATCTTCACCGCACCAAATTTTTACCCCTTGATAACCGGCGATCGCCAAATATGCGGCGATCGGATGCCAAGCCAAACTGAAAACCGAAGAGGCTTCAAAATTTAGAGTAGTCACCACTGCCTGAGTATCCAGATCCCAGACTTGCACAGAACGACCCAGACTAAACGCCAATTGATGACAACTACAACTCCAAGCCAATTGGTCAACCCAAGCCGGGGCATTTTCTAAGGTGGTAACTAACTCTTTGGTTGGCAAATACCATATTTTCACCTGGCCATTTTGTCCACCAGCGGCGAGGTATTTCCCATCGTGAGAAAAAGATAGGCAATCAATCGAGCTTTCTATTGGCTCTTGCAAGATTGAAATCGAATTGTTGCCTTGCCATAAAATCACTTCACCAGCGGCAGAACTCGCTGCCAAAGTCTTGCCATCACTAGACCAAACCACCCCAGTGACGTAATCGGAAAGCATCTGTTGAGAGGATTTTTCCAGCAGTTTTTGCGGTCTACGGCTCTTTTTCTTTCCCCCTAAACTAGACATTGGCGAAAATCCTCTTTTAATTGAGTTTCATTTAAATTTCGACCAATGAAAACCAGTTCATTTTTGCGCGTTTCCCCAGAATGCCAAGGGCGATCGGGTTTGCCATCAAATAGCATATGGACTCCCTGAAACACAAAGCGAAAATCTTCCCCAGCAATATTGAGAATCCCTTTCATCCGAAAAATATCCTGCCCTTGATTCCGCAATAAATCCCCAATCCAAGCATTCAGTTTTTCTCCATCTAATGCCCCAGACTCTACCAGGGCAACTGACCCCACAGTTTCATCATGTTCATGGGCATTTTCATTTAAGAATTCTGGGTCAATTTCTAAAGCCCGATTCAAGTCAAATGCTTGCACTCCTAATAAGGCATTCATCTCGATTTCTTGCTGCGATAAGTGGGTGCGATAAATTTTGGCCATTGCATTTATGCCTTTGATGCGCTTTTCCAGTTCGTCTAATTCTGCGGTCACGACCAAATCCGTTTTGTTCAGCAAAATTACATCCGCAAAGGCGATTTGTTCTTGAGCTTCATCCGCTGACCAATGCTGCCAAATATGTTTAGCATCCACCACCGTCACCACCGCATCCAGAGCCAGTTTACTTTGCAGGTCTTCATCCACAAAAAAAGTTTGAATCACTGGGGCTGGGTCGGCTAAACCTGTAGTTTCAATCACGAGACGATCGAACTTATTCCGCCGCTTCATTAAGTTACCAATGATGCGAATTAAGTCACCACGGACTGTACAGCAAATACAGCCGTTGTTCATTTCAAATATTTCCTCTTCAGCATTAATTACTAGCTGATTATCAATACCTACTTCGCCAAATTCGTTGACAATTACCGCTACTTTTTTACCATGTTCTAATGTTAATATCCGGTTTAATAAGGTGGTTTTACCCGCTCCTAGATAGCCAGTGATTACGGTGACGGGTAATAAATTTGTCTGAGATTTGGTAGTCATATAACCTCTTTGTTGAATAAAAATGATCGTGTTTGACTTAGGGCGATCGTGGCCATTGCCCACCCTACAGACTACAGACATGACGCTTTGATTTTCATCATTTGCAGAATTTGATAAAATCCGTTAGTCCGAGAAGGAGTTAAGCTGATATTTAACCCCGTATCCACAATAAAATCTGGGGAAATTTGCCCTATTTGCGCTGGGGTTAATCCGCTTAATCCTTCAACTAATACGCCTACTAATCCTTTAACAATCTGCGAGTCAGCATCTCCTTGAAATACAACTTTTCCCTGGTCAAGTTTGGCGGTGATATAAACCAGAGAAGTACATCCCGGAACCTTGTTTTCTGGAATTCTATCAATTTCCGAAAATTTAGGCAGACGCTTGGCATAATAAATTAGTTGTTCATATTTTTGCTTGGGTTCAGAAAGCCGTTGAAACCGTTGGACAATTCGCTCTAAAGCCGGATAATTAGAAGCAGTAAAAATATCTGTCATTTTAGTTATATGTTAATTAAGCTTTCAGATTAAAACTTCACAAACCATCAACAATTTTTTGACTAGCCATTCTTGCTCCTGATAAGTTGCGGGCGACGGGGCCGACTTGCAATGCGGCTAAACTTCCCATTAAGAATAGGGGTAAACCAGGGATGCGTAAATGTCTATCGAGTACGGGTAAACCGTGAATCATTTCTGTGGGAAAATTGGCGAAAATTTCTCGGAGTAATGGATGGGTTAAGGCATCTAAGCGAGTGCCGGTGCCTAACCAAATGCGATCGCATTCATAGTGATTGCCATCGTCACAAAGAACTTGCCAGCGATCGCCCTGCCATGAAGCTTTGACAATCTGACATTCTTGATAAATTTCTAGGTTGCCTTCCCGCTGTCTGCGATTGAGTTGCAGCATAATTGCCGGAGTTAAAGAACCGCCATTTCGGGCGGATTGAATTAACCGAAATCGGGTGAACCAATCTTGATGAAAAAATCCTTTTAAATATTTAGGGCCAAGCCATCCGGGGTCAGCATCAAATAATTTTTCTTGTAAGCGACGGCGATACATTAACATCACCTTCGCTCCTTTATTCATAGCGCCTACAGCTAAATGTCCGCAGGTTAAACCCCCGCCAATAACTAATATTTTTTCCCCGGCTATTTTTTCCCCGGCTGAGTTCAGCGAACGCAAATCAATTTGCTGGGAATGCAATAGTCTATCTGGGGGATAGTTGGGCGGAATTTGTGCCACCCAGTCGGGTAAATTGACCGATCCTCCCCCAGTAGCTAAGACCACTCGACGGGCGATCGTCTCCTCTCCATTTGAATGTTGTAAACAAAATTTATAGCGACGATACCGCTGAGGAAAATTATCTTTTTTTTCTTTTTTTTGGTCGATAACACCGATAGAGGTAATCGCTGTCTGGACAAATTTATCCTCTAATTGCCAGCGTTTAATTGTATCGTTACAAAAATCCCAAAATAGTTGCGTTCCGGGCAAGTCATAAGGAGAAAATAATTCATTAGGACGAGACTCCGCAAACCGACGCAACCCATAAGGATCTGGGTCAGGATGGTGAACCGCAGGCGATCGCAAATGGGGAATTTCCAAAGCAGCAAATTGCTGTTGCCATTGGTACATCCAACGGCTATTAGGGTCAAAAACTAAAAATCTATTCCGCATTCCCGGACGTTTTTGCAGCAGGTGAGTCACCAAGGTTAAAGCATGAGGCCCACCGCCAACAATTGCTAGATCAATTTTATTTGTCATAAGAGATTTAATCGTTGACAGAGAATATATTTTATGGTGATTTTTTATTGGTTATTGCTTGTCTCAATAAATTATCAAGAATATTTTGACCAATAACAAGGCAATCCCATTAGCCAGTAACCACAAAAATTTGCCATAATTTATAGAAATATCTATTGTTTTAACTGAAAAGCTTGATCCTGTCCGCCTAAGCCTTGGACGATCGCTTCCGTATTCAGTTTCAACATTTTCTGATAAGTACCTGCTTGAGTGCCAGCTTTACCCAATCCATCAGCATATAATTTCTTTTCAGAAACTTTGACATTAGCTTCTTTAGCAACTTGTTCGATTAATCTTGGATTAACACTACTTTCGGCAAAAATTGTCGGAACTCTGGCTGATTTAATTTGTTGGACGAGTTCCCCGATTCGGGATGCGGTGGGGGCTTCTTCGGTGCTTAATCCTGATAAAGCACCTTCAAATTTTAGCCCGTAAGCTTGAACATAATAACCCAGGGCGTCATGGGTAGTAACTAACTGCCTTTGTGCCGGTGGAATGGTGGCAATTGACTCGCCAATCCACCGATGAATTTGAGTAAGTTCATTTTTAATTTTTGCAGCGTTACTTTCATACAATGAAGTATGACTCGGTGACAAATTTTTTAAAGCCTCCGAAATCACTGCTACCATGCGAATTCCATTTTCTGCATTGTGCCAAACGTGCGGATCTGGTGCAGTTTCCCCGGCAGAATGTTTTTCTGTTTTTTCATGGTCATGTTCTTCTTTCTCTTGTTCCTCATGGTTTCCATGAGCGTGAGGTTGGCCGATGATTGGGTTAGGAACTGCCGCCTCATGGACGGCTATTTTGGGTGCTTGATTTTTGGTTGCTTTGACTAAGCGAATTAAACTCGGTTCAAAGTCATAACCCCCATATAAAATCAGGTTGGCGCGATCGATCGCTTTGCGATCTTCTGGTAATGGTTGATAAAGGTGGGGGTCTTCACCGGCTGCCACTAAACAATTCAGATTGATGGTTTCAGCGGCTAATTGTCGAGTTAAATCACAAATCACGCTGGTTGTCGCCACCACTTCAGGGAGATTTTGGGCGATCGCTGGTGGCTCGGTGACAACGGTTTCTGTGGCTTCTGGTCTTTGGGAAGCGATCGCACAGCCCGCCAAGCTCATCCCCATCGCCAAACTCGCCAGGGTTTTGAGTTTAACGCTTTGTAACACTTTTAGCCTCATTCAAGTATGATAACGATTATCATTTTTATTTAATGTCAGTATGTTAGAGGTTTTTCATCTGGCTGTCAACTACCAAGGAGTCTCTGCGGTTGAGGATGTCAGCTTTTGCCTGGAACCGGGACAACTGGTGGGAGTTATTGGCCCAAATGGTGCAGGAAAAAGCACGATGGTGAAGGCGATGTTGGGTTTAATTCCCACGAGTCAAGGGGTTGTCCGATATCGGCAACGCTCCTTAAAATCCCAGTTGGCACAAGTGGCTTATGTCCCACAGCGAGCCCAAATCGATTGGGACTATCCCATCACCGTAGAAAATGTGGTAATGATGGCCCGAACTCGGCATACTGGGTGGTTTCGTTCTCCGTCTCGTCAGTCAAAAGAAATCGTCACAGCGGCTTTAGAACGAGTTGGGATGTGGGAATTGAGAAGACGACAAATTGGCGAGTTATCCGGGGGACAACAACAGCGCGTCTTTTTAGCTCAAGCATTGGCACAAGAGGCAGAGTTATTCTTTTTTGATGAACCCTTTGTGGGGGTGGATAAAAAAACTGAGGCGATCTTGTTTGATGTGTTTGAGGAACTGAAACACCAAGGGAAAATGTTACTGGTCATCGGCCATGAATTAGGAGAAGTCACTCGTAAATACGACCAATTTTTATTAATCAATAAGCAGCTAATTGCTGCGGGAAAACCATCAGAGGTGATTACGAAAGAAAATATTCAGTTAGCTTATGGGGATGGAGTAATTTTATTACAAATGAGGAAAGAGGAATGATTTCGTTGCTAATAGAACCGCTCCAGTTTGAGTTTATGCGTCATGCCTTGCTCACAGCGGTGATGATGGGAGTGATTTGTGCGGTGGTCGGCAGCTATTTAATTGTGCAACACATGGGATTACTAGGGGATGTGATTGCTCATGCGGTGTTGCCCGGATTGGCGATCGCCTACTATTTTGGCATCGATATTTTTGTAGGGGCTTTTATATCTGGCACCCTGAGCACTCTGATTATTTCCGTAATTCAATCTCAGTCTCGCTTAAAAGTTGATGTGGCAATGGCCTTAGTCTTTTCTGGGTTTTTAGCCTTGGGAATTATGCTGATTACCTTGATGAGAAGTAAAATTGACCTACATAGTTTTTTATTTGGCGATATTTTAGCGGTGACATCCGATGATGTGGGGCGAACTTTTTGGATTACTCTGTTAATTTTAAGCTGCGTCAAACTATTTTATAAAGAATTGCTATTTTATACCTTTAATCCTTTGGGTGCTCAAGCCATTGGCTTGCCGGTGCATTGGATTCATCTGGGATTAGTTTCTGCGATTACTTTAACGATTATCGCCAGTATGCAAGCAGTGGGGGTGGTGCTCGTAGTGTCTTTGCTGGTCGGACCTGCTAGTACCGCTTATTTATTAGTCAAAGAATTACATCTTATGATGGGATTAGGTGCGATGATTGGGGCGATCGCTAGTGTAGCCGGAATGTATATGAGTTACTATTTAAATGTGCCTTCGGGCGCGGCCATTGTCTTAGCAGTTTCGGGATTATTTATTCTGGCTTTATTATTCAGCCCTTCTCAGGGAATTTTGACTCGACCTGAAATCAAGAAGCGGCGAGTTAAAATTATCCAGAAAATAAAGCAGATCATATAGTTCTGGTGTGGCTTATAGTCAGGGTTAGCCAGCCTGATTTGCCCGGAAAACGGATTCGCATTCGCGATCCGCGCTTGCGCGGAATTGCGCCATTAATAACTAATTCAATCAGAGAGTTATTTAGCAGACTTGATAAGTTTTGTAAGTAAGGGGCGCGATCGCGCAGTAGCTCGTATCGTTATCACCTTGCTCTGTATGCTCTAAACTGTAATCGGCTAACTGGCTCACCGATAACTACGCGAAATATAGACTCTTGGCATCAGCGCTTGCCGAGACGAATGAGTTATATTACACCTAAAAATGAGCCGGAGATTAGGCCATGATTTATGACGTGATTCTCAGTCGAGAAAATGATAAATATATCGCTCGTGCCAAAGAATGGCCGCAAGTCACGGTGAGCGAAAATAGCCGTGATGCCGCGATTCCCTCCGGGATAGCTTCGCTTACCGCTGGCCTTAAATCCCAACTGCTTGACTATCTAACCAATCAGATTGAAGTCGTTCAAGTGGAGATTCCACTGTCAACCCAGACTGGAAATCCTTGGCTTGATAAATTTGGCTGGTTCAAGGACGACCCGACCTTTGACGATCTACAGGCTGAAATTGCCGCATATCGCCAAGACATCGATCGACAAATGGAACCTGACGGTGACGTAGCCTAAGTGACGGCACAGGACTACGATGTTCAAGCAGAAGCCCGTTTTCAATTCCTTCTCGCCCAAAAGATTCGGATTGGCACACAAGATTTGAAAATCGCCGCGATCGCCTTAAGCCAAGGAGCAAAATTACCCGTAATCGGAGCGATCGCGCCATTAATAACTACAGAAATCAAGAGATTATCTAGCAGAATTAATAAATTTTGTAAATCCGCCTGCGATCACCACAATCATTTAAAAAAAATTAACTTAAAAATATTAGCAATTCAATAAATAACGAGTATAATAAATTAAAAGCTGGGGACAGTAATCAAGCATAAAAAAGTCCCCATTTCCAAAACAACCATAGCCTATATAACCAACCAAATTATTATGATTGCAGCCAAAGACAATTCCCCACAACTCACCCCTGAAGAGTATTTCCTTTGGGAAGAACAACAAATAGAAAAACATGAATATATTGATGGACAAGTCTATGCCATGAGTGGCGGCACCGTGAATCATGGCCGCATTGCCATCCGGTTTACCGCCATGTTCGACGCTCATTTAGAAGGTAGCGGTTGTATCACGGGCAATTCGGACATTAAGGTTAACATTGTCGAAACCAATGACTATACCTATCCGGATGCCAGTGTCACCTGCGACGAACGGGATAAGACCACGACTCAATACATCACCTATCCATGTTTAATTGTTGAGGTTTTATCAGATAGCACCGAAGCTTACGACCGAGGTGGCAAGTTTAGAATGTATCGCAAAAACCCCGTGTTAAAAGACTATTTATTAGTCAATTATACCCGAATCGAAATGGATTTATATCACAAAAATGATGCCGGTGAATGGATTATCATTAATTACCAAGCAGGAGATACCGTAGAACTAAAAAGTATTAACCTCAGTTTCCCCATTGAGCAAGTTTATCGCGGCCTGACCCTGACGCCATAGTTGCTATATGCTTTCATGGAAATCAAGGAAATCCAATTTCATCAGGAAAATTAGAGAAAATATCTGGGCTAAATTCCGGGAAATAAATCGCCAAACATCGCCAAAAAAGGCAAAATTTTGTATAATTTAAGCGGAAAAAAATATATATAAATTTAGTCCCAACAATGGCTCGTACAGGTTATACACTGCCGGTTTTTGCGGCTGCGGCGGCAAAAGCAGCCTTTTTACACTTACAAAATCCTCTGGAAACTCTCTCAGAAGTCTCTCTGGATTTGCTACCAGAACGCGCTAAGATTCCCGTGCAACAAGTGGCTAATATTGACGACAATAGCGCTTTGGCAATTACGATTAGCGACCCCGGAGATAATTTAGATTTAACCCGGAATACGCCGATTTGGGCTTATGTGAAATGCCAAGCCCGTGAATCAGAACCACTGATTTTAGCCGCTGGGGAAGGCTTAGGCAAAACCGCCGCTGGAGAAGCGGCTATTTATCAATATGCTCGACGCTTATTTGATGCGAATTTGTTGCCTTTAATTCCTGAAAATAAAACAGTCACGGTATCAATTATTTTACCGGAAGGTCGTCAGTTAGCTCAACGCACTTCTAATGAAGCATTTGGTATTTTAGCCGGGCTATCTTTGTTGGGAACCAGTGGGATTTCTCAGCCTCTTTCTACCGAAGAACATTTGGCAGAATTGCGGGAAAAATTGCAAATTGTAGTCCAGAAACATCAGGATTTAGTGTTTTGTATTGGCAGTCATGGGATGAATATCGCTCAACAGTTAGGAATTCCCGAAAGCGCGATCGCCCAGACGGGAAACTGGATTGGCCCATTGTTAGTAGAAGCGGGGTTGCGGGGGGCTAATTCCGTGTTGTTACTCGGCTATCAAGGCAAGTTAATTAAGTTAGCTGGAGGGATTTTCAACACATCCAGTCATTTGGCAGATGCCAAGTTAGAAATTATTAGTGCGGCGGTGGTGAAATCTGGGGGCAATTTGGCCGCAGTAGCAGCGGTTTTAGGGGCAAAAACTGCTGATGCCGCGAATAAAATTTTAGCGGAACAGGGATTAGAGTCGCCGGTGTTTTCTGCTTTAGCTGAAGCCATTTGTGAAAAAGCCCAAGGATATGTACATAAATATGGCAATGTTGCCCTAAAAATTGGCACAGTGTTGTTTAATCGCCAAGGGAAAATTATTGCCCAAAGTGCGATTGCCCCTGAGTTAATTGCCCAAATATTGCCCAAAATAAAATAGTCCCAGGGTTAATAATGCCGGGGGGTATAAATCCACTTTTTATCCCCTTGCTGAATCAGCCTAGTTTTACTAGATCCAATTAAAATTACTGTTCGCATATCCGCATCGGTAACGGCTAATTCTTCTAAAAATTTCACAGTGACAGTTTGCCCTTTTCTGCCCAAATTGCGGGCTAAGACCACCGGAGTTTTAGGCGATCGCCATTGTAATAAAATCTCTTTGGCCTTTTCTAGTTGCCAAGTGCGTTGTTTAGACACCGGGTTATAAAAGGCGATCGCCAAATCTGCTTGAGCGGCTAAGGAAATCCTTTGGGAAATAATTTCCCAAGATTTAAGAATATCCGAGAGAGAAATCGCACAAAAATCATGGCCTAACGGGGCACCGACCGTCGCAGCGGCAGCTTGCATGGCGGAAATTCCTGGACATACTTGAATCGCGATCGCCTCCCACTCTGGTTTCGCTTTTTTTTCTAACACTTCAAACACTGCCGAAGCCATTGCATAAATTCCCGGATCTCCCGAAGAAACCACCACCACAGATCGCCCCTGGGCAGCTAAATCTAAAGCTATTTCAGCGCGATCGAGTTCCACCCGATTATCCGACTCATGGCGAACAATATTCGGTTTTCTCAAGGGTTCTACTAAATCTAAATAAGTTTTATAACCCACCCAGTCCGTAGCTTTTTCTAGCACTAATCTCACTTCCGGGGACATCCAATGAATTGCCCCAGGGCCAGTTCCCACAATAGCTAAATTCCCCTGAATCTTATTCTGTTCCCCAGTTTGATTTTGCTCATCACACAAATAAACCAAACAATTTGGACTCGGTTTGGCCAATTCCCGGTTATTTTTAGGAATAATGTCAATAGTTAAGGTTCCTTCTGAAGAAATGGGTAACTGACTATTTTGTAGCCAGTTAGCCTGTAACCAGTTATCGGTGCCATTTACGTCATTTAATTTCACCGTTGCCCCGGCCAACAAATTAGAAATAAAAGTCTTAGCATCATCGGGATTAACTAACTCATAACCCGATGGCGGCGATAATAAAGTAGTTCTAAATCTAAGATAGCCTGTGGTAGTAATCCCTGGGGAAACTTGCAATGTTTCGGCAATCTGACGAGCCAAATCGTTCACCCCTTGTAACCCTCCCAATAAAGGCACCACTGCACTGCCATCTTCGGCGATCGCTAATACCGGCGGTTCCTGCCATTTATTATTTAAAACAGGTGCTAAAGTGCGAATCAAAATTCCTGCCGCACAAACCCCAATAATCGGGGTTCCGGTCTGGAAAAACTCTCGCACCGTTTCGCCAAATTTAGTATAGGTAAAATCAGCGGATTGGGTGCGACTTTCTAAGCCATAAACCTGAGCTTCTGGCAGGGAAATTTGAATTTGTCGCGCCACAGGAATACTGGTTTCTCCTAAAATGATAATAGCCGGAGATTTCATAATTATTCTGGTTGATTCTGGTTGATGATTCTGGTTGATGATTCTGGTTTGAGTGCGATTAATTGCTGGAGAAATTCTTGATGCGCCGCCGAATTGATACCTGTTTGTAACGTCGTCAAAACTTGCAGCATATTTCCTGACAAAATGGCAGTAACATCTAACCACAATCCGGGAAACATCTTACTAGAGCAAATTATCCCTTGTTGATTTGGTGGCAACGTCACATAATCCCCTTGTTCTAAACCAAACCAATCAATTTTTTGCTCAAATACTTGCCAAACTATATATTCTTGAATACCACTGCGCCGATAGGCTCGTTTTTTATCCGCTAAATCGATCGCGGCACTACTGGCGGCAATTTCTACCACCAACTCTGGAGATCCCTCTAGATATCCATCGGCAGTTAAACTTGATTTGCCGCCACTTTCTTGGCTAATTCTTAATACCCCATCTGGTTGTGGTTCATTGTCGATATCTAACCGAATCGTTGGCTCAATGCCCATCTCCACTTGAGGTGTAGCCGCTTGATAGGCTCCCAGCCAAGTGATAATTCGTCCGTGGGGTTCGGCATGGGATTTAAAACGTAATGGGGATGCCATGTAAACGACTCCTTCGATTAATTCGGCTTTTTTGACTCCCGGCATCGCCTGATAACGACGCTCAAATTCAGGACGAATTAAGCGATCGCCATTTTCTAAAGGTGGCAAATTTTTGCCGAAGGTAGACTGAGAATTTAAGGATTTCAGCGGTGAATAAGTCATACTGGCAGACTCTCCCAACTATGAGCTATTATACGAGCCATTATATGAGCTATTATATGAGCCATTATATGAGCCATTATATGTGGTTTTATTGGGGTTTGGTTTGGCTAGGAATCAGAATTAAAGCCCAGTAGGTAGCCGCTGCTGGATCGACTTCCCGAATGGGAATAATTTTTTGATTGGGCAAGGTAGCTCGTTCAATATAAAGGGCGCGATCCAACAAGCCTAACTCATCGAGAATTTGCCGAACTTTGGCAAAATGTCTGCCTAATTTAATAATGGCAGCAGCATCGACCACGGATAGGCGATCACGCAAAATTTCCGCCTCTAATGTGGCAGGCATAATGGCAAATACATCATTGCGATAAGTAATAGGAACGCCCAGCATCGCCGCACTAGCCATTACCGAAGAAATTCCCGGTACAACTTCCACGGAAAACCCCCCCGATAAGCGATTAAAAATATACATAAACGTGCCATATAACATGGGATCGCCTAGACATAAGACGGCCACATCTCGCCCGGCACTGAGATGTTCGGCAATATTTGCCGCAGCCATATCATAATGGGGCTGAGAACTGCGTTTCACACTAAAGGGCAATGGCATAGGAATTTCTATTTGGTCAGGGCGAATAAATTCAGCCACGATCCCCCGGGCGAAAACTTTGCCATTCTCTAAAGTCGGATAAGCAATCACCGGAACCGTTGTCAAAATCCGGTGGGCTTTAAGGGTGAGCAATTCTGGATCCCCTGGGCCAATTCCCAATCCGTAAAGTTTGCCTAATTTGCCTAATTCAGTCATAATTCATTCTCTTTTGCTAACGCATTGACTGCCGCTGCCGCGATCGCACTTCCACCTCTGCGTCCGTGCAGAGTAATAAATGGCACACCGCGACTATTAGCGGCTAATTCGACTTTGGATTCTGCCGCGCCTACAAATCCCACGGGAAAACCTAAAATCAATGCCGGTTTTGCGACTCCTTCATCTAGCAATTCTAATAATCTAAATAGCGCCGTTGGTGCATTGCCAATCGCCACCACAGATCCGGCTAAATAAGGTTGCCAAAATTCTAAAGCTGCCGCTGACCGGGTATTATTAATTTTCTTGGCGATCGCCGGAACTTCTGGATGATTCAAAGTGCAAATAATCGGATTATTTTTCGGCAAACGAGCCTTAGTAATCCCATTAGCTACCATCTGAGAATCACAAAGAATCGACGCCCCCTGAGATAGGGCATTTCGTCCCACTTGTACCGCATCTGGTGACGCGGCTAAATCTTCTACAATATCGGTCATGCCACAGGAGTGAATTAGCCGAACCGCTACATGAGCTAAATCTTCAGATAACTTTTCTAATTTAGCTTCAGCGCGAATTATCGCAAAAGATTTACGATAAATTTCTTCGCCATTTTTAATGTAATCAATCATATTAACTGCATTTTTTATTATACTAAATTATTGATATTTTTGTGATGTTTTGGTGCCTTACGGCGATCGCCTAACGCACCCTACAACTACTACAAATAAACCAGCCAAATTTTTGTGAGGTTTTTTTCGGTGCGTTACGGCGATCGCCTAACGCACCCTACAACTACACGAGCCAATTTTTCTGTGATTTTTTTAAGTTTAATTGATTTTGGCGCAAAAAATCTTCTAGCCTGGGAAGAATTTCCGCAAAATTGCCCTGGAAAATTTGAGTCTTGAACGAGTCTTTCTCATCCCCCACATAGACTTCATAGCCTTCAAGTATTTCGCCATTTTGCTCAATGGTCGTGCCTAAAAGGGTAATTTCGGCTGGACTCGGTTGAGCACAGGATTTAGGACAACCTGTAACATGAATATTCACCCCCCCTTGATCCCCCCCTTCAAAGGGGGGGCTGATGGAGAAGCGAGCGCGCAAATAATCTGCCAAGATTAAAGCATGAACTTGGGTTTGAGTTGCCGCTGCTGCACAACCAGGTTTTCCCGCACAAGCAACAATCCCATCATCCCATCCCCGGTCTGGGGACAATCCTAATGATGTCAATTTGGGCAACAATTCTGACACTTTTTCATTCGGGATATTCGGAATTAAAATAGTCTGCCAAGGCGTTAATCGCAACTGACCGCTGCCAAAAGTTTCTGAAATTTCTACTAATGCCCACAGTTGCTCCGCCGTTAGTTTTCCTAATCTTAAACCTAAGCCAATATAGGATAATCCGGCCTGCTTTTGGTGGTGAATCCCCAGATGATTATAGGGCTGACTTGGTAATACTGATTCAGTAACAATTTGAGGTAAGGGATGCCCCCCTAAATGAGAAACTAAATGCCCCTGAACTTTTTCAACATATTTGGCAATGCCCCAATCTTTTAACAAGTGTTTCATCCGACTTTTTTTGCCTTTTTTAGCTGTCGTTTCTGGATTTTTCTGTACATAATCCAGATAAACTTGGACTAGGGCAGCGACTAAGGATATACAATTTTCTGGTTTAATCACTACATTGGTATCATCCAATTGCCGATCGCCTCCCAGGGACAATCGATAGTAAACCCCTGGGGTTAAATCCGGTTGATTTTCCGGTTGATTTTCTAAGGCAATTGCTGATAGCTGAATTTCGTTATAGCGGTGTTCCCAGGGGCGGGGCGATCGCATCCCAATGCCTACGGAACCTCCGCTATCAATGCCAATACTAAATTTAGGACTCAGGGCGGTAATTGCCGGATGATTCTGAATAAAATGATCTAATTCTTGGACTAAAGGCCGAGGATCGATTAATTCTTGAGGGTCAATACCAGCGGTAGGACTACACATAATATTCCGCAGATGATCGATCTGCGGATTCTGGGCAGCTAATCCTAACTTTTGTAAAGTTTGAAAATCTTCTAAGGTGGGCGATGTTTGCACGGCACGAATTTGCAGATTTGCCCGATTAGTCACTTGTATTGTAGTATGCCACCGGGCGAGCAAATTAGCGATCGCGTGAACCTGTTCCGCATTCAGCCAACCCCCAGGGGTGCGGATGCGAATTAAAAAGCCATCTTGGGCAGGAGTGCCGTAAAATAACCCTGGACAAACATTCGGTTTAACTAACCAATTCACAGTTGTTTTTTTCTCCATGCGACGCAGAGAAGTAGTCAGAAACTAAGTTTCTAGCAGAGAGTGAAAAAACTTGTCGTTGGCGTTCTGACTTCACTTGCGGAAAAAATAGAATGCCTGCCTAAGTAGCATTCCAAGAAACCCGGTTTCTTCAAGAAACCGGGTTTCTAATAACCGGCTTTTCTCTTGATTACAGTTGCGGCACAGTACCGGAATCCCACCGGACTTTCCCAACGACAAGTGAAAGCACTATAGCACAAGTTAAATTTTTTTTAGAGACATTTAGAGACATTTAGAGACAAAGGATGAGAATCTCATGGAGAAATGGCTATCGATTGTCGGCATTGGTGAAGATGGCTTAGAGGGATTAAACCAGGTGGGGCGAAGTCTTCTTTCCCAGGCATCGGTAATTGTTGGCGGTGAACGTCATTTAGCCATGTTGCCCCCAGAGGATTGTCGAGAAAAGTTGGTCTGGAGAACGCCGATCCAAGACTCCGTGAATGAGATTATTCGCCGTCGCGGTCAAAGGGTCTGTGTTTTAGCTAGTGGCGATCCTATGTGGTATGGCATTGGCGTCACCCTGACTCGGCACATTCCTATGACAGAAATCACGATTATTCCATCGGTTTCTACCTTAAGTCTGGCCTGTAGTCGCTTGGGGTGGTCCCTGACCGAGGTGGAAACCGTGAGTTTATGCGGTCGTCCTCCGGCTTTATTGAATGCCTGGGTTTATCCAGGGGCAAAACTTTTAGTCCTGAGTGAGAGCGGCCAAACTCCGGCTATTGTGGCGGAAATTCTTACTCAGCAGGGCTTTGGCGATAGTCTTATGGTGGTTTTAGAGCATCTAGGAGGGAAGCGCGAAAGGTTAATTGAAGGCACCGCTGCATCTTGGAATGCCAAAGATATTGCCAAAGATATTGCCGACTTGAATGCGATCGCGATTAACTGTAGAAGAAACCCGGTTTCTTCAAGAAACCGGGTTTCTCTAATTGGGCGCTTGCCCGGACTGCCGGACACAGCCTATCACCATGATGGACAGTTAACAAAAAGAGAAGTGCGGGCGATTACCCTGACAGCTTTAGCCCCTAACCCTGGACAACTGTTGTGGGACGTAGGTGCCGGTTGTGGTTCTATTGGCATTGAGTGGATGCGCTGCGATCGCCGTTGCCGGAGTATTGCGATCGAACATCACCCCAGCCGATTGCAATACATTGCCGATAATGCCAGCGCCTTGGGTACTCCCGATTTGCAAATTGTCGCAGGAATTGCACCCGCTGCCCTGAAAGATTTACCTCAACCAGATGCGATTTTTATTGGCGGTGGCATCACCGTCCCAGAATTGTTTGAAACCTGCTGGTCGGCACTGCGATCTGGCGGTCGTCTTGTCGCCAATGCGGTTACAGTAGAAAGCGAATTAATCTTATTTCAATGGCATAGTCAATTAGGGGGAGAACTAACCAGAATTGGCATTCAAAGAGCCGAACCTGTGGGCAAGTTTTTAGGCTGGAAAGCGATGGCTCCCATAACCCAGTGGACTGTACAAAAACCATAGTCAGAAACCGGGGGAGAAACCCGGTTTCTTCATTTAGCATCGGTTCTTCAACCACTCTAAAACCCTTTCTACATCCGCCACTTTTTCCCCTTCGGGAACCGATGGCCGTTGCACCATTACCACCGGAATTCCTAACTCTCGTGCGGCGACGATTTTGGCATAAGTGGCATCCCCGCCACTATTTTTACTGACGATCGCGCCGATTTGATATTCTTGCAAAAGCGATCGCTCTTGTGTCAAAGAAAAAGGCCCTCTTTCTAACAGTAACTTACCCGGTGGTACGGGAACATCTGCTGCCGGTGGATCGATCATTCGCATCAAAAACCAGATAGTTTTTAAATGGGCATAAGCGGAAAGTTCTTGCCGACCAATAGTGAGAAATATCCGTTCGGCTAACCCAGGTAAAGCCTCTGCTGCGGCTTGATTATTTGCCACCGAAATCCAATTGTCTCCCGGCTGTTTTTCCCAAGCGGGACGGACTAACATTAAGCGAGGAATGCCACATTCATCGGCTGCTTGAGCGGCATTAAAAGAAATTTGGGCAGCAAAAGGATGAGTAACATCAATTAAAATATCAATTCGTTCTTGCCGCAGATAATCGACTAACCCATTTACACCGCCAAATCCCCCGGTGCGAGTAGAAACCCGGTTTCTTGAAGAAACCGGGTTTCTTTGGTTGGTTGAAGAAACCGGGTTTATTTCAGCCCTAGTTTTTTCTGTGCGACCGGCAAAAGATGCGATCGCTTCTACACCGGGAATTTGCTCAATTTTAGTCGTTAATTCTGCGGCTTCTCCAGTACCCCCTAAAATCAACACTCTTTTCTGATTGGTCTTTTTCTGACTGGTCAAGGGAAAATTGCCCATCATTTATTCTTCTTCAGATTGTTCTTTAGATCCATTTCATTTTCTCAAAAAATCTGTCGAAATCGAATCATAAGCATCAAAAAGATATCCTCCAGTTTCTCAGGAGAAACCGGAGGACTCTGAACAGGAATTACATCACAACCCGCTGGATGCAGGGGATAAGTCAAGGTTGAACAACGGGCGTGACTTCCAACTCACCTGTAGGGGTGAGTACCACTTGGAAAGAAGCCAAAGGTGCTTGTGAATCTGAAGTGGCTGCGGGGTTGGCGGTATCGACCAAATCCGGGAAAGGCGTTTCTTGGAGATAGTCTGATGCGGCTTGATTGCTGGGCTGGTAGCTAAAGATATCCCCAGATGAGTTAACTTTGACCAAGTAAATCAAATCCTCGGTGAAAGTGGGGAATTGCTGCCAATTTTGGTCGATGAGATCGTACAGTTTCCAGTTCAATTCAGAAATTTGAGTCGGATCGGTAATTTCTGGGGTTACAGATGTCACCGATGGTGAGGAGATGCTGGGTGTGGCTGTGGTTTCTGGCTGATTAGTTGTTATTTCTGATGGCTGCGTCGCGGGGTCAGAAGCGATTGGCGGCAGCGATTCGCTTTGAGAGATCGCACTCGGTGCGGAAACCTGCGGTGCCGGGGTAATCTTGTCAGCATTGCCTCGTTGTAACTGGTTATTTTGTAACTGGGCATAAAGCACAGAACCCAACAAACAAATCGAAGCGGTGGCGGCTAAAGCAATCGAGCCATTGCGGAGAGAAAACGCTCTTAAAGCATTGGAAGCATTGGAAGCATTGGAAGCATTGGAAGCATTGGAAGCATTGGAAGCATATTCTGAACTGGGACTGACGGAATTTACCGCTATCGTGGGGGCGGGTTCTTCACTGTGAGCAAACCTGTGGAACAAGAAGTCCAAAGCACTGTTACGCAGTTCCTTGTAACGGGGATCGTCCATGACCTGAGTTCTGACGCGAGGACGGGGAAAAGGGATTTCCAGCACTTCGCCAATTTTAGCCGCAGGCCCGTTAGTCATCATTACCAATTTATCCGCGAGAAACAATGCCTCGTCAATGTCATGGGTAATCATCAAAACGGTACAGGGATGGTCTTGCCAAATTTGCAGCAGTTCTTCTTGTAATTCTTCTTTGGTGATGGCGTCGAGGGCGCCGAAGGGTTCGTCGAGAATTAGGACTTCGGGGCGAATGGCCAAAGCCCGAGCGATCGCCACCCGCTGTTTCATCCCCCCAGACATTTGTCCGGGACGCTTGTGTCGGGCTTCGGTGAGTCCGACCATTGCCAAGTGTTCTTCGGCGATCGCCACTCTTTCAGCGTGGGATTTTTTGGGATAGGCCGACTTGACTGCCAGGTAAACATTTTCAAACGCCGTTTTCCAAGGCAAAAGGCAATAGTTTTGAAACACCATCATGCGATCGAGGCCAGGTTTGGCGATGCGCTGGTTGCGTAGGCGCACCTCTCCCTCGCTGGGGTGGAGAAAACCCGCCACCATATTCAGTAGGGTGGATTTGCCACAGCCAGAATGTCCGATCAAGCAGATAAACTCGCCTTCAGACACGGTGAGATTGACATTTTCCAGGACAGGATAAGATCCTTTGGCGGTGTCATAAACCTTGGAAACGTTATCGATCGCCAGAAATGCTTCGCGACTTGCCAGAGGGTTAGTTGTCGGGTTAGTTGTCGGTAAGGTTTGGATTTGCATAATTGATGGCTATTGATGACTGATGAGGGATGGGGCATTTGGCGGCACAACTGTTGAGGCAGGAGGCAGGACTGTTAGGGCGCATCGGCCAAGGCTAAAGTGCTCCGCACTGCGAGAGCGAACGGACGACCGCCCTACAAAGCTTTAGTGGTTTCAGAAGTGGTTTCAGCATCGAGGAAAACTTCTTCGATGCGAATGTCGCGCTTGATGGTGAGGCGCTGGAGGTAGCCAATCGGATCGTCAGGGTTGAACACCATGCGATCGAAGAGTTGAAATGATTGGCGATTGGGTTCGGTATCTGGCCAACCTAATTGACGGGCGGCTTCGCCGTACAAGTCCACCCGGCGCAATCGTTCCAGAACAGAAATCCAGTTTTTCGGAAATGGAGTAATTCCCCAGCGAGCGAGTTGGGTGAGAATCCATAATCCCTCGACCCGCCCAGGACAGTTGCTATGATCCACATGAAATTGGTGGTATTGCCGTAGGATCTGGGGTTCTGCATCGGTTCCCAAGTGGTAGGGTTCGGCGAATCCGGGCGCTACCCAGGCGATATCGCAGCCGATATCGCCGCCGATATATTGGGGCTGAGACAGCATTGTGGCGATTTCCGAACGGTGCCGGAAATCGTCGCAGTATTCGCAAGCTTCCATTAAGGCTTTGAGAAGGGCGATATGAGTTTCGGGATATTTATTTGCCCATTCCTCGCGCACCCCCAAGACTTTTTCTGGATGACCGGGCCAAATATCCAGATCGGTGGCGATCGCAAATCCCAATTCTTGTTGGATAGCGCCGGTGTTCCAGGGCTCCCCAGCACAATAGCCGTCAAGATTCCCTTGCTTCAGATTGGCGGTCATTTCCTGCGGCGGCACCACCGTTAAATTCACATCTAAATCCGGGTCGATGCCCCCAGATGCCAGCCAGTAGCGCAGGATTAAGTTATGAATTGAGGCTTGGTTAGGAACACCCAGGGTACTGACCCGATCGGGATTTGCCGCGATCGCTGCTTTGAAATCTGCCAGAGTTCGCACCCCTTGCTGGTAAAACCGCTTGCTCAAAGTAATCGCATTGCCATTGCGGGAGAGAACCATTGCGGTGACGACAGGAACAGGCAGTCGATTGGAAGATTGCTTGCCCATGCCGATAGTCAAGGCGAGGGGCATCGCTGCCGCCATCATCGCCGCATCCAAGCTGCCAGAGGAAATCCCAGAAGCGATCGCCGGCCAGCTTTTTTCCCGAACCAGATTGACGTTTTCTAAGCCGTGTTTTTGGAAAAAGCCTTTTTCTTTGGCCACGATTAAAGGGGCGCAGTCAGTCACCGGCAAAAAGCCGATATCGAGGCTAACTTTTTCCAGGACTTGTGCCTGCTGGGAGAAACCCGGTTGCTTCAAGAAACCGGGTTTCTTGGTCTCGATCGCGATCGATTTGGATTGTTTTGCCTTGCGTTGTTTATCCCGCTTTTGCTGATTGAGGAAATCAATTATTTCACTTCGCAAGCCGTAATAGCTGGGATGCTTAACTACTTCCATCCGTTCGCGGGGGCGAGGAATGGGAACTTCTAAAATCCGACCGATGTGAGATTCCGGGCCATTTGTCAACATCACGATGCGATCGGATAGCAATAAGGCTTCGTCTACATCGTGCGTCACCATAATCGCAGTGACATTACTTTCTTGGCAAATTTGCATTAATTTTTCCTGCAAACCGCCTCTTGTCAAAGCGTCTAAGGCGCCGAAGGGTTCATCAAGCAGCAGCAATTTCGGACGAATTGCCAGGGCACGGGCGATCGCCACCCGTTGTTTCATCCCCCCGGACAATTCTCCCGGTCGCTTGTCCGCAGCGTGTCGCAATCCCACCAAATCGATATGGTGTTCGACAATTCCCCGCCTTTCCCCTTTCGGCTGATGTCGCAAAACTCGATTCACCGCCAGACCAATATTTTGGCGTACCGTCAACCAAGGCAACAGGGAATAATTTTGAAACACCACCATGCGATCGGGACCTGGGCCTTTTACTTGTCGCCCTTCCAGAATCACTCCTCCGGTAGAAGGTTGATCCAAACCGGCAATCATATTTAGCAGAGTAGACTTGCCACAACCAGAATGCCCGATTAAGGAGATAAATTCTCCTTGATTAATTTTTAATTGAATATTCTTCAGTGCGATATAGCTACCGCCGTTGTCCAAACGAAAAATCTTATCAATGTGATCGACTTCAACAAATACTGACATTGCTAACCCAAATAATTAGTAATAGTGAATTGATAATTTGCCTATTGATTACTTGCCTAATGCTAATGAGTAATTAATCATTTTTTATTTCTTACGATTTATTACCCATTAAACATTTGCTATTTTTGTTGTTCTTTCGGCACCACAATAGAACCGATATAGGCCACAAATCTGTCCAACAACAAACCGACAACTCCTACATAAACCAACGCCAATATAATCTGACTAATCAGAGAATTATTGTAGGCATCCCAAATAAAGAAACCGATACCAACGCCACCGACCAGCATTTCCGCTGCCACAATTGCTAACCAAGACAAGCCGATGCCAATTCTCAACCCGGTAAAAATATAGGGAACTGTCGCCGGAAATACGATATTCAAGAAATATTCAAAACCAGATAATTGGAGAACTCTAGCCACATTTCGGTAGTCTTGTGGTAGTTGTTGAACTCCCGCCGTTGTATTGATAATGATCGGCCAAATCGAAGTAATAAATATGACAAAAATAGCTGAGGGATTGCTTTGCTGAAAAGCAGCGAGGGCAATAGGCAGCCAAGCCAAGGGAGGAATGGTTCGCAACACTTGAAAAATCGGGTCTACGGCTTCGTAGATTAGTTTATTAATACCGATGACAATGCCTAGGGTGATGCCAACCACCGCAGACAGGGAAAAACCGATCGCCACCCGCTGTAAGCTGGCAAAAATTTGCAAAGCTAGACCTTTATCGGTGCCGCCGTTGTCAAAAAAGGGATTAATCAAATAAGGATTCCAAGTGTCAGCCAGCACTTGCATCGGTCCAGGCAATCCTTTTGAGCCAGGAGGACAGAGAATTTGCCATACCACCATTACGATCGCAAGAGCGATTAGGGGTCTAACCAGCTTTGGGGAAGTGTTTTGGAGAAAATTGCGGATTGGCTTGGGCAAAAATAGGGGCAGCCTGGAACGTCTGTTTCTGTTGATAGCAGTCATAGTTTTTATGGACTCGTGGGCAAGTGGGTATATGGGTACAGTCGTAATTAAAAAAGATGAGTATGGGGTATGGGGCGGGATGCCTCACCTGGAGTGCGACTAAACTTTCTTAATCGCTAGGCTCTTTAAGTATTCCTCTGGTTTGTCAGGGTCAAATTTGACCCCATCAAAGAAAGTTTCAATGCCGCGAGATGTGCTGGTGGGAATTTCGGCGGCGGCAACACCGAGAGTTTTGGCCGCTTCTCGCCACAAATCTTCGCGATTTACTTTGTCAACGATTTCCTTAATATTCGTGTCCGCAGGAATGTTGCCCCAGCGAATATTTTCAGTTAAGAACCACAAATCGTGGCTCTTGTAGGGATAGGAAGCATTATCAGCCCAAAATTTCATCCGCAGAGGGCTGTTGGTGACAAGGGGACGCCCGTCGCCGTAGTCGATATTGCCTTTGGAGCGCTCGATAATATCTGTGGCTGGTACTTTGAACCACTTCGCCTGAGAAACGATTTGGCACATTTCCTCTTTATTTTCCGGCTTTTCACACCACTGTTGGGCTTCTTGAACCGCCATTAAGATTGCTTTGGCTGCTTTGGGATGTTTGTCAACCCAATCCGATCGCATCGCCAAAGCTTTTTCTGGGTGGTCTTGCCAAAGTTCTCCGGTTACTAAAGCGGTATAGCCGATGCCTTGATTGACCAGTTGGGCGTTCCAGGGTTCGCCCACACAGAAGGCTTCCATATTGCCGGTTCTCATATTGGCAACCATCTGGGGCGGAGGGATAGGAACAACGGAAACATCTTGTTCGGGAACAATGCCGCCCGCTGCCAGCCAATAGCGCATCCACAGGTCGTGAGTGCCGCCGGGAAAGGTCATGGCTACGTTAAAATCAGTTTTGCCCCCTGACTTGGCTTGGGCGAAAGCATTTTTCAGCCCCTTGCTATCCAGACTAATTTTTAAGTCTTTATAGGCATTGGCAACAGAAATCCCCTGCCCGTTGGTATTCAACCGCGCTAAAATGTACATCGGCACGGGTTGCTTGTTCTTGGTTTGGCCCAAAGACATGAAGTACGGCATCGGGGTGAGAATATGCGCCCCATCAATACCGCCACCTTGGGAACCGATTTCTAAGTTATCTCGTGTCACTGGCCATGAAGCTTGTTTGACTACTTCGACATCTTTCATGCCGTATTTGTCAAATAAGCCTTTTTCTTTGGCAATAATCAGGGGTGCAGAATCGGTCAGAGCGATAAATCCTAACTTGGCTGCGGTGACTTCTGGGGCATCAGCAGGGTTGACGTTGACTGCTGGCACGGTGGTAGATGTGCTCGTGCTGGTGTTGGTCGGAGCGGAACTACAGCCGTGAGCCAGTAGGCTGGCTGCTGTCGCTGCTCCGGCGGTGAGAATGAATTGGCGTCGGGAAAATTTCGTCATTTTCTTCCAAGTATCAGATTTCTGGAGGTTTGGGCGGACTAAAAAGGTACAAAGGGGGGTAAAAAGGGGGGTTTTGCCCTCACTTAATGAAAGTTTGTTGCTTTAGGTTTCGATATTGCATCCGCAACGTTTCGCGAACGGCTTATGGGCTTTGCTTATAGGAACAATGACAAATATTTATTTGTATAGAGGGCAGCAAAACCAGAATTTTAATTCTCGTCAGAATTCCGAGCGATTCCCTCGCCCTCCGCAAGACGAGCGCACGGAATATATTTGGATAGGTTGATGGATTTGGCTGTCTCCTTGGTTTGTTGAACGTGAATTGTTGATAACTTAAGGGGATAAATCAGGCAAATTCGTATCTTTTGTGACAATATATTGCAAATTATGAATTTACTGCATTTTGTCTATGCAGCTTTTACATGGAGATGGGTTTAATCTCTAGGTTGGTCGTTTTTAGATGCGATATTTTGTGACCATAAAATCAATAGATGTAGCCCACAGAGACACAAAAAATACAAAAAGCTTTGTGAATCTTCTCTCTCTGTGTTCTCTGTGTATGTGTGGTTTAAAATAATTTGTTTTTTGGCAATTAAATTCAATAC
This sequence comes from Planktothricoides raciborskii GIHE-MW2, assembly GCF_040564635.1. NCBI lineage: Bacteria > Bacillati > Cyanobacteriota > Cyanophyceae > Oscillatoriales > Oscillatoriaceae > Planktothricoides > Planktothricoides raciborskii. The sequence goes on from NZ_CP159837.1 coordinate 5,608,357, forward strand.
TAAATGGGTAAAAATCAGGTGAATAAAATCACGGCGATCGCGCTAATAATGGAATTAATAATATTCACAATTTTATTGGTTAACCAAGTGTAACGCGATGGCTTGCCCCAATCACAGTTTATAAATTCGTGGCAAGAAAAGCGGCAATCTAAACAAAAATGTAGAACTTATGGTATTTTCTGAAGTAACTTTGGCGTTTCCCTTGATGGCTGGCTATGCTTATGGCCAAGGTAACTGGCGCGATCGCTCGGTGCGTCGGTTGGCAAACTTATTTAGTCAACCGAGTTTAGTGACAGCCTAATAAAATAGCAGAAACTGGGTTGCTAATACTTCAGAGAAAAACCCCGGTTCCTAAATGTTTCTAAATATTCTGTAGTTTCTATGTTTTCTGTATTGATACAATTACAGATTAGTAACTAAAATAAATGATACCACCGCTTTTATAGCAGTAGCCAACGCGATTAGGACACGAGAGCTAGAAGATGATCCATCGCTTTATGCAAAGAATCAAATTGGTCAAGACATTTACTCTTCCGGGCTTTTAGCCAAGACCAACAGCGCTCAATTTTGTTGAGATCCGGCGAATAGGGCGGCAGATATAGTAATCGACACCCAGCCAGCGCCTAGAATCAACTCTTGAATCCGTCCTCCTTTATGAAAAGTGGCATTGTCAATCACCACCAATAGACAATATCTTCTGGATATATACCTGATATTTCTTCTAGAAATTCAGCCCATTTTTGCTCATATGTGTCTTTGTAGCCGAATGTTTTTTTCGGGTAAATCCTATTTTGCCTAAAGCTCTCGAAATTGTACGTTGCCTGATATCTTCCGGCCACAATTGAGTCCTGTACGGCTTGTGTCTTGTCACCATGAAGCTGAACCTTCCTCACGAAATGTCTCCCAGCAGATAATTTTGTGGTTATTTCCCTGCGATTGGGCAAAGCCTTGTAACTACCGGAAAGGGCGTGACGCTTCAGCCACAAGTAAGTGGTATTGCGACTGATGTTAAACACCCGAATGGCTTCGGTTTTAGACAGACTATCGTTGAGAATCGCATAACTTTTTGAAGTAAATCTTCACTATAAGGCTTGGCCATTTTGTGCCTCTATTTCGAGCGTGTTTTCTGTTTTTCTCTTTCGTATTATTATATGTTATAACTGCCTTGGCTACTGCTATAAATAACTATAAAAGCTAAAAAAATAAAAAAATTGTTAATTGTTATTGGTTTTCATGGACAAATAACCAATAACAATTAACAATTAAAAATTAGCAATTAACGATGAATCATCCATCATAAATTATTTGGGTTCCCAGTCCGGGCATTCTTTTTCCTCCCAGCCATAAGGATGCATCCCACACACTAACACATTGCCTGCGTAAACGTAGCCGTGATAATTTTGGCAGCCCACACAAGCGGGATATTGTTCGGGACTGGGTTCCACATAGTTGATAAAGATTTCCGCTTCCGGGTTGACTTCATCTACTTCGATTTCAAACTCAAAAATCGGGTCAATAAATTGCTGAAAAAAGTCTTCAATTTCAGTCAGAATTAGCTGGTTGAATTCTGCCCCAAATTCCTCCGCTTCCCGGAAAATATCTTCGGGAAATTCCCGTAATTCATCAACAATTTCTGTCACCTCTTCAGTGAGGGCTTGGAAATACTGATCCACCTCAGCCGAAACTTTGGTAGTCAGTGTTTCCAGCATTTTTAACCAATCATAATTTGGCCAATATTCCATGAGCAAGAAAAATGTTTTTTTGCGATCGCCCTTAATCCGTTACTGATTCTATTGATTCTATTGATTCTGTAGCCGACGTAGTTCGTCTTTTAAGGCGTCTACTTGTTGCCGCAACCGATCTACATTATCCGGCTGTTTCGAGGCTGGTTGTTCCTCGTCATCTTCGATAATTTCAATCCGTCGCGGTTCTTTATTTTGATTTGTGGCTGCCGTCGGGGACTCAGAGGCCGTTTTTTGCCCCTGCTGCATCACATCTTCCACAAACCGGCGGGCTTCTTCCGTACTCATTTCACCCCGTTGGACTAATTCCGCCGCCAGTTTTTGGGCTTGATCCCGTAATTCCCCTAACGTTCCTCCGGCTTTTTCCCCAGCTAATGAAGCTAACCCCACACCTAGGTAAAAGGCTTTTTGAACCATATCTCCAAAACCAGCCATTGCCAATCGAGCTCCTTTGACTTATTTGATCAATCAGATTATCTTGTGGACTTATTCCAGCTTATGCCAGAATTTCGCCAACTGCCCACTGACAACCTGGAAGAATTGGCCAAAAAAAGTGACCCGGATACCACGCCTGTTCCAAGCATCCCGTGTTGCTGCTACCTTCCGGTCCTGACAAGATTTGGGCGTTGGCACCGCATGGGTCCGAGTCACTTATGAATATATCATGGTTTTTGTAAAATTGAACCATCTCGGAAAAAAATTTATTTGCACTATCGTCAGCCAAGGGGTTGAACCCCTGGCTACAGGAACAAAATCCGCAGGTGGATGCTGATTTGATTTTTACCCAGAGTCCCGCCCCGGGGCTGACTGGGTTCATCTAGCCACAAGTTGCAACTCCTATGCTACAAGAACTGATGCGTGACTTCTTCGCAGAATTGAAGGGGTATGGGGAGACTGCTGCTAGGTTCGGGGACTAAAAGGTGCGATTCCCGCTTCGGGATCCGCACCTTTTTGAACATATAAAATCTAATAAAAATGGCGATAAAACACTGTCCGGGTACAAATTCTTAATTATTAGGATGAATATTGTGGTACTGATAAAATGCATAGGTGTCAAATAAACCTCCAACCAGTCCACAAGAGAGGGCAATTGCTAACACGCCTTGCCAGGGATCCCCACTGCCAAAGACAATTAAGAATTGTAACAAGCGATCGCCACTAAATTGAGTAAAACCTTGCAGTCCGGGCAAATAACTTAACAAATAGATACAAAGAAACAGTAGCCCGAGCAATAAACTCGGCGCCATAAAACTAACCAGGGTCGTGAGGAACAATGAACGCAGAAAACTTGGTAAGATACTCATCAATCGTCTATCAGACTCCCTAAATTACATTAAGCGGACGAGGTTTAGGCTCGTTCTGATTTCTAGAATAAGCCTAATTTCCCGACGGGCGATCAAAATGTTATAAATATTCAGTTTTGATCAAAAAACTTGTTGAAGATTCGTAAATTTTTTAAAGTTGATTTAGTCCTTACTTTTATTGTCATCGTCTTGAGTCAAACAAATTCTAATTCCCCCCTTGGATTATGGTCAAAACGCTTACTGGCCGCCATCTTACTCGGAGGCCAAGTAATCACCCATTTGCTCTTTGCCAAAATTCACCGCCGCAACACCTTAGAGCAAATGGTCAGCGTTGGCCCGGATTCTCTTTTAATCGCCCTACTCACAGCGGCAACCGTGGGCATGGTGTTTACCATTCAAGTAGCCAGAGAGTTTCTCAACTTTGGGGCAGGCAGTGTCGTTGGCGGTGTTTTAGCCCTCTCTTTATCCAGAGAACTCTCCCCAGTGCTGACCGCTGTAATTTTAGCTGGGCGTGTCGGTTCAGCATTTGCGGCAGAACTTGGCACCATGCGCGTCACCGAGCAGATAGATGCCCTCTATATTCTGAAAACCGATCCGATTGATTATCTGGTAATTCCCAGGGTAATCGCCTGTTGTTTGATGTTGCCCTTGTTGACCATTTTCTGTTTGGTGATGGGACTACTTGGGGGCATGGGGGTGGCTGAGATTATGTACAGCATTCCGCCCAGTGTCTTTATGTCATCGGTGCAAAACTTCCTTGCCCCTTGGGATTTGATTAGCGCGATGGTGAAAGCCTTTGTGTTTGGTGGATTGATTGGGGTGATTGGCTGTAGCTGGGGTTTAACCACCACGGGTGGCGCTAAAGGGGTGGGACAATCAACGACCACAGCAGTTGTCACCTCTCTGTTGGCAATTTTTATTTTTAATTTCTTTTTATCCTGGTTGATGTTTCAGGGCATCGGTGCGGGAATGAATCAAGCCCTGTGATCTGGGGTGGGGAAAGGTCGAACGGTAGGGTGCGTTAGTCGCAGCACTAAATATTTGACCCCGAACAAAAAATTTAAATTCCGCGACGTAATGCACCACCTCATTTTAAAAATGGACACAACGGTAGGGTGCGTTAGTCGCAGCACTAAATATTTGACCCCGAACAAAAAATTTAAATTCCGCGACGTAACGCACCACCTCATTTGCACAATCGAGCGTGGATAGTGAATCATGGATAATTATTAATAATTATCCATTTCAATTCTTTGCCGATGGTTTAAAGTCTGTTAAAATACCATAGATTCCCCAAATTGCCATCGCCCGAAGATAATGACTTGCCCGGAATGTTTGATTCGCCGTCACCGCTTCGGGAGTGCGGAATTGCAGGCCATTTTCATATACTTGATTTACCACCGCTTTGGTAATCTCAAAAGCCTCATTTTTCATGCCCATTTGTAACATGAATGCGGCTAATCCAAAGTTAATTCCTGTCCAAACTTCTAGGGGATGAGTGGCTTTGGGGTTTTCCGGGTAACCATCTAGCATTACCCCATTGGCCATACCAAATTCACCGTTTTGGAATTTTCGGAAGCAAGCATCATAGACGGTTTTTAAGGCAGATTCGGCGCGATCGCACGGCACAATATCTGGTAATCCCAATAAACGGGCATAAAATTGACCGCATAATTGGTCAGCCATCACCACCTCAGAACCGCTTTCACTATCCAGGCGATAATATTGCCCATTCCAGAGTTTTTCTTGATAGATTGGTTGGGCTTTTTCTAACCAATTATAATAAGTTTCTATGGTGGATGTAACTGCTTCTGGATCGGGAATTGACCAATCATAAATGCCGTCAATCGGTGGGTGATCGATTAGGGTTTTACCGATCGCGATCGCTGCTTCCAAAGCTGCCAACCATAAGCCCCCACAATAAGCGCTCACCCCTTGCATCCGCCAATCATCAAAAGTCTGGTCAGGGGCCCCACTATTTTCGGGAATCCCATCATCATCGCGATCGAAAGTTTTCAGATAAGCCAAGGTTTGCACAATGGAAGGCCAACATTCGCATAAAAACTCATAATCATCGGCCCCAGTCAGCAGAAAATCCCGATAAACCTGCAACACAAAATCACAGGGCAAATCTTTCCATAAATTACAGTCTTGATAACTGGTGTAATTGCTTTTTTGCCAAGGATGCTCATTCGGTGCCCCCAAATCGTGAGGGGTTGCCCCGGTAATGCCGCGTACTGCTTGGGCTTGGTTATAGCCAATAATCCGCACCGTATCATCACTGGTGGGGATGGCATGGGCAAAAGCCCGCAACACCGATTTATCCAATTCCGGCCATAGCATCAGTAGGGCAAAAGACCCATACAGTCGGACATCCAGGCTTTCATACCAGCGATAATCAAGACATTCCAGCACCGCAAACCGTCCCTGGGGGTTTTCTTCATCCGCTGGCGACCAGAGGGTGCCCCCTTGGGTGAGAATGTAGAGCTCGTTAAATAAGGCCATTTTCAACCAACTGGGCAAATCTTGTCGATCTAATACCGACTGCTGCCAGGTTTCAATTTGATTGCGCCATAAGTCATAGTCTTTCAGGGTCGCCCGAATCATTGACCAGACTCCTTGCCCGTTGCGACCAAAAAAGTCGGTATAACGGCGGTATTGGCAAACCCCAGCGGCAAATTCCGTCACGGGCAAGTCCCAAGCCAGAATAAAGGGAATTTTCCGGGTTTTGCCCGGTCTGAGGGTAAATTTGACCGCCAAAGCTACGGCTGTCCGTTCTCCCGGTGCAGCAGGTCTTTCGTCTTCTTGGTCGAGGAGAAAGCCGTCTTTGGCGAAGTAGTTCCAAATATCGGCACCATTGCTGGTAGGATTCCATCGGGTGTGGTAGTAAACTTCGACCGCTGCATTGGTCATGGTGGCGATCGCTAAACTTCCTTCTCCTTCTTGGGGTTCGGGACTGCTGATGGTTCCGGTCATGGAACAGCCAAGCCGATGGAAATCTTCTACTAAAGTATTGATATTGCCGCTACTTTCTCCCCAGCGGGGTTGATATTCATAAACCGGCGATCCATCATCCCGCACTTTCACTTCGGGATTTTTCAACACATTGGTAAACCAACCGACAATATTTTCCCAAGTGAGCATAATACTCACGGTGATGGGTTGGTCCGTGGGGTTATGGGCTGTCCATTCAAAAATCGCTACGGGATAACTGGTTTGCTGGTAATTTCCCGGCAAAATTGGCGAAAACTGCTCGCAAGTTAGTTCCGCTTGAAACACATTTTCATAGACAAACCAACTGCGGGGATATAAAGCGTGATAAGTCCCGGTGGTTTTCTCTGGGGTTGATGGGGGATACCATTTCCAGGCGGAAAGGCTGCCATCTTCTGGCGGTTGCGTGGACATGGCGTAAGCTTGCCGCCGTCCGTTGGCTTCTTCAAAGACGCTAAATTGACAAGCGGGCAAGGTTTGATAAGTATGTTCGCCCCCGTCTAGGTGCCAGAGATTAAAGTCACCGCGAGGCGATCGGCCAATGCAACCAGCCCCAAATCCTCCCAAGGGCATACCATGCCAAGGGCCATCGTCTAAATTGCTGGCATAGCGGACAGTGTAGGGGTTGTCCCAACCAAGACCAATGGGACGATTCCAAGTATAAGCAGGGATATCTGGGCGCGTCATAGATATTTTGGCTTTTTGATGTGATTCGATGATGGATAAAACCAAGATATCAATTAGTTGACCTTAGTCCTTGGTTCTTTGTTATTCGTTATTGGTTATTTGTTGTTGGTTATTTGTTGTTGGTTGTTGGTTGTTTGTTCAGCAGCCACCATCCAATAACGAATAACGAATAACCAATAACTAAGATCATCCGGGGATTGACAAAAGCCTAAATTTTAGGTGTAAATGCGATCGCTAATAATCGCTAATAATCGCTAATAATCGCTAATAATCGCTAATAATCACTACTACAATTATAGAGTAAAAATCATTCATGTTTGGTAAATTTGGTAAAAAAGTTCAATTTAATCGCCATGAAATCGCGGGCAGTTTCGGGGATATCGGTACTGACTTACCCTTAATTGTCGGCATGATTCAAGCCGTTAATTTAAACAGTGCCAGTGTCTTTATTATCTTTGGTATTTCTCAGATGTTCGCCGGGTTTTTCTATGGCTTACCCATGCCCATGCAGCCCCTGAAAGCGATGGCAGTATTAGTGATTACCCAAAAAGTACCTGGGGAAATTTTGTTTGGTGCCGGTTTAGCTATTGGCATTTTTATGCTGATACTTACCCTCAGTGGGGGTCTGAATTTACTGGCTCGGTTGATTCCGTTATGTGTGGTTCGAGGGCTTCAATTTGGCTTAGGACTTTCCTTAGCATCCCTAGCTCTCAAAACTTATATTCCCTCAGCAGGAATTCCCGGCTATATAATCGCCGCTTTAGGATTTTTAATTCTGATTACTACCCCAAAATCTAGTCGGATTCCCGCTGGGATTGCGGTGATTTTATTGGGATTACTATATGCGGGATTGTTTAGTTTAAACTTTCAGGAGATCGGGTCAAATATTGGGTTAGCAATTCCCGAATTTTATCAGCCGAAATGGTCAGATATTTTGACTGGTTTTGTGATTTTAGCGTTACCACAAATTCCTTTGTCAATTTCCAATTCTTTGATTGCGACGGAGCAGACGGTAAAAGATTTGTTTCCAGAGCAAAGGGTTTCCATTAGACGAATTGGTCTGACTTATGCGATCGCGAATGTAATTGCACCTTTTTTTGGCGGAATTCCGGTGTGTCATGGGTGTGGCGGTTTAGCGGGTCATTATGCCCTCGGTGCCCGCACGGGGGGTTCCGTTATTTTATATGGTTCAATGTATTTGATTATTGGCTTATTTTTTAGCCCAGTTTTTGGCGAAGTTGTGCAAGTTTTCCCCCAGCCAATTTTGGGAGTAATTCTTTTATTTGAATCTTTAACCTTGCTGTTATTGATTGCTGACCAAGCTGCGGAACGAAGCAAGTTTATAATTGCCTTAATTGTGGGGCTTTTTGCTTTGTTAGTGCCTCAAGGTTATATCCTGGGAATGATTATTGGTACAGGACTTTATTATTTATCCAACCGATTAACTTTTTTTACGCAAATGTAGGTGTTAAGGAATCTGGAATTTCCGCCCCAGGGCTTTACCCCCGCGCAGGTTTCGCGCCTTCGCGGGAACCGGATTTGGTATTATTTTAAATCTCGCTATTGTGGTAAAAGCAACGGAGAACCCGGTTTCTTGGTTTGACCGCGTTGACTGTAAGTTATAATAGGGAAAATTTCAACAGACGAAATCAACGACTATGAATTTTTATACGGTTATTTTAAGAAAAAGCCAAGAATATTGGGTTTCATTATGTTTAGAGAATGGCTTAGTTGGGCAAGGCAATAGTCCAGAAGAGGCGATTGATCGACTTCAAGAAGCGATCGCCTCTATGGAAGAGATATATCAATCAGAAAGTGATGTTTATTCTGGATCTATATCAATTCAAGAACTCCATGAATTTTTAACCATAGAAGACCAAGAGGAAAAAACAGATGTTTATGAATTGAGGAAAGTGTATGCCTAAAAATATACCTGCCCTCAAACCCAAACAACTGATTAAAATTTTGGAAAAAGCCGGTTGTGAATTTTATCGAGAAGGAAAAGGAGACCATTCTTTATACATTCGAGAGTTTCAAGACCTAAAAAGAATTGTGCCGATTGATATGGGGGCAAAAGAAATGTCTCCTGCTTATGTTTTAAGAATTTTTAGACAATTTGGTTTCACCGATGAGGAAATTGAAATTTTCATTAAATAATCAGCGTGGAGTCTCAGAAACCGGGTTTCTTATTTTAAATCTCGGTATTGTGGCAAAAATTGGAGGCAGAAACCCGGTTTCTTGGTTTCTTTGCCGTTATTTACGCGATCGTCAATCAATCTTGGCAATAATTTCTCACATATTCACTAAATACTGGAGACAATTTAAACAAAATTTTATCTGACTTAATTTTTGTAACTATATATCTGTATTGTAAAGATTGTAAACCCTTAACAAAATCCACTGAAGACAAAGCTAAATTTTCTTTTAACTCTTCTCTCGACATAGGTCGATCTAATTTACTGAACTCTAAAATTATTTGCTGTTCTATTGGTGACAATCTGTGAAATAAATTATTAAAACAAAATTGCATATTTTGAGTAATAACCAAGCTATTTTCTGCCAAAAAATCTGCTGCATCACCATCATAAACATCTTGAATTAACCTGGCAATATCTTTTAAGTAAGTGGGATTACCTTGATAAAGCTGAATTAATTTTAACCAACTATCTTGATTATTTAAACCTGTATTGTCTAAAATATTAATGTCATCTAAACCTAATAATTCTAAAGCTTTAACGGGATATAGGCGATCGTCTAAACATTGCATCTCAGCACATTTTTCTTGACTGATTAATATAATATTACTTTGATGCTCTGTTTCAGCGATCGTTGTGAAAAACTTTTGATAATCTTTAGATTCAGCTTGATATTGTCCAGCAAATTGTCCCGGAGTAAAGATATGCTGCACATCATCAATAATGATTAAACATCGCTTTTCTTTTAATAAAGTTAATAACTGGCAAACCGGCGAATTATTTAAATTTTCTGGAGTTTCAACTGTGGTTAATATTTCGGCGATAATTTGATTTAAGGAGGGAGTTAATTCAAGATTTTTCCAAATAATGACTTCAAAGCTATCTAAGTTTAAATCAATAAATCTTCTCACTAAAGAAGTTTTGCCAATTCCTGATAATCCTAAAACCGAGATTAAAGGAGTATTTTGATTAAATATCCAGTTATAAAGGGTTTGTAATTCAGTTTCTCTGTTAGAAAATTTGATTACTTTAGGCGCTAAGATTAAATCGCGATAAGCTGATATTGACTTCTTATGAGGCTCACTTTTTTGAGTATTATTTTTTTGAAAATTATTGTCTAATATCTGTGGAGGATATACATTATTATTTCCATTAATATTATAAACATTTAAAGAATTGTCACATGATTGAATATATACTCTTTCTAATACAGAGCGACAATTAGTTTTTTTTATATCCTCACCTAAAGCTTCAGACAAAAGTTTCCATAAGTCACCCCCCACTTCACCAACATGACTTTTATTAAAATGATTCTTTTCGCCAATCTCATTATAGGTGTCTCCTTCATAAGATCCTTTAACCACAGCCCTCTGCACATCATCGAGGTGTTTTCCGGTGTGTTGATAAACTAGGCCATCCACAAATTGTAAAATTTCCGTTACATTCATAAAAGCCATATAGGGTAAAGGTTACAACTATTATAGCTTACCTTGATCCCGATTTTTCCGTATTTTTCCGTATTTTTGCTTAACACTTTGTAACAAAACACCCGTAAAAATCCGTTTTTTTGGTATTGGAATCAGAGCAATAAGTAGATTATCTTGATAAAAACTAGGTTTAAGCTAGAAACAAAGGACGAAAGGATAATCAAATATGAAAACAGCAACACCAATCGCAATGCTTACCCGTGATGAATTTGATCTGGAAAAAAGAGGATATGAACCTATACCCGATCAATGGGATTATAATCCCAAAACTCAAGTTTCATCATTAATAGAAATGGGAGGACCAAGTGAACCTACTACAACAAGTTCAGTAGCGGGTACAACTGGCCTAATTAATACCGATAGCGATAACTCTAATGATGATAAAGGTACTGATTAAAATGAGATTTTAATTCTTCTAGGGTGGTTCTATCTATTCTTAGAACCACCTTGATAAAATACAATTTTAGCATTAAATATGTTTCAAAATCTACAACTTAGAAACGCTGTAGCTGAAATAGATCGGGAATTTTATCTAAAGTGTTTTTTATCTGATAAGTGGTCATTACCATTTGACTTAAATTTACATAATCCTAATCTTGATAAAGAACAATATATAAATCAAAAAATTTATGGTCAATATCCAGATGTCAATCGTCTGATGGTTTATGATTTGAAAACTCTTAGCCAAATTGTTTTTGGTAATATTTTAATAGAAGATCGTCAAACAAAAAGATGTTCTTTAGTTGGAGGAGTCGATCCAGATTTACTAGCTAAAGGTTATGGATCGGTTGGACTTTACTTTTTTCTAAAATATATTTTTTTAGAAATGAAAATGAATAAAGTTACTTGTCAAGTTTATAGTTTTAACTTTCCGAGTTTTCAACTATTAGCAAGTTCTGGCTTTCAATTAGAAGGAATTTTAAGACAACACGCTTTTAATTATATTACACAAGAATTTGTAGATGTCAAAATTTATTCTTTGCTAAAAAATGAATTTCTTGATAGCCGTATTTGTCAAACATTCGCCAAATTAAATTACTAAAGAATATTATGTCAAAACAAATAATTTTAATTGTAACTTCTAAAGAAGATTCTCATGCGGATTTAGTGATTTATAAACTTAATCACCGTAATTTACAAGATAGAGTCATCAGATTAAATACAGAAGATTTGTGGTCAAACACAGAAATAACAAGTAATGGTTCTGATTTTGATGTTAAAATTGTTGATTCTCAACGTATTTTTAACAGTCAAGATGTTTTAAGTGTCTGGTTTAGAAGACCAAAAGATATAGAAGTTTCTCATTTGGAAGAAGGAAGTCAAGCCTTTATTAAATCTCAATGTAATGCTCTTTTAAGAGGACTTTATTTTTGTACTCATGATACAGCAATGTGGGTTAATCCTTTACCTTCTCTCCATCGAGCTAGAATTAAATTACAACAACTACAATTAGCTAAAAAATTAGGTATAAAAATCCCGAAAACTTTAGTGACAAATAATCCTCAAGAAGTGCTTAATTTTTTTGAAAAAAATCCAAAAGTTTGCACAAAAAGTTTAGATGAGCCTAGTTTTGAAATTGATGGACATATTTTTCCTTTTTATACTCGTCTTATTGATATTAATGAAGTTAAAGACAATATAGAAGGAATAAAAATTTGTCCTACTTTATTTCAAGAATATATAGAAAAAACTTATGAGTTAAGAATTAATGTTATTGGCGATCGCATTTTTGCTTTAGCAATATATTCTCAAGATAACGAGCTTTCTCGGATTGACTTTAGGGGGTTATCACCAGCAAACATGAAACAAGAATTAGTAGAAATTCCTGATATTTTAAAAAAACAAATTTTTCAATTTGTTAACCATCAAGGCTTAGTTTTTTCAGCAATGGATTTTATTGTTACTCCTAATAATGAATATATTTTCCTAGAAAATAATTGTAATGGTCAATGGCAATGGGTGGATGAAGTTGCTAACGGAAAACTAAGTGAAGCAATGATTGATTTATTGTTAATATCAAAAGTCAAATAAGTTTGTAGGGTGGGCAATGCTTTTTTAATGTTTTATTATCACTAACAATTTAGATACACTGCCCACCTTAAATTTACATTGTAGGGGCATGACAACATCAAATATGATACATACAGTTAAATTTTAAAATATCATGCCCCAATTTTGTGATTTAAATCATTAATTTAATTATCAATTATTGATGGGTTTGGGCATCGCATTTTTTAGGTTATTTATTAGTAAAATAAGAATAAATTAACGATGCCATGCTGCTACATTTGTTAAAAATCAGTTGATTAATAAAATTTTATAAATCCACCCAATTCTCTAAATTCAAACCCTCAACCCTAGCTAAGTCAGTATCATTAGAAACCACAATTAAATCTTTAATTATCGCAGTCGCCGCAATTAAAATATCCTCAGTTTGAATCGGTAAACCCCTTAATCTCAGGTTAGCATGGATTTCAGCAGCTTTTTCTAATATTGCCAAATCATCTAAAAGAATAATCGGATATCTGTGACAAAAATCCTCAAATCTTGCCCGTTGTTTAGGAGCATCAACAGCTAAAAATCCTCTCCTAATTTCAAAATAAGTTATGCAACTCATAAAGATGCTTTTTCTTTGAGCTTTAAGTTCTCTAATTTTTTGATTAATTGAGATATTATTCTTAATAGCTAAAAGAAACAATATTAGTATCAAATAAGTAATCCATGATCGCCTATTTTCGTTTAATCGCGTCTTCAAAAATTGCCATTTGTTCGGGAGTAAAATTTTCTCCAATCTTTGATAAAAGTTCTATGGCTAATATGCCACGTGAATGTTGTTTCAATTCTTCATCTGACATACTATTAAACTCATCAAAAGGTAAATTATCTTCAAATAACTTAACTAAAAGCTTTACCATTTCTGAATAATTCAGATCCTCCTTGAATAAAGGATCCTCTTCCATCAAAAGGGAAACGATATTTTCAATTCTTTTAACCATTGATTCTTGTCTAATATCTGTTGATAACATAATTATTACCTCTCTACCGTTGATGACTATTATATCAGGTTTTTGAATTTTCGGCCATATCATGCGATAATGCGATCGCTCATCTATCCTAACATAGACATCTCCAAATATCCTTGCGGTTACAATTATCACTAATTACCATTATTGGTAAGAGAATTGTTAGGGTTAGGGGTGCGATCGCTTTATAAAGCTACCCAATTCTCTAAATTCAAACCCTCAACCCTAGCTAAATCAGTATCATTAGAAACCACAATTAAATCTTTGACTATCGCAGTCGCCGCAATTAAGATATCTTCAGTTTGAATCGGTAAACCCCTTAATCTTAAATTAGCATGGATCTCGGCGGCTTTTTCTAAAATTGCCAAATCATCTAAAAGAATAATCGGATATTTTTGACAAAAATCCTCAAATCTTGCCCGTTGTTTAGGAGCATTAACAGCTAAAAATCCTCTCCTAATTTCAAAGTAAGTTATACAGCTAATAAAAATATTTTCTTCTTTAGCATCAACAGCTAAAATTTTTTGCAAAATTTGAATATTTTGCTTAATTGCCAAAGACACGATATTAGTATCTAATAAATAATTCATAATTATTTCCGTTTAATTGCGTCTTCAAAAATAGCCATTTGCTCAGGGGTAAAATCTTCACCTATTTTAGCCAAAACTTGTACCGCCATCATTTTATCACAACGATTTTTTAAGCTTTCCTCTGATATACTATTAAATTCTTCAAAAGATAAGCATTTCTCAAACACTTCAGCTAAGTGTGCCACGATTTCTGAATAATTCAGATCCTCTTTGAATAAAGGATCTTCCTCCATCAAAATGGAAACGATATTTTCAATTCTTTTAACTATTGATTCTTGTCTAATATCTGTTGATAACATAATTAGTACCTCGCTACTGTTGATGACTATTATATCAGATTTTTTAATTTTCGGCCATATAATGCGATAATGCGATCGCTCATCTATCCTAACATAGACATCTCCAAATATCCTTGCGGTTACACTTATCACTAATTACCATTATTGGTAAGAGAATTTTTAGGGTTAGGGGTGCGATCGCTTGTTTGTGGGAAAAGTGCGATCGCTTTATAAGTCTGACCAATTCTCTAAATTTAACCCCTTAACTCTGGCTAAATCAGTATTATTAGAAACCACAATTAAATCTTTGACTATCGCAGTCGCCGCAATTAAAATATCTTCAGCTTGAATCGGTAAACCTCTTAATCTTAGATTAGCACGCCACTTGGCGCCAGTTGACGCCACTTGCTCTACTTGGGGAGACCCCAAGACCGCAGTGGCTTCTCTACTTGGGGAGACCCCAAGATCGCACTGGCTTCTCTACTTGGGGAGACCCCAAGACCGCAGTGGCTTATGAACTTCGGCGGCTTTTTCTAAAATTGCCAAATCATCTCCTAGGGAAGGGGCAACGGGGTGTGGAGCAGAGGGGCAGAGGATCTTCTGGTGCTTCTGGTGCTTCTGGTGCTTCTGGTGCGGGGGAGAGCAACCAAAGAATCCCTACCCAAAGAATCCCTACCCAATAATCAATAATCAATAACCAATAACAAAAGGGCTCAGATTACTCTGAACCCTTTTGCATAATTTTGAAAAATAAAAGTTGCCATTTGTTTAATAGCGAAAATTAAAGGAGCTAATCAACCGCAAGCATGGATAAAACTTGAGATAAGTTCATATTAACGCTGGTCGAAGCTTTCGGCGGACTCAGGTTGAGGACTAACTGAAGTAAGCCGGTAATAATCGCCGCTTGAATAAATTTTTGTAACATAATTGGGTGTCTCCCATATCAGAGCAGTATCAGCCAGAAACTCTATATAAATAGAATGTAGAAAATACTCATAAGTTTCAGACCCCGTTATGTGCCACTGTTTCAAGTGGCTAACGGTAATGACACTCCCTCAAACCGGGCTACCGGGGAAAATATTCTTTTTTTATTGCCCGTTCAGACCATCTCTAGCGATCGCCATTCTCGCAAAAAGGAGGTAAGTCATAAGATTAATCTCAGTCTACGCCACTGGAAGTCATCAAAACTGATGCCTGAATCACAAAAATGATTAGAATTTGAGTGGACGAGGCGCAGGTCTTGGGTGGGCGAGGGTGGGCGAGGGTGGACGAGGGTGCAGAAAACAAAGATCATATTAAACTACACTGGACAATCTCTCGACTGGCACTGACAAAGGATTACTCAATGGTTCCGTTAGTGGATGCAGTCGAGGGAAAATTTTCCTAAGAGGGAGTATCAATTATACATACTATAACATAGTACATAAGGGGTTTCACCTATCATCGGAGAAATTACAGATTTTGCGGGAAATTTTTGCGGGAAATTTTTGCGGGAAATTTTTGCGGGAAATTTTTGCGGGAAATTTTATTTGATCCTTCTGCTGGTAAGCGGGAATTATTTGCTCCTCGATTGCAGTTGCAGTTGCAGCGATCGCTCTGGGTCAATTTGGATGCCGGGGAAAGTCTGATGAGAAACCGGGTTTCTTTGTATAATCTCTGCCACCCCACCAACATTCTTATAGAAACCCGGTTTCTTTGCCTCTAAGTTCGGCCAGAATACCCAACGACTGCCCGGAGGTAAATTATTAAGACTTTCTGGATTTTGGGTGAGCCAAATTACAGGAATACTGGGTAATTCTGCTGAGGTCGGTTCTTGGGCATTGGTGGCGGCTAAAGTTTCCAAAACTCGGCGGTTGCCATGAACTAAACCTGTGGTGGCAGTCCAAAGTCGGACATTCATTTGATTTCGACTGGCGTAAAAATATAGCGAGGCAGCGGCAATGACCGCTTGTTCAAAGTAGTCAAAATTCCACGGACTGCCACTATCAAGGGCGATCGCTACTTCTTGTCCCCCGGTGGAAGTTTCTAATTCTCGGACGCGGAGTTCTCCGTAACGCGCACTACTACGCCAGTGAACCATGCGGATCGGATCGCCATAGCGGTAGGGTCTCAGGTTCCGGGTGATTCCTTCGTTGGCGTTATGGAATCGGCGATCGCTTTGATTTTGGTTGGTTTCTTGATCGCCGATATTTTCGATCAGGGGACAGGTGTTTAAGGGTAAAACTTTGGGATAAACGATCGCCGTTGCCGGGACTTGGCGCGATCGCCGACACCAAAATAAGCCCAAAGGAGTTCCGGTTCTCAGTTGGACTTCATGCCAATGGTAAACTCCCCGTCGTTGGGTTGGTTGATAATAAACCCAGCGATAAACCTGATTTGCGGGAATTTCTTCGATCGCGGTGGTTACGGGTTCGCCCAAGACCCAAGGTAAAATATCTTGGATTTGTAATAGAGTTTTCGGTTGGGACGTAGGATTGGTAATTTCTATTTCAATTCTGAGGTCATCCCCCGCGCTAATGGGTTGAGTAGAAATACGGTGAAGTTGCAAAGAACGCAGCGATCGCACGGGCAACACCGCAGCGATCGATAAAAGTGCGATCGTCACCCCACTAATCACATACAACCAACCGGACATAGTATTAGTAGCCGCCCCAAAGAAGAAAATCGCCAAAGCCAACAGTAACCAACCGGCATAAGCGGGTGTGGCCCACCGAGTTTCCAGCCAGTTGGCAATTTTGTGGCGGATTTTCTCACGGGCTTTTTTGGTAGAGATGCGATCGCTGTGATTCATATCCATGTTTATTCGGCCTTGTTGCTACGTCTATAAAGGGATTTTCTAGGACAATCTTAACTTTATGCGGTCGGAAAACTCCCATCTGCCTGTAGGGGCGATCGCTTTTCTGCCAACTCTAAGAAACCGGGTTTCTTTTTTGGGTGATAAAGATAACTGTTGGTAGCCCAGAAGAAACCCGGTTTCTGGGTATATGCGATCGCTTTTCTGCCAAGTAGGGGCGAAGCATTCCCGCAAAAAGTCTCCGCTTTTCACCAATAACCTATATACGGGAATGCTTCGCCCTCCGGGATAATCATAATAATATATCTGCCTGTAGGGGCGATCGCATTCCCGCAGAAAATCTCCGCTTTTCAAGTCTAAGAAACCGGGTTTCTTTTTTCGGTGACAAAGATAACTGTTGGTAGCCCAGAAGAAACCCGGTTTCTGGGTATAAAAACATGGGGTTTAGGGCGAAGCATGACCGGAATAAATTTCTAGTTTTAACCGATAAATTATTTGCGGTCATGCTTCGCCCCTACAATTATATAAAATATATAAAATAAATAAAATAAAAAATCAAACCGGGGATGGGTTTCTATTCGCCTATCTGTCCGACTTGGGTCGCCCCACCAAATTCAGATCGCAATTAAAACCCATTCATTTATCAATAGCTTGGCCATTTTATTGACATATAAACCACCGGACACAGGAATACCCTGTTAAGTAGGTGGGCAGAAATAAATGCACCACAGACCATATCAAAAGAAAAACTGTCATTCCCGCGAAGGCGGGAATCCAAAGCCTATCGGCGGAGAACGAAAAGTGCAATTAATTATGTTCACCTACTTATAAGTTGCTGAAGATATTGTTTATAAATGAGGATTTCCAGGGTCTATTTTTCTTAAACTCTCTATCGCTCGCAAACGGATATTTTTATTCTGAGTAGTTTTGATAACTTTAACCAAACCCGCGATCGCCTCTAGATTGCCTGGATCGATTTTCCCTAAACTCTCTGCTGCCTCCCCACGGGTATATTCATTCCGAGTAGTTTTGATAACTTTAACCAAACCCGCGATCGCCTCTAGATTGCCTGGATCGATTTTCCATAAACTCTCTGCTGCCTGAATCCGGGTATATTTATTCTGAGTAGTTTGGATAACTTTAAGCAAACCCGCGATCGCCTCTTGATTGCCTTGTCCGATTTTCTCTAAACTCCGAATTGCCAGCCTACGGATATATTCATTCGGAGTAGTTTTGATAACTTTAACCAAACCCGCGATCGCCTCTTGATTGCCTTGTCCGATTTTCTCTAAACTCTCTGCTGCTTGCAAACGGGTATTTTCATCCTGAGTAGTTTCGATAACTTTAAGCAAACCCGCGATCGCCTCTTGATTGCCTTGTCCGATTTTCCCTAAACTCTCAATTGCCTCCCTACGGGTATTTTCATTTCGAGTGGTTTCGATAACTTTAAGCAAACCCGCGATCGCCTCTTGATTGCCTTGTCCGATTTTCTCTAAACTCCGAATTGCCAGCCTACGGATATATTCATTCTGAGTAGTTTGGATAACTTTAACCAAACCCGCGATCGCCCCTGGATTGCCTGGATCGATTTTCCATAAACTCTCTGCTGCCTGAATCCGGGTATATTGATCCTGAGTAGTTTCGATAACTTTAACCAAACCCGCGATCGCCCCTGGATTGCCTGGATCGATTTCCTCTAAACTCACTGCTGCCTGAATACGGATATTGTCATCCTGAGTAGTTTGGATAACTTTAACCAAACCCGCGATCGCCTCTAGATTGCCTTGTCCGATTTTCCCTAAACTCACTGCTGCCTGAATACGGATATTGTCATCCTGAGTAGTTTGGATAACTTTAACCAAACCCGCGATCGCCTCTAGATTGCCTTGTCCGATTTTCCCTAAACTCACTGCTGCCTGAATACGGATATTGTCATCCTGAGTAGTTTGGATAACTTTAACCAAACCCGCGATCGCCCCTGGATTGCCTGGATCGATTTTCCATAAACTCTCTGCTGCCTGAATCCGGGTATATTGATCCTGAGTAGTTTCGATAAGTTTAACCAAACCCGCGATCACAATAGGAATGCCTTGTCCGATTTTCCCTAAAGTCTCGGCTGCCTGCCTACGGGTATATTCATTCTGAGTAGTTTCAATAACTTTAACCAAACCCGCGATCGCCGCTGGATTGCCTTGTCCGATTTTCCCTAAACTCTCTATCGCTTGCCAACGGGTAGATTCACTATGAGTAGTTTCGATAACTTTAAGCAACTCAGCGATTTGATTCTGAGTTGCTTCATCCTGGGGAGTATCCGGGGGACTGGCAATCAGTTCCAACAACTCTGGGGGAATAGAGATAGTAATATTATTCCCCAAATCAACTCGATCGCCTTTAATCGTTAACTGAATAACTTCACCTTTTGCCTCCTCATATCTCTTGCGGCGATAATGCCCCATTGCGCGGGCAAAAATCAGTAACTTTTCAAACTCTGGAATCGGTTGATGCAGCATTTCCGTCAGAGAAACCAAGCGCATTAAATCCGCTGGATTCTCTCCAAGCGCCCGTTCAAAAGCTGCCACCAACCGTCTCACGGACTCTTGCGGATTAATATAAGCTAAAGCCGCCCAAGTTTGAGACTCCGCAAAATCTTTATAATAGAAATCAGGATGATCTAAATCCCGCCGTACATAAGCCAGCAACAACCCCGCCACTTCTTGCAAGCGTTTTTCCGTAAACTTAGGATGATTTTTAAACTGGTTCAGCAACTCTTGACGAACTGTACTATCCATTTCATAAAGTTCATCCCCCACCTCATCACAAAGACTAGAAAGAATTAAATCAGAAACCGCAATCCAAGGAATCCCTAGCGGTTTCTGCTCAATATCTCGTTGAAAATTTCCCCAGATACAATAGAGTAAATCCGGGGTTAAAGCCAAGGGTAAAGCCGCATGGTAAGCTAAATAAACATGGGCATCACTAAACCTTTTTTTAAAAGCAGCAATTCGCCGTTGGGCAGCATCAAGTTTCATAGTTAATTAATAATATTATTCTGATTATTTAAGTAGGTGAACATAATTAATTGCACTTTTCGTTCCGCGCCGTAAATCCTTGGATTCCCGCCTTCGCGGGAATGACAGTTTTTCTTCTGATATGATCTGTGAGTAAACTCCTCGTAGGTTGGGTTGAGGAACGAAACCCAACATTGATCTGTGAGTAAACTCCTCGTAGGTTGGGTTGAGGAACGAAACCCAACATTTTTCTGTTAAGCATTGCTTTATTTCATCAGGACTTACGCAAGGACGCTATATATAGCGCATTAAGGATCAGGCGATCGCTTGATTCAGACAGAAGCACGATATGCTTCCGGCACGCTACGTGCAAATCGCTGATAATAAAGAGAATCAATCTGTGTTTGAATTGATGAGTAAACTAAATAAAAGAAAGTTTCAGAGAGGGATGTTTAAGCTCTTGGCTCAGGTAATCTGCTAATAAACCAGCTTTTAACTGATAGACAGTTTGAGAAACTTTCTTAGCCATACGAGTCAGAAAAACCCAAACCAATAAAGCGCAAGCAATGTGATTTTTTTGAATATTCGCTCGACGGCATTGACAAGATTCGATCCCGGTTAATTGTTTAATCTCTCGGTGGAATTCCTCAATTTTCCATCGCCGTTTACATTCAGATATGACTTCATCTATTGAAGACTGATTTAAATCATTTGTAGCTACATATTCCGTTCTGTTGGCAGAAACAGTCACCCGAAATAGTTTGACTTTTTTATCCTTAGGAAATTTGTTGATTTTGATTATTTTTCCCTGTTTTTTTTCAATCTCAGACCAAATTAACTGTTCAATAGGCTGATATTTTTTTTGACCTCCTGTATCATCAACCAACCGGTTTTTTTTGAGCGGAACATAATAAATTTTCCCCAAATTATCAATCAAAGCCATTAGCTTTTGGGCTGCATACCAGCTATAAGCACTTTCGCTACAGGAATCTTTTTTTTAAAGACGACATCATTCAGCATATCTGCTACATGATCCAGCTTGGTGTGACCATCCCCATCTGGATCGTAAATTCGATAATCAATCACTGAATAGTATCCCGTTTCGGGATTTACATAAATACAGCTTATTAAACCAATTCCTCGAATCACTCGATGTTCATTGCCACTATATTGACGGCGGACAAGTTCAATTTTCGAGGAAAATCTCTTGTCGAGTACCGTATCATCAAAAACCAAACAAGCTTCGGGATGGCGAGGAAGTTCTGAATGCACTTTTTCCCAAATCACTTCGGGTGTTAAGTTTTCTGAATTCAAGTAACGATTAATTGTATCATGGCTAAACTCTTGAATATGTTCAGCGAAGTTGGTTAGAGTATAATTGATTTGGCTAGTCAGGAGATACTGGCAATAGTATAAATAATTGATGCTCATAGTTTTGGGCATGAATTCTGATGCTATTTTAACATTCATTATTCTCCATTTCCAGATTTTTTTGGGGTTGGCGATCGCGCTTCTCCTTAGTACGCTACATATAGCGTCACTGCGTAAGTCCTGTTCATGTAGGAACCCAATGCCCAATCTACGTTATAAAGCTGATGCTAAATTATCTTTTTTTCAGATATTTTTGAAAATATTCTCCGGCTTCTCTAACATCTGGATCTTCATGTTGTAACGCTCGTTGCGCTAACCTTTCAGTCAGGCAATGGTCAATCTTAATATACAGTTCTAATAACCGCCGATACTCTTCATGCGTCCCATCAGTCAACCACTCCTCTGCACTGTTTTCAATATTGGCTAATAACCAATTTTTCGGCAGAGAAAGAATCGCTTCTCGGCATAGTTCAATATCGGCATGAGCAACAGTAGCTAAAGAGACTAAATCATTGAATAAACGCTGACGTTCTGATAAATTTAGGTAAAAAAATAATCGTAATGCCGTCCCTCTTTCTCTGGGATTTTGTAATCCTTGTTGAAGCATAGCTACTCGATCTGTACAACTGTTCAGAAATTCTTGACGACTCTGAATATAGCCTAATTCTCTGGTGACAACGGATTGCCACAAGTCAATATTTTGAGCAGTTAATTGTTGACTTAGCATAATTCTCCTTTTTTACTTTTTAGGTTTTAAGTTATTTTAGTTCTTTCTTCCCAACGTAAACCCACCCACTGTTTAGAAATTTATCCACAAATTCTGTGAATAGCATTTTTCGGTTAGGATAGATAGTATGATGAGTTGGTGAATGAGGACCGCCAACATCTCGGCCATCAGCGATTACGTCAAGACCTTCAGGCAACAGAGTATTTTTCTCTAGTCTATGATAGTGTCCGGTCAAAGGTGCAGAGTCAATATCTGCAAAAGTTGATGCACCTGTTGGGGGTTGGGTTGGTTGAACCTGATTATTTTCAACCGCAATATCTTTACCCTGACGTGGTGTACGAGGACTCTGTTTGTTGCCAAATGTGTATAGTGTTGTAGATAGTACAACTTGCTTAAGTCCATTAACAGACTCTTTAGGTTCTATGGGTTGACCATTGATATTATTATCGATCGCCACTGATGTTTTCTCGCTTTGATTAACTGTTCAATTTTATATCAAGTTTATATCAAGAATCCCTCGTTCCTAGGCTCTGCCTGGGAACCAGGAGTAAATCTAGATTAACTAAATAATTGATTTCGTAACTCTTCTCGATCTAAACCCAAGTGATTCGCTACATCTTTTAAAATGGCATTTAATGTACCAATTTTTAAAGGATTATGAGCCGGAATAGTAATGTGATGTTCTCCCTGTTGCTGTGTAGTTAATCGAATATGGCTCCCGGTTTGATGGCTAACCTCATAACCAAATATTTTGAGAGATTTGACTAAATCTTGACCGGATAGATCCCTAGGTAATTTCACGATGCAATCACCTCCTCTTGGACAATATGCAGCCTAATTATTTTAGGCCGTAATGCTTCATCAGGAAAATGACAGCGAACGGCATCTTTAATTTCTGTCTTGAGAGTTTCCAAATCATCAGCTTGGGTAATAATCGATTCCCCTAGGGCTTTGGCAATATATCCAGATTCGAGATCAAGTTCTACCAAAAAAATAATTTCATTCATCGCTGACATAACCTCCAATATTAACCTCCAATATATCGATCGTCTTAATCCATGTTCCCAGGAAAAACCTAGTCACCAGTAATTAACCAGTAATTACCAAATTACCCCGTAACACTTTAATGGCATTTTTTAAACCAATTTTATCGCATTCAAACATAGGCATAAACTGAGCAATTAATCCCGCACTTGTCCCAGCCCAACGGTCTTGGGGAACCGGGTTCAACCACGCCATATAGCGTAACTTTTCTCGCAACTGCCGGATAAATTTTTCCGTAAATTCTAGTCTTTCTTCACTATAGCCTCCCCGGGCTGCCCCGGCATCACTAAAAATCAATACAGAGGAATATATCGGCGATAATCTATCCAACACTTTATCAATCGTTAAATAGTCTAATCGGGCGCGATCGCGATAGAGAAAATTCACCGGACAATTGTGGAAATAATACACCTGCGATCGACCTAACCGTCCCCCCCGCATTGCCGTTTCCTTAATTCTATCTCCCAACCGATGAAATGCCACCATTGAACCATCAATATCCAACAACAAAACCAATTCCACTCGATTAAATCGTCGGGGAACTAACACGGGATTCAAGAAAAATCCCTCTTGAGAAATCTGTTTTATCGTCGCTACCACATCCACTTCAACCTTTGGGCCTTCGCGGATTGTGCGGCGTAAATAACGCCAATTTTGTTTCATCTCCCGACCCGTCACCGGCAAATAATCCGCCAACAAAAGATAACTGAACTCCCTTTGTTTGCTTTTGGCAACCTGTACCTCATCCTGAAATTTTAAAGGAATTTCTGGCGCCAAATCCGTATCCGTATTTACGACAAAATCCTGAGTCAATCCTGTAACAGATTGCTCATCTTTTTTCAATGACGGACTGGGTGATGGACTCGGTGACGGACTCGGTGATGGACTCGGTGACGGACTAGAATCGGTTATTGGTTGTAGTTCTGGCTTTGAAGTATCTGAAGTTAAATTATCCTCAGTTTTTTGCGGAACATTTGGGGGTAAAATTGGGGTTAATGCCACCGTTTCCTTAAGAATTGGTTCTCCCATTCCCTCGATAAAATAACTCTTAAAGTAAGCGTCAAAATAATAGTCAAAAATCTCGCTTTCTTTCTGGGACTTAACCCATAAAGTTTTGCACAATCTCCCTAAAGCCTGTTTGTCAGCTAAACCAAAACCCGCCATCAAAGATTGTAGCAACATTTGATAGTCATCAATGCCCAAAACAAAGCCAACCTCCCGGAGGTGATCGAACAAATCTCGCAAAGGCAAATCATTAACTTGCATCGGATTGTACCACTTTAAATAAATTATGCAACAGATCCCGTCTAGCCCTTCTAGCCCCCCTTTTTAAGGGGGGTTGGGGGGATCTAATCAGGGAGGTTGGGCGATCGATAATCATTAATTTTCACCATCCCTCTGCCTCCTCAATTCGCTTTAAATAACGGCGATGGTCATCCCAACTTTTCAACAAAACTCCCAAATAAGGAAGCCGACCATTTAATTTACCCCTCACCTCATCTTGGGGATAGCGTCGCAGAATATCAACCCAATCAATTAACTCGCTGGTACTCACTTTTTTAGCCCCTTGACCTTTTTCTTCCTGCAAAATTTCCCGCAACTCGGAAAACTTATCTACCGCCGCTTCTATTAAGTCTATTACAGGATTGTCCTCAGAAATATTAAAATGTGCCAGAACAATCTCAATCAAACGTTCTCGCTGAGGAAACTCAATATAATGAAACAAGCAACGACGCAAAAAAGCATCCGGCAAATCCCGTTCCGCATTACTGGTAATAAAAATAATTGGCGGATGCTTGGCGATGATTTCCTCCTTAGTTTCGGGAATGGTAAATCGCTTTTCGTCTAACTCCAACAGCAAATCATTGGGAAAATCAATATCCGCTTTATCAATTTCATCAATTAATAAAACCGTTCGCTGTTCATTCATAAATGCCTGACCCATCGGCCCCCAATCTCGATAAGTTTTAGGGTCATCTAGACGCTGAATTTCTTCTGGGTCGGTGACGCGATTTAGGGCTAGTAATTGAGCATCCCGCAATCGGCCTAAATTATTATAAGTATAGAGTCCATCTTGGGCTTTGCTGGTGGATTTAATATTCCAGGAAAGATAGGGTAACTTTAACTCAAATGCTACCGCTTGCGCTAATTTAGTTTTGCCCGAACCGGGTTCACCTTGCAATAACAAAGGACGCTGGAGGGTAATAGCTAAATTAACCGCTTCCACCAGTTCAGGACTGGGTAAATAGGGATAAATAATCAGCCCTTTTTCATCCTCATGCCCTGGGGGGGGTTGGACTTTTCCGGTATAGTTTAGCGTTAGGGTTGGTTCTAATATTTCAGCCATTTTAATTCTTGTTCCTCCAATTCAATCTTATAATTTTTACATATTTTTTTCATAATTTCTCGATGTTTTCCTTCGCTGCCTGCTAAAATTTTTTCTACAACCGTTGGTTGCGCGGGCAAATTTTCATCACAGAGAACTTGTTCTAGCCAACAAGATAATTCCCTCCGGGTAATCGGTTCTATTTTCTTAAATTTAATCAGCGTTCGAGGATGCCATTCTGGGGTAATTTCTTGGGTACAGGGGATCTCCCAGTCATTCGTACATCCGTCGAAGTCCAGCAAAAATAACAGTAACCCATAATTGTCACAGGTTGTCCCCTTTTTGTAGGCTAAATCCGCTATGGGTTGCCAGATTTTTTTTAGAAATTCTTCTAAATAAGTTTCCTCAAGACTATGGGTGTCGTTAAAAATTAAAATTACCGTTTGCGATCGCCATAACTCACAGATTTTTTGAGCAATGTCTGGGATAGCCCTTGATGAAATGCCAATTGCCTTGCTAATCTCCCTAGCAATGCTATCTATTGAAAACCTTTGAGTCTTCTGAGAAAAGCTAATTTGTTTCTCCCAGTTATTAGGGCCGCCATTGGGAACCTGATCAATCAATCGAGTCATCAGCCATTGTGGGCAACACTCTGCCGACCCATGAATTAAACAAGCCCCAATTTGGTGTTTCTTGACAAATTCGTCAAACAGCGATTGTTGTTTAATATAGTCAAGTTTAAGTAAGGCTTTATATAACTTTAGGTCAGGGGGTTCGCTGGTATTTTCTGGTTTATTTTTCTCATCTGGTAGCGGAGGTGATTCCTCAATTAAACCAAATTCTTTATCCACTAAATCCTTAATCACTGCTAATTGTTGATTTTTATTAGCTGCCTCCTGATTATACTTAAGTTTTATAGAAAATCGCCAATAACCAGTCCGACCCTCGATATCTTTAGGTTTTCTTTTATCTGTAAATATTCCTAAATCTGTCAAGCAACTAAAAATATCCTGAAAAGCTTGTGCGTGCTTATTCTTATCCCACTTTTGATAATTAACGGGAGTCTCATCTTGATTTTTCGGTAGCCTTAAAGCTTTCTCATCCTGCCAATACGCTTTCATTAAAATCCATAAATCCTTTTTGGTGGTGCCTAATTCACGCTTTTCTTTACGTCCGGTTCTTTTGCTGGTGACAACCCAAGTCTCACCGGATATGGACAACTGATTTGCGTCTTTTCCTACCCATTCAATTTTAAATGTATTCTCCAGCTTATCTTCTGCAATACTAATCTCCCCATAAGCCAGGGCAAGTATTGCCTCAACAAATTTTAAAACATTGCCCTTGGTAATTTCGTGATTGCCGTATTTTCGTGACATTCTGACATTTTCAGTAAAATTTGCAGTTGCTGGGGCTGGGTGAGTCAGCCCAAAGGCACTGGGTTGATTCAAGCCTCAAAGCTAATCCTACCATAAGGTTCGCGATTTGTTTGGGCAGTTTGGATTGGGCAAAGCCCAAAGAAACAATTCACCTAAAAGGCACAAATCAAAGCCAGAGGTGAATTATGGACAGCCAACAAAGCAAATGGAAACAACGGCAAGCCCTGGAAAATTGCTATAGCAATTTTGTTGAACCTTACGTTAATCAATTTATTGAAGTGAATACACAGTCTTTACCGGATGTTCCGGTGACATCATATTCTGGATTATGCTTTACATCAGGATGGCTACTGCTGACGCTTTTGTGTTGTGTGCGGATGATGCGTTGGCAAAGGAAATAACCCCCACCAAGAACTAAAAAAGAAACCGGGTTTCTTTGGTGGATAATAAAGATAACTGTTGTTAGCAAATAAGAAACCCGGTTTCTGCCGAGATGAGAAACCGGGTTTCTTTCGTGCATAATAAAAATAACTGTCGATCGCAAAGAAGAAACCCGGTTTCTGAGAATTGGGGTTGACTGTGGGGATGAGAAACCGGGTTTCTTTGGTGCATAATAAAGATAACTTTTGGGAGCTTTCCAAGAAACCCGGTTTCTGATAATTGGGGTTAACTGTGGGGATGAGAAACCGGGTTTCTTTGATAAATAATAAAGATAACTGTTGATAGCTTTCCAAGAAACCCGGTTTCTGGTGCTCGGTTTAATACACAGAATCAGCACACGGCGAAAGCCTATGTCCCTACTCTCCAATTGGTGAAACCGTCTATTGGACAGTCCATTAGACAATTCTGGCAAAATTTCGGTTAGCCATTGTTGAACCGTCAACCAGGGGTGAGGGGGGTTTCCCCAATCGAACCAGCCACGTGAAAATGCAAACCTCATTTCCTGAAAGTTAAGCTTTCCGTATTTCTACGGAATTGTTACATTTTTGCTGGTGCAAAATTTGTAAATCCTGGTCAGAAAGACGCTGCCAATTCGCCCGCGCTAGGGCGGCGTAGTTCAGGTTCTCTGTAACTGCGGCTGGGAGGCGATCGCGCAACCCATCGAGCCGTTCTTGCACATAATTAATTTGGACTTCCCACTGAGAGCGCAGTTGTTCAATCACCTGCATTCTGGCATCGTCCAAAGCCTGCAAATGAGCATTAGCCGCAGCCCAATTCCCATCATTCACAGCCTGTCGAGTCTTTTGCAGCGCTTGGTTGGCAGTTTGAGCGTCCAAAAGTCCTTGATTTACCAAAGCCTGATATTCAGACTCAATATTGGGGAGTCGCGATTTTAAATCTTGAATTTTGCGTTGAGCATCCCTGTCCTCTGGCTCTACCGTAGGACGGGATGGTGGTGACTTAACCGTAACTTTAGACTTACTGGCATTAGCGCGAACACGCGATCGCAGGTCAGCAATGCGCTGCTGAACCGCTTGCTCCCGTTGACGGGCCGCTTCCTCTTGGCGTCGCACTCTTTCCTGGTAAGCATGAACAGCCTGAGAACCCAAATTGGCGATCGCGACTCCAGCCGCCAAAACCGCCCCAGTAGCCAGTATCACTCTTGCTGCGGGGGCAACCGTTGCCAAAGCCGCACCGAAGATACTGGGTGCAGCAACACCAGTGCTGGCAGGGGCTGCGGCAGCGCCAGCCACGA
Source organism: Planktothricoides raciborskii GIHE-MW2 (assembly GCF_040564635.1). Lineage (NCBI taxonomy): Bacteria > Bacillati > Cyanobacteriota > Cyanophyceae > Oscillatoriales > Oscillatoriaceae > Planktothricoides > Planktothricoides raciborskii. The sequence goes on from NZ_CP159837.1 coordinate 5,636,996, forward strand.
TCTCGTATGCTTTTATCCCACTCATAATTTAATCCTCATCAACATGAAACCGACCTGATATGCAGCCCGGTGTAATTTGGCATTTCTGGGCTGCTGGATAGAAACGAGTAATAAAATTTTCTTAATTGCAATATCGCTAATTTACCAGAATATTTTCAGTTCATGTTTCTCTCGGTTTTGTGTCAGCTTTCGCTCATTTTTTGCTGCAATTAGATCAAATGTAGGGGCGAAGCATATAGCCCTGCGGGCATGGCTTCGCTTACCGGGCGACAATTTCTCAGATAAAACCATAGATTTTATCTCCGAATGCTTCGCCCTAAAACATATCCGAATGCTTCGCCCTAAAACTGAACTGGACAATTGCGGCATAATCTGTTAATAGTCAAATGGGAACGACAAACAAAAGTTAATCGGCGCAAGCCGAAGCGCCCCTACATAAAATTTTGGCGACGGTAGGGGCGCTTCGGCTTGCGCCCTAAAATATTCGCGATCGCCCTAAGATGCCTCGGCTTTGATTACTATTACATTGGCTATAGGCGGAGAGCATCTTTGTGAAATACAAAGTCTCTATGGATTCCCCCCTGCCCGGGAATAACAATCTGAAAGATTTCCTCTTTTTATGCTTGCACGCAATCTTACTGTTGACAACTATACTTAGGAGTAATACTTAGGAGTAATTTAGTGTAAAATAACAATTATTTACCAAGTTAATTGTGGGTAAAAAATGCTAATTTAGTGGCAAAAAGAGTAAAATGGTCTAAGATAGTGTTAGTGTAATCTTAGACAGAAAACCACTTTGATCTATGCACGTTCAAGAAGTCTTAGACTAGACAGACCGGCTGGTATTCGAGAAAACGGGAAAGCAGACTTTCTGCAAAAAATCGTGCTTGAAGAGACTTGGGCAGGCAAGAAGTACCCCGAAATTGCTCAAAACTGTAATCGCGGCCACGATCGCATCAAAAAAGTGGCCAGGAAATTATGGCAATTAATCTCAAAATAATTGAGAGAAGATGTTAGGCAATCTAATTTTCGTTCTATAGAACAGGTAGAATATTCCAATATATTAAATTTTCGTTTCGGTGACAGCGTACAAATTGCTAATTTTAACTTCTGTAAGGAACATTGCCCTTATCCCAAAGTAAAGAAAGTAGGAAAATTGCGATCGCCCTCTGCCAATTCCTCCACAAATTACCCTAGCAAACAACCAGAACAAAGCCACAATTTAACCGAAGCCCCGGAATGGGAGCATCATAATAACCGCCGTGCAGAAATAACCACCCTAAAAAAGTGGATTTTGGATGAAAAAATCCGCATTATCACTATCTTTGGCTTGCCGGGAATGGGCAAAACCACCCTCCCTAGAGAACTGGTAGAACAAATTAAAGATAACTTTGACTATATTCTTTGGCGCAACTGTAGCGAAACTCTCAGCCTAAAATCTTTCCAAACCAATTTAATCGAGTTTTTTTCCCAAAATCAGGAAACGAAATCATCATCCCCGATCGACTATTTGCGTTTAAATCGTTGTCTCATCATTCTCGACGACTTCCAATAACTCTTTGCCCCTGAAAAATTCGCAGGCACTTATCTCCCAGAAGCCGAAAGTTATGGTAAGTTATTAAAAGAAATGGCGCGTAAAGCGTAGCTATCGCTTTAGCGAATCGCCTCACAAAAGTTTCTTCCTAATTCTGACTTGGGAAAAGCCCACAGAAATTGCCACCTTAGAAGGAGAAAACCGCCATTGCCGCAACTTACAAATGGGTGGTTTGGCAGCAGCAGCAACCGAAATATTGACCAACAAAGGGTTAAAGGATGAGGATAAATGGGGGAAACTAATCCAAATTTATAGCGGCAACCCGTCCTGGTTAAATATCGTTGCCGCTACCATCGAAGACTTATTTAACCGCAGCGTCGATCGCTTCTTATCTTATCCTACCTTATTTCTCGGAGACTTAGAACCCATCTTAGAAGAATATTATCAACGGTTATCTGAACCTGAAAAAATAGTCATCCAATGGTTAGCCAACCAAAAAGCAGTAGATATTTCCCAAAAACCAGGAGTAGGGGCGATTCACGAATCGCCCCTACCTTTATCGGATGCTGACTTCATCAAAGCCATCAAATCTTTAAGAAAACGGGGTTTAATCGAAAAAGCCACAGATAACGAATCGTCCCTTTTTGATATTCCCGCTTTGGTGAAAAATTATGTGAAAAATTACTCATAAATAAGGACACGGCAATGCCGTGTCCCTAGGGGTATGATGGCGCTAGAGAAAAAATTTCAGCAAAATCCCTCTTTAATATATCTCTTGCAAAATACCTGTTTCGATCCCCCCAACCCCCCGAGGATCCGGGGGCTTTGCACGAATTTTGCCAGAATTGCCTAATTAAGAGCGGCTTAAGGCTTCTCGGCGACTATCAAAGACTTTTAAAATCCCATCCGTCACCTGATTCGTCACCGTAGAATTAAACCCAGCAATAAATACTTTAGCCGCCGAAATCTTAGAGGGTAAGTCTCCAGCAGAATCTAGTTGTTTAAAAAACTCTTTAGCATGGTTTAATTGATGATTAATTTCATCAAAGCCCATTGTTTTGACAAAAAATGTGGCTAAAGGCGAATGCTTGATATCGTAGGCGGAACTTTTCGTCCGTCCTTTTTCCAATAAGTTCAAAACCGTGGTTTCTAACTCATCTTTCGGGTGATAAGCTTGATCGTTTAAATTCGGCAAAAAGTCTTCTAACTTTTTGGCGCTGGTGGTGCCCTTTTCCGGTAGTTCTCCCATCATGGTGGAGAGAGGAATATCTAAGCCAACCCGTAAAGATATCGCTTCTATAAAAGCAATCGTCACCACTTTGGTGCCCAGATACAGTCGAGCTACTTCAATATTTTTGCGGGAGCCATTGACTAAATTATTGTAGGTTTCCTCGTCCGGTTCTCCGGCAAATTGACGAAAGACTGATTCCGGTTTCAGGAAATTCATAAATCCTTCCATCTTTTGTAAGGAAACCCGATATTCCTGAACCGTATAAGTGCTGGAATTGATTAAATTATGATTAGTTTCTGGCAGCAGATTCCAGGTATTATCTAGAAAACTGGCGGCACTGGGGGTGGCAAACCCTTCCACGTCTCGGTTAGCCATCCGAACTGCTCTTTTCACCGTGCTTAAGATTTCTTCGTCCGTAAACTGGAGGTTAAACTGATTGTTAGTTTCTTGTATCCGTTTGTAGAGGCGATCGCTTGCGGTTAAGCCGTCTGCACTTGGCATCTGAAAAGGAATGGTTGCCTCGATACAAGCGCTAATTTGAACTAAGATTTTTTTAGAGACAAATTCTTGGAGCGCTTTTGCCGCTACCAGAGCACTTAAAAACTCATTTTGTCCCCCGAAGGGAGACAACTGTTGACCGGGAGTAAACCCAAATACTGACAGGACAATATCAAAAATATCATCTTTACCAATTTCTGAGCGATCGCGGATTTTTAAATGTTCCTTGCCGCCACCTTTCAAAGGTTTGACCTCTTTGATCAACCCACTAATATAGTAAGCCAGATTAAAATTTACACTTTGATCTACCTGGACATAGACGAGATCGTGAAATAGTGCGGCTAAAACTTCTATCGGATCTGTAGAACCACCGACTTCAAAAATATGATCGGGAGTATGGAAATAGCGCCAAGGACCAGTCATCGGTTGGACGATGAGTTCAGCGATCTGCTCAAGTTTCGTTTCAGAGACTTCAAATTGTAGATGATTAGTCGCCCAGACTAGCTTATCCAGGCATTTTTGATACTCCTGTTCAAAATTCATCACGACCTCTGCACCTTTAATTTAGCCGGATCATACTTTATCATACCAACAAGAGAGAAAATCCTATGGCGATCTGGAAAATCGCGATTCGCCCCACGGAGTCCCCATAACCCCATCAGAGCATAGGCCGGTTTTATAGCAAATCATCTTGCCCCTACTATATCTAAGGATGATTTAAGCCAAAATATTCCCAAGATTCAATATCAATCAGCGAAAATGTTTTAGATTCTTGGAAATTGGGCGAAAATTCAGCCAACAGCAGAAAGCAACTTTAATTATTAAGCTGTAATTTGCTCCGTCGGGGACACGGCAGAAAATGCGACGCTCAGGCAAAATCCAGGCAAAATCACCGATCCTTTTCAGGCAAGATATATGCAGTGTCCTCAGATCACATTACATTAAATAAAATTGACCATGCAATCCCCAACCCTGACCCCGAAATTTCCCACCCATCTGGGTTCACAAAGAAATTGGATTTGGCGTGGTTGGCAAATCCGCTACACCTATATCAGACCAGCGTCGGCAAATGCCACGGCGGGAAATTCCCTTCAGACCAATGGCGAAACCAGTCTGACCGCCAAGCCCCTCTTATTGTTACATGGATTTGGTTCCGCCTTGGGGCAATGGCGCTATAACCTGCAACCTTTGAGTCAACACCATTGTGTCTATGCCCTGGATTTTCTGGGTTTTGGCGCATCGCAAAAAGCACCGGCTCATTATAATGTCAGCCTTTGGAGTGAGTTAGTCTATGATTTCTGGCGTTGTATGATTGGAGTGCCTGCGGTGACAATCGGGCATTCCTTGGGGGCATCTGTGGCTTTAAATACTGTCGCCAATCATCCAGAAATGGCCTCGGATCTCGTATTGCTGACTCTCCCGGATACCCAGAGTAATCAACCCCCCGCGTTTGCGAGATATTTGGAAAAACTCTTTGCAAATCCCTTGCTATTATCCCCGTTATTTCGGTTGATCCGTCGTCCGGCAGTGCTGCGATCGGTGCTGAAAAAAATTTATCGCCGTCCCGAATTAGTGGATCGAGAATTAGTGGATTTGTTTGCCACTCCCCCCCAAGATCGCGGCGCTTTAGACGTATTTTGTCGCTTGGCGCGATCGCGCAATGACCCGGACTATGGCAGCAAATCACTCCAAGATTTACTCTCAAAAGTAGCCATCCCAATTTTGGCAATTTGGGGTCAACAAGATCAAATTGTTCCCCTCCAAGGGTTTCGGCGCTATCTCAGCTTAAATCCCCAGTTAAACTTAGTGGAAATTGCCCAAGCGGGTCATTGTGCTTATGATGAGTATCCCGAACAAATCAATCAAGAAATCTTAGATTGGATTAGACGTAGCAACACCGGATCCTGATTGATTATTCCCTTCATCCATGCAGACTTGATTTATTTATTTCCCCACGGGTTTTAACCCGTGGGCTTTTTCCGGGTCATTAATGGGGATCAAGAGGTAAGACGGTAGCAAGAATCCGGAATCGCCGGAAAAGCGATCGCACCAGTCAGTCTTGTTGGAAAATCCCCATAATTACATCAAACTTTTTAATACTTGTCGTCGCCTTCATCGCCAATGCTATAAGCAAACTGGTAGAATATCAAAAGATTGTTGGCTACCACTTAAATCCAACATCAAGGTGCGTTGCCAACCCGCTTTTGTGGAACCGCAGATCCCTGAGTCCCTTTTGACAAAAATAGCTCGCTGGCTTAACCTAATTTTTCGGTTTTGTCAATCTCCCAGGAATTACTGGCAGTAATTTACAATACTTTTAAACAAACTTTGTCAAAACTTCACAAAAATATCTTGTCAAAAGGAATATTCATCGCTTAAGATGAGAATAATTAAACGTATAGTAGAATATTAGCTTAAAAAATATCAGGGAATTTACTAGAAAACTGCCAATCTAAGGGCTACATCGATTAACCACTCCGTAAAAATACGGATTTTTATCGCTGTTAAAGATAGCAACTTCATTCTATGTTGCTGGCAATCAGAGGAATCTACTGAAAATCTGGCGATCTTTTTGGTAAATCTGCCTGATCTCTTGTATATGACAACGAATCAAGCAGGATTAGACTTTGATTAACCAAGATAGATCACCGAAAAGCTGCGACTATCATCGATTTCCCGTGGGTTGAATCATTCATTTGATCTCCCACAGATTCAAATTCAGGGTTTGAGTGCATTTTGATTGGAAGGATAGTCGCCAACCAATTCAATCTTTATTAATCAAGACAGTTGATTGTCTTGAGGATACCTCTGAGGTAAAAAACATGAAATCAGGAATTTTAGCTACTACCACTCTCTTGGTCATCCTTGGTGCTGTGGAGCAGGTGCAAGCTCAAGTTAACACCGATGAAGACTTTGAGTCTGATGTAACCGAATTTGCCGAGCCGTCTGCGGATGCTTTTATCCCCACAATGGTCGCAGGGAACAACGATGCATCGGTAAATTTAGCTGGGCAATTAGCTTGGCAAACCGGCTTTGACTTCCCATCAGCCGCGATCGCCTCTACAATCACAGCCACAGAGGATCTCGAACCCCTATCCCCTGTCACCGAAGCATCAAATCTGATGTTGACAGATTTTCGCACCAAACCAACCGAAAATAGTCTGGACCCAAAGAATTTTCTGAATCGGTCGAACCAATTCCGCCCCCATGTACCGCCTCGCACCGCTACCCCTACAGGCAAGCCGCCAACTGCTTCCGTGGGACAAGAAAATCGTTCCCGTACTGCTACCAGAAATTATTCCGATCGCAACCGTCAAGAATCAGTCGCCCATCCCCAAAGAAACCTAGACCCCAACTACGACTCCAACTACCCTTTGAGTACGTCCACCACAGCCCTAGAGGTAGCACTCTTATTCCCTGACTCCGTTCATACCCCAGCAATTCCCCCCCTTGCGTCCGCTACGGCTTACTTGCCAGAATTGCAACCAGAACGCCCAGTTTTTAATGGCTATAATTGGCCAGCCCAAGGAATTATGACATCAGGCTATGGTTGGCGATGGGGCAGAATGCATCATGGCATCGATATTGCCGGCCTCATTGGGACACCAATTGTGGCCGCTGCCGATGGGGTGGTGATTACCTCTGAATGGCATAGTGGCGGCTATGGCAATTTGGTGGAAATAGAACATCCCGATGGCAGTATAACCCTCTATGCTCATAATTCTGAGAATCGAGTTGAGGTTGGCCAGGTGGTGAAACAAGGCGAACTGATTGCATTTATGGGTTCTACCGGATACAGTACCGGGCCTCATTTACATTTCGAGTTACATCTGCCTGGACAAGGCACTGTCAACCCGATGGTTTATTTGCCTTCGAGTAATTCCGTTGCTCACCAGCATTGGTAATGATGCGATCGCCAATAAGCCCTTACAGCGGTTTTCTACTGAGTAAACCACATTAACCGCCGGGGAATGAATTCCCGCCTGTAGGGGTCAACGGCCGTTGACCCCTACAGGCGGTTAAAACCGACTGAAATTCTTTTAATATAAACTTCCTAGTCGGATTTATCCGACTTGCGCGACATTAGGCGGGGATTTCTATCCCCGCCGGCTGTGGTTTATTAATCTAAAAACCGCTGTAACCTTGACCGAACATTAAAGAAAATAAAGAAGCCGAGAGACAGATTATTCTGTCCCTCGGCTTCATAGATTCCATCAGAATACTAGGTAAATTAATTACTTCTTAATTTTTGGTAAATCTTCCATGCCGCTTCTTGCCCCACTTGAAAAAATTATTCCCGTTAGCGTTTTGCTGACTGTGGTCTTGTCCAGTTGTACTCACAGACCTTTGGCCGAATGTCGTCCACTGATGACGATGCTCAACCAAGGGAACGACCTGTTGACGAATGTTGCTCTCAATGATGGCAAGGCGATTTCCCAAAAAGCGAATAGTTTAAAGCTTCTTAGGCAAGAATTAGAAAAGTTGGCGGTGACAGACGAAAAACTGCAAGAGTTTCGCTCCCAATTTGTGCAGATTTATCAAATCTATGGCGATGCCTTTGCTCAGACCAGTGCGGCGATCGCCATAGTGAATAAATCGACCCTAGAAGTCACCTTGCCGCAAGTCAAACAAGCAAGACTCAAGGTGACTCAAGCTCGGTTGTCCATTAGTCAAGCCTCCCAAGAAGCTGAGTCACTCTCTAAGCAAATCAATCGCTATTGTAAGGTGCCATCACCGTAGGGAATGCGGGGGTGCGGAGATGCCGCGATCGCGGGGAGAACCCGCCATCGACTGGGGGCGGTTACTCTTTAGGAGAATCACCTAACGAGTAACCAATAACTAATAACCAATAACCAGTAACAGAAAAAATAGGCGATCGCGGCGGTTAATGATGAATTTCCAAGTTAAGAATATAGCGACCTAACTGGACTTTACCTGACCAGAGTTCATATTCTAAACGGAGATAGTCCGGGATGGGGCGTCCGGTCAGGGTCAGGCTGCGAGTATAGTTTCGCAAGCGCATCTGGTCTGTAGCCCCGTCGGTTTTATTTTGGATCCAGTAGCGGCTAATCCCGTACATTCCTCGTTCCCAAAGATGACGGTAACTATATTCTCCGTTGCCTTGCATGGTCATCGTCGCTCGATAAGGGGAAAATTCTAACCACAGGAGACGAGATTTCGGTGGAGCGGGGAGGGTGGCCACTTCGGTAGAATTTAGGCTATAAATTTTATCATAAATTGCCGGTTCTGTCAAGAGCAGATGAAAGCGATCTTGATCTTTTTGATAGAGGGTGGCGGCAGTGTCTACCGCAGACCAAACGGGCAGGTCGGTAGAAATCAGCGATAGGGAGACAGGTTTGCGACGATGAGTGAGCATAAAATTCATGGTTTGGTTTTTAGGTGACAGAGATGAGGGAAGCTTTAATATCAAGTTGTTAACAGGATTTGGGGATTAATTTATTCAGAGTTGGACATAATTAGTTTTGATTTCAGTTTTGATTTTCCCAGGGTGATTTGTGGAAATCACCATAATTTATAAACAATTAATTAGTCAGGCGATCCGGGGAGTTGCAGTGGTACGATGTCTAGGGCTCTTATTGATCAGTTTAGCCCAATCCCGCTTTTTATCGTTATGACGGACATCACAGCCAATCAAAAAGATTTGAGTATTCGACCGAGTGCCGATCGCTGCTTGCACGGAAATATCAGAGTGCCGGGAGATAAATCGATCTCTCATCGCGCTTTGATGTTAGGAGCGATCGCCACTGGAGAAACCACCATTGAAGGACTTCTCCTGGGAGAAGATCCCCGCAGTACCGCCCAATGTTTTCGCCGCCTCGGCGCGGAAATTTCTGAACTGAATACCCAACTGGTGCGGGTACGCGGGGTAGGCTTAGGGAATTTGCAAGAACCCACGGATATTTTAGACTGTGGCAACTCTGGCACAACTATGCGTTTAATGTTGGGGATTCTTGCCAGCCATCCTGATAAGTTTTTTACCATGACGGGGGATCATTCGTTGCGATCGCGCCCTATGTCTCGTGTGGTCAAGCCGTTGCAACAAATGGGGGCGCAAATTTGGGGACGGCAGGGTAATGCTTTGGCGCCTCTGGCAATCCAAGGTCAGCGACTCCAAGGGATTCATTATCATTCGCCCATTGCCTCAGCCCAAGTTAAATCCTGCATCCTGTTAGCTGGGTTAATGGCCGAAGGTCAAACTACGGTGACAGAACCAGCCCTGTCTCGGGATCACAGTGAACGAATGCTCAAAGCGTTTGGCGCGGAGATTCAGGTGGATCCGGAAACCCATAGTGTCACGGTGACAGGTCAAGCACAGTTACAGGGTCAGCCGGTGGTCGTTCCTGGGGATATCAGTTCGGCAGCATTTTGGCTGGTGGGGGCGGCGATCGCGCCTGGGTCAGAATTAATCGTGGAAAATGTGGGCGTAAATCCCACGCGCACCGGCATCCTGGAAGCCTTGGCGATGATGGATGCAGACATTGAATTGATTAATCAGCGAGTGGTGGCTGGTGAGCCGGTGGCGGACTTACGAGTGCGCCACAGTCAGCTTAAAGCTTGTACGATCGCGGGTGATATTATTCCCCGTTTAATTGATGAAATTCCGATTTTGGCCGTAGCCGCTATTTTTGCGCGGGGGACAACGGTGATTCGCGATGCTGCGGAGTTACGGGTGAAAGAAAGCGATCGCCTGCAAGTGATGGCCACCCAGTTAAACCGCCTGGGTGCCCGCGTCACCGAATTGCCCGATGGCTTAGAAATTACCGGCGGCACCCCGTTAACTGGCACCGAGGTGGATAGTCACGACGATCATCGGGTGGCCATGAGTTTGGCGATCGCGGCTTTATGCGCCAAAGACACCACCACCATTCATCGAGCCGAAGCCGCTGCCATTTCTTACCCGGAATTTACCAGCACCTTACAAGAGGCGATCGGCGGATAACCAACAAGGGCGATCGCCGTTTTCTTTCAATTCAACAAGGGCGGATCTAATCATCCGCCCTTTACTGATTTGGGGGCAGAAATTAAGTCAAGTTCGGCAAAGACTACTCGTCTTTTGCTCCGAGATACTGGCTTTTAATCCCATTAATGTCTTGCCACAACTCCTGACGAGTAGAAGCCCGCAGCATATAACGGTAAACAAACCAGATCGAGTAGCCCATCCCAACTAACTCAAAAATTGGCGCCAGTAGGGGAATTTCGTTCACCGCATCCACCACCGCAAAGGTCACTTTAATGGTGACTAAAACGGCGATCAAAAGGGTCACAGTGACAATGGGTTTCTGGTATTGGTTGAAAAAACCACCCACATAATCCGGCAGTTCAGATAAGATATCGACCACCGTATTCTTGATATTGTCCCATTGTTGCCCCGATTCTTCTTTAGAGGCAACGGTACTGAGTGAACCGGAGTCGTCCGTATTCACATCCATATCCATCGTTTCCACATCGGCCATTTCTGATGTTGGCTTCATTTCAGGATCCATAATCACACCTCACCAATGATGATTTGTACAATCCTCCAGGGGTCTCTTCCCCTGCCTTTGAACCATAGCACTAAGCAGAGAAGCTGTCAGACAGGATTGTTCTGACTTAGTTTCTCAAAAATTGGCGAATTCTGAAGATTTTTAACAGATAATTTGGTTTTTTGGGGAAAAAGCGATCGCCTCCGAGTCCAAGGTAAGTTGTTTTCCTTGCTTTTGAACTTATGAGGTCGTTATATGAAGCTGAAAATTCATCAAGGCAAATAATTTCACAAAATATCCGCCGCTTTTTATCATAAGCAAGGGATCGGCTTCAGGGGTCGAAGGTGATTTTCCGGTTTTGGTTTCCGGTTTTGGGTCGTTAGAAGACTTTTTTCATCAGGTCTTGACAATTGAGCGCTCGCCCACCCTAAGCGCACCGGATCTCACCCCCGGACGATCGCCAGAATATCGCCAATTGATTCGGATCCTAGCTGACTTAAATAAATCCCCGGTTTTTCGCTTCGCCCTGATGAACGTTTTGAAAATCGATTCATCAGGGCGATCGCTTTAATTTTATCAGGGAAAAAATCTGGAATCGTTCTATTTATTTTTGTAGAATCTAATAGAAATCGATAGACAAATTTTAACCCCTCAATACAGACTTATGTTATTTGCTAAATTGCCAATTAAATTCATGGGGATATTGGCGCCGCTCGCCACGGTTTTTCCCATGTTCCTCACCAGTGCGATCGCTCACGACCGCTTCCCTGCCCTGAATCCCCAATCGGTTCATCCGACCCGCTTGAGTCAGGGAATAGATTCAGACAATCCGGGGCTCATCATACCCACAGAGGATCGAAATTGGCAGGATATTTTCCAATCTTTAAAGCAAAAGGAAGAAGAAGAACCCAGTTTAAGCGCTAGAAGTGGAGAAGAAGCCATTTGTCTGGTGGCTCCAGCAATTTTTAGCGGGATTAAACTTTGGCATTCTGCCCCGTTATTTATGTGGCAGGGAACTGTAAATAAAATTAAAGTCCGTTCCCGCAATACAGACCAGGAAATGTGGAGTCAAGAGATTTTACCAGAACAGAGCAGTATTTTATACCAAGGTCAATTTTTAGAGCCTGGTATAAGATATGAGGTGTTTATTGACTATGGTTTATCTGAGTCGATTCGGTTTACATTAGAGTTGCTCAATTCTGAGGAAATTGAGCGGATATCCCGTGAGTTGCAACTAGGAGAAGCTGCCCTGAAGAGTGGAGGAGCAGATCCAGAAACGATTTCTCGATATCGGGTCAGATATTTTATGGCAAATAATCTTTTATCCGATGTGGTACAAGAAATATTAGCGGTGGAGAATCCATCTAATGATCTAAGGGAAATCCAGCAAAATACAATCAAGATGCTTTGTGATTGATGGGCAAATCCATCCTAAATTCAGAAACAGGGTTTCTTTTTTGGCGATCGCCGTTAATTTCAGGATGTCACCCCAGAAACCAGGTTTCTTGTGCTGGGCAACGGATGTTTGGCAATGGATGAATCAAGCATGGTTGGCAACGGATGAATTAATTCTGGTTGGCAACGGATAATATCAACTGTCAAAACCCCTTTGAGCGATCGGGAATTCATCCTAAAACTTTTCTGTCATTCCCGATCGGGAGGGAATCCATCTTATCCAGATCGGGTATGATTTACGAGTGTTTTTCTTGATATTACTTATGGATTACCGCCGGAAGCAGGAATGACAAATTAGCTTTATATTTATAGGCTATAATTATAATAGTTGGATAAAGCTACCGAGTTAAAAACCATTGGATTCATGTTTCAGAATTTATTAATCAGTGTGTTTCTCTGGCAAAGTCTGCCCAATTTTAAATTAGGACAGTCAACAATAATTCAGACTGCACCCCAGTCAATTGCCCAGAGAGCAGAACCGCTGTGGCAATTGACCCCAGAACAAGTTTTAGAGCGATCGCTCACTGCTGGAGAAAGCCACAGCTATCAAATTTACCTCAAACCGGGCGAATATCTACAGATTACTGCCGAACAACGCGGAATTGATCTAGCAATTACCCTCTTTTCTCCCGATAACAACCCCTTGGTAAAACAGGATAACACCTATCATTTTGGGGGCGAAGAGTCAATTTATTGGATAGCATAAACCGCCGGAAATTATCGGATTGAGGTGCGTTCCGAACAGCCCAATAGCATTGCCGGAACCTATCAGCTAAATATGGCTGCTTTGCGGGTGGCAAATACAACGGATCGACTACGCTTTACCGCCGAACAACTATCTCAAGCAGGCGATCGCCTTTACCAACAAAAAACCAGGGAGTCCGATCAAGCAGCCCTGGCAAAATATGCCGCAGCCCTGAAGATTTATCAGGAATTAGAAAATCCGCTTCAAGTGGCTTTAACTCACCTTTGGATTGGCAATGTTCACAAGGATTTATATCAATATCAAGCCGCTTTAGCCGCTTATCATCAAGCTTTGATAAAGTTAGAGGAAATTAACCAACCCTATTATCAAGCCGTTGTGCTGACCCAATTGGGTTCAGTCGATCAATTATTGGCCAATTATCAACAAGCTTTAGACTTTTATCAGCAAGCCCTTCCCCTCCGAGAAAGGATGCGCGATCGCCTAGGAGTTGCCCGGACTTTTACCTATATGGGCAATATTTATCAGGCATTTGGAGAATATCAGCAAGCCCTGAATTACTATCAGCAAGCCTTACCCCTGAGAAAAGAATTGCAAGACCGCAAAGGAGAGGCGATTAATTTAAATAATCTGGGTTTAGTTTATTGGAGTTTAGGGGATAATCAGCAAGCTTTAAATTATTATCAGCAAGCCTTGAGTATTCAGCAAGAATTAGGGGATATTCGCGAACAAAGCACTGTCCTGAATAATATCGGCAATGTCTATCGTTCATTAGAAGATACCCAGCAAGCACTAAAATATTTGAATCAAGCTTTACCCCTGCGTCGGCAAGTGGGCGATCGCCGTGGAGAAGCTGCAACTTTACATAATTTGGGCAAAGTTTATGGGAATGCCGGGAATACTGAATTAGCATTAGATTACTTTGATCAAGCTTTAAAAATTGATCGAGAAATCGACAATAAACTAGGGATGGCTTATACTTTGATGAATCTGGGCACGGTTCACAGTAATTATGGTGAATTTGACCCAGCCTTAAATTACTACAACCAAGCGTTATCTCTCTGGCAAACCATTGGCAGTAGGAATGGAGAAGCGGAAGTCCGTTATGGCATTGCGCGGGTGGAAAGTCAACGAGGAAATCTGCAAATTGCCCTCGATCAAATCAAAACTGCATTGGCGATCGTGGAGGATATTCGCACAAATGTCGCTAGTCACGATTTGCGGACTTCTTTCTTAGCATCCAAGCAAGATTACTACGAATTATATATAGACTTGCTGATGCAACTTCACCAACAGCAACCCACCTCTGGGTATGATGCTTTAGCATTGCAAGTTAGTGAAAAAGCGCGAGCTCGTTCTTTACTGGATATTTTAATAGAAGCCCAAGCAGATATTCGTCAAGGAGTAGACCCTCAACTGTTGGATCGGGAAAAGTGGTTACAACGGCAACTTAATGCTTTGGAAACTCAGCGTTTGGCACTTTTCAGCCGGGAAACGACTAAAGAACAAAGTCAGGCAATTCTCAACCACATTAACTTAGAAATTGAAAAATATCTGCGGGAAAATCAACTGCTGCAAGCCCAAATTCGGGCTAACAGCCCGCGATATGCAGCCCTGACCCAACCTCAGCCGCTGACTCTCGCAGAAATTCAGCAGCAAGTCTTGGATGAAGATACCCTATTGTTGGAATATTTTCTGGGGGAAAAACGCAGTTATCTTTGGGGTGTGACTGCCGATCAAATCACCAGTTATCAACTTCCCAATCGGCAAACTATTGAGGAAGCGGCGGTTGGTTTTCGTAATACTGTGGCTAGCCGAATCACTCGGAATAACTTAACTAAAGTCGCAACAGCCGCTCAGTCATTAACCGAGATGATTTTAGAGCCAGTTGCCGATCGATTAGGGAAAAACTTAGGAGAAAAAACCGGGCAGAAACGCTTAGTAATTGTTGCGGATGGGGCTTTACAATATGTGCCATTTGCAGGAGTGGCTGTTCCCGGAACCGGAGAAAGAGATCGCGATTATCTGCCCTTAATGGTGAACCATGAAATTGTTACGTTGCCTTCGGCTTCTACTCAAGCAATTTTACGCCGTGAACTGCGCGATCGCCCATCGGCAAAGAACACTTTGGCTGTGTTAGCCGATCCAGTATTTGGGCTAAGTGATGAACGGGTAAAAATGTCAGAAAGTCATACAGAAGAATCATTAGTAAATTTCTATGCAAGACTGCCGTTTACTCGTCAAGAAGCTGAGGCAATTTTGGCGATGGTGCCAGAGGGCGATCGCTTTGAAGCCTTTGATTTTGCTGCCAATCGAGAATTGGTATTAAGTCAGCAGCTAAACCAATATAAAATTGTTCATTTTGCCACTCATGGGCAGGCGAATACCCGCCACCCAGAATTATCTACATTAATTCTATCATTGGTAGACGAAAACGGCAAACCAGAAAATGGTTTTTTGCGACTCCACGATATTTTTAATCTGAAATTACCAGCAGAATTAGTGGTACTCAGTGCTTGTCAAACTGGATTAGGTCAAAAGATTCGAGGCGAAGGAATTGTGGGGTTAACTCGCGGATTTATGTATGCGGGTGCAGCGCGAGTGCTGGTCAGTTTGTGGTATATAGACGATGAAGCTACCGCCGAATTAATGGTAAAATTTTATGAACAAATGTGGCAAAATAGTTTGACCCCCGCTGCCGCATTGCAAGCAGCCCAAGTAGAAATGTGGCAAGAAGAAAAATGGCGATCACCCTATTATTGGGCTGCCTTTACTCTCCAAGGGGAATGGCAATAACTTGCAATAATCTTGTCCGACCCTACTTTTATATAAAAAGTGTTAAATTATGTAAAAAAATCCCCAAAGCACTAAATCAGCTACTAAAATAAAAGAAAGATTTTGGCCAATAAAATCATGGAACAGGGCAAGAATAATTTTTGGATCACCCTAGGAATTACTCTGGGTACAGTTTGTTTAGGCACCCTCGCCAGAATTGTCCCAGTTCGGGCACAAATTGCCCCGGATAATAGCCTGCCTACAGAAGTTTCCAGCCCAGATAATCTCAACTTTACCATTAATGGCGGCGCCACCGCAGGCAGCAATTTATTCCATAGCTTTCGGGAATTTTCGATTCCCACCAACGGCCAAGCATTCTTTAACAACGCCACAGATATTGTCAATATATTCAGCCGCATTACGGGCGGGAATATTTCCCAAATTGACGGGTTACTGCGAGCCAATGGAACGGCTAATTTATTTTTAATCAATCCCGCAGGGATTATCTTTGGGGCAAATGCCCAACTAAATATTGGCGGTTCGTTTATCGGGACGACAGCAAGCAGTATTTTATTTGAAAATAAACTATCTTTTGATAGTACCTCTGCCGATACTCCAGCGTTACTCAGTATTAATGTCCCTATTGGGTTACAATTTGGCCAAAATCCGGGCAAGATTGTGAATCAAGCATCGGCAGCTAATAGCGATGGAAATATCACCGGGTTAGAAGTACAACCGGGTGAAAGCTTGGCTTTAATTGGCGGTGATATTACGATTGATTGCGGGGGATTAAATGCCCCTGGTGGTCGCATTGAACTAGGAGGATTAGCCGGTGAAGGAACTATCGGATTAACCGTGAATAACCAGGAAATTCGCCTCAGTTTTCCAGAGAATAGTTCACTGGCTAATATTAATTTAGCCAACGATAGCAGAGTCGCGGTGCGGGGACAAGGGGGCGGAGAAATTACCGTCAATGCGAATAATTTGACTGCTACAGGTGGGGGGCGTTTGACCGCCGGAACTGAAGGGGCTGGGGATGCCGGAAATATTATTGTCAATGCCAATAATATTAATTTATCCGGGGTAGGAAATAGCGAATCATCCAGTGGTTTCTACAACAGTGCCTTACCGGAAAGCTCTGGGAATGCGGGTAAGATTATTGTTAATAGTAACTCCCTGTCACTCACTGATGAGGCGGAAATCCGTTCGGATACTTTTGGGGCGGGCACCTCTAGTGAAATTCAGATTAATACTGACTCATTTTTGCTGTCTAATGGGGCAACCGTATTATCGTCAAGTTCAAGCTCAGGAAACGTGGGCAATATTTCAGTCCAAGCTACAGATTTGGTTTCCTTACTGAATGCCAGTATTACTACCAGCCCATCAAGTGAAGCAACAGGCAATGCTGGTAATATTGAGATTCAAGCAAATAATATTTCAATCGATCGCAGTGATATTACCAGTTTCTCCTCCAAACAAGGTAATGCCGGAAATATATCACTCACCGCTAATGACAGAATTTCTGTGACTGGACAGAATTTTGGGGAGAGTTTGATTTCTACTACTGTGCTTGCTGAAGGAGTCGGGAAAGGTGGCAATATCAATATTTCTGCCAATAATTTTTCAATGGATAGTGGTGGGCTAATTTCAGCCGAAATTTCGGGACAAGGGGATGGAGGGAATATCTCAATTCAGACTGGTGAAAGTGTCAGTTTGTCTGGGGGTCTTATTTCCACTGGTTCTGTTGGGCAAGGGGTAGGATCGGGGGGTGACATTTCTATTGATACGGGTATTCTTTCTTTGACTAATAATAGTAATATTCTCGCCGGTACTTCCGGGCAAGGAGATTCGGGAAATATATCAATTCGCGCTACTGATGAGATTATACTAACGGATGAAAGCAGAATTGCTAGTAGCGTAGGAACGACTGGTAATGGGAATGGTGGTGATATTTCTATTAATACTGGTTCTCTGTCTTTAACAAATCAGTCTTCTTTGTTTGCTCCCACCTTTGGTAATGGAAATGCCGGGAATATCTCAATTCGCGCTAGTGATAAAATTACACTCACCGATGAAAGCAAGATTGCTAGTAGTGTGGGAACGACGGGTAATGGTAAGGGAGGTGATATTCAGATTAATACTGGTTCTCTGTCTTTGACAAACTCTTTCTTATCCGCTGATACTTTCGGGCAAGGAAATGCGGGGAATATATCGATTTATGCTACTGATGAGATTACACTGACGGATAGCAGAATGTACAGCAGTGTGGCTCCGACAACAGTGGGAAATGGTGGCAAAATTGCGATTAAAACAGGTTATTTTTATTTACAAAACTCTTTCTTATCCGCTGATACTTTCGGGCAAGGAAATGCGGGGAATATATCGATTGAGGCGAATGATGCGGTGGCGATCGCGAATAGTCAGATTTTCACAAATGTACAAAGCACCGCAATTGGTAATGCTGGCGATATTTCCATTGCAACTGGTTCTCTATCTTTAACTGATGAGAGTGGACTGTTTAGTAATACTAACGCACCAGGAAATGCAGGCAATATATCAATTCGCACTATCGATGGGATGACTCTCACAGAGAGCTACATTTCTAGTGGTGTAGAAAACACAGCAATTGGTAATGGTGGCGATATTTCCATTGAAACTGCTTCTCTATCTTTAACTGATAGCAGTGGATTGTTTAGTAATACTAACGCACAAGGAAATGCAGGCAATATATCAATTAACGCTACCGAGGGGATTACAATCACGAATAGCGG
Organism: Planktothricoides raciborskii GIHE-MW2; assembly: GCF_040564635.1. NCBI lineage: Bacteria > Bacillati > Cyanobacteriota > Cyanophyceae > Oscillatoriales > Oscillatoriaceae > Planktothricoides > Planktothricoides raciborskii. The sequence continues at coordinate 5,655,447 of NZ_CP159837.1, forward strand.
TATTTCTAGCGATGTGGGAAATACCGGGAATGGTAAGGGAGGTGAGATTCAGATTCAATCTGCATTTTTAAATATGAGCAATTTAGGTTTTATTTTTGCCGGAACCGCAGGGCAAGGAGATAGCGGAAATATCTCGGTTGAGGTTCAGCATGGGATTTTATTAGATAATACCAGTTTAATTAATACTTCCATATCTCCTGAAGGAGTGGGTCAGGGAGGCAATATTGAGCTTTCAGGGCGATCGCTTTTACTCAACAATAGTTCAGCGATTGCCGCGTCGGTTTTGGGAACTGATAATGACATTCCTGGTGGCCAAGGAGCGGGAGGAACCATTCGGATTAATATGACTGATTCGGTCATTTTGTCTGGGGTAAATACGGAAGGCATACCTAGCGATATTGTCACTGGAACTGCACAAGGTGCGACGGGTCGAGGGGGTGATATTTTGATTAATACTTCACAGCTACAACTCCTCGATGGTGCGGTCATCACTGCGGAAACGCAAAACAATAGTGATGGTGGAAATATTACGGTTAACACCAACCGATTGGCAGGTTTTGATGGGGGTAAAATTGCTTCCAGTAGCAGTAGTGGTGGTAATGCAGGCACGATTACTCTCAATGTTGCTGACCAAATCATTTTTTCTGGAATTGACCAGAATTTTGCCGAACGGGAAACAAGATTATTAGCTGAATTGGGCTGGACTGTGGGCTCGGCGGTTGGCAACAGTGGCGTATTTGCTAATACTTCTAAAGCATCTACCGGAAATGGTGGCACAATTAATATTAATACTGGAGAATTATTGCTTTATGACCAAGCTCAAATTACCGTCAGTAGTGATGGCATTGGCCCTGCTGGTAATTTAACCATTGCGGCGGAATCTTTACGTTTAGACCGTGCGGTGCTGAGTGCGGAAACTGCCGCAGGAAATCAAGGCAATATCTGGCTCAATTCCAGAGAGGTATTTCTCAAGAATAATAGTCAGATTACGACTAATGCCACAGGAGAGGCAACTGGGGGGAATATTAATATTAATACCGGGGTTTTAGCCGCTTTGGAAAATAGTGATATTAGCGCGAATGCTCAACAAGCCCAAGGCGGTCGGGTGATTATCGATGCTGCGGGGATTTTTGGCACTGAGTTTCGCGATTTTTCAACCTTTCAAAGTGATATTACTGCTACTTCTGAACTTGGCCCTCAATTTAGTGGCACCGTAGAAATTAGTACGGAACTTGATGTGACTTCGGGATTAGTTCAAAACCCGGTTTTGCCAGATATTACCGGATTGGTGGCAGGGGGTTGTCGCGACTATCGAGGTAGTAGCTTTATCGTTACAGGACGGGGTGGCAAACCGCCTTCTCCCGATGAACCCTTAATCCCTGAATCTTTGGCGGTGCTTGGTTGGGTGGAGTTGCCGAATAGGGAACAGGGAACAGGGAACAGGGAACAGGCAAGAGGCAATATTCCCCGTTCCCTGATAACCGTTCCCCGTTCCCTTTTTGCAACTGAAGTTGTGGAAGCAACAGGATATGCGATCGGGCAAAATGGTGAGGTGATTTTAACCGCAAATCAGGGGAATTTTAGCCGGTTTCTTCCCATATTTATGCCTCCAGTTTGTCCGGTGGGCAATCAATAAGTTGGCAGCGGTAGGGTGCTGCCTTCGGAACGAAGTGAAGCGTAACGCACCACTGGGTGTTCGCAGCGGATGTGGCAGCGGATAGGCAACGGATAGGCAACGGATAGGCAACGGATAGGCAGAATTCAGAAACCGGGTTTCTTTTTTGGCGATCGCCGTTAATTTAAAGATGTCACCCCAGAAACCCGGTTTCTTGTGTTGGGCAATGGATAGGCAACGGATTAGCGTGGAGATAATTATGCTGAAAATTCTGAAAAATACACAGGTTATTTTAAAAATATTCGCGGCTGGTTTGATCATGGGGTTGCCTTTATTTACTGAATTAGGCAAACCCGCGATCGCCTCTTTTAATCCAGCAAATTTTAAGCCAGCAAATTTTAATCTAGCAAATGCAAGAAGGGCAAAGCATTCGGATCGTAAATTATCTGTTGTCACCAATAGATGCTTGCCCGAATGCTTCGCCGCTACCAGTCGATCTCCTGATTTGCTAACAGAAGGCAAGGCATTTTATCAAGCGGGGCAGTTTGCTGATGCCGTGAGAGTTTTAGCTGAAGCTGCGGAAATTTATGCCAGTGAAGGAGATGTCTTCAAACAGGCCGTAACCCTCAGCAATATATCTTTAGCTTATCAGCAGCTTGGACAATGGGAACTGGCGAATTTAGCCATTGCTCAGAGTTTAGATATTTTAGCACAGTTTGAAGCAAAAAATCAAGAATTTTCCAGGATTAAAGCCCAAGTTTTGGAGATTTATGGAGCGCAGCAGTTACAACAAGGCAACCCGGAAACAGCCCTGAGTATTTGGCAAGAGTCAGAGAAAATATATAGCCAAATTGGGGATGAACTTGGCCAAATTCGCAGCCAAATTAATCAAGCCCAAGCCCAACAATCTCTAGGGCTTTATCGGCAATCTCTAAATACTTTAGCCCAGGTAAAAGCTACCCTGGAAAATCAACCGGATACTCTGGTTAAAGCGGTTGCCCTGCGATCGCTCGGTGAAACTCTGCGGGTGTTGGGAGATTTGCCAGAGGCGCAAAAATGCTTAGAAGAAAGTTTAAAAATTGCTCGACAATTCCGGTCGGCTACGGATATGGAAGCGGCGTTACTGAATTTAGGAAATACTGCCCGGTTTTTGTCTCTGAGGCTGGAAGATTTAGCCGCCAGAAAAGTTGCCGCATCAAGCGCCGAAATAAATCAACTTAAAGAACAAGCAGCACAGGAAATAGCCATAGCCTTGAATGCTTATCAAGAAGTGGCGAAAAGCAGCGATTCAGCGAATCGGCGAATGCAGGCACAACTGAATATATTACAGCTTTTCATCGAAACTAATCAAGTAAATTTGGCTGAAACGCTGGCTGAGGAGATTCAGGAAAGTATTAATGATTTAAGCCCCTCCCGTGAGTCGGTTTATGCCTATATTAATTATAGTCAAAGTTTAGCAAAATTAAGTCAAAAACAAAATCAAAATAGCCCGCGAGAAATTTTCCGGGCTAAGTTGCTGGCAACGGCTACACAAATGGCCAGAGATTTACAAGATAAACGGGCTGAATCATTAGCTTTGGGTAATTTAGGCAAGTTATATGAAACAGGGAAACAATGGGCGGATGCGAAATCAATTACGGAACAAGCTTTAATGCTGGCGCAAGTGACGAATTCCCCAGAAATTATCTATCAGTGGCAATGGCAGTTAGGACGAATTTTAAAGGGTAAAAATGAACGGGAAGGCGCGATCGCCGCTTATGGGGAAGCGGTGAATACTTTGCAAGGGTTACGCCGAGATTTAGTCGCCCTTAATCAAGATGATCAGTTTTCTTTCCGCGATCGCGTGGAGTTAGTTTATCGAGAATTTGTCGATTTATTACTATCAGAAACAACGCCGAGTCAGAAGCCGAGTCAAAAAAATATGCAAACAGCCCGCCAGACTATTGAAGGGTTACAGTTAGCAGAGTTAGATAATTTTTTCCGGGATGCTTGTTTGGATGCCCAACCGAAGCAAATCGATCAAATTGACCCCAAGGCGGCAGTAATTTATCCAATTATTTTGCCCGATCGCCTAGAAATTATTCTCTCTTTACCGGATCAAACCCTACGTCACCACAGCCAGAAAATTTCTCAAGCCCAAATTGAAAGAATGCTGGATTATTTCCAGGATGATGTTTCTAATCGGCGGAAAATTAATAGCGATCTCTTCTTAGCCGATGCCCAAAAACTCTATGATTGGTTAATTCGCCCCTTTGCCAACGATCTAGAAACCAACCATATTGAAACTTTAGTATTTGTCCTCGATAGCGGGTTGCGGAATATCCCGATGGCGGTGCTCCACGATGGAGAAAAATATCTGATTGAAAAATATGCGATCGCCCTCACTCCCGGTTTACAAATGTTGCGTTCCCAAGGGTTACAAACCCGAAAACTTCAAGCCTTAACTGCCGGACTCAGTGCAGCGAGAGAGGGATTTTCGGCTTTAGAGAATGTCGAGGCCGAAATCCAAGAAATTAATCGAAAATTACCGGCACAATCTTTGTTAAATGAACAATTTACCAAAACCCAGCTAAAAACTCTGATTGATTTGGTGCCATTTCCGGTGGTACATATTGCCACTCATGGACAGTTTGGTTCCGTGGCAGAAGACACATTTATTCTCACCTGGAATGAGCAAATTAATAGTAAAGAATTAGGCAATATCTTGCAACCCACAGACCCGACCGCTAGAGGTGCGATCGAATTACTGGTACTGAGTGCTTGCGAAACCGCCACGGGCGATCGCCGCGCTGGGTTAGGATTGGCAGGAGTAGCAGTCCGGTCAGAAGCCCGCAGTACCGTTGCGACCTTATGGCAAGTCAACGATCAATCTTCTGCGGCTTTGATGATGCGCTTTTACCAGGAACTCGCCCAAGGCAATGTCAGCAAAGGCGAAGCTTTGCGGCGAGCCCAAGTGAGTATTTTGCGCGATTCCCTGCGGGATAGCCCCGCTTCACGCACCACCGGCAATCGTCCTGAATACGCCCATCCCTATTTTTGGGCTGCTTATGTACTGGTTGGTAATTGGTTATAATTGCCTCAACTGTTTCAACTGTGTACCGAGCAAGGCAGAATTAAAGATGGGAACGTCTGCGAGAAATGATTGATGAACCAACAATATAAAGCCTTGCGCGAAAAACTCACACAGCTAACCGAACGAAAGCCCGGATTAGGGGCAAGAATGGCTCAAGCTGCCATTGAACTCAAAGATGCTGGAGTCCCTCCGGCAGAACTGCTATTAGAACAGTTAAGCGCCTATCGCCAAGAGTTTGCGGCTTTGCGAGATCAAGCCAGGGAATTGGCTAAATCTTTGCCGAAACCACCGATGCCACCGCAAATCACCTCCCTGAAAGATATTGAGAATATCTTAGAAGCGTTGGAGGCTTCAGGGGCGCCATCGGTGGGCGAGCGGGAAACGGCGTTAAAAATTCTTGACCAAGTATTAGCGATCGCTCATAGTGACGATCCTAAGTTTCCCCCCTTGGAAGACGCCAAAGCCAAAGCCAGAGAACTGCGGCGGCTAATTGCCCAAGCGCCCGCTGATGCTTTACCGCAACCCGTACAGACTTTGAACTCAGGAGATCATCCGTTTGCTGGGTTGCTAACCTTAATTAACCCACCGTCAGGTTTAAGCGACGATCGCTGGGGAATTTTAGTGGAAATCGTGACTCGTGCATTCAGCAAATCCCTGACAGTGGCAGCGGCACGAGGAAAATTAACTATAGACATGACCATTCCCTCGGTGTCAACGGTGGCGAATCAGTCAACCACTGCCACTCCTGCACCCCCGGCGCCATCAAAGCAAAACTTTCCCGAAGTGCTGATTCTTTCCGAAGCGGGAACCGTGGGCAATGCGCCTCAGCCGGAAGAGTCCGTGTTAAAACCACCCATAACACAGATCAATTCCCCGGATGTGATTATTTTGCCCAGTTATGAAGAACCGCCAAAGCAACCGGGGACAAGCCAACCGGCAAAAGTGGCAGAACCTTTGGTCTTTGGGTCGATGCCTTTATCCGAGCAAAAGAACCCTAGCCCACCCACTGTCGGCGAGTCTCAAGGATTAAAAGTCCTGGTTCACATAGAACGGTTGGGCGATCGCCTATTTGGTCACGATGAATTTGCCGGAACCCGGGGCAAAGCACTGCGGATCGAAGGGTTTGCCATTAATATTGAACCGCCCATTCCTGGTTTAAGTTTGGAATACATGGGGCACCTGGAAGGGATTGGGGATACTCCTTGGACGCCCCAAGGTCAATTTTTAGGGACTCGTGGCAGCGGAAAACGCATGGAAGGTTTTGCCATCCGACTAACTGGAGAAAAAGCCCATCAATATAATGTCTATTATGTCGCCCATATTCAGAATATTGGTGATTCTTCAGTCTGTTTCAACGGTGATTACTGTGGGACAAGGGGGCAAGGATTAAGAATTGAAGGCATGAAAGTTTGGCTTCAGAAAAAACCCTAGAAAAAACCCTAATTTTTTCGGTAATATCTGAGGTAATTCAAGGGTTTTTGCTGTTGCTAATTCACCACTTCAGACCGAAAATACAAGGATAGATTACCCTCTGTGTTATCTGTCTGAAGTGGGGTGAAAATTACCGGGTAAAATTTTCACCCATCACTCCTCCCTTGCCCAATCAAAATCCCAGACAAGGGATTTAAGAAATATCTCATCATTGCTATTCTAAAGAAATTATCTGCTAGATAAAACTAACCACCCCATTTAATCGGAATGGAACCAGGGAGGCCAGCTTTGACTGATAATAACAATGTAATCTCTCCCCTTCCGACAACCATTTCGCGGAGAGAAATACGGGATTTAGTGCGATCGCAGCTAAAGGCGCTTTTAGATGTCAATGACCTCAAAGGTGCTAAAGCGATTTTGGTGCCAGTACAGCCCGCTGATGTGGCGGAAGCGATCGAAGGATTACCAGAAGCAATGCAGGCGATCGCCTTTCGCTTGCTATCCAAAAATGAAGCCACGGAAGTCTATGAACATCTTGACTCAACCGTGCAGCAAAATCTGCTCGAAGATTTCCGGCGCCAGGAAGTCCTCGACATTGTAGAAAATATGTCCCCGGATGACCGCGCTCGTCTATTTGATGAGTTACCCGCCAAAGTCGTTCGGCGTCTGCGAGCCCAACTGTCCCCAGCGGAATGGCAAGTCACTGCCCTGCTATTAGGTTATGAAGCGGGGAGAGCAGGGCGGATCATGACTCCAGAGTATCTGTCCATCAAAGAACAGCTTACCGTTGGTCAAGCCCTAGAGCGCATCCGCAAATTCGCACCCGTGGCCGAGGTTGTTTATTATTTATATGTCACCGATAACGCCCGTCGGTTAACCGGCATCGTGTCCCTCAGAGATTTGGTTATCTCTGACCCCGCAGAATATATCAGCGAAATCATGGCTCGTGATATGGTCTTTGTTCACACGGACACCGATCAAGAGGAAGTAGCCCGGATGATTCAGCGTTATGACTTTTTGGCAGTGCCGGTGGTGGATAGCGAGCAACGTCTGGTGGGAGTAATCACCGTGGACGACGTGATCGATATCCTGGAACAGGAAACCACAGAAGATATTTATGCGTTAGGTGGGGTGCAATCCGACGGAGATAATTATTTTCAAACCAATTTACTCACCGTAGCCCGTCGTCGCGTAGTCTGGTTATTTGTATTGCTCCTCACCAATACAGTCACCGGGAGCATTATTAACTCCCAAAGAGAACTCCTGCAAGAGGTGGTGGTGCTGGCAGCGTTTATTCCTTTGCTGACCGGAACCGGGGGCAATGTAGGCGCTCAATCTTCTACGGTGGTGATTCGGGGTTTAAATACCGATACCATTAGAATGATGGGGCCGCTTCAGGTGATTGGGCGAGAAGCTTTAGCCGGTGCTTTGTTGGGCTTAATTTTAGGCAGCATAACAACGGTTTGGGCTTATTTCTTGCAAAATAATTTGCCTGTGGCGATCGCCGTAGGAACTAGCTTAATTGCCATTTCGGTTTTAGCTTCCGTGTCTGGTTCGGCCTTGCCATTTTTGTTTCGGTCAGTAGGTTTAGATCCTGCCTTGATGTCGGCTCCTTTTATCACCACGGCGGTTGATGTATTAGGCGTTTTAATTTACTTTAATTTGGCACGACTCATTTTAGGATTATAAAATCTCACTGTTTCTGCAAAATATGTGAGAATTTGGAGATACTCAATGTTAAATAATCGTAATTGGCTGGAAAGTGCAGAATATGTCTCTTTAATTGGTTCAGTAATCGGCTCAATTGTGGCCATTTTTTCTGGGAATGCAATTTATGCCACGGTTCCTTTATGTTTTTCGCTAATTTTTAATACGATTAATCGCTCTCGCTTTGAGGTGGGAGTCCGACGCAATAGCATCAGTATTAATCGAATCCAGCGACAAGTCAAAGAAGAACTCTCGTTGTCCCTAGAGCAGCGATCGCCTTCTCCAGGAGCGAACGCCATGCCCTCTTCTTTGGGTCAAAAGTTGCTCGATCAAGCTCGTAGACAAAAAGCAACCGCGACTGGAGAAAATTCTACTCCGAGCGTTCAAAATGATCCGCAGATTCAGAAACAAATCGAAGAATTAAAAGAGCAATATGCTAATTTGCTCGAATCAATTAATCGTGTGATTAATTATTTAAATTCTAATGGTTTAGTAGGGCGAGTGGAGCGATTAGAGCAGGCGATCGCCGAACGGATGATTAAATCACCCAGTCCCATGACTTCTGATAGTTCACGAGCAGCCCCAGCAACCCCCTCGGCAGCCCCAGCAACCCCCTCGGCAGCCCCAGCAACCCAGACCGCCAAAACTGGAGAACACAAGCCTCCTGACTCTAATATTCCGCCGCCCGATCAACCTCAAAAAAGTAACGAGACAGCCTCGAAGACCAGACAACAGAATAATTCTCCCGTGTTGCCCAAATTTCTTAGCCCCGAAACAACCCCCATGCCGCAAACTTGGAAATATATTCAGTCCTTGTCCGGTCATTTAGACTGGGTAAAGTCGATCGCCATTAGTCCCGCTTCCACGCAATTAGTCAGCGGCAGTCTTGACAGCAAAATTAAGCTGTGGAATTTAGTTACCGGGCAAATAGAAGCAACTCTGGATTATCACGATCGCGGCGTTTTTGCGGTGGCGATCAGTCCTGACGGTACAACCCTGGCGAGTACCAGTTGGGATAAAACTATTAAACTTTGGGAGTTACCCAGCGGCGATTTGATCGATACCCTAACTGGTCATTCTGGATCGGTGCGATCGGCTGTATTTACCCATGATAGCCATACCCTAATCAGTTGTAGTTTTGACGAAACGATTAAACTTTGGGATGTCCGCAAAGGTCAATTAATCAAAACCCTGACGGATTATTCCGCAGCGGTGTATTCTCTGGCACTTCACCCCAATGGCAAAACCCTAGCCACCGGCAGCAGTGACGGCAATATTATCCTCTGGAATTTGGCCACAAATTCAGAAATTGCGATTCTGTCCAGCAGCTTGGATGTGGTGGAGTCCCTCATTATTACCCCCAATGGTCGAACCCTGATTTCCGGCAATGGCGATGGCAGCATTCAACTGTGGCAGCTTAATGAAGCGGAGTTATTGAGCGATCACCCTTCCGTGGCCGTAGCCTCCCTGCAAAATACCCTAACAGTTCATACTGGGGAAGTCACCGCATTGGCGATCGCCCCTGACGGCGAAAGCTTTGCCAGTGCCAGTGCTGATGGCACCGTCAAAATTTGGCACCTAGACACCTTGCAGTTACTCTCCTCTTTGCCTGCGGATTCCGGGGCGGTCATGTCCTTAGCCATCAGCCCCGATGGTAAATTTTTGGCCACTGGTATGGCAGAAGGCTCGATTAAAATTTGGCAACGCGCCTAAAAAATAGACCAGAAAGCTTTCTTGTCTAACAGACAATTCTGGCAAAATTCGTGCAAAGCCGATGGCGGTCGATCCGCCATCGGTTGGGGGGATCGATACGTTATGAAAGCTTTCTTGTCTAATAGGTGGTTTGTAGATTTACACAAGCCTACTTAGAGGAAAATATGGATCTACCATACGCAACAGAAATCCGTATTTTACTCCTTATCAATAATATAAAAAAAATCTAGAATAGAGAGATAATAGAATTCAGTTAAACAACCGGATTTTTTTAGCTAAAAACCCGGTGTGTTCCCATCTCCGTATAGAAAATATAGCACTTGTCAGAGTTATTAAGTCAGGACTTATGCATAAACCCTAAATCTGTAGGGTTGATTCGCTTTATCAACCCTAGATTGATTGATATTAAATAATGCCTAAGTCCTGTAAGTACAAAAAAACCTGTCCCGAACCGCGCCCGCTAGAATCTATAAAACCTCTGTAATCCTGATAATAACCGCTATACGCTATACATTATTAGGGGTTACGAAAATATTTTTTTATCGCTGGTTTACCTGATAAAAAATATGAATGAGTCTCTGAATTTGTCAGAATTATAGCTGCCAGAGACCGATTGATGTGAACTGAATATATTTTTACAAAAAATTAACTAATTTTCAGAGTAATTGATGATTTACAGTATTTTAACACCCAAGAATCTCCCTTTTACCTCCCAGGGAAAAAAAATTAAAATAAAAAAAATTGAAAAAATCAACTATTTATTTTGTGTAATTAATCCTGACGTAAGTTTACAAACAATCAATCAAGCTTGGCACAATACAATATTTTGGGCTGGACGGAAAAAGAATTAGCCGGGCAACCTTGGAGTTACTTAATCCATAAAGATGAGCGATCGGCAATTTTAGCCAAGTTGCAAGAAAATCAAATCAACTCCAAAATCACCTGAGAAACTCGCTATGGTCATAATAATGGATATTATCGGTGGTTATCTTGGCATCTATTCCCCGAATAAAACGAGTTAATTTATGCTTTTGCCAGAGACATTACCGAGGAAAAAAAATCCGTAGTTTCACAGAACATTGGGTAACAAAAATTGAGACCATCGCGCCTGGAAAAATAAATTTGCCGAATTTTTGTGGTGGCGATCGATAAATGGGGGCAATTGGTATATAGTAATACCCCAAACTCAATTGGAGGTTTATTTATTGAGGCAGTTCATCCATGGGATCGCCTAACCACCCAAGAAAAATTAGAGAAATTGCTCAATTCCACGGAACAGAATGCCTTTGCTGGCAAGCCCATTTCCTTTGTCAATCGCTATCTGACTGGTGATGGATCGTACAAATTGCTATCCTGGAAAGCGACTTTTTTAACCAAAAATCAATTAATAGGCTTAGGGTGGGCAAATTGCCCACCCTACTAAGATGATTAAGTTAATCCCAAAAACTGTAAATTGTACAAACTGGCATAAAGTCCATCGAGACTCATCAATTCTTCATGGGTGCCTGACTCCACCAATTCACCCCGCTTGAGTACCAAAATCCGATCCACATTCTTAATCGTGGAAAGTCGGTGAGCAATAATAATCGCCGTGCGATTTTTTAACAGCTTATCCAGGGCTTCTTGAATTAACGCTTCCGTCTTTACATCTAAATTCGCGGTAGCTTCATCTAACACCAGAATTTTCGGATTGCGAATAGCTGAACGCGCAAAGGCTAAAAGCTGCTTTTGACCGCCAGAAAGATTTGTGCCTCGTTCCCGAAGTTCTGTATCATAACTGTGGGGCAAATTTTCAATAAAACTAGCCACATTAGTATCTTCCGCCGCTTGACGAACCGCCTCGATCGCATACTCTTCTCCCAGGGTAATATTACTTTTCACATCCCCGGCAAAGATAAAGCCATCTTGAAGAATCACCCCCACGTGCTGACGTAATTCAGCTTGTTTTAAATCTCTAATATCAATGCCATCAACCAGGATGCGACCTTGGCTAATTTCATAGAGACGACATAATAGTCGGATAATTGAACTTTTCCCGGAACCAGTCGGCCCGACTAAAGCAATTTTTTCCCCCGGTTTGATGGTAAAGCTGATATTTTTGATCGCATATTCATCGGGCTTATACCCAAACCAAACATTCTCAAAGCAAATTTCTCCCAGGTGTGCTTGATCCGCTGAATTTTTATCTTGATTTTTGGCTAATAGATGTTGACCGGCGGATATTTCTGGGTCGCCAATTTCAATGGGTTCATTGAAAATATCCGTGACTCGTTCAATGGAGGTCAGTCCCGCTTGAATGGCGGTGAATTTATCCGCAAACTGCCGTAATGGTTCAAATAGACGCTGACTAAATAGGATGAATTCTGAGAGTTGACCAAAAGCCAAAGTTTTATCCATGACTAACAGACTGCCGAGCCATAAAACCCCGGCGATCGCGACTAAGGCAATCCATTCCAAAGTTGCCGATACTGCGGCATCATAAAAGATGGTTTTATCCATCTCATCTATATACTCTTGATTATTCTTTCTAAACAAATCAGCATTAAAAAATTCTCGGCGAAATATCTGCACAACCCCAATGCCAATAATATTTTCTTGCAGTTTCGCATTCAGATTAGACAGTTCTTCTCTGGCGATATAGTTCGCTTTACGGTATTGCTGTTGAAAATAAATCACCAAAGCCGTAACCGGCAACAACATCATCAACAACATCAGGGCTAATTGCCATTGTCGGGCAAACATGATAATAATAATCACGGCCATCGAAAATAAATCGGTGACAATGCCGATCGCCCCGTTAGAAAAAACCTCTCCTAAAGCTTCCACATCACTGGTTAAACGAGTAATCAGTTTGCCCACCGGAGTTCGATCGAAAAATCTGGTCGCCAAAGAGGTCACATGAACAAATAAATCATTTCTAATATCCGCCGTAATTCTTTGGCCTACTTCTTGGACTAAATATAATTGCACAAATTGCAAAGATAACCGCAAAAAAATCGTCGCCCCTAGTAACAAGGCTAATAAATTTAACCCCTGGCTTAAGCTCAAATTTTTCAGAAAGCTAAAGGTATTGGGTTCATTTTGAATCAATGAAATCGCCTGACCGATGATCACAGGCTGAATGGCACCGGCTATGGACAATGGAATTAATAAGAACATCGAAATCAGCAGAATTCGCCCACTGCGTTGAGCATAAGGCAACAAACGCAAGAATAAACGCCAGTCCGTTTCTCGTTGGCGCTGATGTGTTTGACTGGATTTTGGCGGTGAATAAATCGTCATTTCTTAGATTAAGGGTAATTTTTTGCCCAATAAGTTAGGTTATCTTAGTAGCTTAACAAAACTTAATGGATTATACACTAACGGGAAAAGCCCGGTGGAATTTAAGAAATGCTGCCGATCAATTCTGGGGATAACTTCTATCAGCGATCGGGTAACAGCAGCTTGCTAACTGCTGACCCCAGACCGCTGACAATAGGATAAAATTATACTGCTGCTAAGGTCATCTCCCGTAATTTGGTAACTAAATCATTCATCCCTCCAGTATTAATCCGATAACTCAGAGGATGGGCAATCAATCTGGCGCTACTTTGAAACAATACCTCGATTTCAATTAATCCATTTTCTTGTAACGTCCGCCCCGTAGACACCAAATCCACGATCGCCTCTGACATTCCAGTAATCGGGCCGAGTTCCACTGAACCATACAAAGGGATAATCTCCACGGGCAAATCGAGACGGTGAAAATATTCCCGCGCACAGTGAACAAACTTAGAAGCCACCCGACTATTCGCTGGCAGTTCTAAAGACCGGCGATAAGGGCTGGATTCTTTCACGGCGACGGATAGACGACAAGTGCCAAATCCCAAATCGATCAAATGCGCCACTTTGGGGCTTTTCTCTCGCAGCACATCATAGCCGACAATTCCTAATTGGGCTTGGCCATATTCTACATAGACGGGTACATCATGGGTACGAACTAGCAAAGCTTTCGCGGTTCCGGTGGGATCGGTAATCATTAGTTGCCGGTTGCCGGAGTCGAGAAAAGCACTAAAATCTAAACCCACTGATTTGAGCATCCGAATGCTATCGCGTAACAGAGAACCTTTAGGAAGTGCAACGGTAAGCATAAATTAATTGATGGTTGGTGGTTGTTGGTTGTTGCCCCCCTTTGAGGGGGGTTGGGGGGTTATTGGTTGTTGGTTATTGGTTGGTGGTTGTTTGACGTAAATAGCGAATCACGAATAACGATCAACAAATAACGATCAACAAATAACATATAACCATGTAGGAGATTGAATCTATGCGAATTCTTTTGGTTGATGATGAAGTGGAATTAATTGACCCCCTGAGTCGCGTTCTGACACGGGAAGGATATCAGGTGGATGTGGCTTATGATGGGGCGACGGGCACGCAGTTGGCGTCAACGGGGGGCTATGATTTGTTGATTCTGGATTGGATGTTGCCCCATCGGTCTGGGTTGGAAATTTGCCAGCAACTGCGACGCAATGGAGATTTGACGCCGGTATTATTTCTGACCGCTAAAGATACTTTGGACGACCGGGTGCAAGGACTGGATGCGGGGGCTGATGATTATTTGGTCAAACCGTTTGAGTTACGGGAATTGTTAGCGAGGGTACGGGCACGAGTCAGGCGATCGCCCAGTCAAGAGTCTAGCATTGTTTCCCCTCCGAATGAAAGTCACCCTCGCCGGTTGCGGGTGGAAGATTTAGAACTAGATTGTGACAATCAGATTGCTTATCGGGGAAAACGGGCGATCGCGCTTTCAGAAAAAGAAAGCCAACTACTAGAATATTTAATGACCAACCCCAATCAATTACTCACCCACGAAGCTATCCATCAACATTTGTGGGGCAGCACCACCAAACCTAGCAGTAATGTATTAGCTGCCCAAATTCGATTACTCCGTCGCAAAATTGAAACCAATGATGAAGCTTCATTAATTCATACGGTTTATGGCAAGGGATATCGCTTTGGTTTATCCACGGCGACCAACGCTTAATCAAGAAAAATTTACAATTTTTAAGGGAGGGAGAATTTTGTCCCTTGTTTTCCTTTTCTGGGGAAATTCCCCCAATGAGCAATCGCATACTGAAATTATGTATTCTGCATTACCAGCCATGACCAATTTTGCATTACCAGGTATGCAGTGGGCTTAAGGAAATTTAAGGATCCCTCTTTCCCGGCTAAACCCCTAAACAGCGGATCTCACTCATTACTAACTGTTTTTATTTGCTTTTAAGCCGCCAAATCAGGGCAATGTACTTATCAAAAATAAATATTTTCTTAATTTAAACTAGGTATAAAATAGGATATTATCTATTTATACTAAAAAAAACTAACCTCTTGAGTGGAGTCCCGAATCGAGTGCCTTATGATTACTAAATCAATGCCTAAATAGGCTATTAAATATCATCCTTAATATGATCCATTAATGATCCAAATTGTTACCTAATGTGTTTTGTTGTGTACTGATTTGAATCAGGGGCATGATCCGGTTATAAAAGTGACACAACCACTACTCCATCACGCAACGGAAGTTTATAAGCTGATTCTAGTAAATCATTCAAAAAAAAATTATGAAAGCTCCTGATAAACTCAATCGCCAAGCTCAGAAAAACCAATGCTCTTCTTTAATGAGAATGCCGCTGCCACCAACGGCATCCCACCGGAGAAGTCCGAGCATGAATCAAGCAGTGCAAGAATCTGGTGAAAAATTACCCAAAGAATTTACGGTGCAGATGTTACGCCAACAAGCGGCGCATCACGCCAAACGGGGAAATTACCCGCAAGCGATTTCTCTGCTGACACAAGTAATTAACTCTAGTTTGAGTGGGCGAACTCCGATGGACTATAACAATCGTGGGTTGATGTATTTCCACTGTGGTCAGCTTGAAGAGGCGATCGCTGACTACAACCGCGCTTTAGAACTGAATCCTAATTTAGCCGCTGCTTACAATAATCGGGCTAACTGCTATGTCAACCAAGGGGAGTTGGTTTATGCCCTTGTGGACTACGATCGCGCCCTTGACCTCAACCCATTTCATCTTCGGGCTTTGATTAATCAAGGAGTGACATTCCGTCATTTGGGAATGTATCGGGAAGCCCTGGATAATTTTGACATTGCCTTAGCCCAAGGCAAGCTAGAAGCCTATATTTATGCTCAACGGGGTCGGACCCATCACCTAGCCGGGGATTGGAATTGGGCGATCGCCGACTACCTGCGATCGCTCCGATACCTCAACCAAGAAAAAAATGCCCTTGGGTCGCTAAATTCGGGGATTGGCAAATTCGTCAACACCTGGCTTAAAGCAATTATTGCCCCGCTGACTGCTTAAGGCGCTAAAGCGGTTGCCCTGGGATCGCTAGGCAGACTATTCACGGGTTTTTTGGGAATCTGCCGTTTGGGTGCTTCTCTGGTTGATGGATGATTATCTTGCCAAACAATCTGCAACTGCTGTGGATCTTGCAGTTCAGTTTGTTCCTGCATAATCTTTTGCGTCTGCTGTGGGTCGAAGTTGTGACTAAACTCGGAGCGTAAGCGCTGCACACGCGCTTCAGTGCGTTGGACTTCTTGGGTAATCTCTTGCAGCTTTTGTTGTTGTTCTTTGCAAGAAGGAATCAACTGCGCCAAGGTAGAAATTGCCACCACAGATATTGCCAGATTAACCACTAATTTCACACTGGTTTCAACGGCGATCGCTCGATTGGGATTAGCGCTGAGTTTCCGCTTGGGGGTAGGTTGGCGTCGGACTGAGGCGTTGTGACGACTACGATCCCTGGTTGCTGATTTTAAATGAGTTCGGGAGACTTGTATGGAGTTCATGAGCTTTAAATTAGGCGTTGAGATTGAATTTACTAACTATTTACTAATTATTTACTAATTATCACTTTCGCCACAATTTACTTTACTCCGTAGCATTTCCGCATTCGGCTTAAATTTATGATGAAATGGGGACATCCATCCAGGACGCCCCCACTTCCACATCGCGGATCAACCCTGCATGGGTAGGAAAGTAGAAGCCTTTTCAGGGTTACTTGCCGATGGCTTGATCCAATGTCAGAGATTACTTATACAATTCCAAAGCCAAGCGATAGGCCAAAATTCCAGGAATCAAGGCTAGTACGAGAGCTACATAAACTTGGGTATCCGATAGCATACGAGAAAACTCCTTTGACGGCTAGTTATTTTTAAACTAATTTGCGCTATCTCGTGAACTTTTGGAAGAATTTGTTACAAGACTCAACAAAAATTAAATTCGTGATTGGTTGTTGGTTATTTGTTGTTGGTTATTTGTTGTTGGTTATTTGTTGCTAGTTATTTGTTGTTGGTTATTTGTTGTTAGAATTGCGAATAACCAACAACAATTAACAATTAACAATTAACAATTAACAATTATTTACATCGCCAGGTATCCAAAGATGACGATCTTCTGATATTGATCCATAATAGAAGATTGACTCACGGCTCATTGATACCCTGTCAGGTCTGAAGGATAGTTAATGGTAGAGCAGTTTATTGACCTCTCGCCCAATTTTGGGATTGATACATTTTTCCTCCTGCTAATTTTAGTGGGACTGGAAGCGGTGTTGTCTGCGGACAATGCGATCGCTCTGGCATCAATTGCCCAAGGCTTGACCGATCCGAAGTTACAACGTCAAGCCCTTAACTTTGGGTTGATTGCCGCGTTTGCCTTGCGGATGTTGCTGATTTTAACCGCCACCTGGGTGATTCAATTTTGGCAATTTGAACTTATTGGCGCATTGTATTTGTTGTGGTTGGTGTGGCAATACTTTGCATCTGAACAAGAAAAAGATGAAGATGGCACCACTCACCATAAGCATAGCTTTACCGCTTTGTGGCAGGTGATTCCCCTGATTGCCATGACCGATTTGGCTTTCTCCCTCGATAGTGTGACGACGGCGATCGCGGTAGCTGACCAAACTTGGTTAATTCTCGCTGGGGGTGCCATTGGCATCATTGCCTTGCGGTTTTTGGCCGGATTATTTATTCGTTGGCTCGATGAATTTACTCACCTAGAGGATGCTGGTTATATCAGCGTTGGGTTGGTAGGCTTACGGCTGTTGTTGAGAGTAGTCAACCATGACTGGGCACCGCCCCAGTGGTTGATGGTTTCGGCGATCGCTTTAATCTTTATCTGGGGATTCTCGGAACGCACAAAAGATCACAGCCCAAAAATTCAAGAAAAACCAGACGCCAATCCGTAATTCATGCATCTGGCTGATAATTTTTCGGGGCGTCCACCATCGTGGACGCCCCCTAGTTTTAATTTAGCTTACTCATACAACCAAGGAGTGTTCGCTGGAGTCCAATTCACCAGTTCTTCATCTTTAAACCAAAGCTTAATTTCGGTTTTAGCAGTTTCTACTGCATCAGAACCGTGGATAATGTTCCGTCCCACATCCACACCAAAATCACCCCGAATCGTTCCCGGTTCGCTATACAAAGGATTGGTTGCCCCAATCAATTTCCGGGCTGAGGCTACCACCCCGTTTCCTTCCCAAACCATCGCCACCAGAGGGCCAGAGGTAATAAATTGCACTAACCCAGGGAAAAATGGTTTTTCCCGATGCACCCCATAATGTTGTTCAGCTAATTCTTTGCTGACTTGCATCAGTTTCAACCCGACTAAAGTAAAGCCTTTGGATTCAAAGCGACGAATAATTTCGCCAACGAGTCCCCGTTGGACGCCATCGGGTTTAATTGCGATAAATGTCCGTTCCAAAATGTCTGTCCTAGATTTGTATCAAATTATCCAAACACAATATTATCTCACAAAGGCAATCTTTTAAATATTAATGATTGTTTATTGGTAATTAATTATTTTGATAAAAGCCGGCCCCGAAAGCCCCGAAAGCCCCGAAAGTCCCGAAAGCCCACCCCCCACCGAACACATTAAAAAACCGGGTTTTTTAGACGGCAGAGCAAAAAAGTGAGTCATTGACCGAAAAAAGAAACCCGGTTTTTTAGGATGATGAATTAATGGGTTAACGGATACTTAACCTGGGGTGATGATTACTGTTGTTTCAGTAGTCTATGATGGTTTTACCGATAATATCCATCATGTAAAGATAGTTTAGCAAACAGTTTATCAAACAGTTTAGCAAACACCACTTGTTGAGCAAAAGTAGCTTTTTAGATCATTGCTATGATTGCTATGATTGCTATGATTGCTAATAATAATGTTTGAACAGCAACTCCTTAAAATTGAAAAAATGGCCAGTCTTGTTCGCGTCTATACTCAGTCATGTTTTCAAATTTACGCAATTCCGCTCGTTCTACTAATAATTTCTGCGGATTATCCATCAATTGATGGTTTAATTCAGTGAAAATGGAACTTAGGCGATCGCGCTCTAAATCTTCAGGAATTTTGCCAAAGTAGGCGACAGTAATGTGAGCCGTAAAATGATATTGTTGCTCAATTCCCAAGGCAATTAGTCCTTGATTTTGATAGATAGCACGGCGTAATTGCACAGTCTGACTATAAGAATGCTCATCCACCGGCACTAATAAAACGCCAATTGAGCGGTTGGATACCATGATCCCTATCACTTGCCAAGCAATCGGGTCTCCTTTGGTTAAGTGACTAGATTGTTGAAAGCTGTCAGCAATGCGATCGCGTAGTTGCCTTTCCAGATCCGGGGTACAAATCACCTGAAGATAAGTATCATCCCAGATTAAATCCGCTAGGGTTAAATGAAAACTATCTGGGGGCAATGCCACCAGCCAATTTCCGGGAATTTGCGCCAATAACTGCGTTTGGCATTCATGGATCTGCTGATAAAATTCAGCATTCTTTAAGTCATCTTTCCACGGAGGAGTAATTACCGAATATCCGGGGAATGGTACAGGTTTCCTGTTTCCCGCTTCATCCGGCTTGAACTTCGGAGACTCTTGAATATGTTGCAGGGCAGACAGATATTTTTCGGGGAGGGTCTGTCGCACTACGCGATTGAGATAGACCTGATATGTATCGTCCAATTTATCACTCCTAATTATTATACTAGAGTTAGGTGAACATGATGAAGTCAACCTCATCAAGTTTACGTTTTGTAACTTTACGGGAAAGACTACATCATTATCTAGTGTACTCATTATTTACACAGGTATTTCTTTGTGCCAATTTACTTGTATTGGGGTGAGGATGATTTTGCGATGGGCAAAGCTGTGGCCGCTTTGCGCGATCGCGTCTTGGATCCTGCTTGGGCGGCTTTTAACTATGAAAAAATTTCCCCAGATACCCCCGATGGGGTGATTCAAGGCTTGAATCAGTCCATGACCCCCCCTTTTGGCAGCGGCAGTCGTTTGGTTTGGTTGGTCGATACCACCATTTGTCACCATTGTTCCGGGGATATGTTAGCAGAGTTGGAACGCACTGTCACGGCGATTCCCGAGTCAACGGTGTTACTGTTGACTACGCCGAGTAAACCGGATGGCCGGATTAAATCTACTAAATTATTACAAAAATATGCTCAAATTCAAGAGTTTTCGCCGATTCCCCCGTGGCAACAAGATCAGCTAGAGAAAGCTGTGGTAAAAGTGGCTCAAGAAATGGGGCTGAAGCTGACCGATGCCAGCGTGCAACTTTTAGCCGAAAGCGTCGGCAATGAGACGCGATTGCTCTATAGTGAAGTTGAGAAATTACAACTGTATGCCGGAGAAAGGCGCGATCGCCCTCTCAAAGATGAAATTGTCGGCACATTGGTCACATCCAGCGCTGCCAATAGCTTAAAATTGGCGAGCGCCATTCTCCAAGGAGATACTTCTCGCGCTTTAACATTGATCTCTGACTTGATCGGTCGCAACGAACCGGCTTTAAAAATCGTCGCTACTCTCACAGGTCAGTTTAGAACCTGGTTATGGGTGAAGGTGATGATTTCCGCAGGGGAACGAGATGAGAAGGCGATCGCCCAAGCAGCAGAAATTGGCAATCCCAAGCGGATTTACTTCCTGCGTCAGGAAGTCAAAGCAATCACCCAAGGACAATTGCAAAAGACCTTGAGCATTTTGCTAGACCTAGAAGTAAGCTTAAAACGTGGGGCTGAGGAACTATCCACTTTGCAAACCAAAGCGATCGAACTTTGCCAAGCCTGTCGCCCTTGATTTATTTGATAAGATTTAATTAAGTTTAGGGTTAATTGGAACTTCCAGGTTTTAAAATAAATCAAACACCATAAGAGCGGTCAAAGACCATTGATTCCGATCATTGATTCTGGCCATTGAATTTTCTGATGTTTGAACTAAGTAACGACAACAACATTGCTCAAGATAACTAGAATGCTTAAGTGTCTATCTGTTCAGCGGTTTTTTTAACCAATTCTGGGATATAACAATTCTCAGAGTTATGAAGTACAAAAAAACTGTCATTCCCGCGCCAGCGGGAATCCAGAAAACCTCTGTAATTCGCACAATAACCGCTATAAGCACACTAAATAGCAATCATAACACCAGGGAACGAAATCTTAAAGCTTGACCTTGTTAATGACTGTTGTACTTTTCACATACCCTGTTTTGTTGGTTTAATTTGATTATGTTAACTTCTAACTTTTCCCCATTGACTTCTAAATGGTTATCTAGATCGCTCCTGGCGGCGATATTGTCCACCATGAGTTGTTTCACTGGTCTAACTCCCAGTATTTCCCTCAAATCTGCGGCTATTTTAGACTTTAATTCGGCGGCTTTGGCACAACAATCGGCTCCAAGTTTGTCCGCAGCGGAAATTACGAATTATGCGCGATCGCTTTTGGCCATTGAACCATTGCGGCAAGAATATTATAATCAGATTAAACAGCGGTTCACAGGTAGGGAAGAAATGCCCCAGATTATTTGCAGCGATCAAGATAGTGTGAATAGGCTGCCAAGAGAAATTCGCGAATCGGCGATCGACTACTGCCAAAAATCGATTGCAATTGTAGAAAACAATAGCTTAACCATTCAGCGATTTAACCAGATTACTAATTTATTAACCCAGGACACGAGAATCCTAGAGCGAATTACTGCGGAATTGCTGCGTTTACAAACCCCGAATTTGTTTCAGTAATTTGTTTCAGTAATTTGTTTCAGTAATTTGTTTCAGTAATTTGTTTCAGTAATTTGTTTCACTAAATTTTATGGGCGATTCTCTCCGGGACAGGGTGGGCAATACTAACCCTGTGGTTGTTGTAGGGGCGCTTCGGCTTGCGCCCTTGACCCCTGGTTGTCGCCCTTGACCCCTGGGAATCTGTCCTAAATTGAGGGCGCAAGCCGAAGCGCCCCTACATGAAATAACGATTTTTGGTCATCAAATTTATCACCTTGACAGGGCTGGGTGGGCAATGCTCACCATTTTCTAGTTCCCAGACTACAGCCTGGGAACTAGAAAACGAGAAATTATTCCTTAGTGCTGCCATCGGGCATGGTGGCACCTTTTAACTTAGCACCATTCAACTTAGCCCCCGTTAAATTAGCTTCTTTCAGATTCGCTCCTTCTAAGTTAGCATTTTCCAAATTTGCCCCACTCAAATTGGCTGAACTCAAATTAGCTTGACTCGAATTAGCGCCGGATAAATTAGCGCCACAAAAATTCATTCCCGTTAAAGGTTGACCACTTAAGTCATACCAATTTTAAAAATTATTGCTACGATTTCGAGGTTAATTTGGGCGCAAGCCGAAGCGCCCCTACAAGCATCTGGCGATTTATCATTTGGGGCACAGTGCTTGCGCCCCAAATGATGGCATATTTGCATATTTAATTAGAAATGGTATCAGAAGATTGAGTTGTTGCGCTTCTGGCAGATTTTGACAGCGTTCCGTCAGACTGTCTACCTGTCGTTTCAACCCTGCCACATATTTTTTCAGCAGGGCTTGTTGATCTTCAACCTTTTGCAATATGACCGAGAATTGCGACGATTTCTTGTAGTTGATGAGACATAGTAATTGATTCGCAAATGTTCTATTTTAATTGTCTCACCGATTGTGCTCCAGTGAGTAGTGAGTAGTAGGGTGGGCAAGGTTTTGCCCATTCTACGGATCAAGCTCATAGTTATACTTTTGTCTACCATCGACCCTTTGTTAGCGCTAACTCCAGAAGAGTTTACCCCGCTGCTGCTGCAATTATCCCGCGAAGAACTTATCCCTAGATTTGCCCAAAACTCTTAGCCTTGATCAAGAGCGATCGCGACTGACGACAAAAAAGCCATCTCGTTTACCAAAAGAAAAGCGCCTCAGATTCAAATCATCTCCACATTAGAATTAGTCAAATATTGAGCTAAAGAACTTAACCCAGATTTAAAGCAGTTACGTTTAGCCATTGAATTAATTAGAGTAAAAAGTAAATACATCCCCAACAAAAACCACCCTTTATATAGCTGGTGGAAAAAGCACATCGACTGAATCAATATTCTTTGTGTCCTTTGTGCCTTTGTGGTAAAAAAAACCCAATTTTTTCCCCAAAAACTATTGACAAATCCCAAAATACTCGCTAAAATAAAAAAAATGGTAAAGTGGGAAACTGTGCCGACATATATATAGAGGCCAGAAACCGGGTTTATTCCTATTTTGCTTTTCCCTCTCCCTGTCCGACTTCTGTGGTGAAACAAAATCAATGGCAAAACTTGAAGACCTCACCCCAAAAACCATCATCAAAGGCATTATCCCCAATCAAAATGTCACGGTGATTAATGCCGAATGGCATGGGAATGATGTAGTAGAGTTAACCTACAAAGATATCCAGGGACAACCCCATACACAATTATTATTTAGAGATAGTGAAGCGGATTTAGAAATTGTCACCGCAGGGCAACCTTGGAGTTTTGATGGGGATGGGGCATTATTTCGCCTAGTTTCTGAAGCCCACCGGATTAATTTAGGCCATCTTTTCGACCCTTTATTGGCAGTTCATACCTCTTTGGTGGAACCATTGCCCCACCAAATTATCGCTGTCTATGGGGAAATGTTGAACCGACAGCCCTTGCGGTTTTTGTTAGCCGATGACCCAGGGGCAGGGAAAACTATTATGGCCGGTTTATTTATTCGCGAGTTATTAATTCGCGGGGATTTACAGCGGTGTTTAATTGTTTGTCCGGGCAGTTTGGCCGTCCAATGGCAAGATGAGTTAGACCAGAAATTTCATCTGCCTTTTGAGATTTTAACTAAAGAGAAAATTGAAACCTCGCGGACTGGTAATCCTTTGGCGGAAATTCCCCTGGCGATCGCCCGTTTAGACCAACTCAGTCGCAGCCAAGATTTGCAGATAAAGCTGAAACAAACCGACTGGGATTTAGTCGTAGTCGATGAAGCCCATAAAATGTCCGCTTCCTTTTTTGGCGGCGATATTCGGGAAACTAAACGCTATAAATTGGGCAAACTTCTTTCTACCCTGACCCGTCACTTTCTCCTGATGACCGCTACCCCCCACAACGGCAAAGAAGAAGACTTTCAGCTATTTTTAGCCCTCTTAGACGGCGATCGCTTTGAAGGCAAATTTCGGGATGGGGTTCATGCTTGCGATACCTCCGACTTAATGCGACGTTTAGTTAAAGAAGACTTATTGAAATTTGACGCCAAACCCCTATTTCCCGAACGGTTAGCCCATACAGTTCAATATAATTTATCTGACTTAGAAGCCCATCTTTATAAACAAGTCACCGACTATGTACGAGAAGAATTTAACCGGGCAGATAATTTAGCCAAAAAACGCCGAGGGACCGTAGGTTTTGCCTTGACTATTCTGCAACGACGCCTCGCTTCTTCCCCGGAAGCGATTTATCAGTCGATCGCCCGACGGAAAGAACGCTTACAAACCCGACTCCGCGAAGAAGAATTGCTAAAACGGGGAGAAGAAATTGATGTTCCTGAAGATTGGGAAGAATACTTAGAAGACTTATCTTCCGCAGAACAAGAAGCCGCAGAAGAAGAATTAGTAGACCAAGCTACTGCCGCAAGAACGATCGCTGAATTACAAGCGGAAATCGATCGCCTCAAAGAATTGGAAAACTTAGCCCTGCGGGTTAGAAGGAGTGGTCGCGATCGCAAATGGGAGGAATTATCGCGGGTGATTTCGATGATTTTCTCACCACAAAGACACGAAGAACACAAAGAAGAACACCCTTTGTGGTCTTTGTGTCTTTGTGGTTATGCTAAAAAGTTGGTGATTTTTACCGAACACCGAGATACTTTAAATTATCTTTATCATCGGATTACTACTTTACTCGGTCGTCCCGAAGCGGTGGTGACAATTCATGGGGGAATGGGTCGAGAAGAACGGAAGAAAGCTGAGGAAGCTTTTAAGCAGGATGTTAGGGTTGAGGTGTTAATTGCTACGGACGCTGCGGGGGAAGGGATTAATTTACAGCGGGCACATTTGATGGTGAATTATGATTTGCCCTGGAACCCCAATCGGTTAGAACAGCGGTTTGGGCGAATTCACCGCATTGGGCAAACCGAGGTTTGTCATTTATGGAATTTGGTCGCAGGGGAAACTCGCGAAGGTGATGTTTATCTTTCTCTATTGAAAAAGTTAGAAATAGAACAAAAAGCCCTAGGGGGAAAAGTCTTTGATGTCCTCGGTAAGGCGATCGCCGGTCAGGAGTTGCGGGAATTGTTAATTGAGGCTATTCGCTATGGCGATCGCCCCGACGTGAAAGCCAAACTCAATCAGGTACTCAGCGATCGCCTAGATCAGAACCGCCTCCAAGACTTATTAGAAGAACGGGCCTTAGCCCGAGACTCAATGGATGCCAGCAAAGTCCAACGCATTCGGCAGAACATGGAACGGGCCGAAGCCCGCAAACTCCAACCTTATTTTATCGCCACCTTCTTCTTAGAAGCCTTTCAACACCTGGGGGGAACTATTCGCCAACGGGAACCAAAACGCTATGAAATCACCCATGTCCCCGCTACTATCCGCAACCGCGATCGCCTAATTGGGCGAAAAAATCCCATCTTGCGGTCCTACGAACGCATTTGCTTTGACAAATCACTCATCAGCATTCCGGGCAAACCCCTCGCGGAATTCATCTGCCCCGGACACCCACTATTAGACGCCACCCTAGACCTAATCCTAGAAAGACACCGCCAACTCCTCCGCCAAGGAACTATTTTAATCGATGAAAACAACCCAGAATCAGAAACTTTCGCCTTAATTTATCTCGAACATTCCATCAAAGACGGACGGGGACAAATCATCTCCAAACGGATGCAATATGTAGAAATTCCCTTAGCAGGGGAAAATGAACCACAAAGACACAAAGAACACGAAGGCAGAAACGCCGGATATGCCCCTTACTTAGACTATCGACCCATCACCCCACAAGAAATTCCTTTGTGTCCTTTGTGTCTTTGTGGTGAAAATACATCCCAAACCATTGAAACCAAAGCCAAAAACTATGCCATTCAATACTTAGTCAACCAACATCGCCAGGAAGTATATCAACATAAAAAAGAATTGCTGGATAAAATAACTTATGCCGTCAAAGACCGGCTGACCAAAGAAATCAACTATTGGGACTGGCGGGCAGCGGAACTCAAGCAACAGGAACAAGCGGGAAAAGTTAACGCTAAAATAAACTCGGCTAAAGCCCAGCAACGGGCTGATGAATTAGCTGCCAGACTGGAAAAACGCCTAATAGAATTAGAACAAGAAAAGCAAATCATCGCCAGCCCGCCGGTAGTAGTCGGGGGGGCATTAGTAATTTCCCAGGGACGATTAAACCAACTTCTTGAAAGAGAAAATATCAGCAATAGCCTAGACAAAAAACAAATAGAAATAGCCGCCATAAACGCAGTAATTAACGCCGAACAAAAACTAGACCATCAACCCCAAGACATTAGCGGGGAAAACCGGGGCTATGACATCGAATCCTTAAATCCCCAAACTAGCAGACTAACATTCATCGAAGTCAAAGGCAGAATAGCCGGGGCTACCAATGTCACCATCACCAAAAACGAAATCATCACCGCCTTAAACCAACCGGAACAATATATCCTAGCCCTAGTAAAAATATCCCCAAAAACCGATCCAGAAATCCGCTATATTGCCCAACCATTTCAAAAAGAACCGGACTTTGGGGTTAATAGCGTAAACTATAATTGGGCAGACTTATGGAACCGAGGAAAAAACCCTTTGTGAACTTTGTGCCTTTGTGGTAAAATAAAATAGATATAAAACCACAAAGACACAAAGAACACGAAGGAAATCCCCCTTTGTGAACTTTGTGCCTTCGTGGTGATAAAATATAAAACCACAAAGACACAAAGGACACGAAGGATGAGTAGAGAAAGGGCTAATGAATTATCGAATATAATTATTGGGGCAGCCATTGAAGTCCATCGAGAATTAGGTCCTGGGTTACTAGAGTCCGCGTATCGAGACTGTTTAGAGTATGAACTAAAACAGCGAGGGGTATATGTAGAACGCGAGGTTTTCCAGCCAGTGACTTATAAAGGAATACGACTTGATTGCGGTTATCGTTTAGACTTATTTGTAGAGAACTTAGTCATTATTGAAATTAAAACCGTAGAAAGTTTACAACCTATCCATACCGCCCAACTACTCACTTATCTTAGATTAAAACAACGTTGGCTAGGTTTACTGATTAATTTCAACGTCCCTGTTCTCAGAAACGGCATCAAACGCCTACTCAACGGTTAACTTCTTCGTGTCCTTCGTGTCTTTGTGGTTATCTTATCTTATGCGTAAAAAACTCATCGAAGTATCCCTCCCCCTGGAAGCCATTAATATGGAGTCAGCCCGGGAAAAGTCTATCCGTCACGGTCATCCCTCAACGTTACATTTATGGTGGGCACGGCGACCTTTAGCGGCTTGTCGGGCGGTGTTATGGGCTTCTCTTGTAGATGACCCCAGCAGTTGGCCCGATAGATTCCCTACAGAAGAAGAACAGAACAAAGAACGGGAGAGACTATTTGATATTTTAGGGCGAATTGAAATAGAGACTGATAAGAAAGGGAACAAAAAAGAGACAGTACGCGGGTTAGTGTCTTGGGATGATATTAAAGATGAGAAGATTATTCATCAAGCCCAAGCAGAAATAGCCCGGTGTTTGGCGTGGGAACGGGGAGAGGAACCGCCCACGAAACCGGAGGCTGTCCGAGAATATATTGCCAAATATGCGCCACCAGCTTATGACCCGTTTGCCGGGGGTGGGTCTATTCCCTTGGAAGCCCAACGGTTAGGGCTAGAGGCCCATGCCAGTGATTTAAACCCGGTAGCGGTATTGATCAATAAAGCATTAATTGAAATTCCGCCGAAATTTAAGAATTTGCCGCCGGTGAATGGGGAAGATCGGAAGCGGAGTAACTTAGAGTCTTGGAAAGGGGCACAGGGTTTAGCGGCTGATGTGCGATTTTATGGTGGTTGGATGCGGGAAAAGGCGTTAGAAAAGATTGGGGATTTATATCCTTCGTGTTCTTTGTGTCTTTGTGGTGAAGAAGAAAAAAAATTAACGGTAATTGCTTGGTTGTGGGCCCGGACGGTGAGATGTCCCAACCCCGCTTGTGGGTGTGAAATGCCTTTGGTGAGGAGTTTTGAACTTTCGACGAAGAAGGGTAAAGAGGCTTGGGTGGAGGTTGAGAACCACAAAGACACGAAGGACACGAAGGTTCGGTTTACGGTGAAGACCGGGGAAGGGAAGGCGCCGGAGGGAACGGTGAGTCGCAAGGGGGCGGTTTGTGTGGCTTGTGGGACTCCGGTAGGGTTGGATTATGTGCGGTTTGAGGGGAAAGCAGGGCGTATGGGTCAGCAGTTGATGGCGATCGTTGCTGAGGGAGATAAGGGTCGGATTTATTTGTCGCCCACCGAGGAACAGGAAAAGGTTGCTTTTTCCGCTAAACCAACATGGAAACCGGAAACGGAACTCGTTGATAATTCTCGTCACATGACTCCGGTAATTTATGGCATGACCAAACACGCTGATTTATTTACAAATCGTCAATTAGTTGCCCTGACAACGTTTAGTGATTTGGTGAGTGAGGCGAAAGATCGGGCGATTCAAGATGCGATTTCTGCCGGTTTACCAGATGATAATGTGCCCTTAAGTGACGGCGGTACTGGGGCAAGGGCTTATGGGGAAGCTGTAGCAACTTATTTGGCTTTTGCTTTAGATAAAAGTGCTGATTATTGGTCAGGTTTATGTAGTTGGCATTCTTCGGGAGAAAAAATGCGTAATACTTTTGGCCGTCAAGCTATTCCAATGGTTTGGGATTATGCAGAATGTTGTCCTTTTAGTGATTCAAGTGGTAATTGGATGGCTTGCATTGATTGGGTTTGGAAAGTAGTTGAAAAGTGTTCTTATTTAATTCCTGGAATAGTCAGCCAACACGATGCCACAGCCAGCCATGAAAACGACGAAATCCCCAAATTAATCTCTACAGACCCGCCATATTATGATGCGGTGCCTTATGCTGACTTATCGGATTTTTTCTATACTTGGCTGCGGGAATCTCTGGGTTCAATTTATCCTAATATTTGCAGCACTTTATTAGTACCAAAATCTCAAGAAATGGTGGCGGATAAATTTCGGCATGGTAGCCAAGCCAAAGCCAAACAATTTTTTGAGAATAGCTTAATTAAGGTTTTCAATCGAGTCAATCAAATCAATCATCAAGATTATCCGTTCACAGTTTACTATGCTTTGAAACAAACAGAAACAGACGATGATGATAATGTGGCTTCAACGGGTTGGGAAACAATTCTCGAAGGCTTAATGCAGGCTAATTTTAGTATTAACGGGACATGGCCATTAAGAACCGAATTAAGTAACCGTATGAGAGGACAAGGTTCAAATGCCCTAGCTTCTTCAATTGTCCTAGTCTGTCGCCCCCGACCAAAGAATGCCCCGAAAATTTCCCGCCGCCAATTCCTCAGTGAAATGCAGCGAGAACTCCCCAAAGCCCTAAAAACCTTACAACAAGGCAACATTGCCCCGGTTGACCTCGCCCAAGCGAGTATTGGCCCTGGCATGGCCATCTATTCTAAATATGCCGCTATTCTAGAAAATGACGGCACTGCCTTGCCAGTCCGAACCGCCCTGCAACTAATCAACCAACTCCTCGATCAATTCCTCACCGAACAAGAAGGGGAATTTGACGCCGACACTCGCTGGGCATTAACTTGGTTTGAACAAAATCAATTTAATGAAGGACTATATGGGGATGCGGAAACTCTTTCCAAAGCCAAAAATACCAGCATTCAAGGCTTAGTTGCCGCCGGTATTCTCGAAGCCAAAGCGGGTAAAGTCCGCCTCTTACAACGCCAGGAATTACAACCGGATTGGAACCCAAAAACTGATGAACGAATGCCGGACTGGGAAATCACCCAACAGCTAATTCACACCTTAGATAAACAGGGAGAAATAGCCACCGCCGAACTCTTATCCCAACTGGGAGATAAAGCAGAAATTGCCCGCGACTTAGCCTATCGCCTCTATAACCTATGCGACAGAAAAGGCTGGACAAACGAAGCCCTAGCCTATAATAGTTTAGTCATCGCTTGGCCGGAAATCCAGCGCTTATCCCATCACCAGAAATCTTCCCCCGAACAACTTGGTTTATTGTAACCTTTGTGACCTTTGTGCCTTCGTGGTAAAATAAATATAAAACCACAAAGACACAAAGAACACGAAGGAAAAACCCTTTGTGTCCTTTGTGCCTTTGTGGTAAAATAAATATAAAACCACAAAGACACAAAGAACACGAATAAAAAACCCTTTGTGTCCTTTGTGCCTTCGTGGTAAAATAAATATAAAACCACAAAGACACAAAGAACACGAAGAAAGTCCTATTCGTAAAATAAATACATCTATTATGAGTCCAGAAATTGAAGCCGCGATCGCGGCTATTGAAAAGTTATCTCCCCAAGAACGGCAACAAATTTTGCAAATGTTGCTGGAAAGCCAACAACCCAATCTCGAAAAACTTAGCGATCGCTTTTGGCAAGGATTTGCTTTGCATGAGTTAATAGAATCTCAAAAACCAATAACAGTAAATCAGCCCCAAGAACTCCGGGCATATTTTTGGCCAGAAGAAGAGTCTATTGATGATTTTTTAACTTTTATGAGAGAACAACGTCAAGGAACATTAAGCAGTGATTTAAGTTAAAATGGGTGTGATACTAATCGATACTGATATTACTTCTTTTATTTTCAAGGGTAGTAATTACGCTGACCCTTATCTACCGCTTTTGCCCGGTCATCAGTTAGCCCTTTCATTTATGACAGTTGCCGAACTATTTCAATGGGCAATTCTGCATCATTGGGGCGATCGGCGTCTCGCACAATTAGAGGAATATCTATTAAATTACTTGGTGATTCCAACGGATCTACCTCTTTGTCGGCAATGGGCAAAAGTTCGGGGCGATCGACAAAGTATTGGACGGCCAATTTCGCCTCAAGATGCTTGGATTGCCGCTACTGCTTTGCGTCATAACTTACCCCTTGTCACCCATAATGTAAAAGATTTTCTAGACATTCCTAATCTCCAATTACTTACTCCTCCGTGACCTTTGTGCCTTCGTGGTGATAAAATATAAAACCACAAAGACACAAAGAACACGAAGAAAAAACCCTTTGTGTCCTTTGTGCCTTCGTGGTAAAATAAATATAAAACCACAAAGACACAAAGAACACGAAGGAAAAACCCTTTGTGACCTTTGTGCCTTCGTGGTAAAATAAATATAAAACCACAAAGACACAAAGAACACGAAGGAAAAACCCTTTGTGACCTTTGTGCCTTCGTGGTAAAATAAATATAAAACCACAAAGACACAAAGAACACGAATAAATTAAATAAATTACTAAAGGATAAAATATGAATACTCAGTTAGTTGATTCGATTATTCAAGTGATTCAGGCATTACCCCAAGCCGAACGAAAAATGCTGATCGACCAACTTAATCGCATGGTAGAATCTGACACAAACTCTATTAATGAAGATGCCTGGGAAGTTTGGCGATCGCTAGGGGATGATGCCGTGGCAGGGCGGTTAGAAAATACTTCTATCTACCATGATAAATATCTCTATTCTCAGGAGCAATAAAAAAATTAATGAAAAAAATATTTGTAGATACAAGTGCTTTTGCTGCCCTAGCTGACAAAAATGATGATAATCATATCAAAGCGGTAGAATTTAATCGTCAAGTTAAGGGAATTATTCTCGTGACTAGCAATTATATTTTAGATGAGCTTTATACTTTGTTGCTGATGAATGTTGGGTACGACCCAACGGTAAAATTTAAAGCCAAGCTGGATATACTCATTGCTCATAACCTATTACAAATTGTCTGGATTTTCCCAGAAATTAACCGAAAAACTTGGCAAATATTCGAGCAATTCAATAGAGATAAGCAATGGTCTTTTACCGACTGTACCTCTTATGTAGTGATGAAAGAATCTGGAATTACTGAAGCATTTACTTTCGACCGCCATTTTTCGCAAATGGGCTTTATTCGTCGTCCTGATTAACTTTTAACCTTTGTGTCCTTTGTGTCTCTGTGGTAAAATAAATATAAAACCACAAAGACACAAAGAACACGAATAAAAAACCCTTTGTGTCCTTTGTGCCTTCGTGGTAAAATAAATATAAAACCACAAAGACACAAAGAACACGAAGAAGTCTAATTTAGTTTAATTCTCAAATACTATTATGGCTATTACTAATTATGACCGAGTGACTAAGGCTTTGGCTTTACTCCAGGAAGGTGTTTATCCTTTTTTGGAACGTGAGATGAGAAGTCATTATGGCAGTCGTTGGTTGTCAGCGGCTTCCGCTTGTTTGCCGGATAATTATTTGGGGCGAAAGCAGGATATTCAGGAGGTTTTGCGTCAGGATGTTTCCGCTTTGTTGATTGTGATGTGGGAACAGTGGAATAATGTTTTTAAGAGTGTTTTGGGGCGCAGCGAACGGAGTATTGTTAGCGAGTTACGGGATACTCGGAATGAGTGGGCCCATACGACTACTTTTTCTAGTGATGATGCTTATCGGGCTTTGGATAGTGTTGCCCGGTTGTTGTCGGCGGTTTCTGCCCCCCAAGCGGTGGCGGAAGTTGAACGGCATAAGAAGGAGTTGTTGCGAGTCCAGTTTGAGGAACAAGCCCGTTATCGGTCTCGACGGGCAGCAGTGATTCCGACGGAGGGGCAGCCCCAAGGGGGTTTGAGTCCTTGGCGTGAGGTGGTGACGCCCCATCGTGATGTGGCTTCCGGTCGGTTCCAGCAGGCGGAGTTTGCGGCAGATTTGTGGCAGGTGTATTTGGATGAGGGGAGTAATGAGTATCGCGACCCGACGGAGTTTTATGGTCGGACTTATTTGACGGAAGGGTTAAAGCAACTTTTGGCGAATGCCCTACGGCGGTTGAGTGGTCAGGGTGGAGATCCGGTGATTTCTTTGCAGACGAATTTCGGCGGTGGGAAAACTCACGCGATGTTAGCCCTTTATCATTTGACTAATGCTTTGAAAATTTCCGATTTGCCGGGGATGGAGTCGATTTTTCAGGATTTGGGTTTTCAGGAACCGCCCCAAGATGTGAATGTGGCGGTGTTGGTGGGGAATAAGTTACAGCCGAGTGGGATTGTTGGTTATAAGCCAGAACATGAGGGTCAAAGTCGCCCGGTGATTAATACGCTTTGGGGTGAGTTGGCTTGGCAGTTGGGTGGGGCGGAGGGTTATGAGTTGGTTCGCAAGGCGGATGAAACTTCGACTAATCCTGGGGATGCGTTGAAGGTTCTGTTTAATCGGTTTGCCCCTTGTTTGATTTTGATTGATGAGTGGGTGGCTTATGCGAGGCAGTTGCATGACCAGAGTGATATTGCCGGGGGCAGTTTTGAGACGCAGTTTACTTTTGCCCAAACTTTGAGTGAGTCGGCGAAGAATGCCGATCGCACTTTGTTGGTGGTGAGTATTCCCGCTTCTGATATTTCCGACCCTCATACGGGTCAAACTCGCAGCAATGATATTGAGACGGGAGGAGAACGGGGGAAGGAAGCCCTGGAACGGTTGAAGAATGCGATCGGGCGGGTGGAGTCCCCTTGGCGTCCCGCGACGGGTGAGGAGAGTTTTGAGATTGTCCGACGGCGGCTATTTCAAACCAATACAGACCCGAATTTATTTGTGAAACGGGATGCGGTGGTTCGGGCTTTTGCCGAAATGTACCGCAACCAAAGTCAGGAGTTTCCCTCGGAATGTAAGGAACCGGATTATCAGCAGCGAATGAAAGCCGCTTATCCTATTCATCCCGAACTGTTCGATCGCCTCTATTCGGACTGGTCGAGTTTGGATAAGTTCCAACGGACTCGCGGGGTGTTGTGTTTAATGGCGAAAGTGATTCATTCTCTGTGGGAACGCAATGATCAAAGTTTAATGATTATGCCAGCCCATGTAGCGATCGATGATGTCCAAGTGCAGTCGCAACTTAGTCGCTATTTAGAAGATAACTGGATTCCGGTAATTGAGAAAGATGTAGATGGGCCAAATTCCTTGCCCTTAACTCTCGATCGCCAAAATCCCAACTTTGGCCGATATTCTGCTTGTCGTCGAGTGACGCGGACAATTTATATGGGGTCAGCCCCCACGTTGCGGGCGGCAAATCGCGGCTTAGAAGACCGTCGGATTAAGTTAGGTTGCGTACAACCGGGAGAAAATCCGGCAGCGTTTGGGGATGCGTTGCGGCGGTTAAGCGACCAAGCGACCTATATCTATTTAGATGGTAATCGCTATTGGGTTTCGACACAACCGAATGTGAACCGAACGGCGATCGAACGGACCAATCAATTATTAGAAGAAAACGAACGCTATAAGGTTGAGGCAGAAATCGTCAGACGGCTGAAAAAAGATAAGTCCAAAGGTGAATTTAGTGCGGTATTAATAGCCCCAGAATCTACCGCTGATATTGCGGACGATGCCAACAATTTGGGGGTGCGGTTGGTGATTTTGGGGCCGCAATATCCCCATAGTCGGAATAATCCAGAAAGTAAGGGGCAAAAATGGGCGGAAGACGCTTTACACCATAAAGGAAATAGCCCCCGGTTTTATAAGAATACGCTGCTATTTTTAGCTGCCGATAGCAATAAAATTGAGAATTTAGCCCGGAATGTGGCGCAATATCTGGCTTGGGAGGCGATCGTTGAAGATAAGAAGATTTTAAACCTAGATGCTTTCCAAGAAAAGCAGGCGATTAATAAAAAAGAGCAGTCAGATAAAGATGTAGCGGTGATTCTGCTGGATACTTATCAATGGTTGCTGGTGCCGACGCAAGAGTTAAGAATAGAGGAAAGAGAAGATAGTAAAGCGGAAAATAGTCTCTCTCCTATCTCTTCTATTATCTCGCCGATTGAATGGAAAGAAACCCGCTTGCAAGTGCAAGGTTCTCTGGTAGAAACTGCTAGTAAAAAAGCCGAATATGAAAGTAATTTACTCACGACTTATGGCCCTAATCTTTTGCGGCTTGAAGTGTTAGATGAGATATTATGGCGCGAACGATATCATCTTGACCTAAGCAGCTTGTGGGACTATTTGACCCGCTATTTATATTTACCCCGGTTAAAGGATAAATCGGTTCTTTTAGAATGTATTCAAAAAGGGGTAAATGTGATTAATTGGGCGGATCACTTTGCATTTGCCACAGGTTTTGATGAGGTCAAGGGCGAATATATCGGGTTACAATTTGGCACTGCAATTACTCCTAGTATTAGCCCAAATAGCCTGATTGTCAAACCGGAAATTGCCCAAAGACAAATCGATGCGGCACAGGCGGCAAAAGCATCTAATAGTCCCAGTATTTCAAAATGTGCCGCAAAAGGTGGGGCAGATCAAACATCAGGAACTAGCGAAAAAACCGACGCTAATGATGATAGCATAAAGCCACCAGAAAAGCAACCCCCCCGCCGATTTCATGGCAGTGTGGAAATCGACCCGATGCGGATTAATCGAGATGTAAGTGCGATCGCTAATGAAATCATCCAACACTTGACAGCTTTAACAGGGGCAAAGGTAAAAATTACCTTAGAAATTTCAGCGGATATCCCCGAAGGAGCACCAGATAATATTGTCAGAACGGTGACAGAAAATTGCCTAACTTTGAAATTTAAACATCAATCTTTTGAGTCAGAGTAAATAGATTTGAGGGAAAAAATAAGTAATTTAAACCACAGAGGCACAGAGAAACACAGAGGAGTTCGTCAATTTGTCTTTGTTTCTATGGGAATTACTGGCGGAATAATGGTCTTGCAACAGCGATAATTTCTGATGTTTTCGTAAAACAGGTGACAACCAACAACCACCTTGCCCTGAGTTTCGACCCTTCGACCCCACTCCCTTTGACTTCGCTCAGGACTCAACTTCCGCGAAGCGATGTCCTGAGTTCTGAGTCCTGAGCCCTGAACCCTGAGCCGGTCGGGATGCGAAGGGTCGAGATGCGAAGGGTCGAAGGGCAACCAACAACCAACAGCTAATTATTGTCCTTCAAAGATAACAATTCTAAAGCATTATTCACAAATAAAGTTTGCTGCGGGATGCCAATAGAAATACCGGATTGATCTAATCGGGTTTTTAATCGACGACGGCATTCTCGTCCCACAATCAAATGTTGTAAAGGCTTTACCTTTATCCAAACCCGAATCATCAACCCCGCATGATCCATACGGTCAATGCCTAAAAGTTCTGGAGGGGCAATAATTTTCTCGCGCCATTCAGGTTCGTTGTAAATCTCATCAACCACTTCTTGAATTACCGCAAAAGCTTGATCGATATTTGTCTGATAAGACACATCCAAAGTCAGATCGACTCTAGCCCATTCTTTGGAAAGATTTTGGACAATGGTAATAGAACTGTTGGGAATTGTAATTAAGCGACCTTCTCCGTTTCTCAGTTGAGTGATGCGTAGATTCATGTTCTCCACCAGTCCACCGACATCACCCACGGCAATCACATCGCCAACGGCATATTGGTCTTCTAATAAAACAAAAAACCCATTTATCGTATCTTTAATCACATTTTGTGAACCCAAAGAAATAGCTAAACCTAAAATTCCGGCTCCAGCCAGCAACGGGCCAATATTAATCCCAATCACGGATAAACCGACGAAAATCCCTACAGTAATTAATAGGCCACTACTGAGATTTTTAAGCACTCTGGAAAACGTAGAAAATCTTAAAGCGAGGCGTTCAGAATTGTCAATCGATTTAAATTTTCTGTTTTCTAAAGCAGCAAAGAAGCGATCGATTGCCATTCGACCGATCCGAATCGCCAAATAAGTGGAAAGACCTGTAAATATTAGCTGTAAAGGAATTGGCAAAAGGGAAATAATTATAGGTTGTAACCAGCGGCTATAAGGAAATATGCCTAAAACAACATAAGTGCCAACTCCCAAAACTCCCCCTTGACCCAAAGGCACCAGCCCTTGTTGGATTTCGTTAAAATTTCGTTTTTGCAGTAGGGTAATCCGTTGTTGCAATAGAGGGTTTACTGCTTCAGAAGATTCTGAAAAATTTTCTAAAGAATCTAAATAATTTTCCGATGATTCCGAGATGTTGGTCTTGGTTTCAGTTTCTTTATCTGCGGTTTCTGGAGTAATTTTAATTTCAATTTTTTTATGGTCTTTTTGCAGTTTTTGCTGCATAGAAACCAGAGTCAAATTAGACAATATTATGATAAAAATTACTACCGCAGCGGACATGGCTTGTTTTT
Source organism: Planktothricoides raciborskii GIHE-MW2 (assembly GCF_040564635.1). NCBI lineage: Bacteria > Bacillati > Cyanobacteriota > Cyanophyceae > Oscillatoriales > Oscillatoriaceae > Planktothricoides > Planktothricoides raciborskii. Next base: position 5,692,698 of record NZ_CP159837.1, read on the forward strand.
TAAGTGCTTCGGGTTGACGTTCTAACTCAGCGTTTTTTAAGGCTTGTTGAATTTCTTGAATCCATTGGTAGGCTAAGGTTTCTAAGTCAATGCCCTGAATTTCCGCATCGAGATTGGTAACGGTTAAAATATAAATGGGTTGGGGTTGATTTTGCCAAGAAACGTAAATAACTGGCAGACCATTAACCGTTTCATAGTAAACTTTAAGCGTGTTTGGCTCAAAATTGCTTTGAAGCACGGTTTTTAGATGATGTTCAATAATTTCTGTCCGATTGTTGGTTAAGGGAGCGATGGAAAATATGATTCTGCCATCCAGTCTGACCGGGGCAGGAGTAATTTTTTGATTTTGATTAGCAGATAATAGAGGCGGCAAAATGATTTGCCAGCTTGTTCTGGCGGTGGATTTGGTGACTGGTTTAAACAGGGGAGGTGTTGACGAAGTTGCTGGGCTAGATGCTTTTGGTTGATCTGACGAGTTGGTTGGAGTTACTAAGGCTGGTTGAGGGTTGGTTTGAGCTTTTGTTAGTGGTTCTGAGGTAGATGTGGTGTTTGGACGGGTCGGTTCGGTTTGTGACCAGGCCGCAGAAATGGCTGATGGGTTGAAGCTGAGGGTACAAGCGATCGCGATCGCCATCAGGGTTTTTCTTGGCGGCTTTTTCCGGGGATGCTTTCTGGCCATTTTATTATGGTGATACATGGTCTGATTTTGGTTCATCAATCGATTTAGGGTTTGCTTTTGTCGCTGATACATATTGATTTGAGGTAAAAAGTCTCATACAATCCTGATGAACTTCACAAAACTTCATTGTCAGAAGATTATCACGAAAGTTAGAAATCTATCAGAAACTTAGTGGTGCGTTCTTATTAGCATAGAGGGTGATGATTCGGTAAACTGATGGCAAGTTTTTCTGTTAACACTTAATTTTGGATCGGGAGGTAGCGGTGACTGGGGGATATTCACAGAACAACGATGATACCAATGTCAATAATATCAGCGATCGGGTCTGCGAGTTTGACCGGGCGATGATGCAAAAATGCCTGGAACTGGCACGCCTTGCCCTGGGAAAGACTGCCCCTAATCCCCTGGTGGGTGCAGTGGTGGTCAAAGATGGTCAAATTGTGGGCACGGGCTTTCATCCGGGTGCTGGTCAGCCCCATGCGGAGGTGTTTGCTTTGCGGGAAGCCGGGGAAGAGGCGAAAGGTGCGACGATTTATGTCAGTTTAGAGCCGTGCAATCACTACGGACGCACGCCTCCTTGTTCGGAGACTGTGGTGCAAGCGGGGGTGGCTAGGGTAGTGGTGGGTATGGTGGATCCGAATCCCCTGGTGTCTGGTGGGGGAATTGCCCGGTTGCGATCGGCGGGGATTGAAGTGGTGGTGGGAGTGGAAGAGGAAGCTTGTCGTAAGTTGAATGAAGCTTTTATTTACCGCATTACTCACCATCGGCCTTTTGGGATTTTAAAATATGCTATGACCCTGGATGGCAAAATTGCCACAATTACTGGGGATAGCAATTGGGTGACTCAAGATGCGGCTCGCCATGAGGTGCATAGGGTTCGAGCCGCTTGTGATGCGGTGATTGTGGGGACGAATACGGTTTGCCAAGATAATCCATTTCTGACCAGTCATCATGCCGGAACTCATAATCCATTACGAGTGGTAATGAGTCGGAGCTTGAAGTTGCCCGCAGAAGCTCATTTGTGGGATGTTTCTGAGGCGCCAACTTTGGTGTTTACAGAAGTGGGCAGTAATCCTGAGCTACAAAAATTGTTGCTGAATAAAGGGGTTGAACTGGTAGAGTTTGACACTTTGACTCCAGGAAAGGTGATGGAATCTCTATATCAGCGAGAGTTGCTCTCGGTGTTGTGGGAATGCGGCGGGACTTTGGCGGCTCCGGCGATCGCCTCTGGTGCGGTGCAAAAAGTTCTGGCCTTTATTGCGCCGAAAATTATTGGTGGAGAGAGTGCGCCTTCTCCGGTGGGCAATTTAGGTTTAACATCGATGAGTCAGGCATTGATGTTAGAGCGAGTACAATGGCGCACGGTTGGCTCTGATTGTCTGATGGAAGGATATTTACCGGAAAATCAATCGGCAAAACCGTAAAGGCTTTACCAGTATTCTGGTGCTTCTGGGGAAGATTTACTTATGCTTGAAGTTTTGATCTGGAGCCTATTTGTGGGTACGTTAGGCATAGATGGCGTGCTGGTCAGTGCATGGCTGCGTTGGCAGCAAACGGTTGTCACCACTGAGGAGGAAGAGGAGGAGGAAATTTTGAGTAACCATGAATTTAAAGATCGGTTGACTGGAGAATCTTTTTCCGGGGGGACGGTGGGGCGATCGCCTCAGACTTTGAATGGTTTAGCCAGTTCTGCCGTTCCGCATCCAGGTTCCACCGTCCCCCCTAAACCTGTCCCTCCAGCTACGCCTTTACCTAACCGGAAAAATATGGCGGCTATAAAAACTCAACCCCAGAAAGCTGACCTCCCGCAGGAGCAAACTGCTGTGATTTATGAGCCGACAAATTTAGCTAATCTTGAACCAGATATCCTGAGCCAGTGTCCGCCGGTTGTAAATGGTTTTGATTATGCTGAAATCAGAGAAAAGCCAATGTATTTTACCGATGCTTCCACCACTGAGTGGGAATATAAAATTGTTCGCGCTCATTATGATTTATTTGGCAATGCTAATGAGTTTGTTAAGTTATGTGAAGAAGAAGCCCAAGCGGGCTGGATTTTGTTAGAAAAGCTGGATGATCGCCGAGTAAGGTTTAAGCGTTCTGTGGCCATGCGCGAACAATTTGATGGGAGTCAGCTTTCTTTTGACCCTTATCGGTGTTATTATGGCCCTTCTAATCAATGGACTCATTTTGTGGGGGCGATCGCGGCGATGACGGTGATGGTTTTACCGGCTTATTTAGGTTATATTTTGGTGTCTCAGACTACACAAGAAGCCCCGAAACAAAATTCTCAAACCCAAGCCCCTGTAGAGTTGATTAATCCAGATTTTGCTCCGCCACAAATTCCTTAATTTGATACTAATTGATGCTAATTGATGCTTGATGCTAATTGATGCTAATTGATGCTAAAATTGCCGATATATGCGGATATATAAAGTGATTTATTTGGGTATTTATTTTTATTGTTATAAAAATAAAAATAAATAACTGATCTAGGCCAGATTTGCTAGATTATTGTTAGTTTGTGAGGGCGGGCCAGAGTATCTGTGATTTTTAATTATAAAGTTTTAATGATTAATTGATGAAGGATTTCGCCAAATGATGCTATGGTTGATGGTTGGTTGTTTTCTTGAAGAGCATCAATGGCTGAAGTCCCTACATCTGCGGCAGAACTGGTCGCGACCCTGGCGGAACTGCCGGATCTGAATTTTCAATTGCCAGATCCAGAAGATGAACAAATCTCCGATTTTGATTTTACCGATCAGGTGGAAAATGCCTGGAAAGTTTGCGATCGCTTTGATTTGCAAACCGATATCTGGCGGGGAAGGATTCTACGAGCAGTGCGCGATCGGGAAAAAAAAGGGGGAGAAGGACGCGGCGCCGGTTTTCTCAACTGGCTCAAAGACCGAGAAATTAGTAAAAGTCAAGCTTATGCCTTGATAGAACTGGCGAACAGTGCCGATACTCTACTAAGTCAGGGACACCTTGACCCAGAGAACATCAATAAATTCAGCAAACGAGCTTTTGTAGAAACGGCCAAGTCCGCCCCAGAAGTTCAAGAAACCATTGCTCAAGCGGCTCGGAATAGCGATCGCATCACCCGCAAAGAAGTGCGACAACTGTCGGACGAATGGACTGCCATGACCAGCGATCTCTTGCCAGAGGAACTCAAAGAAAAAGCCACATCCGGGTCTTTACCCACCCGTTATCTGGCGCCCTTGGTCAAAGAAATGGAAAAGTTGCCAGAAGCCCATCAAAAATCAATTCGCGCTGAGGCGGCAGAAAATCCCGACGTAGATACGGTCAAGCAACTAACCTCTGATGCTCGCAACCTAGCCAAATATATAGAAGCAGCGGCACAGGTTCAAACGATTAACGAACAGTCGTTAGATATTGAAATGGCTTTAGAAGAGGCTTTACGCTTAGGCTGTTTAAACACCGCCGCTGATATGGTCAAGCAAGCCGCTATCTTAGAACAGTCTGTCACCAAGCTCTACACCACCTGGCGCAGGTTAGCGAATTTAACCGATCGCCTCTATGTCGATACCGGGGCGAGCACCCCAAACTTACGGGCGTTACTCACTTGCTTGGATAAACTTGCCCGGAACACGATCGAGGTGCCAATGGACGAAGGTAGCGATCGCACCATTCGCCTACAAGTCCTCAACGAATAGAGAAGTTTCCGGGGCAGGGGGCATCCGGGGCGGGGATGAGGGGCTTTAGGAGAGAAAAGAGAGGAGAGAGAATTTTCATGGTTCACCTCTTTCATTAGCATCCTATGCATCCTCTTTCATTAGTATCCTCCCCCGCCTGATTGACGGCTCGATTGGCGGCTCGATTGGCGGCTCCCCATTAAGACGTGGTGGCACACCGTCAGCGCAATAGTTGTGAAACAACCGATTTGAAACATCCCAAGGGTCAGGTCGTCCATGTTAAAGAAAATGGTCAAGCGATCGCCACTGAGTTAAATTACTCGAATATTCAACTATTGACCGTTGACGGTTGATAGTTACAGAAACCCGGTTTTTTAATTGAGATTTGGCTTTGATGCCTAAGCCTGCCCCCGTGAAGACGGGGGTTTACTCATAAACTCTGTTTCTTGGCTCGGCGATCGGTTATTAGTTATTGATTTTCGGAGATCAATAATAACATCACTTACTTAATATTTAGGGTTTTGTAGGGGCAATCCCCCCGTGGTTGCTCTTTTTCCCTTGGTGGTGGTTGCCCATCTTTCGTGGCGGTGGTTGCCCTAATATAAGGTTAATAGGCAATTCCTAAATGAATAACTCATCAGCGATCGCCATCAATTTTAATAACAGAAAAAATCAATTAGCTAGATTAGCGTATTAGATAGACCACTGATGCACAATCCATCTATTTCTCGGCCAAATGTTCCTAAAAGTATAATTTTCGGTATCATCATCCTGTGTATCTTACCGTTTTTATTAAATCAATTGGGACTAGATTTTTCTACGCCAGGAACTCCCCTAGAAGTCACCGAAATCCTTGACTGGGACTCAGAAAAGTTAACCGATGCGCTGCATCTCACTTTAGCCGGTAGCTTTGTACATACTTTATTAGAATGGACTGCTTGTTGTGCTGCCATTGTAATTGTCTTTTTAAGCTTACTAAATTACACCGCAACCGGCAAACCTATCTCGCCAATTTTAGGGTTAGCATTATTTTTTGCTGGACTAATGGATGCTTTTCATACTCTGATGGCAAATCGACTCCTAGATTTGGCGATTGATAATCCGAATCTGATTCCTTTTACATGGGTAATCTGCCGTTTATTCCATGCTCTGATTATGGTTTTTGGCGTCAGTATTTTAATCGTTTATTCACCGGACACAGATCGAAAAAACCAGCGAAAAACTTTGATATTTATCTCTATATTTAGCTGCATTTTTGGCATCATTGCTTATGGTATTATTAATTTCTATGCCAGCAACCATAATCTGCCCGAAACTATCTTTCCTAATCAGATAATCTCTCGGCCTTGGGATGTTATTCCCATGCTAATATTTGCTTTTGCCGGATTGGTCATTTATCCCAAGTTTTACCAGCAAAATCCGAATGTTTTTACCCATTCTATCGTGATTAGTGTCATTCCTAACATAGCGACTCAGCTTTATATGGCTTTTGGCTCTAGCGCCTTATTTGACAATGGGTTTAACATCGCTCACTTTCTCAAGATTTTTGCCTATCTTGTACCTTTGATTGGCTTATCCTCTGACTATATTAATAGTTATCGCAACCAAAATCGCTCTTTGTCAATCGACTTACAGCGCAGTTGGGAATTTCTTAATTCTCTCGCGGATCAAGTTCTAGATTCAACTCGGTTAACTCGACCACTTCAGGAATCGGGAGAACAACTAGAAAGCATGGTAATTCAACAAGTCACAGCCACCCAAGAGGCTGTCCAGACAACTCAAGAAATATCGGCAGTTTCAGAACAGTTATTCTCAATAGTAGGCGAAATAGAGCAAGCTTTTACTAGGATAAAAAATTCTGGCGATTCCCTTTCCTCTAAGTTGGGCAATATCGCCCAAGAAACCACGCATTTACCTCAGATTATTAACCAAATCAACTATATTGCCACCCAAACCAAAATGCTGTCGCTTAATGCATCTATTGAAGCCACAAAGGTGGGCAAAGAAGGGACAGGATTTACGGTGATTGCTAATGAAATTATCAAGTTAGCGGAGCAAACATCAGCCATTACTCAGGAGATTAATCCCATGATTCAGGGAATGCAAGCGGCTGTCAACAGTGGGGTTAAAGAAATGAATAAGTTGAATCATTTGACAATAGAAGAAGTTAATAAATTGACGGCAATTACTCAAACAATTGATCGGACAATTAAAATGCAAAGAGACGGAGCTTATAAAATTCAAGAATCCTTGAAAGAACTGAGTTATGCTTCCGAAAATGCCTCAAATTATCTGAGGAAGACTCTAGATAAAACTAATGATTCTCTGGAGAATTTGCATCAATCTGTAGAACAATTGCAAGCAGAGATGCTTCGGTTAGCGGATCGAGATAAAGCATTCTAGAATAATTAACAGGATGTCATGGTGCCGGTCAGCTAAAGCTGACCAGTCAACGCTGACCAGCCTTGGCTGAACACCTACGAGGATGTTGATTTAGTTTCCGCTTAGTGAACGAGGACATTCTCGCTTTTCCTCTGTTAGTAAAACAGCAATACATGGGGCTGTGGTCTGAAAGTGGAATGGTTTGGGCGGTAAAGGCTATAGGCTGTTCCCGCTCTCGGAAGGAATCACCTTGTTTTCAGGGGAAATGATCCGATCAAATTTTGACCAGTGACTCTTTAGACAAAAATATTCCTAGAATCTATTCCTAGAATCTATTCCTAGAATCTATTTCTAGAATCCCAGAATATTCAACGAGCAATGGAGAAAATGAAGATGTTTGATTGGCGTAAGTTTATTTTACTGAATTTAATTGTCCTAAATATTGCGTTGGTAATTTTAGGTTTTAGCAGTTTAGTTTCGGCGAAACCGACTTTAGCAACTCTGCCCGGGCAAGAAGAAGTTATGGCGCAAAATCCCCGGGTTCAAAGATGGGATTATTGGAGAATTAGACTCAGAACTACATCTCTTGAAGAAGACTGGAAAACAGTGATCGAAAGCGGCAAAAATGGCTGGGAAATGATTAACTGTGATGTCGAAAGTAGTGATAATTCTATCTTGTGTTTTTTTAAGCGCCCGATTTGAAGGGAGAAAAAAATTATCTACTTTCTTGAAGTATCTTTGATGGAACCGATCGCCCCACGGTGAGTGCTGGTTGGGGCGATCGCCTGCAAGTGAAAACAATTTAGGCAGTAGATTAGCCCCACATGGGGTTTTCTACTGCCTAGACTTTATAATGATAGATAAATTATGTGATTCTCCCAGGCGGATCCTGAGAGCGAATCGCCCGATAGAAACCAGTCAAAATTAATCCTGGGCAGCGCCCATTTTTTGCATGGTTTCATCATCATTATTGTCTTCATTATTGTTAGACTTGCCATAAGACTGGTTATAGCCACCATATCTTTTGCCTCGACGACCTGTGGTGCGCTTCCGAAACTTACGGGCGTATGCTTTGTTGCGTTCTGCTTTTTCTTTTTTTAGATTACGACGTTTAGCCACAATAACCTCATTTATAGGACAAAATAAAGCTTTGGGGATACGATTTTTAGGTCGATGGGCAGTTCCCAAAGGCTTTATTATTTTGATTTGATTGTCAGCGCCAAAATATTCCTAATTAATTCCTAATTATTAATTTTATTAATTATTTAGGATAATCATTAGGAGTCACTAGGAGTCACTGATCTGGATGGTTGCCCACTGGATACCCAATTCCCAGCCCTTGGGGGATCTGATGGATTGATTCAGGGGAAAAGCGATGTCTTGGTTAATAACTTACTGGCGATCGGGACGTGACCTTGAACTTTCGCTCTCTAAAAGCATCGCTCTTGATCTTTAACGGTGATACAGTTCAAGGGCTTGAAGACTTGTTTACCCGTTTCACGCCGCCCATCAGAGAGACGCATTAGCCAGTTATTGACAAGGACAAATGTCAATTTTAGCGTCAATTTTAGCTTGCTGCCGCGATTTCGCCAATCCTGACGATCGCTACCAAGAGTGCTGGGGGTTCAAAAAATTTTTTGAACTTGGAACCGTGAGCGGTTTATTGCAATTTTAGCAGTAAATGCGCTTATCTACTGCTTTGAGTTTTTCTCCGATTTTAATCACCGCTTTTCCAGGCGATCGCGCCCTCTACTGCTCATTAAGCATAACCCCATTGAGCATAACATTTTGCCAAGAGGAAATTCAGGCTTGGTCAAGAAACGCTCATAAATAATAAATAATTGATAATTATTTATTATTTATTATTTATTATTGCTGACGCCGCCGTTCGGCGAGTTGCAGTAAAATACTGGCGTGGATTTCGCGGGTAATGGGATAAAAGTAGGCAAAAACTAAGCCCCCTAAGAGAACCAAGGTAGGCAAAGGCCCGATCGCCACTCGAATGGCCATGAGTGCAGATAGGGGTTGTTCGGGCAAAGGTTGTCCGGCAACTCGTTCGATAAACCCCGCCGACTCTAAGGAAATGCCGACCAAAAATAAACCCACCGCTAGACCGATTTTTTGCAGCAACACCATGAAAGCGTAGAAAATGCCCTCACGACGTTGCCCTGTTTTCAGTTCGTCGAGGTCGATAGTATCGGGCACCATTGACCAGGGAATTAGATAAGCGGTGGAGACACCACACCCGGCTAGGACTGCGAGGAAATACATGAGAGGAATTTGGTCTGGTTGCAGAAAAAATAGTCCCCCTTGGGCAACGATCCACAAACTAACTCCCATAAAATAGACGGCTTTTTTGCCGTAGCGATCGCTGACTTTGCTCCAAACAAATAACATCAACAGAGCGGTTCCTTGCACCATAATAGCCACTTGGGGAAATTTTTTCTCTTCGAGTTGCATACAGTTGACCACGAAATAGGGAAGTATGGAGGCGGTCATTTGCACCGCTAACCAGGAACAGAGATAGATGCCAATGACTAGGAGAAACGGGCGATTACTCCAGACAATTTTTAACTGTTCGGCTATGGGCAACGATACCGGCTCTTCCATTTCTGGTTGCCTTTGGGTCATCATGGTCAAGCGGTGACGAGTGCCAAAAAAGCACCAGTAAATCGGTAAAACCGAAATCAAGGCACAGATACCGCTGAGAATCAAATAACGTTGCTGGGGGTCTTCAACGGTGCCAAAAATTACTTGGGCTAATATTAGGGAGCCAATACTGCCACCGATGGAAAACGCGAAGCGAAAACTATTTAAACTGGTGCGTTCGTTGTAGTCCTGGGTCAGTTCTGGGGTTAAGGCCGTGTAGGGCAAGTTGATGGCGGTATAGCCCAGGTTAAATAAGACCCCGATCGCTACATAGTAAGCAAATAACCCCCATTGACCCAAGGGTGGGACAATCCATTGGCAAAAGAATAGAATGCCAAAGGGTATAGCCCCAAAAATCATCCAGGGATAGCGTCTACCCCAACGGGACTTGGTGCGATCGCTTAATACCCCGACAATCGGGTCGTTGATGGCATCAGAAATTTTGCCAATCATTAAAATACTTCCGGCCAACCCCGCAGGCAGACCGGCCACATTGGTAAAAAATATCATTAAGAAGAATACTAAGATGTTGGCAGTGATGGCCGCACCGAGATCCCCCGCCCCAAAAGCCAATTTGGTGGAAAAATTCATCGGCGGGGCGATCGATACCTGAGCCTGTGAGGGATTGGAGGGAGAATCATTCATGGTTTTGATGATAATTGCTAATAATTAATTTCTAGGGTTATGACTGATTTATATGTTTCTTGGCCAGAGTATCATCAAACAATTGAGCAGTTAGCTGCCCAAATTTATATTGATGGCTGGCAATTTAATCAAATTGTTTGTTTAGCGCGGGGTGGGTTACGGATTGGCGATGTGTTATCGCGGATTTACCGGCAACCTCTGGCAATTCTAGCAGTCTCTTCTTATGGTGGGGTGATGGGTCAAGACCAGGGAAAAGTGGCGATCGCCTCCCACATAACCATGACCAGCCAGAGTTTGGGGAGTCGGCTGCTGTTGGTAGATGACTTAGTAGACTCTGGGGGGTCGATCCAAGAAGCGATCGCCTGGTTAAATCGTCATTATGGACAGGAAATCCAGGAAATTCGGACTGCGGTACTGTGGTACAAAGCTGGTTCGCGGTTCCATCCCGATTATTTTGTGGATTATCTGCCAGATAATCCCTGGATTCATCAGCCGTTTGAACGATATGAGACAATCGACCCAGGAGAACTCGCGGCAATGGTTAACAACACCAGGAATACCAGCATATTTTGAGGATAATTGAGGATAATTATTCTGGTAGAAGCAATCGATTGCGGAATCAAGTTAAAATCTGTCTAACGATAAGCGTGGATCGTCTTTGTGCAGGAGTTTGTGTTTTGGATAACCCCAGTCTGTCTAAAAAATCAGAATTAACCTCTTACTCGGCGATCGCCGGTGAGGATATTCCCCAAGCGGTTCGGGAGCCAGGAAAAAAACCGTTGGTTATAGCATCTGAGTCTCGACCCAAAGCGCTTTGGGCGATTGGGGGATTGATTGTCTTAGGTGCCATAGGTGCGATAGGCGCGATCGCCACCAGTGCCGGAGTTTGGTATGTTTGGCCTGGGCAACAGAACTCTCAGGAAGCGACCGCCAATTCAACTGCCAATTCAACTACCAATTCAACGTCCAATTCAACTTCAGCGGTGGCCACCGCAGCTTCTCCCGCAGCAGACGTGAATGCTTCTGCCCCTCAACAGACGGAAAACATACTCGGGCATTTGCCATACGAAGAAGCCCCCGAGTCAGAACTCAGCCCAATTACTTCCGATGGTAGGCTGAAAATGCGCCAAGCGGCAGCCGAGGCATTTCTAAAAATGCAGGAAGCGGCCCGTTTAGATGGGGTTGAATTAGTAGCGATTTCCGCATTTAGAACCTTAGAAGACCAAGATTATTTGTTTTTTAGGATGAAAGCCGAACGGGGTCAAGGGGCGACAAAACGGGCGGAAGTTAGCGCCCCTCCAGGGTATAGCGAACACCACACGGGCTATGCGGTAGATATTGGGGATGGGAATGTTCCGGCTACGGATTTAAGCAAGAGTTTTGAAAATACTCCGGCATTTAAGTGGCTAGAAGAAAATGCCCCTTACTATAGTTTTGAGTTATCGTTTCCAGAAAATAACCCCCAAGGAATTAGTTATGAACCTTGGCATTGGCGCTTTGTGGGCGATCGCCATAGCCTAGAAACGTTCTACAGAGCACAAACTTTAAAATAATTAAGTGATTAATTATGATCAAAATTAGGGTGTGTTCGGCGCAAAAATTAGATGTTTTTAGACTTTAAATTAATCAGGACTTACGCAGTGACGCTATATGTAGCGTACTAAGGAGAAGCGCGATCGCCAACCCCAAAAAAATCTGGAAATGGAGAATAATGAATGTTAAAATAGCATCAGAATTCATGCCCAAAACTATGAGCATCAATTATTTATACTATTGCCAGTATCTCCTGACTAGCCAAATCAATTATACTCTAACCAACTTCGCTGAACATATTCAAGAGTTTAGCCATGATACAATTAATCGTTACTTGAATTCAGAAAACTTAACACCCGAAGTGATTTGGGAAAAAGTGCATTCAGAACTTCCTCGCCATCCCGAAGCTTGTTTGGTTTTTGATGATACGGTACTCGACAAGAGATTTTCCTCGAAAATTGAACTTGTCCGCCGTCAATATAGTGGCAATGAACATCGAGTGATTCGAGGAATTGGTTTAATAAGCTGTATTTATGTAAATCCCGAAACGGGATACTATTCAGTGATTGATTATCGAATTTACGATCCAGATGGGGATGGTCACACCAAGCTGGATCATGTAGCAGATATGCTGAATGATGTCGTCTTTAAAAAAAAGATTCCTGTAGCGAAAGTGCTTATAGCTGGTATGCAGCCCAAAAGCTAATGGCTTTGATTGATAATTTGGGGAAAATTTATTATGTTCCGCTCAAAAAAAACCGGTTGGTTGATGATACAGGAGGTCAAAAAAAATATCAGCCTATTGAACAGTTAATTTGGTCTGAGATTGAAAAAAAACAGGGAAAAATAATCAAAATCAACAAATTTCCTAAGGATAAAAAAGTCAAACTATTTCGGGTGACTGTTTCTGCCAACAGAACGGAATATGTAGCTACAAATGATTTAAATCAGTCTTCAATAGATGAAGTCATATCTGAATGTAAACGGCGATGGAAAATTGAGGAATTCCACCGAGAGATTAAACAATTAACCGGGATCGAATCTTGTCAATGCCGTCGAGCGAATATTCAAAAAAATCACATTGCTTGCGCTTTATTGGTTTGGGTTTTTCTGACTCGTATGGCTAAGAAAGTTTCTCAAACTGTCTATCAGTTAAAAGCTGGTTTATTAGCAGATTACCTGAGCCAAGAGCTTAAACATCCCTCTCTGAAACTTTCTTTTATTTAGTTTACTCATCAATTCAAACACAGATTGATTCTCTTTATTATCAGCGATTTGCACGTAGCGTGCCGGAAGCATATCGTGCTTCTGTCTGAATCAAGCGATCGCCTGATCCTTAATGCGCTATATATAGCGTCCTTGCGTAAGTCCTGTTAATGTGAAATACCGCGCCGTAACGCACCAATAACCCCAAAAAAACCCTCTATTACCGTAGGGTGTGTTAGGCTAGGAAGATGATCGGCTAAAATCTATCTAATGAGCCAATCTCTATAATAGGAGAGGTCAAAATGGTACATACACTTACAAAACCGGAAACCGAAACGCTGTTACTTGAGTTACCCAGAACCCTAAAACTTTATGTCACCCAGGAACAATTTACAGCCCTAGCAGCCAGCAATCGAGAATTACGACTGGAGAGAACCGCAAAAGCAGAGTTAATTGTGAATCCACTAACAGGTTGGGAAACTGGAAAAGGTAATTTCAGCATCATCGGACAACTGCATCGCCGGTATGAAGATTATCAACAGGGAGAAGCATTTGACTTTTAATACGGGATTTATTTTACCCAATGGGGCAAATCGTTCTCCCGATGCTTGTTGGATGGATTAGTCAAGAACGTTGGGATGCACTGACGGATGAACAAAGAGGTGCATTTCCGAATATTTGCCCGGATTTTGTGGTGTAATTGCGTTCTGCTTCTGATACTCTGAAGTCGCTACAAGAGAAAATGCAAGAGTATATGGAGAATGGGGCTAGACTGGGTTGGTTAATCGATCCGCAAAATAGAATTGTGGAAGTTTATCGAGTGGGTTTAGAAGTAGAGATATTGTCAAATCCGGCTGAGTTATCCGGTGAGGAAGTATTCCCCGGTTTTGTGTTTAATTTGCGTCGGGTTTGGGGTTAGAACCTGCCCCCGCTTTCGTCGGGGGACGGGGGGCGATCGCATAAAATAGGTGAATAGAAACAAAAACCCGGTTTCTCAACGGAGTTTTAGGCAACCGATAAAAATTTGAGTCAGAAACCGAGTTTTTGACCGACTAAATCGCTAATCTCTATGATAGGAAAAGTCAAGATGGTACAGAGACACCCGCAAAATCAGAAATGCGCTCTTATTTATGGAGACAAATAGAAACAATTAGATTTTCTTATGATAATTCAAGAAAATTGTTTATATATCTCTATGCCTCTGAAAAAAAGCTGTAAATTACTCCATATAACAGAAATAGACTAAAGGCGATCGGGGAGCAATCGAGGATAATTCAAAAAATATTACCGCAATTAAACATTCGTATTAGTAAATACTTATTGTCTTTTGCTTCATAAAACTTTATAATCTGCCTCTAGTCATAGACTTTTAACAATGCAACATAGAAAAAACATAAGTAAATCTCATGTTTTAGATTAAGTTTTACTAATGTTGCTGGACTATGGCCAACGTTTCACCCATAGCGATGACCCATTGCCCAATGAATACCTTTAGTCAAACGATTTGGTTAGTCCCGATCTACGCCGTACTCGGCGCGGTGCTGACTTTGCCTTGGTCGCCCGGTCTGATTCGTCGGTCAGGCCCACGACCGGCTGGCTATATTAACTTACTAATGACTGCAATAGCCGTAGGCCACAGTTTTTTGGCTTTGGGGGAGGTTTGGTCAGCCCCCAGAAAATTCTCGATTAACTGGCTGCACGCCGCTTCTCTGAATATTACTTTCGACGTGACAGTCACCGCCACCACCGTGGGGGCGTTAGTTGTAATTTTGGGTTTAAACTTGTTAACCCAAATTTATGCGATCGCCTATCTAGAAATGGATTGGGGTTGGGCGCGGTTCTATGCCTTGCTTGCTGGTTTTGAGGCGGGGATGGCTGCCCTAATGCTAACCAACTCTCTGTTTTTCAGCTATGTAATGCTGGAAATTCTCACCTTGGGAACCTACTTATTAATTGGTTTCTGGTTTAACCAATCCCTAGTGGTGACAGGCGCCCGGGACGGCTTCCTGACTAAGCGGGTTGGTGACTTAGTATTGCTGATGGGTGTGGTAGCCCTCTATCCCCTGGCAGGCACTTGGAACTACGATGAATTGGCTGCCTGGGCAAGTACCGCCAAATTAGACCCCACCGTTGCCACCCTCCTCGGTTTTGCCTTACTCGCAGGCCCGTTGGGGAAATGCGCTCAATTCCCTTTGCAGCTTTGGCTGGATGAAGCGATGGAAGGCCCAATGCCTGCGACTGTGTTGCGGAATTCGGTGGTGGTTTCCACTGGGGCGTGGGTGTTGATAAAAATGCAGCCTATTCTCGATCTGTCTCCGGTGGTGGTAAGTGCGGAAATTTTTGTCGGCGCGTTTACAGCGGTAAGTTGTGCGGCGATCGCCTTAGCCCAAATTGATATTAAGCGAATATTCTCCTACGCCACCAGTAGCTATTTGGGCGTCGTGTTCATTGCTGTGGGTACGGGAGAAGCTGAAGCCGCCCTAGTCTTACTCTTGACTTATGCGGTGGCTATGGCTCTAATGCTGATGAGTGTTGGCGGCATTATTCTTAACAATGTCTCCCAAGATATTACCCAATTCGGTGGCCTGTGGTCGCGGCGACCAGTTTCGGCAATTTGCTTTGTCGTGGGAGCTTTGTCTCTGGTAGCAGTGCCGCCCCTGGGTTGCTTCTGGGGTCTGGCAACCATTGCCAACAGCTTGCCCCCGGTATTATTAACCGTCTTGTTATTGGTGAACGGCTTAACCGCTTGCAGTTTGGCGCGGGTATTTGGTCATATGTTTACGGGTTCAGCAACCGACTGGACGAAGCGATCGCCAGAAGGTTTATGGGCGTTGGTGTTGCCCATGACCGTGTTACTGGGTATTGCTCTGCATTTGCCGCAACTGTTAGCAGTCTTGGGACTATTACCAGATTTGGCTTTAATCATAGAACCCACCACCTTATTATTAATCGGCTCAACCATAACTGGTGCCGGAGTTGGTTTATACCTCTATGTGGGCGATCTCATACCGAAGCCCATTCGCTTGCCTTACCCAGGGGTGCAAGATTTCTTTGCCTACGACTTATACACCGCCCAACTATATAAAGTAACGGTGATTTTCGTAGTGGGATTTGTGGCTAAGGCGATTGATTGGTGCGATCGCGTCTTAGTTGATGGAGCGGTGAACTTAGTCGGACTGTTCACCATTGCCAGCGGCGAAAGCTTGAAATACAACACCAGCGGACAAGTGCAATTTTATGCCTTGTCGATATTGCTTGGCACCATTCTATTTGGCTTACTGCTGTCCTATCCTCTGCTGTCTAATTTGCATTTGTCCCTGTTTTAAATTCCCCAACCAAATAGAGAAACTATGTTAACCCCATTACTTCTGGTGCCTCTGCTGGGGGCGATCGCGATCGCCCTGTACCCAAAACCCCAAGCCAGTCGAGAAATCGCCACAGCTTTCAGCCTTGCCAGTCTGGGCTGGGCAGTTTACTTGCTCAGTGAGTTGAACTTGAACCTAGGCGCTGTCCAATTTAGTGAATTCCATTCCTGGGTTCAACCCTTGGGTCTCAACTACAGCCTGGGAGTCGATGGTCTATCCCTGCCCCTGCTGACCCTAAATAGTCTCCTGACCGTAGTTGCCCTATACACCAATCGACCACAGCTAAATCGTCCTCGCCTTCATAACAGCCTAATACTGTTAATTAACGCGGGAATTGCCGGAGCGCTGATGTCCCAAAACCTGCTACTCTTCATCATCTTTTACGAGTTAGAACTAATTCCGTTCTATCTACTGATTGCTATCTGGGGTGGGGAAAAGCGCGGCTACGCTTCTACGAAGTTTTTACTCTATACCGCTGTTTCCGGTTTGCTGGTGATTTTCTCCTTCTTGGGTATCGCCTTCACCAGTGAATCGTTCAGCTTTGAATTTGGCCAACTGCAATTGCAAGCATTTTCAGGACTGGATTTAGTTACCCAACTGTTGCTATTAACCCCCTTACTAATTGGCTTTGCCATTAAAACCCCCCTGGTTCCCCTGCATACTTGGATGCCAGACACTTATGTGGAAGCCTCTCCCAGTACCACGATTTTGCTCGGTGGTATATTCGCCAAGTTGGGAACTTATGGCCTGTTGCGCTTTGGTTTGCAACTGTTCCCGGTAGCATGGCAAACCGTCGCCCCCGGTTTGGCCATCATTGGCACCGTCAGCGTAATTTATGGAGCTATGAGCGCGATCGCCCAACGGGATATTAAGCGCATGGTGGCTTATAGCTCCATCGGTCACATGGGTTATATTCTCGTAGCCTCGGCTGCGGGAACCGAACTGAGTGTCTTAGGGGCGATCGCGCAAATGGTTGCCCACGGCTTAATCTTAGCCCTGCTGTTCTACCTCGTCGGCATCGTCGAACAAACCACTGGCACCCGTGACTTAGACATTCTCAACGGGTTAATGAACCCCATTCGCGGCTTGCCCCTGACCAGTGCGTTGCTAATTCTCGCGGGCATGGCCAGCGCCGGAATTCCTGGACTGGTAGGATTTGCCGCTGAATTTGTCGTCTTTCAAGGTAGTTTTGCCACCTTCCCCATTCCCACCCTGATTTGTATCATCTCCTCTGGGTTAACCGCCGTCTATTTTGTCATTTTGATTAACCGCACTTGCTTCGGCAAATTGGACAATAGTCGCGCTTATTATGCTCGCGTCACCGTCAAAGATCAATGGCCAGCCTTAGTGCTCACGGCAATCATTCTATTTTTAGGCATCCAACCGAACGGACTATTGCGTTGGATGGAACCCACCAGCACCACGATGGTTGCTCAATTACATTACCCAAAGATCAGCAATCGCGGAGGGCAATTTGATGCATATAATCCCGCAGTCGTCCCCAAGGGGATTGATAATCTCCCCTTTGTCAAGGAAATGATTCGGCATATACCCCTAAAATAGGGATAGAGGTAGCAGAGGTAGTAGAGGTAGCGGTGACACTCCGAAGCATCAAAAAAACCCGGTTTCTTCTGTGAATATTAAAATTTATCTGCGAAATACCAAAAAGAAACCGGGTTTCACAAAACCAATAACCACCAACCAATAACCACCAACCAATAACCACCAACTAATAACAAAATATGTCTGCAACTTTGACTCACAATACAAAAATACCGCCTTCTACTCACAAATATGCTGATGTTATTCATCGCCTGGAAGCGGGCGGTTCGATGTTACCAGATACACCAGAAAACTTAATGCAAATTATCGGCATTTACAAAGCTTATGCCGTGCCGATGGACTTTTATTGGCGCGATTTACTTTATATTGCCGAACGAGTTTTTCTCGATCCTTTACCCTTCTTTAAATATTTCTTGCCCCAGGAATATTTAGACCTGCCTAACCACTATGCCGGGGATACCGCAGATTATCGCGTTTGGCAAAAAGGCAAAGCAACTGCCCACCCGGAATTGTTGGAGTTTATGGACAAAGGAGAGTTAAAGAAAAAACTCCCGAAATTGTTCCATCACCTGTGGCACGATCGCGTTAATATGGAGTTTGCCGAAGCCTGTATGCGGGCAATGTTGTGGCATCAAGGAATGGGCGGTCAATTTTATGATTACCTGGAAAGTGAGGAATATATCGCTAACTGCGATCGGGCCATCAAAGCTTACTTTAAAGGCAATCCCTTGATGCTGGGTTTATATAAACTATTCCCGGAAATGTTCTATGAAAAAGTCCGGGAACTGTCCTACTATGCCAACCTCGGATTATTCTGGGAAGTCATGGCCCCGGTCTTCTTTGAAATGAGCGATCGCTATGATGCCGGGGACTTTAAAACCGTCCCGGACGCCATGAACTTTCTAGTAAATGGCATCTTTATCGCTGCCGGACGACCCATCTATCATCATGTGTATATTGGTGGGGAATGCTATGAAATCATCCCCAAATCCAAAGGCTTTATGTGGCTTTATGAAGCCGCATTACCCTACGTTGAAGCAGTATTTTATCGCACCGCACCGTTCCGAGGCACAAAATCATATAACGCCCAAGCCAAACAAGTCCCAGCAGAGCAAAAAGACTTTCACTATGGCATCCTTTATGCCGATGTTTTCCCAGTGGGTACGGCGGGAATTCCCCCCACATTATTAATGCAAGATATGCTGCATTTTTTGCCCCCATATCTAGTAGAATATTACCAGAAATATTGCCGGGGGGAAGATGATGTGTTGATTCAATTAGGGATTACTTTTCAGCGATCGATGTACAACGTCACCTCCGCCGTAATTCAAGCCTTACGGACGGCTTTACTCTATCCCTTAGACGACCCCAACCCGGAACACTTATTAAAAAATCGTCAATTCTTTGAAGGCCAAATGGATCGTTTTCTCCGTCCCGAAGCCCGGTTAACCGACATTCAGCGGCAGGACTATCGGTAAGAGAGGGTGTAGGGTGTAGGGTGTAGGGAAGAGTGAATAGTGAATAGTGAATAGTAAATAGTGAATAGTGATATTTTTTTTGTACGGGCGAATGGCCATATAGCCTGACGGATTATGCTTCGCAAGGACGCCCCTACGACTTTTCACTTTTAACTTTTCACTTTCCCCCCCCCACACCGATGGCTGCCGATGGCGGCCGATGGCGGCCCCAACAAACAACAAACAACAAACAACAAACAACAAACAACAAACAACAAACAACAAACAACAAACAACAAACAACAAACAACAAACAACAAACAACAAACAACATTATGCCTAATATTGTCGAAATCGCTGTCAGTAATGATGCCTTTACCACCTTGGTGACTGCTGTCAAAGTAGCAGGCTTAGTTGAGGCATTACAACAACCAGGACCATTCACGGTTTTTGCCCCGAATGATGACGCCTTTGCCAAATTATTGCCGGGAACAGTGGATACATTAGTCCAGAATATTCCTCAGCTTCAGCGGATTTTAAAATATCATGTAGTAGCAGGTAATTATACCACAAATGAGTTAAAAAATCTGTCAACCTTAACATCTTTGGAAGGTTCGCCGATTCCGATTCGCTGTGGGGATATTTTTGAAGTCAAAAATGCCACAGTTTTGGCGGCAGATATTGAGGCAACTAACGGGGTTATTCATGTAATTGATACAGTCATTTTAATGGGATAGAGTACAGCAGAAACCGGGTTTCTTAATTAACCTCTGGGATATTTTCCCCAAAAATGGGCTTTTATCTCTTTGTGACCTTTGTGCCTTTGTGGTAAAATAAAAAATATAAAACCACAAAGACACAAAGGACACAAAGGTTGTTGGTTTTTCTTTGTGTCTTTGTTCTTTCGTAGCCGGGGGGAAATTACAGCTTTAGGTCTTCAGGTTTTGGTCGGGGAACATTCCAAGGAAGTTGTTGCACCCAATGGACTTTTTTCACCACAAACAGATTATTGATAGTATAAAAAGCAATTTTTGAATTTCCTTGAGACTTATCTTCAATTCGCAGTAACAAGCGAATATAAAACTTTGCCGGTTCTTTTAGTAATATACTGAGGCGCATAAATCTTTTGCGTCTTCGCTTATCTTTATTCAGCCTTGCCAGATTAATCAAAGCGCCATCAAGTTTCAGGGTTCCCGTTTCCGGATCTCTGGTTAATGCCGCTTCGCTGGATAATTTTTCTTTAAACCTAGTTCCCGGTGACAAAACCGTAAACATTTGCGGGGGTAATAGGTCAAATGTAGAACCAGGAGGCACGCGCACCAAGCGTTTGGATTCCCCATCTACGGAAATCAAACAACTATAATCCCACTCTAAATAAATCCATTGATGCTGGGAAATGTTCTTAATAATGATGTCTACATTTGAAGGCAAAGCACTCCGGTCATATCTGGGTTTCATTTTAAATTCAATGCTAATCACCTCTTTTAATAGTTGTAATTCTAGTTGGTTTTGTAAATCTTGCTTGTCAAAAGTTATTTCTACCTGTTCAATAAATAAGGCAGAAATCATCTGCAATAATACATAAGAAATGCAGGTTAAATAGATAATTATGAGGAAAAAATCTAAATCGTTCACAATTATTTGAAAAATTATTGTTTATTTGTTATTGTTTATTGGTTGTTTATTATTGTTTATTTATTCGTTGGTGTTTGGTGGTTATTTTTTGGTGTTTATTTGCTCCTTGTTGGTGGTTGGTGGTCAACAAACGACAAACAACAAATAACAAACAACAAACAATTATTCTGAACAAGAGATGATGCAAAATATTTTAACCCCAATTAAACAAAATTAAAATTTTATGGTGGTAAACTGTTACATTTTTTAACAATTGGCGAGGGATGCACGCAACCGCAAAGCTGAGAAGCTATAATAAATAAAATGTTTCTGTATTACTAGGATCATTACTAAAATAGAAGTTACGAAATCTAACCCAGGAAATTGATTCACAATATTCTGGTTCTGATCTGGATCGTAATTTAGGCCAAAATTTAACATGGAACTAACATGGAACTCGCTCTTAAATTTTTGGGAATTGCCATTGAAGCATTTATTATCTCCAGTATCTTGACCAAAGGGTTTAGACTGGTATCAGAACCCAGTGATGCAGATGTGACTTGGGGATTTTTACTCATTGTATCAGCGATCGCTGTGGGGATTGGCAGCCTCTTTTTTTGGTTTCCTGATTTACGCAAGTTTTTTAATAAAAATGAAAAATAGGAGAGTTAGCTATGAAGAAAATTACTCAACTTCTTTTATTAAGTGTAGTCGGTTGGGGGTTGACCTCCTGTACTACCATTAAACCCGGATATGTGGGGATTAGAATTAATAATTTTGGGGGCGATCGCGGGGTTCAAGACTATACCCTAGAAACAGGTCGGGTGATGTATAATCCTTGGACGGAAGAAATATATACCTTTCCGGTCTTTGTACAAAACTATGTTTGGACAAAAGATATTAATGAAGGCAGTAGCACCGATGAATCGATTACTTTTAATAGCATTGAAGGGGCAGTAGTGAATGCGGATGTGGCGATTTCTTTCGTTTTTAAACGGGAAAAAGTCCCGCAAATTTTCCAAGAATATCGCCAGACTGCTGATGATATTACATCGACGATTATTAGAGCGCAAGTGCGGGATGCGATTAATTTAGTCGCCAGTAAAATGAAAGTAACGGATATTTTTGGCGCGGGCAAAGAAGGACTTTTAACTGAAGTGAAAAATATCCTCAATCAGCGCTTAGAAGCAAAAGGAATTCAGGTGCAGTTAATTACCTTTGTCAATGCCCTGCGAGTGGATCAGCAAGTACAAAATTCCATTAATGCCACCCTAACTGCAGCCCAAAAAGCAGCGGAAGCAGAAAATCGCTTAAAACAAGCGCAAACGGAACTGGAAATTGCCAAAATTAATGCTCAATCAAATAAGGTTTTGAGTGATTCAATTACTCCCCAATTGCTTCAGAAAGAAGCCCTGGAAAAATGGAATGGTCAACTACCTATGTCTACCAGTGGGATGCCTTTTTTAGATTTGCCAACGAATAAGTAATTGAATCAATTATAGGACTTACGCACGGTGCTGATATTTAGGGTTTTGTAGGGGCAATCCCCCCGTGGTTGCCCCTATATATAGGGTTAGTGCGTAAGTCCTAAATTAGTCATTCATGCGATCGCTATTTCTGGGCAGCGGATATATTTGGGCAACGGATAGGTTTGGGTTGGGGGCGATCGCTAGAAAGTATTTATATTGTAGGGTGGGCAAAACTCTACCATCATATATGGTAGGTTGGGTAAAAATTTTTGCCCACCCGAAGAATCTTAGGGGCTGTGGGATGAATTGTTGTAAATGGTATAAGATTGATGGGAAAATATCAACAGTTAACTAAGAAACCCGGTTTCTCTCTGACGGTTTCAGGTCTTGTATGCAGATAAAAATCAAAAACCTCGGTATTTTAAAACAAGCAGAATTTTCCCTGGGAAATTTCACGATTATTTGTGGCGGCAATAATACGGGTAAAACCTATGCGACTTATGCTCTATTTGGCTTTTTGTTCTATTGGAAGCAAGTAATATCGATTGATATCAAAGATGCCACAATTCAGCAATTACTCAAAGATGGCGTGATTCACCTAGATATTGCCCAATATAGCCAAGAAATTGCGAACATTCTGGCTAAAGGTTGTCAGCAATATACGGCTTTATTGCCGAAAATTTTTGCCGCTCCCGAAACTCGGTTTAAAAATACAGAGTTTCAAGTCTATCTGACCGATCGACCCAACTATTTACAACGGCAATACCAAGAATCAATTGGTTCAGCCAATGTGGATCTATTTTCCCTGGTAAAAAATGCCGATAGCCCAGATTTGACGATCGCTTTGCTGCTGAAAAAAGAGCCAATTAAGTTTCCCACCGAGATTATTAAGCAAATTATCAGTGATGCCGTCAAAGAGATTCTTTTTGGGGATTTTTTCCCAAATCCTTTTATTGCGAGTGCCGAAAGAACTGGCACCGCAATTTTTAGAAAAGAATTAAATTTTGCCCGCAACCGGCTACTGGAAGAATTGAGTCAATCGGATAGAACAATTGACCCAATGGAATTGTTATTTAAAGGATATGATGATTATGCTTTGCCGATTAAAAGCAATGTAGAATTTACCCGAAAATTAGAAAGTATTTTTAAGCAAACTAGCTTTATTGCCGAACATCACCCGGATTTACTCCAGATTTTTGCGGAGATGATTGGCGGTGATTATACCGTCACACAACATGATGAACTTTATTATATTCCCCAGGGGAAAAAAGTAAAAATTTCAATGGATGAAAGTTCTAGTGCGGTGCGTTCTTTGTTGGACGTGGGCTTTTATTTAAAGCATATTGCTAAACCGGGAGATTTACTGATGATTGATGAACCAGAACTAAATCTTCACCCGGAAAATCAGCGGCGGATGGCCAGAATTTTGGCTCGATTGGTAAATCTGGGGATTCGGGTTTTTGTTACTACTCATAGTGACTATTTGATTAAAGAGTTAAACACTCTGATTATGCTGAATCAGGATAAGAATTATCTCAAGCAAATTGCCAAAGCTGAAGGCTATGTTCCTGAAGAATTGCTTTCAGTAGATCGCCTCAAAGTCTATATTGCCGAACTCGCATCGATTAAACTTGATGGGGGTCAGCGAAAAACTCGCTGCCAAACCCTGACCCCAGCGGATATTAGCCCAGAATTGGGAATTGAGGTGAAGAGTTTTGATAGCGCGATCGCCACCATGAACCGCATTCAAGAACAGATCATCTGGGGCGAATAATATGTATGAGTCAGAAGACCTGATAATTCTCGATCAAATGATTCAAGATAGTGCCAAAGTCCCCTTAACTGAAGCCTATGGTAAATTTCAAGTAGAGTTAAGAGAAACTCATGGAGTTAACTACGAAGTCACCATTAAAAATATTCCTAAAAATACTCTTGTGATTAAATCTGATGAGTTTCCCGCCCCGACCAAATTTTTTCAAGGAACCCAGGGAGAATGTAAACGGGCTGACTATTTAATTATTTCTGAAGATAACCAACGAAAATTTATTATTGTGATTGAAATGAAAGCTGGAAAAGCGATTGAAAAGGAAGTGATATATCAATCAACTGAGGGGTTCAGAATGCTTAATCGCTTATTGTGAGAAAATTGGTCAGCTATTTTGGCATCAGCCCAATTTTCTCACCGGGTATCAATATCGCTTTATTAGTCTAAAACATATTAACATTGCCAAACGTTCAACTCGCGAAAAGCCTAACTCTCAACCGTGCGATCGCCCCGAAAATATGTTAAAAATTTATTCTCCCAACACTTTGATGTTTAACCGCTTAATCGGTAAATTGGAATAGGTTTTCTTTGACACCGAGGGACAGAGAGACAAGAAACCGGGTTTCTTAAAGAAACCCGGTTTCTGGACACAGAAGAAACCCGGTTGCTATTTTCCTGAATTAAAACCTGTTAAACCTGATATTATAATGCCAAAAGCTAATTGAGGTTTTAATTATGCTTGTAGAGTTCAGCGTGGAAAATTATCGGTCAATTAAGGAAAAACAAACTTTAAGCATGGTGGCATCTACAGAAGAAACTTTGCTGGCAAGTAATAGTTTTCCGATGCCTAATAGTAAAAAAATTCGATTATTGACAAGTACAGCGATTTACGGACCAAATGCTTCCGGTAAGAGTAATTTAGTGCAAGCTATTCAAACTTTTCAGAGAATTGTGCTTAATTCTGCTAGTCGAATGCAAGTGGGCGATCGCTTTCCTGTTCAACCCTTTTTATTTGATACTGCTTATGAGCAAAAACCCACTGGTTTTGAAGTTATTTTTATTCAGGATAACATTCGTTATGCTTATGGAATATCTTTAGACCAGAAGCGGGTATATGAAGAGTGGTTACTCGCTTATCCCAAAGGAAGGGCGCAAACCTGGTTTTCTCGTCGATATAATCCAGAAAATCCTGATTTATAACCAGAAAATCATGGTTATGAATGGTCGTTTCCCTCATTAAAAGGAGAAAAAAAGCGCATTCAACAATTGGTGCGGCCAAATTCTTTATTTCTCTCCCATGCTGCTCAGAATAATCACCCTGAACTTACAGAGATATTTAGCTGGTTTTTAGATGATATAAAAATTATTAATTGTGAAAATATATTTTTGCGAGTATATACAGCCCAACTATGTGAAACAAATCCCCAATTAAAAAACTTTATTGTCACCATACTTAGACAAGCAGATTTTGATATTTATGACATCGCGGTTAAAACTGAAGCCTTACCAAATAATCAACAAAATTTGCTAGATGCCATACCTTCATTTTTATCAGAAAAAGTTTTTCAACAAGAATCTAATGAACCAGTCGTTGAAGACCTATACCAATTATTCAAACTAGATCAAACAGAAAAAATTTTTCTCATGCATAAATTAGAAAATGCTGAAAATGATTTTAGAGAATTACAATTAGAACAAGAATCAGAAGGAACTCAGCGTTTATTTGAAATAGCTGGGTTTGTGCTAGAAGTTTTAATCGAAGGAAAAATTATCATCATAGATGAACTCGATCGCAGTATGCACCCAATTCTGGCTAGGGAGTTAGTCAGAATGTTTAATAATCCAGAAATTAACAAAAATCATGCCCAGTTAATTTTTACCACTCACGATACTACTCTGTTAGATAGAGAGATATTTCGTGCGGATCAGATTTGGTTTACGGAAAAAAATCACAGTCAAACCAAGTTATATTCTTTGCTGGAATTTCGCCCTAGGGAAGATGAATCATTGCAGCGAGGTTATCTGTTAGGTAGATATGGAGCCATTCCTTTTATTAGTGGATTGAGTATTTATTGAGTATTGAGGGAATCAAAAAAATCCGGTATCCTGAAAAAGGGCGATCGCTATCAAAAAAATCTGTCATTATATCAACCGTTAAAAGATTACCAAACAACAGCCATCCAGCGAGCCGAAAAGCTGACTAAAACTGGACAGGATAACCCATCAACACAAGTTCACGAGTTAGTCAAATACTTAAACAGTCAGAGTTAAACTAATTCAGAGTTAAACTAATTTTGATGTTACTGGAATTTTCTCAATTTCAGGCAGTTAAATTCATGGTCGCTTTAAAGACCTATTTCGACTGGGAAAAGCCGATCGCGCACCCCTATCTCTCCCCTCCGTGTAACTCTGTGCCCTGAAGGAGACAAGAAACCGGGTTTCTACGCAAATTGGGGGAAAATATCCCAGGTTCATCAAGAAACCCGGTTTCTGGTGCCTGCACCCGAAAACAAGGCAAAATAGAATAGCGAATAATGAGAAAATCCTTAAGGATAAAGATTTTTGGGAGAACACGAATGAAAAGCCCCTTCCTGGAACGTCTCCACAGCCCCGATCGCCCAGTAATTGTCTTTGATGGCGCAATGGGCACCAACCTGCAAGTCCAAAACCTGACCGCTGCGGACTTTGGCGGGCCGGAGTATGAAGGTTGTAACGAATACCTGGTTTACACCAAACCGGAAGCGGTGGCAAAAGTCCATCGCAGTTTTTTGGCTGCGGGGGCTGACGTAATCGAAACGGACACCTTTGGCGGCACTTCTATAGTTTTGGCTGAGTATGACTTAGCAGACAAAGCTTATGAACTGAACAAAACGGCGGCGGAATTAGCAAAATCCGTGACCGCTGAGTTCTCCACCCCGGAAAAACCCCGGTTTGTGGCGGGTTCAATGGGGCCGGGGACGAAATTGCCCACCCTGGGACATATTGATTTTGACACCCTGTATCACGCTTTCGTCGAACAAGCGGAAGGACTTTATGACGGGGGAGTAGACCTATTTTTAGTGGAAACTTGCCAAGATGTGTTGCAAATTAAGGCAGCCCTGAATGGTATTGAGGCGGTTTTTGCCAAAAAAGGCGATCGCCGTCCGATTATGGTTTCCGTAACAATGGAACAAATGGGCACCATGTTAGTAGGGTCGGAAATTAACGCCGCTTTGTCAATTTTAGAACCCTATCCCATTGATATCCTCGGTCTAAATTGCGCCACCGGGCCGGATTTAATGAAAGACCATATCCGCTATCTTTGCGAACAGTCACCATTTATTGTTTCTTGTATTCCTAACGCCGGTTTGCCGGAAAATGTTGGCGGTCAAGCCCATTACAAATTAACCCCGATGGAATTCCGCATGGCTTTAATGCACTTTGTGGAAGATTTGGGCGTACAAATTATTGGCGGCTGTTGCGGAACCCGACCAGAACATATTGGCGCATTAGCAGAAGTTGTCCAAACTTTGAAACCGAAACCGCGCCCCGTTCGCAATCATTTGCAAAATGAACAAGACCGGGATATTCTCAACTATATTCCCGCTGCCGCATCTATATATAGTACCCAACCGTATCAACAAGATAATTCATTTTTAATTGTTGGCGAACGCTTAAATGCTAGTGGGTCTAAGCAATGCCGAACCATGCTGAATAATGAAGACTGGGATGGGTTGGTTGCTTTGGCAAAATCCCAAGTAAAAGAAGGAGCCCATGTCCTCGATGTGAACGTGGATTATGTGGGTCGGGATGGGGTACGGGATATGCATGAATTGGTGTCCCGGTTAGTCACAAATGTGACTTTACCCCTGATGTTGGACTCCACAGAATGGGAAAAGATGGAGGCGGGTTTAAAGGTGGCAGGGGGCAAATGTTTGCTGAATTCCACTAACTATGAAGATGGCGAACCGCGTTTTTATCAAGTATTAGAACTGGCGAAAAAGTACGGCGCCGGGGTGGTGGTGGGCACCATTGATGAGGAGGGTATGGCCCGCACAGCCGATAAAAAATTTGCGATCGCGCAACGGGCATATAATGCCGCCATTGAATATGGAATTCCCGCCCATGAAATCTTTTTTGATACTCTGGCTTTACCCATTTCTACGGGTATTGAAGAAGACCGAAAAAATGGCCAAGCCACCATTGAATCGATTAAGCGCATTCGCGAAGAATTGCCCGGTTGTCATGTTTTATTAGGGGTTTCTAATATTTCCTTTGGCTTGAATCCAGCAGCCCGCCAAGTGCTGAATTCAGTGTTTTTGCATGAAGCGATGCAGGTGGGTTTAGATAGCGCGATTGTTAGCGCCAGCAAGATTCTCCCTTTGGCAAAAATTGACCCCGAACATCAAGAAGTTTGCCGTCAATTAATTTACGACCAACGTAAATTTGATGGGGATGTTTGCATTTATGACCCCTTGGCAGAACTGACTAAATTATTTGAAGGGAAGACCACAAAGCGCGATCGCAGCGCCACGGAAAACTTGCCCTTAGAACAACGTCTCACCCAGCATATTATTGATGGCGAACGGATTGGTTTAGAACAGGTACTAGCCCAAGCCTTAGAAAAATATCCTCCCTTAGATATCATCAATATCTATCTATTAGATGGGATGAAAGTTGTGGGCGAACTGTTTGGTTCCGGGCAAATGCAATTGCCCTTTGTATTGCAATCTGCGGAAACCATGAAAGCCGCCGTTGCCTATCTCCAACCCTTCATGGAAAAAGAAGAAGCAGGGGATAATGCCAAAGGAACTTTAGTCATTGCCACGGTGAAAGGGGATGTCCATGATATTGGCAAAAACTTAGTCGATATTATTCTCTCTAATAACGGCTATCGGGTGATTAACCTGGGCATTAAACAGCCGGTAGAAAATATCATCGAAGCCTACCAAAAGCATAAAGCTGACTGTATTGCCATGAGTGGGTTACTGGTAAAATCCACCGCTTTTATGAAAGATAACCTGGAAACTTTCAACGAACGCGGCATTACCGTCCCCGTGATTTTAGGAGGGGCAGCTTTAACCCCGAAATTTGTCCATCAAGATTGCCAAAATACCTATAAAGGTAAAGTGATTTACGGAAAAGATGCCTTTTCTGATTTGCATTTTATGGATAAATTAATGCCTGCGAAAAAAGCAGGTAACTGGGATGATATCCAAGGCTTCCTGGATGAAATATCAGAAACTCAGAAACCGGGTTTATTAACAGAATCTCTGTCAAATAACCAAAATCCTGATATAAACCCGGTTTCTAATTCTAGCCCCGGTCAAAAAGAGGGAGAGCAAAAAGCAGAAACAATCGTAGAAATTGATACGCGACGTTCGGAAGCCGTTGCCGTGGATATTGAACGACCCACCCCACCATTCTGGGGTACGAAAATATTGCAACCGGCGGATATTCCTTTAGAAGAAATCTTTTGGCATTTGGACTTACAAGCCCTATTTGTGGGGCAGTGGCAATTCCGCAAACCGAAAGAACAATCACGGGAAGAATATGACCAGTTTCTCGCGGAAACCGTCCATCCGATTTTAGCGGAATGGAAACAGCGAGTGGTGGCGGAAAATATCCTGCATCCCCAGGCAATTTATGGCTATTTCCCCTGTCAAGCAGAGGGCAACACTTTATATATATATGACCCGCAAGCTGTGGCCGAAAATCAAGATATTCAGTCTCTAGAACCGATTACTTTCTTTGAGTTTCCCCGGCAAAAGTCAGGACGACGGTTATGTATTGCGGATTTCTTTGCCCCGAAAGAAACAGGTAAAATTGATGTGTTTCCCATGCACGCGGTGACAGTCGGCGAAATTGCCACGGAATACGCTAAGAAGTTGTTTGATTCTAATCAATATACCGATTATTTGTATTTCCACGGTATCGCCGTCCAAACCGCAGAGGCGATCGCGGAATGGCTTCATACCCGAATTCGTCGGGAGTTAGGATTTGCATCAGAAGAACCGGACAATATTCGCGATATGTTGCAACAACGTTATCGCGGTTCTCGGTATAGTTTTGGTTATCCCGCTTGTCCGAATATGCAAGACCAATATAAGCAGCTAGAGTTGCTAGGATGCGATCGCATTAATATGTATATGGACGAAAGCGAACAAATTTATCCTGAACAGTCAACTACGGCGATTATTACTTATCACCCAGTGGCGAAATATTTCAGTGCTTAAATCAATACCCAGAAACCCCTAAGTTAACCCAGAAACCCGGTTTCTTCAAGAAACCGGGTTTCTTTTTCCACACCCAGAAACCCGGTTTCTTTTCTTGAGAAGTGCGATCGCTTATTTGCCAATTAATCTATCATATTCACCATGAGACCCAATCCAAAACCATAAAATCCCATTTTCAACTTCTATCCCTAAAGCCCGATAGGATTTTCCCACTCTAACCGACCAATATTGATTAACTTTCTTAAAATGTAGAGAAGGATGATTCGGTATATCGCATTATATTTGTTGATAGTCTCCAGCTTCAAAGTCAGCCAGGGCTTCTTTAGCTAAATCATTTTACCATCCAGAATATCTTGTTCTAATTGTCGATCCCATTGTTGGTAATCTAAATCTAGTAACCAATTGCGTAATTTAGCAAAATCTGTTTCGGAAAGATTTAAAATAGCGGCTTCAATTTGTTCAACTGTCATAATTACTCAATTCTCCTAAACAGTTATTAAGATTATAGCATTTTTCAAATTAATTAGGCGGAGATTGCTTTTTCGGTCGGCAGGCGATCAGGTGGCGATCGCCTTTTCTGTCAGAAACCAAAGTCCCAAGAAAACCGGTTTCTTAACTAAGATGTGGGCGATGATGCTAAAATTAACCCAGAAACCGAGTTTTTTGATTAAGTTAACCCAGAAACCCGGTTTTTTTTTCGCAACCCGGTTTCTTTTTTGTCAGCGATCGCTTATCTAAGAAAATTGCCATGATGTTAACTTTTATTAAATTGGGTGGTTCTCTGATTACGGACAAACGAGAACCTAGCAGCTTTCATCGCCAAATTATCTATCAAGTTGCCCAAGAAATTGCCCAGGTCAGAAGAACACAACCGGAATGGCGCTGGTTAATTGGGCATGGTAGCGGGTCTTTTGGTCATTTTGTAGCCAAAAAATATGGCACAATCGATGGAGTTGTCACCGCTGAACAATGGCAGGGATTTGCCGAAGTTAGTGTCATGGCTAGACGATTAAATCATCTAGTTATCGAGACTTTATCAGAATTTCGTTTACCGATTTTTTCTGTACAGCCTTCGGCATCTACTTTATGTGAAAATGGCCAAATAATTCATATGCAAACGGTGCCAATTGTCACCGCATTAAAACATCGCTTGATTCCCGTGGTTTATGGGGATGTGGCAGTGGATGCACGGCTGGGAGGCACGATTATTTCTACAGAAAAAATATTTGCCTATTTAGCCAAAGAATTAAAGCCGCAGCGGATTTTTTTATTAGGAGAAGTGGCGGGTATTTACGATCGCACCGGCAAGATTATTGAGAAAATTACCCCAGACAACTTTGATGCGATCGCGCCAGAATTAGGCGGGTCTGATGGCACTGATGTCACCGGGGGTATGGCGGACAAAGTGGCAAAAATGTTAGCATTAATTCAAGAATTACCGGATTTAGAAGTTAGAATTTTTAGCGGTAAAGTTGTGGGACAAATAGAGGCAACTTTATTGGCTTACAAGACTCCAGGAACTTTAATTAGTCGGAAATAGACTGGCAAAAGTCACAGAACAGAAACCACGAGCGATCGGTTTAAATAAAGCAATTTTATTTGGCAATAAACATAATAATATTCTAGCCAAATTATAAAGTTTTGCAAAATCCATTTATAGGGGTATTTACCGGATTTTATACTATTTACAAAAATTCATCCAACAGTAGAGGCAAAGCATTCCGTAGGGGCGAATGGCCATTCGCCCGTACAAGGGCGAATGGCCATTCGCCCCTACAATGATCAAAATATTAACCTATATACCGGAATGCTTCGCCCCGCCCCGCTATTCTATGCTTTTTTAATTGTAAACGGTATTAATTGCCGAAAAAACGCGAATATCTACCAGCTAAAAGTCGCACATAATTTATCTGCATTTGCTAAAAAAAACGCCAACACCCCGTGAATGTCGATCTGGTTTATCGGGTTTTGCTGACCTAAGCTAAGGGTTAAAGGGTGCATTGATAGATTAATTTTTATTGCAGAACTAGACAGATCCCAATATTATGTGTTAGGTTAGTGCCTACAGGAACTCAAAATAGGAGTACCTATGAAATTTGTGAGCAGAATCGGGAAAATAGCGATTGTTGGTTTTATTTTTACGATTGGTGGAATCAGTGGAACTCTCCGACCATTTCTCAGACTAGCCTATCATTCCGTAACCTTCGCCCAATAACCTTCCCCAAAAGAAAATAAACGGGCTAAATATACACCACCACGAAGAGGATTTGACGGCACTCCTCTTATACTTGGGGGAGGTACTCATAGAGGACAATGGGAAGAAGACTCAAAAACAGCGCCCGGATTCACCAATGCCGAAATTGGCCGATCATTTTTATGAATGTTGATGATTGATGACTGAACTCCCAGACTGAAAAACCCAAGCTAAATTGCTATATGATTAATCAGGTTATTGTTATGATTTAAAATCATATGGCTGCATCTAAATTATGTTCTCAATTATGTAATTAGTCGTGCAATTAGGCCAAAATTTGCCTACTTACATAAATGTCTGATTCCCTGGTGAAGGCTTAGATGATGACGGCTGATATAGCAAAGGCGGCTTTCTGCTCTCGGCTATCGTGATTGTCTGTCAATATTAAATATATCCTAGTAGGATTTTCTAATTATGAGCGTTTTATGGAAATTAAGCATTTTCAGTTGTCTTGTTTCAATTAGTGCAATTGCGGGAATTGTGCGACCTTTTCCCGGAGAAGCTAATACCTCAGTAAAA
The DNA here is from genome assembly GCF_040564635.1 of Planktothricoides raciborskii GIHE-MW2. NCBI lineage: Bacteria > Bacillati > Cyanobacteriota > Cyanophyceae > Oscillatoriales > Oscillatoriaceae > Planktothricoides > Planktothricoides raciborskii. The sequence continues at coordinate 5,725,663 of NZ_CP159837.1, forward strand.
TTTGCGCCCGACCCTTCTCCACAAGAGAATCTATTGGCCCACGACTGCCCCATAGATTTCCCTGGTTGCCACGAGGGAAACGGTTATGCACCACCGCCACCAGAAGCATTTGAAACATCTAAGCCATTTGCTCTAGAAAATCGAGGAGGAAGATGCGAAGCCGACCAGGAGTTAGACCAGGATTTAATCGGACCATCCCTGGCTCCATTAACTCCTAAATTGCCGAATCATCCCCCAAGATCGGGAATGACGGTTTCCGCTTCTCCTCAATTTTTCATCTATAGTCCTCAAACGACGGCATCAACCGCAGAATTTGTTTTAAAAGATGAAAATGAGGAGGATATCTACAGAAAGACCTTTCCCATTTCTGGGGAAGCGAAAACCTTAGTTATCCGCTTGCCTGAATCGATTAATCTTGAAGTTAATCGTAGTTATCACTGGTATTTTTCTATCGTGTGCGATCCTGATAATTTAAGCAAGAATGTTGATATCAATGCCTGGACGCAACGAATCGAAGTTAATCCAGCTTTAGCGAATGAACTGAAAAATGCAGATACCCTGACTCAATCGGGCTTATATGCAAAAACGGGAATTTGGTATGATGCGATCGCCATTTTAGCCCAACTTCGGCAGGAAAACTCTGATGATGCGATCGCTGCGGAAAAGTGGCAAAATCTCTTAAACTCCGCAGGACTTCAAGAATTTGTGTCCTTACCAATAGAGACGATCTCATTAGAAGAATCAACAGAAGAATAGACTCCTTAATCTGAAAACGTAACAGTGTTTACGGAAAAATCAGGAGCTACTTCTGGTTAGGGTGGGCAAAATTTTACCCACCCTATTGCGCTCTCATTACAAGCTAATTGTTAACGATCGCCAAAATCACTTACAGCGGTTTCGCCCCTACTGAACCACGGTAGGGCGAAGCATTCCGTAGGGGCGAAGCATTCCGGTATTTAATTTAATATTTTCAGCATCAAACTTCTGCCGGAATGCTTCGCCCGTACAATATTGTAGGGGCGTCCTTGCGAAGCCCATGCCGTCAGGCTATATGGCCATTCGCCCCTACTGCGGTCATGCTTGGCCCCTACAGATATTTCTGGTTTTCTAAATAGAAAATTCCTTAACTTCTCTGAAATTTGGTTTGCTCAATCGATGGTTTAAGTATAATGAAATATTACCTAGAAAAAATCGTAAATTTACGATTAAAAATCCACCTAAATACTCAAAGGACAATATTAATTTTATCGATATTTTTCATAGATTTAACCTGTGCAGCTAAAGCTCAAATCGTCCCCGATGCAACTCTTCCAGTGAATTCCCTTGTCACCCCACAGGGGAATATTAATCAGATTGACGGAGGAACCAAATCTGGGGGAAACTTGTTTCATAGCTTTGAAACTTTTTCCCTGACCACTGGTAGCGAAGTATTTTTTAATAATGCTTTGGATATTCAAAATATCTTTAGTCGAGTGACCGGCAACTCGATTTCTCATATTGATGGGTTAATTCGAGCCAATGGCACCGCTAATTTATTTTTGCTAAATCCTAACGGGATTGTCTTTGGCCCAAATGCCCAATTAAACATCGGCGGCTCATTTTTTGCTTCGACTGCTCATCAAATTAACTTTGCTGATGGTGCGACTTTCAGTAGCCTACCCAGTGACACCACACCCTTACTCACTGTCACCCTTCCCGTTGGCTTACAAATGGGAGTCAATCCGGGCAAAATTATTGTCCAAGGTTCTGGAAATAATCTCTCTGTTGACCCAAATACCGGATTAATCCTCAGAAACAATCGTCCTATAGGCTTAGAAGTACAAGATAAAACCTTAGCTTTAGTCAGTGCTGACATTGAGCTAAACGGAGGAAACCTCACGTCAAAAGGGGGAAGAATTGAACTCGGTGGGATTGGAGATCGTCAAACCGTTGGCTTAAATGCCACAGACAATGGCTGGGACTTAGGATATTCAGAAGTCACCGATTTCCGAGATATTTACCTCAATGCTGCTGCCTCGTTAGATGCTTCGGGATCTGGTGGCGGTCGGATCCAAATTCAAGGGCGAAATCTCTGGTTAAGGGACGGGTCAGCGATTCTTTCTTTCACAGAAGGAAACCAACCTGGTCAAAATCTGACGGTTCGCACCACCGAGAGCATACAATTAAACGGTTCTAACCCCTTGGGTTTTGCGAGTCTTGTCGGCACTGGGGTTGATGTCAACGGCAGCAACAATGCAGGCACAGTTATCCTGGAAAGCAATAATTTAACTCTCTCTGATGGAGCCGCTATCACCACCTCAACTTTAGGACAGGGAAATGGGGGAGATTTGAGTATTCGGGCTGCGGATTCAGTGACTTTCAGTGGGTTAGATAGCAATGGCAGGGGTAGCCGCTTGCAGATGGCAGTTTATCGACAAGCCACTGGGAATGCAGGCAATTTGACTCTGGAAACGACAAAATTAAATCTCTATGATGGAGCTTTTATCTCTACAGCAACCTACGGACAAGGCAATGCAGGGGATTTGACGATTCGCGCTAGTGAATCAGTCACTTTAAGCGGGTTGAATGCTGCCTATAAATCCGGTAGCAGATTGGCGACTTCCGTGGAATCAGGAACTATGGGAAATGGAGGAAACCTATTGATAGAAACAGGCCAGTTAACTCTCTCTGATAGGGCTACAATTACTGCTTATACTAATAAACAAGGCAATGCAGGCAACTTGACGATAAAAACAGGTCAGTTAACTCTCTCTGATAGGGCTACAATTACTGCTTATACTTATACACAAGGCAATGCAGGCAACTTGACCATAAAAACAGGTCAGTTAGCCCTCGCTGATGGATCTCAGATCAGCGCTATTACTTTTGCGGCGGGGAATGCTGGTCAATTAAGCATCACAGCCGAAACCATAGAGCTAATTGGTCAGACTGAAAGCCGTCGCACTGGGTTATTGGCCAGTGCCATAGATGGGACGGAAAATGGCACTGGGACAGGAGCGGGCGGCGATGTGAATATTATTACCGATCGACTGACGATCCGGGATGGTGCTACCGTCAGCGCGAGTAATTTCCACAGTCGTAACCTAACTCCTCCAGGACAAGGGCCAGCGGGTAGTATTGAGATTCAAGCAAATTCTGTTTTATTGGATAACGAGGGAATTATTACGGCAAAGGCAGCCTCTGGAGACCAGGGGAATATTACTGTTAACGCATCAAATATTGAATTACGTCGGGGTAGTACCATGATCACCGAAGCCACCGGCCTAGCAACTGGTGGGAATATTACCATCAATACGGACAACTTAGTGGCTTTAGAAAATAGTGATATTAATGCCAATGCCGCACAAAGTTTTGGCGGTCGTGTGATGATCGATGCAAATGGGATTTTTGGCACAGCGTTTCGGGATGAACCAACCCCCAAAAGTGACATTACTGCTACATCAGCACTAGGTGCGGAATTTAGTGGCATCGTGGAAATTAATACAGAAATTGATGTGACTTCTGGGTTAATCCAGTTACCGGAAAATATTGTGGATGCCACCAAACAAATCGATTCTAGCTGCCGTCCCGGTGAGCAACAAAGCGAGTTTATTGTCACCGGCAAGGGGGGGATACCACCAAATCCAATTGATGCGATGAATGATGAGGCCACTTGGATTGATTTAAGACCCCTGGGAGAGTTTTTCTCTTGGGAAAAAATCCCAAATCCGGTGATTTCTGCACAGTCAAATCTGCCACTGGTGGAAGCCCAAGGATGGACGATTAATGCTAATGGAAATATGGAGTTGGTGGCTAAAACGCCGACGGCAACGCCGAATAATCTTAATCTAAGACCCCAGGAGGGCTGTCTTGTGAATTAATCAGGAATTACGCATGAACGCTATCCGTAGGGTGTTGTTCCGAGCAGTAACGCACCAATACGCCATATATAGATTCGTTCCGTAAGTCCTATTAATATCCGAATGAAAGAAACCGGGTTTCTGCGATGATTTTTGCGTCTATTCCCAACAATTTTGCTAGAAACCCGGTTTCTGTCCGATCGCACTTAATATTATCACCATCATTCCTAGGGGAATATCAATGAAAAATTATCCAAAATTCTTTTTTAGCCTTGGGGTGGGAATGGCGATCGCTATGATGCCGATTCTGCCAAATCCGATCGCTATTTTAAAATCAAATAGCGATGACACCAAAGATATAACAGCCCTTGCCCAAACTCCCCAGAATTATAATTATCAACAACGGTTGCAAGAAGGTCGGGATTTTTTCCAAGCGGAACAATTTTCCCAAGCGGCAACGGTGTGGCAACAAGCGGTGACAGAATCTCATCGGGCAGGAGATTCATTAAATGAAGCGTTGGCATTGAATTATTTATCTTTGGCCGCTCAAAAATTAGGACAATGGCCAGAGGCGACGAATGCGATCGCCTCTTGTATTGCCCTGATTAAAACCCCGGAAAAAACTGATTTTAATGCCGCAGAATTATCGATTTTAGCGCAAGCGTTCAATACCCAAGGTCATTTGCAATATGCGACAGGTCAAACGGAAGCAGCCTTAAGTAGTTGGCAGGATGCCGCAAAAACTTACGCCGAAATTAATGATACCGCAGGAGCGATCGGCGCCAAAATTAACCAAGCTCAGGCAATGCAAACTTTAGGACTTTATCGGCGATCGCGGACAACTTTGGAAGCGGTAGAAATTGCCATAAAAAATGAACCGGCCTCTTTAATTAAAGCCACGGGATTACGCAGTCTAGGCAATGTCTTACGGGCTACCGGGGATTTAGCCAAATCCCGGGAATTATTGCAGCAAAGTTTAACTATATCACAAAATTTAAGGTTATCATCGGCGATCGCAGAGGCTGAGTTAAGTTTAGCCAATACAGCTAGAGCGATCGCCAAAAATGCCCTCGAATTCAGAGACCAAAAAACCGCCAATACTGAAATCAAAATTGCTCTCAATGGCTATCAAAAAGTAGCGGATCAATCTAATTCTCCCGCTTTGAGATTGCGAGCGCAGCTTAACCAGCTTAGTTTACTAATTGATACAGAAAAACTCAAGGAAGCGCAATCTTTAGTTCCCTTAATTCAACAACAACTTGAGCAATTACCCATTAGTCGTCAATCGGTAAATGCTCGAATTAATTGGGTTAACAATTTAATGCGATTATCTTTCGATCGCGATTCATCCTTAAATGAGCGATCGCAAATTTCTAAGATGGCTAGGGAATTAGCGATCGCAGTTCAACAGGCCAAAAAGTTAAATGACCCCCGCACTGAATCTTATGCCCTAGGTAGTTTAGGGAAATTATATGAACTGACAAAACAACCGGAAGAAGCCAAAAATATCACCGAAAAAGCTTTAGTTTTAGCCCAATCCATCAATGCCACAGAAATTGCTTATCGATGGCAGTGGCAGTTAGGAAGAGTGTTGAAAGCCCAAGGAAATAGAAAAGAGGCGATCGCTGCTTATTCCGTTGCCGTGGAAACCCTGCAATATCTACGCAAAGATTTAGCTTCTATCAATCCCGATAACCCGGATATTCAGTTTTCTTTTCGGGACAGTATTGAACCCGTTTATCGGGAATTTGTCAGTTTATTAACCGCTCCGAATGAAGAAGCGACTCAAGAGAATTTACGAGCCGCTAGACAGGCGATCGAATACCTACAACTCGCTGAACTAGACAACTTTTTTCAAGAAGCTTGTTTAGACGCAAACCCTGTACAAATTGACCAACTTGATCCCACCGCTGCGGTAATTTATCCGATTATTTTACCGGACAGAATTGCCGTAATCTTAGCTTTACCCAACGCACCATTACGTCTTTACAATACAATGCAAACTCAGGTAAAAGTTGAATCAAAAATAAATAAATTAAGGCAAAATATCGCCCGAGAATCGGGTAACAATAAACGAGGTTTAGAAACGGCTCAACAAATATATAATTGGCTAATTTTGCCTGCTGAATCTGATTTAAAAAATAGTCAGGTGCAAACTTTGGTATTTATCCTCGATGGACTCCTGCGAAATATTCCAATGGCGGCTTTGCACGATGGAGATAAATATTTAATTGAAACCTATAGTATTGCCCTCAATCCTGGACTGCAACTCCTCCCATCTCAACCGTTATTTAGAGAAAATCTCCAACTACTAATCGCCGGTTTATCAGCAGCAAGGCATGGGTTCTCGGCGCTGCCGAATGTAGAGAAGGAAATACAGCAAATTACCACAGAAATTCCCAGTCAGGTTATCTTAAATGAGGAATTTACTAGCGCTACTTTACAAGAGCAAATCAATTCACTATCTTTTCCAGTAGTTCATATTGCTACTCACGGCCAATTTAGTTCTCAAGCGAAAAATACCTTTATTTTAAGCTGGGATGGTAAAATTAATGTCAAAGATTTAGATAATTTACTCCGCAAAAAAGAAGCAGAATTATCGAGGCCGATTGAATTATTGGTTTTCAGTGCTTGTGAAACCGCCGCTGGAGACGATCGCGCTGCCTTGGGATTAGCGGGTGTTGTGGTCAGGGCAGGGGCACGCAGTACCTTGGCCACATTGTGGCAAGTCAGCGATGATTCTACGGCACAGCTAATGGTCAGATTCTATCAGGAATTAGCCCGCGATCCCAACGTTTCTAAAGCCGAAGCACTGCGACGGGCTCAGTTAAGTCTTTTACAACAAGATGGATACAAATTTCCTTATTTTTGGTCGCCTTATGTTTTAGTGGGCAATTGGCGATAGGGACATGGATAAGTCGGTTAAGCTACGAATTATGGTGATTGGTTGGTGATTGGTTATCGATCAATTCACCGGAATAACCAATAAGGATCATTGACTGTGACCAAAATCATCATCAGGGATAACGGAAATCACGCGATCGCAGGGAAAAAATCACCAGTGCTTGACAGGTGCGATCGCTCTCGCGGCGCGGATGCGCTATCGCAGGTTAATCTGGGTAATGGGGAGATGATATAAGTATCGAGTTAAAAAAACGTCCCATGTTCCCCATTAAACTGATCCCCGGAGCCATTTCTGAACTACTTGCCGTTGTCCGCGACACTCATAAAATCACCAAAGCAGACCGCTATGGACTAATGGCCGCAATTTTAGATGAATCCATCAGCGAAGAAGACCGCTTTTCCGTTGATCGCCTCCTGGGTTCTATCTACCGGGGACGAGTGCAAATTGTCGATGAACTCTCTACCGTGCTCTAAACCGTGTTCTAAACATTAATCCAAACATTAATCCAAACATTAATCCAAATAACTCGATAAGTCACTTGATAAATACAAAAAAACCTCGGTTTGGGACAACCGAGGTTTTTTGTCAGTTAACTTGGTCGGTTAAATAGAAGTTTTAGCGGTTAGCATATAAGTAGTCATCAGACCTTTACCTTTAACCTCGATCTGCCCGCGCTGTTCAAAATGATATTTATCCTGGTTTTTGAGTAACTGATAAGTGGAGGTGGTGATTTGAATGCAGCCCGGAATGCCCTGAGACTCCATGCGCGAGGCAGTATTCACCGTATCTCCCCACAGGTCGTAAATAAATTTTTTCAAGCCAATTACCCCAGCCACCACGGGGCCAGAATTAATCCCAATGCGAATCCGCAACGGTTCCGGACAGGGGATATTTAACTCATGGTTAAACTGGACTACTGCCGCTTGCATATCCAGGGCCATTTCCGCGATCGCCTCCGCGTGATCCTGTCGAGGAGTGGGCAAGCCTCCCACCACCATATAAGCATCCCCAATAGTTTTAATTTTCTCCAACCCATGTTTATCCGCTAATTGATCGAACAGGGAGAAAATTTTATTTAACAATTCCACTAATTGCTTCGCGGAAATTTGGGCACTTAACTGGGTAAAACCGACAATATCCGCAAACATCACCGTTACTTCGGGAAAGCTATCCGCAATCACACTTTCATTCAGTTTTAACCGTTCGGCGATCGGTTTTGGCAAAATATTCAACAGCAATTGTTCCGATTCTTCCCGCTGATAACGCAGGGCTTCCGCCACAATTTTCCGGGTAGTAATGTCTTGAACCGTACCTTCATAATAAAGGATTTGACCATGTTCATCATAAACGGCGCGAGCATTTTCAGAAATCCAAATTACATTGCCCCCAGTAGAATAAGCTAAAGACTCAAAATCCGATACAGCCCCAGAATTGGCGATCGCATGAATAAAATCATCGCGACGTTTTGGATCGATATAAAGTTGATTGCGAATATCCGTCACCCGCTGCATCAAATCTTCCGGAGTCCCATAGCCCAAAATTCTCGCTAATGCGGGATTAGCACTAAGAAAACGTCCATCAGGACTGGTTTGAAAAATCCCCTCCGTCACATTCTCAAAAATACTTCGATATTTCGCCTCCGCAACTCGCAAAGCTTCCGTAGCTTGCTGACGTTCTTGAATTTCAATTCTTAATTGATGATTAGACGCTTGCAAAGCTGCGGTGCGTTCTTCTACCCTCATTTCCAACTCTTCATTAGCTTTTTGGAGTTCAGCCTCAGCCCGTTTTCTTTCCGACTCTTCCATCGCTAAAGCCACAAAATCCGCCAAAGAAGCGGCAAAATTTTCTTCTTCTAAAGCCCATTGCCGGGGACTGCCGGTATGTTCAATACAAATCACCCCAACAATCTTACCTGCTAGTCTAATTGGGGCATCCAAAAGAGAAACAATCCCTAAAGGTACTAAATAATTAGCCGCCAATTCTTGAGCCCTAGGGTCAGTTTCCACATGACTTATTGCCAGGATGCGTTCAGCGGTTAAAGCTTGAAAATATTGGGGATAATCACTGACGGATATCGGCATTTCTGAACCATGGCGATCGCTGCTTTGCTCATACAAATCAAAACAAACAATCGCGCTTTTTTTCTCATTATATAGCCAGACACTCGCCCGTTCCACTTCCAAAGTTCGAGCCGCCACTTCGCTAATTTCCTGAATGGCTAAATGTAAATCTCCCCCGGTCCGGGTGCGATGTTTTGTCAGTTCTAATAAAGCATTACTTTGCCGCCGCAATCTTTGTTCGCTGGATCGGAGCGTTTTTTCCACTCGATTCCGTTCTACAATTTCCTCTAAAAACTGTATATTCACTTCTTCCAAAGCCGCCGTACGTTCAGCAACTTTAGTTTCTAAAGTTTCATTCAGTTCTTGTAACTTAGCTTCGGCGCTAATATATTCAGAAATATCTCTAGAAATTGCCAGAATTTCTAATTCTTTAGAATTTTGGGGATTCCGCACTAAGCGGCGATTGGTTTCCACCCAAATATAAGCACCATCCTGACGACGGATCCGGTGACGTACCAAGGGATTATTGCTGTTAAATATTGGCACTTTATCTTCTGGATGAAAAAACTCATCCGCCAAACAACCAATCATTTCTTCTGGTTCATAACCTAATAAAGAGCGACAAGAATCAGAAACAAATAAATAAATGCCTTCTGGAGTTTGTCGAGAAATTAAATCATTAGTGTTTTCCGTAATTAATCGATAGTAAGCTTCATTTTGCCGAATCGCCAATTCCATTTGTTTACTATTGCCTACTTCTCGACCCAGATAAATATAAGTTGATTTAATTTCTGGGATTTCTGAGTGAATTAATACGGCGGAAAAAGCTAGATAAATTTCTTCACCTGTTTTTTGCTTGCATAAGGTTTCGACATATTTTAGGCAATCATCTTCGGCAACTAGATGGTTGTTTTTGATATAACTTAAAATATTGAAATCAGTAATAATTTCATTAATATTTATGGCAATTAGTTCATTTCTATGATATTTTAAGATTTTTTCAGCCGCATAATTAGCTTTCAAAATATCCCCAGAGTCATCAGTAATAAATAAAGGAAATCCTAGCCAATCAATGATTTGATCGATGGACAAGTGATCCGTTTGAATTTTGTTGAGTAAAAAATTAACCTGTTTGTCCTGTTTCGCTAATTTTTGTTCTAAGATAAAAGAGGCGGTGGTATCTTCCAGGAAAATCATCAATTGATGGGGCTGATTCGGGGTGGACAAGTCGGTAGGTGCAGCGTTATCGTTGGCGATCGCCCACAAATCAAAATAAACCGGAGGCTGGTTTTTTGACCCCCGATGAATCTTGCTTAACTGAAAATGATCGGTTTGCCCGCTTAAAACAGCACTTAAAGAGTCTTTCCAGTCGGAAAGTTCCGGTAAAAATTCATAGATATCTTTTCCCACTGCGAGAGTTTCTGGAGCAATCACAAACTTTTGAACGTCGTGAGAAAAATCTTGGATTCGCCAATGCTCATCGACCTTCAGGTACTCCAGACCACGCCCAGCGCAGAATTTTTTTAAAAAAGGATTCATTGCGCTTGCCACATTGCTCCCATAAACAAGTTTCTCAGACCCCTGATATCCGCGTACCCAAGCGTGATGATGAACATCAGATTTGGTTCGGTTCATTCCTTATTATGCTCTACAGGACTTACCCATTACCTTTGGGGGAATTTTTGCTTGATTCCAGGCTTGATTCCAGATTATCTGCTTGAACATTTTAATCGGATTTACCCTGCCTTGGTAATTTAGTCTCGGTGTTTAGGGTTGCCTAGGTTTTCCTCACCCAACCTCAAATATCTGCTCAGGGATCGAAATCATGGGATTTCCCATCGGCGATCGCGATATCCGCCGCTGTGACGACGCGATCGCGCCCTAGCCTTTTCGCCTCATACAAAGCCGCATCTGCTGCCGCCACTAAATCCGGGAGGGTCTGGCCATGTTCCGGGAAGCAAGCCACCCCAAAAGAGCCGGAAATTGATCCCAGAGATTGGCCTTTATCCTCTAACCGGAGCAACTTCACCCCTGACCGGAGTGTTTCGGCTTTGGCTTGAGTCACTTCCAAGTCAGCATTTGGTAATACCACCAGAAATTCTTCACCCCCGTAGCGACAAGCCAGATCCCCATTGCCAATCGATCGGATTAATAATTGGCCGATCACCTGCAAAACGATATCCCCAGCCTGATGTCCGAAAGTATCATTAAAGCGTTTAAAATAGTCCACATCCAAGATAATTATCCCCATCGATTGTTGTTGTGCTGCCGCTCGCTGGATTTGTTGTTCCACAGATTCTTGGAGATAACGCCGATTAAACAATCCGGTCAGGGGGTCGCGAATACTTTGATTCTTTAACGTTTCTCGCACGGTTAAGTTGATCAAAGCTAACCCAATATGTTCGGCCACGGTCATGGCTAATTCTTGTTTTTCCTGAGTGATTTGCTCTAATTCAGGCCAACTCAAATATAATAAGCCGATGGTTTGTCCTTGCACGAGCATGGGAATACAGCAAGATGAATCCCTTGATGAATCTAGGCCGATATTTTGCCGAAATGAGCATAGTTGATGATCACAAATAAAATAGCGTTGTCCTGATGTCCATGCCGGACAATTAGATATCAAGAAGTTTTGCCAGTTGCTCGCAGGTAAGTCACCCCAAGTCGTCACCAGTTTCGGCTCTGATTGATCGTCGAGCGTTGTCAATATTGCCCCAATGCTTTCGGGAAATATTGGCGGCACCATTGCCGCGATCGCTCTTTCTGCTTCCTCTAAAGTAAAACACCCTTGAAGTTGATAGCTCAATTTGCTTAATCGAGTAATATCCTGGTTACGCTCTTGTAATTGATGCACTGATTCGGTCAGATTTTCATTAGCTTTTTGCAGTGCCGCTTCCATCCGCAGGCGATCGGTGATATCTCGACCAATGTAAATATAATTTTGTAACTCAGCACTCTCGGTGGAAAACATAGAACAAGAAAAAGCCACCACAATTTCCTTGCCATTTTTAGTCCGGCAATTTACCTCTAGATATTTCCCACTTTTGTCTTCCCAGGGATAATTAGGATCTAACTCATCGCTTTGTTTACTGATTTTTTTCAAAACTATTTCATCGGTAATAATCAGCGAAATTTGCTGGCCAATTAGTTCCTCTTGCTCATAACCAAACAACTGCTTCGCCGCCTGATTCAATTGTTTAATTTTACCCGAAAATCTCGTAACAAATAAACTATCTGCCATTGAATCAATTAATCGATTAATATAAGCATTTGTTTCCATTATTTTGTTTAAGAATAGGTAGTAATTATTCACCGATTGTACATACTTCTGCTTGAGGGAAAACTCCCTAGTTACATCTTTGATTATTAAGACAATGAAACCAGGATTTACATTTTCAGCAATTCCGACAATGTTTAAGTTAAAGTAAACAGGTTTTTTATCGCTTTTTTCTCGTGATATACCTTCGATTTCAAAGCTATGTTGATCGGTATTATTTATCAGATCCAGGCATTTTGCTTCTAGGCCGAATATTTCGGGAAAATAATTTCTGATATCGTTTCCAATTATAATAACATCCGAAGCATCTGTATATTTATTAACATTATCTGACGCCATAACAATTTTAAAATTTTTGTCAATTACTACATAAATAATCGATTGTTTTTGCAAAATAACTTGTTCAATTAGAGTTAACATAATCAAAATAGATCCATTATCTTGTGTAAATAATTTATCATTGATCAATACTTGGTGATTTAGCAAGTAATTTTAGCAAGTAATTTTAGCAAGTAATTTTAGCAAGTAATTTTAGCAAATAATTATTAATGGTAAATAAATGTGATGAAGTTGAGTTGATTGACGGGCAATTGTGAGGGATTTTCAATGAAGTTATTGCCGATATTTTGCCTCAACAATAGCCACTAGAGGATGATTTATATTACTTATAAAGTATTGTTTATTGGTAATATAGCCTTTTGAATAACGAATAAGTAATAACGAATAGCAAATAAATAGATGGTAAACGGTCAGATTAAATTGTAACTTGAGGCGATCGCCTCTTAAAATCTCTGTTTAAAATCTACTTGTCAAGGACTTCCGGATAAATAGTGCCGTCCCAAGTTCAATAGTGGTGTGACAAAATTAGGCAACATTAGCCAAAACAAGGAGTGATGAAAGATGTTAAGCCCCGATCCAACCCCCAGAGTGCCATCAAGGAGTGAGAGCAAGAATTCGGTGGACTGGTTGCGTCAACGTGCTTGGGTAGAAGTTGACCTGAATGCTTTAAGCCATAATGTCCGAGAGATTAAACGGCTGATTTCATCGGAGACGGATTTGATGGCAGTGGTGAAAGCAGACGCTTATGGTCATGGGGCGGTCAGCGTTGCCCAAACGGTACTGAAAACGGGGGCAAGTTGGCTGGGGGTGGCGACTATTCCCGAAGGAATTGAACTGCGGCAAGCGGGAATTACCGCCCCGATCGTGGTTTTGGGTGCCACCTATACCCCAGAGCAAATCTGCGCGATCGCCCAATGGCAGCTACAACCAACAGTTTGCACGCCCCAGCAAGCCCTGGTATTTTCTGAGATTTTGAGCGATACCGATTGGGTCGTGCCGGTACATATTAAATTAGACACGGGAATGTCCCGACTAGGGGCACCCTGGCAGCAAGCGGCAGAGTTTGTCAAACTGATCCAGGGTTTGCCCAATCTCACCATTGCCAGCATCTATTCCCATTTAGCCACGGCCGATAGCCTAGATCAAACGGTGATGCGGCAACAACAAGCCCGATTTCAACAAGCCATTCGCACTATTGCTCAGATCCAGCCTAAAATGCCCCGCCTGCATTTTGCCAACTCAGCGGCGACATTAACAGATCCAGGATTACATTACGATATGGTGCGAGTGGGTTTGGGACTTTATGGATTATATCCGGCGCCCCATTTGCGCCATACTTGCAATTTGAAACCCCTGATGCAAATCAAAGCCCGTGTCACCCAGGTAAAAACCATTGAAGCGGGGACTGGGGTCAGTTACGGTTATAGGTTTATTGCCGATCGCCCCTTACGCATTGCGGTGATTGGTATTGGCTATGCGGACGGTGTGCCCCGTCTGCTTTCCAATAAAATGCAGGTGTTAATCCGAGGTCAGCAGGTGCGCCAGTTGGGAGCCATTACAATGGATCAGATGATGATTGATGTCAGTAGCGTTCCCAATGTACAAGCGGGAGAAGTTGTCACCCTGTTGGGCAGTGACGGAGATTATGAAATTACTGCCGATGACTGGGCAAACGCGATCGGTACGATTTCTTGGGAAATTCTCTGTGGTTTTAAACATCGACTGCCTAGAGTCACCGTGGATCAGCTAGAACCCCTGGAAAAAGTAGCGCGATCGTGACAGCTATATATAGGAGCGATTCGCGATCGCCCCTACCCGTTGCGGGCGCAAGCGGGCGCAAGCATTGTGCCCCTACCATTCCCTATTTTTACAGGGGTTTTCAGATTACTAAACCACGATCGGGCCTGCGCCCAAGGGTAGGGGCGTCCTTGCGGAGCATAATCCGTCAGGCTATATGGCCATTCGCCCGTACAGTTAATATTCTAAGCATCGTAGGGGCGAATGGCCATTCGCCCCTACACTGCCGGAATGCGCGGGCCGCTACAAATTATTGTGGTTTATTTAATAGAAAATTGCTGTATGATGCTTCACACTCTATTAATCGTTTTAATCTCCGATCAGGTATTAACGCAAATTTGGCTATTGCTGCCAAAACTTTTGGTGGCGATCGCTATTTTAGTGTTGACTCGGTTTGCCATTCGTTTGGTTAGTCGAGTGATGACTAAAACCCTCAGCCGAACCGAGGCAACCTTACGCAAATTCTTAATTCAAGCGGCGGAAACTTCTACTTTAATTATTGGCGTAATTGCCGCTTTGAATGCGTTAGGAATTCAATCCACTTCTCTGGTGGCAGTTTTGGGGGCTGCTGGTTTAGCCATTGGGTTAGCATGGCGGGATACATTGTCTCATTTTGCTGCTGGGGTGATGTTGATTACTTTGCGTCCTTTTGAAGTTGGTGATTTGATTGAAGCGGCTGGAGTATCGGGTTTAGTAGATGCCATTGGTATTTTTTCTACTACAATTATTACCCCAGATTATATTAAAATTATGGTGCCTAATGCCCAGTTATTTAATGGCACTTTAAAAAATACGACAACTTTAAAAATTCGTCGAGTAGATGTCACCGTAGACTTGGGCGAAATCTGCTTAAATGAAGCAAAAAAATATTCTTTAGATACCACAATTTATGAGTTATTACAATTAATCAAAACTCATCCTTTGGTACTGAAAGAACCAGCCCCTAGCTGTCTGGTGAAGGCGATTTCTCCTAAAAGCACCGTATTATCTTTACGTCCTTGGTGTCAGTCTCAATATTATGAACAAGTGCGATCGGATGTGCAGAAATTGGTTCAAGAATGGTGGTGGCGATCGGCAAAATCCTGGGAAGCTAATGATATCAAAGCGCCATCAGATTAAGATAAAATTACCAAAAATTCAGCATGATCTCGTTCTAATTGGTTTAATTGGTTATAATAGGGATAATTTTTGATCGGGTATGGTTTGTTTGGGGGTAGATATAACATTACAAACAAGCAATCAACAATAAACCATAATAAACCATTAAAAACAACTAATAACGAACCGCAATTTTGACCGATAAAGGGAGATGATCTGAACCGATATTTTTTCCCACAATGCGCTCATAAGTCACCAGAGATTTACTATGTAAGCAATGATCGATGGGAATCATTAAAAACCAAGAAAATCCCGCTAACCAGGTCGGTTGTAAGCCATATCATTTTTGAGAATTCATTAAATCACTCGATCGCGGCATATGCCGCGGTGCGGAGCACCTTCGCACAAACTGGCGAAATCGATCGGACCAAGGCGTACTATTAAAATCCCCAATAATTATCACTTCTCGATTAGCCTTTAACTGCCTTTGACTCCATTGGGCAGCGGCAGAAAACTCTATTTCTTGATAAGCGGAAGTATCTTGACTTCGGGAACGAATGGTATGTAAACTTAATAAAGAAAGCAATTTATTTCCCAAAAAAGCGCATAATCGATGCAATCATCGGTCGGTCGAAACCGTCGGGTAAATGAATAATTTCTGGGTTCATAATTTATACGGAGGTTGAATTATTAGCCACAAACATGGCCACTCCCTGAGTATTTTTTAAGGGTCGGGAAATCACCAACCGATAATCCGCTAGACTAGCAGAAAGTTCTGTCAACCATTGTGGGGTCACTTCTTGCCACAAGAGAATATCGGCTTTTTGATTTTTTAAATAGGCGATCGCCTCTGAAAAATTCTGATTATCGCGGTCTAAATTGGCATGAACAATCTGTAAATTTGGATGCGGTAAATTGGGGATAGCACTGATATTAACCGATTTAAAATCCTGGGTTAAAGGTGGGAAAAAAATAACGGCAAAATTAATCCCAAATTTATGGCAATCGGGATACACCAAATAAAAATAACACTTTTGTCAGTAATAGTTTTGCCAGCGATCGCCCCAGCAATCATCGCTAATACCAACAGTAAACAATATTGGGGTCTGGGATGATCCAGCAGTTCAAACCCCCACCAAATTCGACCAGCAAACTCCAACATTGTGCCTAAAAATGCGGCAAAAACCGCCGAATTTATGGCAAAAATAATCCACTGAACGCTTTGGGGAAAAAAAATAGTCAGCATCTAGGGTTTTCATGGAAAATGTTCAATCGTGCGATCGCGGAGACAAGGGGAAAAATTTTTCAATTACGTTTTTCAATTAAGATAGAATAAGACTAAAAATATAACCTAGAGAATCATCATGTCTAATTCAAATCTGACCGGGATTGAGGCTGGAAATTTACGTCGCGTTCACCATATTGCTTTTAACGTCCAAGATTTGCAGGTTTCTCGCCATTTTTACGGCCAGATTCTTGGGTTGCGTGAACTCACGGGAGCGGAAATTCCTGCAACCCTGAAAAAGTTAGTGGAGGAGGGAAAAGTGGCTAATTTTGTCACTCCAGATGGCACCGTCATCGATCTATTTTCTGAACCGGATTTATCTCCAGCAGATCCAGATCCGAGAAAAGCATTTACTCGGGCAAATCATCTGGCATTTGATATCGATCCAGAGTTATTTGACCAAGCGGTAGCCGTGTTGCGATCGCATCAAGTTCCCATTGACCACGGCCCAGTCAGTCGCCCTACAGGAAGAGGCATTTATTTTTACGATCCCGATGGCTTTATGTTAGAAATTCGCTGCGATCGCTCTTAGCAAACATTCAGATATTGTTGGTTGTTGTTTGTTGTTTGCTGTTGGAGAAATGGGAACAGTTATCAGGGAACGGGGAACGGTTATCAGGGAATATTGCCAGAATGCAAGAATGCCTGTTTCCTGTTCCCTGTTCCCTGTTCCCTGTTCCCTGTTCCCTGTTCCCTGTTCCCTGTTCCCTGTTCCCTGTTGTTTGTTGTTTTTCGCTAGTAATTGATAATTGATAATTGATAACTGGGTTTAATTATCAATTATCAATTTTAAATTATTAATTATCAGCAGAATCAATGCCACCCATGCGATTAAAAGGGAAAAAACGAATCACTGCTTGACCAATAATATTTTCGCGAGGGACAAAGCCCCAATAGTGGCTATCATAACTATTATTGCGGTTATCTCCTAACACCAAATATTGATTTTCCGGCACGACCACTGGGCCGTAATCATAGTTAGGTTGCTCTTGAATATATTGTTCTTGGATCGGTTGATCGTTAACATACACCACGCGGAGTTTAACTTGTACTTTGTCACCGGGTAAACCAATCACCCGCTTAATAAAAGCATCTTTAAAGTTTTCCTTTTGTAATGCAGGGGTCGGGCTAAAGACAATAATATCTCCCCGCTGCGGGTCTTTAAAATGATAACTCAACTTATCAATAATTAGGCGATCGTTGATCTCCAGGGTGGGTAACATTGAACCCGAAGGAATATAACGGGCTTCGGCGACGAAAGTGCGAATCCCTATTGCTAAAATTCCACTCAGTACAATGGTCTTTAGTGATTCAAGCCAGGGGTTTTCTTCGGTGTACTTTGGGGCTTGATTAACGGGTAATTGAGATTTAGAATCAGACACGGTTTCCTCGATACGGGTCATGTTGCCTATTTAGATCCAAGATTTAGATAAGTGAATAAAATGCTAGGGGCTTTTGGTCAATTCTCTTTTCACTGAAGCCAACAGAAAATCCTCACCTCAAATTTTGACGAGGGCTTTTATCGGTCGGAAAGAAAGAAGAACCGATCGCCGGTAATAGGTTTTGATGATTGTTTTCTTTGTACAAATGGTTAGTGTCAGTGATGACCAGTGGTTAGGGTAAGTTTGGTGTCAAATCTGTGACTGGGTAATATGGGGTCTGGTAAGGGGAAATTCCACAAAGCTGCCCTGGTAAGCATATTGAACTGTTTGGATGGGGGAGATAGCGGAATCGCCCCAGCCGCCGATCTTCAGATTTACCAACGTCTTACTTCTAATTTAAAAGGTTAAAAGAATTTTTGACAACTTTTTTATTTTTTTCAGTTCTATCCCCTGGTGGCAACCATTCGGCACCGGAAAGTCATATCCTAGTATTGTAAAGCGACTCGTGAGGAAAGGTGGGGGAACCCCGCCTAATTGAAGCCATGTCTGCTGATTCATACTTATTAATCCAACAAGCTCGGATCCTCCAAACTGATGGGGAATTTTTACTCGGTGATGTCTTGGTGCGGGGGGGAGCAATTGTCCAAATCGATCGAGAAATTTCGCCCCCTGAGAGCCACCACTGTGAAATTATCGACGCCACGGGCTTAACTTTGTTGCCTGGAGTCATCGATCCGCAAGTGCATTTCCGGGAACCGGGTTTGGAACATAAAGAAGATTTATTTACCGCCACCTGTGCTTGTGCTGCCGGTGGGGTGACTTCTTTTTTGGAAATGCCCAATACTCGGCCAATTACCAGCAACCAAGCAGCCCTTGATGATAAGTTAGCGCGAGCAGCCCAGAAATGCTTAGTTAATTATGGCTTTTTTATTGGGGCAACGGGCAAAAACTTAGAGGATTTACTCACAGCCACCCCCACTCCGGGAATTAAGATTTTTATGGGCTCGATGAAGGGGGATCTTTTGGTAGATACCGATGAATTGCTAGAGCCAATTTTTGCCAATGGTTCGCGGTTAATTGCCGTCCATGCGGAAGACCAAGAACGGATTAGTCAACGGCGACAGGAATTTGCCGGATGTACCGATCCCGCGATTCATTCAACCATTCAAGATAAGCAAGCGGCGTTGTTGGCGACTCAAAGAGCCCTACGATTGTCCAAAAAATATCAGCGACGACTGCATATTTTGCACCTGTCCACGGGGGTTGAGGCGAATTTGCTGCGCCAAG
Source organism: Planktothricoides raciborskii GIHE-MW2 (assembly GCF_040564635.1). Classification (NCBI taxonomy): domain Bacteria; kingdom Bacillati; phylum Cyanobacteriota; class Cyanophyceae; order Oscillatoriales; family Oscillatoriaceae; genus Planktothricoides; species Planktothricoides raciborskii. The sequence goes on from NZ_CP159837.1 coordinate 5,744,932, forward strand.
ATAAACCCAGTTGGGTGACAGCAGAAGTTACACCGCAGCATTTACTCTTAAATACCAGTGCTTATGAAACTATTGGCACCTTGGCACAGATGAATCCGCCTTTAAGAGATCCCGAAGATAATGAGATTCTCTGGCAAGCGCTGCTGGATGGGGTGATTGATTTTATTGCCACGGATCATGCGCCCCATACTTTGGCGGAAAAAGCCGAAGCATATCCCAATAGTCCGTCGGGGATGCCCGGAGTGCAAACCTCTCTGCCGTTGATGTTGACCCAAGCAATGCAAGGACGCTGTACCGTAGCACAAGTGGCTCACTGGATGTCCGCCGCCCCCGCGAAAGGCTATGGTATTGCCAATAAAGGCGCGATCGCTCCTGGGTATGATGCGGATTTGGTGTTAGTGGATTTAAACAGCTATCATCCAGTATTGGCGGAAAATATGCTCACCAAATGTGGTTGGAGTCCCTTTGAAGGCTGGAATTTAACCGGATGGCCCGTGGTGACAATTGTCGGGGGACAAGTGGTCTATAACCGAGGAAAGATTAACACCGAAGTACGCGGTCAAGCCTTACAGGTATGGTAGTACAGCTTGTTCAGAAATAATCCGATCTGCTTTCAAAGTCCCTCTCCCTCCCCCCCTTTCAAAGGGGGGTAGAGGATCCGGATTTAGGGTGAGGGCAATGTGTTAAGTAAATAATGAACAAGCTGTATCTGACAATCTGATTGACAATCTGTGGTTTATTGTTTAAATGTAAAGTAATATAAAGTTTAAAGCGAACTAACTCCCTATTCTAAGAATTTCTTTATGATTTCGATAAGGCAACTTGTAACGATCGAGCGCATATGCCTAATTGGTCATATCGCTGCAATGGCCTTTGGATTGGCGGGACTCATCCTGGTGATTCCCAATCCAGAATTTATTTTGAGCTTGTCAAAATTTGGCCAAGATGTTTTCCAAGTGAGCATGGCGAATGGCGGGGTCGGATATATTGTGTTAGGAGCCGCCGCAGTTGCCATCTATGCTTATCGAGTATTAGGGGTGCGGCAGTGGTTGGGTTTTATGTTGCCAGCGGTGGTCTTGTCCTTAAGCAGTGAACTTTTAGGCACCAGCACAGGTTTTCCCTTTGGTCATTACCAATATTTAAGTGGGTTGGGATATAAAATTGCCGGTTTAGTCCCATTTACCATTCCCCTGTCCTGGTTTTATCTCGGTTTTTCCGCTTATCTCCTAGCCCGCGCTGGGTTGGAAAATACTAGAATAGCCCCTTGGATTCAGCAGGTTGGCGCGATCGCCCTGGGTTCCATCTTACTCACCGCCTGGGATTTGGTACTGGACCCCGCCATGACTCAGACCGCCGTTCCCTTCTGGCAATTCCAAGAAGTAGGAGAATTCTTTGGGATGCCCTATCGTAACCTCAGCGGCTGGATCGGCACTGGTGTAGTCTTTATGACCGTTGCTGCCATCGTCTGGGAGAAAAAACCCTTAAATGTGCAGCGATCGCAACTACTGGTTCCCCTGACGGTTTATCTGGTTAACTTCGCCTTCGGTGCCGTAATTACCGTTACTTCCTTAGACTCTCGCTTTTTAATTCCCACCGCCTTGGGCTTACTGGTGGGTGTCGTACCGGCGATCGTCCTCTGGTGGATGGCCGCACCAACTTCTACGGAAGAAGCAATCAGCAACAGCGATGGGGTCAAACCGGACAACGCAGAAAATTTAGTAGTGTCCCCGGTAAAAATGCTGGCAAAATAACCATAGTCTCCGCCGCACTGATTTAACCTAGCAGCACCTTGGATGGCAATACTCATGCATCCCATAGCACTGGACGACTAACGCCACCAGTGCTTTTTATTTCTTTTTATTTGTATTTATTAAGAGTTTTGCCCCGCTCAAAACCTTTAAAACCGTCAATGTTTGCCTGGAAACCATCCCGGAAACAATTATGATAAGCAACCAAGTGATAAGCAACCAAGTTGCCTGATTAAAGATTTTGTTATGATGATTTACTTTTTATTTGCCCAATTATTTGCCCAAACATCGATTTTCGCCGATTGGTCAATCAGCGCTTGGGTTGTACCACTCCTGCTGCTGCAAATCCCAGCGGTGATTTTGTTACTTTCTCGCTTGATCAAAGGTCCATTTAGGATGCCGCCAATTGAACCCCAGTCCGCCACTCTGGAACAATTGGGCTGGGTGACGGTGGTGGTGCCTACTTTGAATGAGGCGCAACGGATTCAGCCTTGTTTGGATGGCTTGACCCGCCAAAGCTATGAACTCCGGGAAGTGATTGTGGTGGATAGTTATTCCACCGATCGCACTCCCGAATTGGTTCAGGCGATCGCCCACAAAGACCCCCGCTTTCGCTTAATTAATGACGATCCATTACCAAAAGATTGGGTGGGACGCCCGTGGGCATTGCATACAGGTTTTTTACAAAGTTCTCCAGCCAGCGAGTGGATTTTAGGCATTGATGCGGATACCCAACCCCACCCAGGGTTAATCGCTGGTTTACTCAAAGTAGCCGAAGCGGGCGGTTATGATTTGGTTTCCCTTTCCCCGCAATTTATTTTAGAAACCCCTGGGGAAATGTGGTTACAACCGGCGTTGTTGATGACCTTGGTTTACCGCTTTGGCCCGACGGGGACCAACAGTGGTGGAGAGCAACGGGTGATGGCTAATGGGCAATGTTTTCTCTGTCGGCGATCGGTGTTAACTAAACTTGATGGCTATACCACTGCCCGGAAATCTTTTTGTGATGATGTGACTTTAGCCAGAAATGCCGCCAAACAAGGGTTTAAAGTGGGCTTTTTGGATGGGGCAAAAGTGCTCAAGGTGCGAATGTATGAGGGGATGAAAGAAACTTGGCAAGAATGGGGCCGCAGTCTCGATCTGAAAGATGCTTCATCTAAACTTCAGACTTGGGGAGATGTATTGCTGCTATTCGCGGTTCAAGGTTTACCGTTGCCGGTGGTGTTGACGGGTTTGTTCTCAGGTGTTTTCTCGTTGGGTTTCGTTCCTCAACCCAACATACTATTCCTACTATTGCTGAGGTTAAATATATTTTTGCTGGTGATTAGATTTGCTTTGAATTTTGCGATCGCCCCTTCTTACGATCGCAGTCGTGCCACTCCATTAGCTAAGTTGATGTTTTGGTTTTCTCCTCTCGCAGATCCATTCGCTTTTCTGCGGATTTTTATTTCCGCCATAAACCGACCCACTCAATGGCGTGGCCGTAGTTATCAATGATTTTAGTTAGTTTAATCGTTAGTTGTTTGTTGTTTGTTGTTAGTTGTTGGTTCTTAGTTGTTGGGTAGGGATTCTTTGGTTCTTAGTTGTTGGTTCTTAGTTGTTAGTTGTTAGTTGTTTGTTGTTAGTTGTTAGATTAATAACTACCAACTAACAACTAACAACTAACAACTAACAATTAGCTTTCTGCTGCTTCTTCACTGACCAAATCCACTCTTTCTAATTGCCAGAGAATTTGGTTTCCTTCGCGCCGCACTCGTGACACAATCCAATTACGCCATACCCAATTATCACCACGACTGGTGACAGCACTGGCATTGACATCCATCAAGTCTGCGAGTTCGGAACTGGTAATTAAATACCCTTTCGTGGAAATTTCATCAGCAATTTGCAGAGTCTCGATCAAGTTTCTCAGTTGGTTTACCCTAACCTCACGAGGTAAGGAATCTATAGATTCAGAAGATGCGTTAAGATTAATGTCCATATTTAAATCAGAGAGTTTATGGTCAGAGTTCCCCGAACATTGTAACCTCTCTATCGGACTGTGGGATTTTGGTTGATATTCTTGAAGTTTGACTTTGTTACCAAATGCATAAGCTTTGGCGATCGCATCACATCGTTCATTGTATCGATCGCCACTATGACCGCGCACATGTTGCCATTTAATGACAGAAGAGTTGAGGCCATCTAACTTTTGCCACAAGTCTTGATTCAGCACAGGTTTACCGCTGGCAGTTTTCCAGTCTTTATTTTTCCACCCATGAATCCATTGGGTAATTCCTTTGATTAAGTATTCGCTATCCGTATGCAAAATAATTGGCTCAATTTGTCCAGATTTCTTGAAAAATTCCAAGGCGGCGATCGCCCCTTGCATTTCCATCCGGTTATTAGTGGTACTGGGATCCCCTCCCCCCATTTCATGGATCTGCCCATCCTGATAACAAATAATTGCAGCCCAGCCACCACGCCCAGGGTTGCCGTTACAAGATCCATCGGTATAAATGCTTTTAATTGTCATAGAAGAAACTCCATATTTTTTTCTTTAGGGAATGCCTTAAAATCATTTTTGCCCGCTAATCTTAACATTATCAATGGATAAAATCATATAATTTTATATAAAAAGTATAAAATTATATGAATATTTTTTCATATAATTTTATACTTTTTGATATTTTTTGATATAATCTTATGATACTCAGGATTTTTGCCAAAAATTATCCGTCATGGCAATGGTTAAAATTAACCCAAAGCGCATCCATGAGTTCGCTCATTGCTCGGCCAAAAGTCATCATTAAAAGAAAAAAAGAAAATCCGATATGCTCAAACTTCAAATTTATAGCCTGGTTTTGTTGCTGATCGGCACCTTAGCGGTTAGTCAGAAACCTGTTTTATCGAATGAAGGGATTGTCAATTCCGTAGAACCTTACCCCATCAAATCCTCATCATCAAACCCATCCGCCCAAGAGATTTTAAAACAACTGTTTGATGCCAATGTAATTTACTTAGGAGAAACCCATGATAATCCAGCGGATCATGCAGCAAAATTAGAGATTATTCAGCAAATGAGCCGAAACAACAAAATTGCGATCGCCATGGAAATGTTCCAGCGACCTTATCAAAGTGTTTTAGACGAATACCTCCGAGGCAACCTCAGTGAAGCCGAACTCATTGAACAAACAGAATATCAAAACCGCTGGGGGTTTCCTTGGGAATTTTATGCCCCAATCTTACGGTTTGCTCAAGAAAATCAAATCCCCGTATTAGCCTTAAATGTTCCCAATGAAATTACCCGCCAAGTTGCCCGCCAAGGGTTAGAAAGTTTGACAGCAGAACAAAAAAAATTTATTCCTCCATTTTCAGAAATTCGCACAGATAACCTTGAATATCGTCAGTTAATCCGCGAAGTATATGACGCAATTCACCAAAATCATGGCAGTAGTGATAACTTTGAAAATTTCTTTTTAGCCCAAGTTCTTTGGGACGAAACAATGGCCGAAGTCATTGCCAAATTTCGGCAAGCTAACCCCGATTATCAAATCATTGTGTTAGCCGGAAAAGGTCATATTGTTTATGGTTATGGCATCCCCAGTCGAGTCCTGAGAAGAGTCACTGAACAAAACACCGAGCAAAACACCGAAAAAAACAAGCGAGAACCTTTTCGCCAACTTTCGGTACTTTTAAGTCCCATCCCGGAATTAGAATGGGACACAAACAAACCGCTCGCTGATTTTGTTTGGCCAACATCAGCAGAAATATCCGGGGCTGAGTAACTTCTAGAAATTTAGGTTTTCTATTATCTATTAGGCGATTTTACTACTCTCGTTCTTAGACTCTTGGGAACGAGAGCGATCGCCCCGAACACCGTTAACAGAAATGTCGGCACCAGAGGGTTCAAATTGTTCAAAAGAGTCAGTGGTAGGTGGATATTCTGGTAAAAATTCACTGGGATTTTCGGCAAAATTTACCGGAATATCCGCCCCATTAATAATCCCACCCAATATTGTGGTTTCCTCTTGTTCAATTAAGGGCTCAATATATTCCGCCAGCAAACTGCTTTGAGTGTAACCTGGTCGAGTCACGATCGCCATCCCATCAGTTAATGGTTCTAACAGAAATGCATCATTACAAACACTCAAAGGAGGCGCCTCTAAAACCACCATATCAAACCGATGAGCAGCTTCTTTAATAATTCGCCGCATTTCATTAGATTCAAGAATAGCCGCGCTATTTGGTAATGGCCCAACACTAGGAATAATATAAAGTTCTTCTACTTCTGGAGCCAAGCGAATACAATGACTCAAATCGCTATAGTAACGTAAAGGTTCTAATCTGGCTGAAGTATCTGGAGTTAATTTTAGGGAACGACAAGCAGAAGCCGATCGCAAATCGGTTTCAATAATCAGAGTGCGTTTGCCCGCTCTCGCTGAGGCGATCGCCAAATTATACGCACAAAAACTCTTGCCTTCATCTATTCCCACGCTGGTAATTAACAACATTTTGATCTGCTTTTCTCCCAAACGCCGTAAGTTACTGCGGAGTTGTTCACAAAAACTCAAATAGGGACTGGGAGAGTCTAAAATTAGTGGCATTAAATTACTCTCTGGATCTGAGGAAATCACCTCGGGCAAAATCCCCAAAACCCGCAAATCTAATCCCTGTAAACCCGCCTTGATTTCTTCCATTGTGTAGTATTTGCCTTCGAGCAAAGACAGCACAAAAATGATTCCGCCACCCAACACCGTACCAATCACACCAGCCATAACCACCGTCAACATAGCGCTGAATGGTTGGGGCTTGTTGGTATTTACATAGGGGTTTTGCTTCAACAAACTGCTGACGGTTTCCGCCTCAGCCGCGAGAGCATCAGACAAAGCGGTTTGCATGCGATCGTAGCGTTGTTTATGCAACGCTACCTGCTGGGCTAACCGTTGTTGTTCCAACTGCAAATTAGGCAGGGTCGCATATTCTCTTCTCAACTCCGCTTCTCGTTTCGTCATTGCACTAAGCTGACCTTCTAAGCTTTCTTTCTGAGTCGATAAACCAATCAGCGTTTGGGCTAACCGCTGCCGTTCGGGATCTAAACTACTATCTTTTCTAATTTGCGTCCCACTCAACAAAGGTGCCGTAATTCCATCTCCTCCAATCACCTCAGCGGCACGATTTTCTAACAGTTGGTTATACGCTTCTTGCTGTTTGCGTAACTCAACCATCTGAGGATGGGCAGGCCGAAAATTCTTACTCGACAGTGAAATCTGAGTTTCAATTTGATGTAATGCCGCTCGGATATCCGCAATAATCGGATCGGCGCTCAGGGCTTGGGACACATAAGCTTGATCCACCGTTAATCCCAATCTTTCCTCTAAATCGATCATTTGCCCTTGCACCCCTTCAATTTGCATTTGGAGTTGAGCTTGTTGCGCTTGATTCGCAACAATTTCACTGGCCAAACTGCCAGAACGGGCGGCTAAAATTGCCACTCCTTGTTGCCGTTCATACTGTTCTAATTTTCGTTCCGCTTGATCGAGATTCTGTTCCACCTCTGGTAATCGTTGATTAATTGTCGTAATCAAAGTCCGCAATCTTTCCGTATTAATCAACCGACTCTGCTCAATCATTGCATCCAATAAGGCTTCCATAATTTCCAGCCCTCTTTCTTTACTGGGAGCACCGTCATAGTAAACGGTAATCACAGGGGGGGAGTCTGGCTTCGGTAAGCGAACAGTAAACGTTTTTCTAATCCTTTTCGGATCTTCCTGAACTTTGGCAGCAGCAGTATTCAGCACAAAATCAGATTTTAGAATTTCCTCCGTCAGTGCTTTTCCTTGTTCTTGAATCAGTCCTCCCGTATCGGAAAAAGTTACAGGCGGATGATAATAGCTCAGGATACCTCTAGCATCATAAGTGGTTTCCGGCGTTTCCTTGGTCATAACGATGACACCCGCACCGGCCAAACAGAGTACCACTACGGCGAATCCGAACCATTTGTATTTAGCAAAAGCTATTTGATAACGCTTAACAATTGAAGGAGCCATAAGTCAAAAATAGGGGGGAACGGGGGGAACGGGGGCAGCGCTTGTGCGCTTGTGCAGGGAGGTAGGGGGGGCAGGGGAGCAGGGAGGTAGGGGTGCGCTTGTGCAGGGGGGCAGGGAGGTAGGGGCAATTCCTTAAGGCGGTGGTTGCCCCGGAGCTTCTGGTGCGGGGGGAACACAGATGTAGGGGCGCAATGCTTGCGCCCTTCTGGAGCAGGGGAGCAATAACCAATAACCAATAACTAATAACCAATAACCAATAACTCATAACCAATAGCTTGATTAGACTTCTGGCAAAATTCTAATAAGCCTCCCTTGGGAAGGGGGGTTGGGGGGATCGATTCGGATTTTTGCAAGAGGTCTATTAATTAGAACCGGGTCCAAAGAGAGCATCAGCGCTATCCCGTAACTGATCAAAAAATAGCAAAAAGCCAAGAACATCGCGAAAAGGCTGGGTAAACGTATTCAGTGAATAGGTCAACTTGGTTAGGAGATTTCGCCCAATCACCACCACATCATTATTTTGTAAAGGGATATTCTGGGAGTTATCACCTTCAAGTAATTTTTTGACATCCACTTTTCGGGTGACAGCACGTCCTTGTTCTGGGTCAAAGCGAATCACGGCAATGTCTCTTAAATCTGCTTGACTGAGAGGAATGGTGTTGAGAATATCCGAAAAGGTACTGCCATTGCGTAGGGTAATTAAATTTGCCCCTTGTCCAGGATAACTTAAAATTCGGACAGTCATTTCCGGGTTGGCCAAGGTGGAACGAGCGATAAGCAAGCGGTCATAATCTTGATCGGTGCCTGGTTCAATTTTCGGCACATACACTACATCTCCATTTCCTAGGCGTAAAGAAGGTAATTCTGCCCCGGTTTGTAAAGGAGTAAATAGGTCTACGATTTCTTCACTAACGGTGCCATTGCCAATTAATCGGCGCACCCGAACGGATCGCAAGTCCGCTTCACTGGTGGTGCCACCGGCAATCAGTAAAGCATTGGGCAGGGGACGGGGAGCCGGATCCAGAAGATGAAATCCCGGTTGAGCTACTTCTCCGAGTACCGTAATTTGCACAGGTTGCTGGGCGGCTAAGTTGGATTGACCGACGATATTATGATCATAATCTTGATCATCGCCTAATGGTCGTTTGGGGACAAATACTACATCCCCATTGCTCAAGGGAATGGAAGGAAGTTCTTCCCCATTCATTAAAGGAGTGAATAAATCAACGGTTTCTTCACTGATGGTGCCATCTGCGAGTAAGCGACGCACTTGAATATTTTTCAAATCTGCGGTTGGACTGGCTCCCCCAGCGATTAATAAGGCATCTGGTAAGGGGCGAAGGGATGCCGGGAGTATATGATAACCCGGTTGGGTGACTTCGCCGACAATGGTAATTTGTACAGGTTGTTGGGCGGAAATATTAGAGCGACGAGCCAAATTATTGTCATAATCTGGATCTGCTAATGGCAGTTTGGGAATAATCACTATATCCCCATTATTTAAGGGAAAGTCTGGCAAGGTTTGGCCGTTGGTTTGTAAGGCATTATAAATGTCTAAGAAAATCGGTTCGGTTAAAGTGCCATCATCTTGTAACCGACGCACGATGACGCAGCGGAGGTCGGCGGCAGGAGTGGCTCCCCCGGCAATGAGTAAGGCATCGGCTAAGGGACGAATGGAGGGGGGGAGGATATAGAATCCCGGTTGAGCGACTTCTCCCAGTACGGTAATTTCTACGGCAGACGGGGGGGCTACTAGGTTGGAGCGGCTGATGAGGCTGCGGTTATACTGTCGGTCTTCCAGGGATTCCCGTTTGGGGACAACGATCGCATCTCCATCTTCTAGGGGGATATCGGGAATTGGTTGTCCTTGGGTTAAAGGGGTTAACAAGTTAACTTCTTGTTCTCTGAGGATGCCATCGTTTTCTGTCCAACGTAAACGCACCTGCCGTAAGTCGGCATTGGCGGTGGTGCCTCCGGCAGTGGCTAATAGGGTGGCGAGGGTGGCTCCGGTTGGGGTGACGGGATAGAATCCTGGTCGGGCAACTTCTCCAGTGATGGTGACGTTAATGGGTCTTGGCACCAGCAGTTGCAGGCTGACGATGGGATTGACGAGATATTGATTTAATTGAGCCTGGATTTTTTGTTGGGCTTGGGCAGGAGTGAGTTTTTCTAGAGAAATTGCCCCGATCAGGGGCAGTACGATACTGCCTTCTGGGTTGATCGCGGTTTGCAGGCTGAGTTCGTTAAAGGGTTGCACTTCTATGTAGATTTGATCCCCAGGACCGAGGCGATAACGTCCTAGTCGGTTGGCGCGATCGCGCCTCGTCTGCCGTGGTACTTCGGCGGGGGGTGTAGGGAGTGGCGAAGTGTTTGGTAAGTCAGGTTCGGCAACAGGAGAGACGGGGATGCGGCTACCCGGAGAATTTAGGCTGGGAATTGGGCTGGGAATTAGACTGGGAATATTTCCGCCATTGGCTGTCCCGTTGGCTGTCGGAGGGACTGGGTTCGATGAAATACCGGCACGAGTTGGTAGTTGACAGATATTCGTGGCGGCCAAAACTTGGGCGGGTCTGGCGAATATAGAAAATGGCCACTGAATGACTCCTAAACAAACCAAAAGCAGGATGTTGAGGGTTGAGTGTTGACTGTTCATGGTTGGGTAGGGATTCTTTGACGGTTGACGGCTAAGGGCGAAGCATATAGCCTGCGGCATTGCTTCGCTTACCGTGCAGATATATTGTTAAACGCTTCTGCCATTAAGGTCGCTTGAACGGTTTTGGCAAGAGATTCGATGAGGGGTCGGGCTTTTTCAATGTCACCGTAAGGTTCAATGGGCATGATGATACATACGGCTACCCAAGGTTCCCGTTTGCCAGAGATTTGGTAGAGGCGATCGCGCCAAAACCAACGGCTCGCTTTGGGATGTCCTCCATCAGGGAAGGCATACCATTGCATGATGGCGTAGGTTTGCTGCCTGGTGACACCCCGGAAATAGCGGGCTTCAACTAATGCTAATTTTTGTTTTAGATCCCCGTTTTCTGGCTTTAGAGCCCCTTTTAGATCCCCGGTTTCTGGTTTTAGATCCCCGGTTTCTTCAAGAAACCGGGGATCTGTGCCCGGTATTTCCACGGTAAATTCAGACCAGGTTTCAGAGTCAGATTTCCATCGCCAATATCCATTAATATCCATCCATTCAACTTGGGGTTGTTCCGTCGATCCCCGTTGCGATCGCAGGAGCAATAATGCCATCTGATTGTTTTGGTTGAGTTCATGGAGTAACCATTTCCGCCCCCCGGCTTCGATTGTCACTTTGTTTACGGTTTCCCATCCAGCCACTTGAATGCCATTACTTTGTAATTCTTGTAGTTTTTTCAGCCCTGGAACTGGGGGGGGTTCTTTCCAAGGCTTGATACCCTGGAGATAGCTGGGTATGTTTGCTCCTCCCAATAGTAATAGCAGGAGCAACAGTAATAATATTCTCATTAGTGAAGATTGCTTTAACACTTTAAATATACTTTAAATAGAAAAAAATAGGACTTCATCTAATTCAGGATTATCCACGATTTAAAGAAACCGGATTAGAAACCGGGTTTCTTTAATAAACCCGGTTTCTTGGTTGTTTTATGCTGAAACCCGGTTTATGACTCGTGAGGTGGCACCGTTAAATGGTCAGCGATGTTTTCTATGCCAATCAGCAGGGGAATTAACAAACCTAACATACATGCTGAGTATAAATCTCCGCCCCAACTTTCATGTAACCAATGAAAAAGATGATCCCGTTCTGTGCCATAAAAAAATGTCAGTAACGTATTTCTAATAATATTACCCAGTACACTCAAAATCACTGTACTGAATAAAAATAGATTTATTTTGAATCGGGAGGATAAGTCATCTCTCCAGTATAGTAACATTAACGCTACATATAAACTCGTTAGTAACATTTTTAAGCCAGAACAATGGGGGGCTACTTCGACTACGGCATCATTGACATATAAATAAATATTTTCCACTCTAACATTTATGCTAAATTGAAGTAAAATAAACCCAGCGATCGCGGCAATAAATGCTTGCAATGGAATAATATAAGGAGAGATTAAGTAGGGAATTTGGTTAGGAGTGGCAAGGCAAACCAGCAACAGGGGAAATCCTTGCATTTTTAATCCATCGATTCCTTTTAACCATAAACAAATTCCCGCTAAAACTATCGGCAAGGATAAATTTACTAAGTCTGGTAAAGTGCTGAGATAAAATACCGCTGCTAAACCAAGTAAAAATCCACCTATGGGATGAGTTTTTTCAGGCAATTTGAGCCATTTTTGGCGATCGCCCCAAGCAATATAGGCAGCAAAAGGCAGGCCAATTAAGCCGTGGCTAAAATATTCGTGCTCAATACTAATACTTTTATTTAACCATCCGTCATACCAATACATGACTAAAGGCGCGTAAATTATCGTTAATAATCCGATAACGATCCAGCCGGAATATTGCTGAATTAAACTAGATTTTTTTTCCAGAATTTGCATGGCTAAAATTTGCGTAAAATTTGCGTAATTTTAGAAACCGGGTTAGAAACCGGGTTTCGCCAAAGTTACCCGGTTTCTTGTTTGGTGGCAAAACTTATGCCAGAAACCCGGTTTCTTGTTTTAGATTAGATCAAAGCTGATTCAATGGCGGTGACAACTTGCTGAATATGCCTTTCGTTGATGCCCGGATACATTGGTAATGACAAAATTTCCTCGCAGAGCATTTCTGCGTGGGGAAAGTCACCCTGATGATAACCTAAATTTTGATAGCCCGGTTGTAGATGACAGGGAATAGGATAATGAATTCCCGTTTGAATCCCTTGATGATTGAGTATATTTTGTAAAGTATTGCGGTCAATGGGACAATCTTCGGTGACTTGGATCACATAGAGGTGATATACATGGCCGGTATTGCTTTGATTTTGAATGGGTCGAATGCCTTGGCTTTGCAGGGGTGCTAATGCGGCGTCATATTGTTTACCGGCATGGTTACGCCATTGGTTCCATTGGGCAAGATGGGGCAGTTTTGTTTTGAGAATGGCGGCTTGTAAGGTGTCTAGACGGCTGTTGGTGCCCACTTCGGTATGTAAGTATTTTTTGGGGGCGCCATAATTCCGCAAGGTTCGCATTTTTTGGGCGACTTCGGGGTCGGAGGTGACGACGATGCCCCCATCTCCGAAGGCGCCGAGGTTTTTGCTGGGGTAGAAGCTGAAAGCGGCTGCCATACCGATTGAACCTGCCCGATCGCCTTCTTTTTCCGCTAGGTGGGCTTGGGCACAGTCTTCGAGGATAATCAGGTGATATTTTTCCGCCAGATATCTGAGTTTTTGCGGCGAAACCATTTGACCGTATAAATGGACGGGAACGATCGCACGGGTTTTCGGGGTAATGGCTTTTTCCGCTGCTTCCAGATCGATTAAAGCCGTCCAGCGATCGCAGTCTACCAACACCGGAATTGCCCCAGCCCTTTCCACCCCAATTAAGGTAGCAATGAAGGTATTCGCGGGTAACATTACTTCATCCCCTGGTTGGATGCCACAAGCTTTTAGTCCCAAGGCGATCGCGTCGGTGCCACAGGCGACACCAATGCCATAGTTTACTCCACAAGCGGCGGCAAAATCAGACTCAAATTCTGTGACCGCTTGCCCCAAAATGAAATCCCCTTGGTGCAGTACAGAGGCGATCGCTTTTTCTAAGTCTGTTTGAATGGGCTGATGAATAATTTGCAGGTCAACGAAGGGGACTTTAACGGTAGGGCTAGACATAAGTGCTGATTTAAAACAATTTTTGCCATTGATAGCGGGCGCAAGCCGAAGCGCCCCTACTATTGTTATGCACGATGTTTCCGCCGATCCGCCACTGTTAGGGGAGTGTGGGGAGTGTGGGGAGTGTGGGGAGTGTGGGGGGTGTGGGGGGTGTGGGGAGTGTGGGAAGGAAATTTCCCCTCTTCCCCCTCTTCCCCCTCTTCCCTCTCTTCCCTCTCTTCCCCCTACACCCTACACCCTACACCCCCCAGTAATCAAAGCTTATAGCCGATTTGTCGCAGAAAATCTTTGCGGTGCTTCACGTCTTCTGGGGTTTCTACGCCTTTGGGAGAAAAGCCATCGATGACGCCGAGAATTCCTCGTCCTTGTGCGGTTTCCGCCAAAATCACTTCTACGGGGTTAGCGGTGGCGCAGTAAATTGTGCAGACTTCTTGACATTGTTTGATGGCATTCAAGAAGTTGACCGGAAATGCTTGCTGCATCAGAATGACGAAGCTGTGACCTGCGGCGATCGCTTGGGCATTTTTGGTGGCGATCGCTTGCAGACGATCATCATTTCCTGTAACCCGAATTAAGCAAGGGCCAGAAGCCTCGCAAAAAGCCAGACCAAATTTGACTGACCCAGAAATTCCTACCAGAATTTCATGTAAATCTTCCACGGTCTTAATAAAGTGAGAGTGACCAATGATGACATTGGCCCCTTCGGGAATTTCTACAGCTACGGATTTGAGTTCCATCGTTTTTACCTCGATTTCTTGTAAATTACACAAATATCCGATATTTGGGGCAACCAGCATAACCAGGGAATAGTTCCCTTTCTGTTGGTTGCCATTCTTTTCACCATTAAAATTGCGATACAATCACAGCTTAGTCAAATTTGCCATCAAAAATTGCCGAGATATAGCCGGAGTGTTGCCCTGTGGTGTCCCCTACTTTGCCGAAAATCAAGTTTCTCAAGCAACCAACTTTGAACGAGTGGGTCGAACAAGCTTTATCTAATCTCGATACGATTCTCTTGGATCATTCCCACTGCGAACGGAAAGCGGCAGGAGTTGCCTTAAATTTAATGTTTCGTTATCCGTCGAATACGAAGCTAGTCCGACAACTGACCGCGATCGCCCAAGAAGAACTAGAACACTTTGAACAAGTCAACCAAATATTAGAACAACGGGGCATTCCCCTCGGTCCCCTTTCCGCCCCTCCTTATGCGGCTGGACTCAAAGCGGCAATTCGGCGAGATGAACCCAAAAGATTATTAGATTCTCTGCTGATTTCCGCATTAATTGAAGCCCGCAGTCACGAACGTTTGGGATTACTTGGCACCCATTGCCCTGATGCAGATTTGGCGAAATTTTATCGCGGATTAATGGCATCCGAAGCCCGACATTATGGCATTTATTGGGTATTAGCCAATACTTATTTTGACCCCACAGAAGTCACCGAAAGGTTAGAAGAATTATCCACCGTGGAAAGTGATTTATTAGCCACATTGCATCCCGAACCTCGGATACATAGTTAGGTTTAAAGAAACCGGCTTTTGTAAGAAACCCGGTTTCTTGGTTGGTGGCAAATATTTGGGAAAGAAACCCGGTTTCGGGAATTTCGTTATCTGGTTATTCCGTTATCCGTTTATCCGTTTATCCGTTTATCCGGTTATTCCGTTATTCCGTTATTCGGTTATTCCGTTATTCCGCCGGGGAATCGTCTTCCCTGGCTAATAGCTAAAGTCGGTTAAAACCGACTGAAATTCGTAATTTTAAATTATATAATTTTAGTCGGATTTATCCGACTTGCGCTATGAGGCGGGGGTTAAAACCCCCGACGGTTTCTAACCTCTGCCTGTTTCTTGGAGGGAATTAACCTAAAACTTCCATTGCTTTTGCCAAAATTTCATCGGGGTCAAAAGGTTTGGTCATGTAAAGGTCTGCCCCGGCTTCATTGCCTTTTTGTTTATCAAACTCTTGGCCTTTGGCGGTGAGCATAATAATGTAAATATTTGGCATTCCTAACTCATTTTTCACCTTTTGACAAACTTCAAAACCGTTCATTTTTGGCATCATTACATCAAGAAATACCAAATCAGGCTTTTCCTGTTGAATGATTTCTAATGCTTCTTCCCCATTGGTGGCTGTTAGCAATTCTACCCCTTCATCCTCCAATTCTTCCAGGGTTTGCGAAATCAAAATTCTGATATGGGGTTCATCATCGACAATTAATATCTTTTTAGACATAAGAATTTCCTATTTTTTAGATTATTTTTGTTAATAAACCGGGTGATAAACATAAAAAAACCGGGTTTCTATGTAATTCTTGTACTTCGGCAAAGATTTGGGATAGAAACCCGGTTTCTGGAATACACAAAGATTTGCGAGATAAACCCGGTTTCTGGAATTAATCTTCTTGCCGGTCAGCTAACAAGACAAATAAAACGTTTTCCAGCCCTTTTTCAAAGCGCAAAGTTTTGACCAAATCATGCTGCTGTGACAGAAGAGAATCCACAATAATCATATCAGGTTTTTCAGCTAAGGCTTTCTGAATACATTCTGAACCGGACAAGGCTTCAACCACACTATATCCTTTGGCTTGCAATACCTCAGTTAGGGTCTTAATCGCGGACACATCTTGATCCACTACCATGACTTTCTTAGGGGAACTGCCGCGAGAAATTAGCACCTCAATATTTTTCAACAGTTTTTCGCTATCAATGGGTTTGGTGAGGTAACGGTCAACCCCCAGTTTCCAGCCCCGTTGTTTATCTTCCACGATGGATAAGATGATAATCGGGATATCCATTGTGGTGGGATTATTTTTCAGTACCGCCGCTACATCAAAGCCGTTGATCGCAGGCATCATTACATCTAAAATAATCAAATCCGGGGGCACTTGTTTGACTTGGGATATCGCCTCCATGCCATCCGCAGCTTCTTTGACGATATACCCTTGGTCTTCTAATTGTTGTCGCAGAAGCGAGCGAATGGAAGGTTCGTCATCTACTACCAGAATGGTTTTTTGCTCTTCCGTAGATTCCGAAGACTTGGGTACAATACTTTGTTTTAATTGTCGCACGAGAGTATCGAAGTTTAGATTTTCTGTTCCCTGAATATTAGAAGAGTTTAAGGGTAAGGCAAAGGAGAAATTACTGCCAACTGCTAACTCGCTTTCCACCCAAATGCGACCTTCATGGTGTTCGATAATTTGTTGGCAAATGGGCAGTCCCAGTCCAGTTCCCTGGGGTTTGTCGGTCATTACTTCACCGACTTGTTTGAATTTTTCAAACACTTTTTCCCGGTTTTCCGGGGCAATGCCAATTCCCGTATCAATGACGCTAACGATAATTTGCGCCCCTCCCTCTGGGGAAAATTGCTGTGCGGCGGTGATGGTAATTGAACCTTGGTTGGTGAATTTAACCGCATTGGAAATTAGATTAATTAGCACTTGAAGTAAGCGGGCTGGATCGCCCTTGACCTTTGGCAGTTCATGGGGGACTTGTTTAATTAGCTGTAGTCCAGAAGTTTGCCATAGACAAGAGGTGGCATTGACGGCGCGATCGATGATTTCGCCCAAGTTGACTGGCTGCATTACCCATTCAATTTTACCCGCTTCCATTTTGGCAATATCGAGCACATCATTAATTAGGTTGGTCAGCCGTTCCCCTTCGGAAATGATAATATTAATATTGTCGCCAATTTGTTGCACAGATCGCACTGTTTTTTTGTCCGCTGAAACTAAGGCGGGAGTGATTTGTTCCGTGAGCTTTTTATGGATAATTTTGGCAAATCCCACCACGGAGGTTAATGGGGTGCGGAGTTCATGGGAGACGGTGGAGATAAAGTCGGTTTTCATGCGATCGATTTCTTTTTCCGCCGTGATATCCCGGATGATGATGGCACAACCAATCACTTCAGGGGATTTGTCTGTGGTAATGGCGGTGGCTACTGCCCCACCAATTCGCCCAGGAGTTAGGTTAATTTCTGCACTCAAAACTTCTTGTGGTTTGCTTAAGGTTTGCGTCACCAAAGTGCCAATTTCTACGGTTAATGCTTCGTGGCAATATTGGCTTCCCAGGGAGGCAGATGAAGCTAAACCAAACAAATGGCATAGGGCGGGATTATATTGAGTGATCCGACCCGTTCGATCGGTGACTAATAAGCCATCGGCAATGTTGTTGAGGATGCTTTTGAGATAGGCTAAGGTGTTTTGCACTTCGTTGACGGAACGGGCAAGTTCTAAGGAGATAGCCGCTTGTCCTGATAGCAGTTGTAAGAATTTCAGCCGATCGCTGGTAAATGCCCCAGTGGTGAGGTTATTTTCTAAATAGATAATGCCCACTAATTTTGACCCTTTAATAATGGGCGCACATAACAAGGATTTGACTTGATGCCGGGTGATATAAGGGTCATTGGTAAAGACACCTTGGGTTTGGGCATCAGCCAGCATCAGATGGTTGCCCGTTCGTTGCACATAGTTGATCACTCCCAGGGGCAAATCTGTATTCGGGGGTGTAGGGTGTAGGGTGTAGGGTGTAGGGTGTAGGGTGTAGGGTGTAGGATAGACGATCGCCTCTTGGTTGACTTGGGTACTAGCCGCAAGTCCTAATCCTGCTTTTTCTTTTAAGAATAAAAATGCTTTTTCGGCACCGGCATTTTCTAGGAGAATGTTGATTAATTGGCCGAGTAATTTATCCAAAACAATTTCACTGGAAATGGCTAGGGAGGCTTTCATTACGGTGGCTAAGTCCAGGGCGCCGGTATTGCCTAGGGTGGTTTTGACAATGGTGGTTTGAGTGGATTTATCAGCCAGAGTTTTGTTTCCTGCCTGTTGTTTAATTTGCTCTAATAATTGAGGATATGCGCTTTCTAAGTCTTGGACTTTGGCTACAGCGCCCCATTTGGCATAAGTGTAGTAGGCATCGGTGATATAGGTTTTGCCGATTTTTTCTCGTCCTAAAGATAGATAAAATTCGGCGGCTAGTTCGTTGGCTAGGGCTTCTTCCTGGAGATATTCGTTTTCTTTCGCTCCAGAAATGGCGCGATCGTATAGTTCCATTGCTGCTAAGTTTTGCCCCAAGACTCGCGCTTTTTCTGCGGCTACCAGGTCATATTTATGCTGAAAATTCATCGGCGCATGGTTCGCCCATTGCTGTAATTTTTGTTGGTTGATTTCTACTTGTTTTAGGTATTCGATTTGTTTTTCTTCCAGGGCATTGGGATAATTTTTGAGCAGCACTAAAGAATAGTAAAAATTATGAGCGGTCATGGTCAAAGCCCCACTCACTGCACCGACAAAATCGACTGCCATTAACCCATGATGCAGCGCCCCGCGATGGTCTTTATGTATGTAAAGCAAAATGGTTTTGGCTAGATGGAAGTTGAATAAAGACCAGTTATCGTTAGCAGCTTGCAACCGAGGTAAGGCGATCGCTTCATCAAAAGTTTCCCCAATCAACCGATATTTATCAGTAGCCCGCCCTTGTAAATTTGCCGTTAATTGAGTCCAAATACTGCCATCATTGAGAGAAATCTCATATTTCAGTTTTCGCAGTAATTTCATGTATTTCGCTTGTTCGGCGGCTACAGAAATCAAATATTCCCCACTTAAAAATAAGTAACTGCAATACTTACAAGCACAATAGCTGGCATATTCCAGATCGCCCATTTCTAAACCACTTTGCATCCCATCAATGAAAGCATTAATGGTATCTTTGACGGGCTGTTTCCAGTGCAGAATAAAAGCATAAACCATATTATACACTTGACATTTTAGGGAAGTCGCATGAAATTGTTCTAGCAATTTCAAGGACAATTGAGCCGCTAAATATCCAGTTTCCAGTTCCCCAGCACCACACAACATGGTGCCATACCAACTATAGGTAAAAGCGGATAAGGCAGAATGACCTTTTTCTAAACCAAGATGCACCATTGTCAACACTAGCTGAGGAAATATATCAGATTTTGTGTGCAAAGCTGGCGCTAATAAATTCATTAAAATCCGCAAAGCAGCTAGTTGATATGGATCGGTCATTTCTGGAAAAGTCTCTAATTCCTCAACGTCGGGCAATTTGACGATTTTATCCTGATTTTTCGGGATTTTTGTCAGAGAAATTCCCATGGTGTCTAAGGCTTGCATTCCGATCTCAATGGCTTTAATAATTTGATGTTGCGCCGCATACATTTGCATCTGAATTTCATAAACTTTGATGCGATCGAGCAAAGTTTTTGCTTTTGCTAAAATCACTTGCCCTAAAACTTCTGTCCGGTCAAAGTTGGTATAGAAATATTCCGCTTCCATTGCTTCGGTGTATAAAGCTAATGTCAAGTCATAGTTACTGACCCAACTATCTTCGCTTAATAGATCGATACCCAAACTTAAATACTTGACAGCCGCTTCATAAGCGGTAGCTTCTTTGGCTTTTTTCCCCGCTAAAAGATTTAAATAAGCCAGTTCATCTTTTTCCCTTTGGTCTTTGAGTAAATCAATTCCATAATTCAGTTGGTTGACCAGGGCAAAGATATGCTCTGATCGTTCAGCTTCACTGGTATTTCGGAGCAGGGATTGGCCAATTTTTAGATGGGTGGCTTTTTTCTGAGATTCGGGAATCAAAGAATAGGCGGCTTGTTGTACACGATCATGTAAAAACTTGTAATTTATCTTCACATCCGATCGCGGCTGCCCGTTTTTCTTATCATTGCCAAATACCAGAGGAATTTTATAATCTTTACTCAGGGGTAAAATTAACCCGGATTGTAAGGATGCCCATAAATCTCCTGCGGTTGCTGTCTGCGATTTTTCCGCCACAATTCCCAGCACTTCTAAATTAAATTGGTGGCCAATACAAGCGGCTATTTTTAAGACTTCCTGGGTAGATGCCGGAAGTTTTTGCAGATTTCTGGCAATCAGTTCTACCACATTATAATCGGTGATGCCTAGGGCTTGAATTTCCTGGATATTCCACTGCCATGAGCCTTGGCTATAGTCATAGACTAACAAGGATTCTGCATATAAAGTTTTCAGCAGTTGGGTTAAGAAAAATGGGTTGCCCTGGGTTTTGTGAGTCAGTAATTCCGCTAATTCTTCGGTTCCCGCACTGTTGGTTAGGGTATCGGCAAGGAAGGCGCAAACCTGGTGAAGTTCCAATGGCTTTAAAAGGATATTATTTACCGGAGTTCCAGCAGCGGCAATTTTTTCTATGGTTTGAATTGTGGGATGAGTGGGACTGACTTCATTGTCACGATAAGCGCCAATAAATAGCAGGTATTTGTTATCTGAATTAGTCAGCAATAGGTGGATTAATTTTAATGAAGCACTGTCTGCCCATTGTAAGTCGTCGAGGAAAATTACTAGGGGGTGTTGTTTGGTGGTAAACACGCCCATAAATTGCTGAAATACCCGGTTAAAACGGTTTTGGGATTCCGTGTGGCCGAGGGAGGGCACTTCTGGTTGTTCGCCAATAATTAGGGCGACTTCGGGAATCACATCACAAATCACTTGGCCGTTGCTTCCTAGGGCATTTAATAGTTGTTTTTTCCAAGTTTGAATGGCGCTTTCTGGTTCGGTTAGCAGTTGGCGAATTAGTTCGGCAAAGGCTTGAATTAGAGAACTATAAGGAATGTTTCGTTTATACTGGTCGAATTTGCCACTGATAAAATAACCCCGACTTTTAACGATGGGTTTGTGTACTTCTGAGACTAAGGCGGTTTTGCCAATTCCCGAATATCCAGAGACGAGGATCATTTCTGTCCCTGCTTGCCCAGGTTCGGGGGGGTTGGCAACACGGTCGAAGGTTTCCATTAGTTGAGTGACTTCCGCATCTCGACCATAGAGTCTTTGGGCAATTAATAATTGACCGGCGCGATCGCTTTCTCCCGGAATTAGGTTAACAGTTCCGGTTGTTTCTAACTGTTGGCAACAGGTTTGTAAGTCATACATTAGCCCGTTGGCACTGCGATAACGGTCTTCCGCAGCTTTGGCCATTAGTTTCAGCACTAAGCCTTCTATGGCTGGGGGAATTTCTGGATTAAACTGACTTAATTTGGGCGGTTTTTTGGCAATATGACAGTGAATTAATTCTAGGGGGTCGTCTGATTCAAAAGGCAGGCAGCCAGCGAGCATTTCATAAAAAGTAACTCCCAGAGAATAATAATCACTGCGATAATCTAAGGTGCGATTCATTCTGCCGGTTTGTTCCGGGGACATATAGGCTAGAGTGCCTTCTAATTGGTCGGGATTACTCACCGTGGCAATTTCTTCGCTGAGGCGAGAAGCAATGCTGAAATCGGTGATTTTGACTGACCCATTTTCCGGGTTAATAATGATGTTTTGCGGTTTGATATCTTTGTGGACAATTTGCCTTTGGTGTAGTTCCCCCAGAGTAGTAGCAAGTTGAATGGCAATAGAGAAAAATTCTTTTAAGCTTAAGCCAGAATAGCTTAAGCCAGAAATTTGGCTAGATTGGGCTGATTTTTGTTCTAGATATTGTTTCAGAGAAATCCCGCCCATGTCATTTAAAATTAGCGCCATTCCATTTTGGTAATTTAGTAATTCTATGGGGGTGACAATGCCGGGAATTTCTTGAATATTTTTACTCAGTTCATATTCATTTCTGAATTGAGTTAATTCTTCCAGGGTGGGATAATCTGCCACCAACATTTTTATAATCACTGGCTTTTGGTCGGCAAAGCGAATTCCCCGATAGATTTTTGTGTTGATTCCTTGGTGAATTTTTTCAGTGATTTGATATCCTTTGAGGGTCAGAGTCATTTTTTCTTCTCCTGATTGAATTTTTCAAGTGATTATACGTGATTAATAGATGGCATCCCTGAAAATAAATGAAAATAAAATTATGTTTTTAACGATGCTTGCGGAGATCGCTCCCTAGTTTGCCCTTGCAGGCTTTGTCGCAGGGGTAAAGAAATCACAAACTCGCTGCCTTTACCAAGAGTGGAAATACAATCTAATGTGCCATGATGTTTTTCTACCACAATCTGATAACTAATTGAAAGTCCTAAGCCAGTGCCTTTGCCCACGGGTTTGGTGGTGAAAAAAGGGTCAAATAACCGCCGTTGCACTGCCTCAGAAACTCCCGATCCGTTGTCAATAATCCGAATCATTGCCCGATCGCTACTCGGTACAATTACTGTATTACCATATTGCTCTTGACCATTGCCAGAAATTTGCTCGTTGGGGACGCCTCTTTTGACTTCCGTGCGAATCCAAATAGTCGGCGATCGCTCTCCAATTACTTTCGTTTCTATGGCAGTTTCTAGGGCATCAATGGCGTTGGCTAATAGGTTCATAAAGACTTGGTTTAGTTGACCCGGATAACATTCGATTTCCGGCAAATCCCCATAGTCTTTAATCACCTCAATGGTAGGATGCCCGGGCTTGGCTTTGAGGCGATCGCGCAAAATCAGCAGAGTCGAATCAATCCCACTGTGGATATCCACTGACTTCATTTGTGCCTCATCCACACGAGAGAAATTTCTCAAAGTCTGCACAATTTCCCGAATTCTTTCTGTCCCAATTCTCATAGAACCAAGAATTTGGGGTAAATCTTCGGCTAAAAATTGCAAATCCATCTCCTCGATCGCCTGTTGAATGGCTAATGATGGGCTGGGATATTCCTGCTGATACATTTCCACCAAGTCCAGTAAGTCTTTTACATAGTCTTGCAGGTAGCTTAAATTGCCGTGGATAAAATTAACTGGGTTATTAATTTCATGGGCAACCCCCGCTACCATTTGACCTAAGCTAGACATTTTTTCACTTTGAATCAACTGGACTTCTGCTTTTTTTAAGTCTTCCAGGGCTTTGTGCAATTCTTCCGCTTTGGCTTGGGCTATTTCTTTAGCGGTCTGACTTTGTTGGTATAGTTCGGCTTGATCGAGGGCGATCGCCAACTGAATGGCTACGGATTGTAGCAGTTCCACTTCATCGTCACTCCACGGACGTAACGTTTGACAGTTGCTACAACTAATCAATCCAATTTTTCCCGATCGCGTCTCCAGTGGTACGGCTAAAAGTGACAGCAACCCTTGGGCGAGAAAAAAATCGCGCATAGCCTTATCTTCTAAACAATTGATATCATCGATGCGGAGAATTTTCATGGCTAACAGTTCTTTCGTCCAGCCGGTTATTTTGCCAATTGGCGATTCTGCATAATAGTGATTAATCAGTCTGGGCATATCCGCTTGACTTGCTTCATTGACCACCAGCCAACCGCTAAATTTTTCCAATTTTTTTCCCGATGGCTCCGTGAATAGTTCGGCGGGACAATTTGCCGGTCTATACCACATAAATAGACAGCGATCAATTTGCAATAACCGGCGGATTTCTTTCAGGGCAATAGTTAAAATACAATTAGAGTCTAAAGACAACCTAATTTGACTAGCTAACCGAAATAATAGGGCTTCTTTGCGACTTTTTTTTAGCTTATTTTCGTGCAGCAAAGCATTAATTGCGCTGGCGGCCTGGGATGCCAAAGTGGTCAGAAGTTTGAGGTCTTCTGCGGTATATGTCACCGGTGTTTTGTTGCCAAGGGCGATCGCGCCAATTATTTTATCTTTGGTTTTCAAGGGAACGCAAATCATACAAGTCACCAGCAATTGACTATCAATTAACCGAGGATCTGATGACACTTCATTGACAATTTCTCCCCGACCAGAAGTAGCCACATGATAAACAAAATCCTCACTTTTCCAGGGACGATACGTCCGGTATTCCGTTGAATATTCTGGGTCGGAATCAAACGACCCGATGCTCTCCAGTTCGCCGGTACTGTCATCGAATAACATCACCACGCCATTAGTGGCTTTGATAAATTTACGGGCTTCTTCAAACACTAATTTTGCTACTTTTTCTGGCTCGATAATCCCTAATATTTTATCAGAAATATTATAGAATAGCGTCAGTTCACGGTATTTATCTAATACTTCTTGCGCTAGGGCTTTTTTCTCTAGTTCTTTGCTGGCAAATAACTCAAAGAGTATCGCGATAATTTTAGATTTTTCATCCCCCTCTACCCAGCCAATGATTTCTCCCTCCCAGGTAATCTGATATTGATTTTTTTGATAACGCTCGGATTTATTGCCGCGATCGATAATGACTTTCCCGTCTAACTCTTTCAAAGTCACTGGGACTCCTAAAGTTTGGATTAACTCATCCACTACTTCCATAATTTCTTTCTTGGCACATAGTTTTTTCAGACTAATTTGAGACATAAATTAACCTCTGGTTTATCATTTTTTTAGGATAACTATTTTTTTCAAAAAAGTAAACATTTAACCTTACGCTTTACCAATTTTTATCTGTTAATTACCAAATAAATTGATTAATTTATTTTATTAGTCAAAAATCACCTTAATCACTTTCAGTCAGTAATCTCTTAATATTCTTGTATGATTTTTTTTCATCAGCCTGATACCGCGCCCTGGCGAAGCATTAGCCCTTATGTCTATAGGCAGATATGCGGGTGATTTTCCAGCAGAAAATATTCTTCAGGAATGGTCGGTAATTTTCACCATACAATACAATATTATTTGTTTAGTTTCACCATTTCAATTAATCCATCAATCAATTAATATAGAGCAATTAGCGGCTATTCCATTGCCTAGATGCTTTATTTTTACAAAAATTAACAATTTGATTGCGGGACAAAATTGTTAATAATTGACTGGGGTATTCCCGTGGCAAATTGGTGATTCTAGGTGCGGCTTCAGCATTTGGGACGAACCGTTGTTGCTAAAATAATACGCCACTGCGGTGCGCCGACGGAGACCGACGGCGCACCGCAGTGGCGGCAGAATTTTTCCCTAATTCAATCGATAGTTTTAGAGGAATTTGAATATAAAATTCTGTACCTAGACCCGGTTGAGATAAACATTTGATGATTCCTCCGTGTTTCTCCACGATAATTTTGTAACTGATTGATAAACCTAAGCCGGTGCCTTTGCCTACAGGTTTAGTGGTAAAAAAAGGATCGAATAATCGCGAGCAAATTTCTTCAGGAATACCAAAGCCATTATCGCGAATTTTAATTAGTACGCTTTCGTTGCCATCATGGGACATGGGTTCTCCTGTTGTGGCCAAAAGCCTTGGTTTATGGGAAATTAACTCAGTAGTAATCACAATTTCTCCCGGTTTTTGTTGTTCTTCTAGGGCATCGATCGCATTACTCAGAATATTCATAAATACCTGATTCATCAGCCCCGCATGACATTCCACCAGCGGCAGATCGCCATAATTTTTAATCACTTGAATATTCGGGCGTCCGGGCTGGGGTTTTAACCTATGTTGTAAAATCATTAAGGTGCTATCAATCCCCGAATGCAAATCTACGGGTTTAGTTTGGGCTTCATCCAACCGAGAAAAGTTGCGTAGGGATAAAACGATTTCTCTAATGCGATCGGTTCCCAATTTCATGCTATAAATGAGTTTTGGAAAGTCTGCCGATAAAAATTCTAAGTCGATTTCCGCGATCGCTGCTTCCAGGGCTGGGGTCAGATTGGGGAATTCTTGCTGATAGAGTTGCAGGATTTTTAACAGTTCCTCAGTATATTGTTGGGCGTGACAAAGATTCCCAGAAATAAAATTAATTGGGTTATTAATTTCATGGGCAACTCCGGCTACTAACTGACCCAAACTAGACATTTTTTCACTTTGAATCAGTTGGCTTTGGGTTTCTTGCAATTCCCGCAACGCTTGCTGTAATTTTTCCGCTTGCAATTGGGCTGTAGTTGCGGCAATACAACTTTCTTGATAGAGTTGGGCATTGTCGATCGCTGCTGCTGCTTGAAATGCTAGGGTATTCATCCGTTTGAGATCCGCTGCGGTATAGGTAACGGGAGAAGAATTGCCCAGGGCGATCGCGCCGATCGGACGACCTTTGCTGA
The DNA here is from genome assembly GCF_040564635.1 of Planktothricoides raciborskii GIHE-MW2. Classification (NCBI taxonomy): domain Bacteria; kingdom Bacillati; phylum Cyanobacteriota; class Cyanophyceae; order Oscillatoriales; family Oscillatoriaceae; genus Planktothricoides; species Planktothricoides raciborskii. The sequence goes on from NZ_CP159837.1 coordinate 5,771,384, forward strand.
TTAAAGGTATGCAAATTAAAGCACTCATCGTCGCCTCAAAATCCATACATCGCGGGTCATTGGCAACATCATTAATAATTTCTCCCAAGCCATTTTTCACCACCACACCCAAAATACTTTCATCCAAGGGAATACGGAGGCGATCGCGATTCCATTCCTGACCAAAAGCTGAGACTACCTTCAATTCCTCAGTGTTGCCTGTGTTTGACAGTAACATGACTGCCCCACTGGTGGCCTTAATTAACTCTTTAGCTTCGGCTAATAATAAGTTAACCAATTCATCAATATCTAAACTGGCAGTTAGCTTTTCGGACAGATCGTACAGAAAAGTAATTTCCCGATAGTTATCCAGGACTTCGTGGGCTAAAGTCTTTTTCTCTAATTCTTTTTGGGCGAAACAAGAGATAATTGAGGCAATAGGGGCGACTTTTGCCTCCCCGATCGCCCATCCTATGACCTCACCATCGATTTCTATGGGCAATTGACTGCCAGCTTTTTTACTCTCATCACCGAAAATCACCCGTCCTTTAGTATCCTGTATTACAATGGATGTACCCATAGACTTGACTAAATCGGCGATCGCCTCTAACAATAGAGGAGAGTCACATAATTTCTTTAAATTAATTGCCATAATCTTTCTGCTACTTTACTCTGGTTTTGATTATTTGATTATCTATTTAAGTATATTATCTGTTTGATTCCTCATTCCGTCATCCGGGAAAATCCAGAGATTTTTTTCCGTAAATTCACTCAAGTATTAGTCGTATAAATACGGACTTTTTTTGTTGTTGATTGTTGGGTAGGGATTCTTTGGTTAGGGATTCTTTGATTGTTGGGTAGGGATTCTTTGATTAGGGATTCTTTGGGTAGGGATTCTTTGGGTAGGGATTCTTTGGTTGGCGGTCATAAGATATGCGTAGACCAAAGAGAAAAAAATAATCAAAGAATAAATTTTCACCATTCATGGAGTAATTGCCTTAACAAAACTTTAATAAAATGCTATTGACAAAATAATATTTTTACGATTTTGCCTGGAAAATCGCTGAATTATTAGGCGATCGCTACTTTCTTAAAAAAAGCTAAAGAATTTAGTCGTTCGATCGCTTTTACGCTACAGTTGAAAGCTAATCATCGGATAATGTCTGGTGAAGTTTGCATATAGATAGCAGCGATCCCCTCCACGGTAGGAGTGGGTGATCGCGATCTTTGTTAGAAGTGCGGAATAAAATTTCTAGCCAATTTTCCCTAAAACAGGAACTTATGTACCTAACAAAAGACAAACTCCAACATATTAGTACAATTACCCATGAGGGTAAAATAGTCGTCTTAGCCACCGATAGCGAGGGAAAAATTTCCTATACGGTGAAGCAAGATGGGTTTGAAGATAGCTACCTCAACACCCCCGCCGATCAAAGAACCGGCTGGGAAAACTGGCAAACTCTGGAATTCGCTGATGAAGCTGATGACCAGTCGGTAATTGAAAAAGAAAAAGCCGAACTGACTCACCAACAAAATCCCAGTCAATATCTCCTCAAATCCCTTTACAAAACCGAAAATATAACCGCAGTTGCGCCAGTACAAGCGATTTCTGCCCTGGGACATATTTACGTTTTTCGTCAGTCCAAATCCAACACTTTATTGGTAGATCGTTTTATATTAGACGGCATGACCAATAAGCTGAACCGCAAGCTAGAAGTCCGGTTTAAGCGGAGTAAGCAGAAACACACCCCCACGAAAAATATGCAACAGGGGTCTAACGGACTGGTTAATGTTGATACCTTAGACTTTCGTGATGCCAACGGTAACTTTTTCTACGAACCCACCACCGAATTATGCTTAGTCAATAACCTGCATAAGGGCTGGTTTTCCGTCGTATTGGTTCCGACGATTGAAAATGATGTTTATCGCTGGCATATTTTCGCCTACAACAGTCAAACCCAGAAGGTCGAATTAACCACCATTCGCGCCTCGGAAGAAGGACTATTTGATGTTCAAGATTACACCATTTTTGAAGAATCAAAGGATAGCCTAGTTCCCCGGAAGATTCCTGGGGTGATTAAGCGGACTTTAGACATTAATGGGGTGACAGTCACCAACGGTTTATCTGCCACTAAATACGATTTACAACAGGCCCAGCAAACCCAGTCTGGGGAAGAACAACTGTTAAAGACTGCCACGCGATTAATGTTAGCGATTCCCACAGATAAAGGGGCGGCCGCTTTTAGTTTTGCCATCGCAGGGGATGGTACTTTAGGAGAAATTGACGAAACCCCAGATAGCAAGATTATTCGCAGTCGTCAGCGAGAAGTTTTGTTACCCTTAAACACCTTAGATGAAATAAAAGCAATAGGTGACAGAACTCCTCCTCCCCAAGGCATTATTAGCGGATTCTCCGCAGGAACTGATGAGGAAGATATAGAAGATTTAGTTAAAATATCCACCGATGGCGGTGCTTCAGATTTAGCCAATTACGATTTGGTAAAAATCAGCGGCACCAGTGATTATCAAGGGTTGTATCCGACGATTAAAGTAGATGAAAATACCTTTGATATTGACATCTCCTTGGATGGTGGATTGGGTTATTGGGAAAAAGAAGACCAAGAAGAAGGTGGTTTGATTGTTGATGGCATGATTACCGCTTATCAAAAAACTGCCGATGGCAAATTACGAGTCACCTGTGCTAATCATGGTTTGCAAAATGGCGATCAAGTCCAAATTACTGGCACAGAAGACTACAACGATAGCTACCCCGTGCAAAAAATTGATGACACCCATTTTGTAATTGAACGCAAATGGGTAATGGGAGAAGCTGTTAATGTGAAATTGGTATCCCAAAAGCGACGGGGGATCGTATTTGATGGGGTGGATGATTATGTCTCTCTATCCGAGATCAATCACAATTTCTCCGAAGGAATTACCGTAGAAGCTTGGGTTTGGTATGACAGTATCCAATCTTCTTCAAGAATTATTGACTTTGGCAATGGAAGCGCGGCGGATAATATTGTGTTTACCAATGACGGCACATCCAATGACCTAGCCTTTTTTATCTTTCAGGAAGGAAAAGTCCAAATTATTAAAGCCATAGGAGCATTGGAAACCGGAAAATGGCTGCACTTAGCCGCCACAGTTGATGATTCAGGAACTGCCAAACTATACAAAAATGGTCTGGAGGTTCAATCGGGTAAATTTGCCTTGCCTAATAATAACAAACGGACTAAGAACTATATCGGCAGAAGTAATTGGTCTAATGACAGCTACTTTAACGGTAAAATTAGCGATTTGCGTCTTTGGACAGTAGCCCGGACTGCTGAAGACATTAAAAATAGTATGTACCTACAACTGACAGGAAAAGAAGTCGGTTTAGTGGGGTATTGGCGCTTAGGTGGTATCTCTGAAGGCAAAGTAGTTGACTTTTCTGTGAACTGCAATGACGGCACTCTCTATGGTGAACCTTATGTCAGTGCGGCAACTCTCAACCGCAATCTTGCCGGAGGAGCTGCAGCGGTTAAATATAGCAATCCTGAGCTATTTGCCGTTAGCGAACGGGCAACTTACGCAGAAAGTTTTGAGTTTAAAGTTAACTCAGCCAATCCGGTTAACTTAGCCTATTTAGACAATGCCGATGGTAAAAATATTGGCACGAAGATTTTTACCTTTTCCTATTGGGGAAAAACCAGCCGCAGTGCCGAAGAGAAAAAGACCATTTCGGGGGTACAAAATAAGTTTGAAGACTTGGGCAATGGTTGGTATCGTGCTTCCTGTAATGTGACAATTCCCGATGAAGTCAGTGTGTTACGTTCCTTTGAAATTGCCAATGTTAAAGGAAGTTGGCAATCCTTAGCAATTCGCAAACACCGGATTCGCCTCTTATCCGATAGTATTACGGAAGCGAAATACTCAGATGGTGTGACTTTGGCAACTTTGGCCGATGACCATGCCACCTTAACAGCGAAGTTAAAAGAACTGGAGGTGAAAGAGAAACAGGAAATTGTTCTGCTCAAAGAAAAGCGAGAGTTAGAAGCAAAAATTGCTGCCTATAATGCTCAGGCTGCGACTAGAGCAGAGATTGAGAAATTAACCGCAGAAATTCAAAAACTCACCAGTGAAGAGCAAACCCTATTATCTCGATTTAATGCCGAAAATAGTAGCCCTTTTAATTATTTCTGCTACATTCTAGTAAAAGTCGGTGATTCTTGGAAAGGAATTCACGTTGAAAACCAGTCGAATAATGACTATGCTCGGCTAATTCGACATCAGGGTAATGGGAATCTTTTCCGATTCTATGCCGTTGACAGTGAAAATTCTTACGTTAATGTACAAGTAGGAACTGAGTGGAAAGGAATCCACGTTGAAAATCAGTCGAATAATGACTATGCTTCTTTGATTCGGCATCAAGGTAATGGGAATCTTTTCCGATTCTCTGTCGCTGACGGGGGCAATTATTACATCAGTGTACAAGTAGGAACTGAGTGGAAAGGAATTCACGTTGAAAACCAGTCGAATAATGACTATGCTCGGCTAATTCGACATCAGGGTAATGGAAATCTGTTTCAAATCCAAAAAACGAATCAGACTAGCAATGATAAAATTATTCTTGCACGCGAAGCTTGGGAGAAAAAACTTCAAGAACTCAACCAAGCACAAGACCGCTTTAAATTGCTTAATGCAGCATTAATTGCGACTCCTGCGGATAAAGCAGCTTGGGATGCGCGTTTGGCACAAGTGATTGCTTTAATCACTGCACTTCAAACAGAGTTAAATACCCTGAACACTGACTTCCTCAATGCTGTCAAAAACACTCAGGCAAAGCCTCAAACAATGCCCCAGGTTGCTAAAGATAGCAAGGGGTTAGTCACTCAAGGAGTGTTACTTGGTTTTGTGCAACCTGCCGGCCGTCTGAATGCCATTGAAACCTGTGAAGGCAATGTCCAATTGAGTTATTTGGACAGGGAAGGACGGATGCGACAAACGAACTATGATGCCACAGCAGACGGAAAAAATGCCGCCTTTGAACAGTGGATTCCTGATGCTCAACGGGCCTGTTTAAACTTTAGCAACAGCAATAGTATCGTTACCTTAAATCAAGCCTTGTATCTTCCAGATGACTGGAGTATTGAAGCTTGGTTTGTTTATCCATTACCAGAAACGGCAGAATGGAATACTTTAATCCGAGGAAAAGATGCCAATCATCACATTCTGGTCAGAAATCGTAAACAGTTAGGGATTTATCTGACCAATGATTCTTTGGGGCAGAACTTTTACGATAGCGGTTTCAATATGGAGTTGTTAACCGAGGGATGGCATCATGTCGCTGCTGTCGGTCGGGGGGATACGACTCTGTTTTATATTGATGGCAAAAAAGTGGGTGATGTGAAAGCAAAAGCCCTAAAAGATGCGGAAGAGAATCTGAATAAAAACCCCAACGATGCCGCCGCAAAGCAAAAGGTTACAGACATTAAAAAAGCTAGTCTGAAATCTAATAGCCATGTTTATGCGATTGCGAACAATCATTTAGCTATTAATCAGTCTCCTGATTATTCAGTGATGAAGTTTGATGGGGTAAATGATTTTGTATCTTTACCGGAAATCAACTATGACTTATCTAAAGGAATGTCGGTGGAAGCTTGGGTATGGTATGACAGTTTCCAATCTTGGTCCAGAATTATCGACTTTGGCAATGGTGCTGGTAATGAAAATATCCTGCTTGCCAATGACGGATCATCTAACACACTCCAATTTGGGGTATATCGGCAATCCACACAACAGTCAGTTAGAGCAACAGGTGCATTAGAAACAAAAAAATGGATTCACCTAGCCGCAACCATTGATGCTTCAGGAATGGCAACCCTTTATAAAAATGGTGAGCGGATTCAAACAGGCATAGTGCATCTTCCAAATAATCTGAGACGGACTATTAACTATATTGGCAGAAGTAACTGGTCTAGTGACAGATTTTTTCATGGCCAAATTACCGATGTCCGCATCTGGAATACAGCCCGCACCCAAGCAGAAATTAAGGCTAATATGTCTCGACGCCTTAGTGGAAAAGAAGCGAATTTAGTGGCCTATTATCCCTTTAATTTCATTCAAGTCGAAGGTGCTACCAGAAGAGTTCTAGACCTAGTGGCGAATAATCGTGGCACTGTGGTGGAAGCGAACATCGTGCAGGATCAAACCCTATCTATTGCCAGCTTCATCCGAGGTGAGCAGTTCGGTAAATTGGCAGAAGTTCGTGTTTGGAAAGTTGCCCTAAGTGATGATGAAATTGCTATCAACAGCACCCTACTTCTGAGTGGCAACGAACCAGGTTTGTTGGCTTACTACCCCATGAGTGAAGCCACAGGAGTGGAAGTGCGCGACTATTCCGGTAATGGCAATCATGCCACGGTATCGGGGGCAAATTGGTGGGGATGTACAGCACCCATTGGCAAAATTGACAATCTCCCTAGTGCCGATGCCCTAGTTTCTGCTGAGTACAGCAGCGTGACTGTGGAATCATCCACGAAAACCAAGGTGGCCATCATGCGGCGATTCTTTGCTTATCCTGCCACCAATGGAGTCACCCTGCTACCAGATAAGCGGATTGAAACCTTAGAACTGAAATGGATTGGTAACGCCCAATTTGCTCCGACTTTGTTGGGTTATATTGAAGGTCCACCCCCCGTACCCAGTGAAAACCTAACCTTGTCAGACGATTACAATGGCGCGACTTCTGTGGAATTAACCATGTCTGAAGATGTCGAGTTTAGCTGGAACCGTTCTCAAGATGCTGGGTTAGGAGCAACAATTGATACCTTTATTGGAGCAGGGGGAACAATGTCTTTCCTCACAGCACCTATGGGTGTGGGGACTTCCATCGACAGCAGTGCCAGAGTGGGTTTTAAAGGCAACTTTGACTTCAGCTACCAATTCCAAAATGAAAGTAACATTACTTCGAGTTCATCTCTGAGCATGACCGATAAACTGGAACTACGCGGCACACCAGAAGAAAGCACTAAGTTCCCTCATTTGGGGACACGATTTATTCCCAAGAATATTGGCTATGCGTTGGTTGTTTCAGCCTTGGCAGATGTGTTTGTCACCCGACTGGCCCGCACTGGCAAAATGGTAGGCTACCAAGTGCAGCCGGTAGATGGCATTCCTCCAGATGTCAACACCATCACCTTTTTGATGAATCCTGCCTACACGATGAATGGTAGCTTGGATGGGATGACCGGCAGCAGTGCCACGAGCCAGCGCTTCTTCAAGCACGTTCCCGAAATGCGTAGCCAGTATGGTTCCCTCTATCCCGCCAGTTACTATCGCCTGAAAGAGGCGTATGACTTAAAACGCCAAATTGAAGCGGAAGATAAACGCCGAGAATCTTACTTTTCTAACTTTAATGTGCGTTTAGTCGATGAACTCTCTTTAGATCGGAATATCGACAGTGGGGATGCACCAACCACCATTGGAGTACAACGGGAAGAAGACAAACCGAATACCCAAATGACTGACGAGGAGAAGAAAAAAGCCCAAGACCAAAAAGCCGAACAATTTCAAGCAGATGCTGCTGCTGCTTCTGACAAGAGCAACGCTGCCGCTAAAGCTAAACAAGCGGAGATTCAAAGCAAAATTACTGACCAAGACAAACGAGTGCAAGCCACAGAAAGTTTTGCAGGCTGGCAGAAACGGATGGAAAGTATCCAAATCCGGGCAGGTAAGCGCAACATCGTCAATACCTATGTTTGGGATGCGGACGGTGGTCTGCGAACTGAAGCTCAAAGCTTTGCGAACACCGTAGAACATACCATTGGTGGCTCTTTTGGTCTGAATGCCGGGTTAGGAGTTGACAGTTCATTCTCAGTAGGGGGGGTTGATGTAGAACTCACCGCCCAAGCTACGGTCAACTTAACTCAAACCATGAGCAAAACTGAAGCTCGGAGTAAGGGTTTTGAGTTGAATGTAGACCTGAGTGGTTTGGAATATAAAGGCATTACCGACTACAACGATCGCCCGATTATGCCTGGGGAAAAAGTAGACCGCTATCGGTTTATGAGTTTCTACCTAGAAGGCAGTAGCAATCACTTCCACGACTTCTTTAACTATGTAGTCGATCCTGAATGGCTACGGAGCAACGACGAAGAAGCGCGAGCCTTGCGTCAAGCCCAAGCAGGCAAGCCAAATAAAGCATGGCGGGTACTGCACCGGGTTACTTATGTGGAACGTCCAGCATTGATGGGCTTTGGTCGCGATGTCCGTAAATTGCGGGCGGCAGCGGAAATTTCGGAAAATCAAGCACTGTTGGATAAGATTACTAAATTGGAGGAGAAAAACCAAAAACTTGAGGAAAAACTGGATACTATCCTCAGTTTGTTGCAAGAGCAGAAATAGTCGATAATTAGATAATTAAAAAGGAGGGGAAATGATTTCCTCTCCTTTTTAATTATCGCAATTGTCATAGTTATAAATTACAAAAAAAACCTGTCATTCCCGCGCAGGCGAGAATCCAGAAAACCTCTGTGTTATAAATTACAAAAAAAACCTGTCATTCCCGCGCAGGCGGGAATCCAGAAAACCTCTGTGTTATAAATTACAAAAAAAACCTGTCATTCCCGCGCAGGCGGGAATCCAGAAAACCTCTGTGTTATAAATTACAAAAAAAACCTGTCATTCCCGCGCAGGCGGGAATCCAGAAAACCTCTGTAATCCCGATAATAACCACAAATATTGGGCTTGGGCGAAGCATTCCCGTAAAAAAATTTATGTTTCTAACCATAAATTATCTGCGGGAATGCTTCGCCCCTACAGTCCCATAAATTGTCTGCGGTTATGCTTTGCCCGTACAATCCAAAATCAATTGGGCAAATTTTTGGGCTGCCCCGGTTTCCCCCCGCAAACTCCGCAAGCGCGATCGCATTTCTGCTAACTTCTCTGGATTAGCCAATAAATCTAAGGCAATATTTGCTACAAATTCTGGGGTTAATTGCCCCACTAATTCGGGAATAACTTCCTCTTTTGCCCAGATATTTGGCCACGCATATAACTGTTTTTTTCTCAATACCCACCAGTTAATTAACTTGGCAAAATAAGACCCAAATCCCGGTAAATTGGCTAATAATCCGGGAATACCATCCCAAGCTCGCATCGCATCTAATTGTTGGGTGGGCAATAAAACAATTGCTGGCACCGCTAAAGCCCCCAATTCAGCGGTATTTGCTCCCACAGTAGTTAAGCATAAAGCACATTGGGAAAGCAGATTATAGGCAGGAGTTTCTGTATATAAATCTACCCGCAAACCCGTAGAAGTTTCTAAATAATAATTTTCTATTTTTGCTTGAATTTCTATATTTAAATATGCTATATTTAAATTATCTGTTTTTAATTGAGCAGCAGCCAAACCTCTGGGGAAAATCACGGGATTTTGTTCTGGGTCAGCATATTTTGCCAGAGTGATTAAATCTAAAGTTGGGGCTACGGGAATAATAAACCGAGTTTGCGGTCTTGACCCATGAATTTTTTCCGCGATCGCTAAAGTCAAAGGCACTCCCTGGGAAAGTTTTGCCGCTTTCGATCCGGGCATTAAAGCAATTATTTCATCGTGGCGATCGGCATTGATTAATAATTCTTGGTTAGTGCGATCGATCTGTCTGGGCAAATCAGCAATTAAATCGCCCACAACCGTAAATTTAGCCGCATATTTAGGGTTAACTCGTTCAAGAATTGACTGATTCATTACCCCAAAGCGATCGATCCAACCTTGCCACCGGGCTTCCCATTCCGCATAAACAACCGTGGAATAACCCAGCCGTTTACCAATGACCACGGTAAAAAATTGGTCGCCCCCCAAGAACACCACGACCCCTTGGGGATACCAGTCCCAATTTTCCGCCGTTTTGCCCCACAACAGAAATGGCCAAAAATCCGCCGCCCCTTGGACGCGATCGACTTCTGGGTATTTGCGGGCGATCGCCGCTTCTTGTCCCGTCGCATGAGTACAAGGGGACAACACCACGGAAATTCGCACCGTCGAACCATTGCCCCCAAGCTGTTGCCGCAGTTGTTGCCGTAGTTCTTTAACCACAGGTCTAACCCAAGTGACTAACTCCCCAGGGCCATTAGACAGAATTAAAATATCAAAGGGTTGCACAAGCCAAAACCTCAAAAACCGAGCTTATTTGTAATATATAAAATATTAAGCTATCTGTAGGGTGTGAAAGCGCGAAGCGTAACGCACCAATAACTCATATATAGAGTCGTTGCGTAAGTCCTATAATATATAAAATATTAAGTAAAATATTAAAGGTTTAAGGAGAACAGAAAATGACAAACCTGATCGATGCCGTAAAAAACGCCAACTTATCCCAAGTAAAAGACTGGTTAAACAGCGGAGTTGATGTCAATGAAACCGATGAAGAAGGCACCACAGCCATCATTGTAGCTGCTGAAACAGAAAACCCCGAAATTGTCGCCGCACTCATTGCTGCTGGAGCACAAGTTAATGCTCAAGATAAAGATGGTTGGACAGCCTTAATGGGTGCAGCAGCAGCGGGTTCTACGGACATCGTGAAACTATTACTAGATGCCGGGGCTGATATTAATGCTAAAGCAGGCTTTGGCTTAACTGCTTTAATGAGTGCCGCAGGTCGCGGTAAAAAAGAAGTAGTACAAATGCTAATTGACTATGGTGCCGATATTCGCCTCAGAGATAACAATACTTGGACGGCGTTAATTTGGGCGTCTCAAGATGGTCATAAAGAAGTGATGGAATTGTTGAAAAAAGCCAGAGATGGAAAATTAATTTAAAAGCGGGGGAGCGGGGGAAGCCGCCGTCGTGTAGGGTGTAGGGTGTGGGGTGTAGGGTGTAGGGGGAAGAGAGAAAAGAGATGCATAGAATAGAGAAAAGAGAATAGAGAATTTTCCTCTTTCCTATGCATCCTCTTTCCTATGCATCCTATGCATCCTATGCATCCTCTTCCCCTACACCCTACACCCTACACCCTACACCCTACACCCCAACCAACAACCAAAGAATCCCTACCCAACAACCAACAACAATTTATGCCAACCAAAGATATATTTCACAATGCCGTCAAAAATGCCTTAATTAAAGATGGCTGGACAATTACCGACGATCCGCTATATTTAGACTATGGCGGCATTGATATGTATGTTGATTTAGGCGCAGAAAAAATTATCGCGGCTGAAAAATTATCCGAAAAAGGCACCGAAAAAATCGCCGTTGAGATTAAAAGCTTTGTTCACCCTTCAATGACTTATGAATTTCATACCGCATTAGGACACTATCTAAATTACCGTTTAGCCTTAGACGATATTCAGCCGGAACGAAAATTATATTTAGCCATAAGCGAGGAAACTTATGAAACATTTTTTATACTGCCATTTACGCAAAATTTTGTGAATAAAAATCAGATATATTTATTAATATATGATAGCAACCAAGAGGTGATTAAGCAATGGAAAAATTGCCAAAATACCGAGAATTAGTGGAACGCTTAATTAAAGAATATGGTCAATATAAACCCAGATACGGGGAGATTGAAGTTCAGACTATCTGTGATCGCGAAGCGTCCCGGAGGGAATCGCGAACAAGATCATTACCAACTGCTAAATATGGGATGGCATGGCAACCGCAGAGTCCGGGGATGCGTGCTGCAAATAGATATTAAAAATGAGAAAATTTGGATTCAACATGATGGCACAGAAATTGGGGTAGCCAATGAGTTAGTAGAATGGGGCGTTCCCAAGGAAGATATTATCTTGGCTTATCATGCCCCTTACAAGCGACCATATACCGGATTTGGGGTCGAATAAAGATAGAATCAGAAACCGGGTTTCTTTAGCAAATCTCTGATTGAATGCAAAAATTATCCCTTGAGTCCCGGTTGCTTGGTTCATGCCTTGTTCCTACAAGTATAATGTAGGGACAAGGCATTGCCCTGTCCTACTAAGTAGAAGGGCAGAAATAAATGCACTAGATACCATATCAGAAGAAAAACTGTCATTCCCGCGAAGGCGGGAATCCACAGCCTATCGGCGGAGAACGAAAAGTGCAATTAATTATCTTCACCTACTATCTGAGGTACTATAATTTTATTGAAGGACTTAATATCATGTCACCTAATGTCCAAAATTACCTGGATATTCAAGCGTTACTGAAACAAAAACGAATAGAAATCATGGAGATAGCCGCCAAGCATGGTGCTAAAAATGTGAGGATTTTTGGTTCAGTGGCACGGGGAGAAGCAACCGCAGAAAGTGATATAGATTTTTTGGTTGATTATGATTTAGAAAAAATTACCCCTTGGTTTCCTGTTGGCTTAAAATTAGAATGGGAAACTTTGTTAGGAAAGCAGGTAGATGTGGCAACGATCGCCATGTTAAAACCTCGGTTGCGCGATCGCATTTTACAAGAGGCCGTAAATTTATGAGGCGAACCGATGAACGGTTACTATTGACGCGATCGCGGCAATTGACCGTTATGCTATGCGAGGGCAGGGAGTTTTTGAAGAAGATGAGTTAATTCAAGTCTGGATTGCCCATCATTTGCTTTCTTATTGGTGAAGCAGTTAATGCTTTACCTATGCTAGGAAGACTGGGAAGTGCGATCGCACATTTGGGGATATCGCTTGATTAATTAACAACCGGATATGAACAACCGGGTTTAGGCATCCAAATCTCATATTTCAATGCCGAAATTGTCGCCGAAACCCGATTTATTGGCTAGTTAACAAAAATTCATGATCAAGTCTGGAGATGAAGTTAACAAATTAACATGGTGCGATGGGACTGCGGATTGTGAAAATCATAATTAATTAAATTATGGCCGCACCTAACACACCCTACCCACTTATTTTAATCAAGGAAAAATCAAAAATGGTTAAACTATCTCGTCGTTATTTCTTGCAAGCAACCGGCGCCGCATTCACCGCATGGGCAATTAATCAAAAATTAGCAAAGTATCAACAAACTTTAGCCCAAACTACCTCTAGAAAATTGGCATTATTAGTGGGAATTAATCAATATGTCGATCGCAGTAAGAACCTGGGAGGTTGTGTGAATGATGCGATTTTGCAACGGCAATTATTAATCCATCGCTTTGGATTTAATCCGCAAGATATTGTGATGGTATTGAATGAAAATGCTACCAGACAAGGGATTTTAGATGCTTTTGAAGAACATTTAATTAAACAGGCAAAACCCGGAGATGTGGTGGTGTATCACTATTCCGGTCATGGGTCTTTGGTGCGCGACCCTAATCCGATTTTTATCGATCGCCGATTCAATGTGGGTGTGAATGGCACCTTTGTGCCCACCGATGCCAATTTGCCCGTGGACTATCCCGAACAAGGGGGCACCGTTGCTGATATTATGGGACATACTTTATTCTTGTTAATGTCGGCGATTCAAACAGAATATTTTACCGCTGTTTTAGATAGTTGCTTTTCCGGTGCTGCCACTCGAAAAATTACGGTGCGATCGCGGGATGGTGGCGAAAAAGTCGAAATATCTCCCCAAGAAAAAGCCTATCAAGAACAATGGTTAAGCCGCTTAGGATGGTCGCCAGATGAATTTGCTGATCGCTACAAACAAGGCATTGCCAATGGCGTGGTGTTAGCCGCCACCCAACGCGATCGATTAGCCATTGATGAGCAGCTTAATGGAATTGTTTCTGGTGCGTTTACCTATCGATTGACTCAGTATTTATGGCAAAATAATAGTACCCCCAAAGAGGCGATCGCTGTTGTAGGGTCTCAACTGCCCCGCGATTATAAGCAGCAACCTCTCTGGGAAGCAAAAGCCGATAGCGGTTTTGAAGCAAAGCCGTTATTTTTTATAGAAAATCCGGCAAATGTTGCCAATGCGATCGTATTGGAACAAAAAGGCAATATGGTTACAATATTGTTAACGGGAGTTTATCCCAACTCAATGGAAACGGGCATAGAATTTGTCACCCTAGAAACTGGGCAAATTCTGCGCTTAATCAGTCGGGAGGGCTTAGTCGGTGTAGCCGAAATTTCGGGAGAAGTGCAAGCCGGAGATTTGTTAAAAATTCGTTAAATTTATCGAAATTAATTCCGCCAGTTCACAATTCCGACAATTCACAATTCCGACAGGGATTAAAATCCCTGTCTCATAGCGCAAGTCGGTTAAAACCGACTGAAATCCTGACCAGATATTGCAGGAGACAATCTGTTAAAATTGATTAAAATTATAGCCATAATCAAAAAAATTAGATAATTCCAAGCGTTTAAAATAGGACTGGAATATAATTCTTTTCTTGTGGTCAGCCTTTTAGATTAGCCCATTTAAATAAACAAAAAGTCTTATTAAATATAACCTTCAGTCGGTTTTAACCGACTTTAGCTATGAGCCAGGGATTTTAATCCCTGGCGGACTGGCGGACTGGCGGACTGGCGGACTGGCGGGTTATGACGCTTATGGCAATAGACAAGCCGTTAAATTCCGCCCGCCCACATATTTCGCCCACATATTTCGCCCACATATTTCGCCCACATATTTCGCCCACATATTTCGCCCACATATTTCGCCCACAATTCCGACAGGGATTAAAATCCCTGTCTCATAGCGCAAGTCGGTTAAAACCGACTGAAATCCTGACCAGATATTGCAGGAGACAATCTGTTAAAATTGATTAAAATTATAGCCATAATCAAAAAAATTAGATAATTCCAGTCCGCTAAAATAGGACTAGGGCGTGTCATCAATTAAGCCAAATGACAGAAGCGATGAGATAAATTGCTCCTAAAAAATTACGAGCAGTCTTATCATAACGAGTTGCAATCGCTCTATATTGCTTCAGACGGGCAAAAAAGTTCTCAATTAAATGACGGGCTTTATAAAGCTCTTTGTCATATGGGTAAGAGACTGTGCGATTCCCTTTTGAGGGAATCACCGCCTCACATTTTTTGGCGGAAGATATCGCTTTCGAACTCGCTCATCTGCATCATATGCTTTGTCTGCTAAAACTGCCTCCGCTTCTATCTCTGGTAACAAGACATCCGCTCCCTCTAAGTCATGGGCTTGCCCCGCAGTTAAATGAAATCCGGTCGGATTCCCCAGTGGATCACAAGTGGCATGAATCTTAGTGCTCAACCCCCCTTTGCTACGTCCAATGGCTTGGTCTTCTCCCCCTTTTTTTCCGCCCCGGCACTGTGTTGATGGGCTCGCACAATCGTACTATCAATCATGGCATATTCATCATCCGCATCTTCTGCCAGTAACTCGAAGATATTCTCCCACACCCCAGAACGACACCAACGACTAAATCGAGTGTGAATCACCCTAAAATCACCAAATCTGTCGGGTAAATCACGCCAAGGAATACCGGCACGATAGCGATAGAGAACTGCTTCAACAAAGAGACGATTATCTTTGGCCGTAACTCCGACATGTCCTTTTCTGCCCGGAAGCAGAGGCTCAATTTTTTCCCATTGGTCGTCTCTGAGAGCGTAACGGCGCATAATTCACCTGATGATCTAAAAAGTTTTCTGCTTCTACCTCTGCATTTCTCCTGCTTTTTGTCAAGTCTTCCAATTGATGACACGCCCTAGAATATAATTCTTTTCTTGTGGTCATACTTTTAGATTAGCCCATTTAAATAAACTAAAAGTCTTGTGAAATATAACCTTCAGTCGGTTTTAACCGACTTTAGCTATGAGCCAGGGATTTTAATCCCTGGCGGACTGGCGGACTGGCGGGCTGACGGACTGGCGGGCTGGCGGACTGACGGACTCGCGGGTCTGCGGGTTATGGCGGGCTCTGGCCGGTTGGATTGGTAATCTAACTCTTTGTGCTCTCTGTGTCTTTGTGGTAAAATATCAGATAAAAGCTTTCGGAATTCAAGCTTTATCCTTGTTAAAACTTCGTTAAATTTAGGAGAAGCATAAGTCAATGAATTTAAGCACTAAAATTTTCACTGGATTAATCTTTACCGGAATCTTATTCACTGTTCCGGGAGTAAATTTGATCGTTACCCCGGCAGCCGTTGCCCAAGGGCAAAATGCCGAAGAATTAAGCGCTGAAGCAGAAAGACTTTTTCAGGAAGGAATACAACTATCTGAACAAGGAACTGCCGAATCATTGCAACAGGCGATGGAGAAGTGGAAACAAGCACTCCAGCTATTTAGAAGCGCTGCGGATCGACGTGGAGAAGCGAAAACTCTAGGAAATATTGGCATTCTTTATTCCAGCTTGGGAGAACAGGAAGCAGCCATTACTTATTTAAATCAAGCCCTGGAACTATCTGAAGCAGAAAACAATATTCCCAATCAAATTACTTCCCTAGTCAGACTTGGGTTAGCCCACCACCAACTTAAGCAATTCTCGCAATCAATCTCCTATTACGATCGCGCATTAACTCTGTTGCGAAATACGGGAGAAAAAGCCAAAGAAGCTCATGTTTTAGCACAAATCGCCTCAGCCTACCACTCTCTAATAAATTTCCCGCAAGCGATCGCCTATAATAATCAGGCTCTTAGCTTATATGAAGCAGAACAAGACTTGGCTAATGCCGCCAATATCCTTAAAGTTTTGGGTTTAATTTACCAATCATTAGGCAACAATGAGCAGGCGATAGACCAATACAAAAAAGCCTTAGAATATTGGCAAAAAATTAACTCCCAAAGTGATGTCGCCACCACCCTAAGATTTATGGGTGATGTCACGGGTAATTTGGGGAATTATCAGCAAGCAATTGACTACTACAATCAAGCCCTTGCTATTTGGCAAGAAATGGGAAAAAAACCTGAATCCGCTCAGGTGGCGCAAGTCCTTGGTCAAATTTACGAAAAATTAGGCGATATTGAGCGCAGTTTGTCCTACCAAAACCAAGCGCTTTCTCTGTGGAAAGAACTCAAAGATTTAGCCGGTCAAGCACAGATGCTTTCAGAAATTGGCCTAACATATTACGCTAAATTAGACGATTCAATCCAAGCTTTATCTTACTACGAACAGGCCGTTACCCTTTGGCAGCAATTGAATCAGCCAGTGGAAGAAGCTAAAATACTCAATCTTATGGGTAGTATTTATTCTGAATCGGAAAATTACCAACAAGCCCAGCAATATCTCACTCGGTCGCTGCAACTTTTACAAGGGCAAAAACTTCCTCGTTATGAAGCAGATACTCTGCTAAAAATGGCGAAGGTATATAGCTTGTTAGGCGATAATAATCAAGCGTTGGCATCCGTTAACAGAGGAATGGCGATCGCGGAAAGCTTGCCGGAAACAGAATTCGGATTTAAAGCAATTTCTTTTTCCCGTGCTGGCAATATCTACTACTTATTGAACAATTACGAAGCCGCATTAAAATACCATAATCAAGCCCTGCAAATATGGCAGACAACTAAAGATTATAGCAATGAAGCATTTGAGTGGGCGATTCTTGCAGAAATTGAACGAGATAGAGGGAATTTAAATCAATCTCTAGATAACATTGAAAATGCCATTGAAATTGTCGAAAACCTCCGCCGCAATATTATTAATCCAGACCTACGGCAATCCTACTTTTCCACAGTTCAAGATTATTATGAACTGAAAATAGACCTGCTAATGCAGCTACACCAACAACAGCCCAATCAAGGTTATGATGCCCTAGCTTTACAAACTAGCGAAAATTCCCGTGCCCGTGTCCTGACGGAACTCCTTACCGAAGCAAACCTGAATATCCGTGAAGGGGTTGACCCCAATTTGTTGGCAGAAGAAAAACGCCTAAATCAACAATTAAGTGCCAAAGAAAAACAACGGCAAGATTTAGTTAGTGCTAGTTATAATCAATCTGATTTAGACAAAATTAAAGCCGAAATTGACGGTATTCTCAAGCAACTCTCTGAACTGGAAACTAAAATCCGGCAAAATAGCCCCACTTACGCTAACTTAAAATATCCTCAAGCCCTTTCCTTAGCGGAAATTCAAGAGTTACTCGATGAAGATACTCTGTTATTAGAATATGCCCTCGGAAAAGAACGCAGTTATCTATTTCTGGTGGGTAAAAATAGTTTCCAGGTTCACCAAATCCCAGCGGATGCTCAAATTGATTCGGCAATTGAGGCATATTTAGAATTGCTTAAATCACCAAGCCAAACTGACCTGAATGCAGGGAAAAAATTAAGCGATATGTTGTTGTCTCCCATTGCTGACCAACTAGATAAGGAACGGTTAATTATCGTTGGTAATGGTAAATTACAACTGCTACCTTTTGCGGCTTTACCAATTTATAATAGCGGAGGGGCAACCACGGGTGAATTGCCCCTACTAATCAATCACGAAATTATTAGCCTGCCATCTTTTACCAGTATCGCGGTGCAACGAGAGGAATGGCAAAAACGTCCCCCTGCCCCGAAAACTTTGGCAGTTTTGGCTGACCCGGTTTTTGATGCTAATGACTCTCGCATTGACCCTAGCATTAAAGGTAAAATTGCGTCCAATAATCAACAACTAGCTGACATTATTCCAGTGGATAATAGAGGTTGCAGTAGTATCAGACGTTTACTTTATAGCGGTGAAGAAGCAAATAATATTTTAGCCCAAGTTACGGATGGTAAAACGTTTAGTGCTTTGGGATTTGATGCCACCCGCGCACAAGCGATTAGCCCGAATTTACAAGACTATAATATCGTGCATTTAGCGACTCATGGCTGTATTGAAGATAATCTTTTACTCTCTAGTTTGGCTTTTTCGCGTTATGACGAATCCGGGAATAGTCAAGATAGTTTTTTGCGCTTGCAAGATATTTTTAACCTGCGATTAAATGCGGAATTAGTGGTATTAAGTGCTTGTGAAACTGGCACCGGAGATAATGTAACCGGGGAAGGAATTGTCGGTTTAACTCGTGGGTTTATGTATGCCGGAGCCCGTCGAGTGGTGGTGAGTTTGTGGGCGGTTAATGATGCCGCGACTGCTAATTTAATGGATAATTTTTATCAAAAAATGCTCCAAGAAAACCTGAGTCCAGCGGCAGCTTTGCGGGCTGCCCAATTAGAGATGTGGCAAGAGGGAAATTGGCGATCGCCTTATTATTGGGCTGCCTTTACTATTCAGGGGGATTGGTAATCTAACTCTTGGTGTTCTTTGTGTCTTTGTCGTGCATAAAATAGCTGATCGACGTTCGAGCGATCGCCGTCCCAGGAGACATACCAAAACTGGGGTGATGGTTGGCGACTAAAATGCCTGGGATGCTCGCCGGTAAATTCTGACGAATTTGGCTAATTTATCTCCAGCTTAACATATTTATGAGTATATACTCGCATAAGTGTAAATATTTGTAAAGATTTATGGCACTTTTTTTATCAGATTGGGGCAAATTTGGGCAAAACCACTCATAAAGTCAAGATTTTCTGGTAAAAAAATATATATGGCAATAAATCTTAAACCCAGATACATCAAAGGAGTCAAACTGAATGTTCACTCAAGTGAAGCCCACCGTTCGTCATATAGTCCCAGACGATCTCAGGGGTCGATCGCTGGTTAAGGTGGTCTATGTGGTGCTAGAAGCCCAGTATCAAAGCACCCTGTCAGAGGCGGTGCAGACGATTAACAAAGGAAACCCGAACATCGCCATTGAAATCAGCGGTTATTTAATTGAAGAACTTCGCAACCCGGAAAATGTTGAAGCTTTGAAACGGGATGTGGCTGAGGCCAATATTTTCATCGCGTCTCTGATTTTCATTGAAGACCTGGCTGAAAAGGTCGTAGCGGCAGTAGAGCCGTACCGCGACTCCTTAGATGTCGCTGTGGTATTTCCTTCGATGCCGCAAGTGATGCGCCTCAACAAGATGGGCAGCTTCTCCATGTCCCAATTGGGGCAATCCAAGAGCGCGATCGCGGAATTCATGCGGAAGCGGAAGGAAAAATCCGGTTCTTCATTCCAAGACGGGATGCTGAAACTGCTGCAAACCCTGCCGAAAGTCTTAAAATATCTGCCCGTAGACAAAGCCCAAGATGCCCGGAACTTCATGCTTTCCTTCCAATATTGGCTGGGGGGTTCTTCCGAGAACTTGCAAAACTTCCTGCTCATGTTGGCGGCTAAGTATGTGTTTAAAGGGTCTCTGGGAACTGGCAACAATGTGCAGTTTGCTGACCCGGTGGTCTATCCCGATATGGGTATCTGGCACCCTCTGGCGCCAAAAATGTTTGAAGATGTCAAGGAATACCTCAACTGGTACAACAGCCGCACGGATATTTCTGATGACCTGAAAGACCCCCTCGCTCCTTGCATTGGTTTGGTGATGCAGCGCACCCACCTGGTGACGGGGGATGATGCTCATTATGTGGCAATGGTGCAGGAAATTGAGGCGATGGGCGCCCGTCCTATTTCCGTATTTTCCGGCGGTTTAGACTTTTCCAAGCCCGTGGATACCTATTTCTGGGATGTGGGCGCTAAAGGCGTAGAACCCTTGCCTTTAGTGGATACGGTGGTTTCTCTGACAGGGTTTGCCCTGGTGGGTGGCCCTGCCCGTCAAGACCATCCCAAGGCGATCGAATCCCTGAAACGGTTGAACCGTCCTTATATGGTGGCGTTGCCCCTGGTGTTCCAAACCACCGAAGAATGGGAAGAGAGCGAGTTAGGTCTGCACCCGATTCAAGTAGCATTACAAATCGCCATTCCCGAATTGGATGGGGCGATCGAACCGATTATTATGTCCGGTCGGGACGGGGCTACCGGGAAGGCGATCGCATTACAAGACCGGGTAGAAGCCGTCGCCCAACGAGCAATCAAATGGGCAACTTTGCGCCGTAAGCCCAAACTGGACAAAAAAGTTGCCATCACCGTCTTCAGCTTCCCCCCGGACAAAGGCAACGTGGGAACTGCTGCCTATCTCAACGTTTTTGGCAGCATCTATGAAGTAGTCAAAGCCCTGAAAAACAACGGCTACGACATCCCAGAATTGCCCGAATCCGCTGAAGCGCTGATGCAAGAGGTGATTCACGATGCCCAAGCCCAATATGCCTCCCCGGAATTAAACGTTGCCTATCGTATGTCCGTAGAAGAGTATGAAAAACTCACTCCTTACTCGGAACGACTCCATGAAAACTGGGGCCCACCCCCAGGCAACCTGAACAGCGACGGTCAAAACCTGCTGGTCTATGGCAAAGCTTTCGGCAATCTATTTATCGGCGTACAGCCCACTTTTGGCTATGAAGGCGACCCCATGCGGTTGTTATTCTCCCGTTCTGCCAGCCCCCATCATGGTTTTGCCGCTTACTATACCTATTTAGAAAAAATCTGGGGCGCTGATGCGGTGCTGCACTTTGGCACTCACGGATCTTTGGAATTCATGCCCGGTAAGCAAATGGGGATGTCTGGGGACTGCTATCCCGATAGTTTGATTGGCAAGATTCCCAACATCTATTACTATGCGGCGAATAACCCCTCGGAAGCGACGATCGCCAAACGGCGTAGCTATGCAGAAACCATCAGCTATCTGACTCCTCCCGCTGAAAACGCCGGTCTGTACAAGGGCTTGCAAGAACTGAATGAGTTAATCGGTTCTTATCAAACTTTGAAAGATACCGGACGGGGCGTGCAAATTGTCAACACCATCATTGAACAATCTCGGATGGTGAATTTAGACAAAGATATTGCTTTCCCAGAAAAAGACGCCTCCGAGTTATCCGCTGAAGAACGGGATAATATTGTCGGTTTGGTTTACCGCAAGCTGATGGAAATTGAATCGCGGCTGTTGCCTTGTGGTCTGCACGTTATTGGTAAGCCACCGAGTGCCGAAGAAGCGATCGCCACCTTGGTGAATATTGCCAGCCTCGATCGCGAAGAAGAGGAAATTCTCTCATTACCTCGGATCGTTGCTGCTTCAGTTGGTCGTGATATTAATGATGTCTACGCCAACAACGATCGCGGCATTCTCCAAGATGTCCAACTCTTGCAAGACATCACCCAAGCCACCCGCGACGCCGTTGCTGCCTTGGTCAAAGAACAGACCGACGCTGACGGACGGGTTTCCCTGGTGTCTAAGTTGAATTTCTTCAACATGGGCAAAAAAGAACCTTGGATCGAAGCCTTGCACGCTGCCGGTTTCCCCAAAGTTGACCCAGAACCGATTAAGCCCTTATTTGAATATCTGGAATTCTGCCTCAAGCAAGTGTGCGCCGACAACGAACTCGGTGCCCTATTGCGGGCCTTAGAAGGGGAATATGTGCTCCCCGGTCCTGGTGGCGACCCCATCCGCAACCCGGCAGTATTGCCCACCGGCAAGAATATGCACGCCCTCAACCCGGAAACCATCCCCACTGCTGCGGCAGTCAAGTCCGCCAAAATCGTGGTCGATCGCCTATTAGACCGGCAACGGCAAGACAACGGCGGTCAATACCCAGAAACCATTTCCTGCGTCCTCTGGGGAACGGACAATATTAAGACCTACGGCGAATCTCTCGCCCAAATCATGTGGATGGTCGGGGTGAAGCCTTTACCCGACTCCTTGGGACGGGTGAACAAACTCGAATTGATTCCTCTGGAAGAATTAGGTCGTCCTCGCATTGACGTAGTAATCAACTGTTCCGGGGTATTCCGCGACCTATTTATTAACCAGATGACCTTATTGGATAAAGCGGTGAAAATGGCCGCTGAAGCCGACGAACCCGTGGAAATGAACTTTGTCCGCAAACACGCCATGAAGCAAGCGGCAGATTTGGGGATTAACTTACGGCAAGCGGCGACTCGCGTTTTCTCTAATGCCTCTGGTTCCTATTCTTCTAACGTCAACTTGGCGGTGGAAAATAGCACCTGGGAAAATGAAGCCGAGTTACAGGATATGTATCTGAAGCGCAAGTCTTTTGCTTTCTCTTCCGATAATCCGGGCAGCTTTAGCGAAAGCCGGGATATTTTCGAGGCTTCCTTGAAAACTGCTGATGTCACTTTCCAAAACCTGGATTCTTCGGAAATCAGCTTAACGGACGTTTCTCACTATTTCGACTCTGACCCCACCAAGTTGGTGGCGAAGTTGCGCGGTGATGGCAAGACTCCAGCGGCTTATATTGCCGATACCACCACGGCAAATGCCCAGGTGCGATCGCTCAGTGAAACCGTGCGTTTGGATGCCCGCACCAAAATGCTGAACCCCAAATGGTACGAGGGGATGCTGTCCAACGGTTATGAAGGAGTCCGGGAACTGTCCAAGCGGTTGGTGAATACCATCGGCTGGTCGGCAACTGCGGGCGCCGTGGACAACTGGGTATATGAGGAAACCAACGACACCTTTATGAAAGATGCAGAAATGCAAAAACGTTTGTTAAACCTCAACCCCCATTCTTTCCGCAAAATGGTGACAAGTTTGTTGGAAGCCAACGGACGCGGTTACTGGGAAACCAGTGAAGAGAATTTAGACCGTTTGCGTCAGTTGTACCAAGAAGTTGAAGACCGCATTGAAGGGATAGAATAAGCCGTTTAGAAGGCAATTAGAAACCGGGTTTCTTGAAGAAACCCGGTTTTTTTTACCCTACAGCGGTTTTCAGATTGGTCAACCAGAAATATCTGTAGGGGCGAAGCATTCCGGCAGATATTGATGGGTTAACAACAGAGATTTAATGCTGGAATGCTTCGCCCCTACTAATATCTGTGGTCTATTCAACAGAAAACCGCTGTAAAGAGCGATCAACTCCCAACATTTCATCATAAGATAAAATGGTATTGTGGCACTTGTTAGCCAAGTGAATTAGCCAAGTCAGTTAGCCAAGTGAATTAGCCAATTCAGTTAGCCAAGTGAATTAGCAAATATGGAATTTACCAGATAATCATTAGCCTTGAGGTCAACCTAAATGCTTTTTAGCCCATAAAAATTATTGATTTTGAGCCAGTTATTGTGGCCAAAGATAAAAATAAAAATTTATTTTTAATGAATGATTGATGTCAGATTCTTTCGGTTTTATTCAGCCACCAAATTATAAATAAAAAAAAGGTAATAATATCAGCATATTTTTTTTATTTTTGTGAATTTTTAGGCTAATAAAATATACGAAACAACATTTTTAACGGGTTCTAAAGAAGTAGCAAAATTGCCTAAAAATTTGATTTTATTATTTATATCCATCTATATATGGTGGATATAATGCTATTTGAATCTTATTTAATTACTTTAATTCAAGCTTGGATCAAAGATTTAGCTTACCACTGGAAAATTCAAAAGCCTCCATCTATTGATTTAATTAAATAAATAGGTTTATTTGATTGTTTAGCTGATGGCTATACTGAACAATTAGAATATGACAATGTTTGCGATTTTATATCTTCAGGTAAAAAATATCGGCAAATAATTGTGATGATATTTCACCGTTTTTTTTCCCAGTAATCCCGACAACCGATCGCGTCTTCAGTTAGAGCGATTTTCGGTTGAACCGGACATTTTAAGCGGAGATCGTTGGTAAAGAATTGACAACCTGTACAAGGAATTTTGTGCATTTCTTTGGCTTGATGAATAGTAGAGGCGATCGCGTTGTAAATAGTGCCAACAGTCACCACCAAAATCAGCCAAGCCATTAAAAAACATAAGGGAATTAATACAGACTGAAACCCGCGAATTAAATAGACAATCAATTCAACCATATCCAGGAATCTCCTAAATATATCGTTAATATATAGTTAAGCTCAAAGTTTTTAATCGCCTAGATGAATTTTGGCAAGTCAAGATTTGCTCAAAAAAAGCTGATAAGTGTGATTATATCTCGATGGTTGATTCAGATCAAGTAGAGTCCGGCATAATCTTAAAAAATCTTAAAAAATCTTAAAAAAAATCTGGCCAATGGGGAAAAATTACGCAAATATCCCGAAAATTACCGAAAATTACCGAAAATTACCGAAAATTACCGAAAATTTGTGCGATCGCCGATAAAATATTTCCGCAGTTTCTCTTGGCGTTGCTATTGATTAGGGGGATAAAATTTTTCCCAACCGACTAACTTTAGGGAATTCAGGGTTAGGGAAAAACCAGGCGATCGCACCTCGGAAAAATTCCTGAAAAATATTGCCCACCGTTATCGAGGGTTTCCCTCTTCCGGTAAGATAGACCCATACCAAAACAGGTAGATCGGGGAAAACACTTCTGAGGTATTCTCCAACTATCAGAAATTACCGGACCATCCAGATTAATGAGTCATAAAATTATTTGTACCGATCGCGCTCCGGCACCCGTCGGGCCTTACAATCAAGCAATTATGGCCAAAGGGCAGATGCTCTTCGTCGCCGGACAAATCCCCTTGGATCCACAAACCAATCAAATTGTTGGCGGTGACGATGTTCAGCAACAAACGGAACAAGTTATGGCCAATATCGAAGCTATTTTGAAAGCAGCGGGAGCGACTTGGCAAAATGTCGTCAAAACCACTGTTTTTTTAGCGGATATGAACGATTTTGCGGCGATGAATGCCATTTATGCCAGATATTTTGAGCCTGCCACGGCTCCAGCCCGGGCAGCGGTGGAAGTAGCTCGGTTGCCCAAAGATGTGCGGGTAGAAATTGAATGTATTGCCATGATTTCAGACTAAGAGGATAAATTTTCCGCTTTTGAGGGTGCATAATCCTGATCTATTTGCCCGATTAGAGTATTGAACTGCGGCATGATAATGCTGACCCTAAAAAGAGGCCGTTTCAGATCAATTCACTTGGAACTGAAAGCCCCCGATTGCCCCAGGGAACGAAAACCGCCCTTCAGTCCCTGGATCTTCCAGATTCAGGGAGAGTCTTAATTCGCGGGCGATCGATATCGTGCAAAAATAAGTCAATTCATTTGATTCAACCATGAATCAGCTTTTATGCTCTAATTTTGAATGAGAGATTGCCCAATTGTAATGAGGTATTTATGACCAGCCAACAGCCAATCAATAATCCGGTAACGCCGACACCCACGGTGTCCGTAGCTAGACCAAGCGCCAGCAGCATCCGCACGACGATTCTCAGTGTTGACTTAGGTCGCACCGCCACTAAATCTTGTGTCAGTCGGGATGCTAAAGATGTAGTCTTTATCCCCGCCAACGTCGCCAAGCTATCTTTAGAAAAAATTCGCGGCGGTGAGTTTGAATCTCGTCCTTCCGATCCTTTGTTGGATCTGTGGATCGAATATCAAGGACAAGGATATGCCTTTGGTCAACTAGCCGCTGACTTTGGCGCCAAACTGCGGGTCGGGGCTTCCAAGGTAGAAGACGCACTGGTGAAAACCTTAGCCTGTGCCTCTTATTTTGAAGTGAAAGATGATGTGGCGGTCGTGCTGGGTTTGCCTTTCATGTCCCAAGAAGAGTTTGAACGGGAAAAAGAACAAATTATCAGCCAACTGACCGGGACTCATCTGATGAAATATCGCGGTGAGGAAGTTTCCATCAATATTCGGAAGGTCTGGGTGATGCCCGAAGGATATGGCAGCTTGATTTGGTTGGAAGCGCAACAAAAATTAGACAAAAAGCTGGCTACTACGGACTTTTCCCGTTTGCCGGTGGCGATCGTGGATATTGGGCATCAAACCACTGACTGTTTAATGATTGACAATTTCCGCTTGGCTCGTGGGGTGTCTCAAAGTGAACCTTTTGGCATGAACGAGTTCTACAAACAAGTGGCCAAAGAAATTGAAGGGGCGGATCCCGAATCCTTGGCTTTGATTGATGCGGTGAACCGTCCCAAAGGGGAACGCTTCTTCCGACCCAGAGGTGCCACGAAGCCCGCTAACTTGGATGATTTTCTGCCCAACTTGAAAGAGCATTTTTCTCGCGATATGCGCGATCGCGTCTTAGCCTGGTTGCCAGAACGGGTGACAGATGTGGTGATGACTGGTGGGGGCGGGGAATTCTTCTGGAGTGACCTGGAAATTTTGTTTAAAGAAGCCAAACTCAAAGCCCATTTAACTCAGCCTTCCCGACAAGCGAATGCTTTGGGACAATATCTTTATGGAGAAGCTCAACTCGCGACATCATACACGCGCTCTAGTAGAGCCTAAATCTGATGAGACTGTGGTCAAATAAAAAAACTAAAAATGTTGAATTTACCGATGAGGCAGCAGACGAAACCTTATTAGCGGCTGTAGAAAATGAGTTAGTCAAACAACCCAATAAGACTTTCAGTGACTTGTGCAAAGAAGCACTCTGGCAGTTATTATATGTGCCGGAATCAGTTAGACCCGACTCCAATAAATTGAGTCAGTTGGAATCACAAATTACTCAACTTCAGGGTCAACTGGCTTCTCTGGAACAACGGATAGCCGCCAGAGAAGTCAGCCGAATCGATGCCTTAGAAAGTCATCTACAGCAACTCAGTCTTCAGGTTGGGCAGTTGGCCACAGCGATCGATAGTGGAGGCTTTACTGTTTCTGCCTCAAAGGTAATCCCGATTTCAGAAAAACCTGAGCCGTTGCCTCCACCCCAGGAGGTCGATCCTTTACTCAGTCGTCTGGGTGCGCTGTTAGATGATTTCTAACCTTGCCTGGAGTTTTTAGTCATGGCTCTAAACGGTAAATTCTTAGGATATTTTCAGTCTTGGGGATTAGATTTTAAGTCAAAATCATCTGTCGAAATCGGCAAATGATTTTGACTTTTTTTATGACTTTTTTTAGGAAATCTGAAATGATTAGACAAGAGTGCAAAATACCTGTTTAGATCCCCCCCAACCCCCCTTTTTAATTAAGGGGGGCTTTTGAGCTT
Source organism: Planktothricoides raciborskii GIHE-MW2 (assembly GCF_040564635.1). NCBI lineage: Bacteria > Bacillati > Cyanobacteriota > Cyanophyceae > Oscillatoriales > Oscillatoriaceae > Planktothricoides > Planktothricoides raciborskii. The sequence goes on from NZ_CP159837.1 coordinate 5,799,032, forward strand.
GAGAAAGCATTCTTGTCTATTATGTAGGCATAAATTTGGTGTTAAGTTGCGCTACGGATAATTTAACCCGACTAAAAGTTGCGTCAATTTCCATGACTAAATTTTTGGCTTTTGCTAAGTTGTTTTCTTGAGAGATCATTTCTAATTCTTTGGCGATCGCTTCCAGGGTACAGACTCTAACATTGCCACTGGCACCTTTGAGTTGATGAGCATAAAATTTAACTTGAATGAAATCTTGCTGATCAATGGCTTTTTTCAGCAATTCAATATTATTCGACGCATCCAGGACAAACGCTTGCAATAGTTCATGGGCGAACTCGCGATCGCCCTGACAAGTATTTTCCAAAAGTTCGGCAAAATTGATCGGATTTTCGGCAACGGATTCAGGAGTGACACCATCGGGAGCATGAGATGGCAGCGGTAAATCTTCTAATAAATCTTCTAACGGTTCATTGACTAAATTTGGCGTCGGCAATGCAATAGCTGGGGGCTGATTATGTTTCCCAAAGACAGAACACCAGTAATCTAATATCGCGTTTAAATCGGGAATTTTTACGGGTTTAGTTAAATAATCATCCATGCCAGCCTTCATACATTTTTCCCGATCGCCCTTCATCGCATTAGCAGTCAATGCAATCACCACCGTATGGCGATCGCTCCCTTCTCGACGGCGAATTTCTTCAGTAGCTTGATAACCGTCCAGAACGGGCATTTGACAATCCATAAAAATTAAATCATAATCAGTCTGCGCCAGTCTTTCTAAAACTTCCTGGCCATTCACCACCGCATCCGCCTCATATCCTAACAACCTTAATTGATGTAAAGCGACTTTCCGGTTCGTATTATTATCTTCCGCAATTAAAATTTTTAATTCTCCGGTATTCTTCCCTTCCCCATTGCTGGAATCAACGACCAACTCAGAAACCCCACTTCTTGGAGAAACCGGGTTTTTTTCAGCATCGGCATCAACCGGCTTTGTCAGCGGTTGACTGCCAATTGTTTTTGCTTCGGAGTCTAAACAGGGTTCTAAACAGGGTTCTAAACAAAGGGCATCCGCTAACGTAGCCTCTTCAGCCTGTTCCTGTAAAGCCAGCAAACATTCTAACAAATCAGAATCTTTCACGGGCTTAATCAACAATCCAGCAAAACCAAAAGACTTTAAGTCCTCTAATTCTGTTAGAGGATCGGCGGTCAGAGCAATCAGTTGAGTCTTCGCCCAAGCGGGATTAATTCTAATAATTTCCGCTAAAGTTTTTCCTTCTAAAAATGAATGAGGATTCTTGACATTGTTGGAGAATTCGTCGATATCACAAGCTAAAGTTAGGTCAAGGATCGAGAAATCATAAGCGCGATCGCTTAAAGCCTCTTGTAAAGCTTTCAGGGCTGCCACACTGTCTTCAACTTCCATCACAGTCATGCCCCAAGATAAAGCCAACTCACGCAACAGTTTTCGAGTTGTCAAATCCACAGAAACAATTAACAAGCGATCGCCTTTCAACAGGTTAACTTGACCAGTGGGAAAGGGAATCATCAACCAAAAAGTTGAACCCACTCCCTCTTTGCTTTCTACATTAATTTCCCCGCCCATCAAATCTATCAGTTGTTTACAAATGGCTAACCCTAAACCAGTCCCCCCGTAATTTCGAGTTGTCGAAGCATCCACCTGGGAAAAAGATCGGAAAAGCTTATGAATATCCTTCTCAGGAATGCCGATGCCGGTATCCGTCACCTTAAACAGAACTTTCACCGGATTTAACAGAGGAGACAGAGAATGATCCTCAACGACTTCTACAGAAAGCCTCACTTCACCAGAGTCAGTAAATTTAATCGCATTGCCCATTAAATTCAGCAAAATTTGCCGCAGCCGACCGGGGTCGCCTAATAATATCTCTGGGACATTAGGCGCGATCTCTTTAATCACTGGTAGTCCCTTCTTATTCGCTTGGGTGGAAAGTAATTTCACCACATCATTGACACAACTTCTGACACTGAATTCCAAAATTTCTAGAGGCATTTCCCCGGCTTCAAGTTTGGAGAAATCCAGAATATCATTCAGAATAATTAATAAGTTTTCGGCACTGGCATGAATGGTTTGGACAAAATCCTGTTGTTCTGGGGATAATTCCATTCTTCCCAACACATCAGCCATACCCAAAATGCCATTCATCGGAGTTCTAATTTCGTGACTCATATTCGCGAGAAATTGACTCTTGGCCAAACTAGCAGATTCAGCCATTACTTTCGCTTCTTGAAGTTCTTTCTCTGACTTCTTGCGTTCGCTGATATCGATATTCGTGCCCACCATTCGCAGCGGTTGACCATCTTCGTCTCGTTCAACCACCTTAGCTCGTCCGAGAATCCAACACCAATCCCCGGTTTTTTTCCGCAACCGATGCTCTACTTCATAGATCGGCGTCTTACCGTCCAAATGCCTTTGCAGTTCTTCGCTAACTCGGTCTTGATCCTCTGGGTTAACCAATGGCGCCCAAGCGGAGATATCTTCAGGTAAATCTCCCGGTTGATATCCCAGCATTTCTAACCAACGAGGACTGAAATAACATTCTCCCGTAGCGACATTCCAGTCCCACAGACCATCTTCGGTACTATCTAAAGCCAGTCTTAAGCGTTCTTGACTAATCCGCAATTCTTGTTGCGCCCGGGCGCGATCGCTAATGTCATGGTAAACACTAATACTACCGATAATAGCATCAGTCTGTTCATCTTTAAGGGGAACCAAAATCGTTTCACAAATCACTTCCTGCCCTTGTTTATTATACAAGTGCATTTCAACCTGATATTTTTGGGGATATTCTTGGGGATATTCTTGGGGATATTCTTGGGGGTATTCTTGGGCTGAGTCTTGGCAAGAAATTGCTAATCCGAAATTTTCCAGAGTTTTGCCGAACACTTCTGCCTTACTATAACCAAACATTTTGCTGGCAGCAGGGTTCCAATCGGTAATTTGGCCTTTGAGATTAGAGATCGCAATTCCATCCTGAATACTCTCGAATGTCAGGGCTTGTCGTCGGAGAATCATTTCCGCTTTTTTCCGCTGGGCAATCTCCACCGCTAATTCTTGATTAATCTTAGAAAGTTCTTGGGTTCGCTCTTCAACTCGTTGTTCTAGGGTATCTTTGGCGCTTTGAATTTCATAGAATTTTCGCTCTAGGGTGGCCCCCATTTCCTGAAAGTTTTGTAATAAAGAATAAATTTCAGTCACCAAAGAAGTAGGCCAGTGAATTGTTTCTTGTTCCAGAAGCTTATCCGGCAAATTAGTTGTGACTAGAGCCAAGCGAAGCAGGGGAGATACTAAGTTGCGACTGAGAATGGTTGCCAATACCACCGATAGTAAGGCGATCGCCATCATCAAACTTAAGTTTTTAATATATAAAATTTGTAAATTATTAATGTATAATTCCGCCGGTTTTCCTACATAAATTTTCCAAGGAATCTCTGGATCGATCTCAATAGCTTTCACATATACAGAGTTTTTCCACCGGGTCATGGGATTTTTGGTACTTCTGGGTAGCCAATGAAAAGTAATATAATTATTTGCTTGATGCATTTGACGAAGTTCTTGGCTGGGGTAAGCGGGAAAATCTTTCAAAACTTCAGCCTGACTCAAGCTACTACTGATGACCCGGTTTTTTCTATCCACCAGAGTCACTTCTATGTTCATTTCTTCGACTTTGGGATGAATTAATTGGTCGATTTCCTGGATAGAAAGGGCTGCATAAACCAAGCCAGCAAACTGATTTGCTTTGATAATCGGCACCGCGAGCCCCACATGAGGCGTTGGGGAAGTCGAATCAACATGAATCTCACTCAAAGCGGGTTGCAGATTAAGTTTTACTTGCTCAAAAATTGGCTCATTAGCAAGATTAAATCCGGTTTCTTGAGGAAACCGGGTTTCTATCTGAGGTGCCGATGCCAGAATCTGGCCAGAAGCATCGGTAATATATATTTCCAAGAATCCTGGAAATGCGTCTTTCATCTGTTTGGCACTATCTTGTAATTTTTCCAATGCTTCAAATTCTGATTGACCGACAATTTTTGCCAGTTGATTTACGGCATACTTATGTTGCTGATACCAAAAACTTACCTCCGATACTAACGCCGTCGATGATGTTTTTAGTTCTCTACTAATATCAAATTCAATTTCTTTAAATACTTGATTGGCATAAACAACGGTCAGTAATAAACATGGTAAAAACACCAAAGCAACGAATAAAATTAACAATGTTTCTTCAAGAAAAATTGTCTTTTTTTCTTTCTTATTACCCAGCAATTTTTTTATTGGTAAATAGTTGATAATTAAACTGGCAATAACCGCATTAAAAATCCCATTAGCAGACTGTTTCAGCACGACGAGTCCCGCTTGAATTGGAGCCATTTCTAATGGGCCAGAATAAAATATCCATACCAAGGGCATCCCGATCGCAAACCAATAAATTGCATCGAGAATCAGCAAGTTTTTGCTTCGGCGATTTAATGAAATGCCAAGAAACGCGGCTTCACCCACCAAAATCATGGCGGCGTAGGGATGATTCCAAAGGATGTAAGTATAACTGCCTGCGACGATTGAGGCGATCGTTCCCCAGGTCATGCCATAGAGAGAAACCACTAGGAGAACCGCAATGCTGCCAAAGATAAAATCGACCCCAAAAAAAAGAGACAAGCTTAAAGCATTGCCAACATACCCCGCGATCGTCAGAATGCCTAAACAGATATACAAACGATGTTTAACAATAAAATCAAGACAGTTTTTTATCGTTTTATACATTTTGATTCGACCGTCATTTTTTCAAGAAATTATCTAAATTATAACCTCTGGTAGCATCAGAAGAAACCGGGTTTATCTCAAAAACCCGGTTTCTGGGAGTTTCGCCGGAGTTACCCGGTTTCTTTTCTGCCCAGCCTAAAACTACTTTCCCTTTCGCAGCAAACCCCTTCTCTGCCGCCACTCATGGAGAGATTTACTCTGTTGCCTCAGTGTCTTCCTTTTCTCCTCTGGTAGAACCTGTTCCGGTTCCTCCGTAATTCGCCACCAGCAAGCAATGCAACCGGCACAGACTCCCGCGATCGCACCTAAAAACAAACTCAAAAGCGGATGATATCCTAGCCAAACAAAGGCAACAAAGAAGAATCCGCCTGTTTTAATTCCCGCATCAATACCAGCTTCTTGAGGAGAAACTTGTGACCCTCGATCACCATTATCCATGTTCATTCACCTAGAAACCCAGTTTCTTCGAGTAACCGGGCTTCTTTCTTCAAAGAAACCCGGTTTCTGACTTCCAAAACCAGCCCAAACTTGATTCGTTTTCATGGTTAAGCTGAAGTAAAAACCATCCGCAGACCGATCGCTATTAAAATCGCGATCGCTCACTTCCCCAAACACATAACCGACGGACACTCGTAAATCGGGAGTCACATAAAAGCCCAACTCTCCCACCCAGCCGAACTCATTATAATCCGCCTCTGGTTGGCGAATCCATCGCCCTTCCGCTGAAATATCCCAGCGATAAGCAAAGCGATAAGTAGCCCGGTACTTTGCCCGGTACTTTGCCCGGTACTTTGCCCGGTACTTTGCCCGGTACTTTGCCCGGTAGTTTGCCCGGTACTTTGCCAGCTACGATGTTGTGATTATTTTTTGGTGGTAGCGATCGCAACCATGCCATAAACGGGAATTTTATTTTGTTGGAGCACTCTTTGGGCTTCGCGACAGGTAGTGCCTGTGGTGTAAATGTCATCCAATAATAAGACCGGATTTTGAGGCGGGCGATCGCGAAAAGCCGCACCTAGCCCCATGGCTTGGTTGATTTCTTGCATTCGCTGTTCGAGCGATAAACCGTATAGGGCTTTGGTGGGGCGACTTCGGGTTAACCCTTGGGTTTGGCAGGGATAGCCGGTGATATCACAAAAGCTTTTAGCTAAGAGTTCCGCTTGGTTAAAGCCGCGTTCTTTTAAGCGTTGAGGGTCGGAGGGAATGGGTACGACGGTGAATTTTTTCCCATAGGATAGGGGGGATTTTAACCAGGCTTGTCCCAGCCATTTGCCCAGGGGTTTACTGAGTTCGGGACAGTTTTGCTCCTGAGATAATTTCATTTGGGCGATCGCTCGTTTCACCGTTCCCTGGTAAGCGCCCCAGACAAAGAGGGATGGCACTTCTTGCCGCCAAAAGCGATCGGGTTGGGCGAATTGATATTGCTGTAATTGGCGCTGGCAATATGCACAAATAATCTCTCTGGCGGGGCGATCGCACAGAACACAGTTGGGTTGAAACCATAAGTCTAAAATCGGTTTAAGCAGTCGATTCCAATTAGCCACAGCCACTTATTTTCCCGGAAAATTATCTTTTTAATTTTTAATTTGTGAATATTCAGAAATAAAATAACACATATTTTTTATAAAAAAAACTCATTTTTGCTTGATTGGATGTATTAAAAAATAATACATCTATTTTTTATTCATTTAAAAACATTATCTCTAATTTAACCTGCCTCGATCAATCATTTATTTTTGATGATCATCGTTAAAAATATAAGTTAATCTTATCTATTATTACCCAGTAATTGACTATGCCAAAAGATAATTTCTTGGTTTACTTTTTTATAAATCAAGGTTGTCACCCCCCTATTTCGGATGGGTAATCCGAGAAAACCTAGGACAAGGCAGGGTTTCCCAGGGGGAACGCCCAGGCGGAGTGACAAATTTTGTTTACACTTTCAACTATCATACCATATCCACTTAAGTAATCTGTAAAATTACGGAAGATTTTTGGGAAATTTTTTGTAAATTTTTTGTTTTTGCGATATTTACACCTAAGTATTTTTGGCCTGATAATCCGATCATAAAGACAAGTAGATCGCTAGGGATTTAGCTAAGTAGTTTCTTGAACTAAAATGAGAGGTGGCAGCACCCTACGGATATTTCCAGGTTTCTAGACTCCGAGTTTTATCGGCTCATATGTGAGAAATCATCGAGGAGAAGGCAAACGGCTTGCAGTTCGCCAGAGCAAAAACTAGAAGGCAAACGGCTTACACAAAAAACTGATCGATAAAATACAAGGAGCCTACTAGATAAAAATACTGAGAAAAATTTGCTATATTCAAATTTGTCACTCTTGTTTAAAAAATCTAGGACAAATAAATTGCCACCCTTCCCAGGAGGGTTTTTTGTTGGTTGTTGTTGGGTAGGGATTCTTTGGGTAGGGATTCTTTGGGTAGGGATTCTTTGGGTAGGGATTCTTTGGTTGTTAATTCTCAATTAATAACCAGTTACCAATAAATTATAAACAATAACATAAAAATAATTTACGGCGGGGCTAAATCTGCCCTATTTTCTGCTCTATTTAAAGAGTAGGATGAGTGATAGAAAAAATAAGTGACTTTAAGTGTAACTGTGGATACCCTGTTGTACTGGATAGGTAAAATTCAGCCATCAGAACGATCGCTGGTGGGAGATCGGGCGTTTTATTTGAGTCAACAAGCCCAAGTTGGACGGGCGGTGATTCCGGGGTTTGCGATCGCCGCCCCAGCATTACGAGAATTTTTAGCCACTAATAAATGGTCAGAACCACTGATAGGGGAACTCCTCACCTCAATGCTGCATATTAATGTGGATAATGTACAGCAGTTAAAAGGATTGGCTTCACATATTCGCCAAGAACTTTGCGAGGCTGAGTTACCAGAAACATGGGTCGATACCTTAGAAGTTGCGGCAGATCAATTAAATTCACCTGTGTTAATCTTTCGTCCTTGTTTGGTTGAACGAGTGATATCTAGAGGTGCTGAATATACCCAGAATTTTTCTCAGATTTCTGGATTGCTAGAAAGTCGGGTTTGCCGGAATAACCGATATTCTTTGAGTCGAGTATGGAAAGAAACTTGGGCGGAATTATTTAGCGCTCGGAGTTTATTTTATTGGCAAAAGTCGGGAATTTGTTTACAACAGTTAGATTTGGCGATTTTGGTTCAGCCGGTATGGAATGCGATCGCCGCTGGCAGTTTGGAAACCCGATCGGATATTTGGGAGATTAAAGGAACTTGGGGGTTAGGAATGTCGATTCCTGCGGGGAAAACGGTTGCGGATTATTACCAAGTGAATCCCATCACGGGCAGAGTCCAACAACAAACTTTAGGCAATAAGCTGATTGCTTATCATGTTCCGGTGAATCAAATCCCACCAAAGAGTTTCATAGAATATGCGCTGGCCAAAAACAGCCATGACCACTCATCAGATTTGCCTTGGGAAATGGAGGTTTCGGTGGCTACGAATCTGGACTTTTGCCAATTTATTCAGCCGTTGATGCTGGATGAAGCACAACAGCAACAGTATGCCTTGCCAGAACCATTCCTCTCAGAGTTAATTGGGTTCACGGAAACTCTGGTTGCCGATTTGGGCGAGCGCGTAGTTTGGGAATGGATTGTTTGTCCAGGCCAAAAAATAGAAATTAACACGAGTGCTGATTTTAATTATCAGAAATGGCCTAGTCTGCAACTGTATTTAAGTCAAGTGATCAGCTGGGATAGCACACCAAAGCCCTACCCAAATAATGTCCCAAATAATGTCCCAAATAATTTGGCAGATCAAGGGGAAAATATACGGGATAATCTGGCAAATTTTAGTGAAAATCATCCTTGGTTGCTGGGAGTAGGGGCATCTCCTGGAGAAGCGATCGCCCCGGCATTTGTGATTAGTGATTACGGTCAACTGCCAACCACTATCCCGCCCAAAAGTATGATTGTCGCCAAAACAATAAATGTGGATGCGCTTTTTTGTTTAAAAGAAGCCGCTGGAGTGATTGCCGAACAGGGGGGAATGACTTCTCATGCGGCAATCCTAGCCAGAGAATTAGGTATTCCTGCGGTGGTTGGGGTCATCGGTGCCACCAAAAAAATTAGGTCGGGTCAATTGTTATTGATTAATGGAGATCGAGGGAAAGTTTTCCAGATGCAATCCCAAATTTCCGAAGTTAAAAAAACTCTTAATCAACTTCCCCAAAAAACACCTGTGTCTATGAATTCAGATCCTTATAGTCTGCCAATGAGTTTACCCAACAATCCTGTATATAATAATTATGCCTATAATAATTCTGGATCTAATTCTGCATATAACTCTGCCTATTTTGAAGCAATTGTCACTCAAATTATGGTAAATTTGAGTCAAGTAAAATCTCTGGAAAAAATCGACAATTTGCCGGTAGATGGCGTCGGATTGTTGCGTTCGGAACTGATGATTTTAGATATTGTTGGCCCGCAAAACCCGCAAAATTGGATCGAAGCGGGACATCAGCAAGAATTTATTGATTTAATGAGCGATGCAGTGACGAAAATTGCCCGATATTTTTTCCCCCGTCCAGTTTTTTATCGATCTTGCGATCTACGTGCCGATGAATATCTCGGACCGGAAGAAAGAAATCCAGCCCTGGGGGTACATGGAACATTTAGTTATTTGCTTGATTCCAGTTTATTTGAATTAGAATTAGCGGTACTGGATCGAGTGCAAAATGATGGTTACACTAATATTAATTTAATCTTGCCGTTTGTGCGAAGTGTTGAAGAGTTTGTATTTTGCCGTCAAAAAGTGGAACAAACTGGACTGACTCGGGTGAATAGTTTTCAACTCTGGATTATGGCTGAAGTCCCTTCGGTATTATTTTTATTACAGGACTATGTTAAAGCGGGGGTTCAAGGGATTGCGATCGGCACGAATGATTTAACTCAGTTGTTACTAGGTTCAGACCGCAACCATCCCCAGTTTCAACATATCTTTGAAACCCCTCATCCGGCAGTGAAAGAAGCAATTCGGCAGTTAATTACTCTGACGAAATCGTTCAATATTCCTTGTTCTATTTGCGGTCAAGCGGTGGTGATGGATCCAAGATTTATCGATGATTTGGTGCGCTGGGGGGTGACGGGAATTTCGGTGGAACCGACTTCATTTGAAACGACTTATCGAGCGATCGCCCGTTCAGAAAAAAGACTGCTTTTAGAAGCAGCCCGTCGCGAATGATACTCTTTGAATTCTTAAGTATATTCTCAGATTATCCCCAGATGTGATCTATAGTTTATTTGCCCAGGGTTAGGGGTGATTGATCAATTGCCCCTTATTTAGGCGATACGGTTCAATGTTTTTGATTTTCTAACAAAAACTGGGAATTAATCTTTTTTCGATGATGACTCAGTTGTTGAACCCCTAAAGTCAGCCACTTCATTAACCAGTATAAGGCAGAAATTACCAGAAAGGTAATTACCATTACCAGTACGGGACGTTTGGCGATTAACTCTTCCATGACGCTGTTGATTAAAGTGTGGGTGTTGGTGATAATGTCCCAACTATTAAACCGGAGAAATCGGCCTAGATAAATAGCGATCGCACTCAAACCATGTATAATCACTTCAGCGAAGAAAATCAATCGTCCCCACCCTTGGCCCTGCATATATTCTCCCAGGTGCATTAAGGAGAGGACATAAGCTTGGAAACCGACAATCATAAAGATTAAATATAAAGGAATCAACGCCAAAGTAATAATCCAAACGGAATAGCCTTCGCGAATATCGTCAATTAAATGAATGATATCGGTTAAGACATAAGGAGCATTGGGTAAAAAACTGATAAAAATTAAAAAGCCTAACCACCAAGTTAGGGAACGGGAATGCGATCGCTTAATCACCCAAATATCCACGATCATTAGACCAACGGTGAGCAACAATGTACCAAGTAAATAGGGCATTCCTAAATCGGGAATCAGGTGACGGAGAAACCATGCCACAAGTCGCGCATTGGGGAAAAAAGTTAGACCCATCAGCAAACAAACTGCCCAGGGAAACCAGCGGGATGTGCTTGGTTTAAATAAGCAAAAACTTAACCCTAACGGGACTAAGGCTAAAAAAGTATTCCAAGTCATCCAGCGACTATTACTTAACATCGCTTGAGATGCGTAATCTATCCAAGTTAAACCTTGATCGAGCATAGAGAGTTCCTCTCTTTAATTATTGTCAAAAATTGTCAAAATACGTTCAAACCATAGACACAGGTTCAGAAACCAGATTTATTGACCCAAAGACAGATTTGGTGCCAAATTTTGGTTGGGCTTTGGGCAATTTCCTTGATCTAACTCCCAGCTTATCCCCTATCTGATTTCTACGGTAACAAGGCTCAAATACATCGTCCAGATCCATCGTGCATATATAGTATTGATTCATTTGCTTCTTGCTTAACTTCAGCCACGCTCCGGAAAATTTCGCAAAATTGACTATTGAAATTCAGTTTTGAATTTTACCCAATGCGGTATTAATCAGGGCTGGAGATTTTATCTGGGGATTTTATGGCGATTTCGTTTTAGTGGTAAAACTAAGATTTCAGGTCTAAATCTGCTGACCAGCAACCTAGTGAGGAAGTCGAAAATATGCCAATGGTCAATTCTACAGATAAAAAATTGGTGTCCGGTTTGGTGTCCGGTTTAATTGTATCTTGTCAAGCACCCGCTGATTCGCCGTTATATGAACCGAAAATCATTGCCGCGATCGCCCATGCGGCAATTCTGCGTGGGGCTTCTGGGGTGCGGATTGATACCCCTGCCCATGTGTCAGCGGTCCGTGAAGAGTTGCAAAAGAATTTTGAGACGCCCTATCCGATTATTGGCTTGTGGAAACAAACGTTGCCAGACTATGAGGTTTATATTACGCCTCGGTTTGCGGATGCAGAGGCGATCGCGGCTGCGGGCGCGGATATTATTGCTATTGATGCTACGGAAAGAAAGCGTCCTCCTGGGGAATCTTTAGCTAGTTTAATTCAGCGAATTCACAATGATTTGGGCAAAATGGTGATGGCGGATGTGGATACTATTGCAGCGGCGATCGCCGCCGAAAAAGCGGGCGCCGATATGGTAGGCACTACCCTTTATGGTTACACCGCCGCCACCAAAAATTTTTCTCCTCCAGGTTTTGACCTGTTAGAGGCAATGGTGACAACTCTCCAGGTGCCGGTGATTTGTGAAGGGGGAATTTCTGCCCCGGCAATGGCGAAAAAAGCCCTAGAAATTGGGGCGGATGCGGTGGTTGTGGGGACGGATATTACGGGCATTGATTTAAAAGTCCAAGCCTATCAAGGGGCGATCGCTCGTGGTTAAACGATCGTTTCACGATCTTCGATCCCCTGGAATGGCTTTTGTCGGCGGGTGCGATCGCCCGGACGCACGAATCTCTGATTATGCTAAAACAATCCTCTGGACTGTAAATTGTCTGTAAAAATATTGTCTGTAAAAATGCTGAGAGGCGATCGCCCATAAGTTTCTCTGAGTAAAGCATCGGATATTGCCACTTATTAGTTCGGTTCTACGAATTTCTTAAGTGTAACAGTTTCGTTAGTCTAGAGTTAGCATTTAAGAATTTTATAAATGCCACCACATTTGAGGGAACTCAATCGGTGGCTTCTCTCGGTGGCTTTAATTCTCTGGATTTAATGGCCTATCCGGAGCTTGATTTAATTAATTGACGATAACATTCTGGGGGTGTTGACTTTTGTATAAGTGGCTATTACCGACCATTAGTGAACTTTTGGCTGCTGCCAATGCGGATATCGCTGGTTCGTTAGATCCAATTTCCGCCGTGAGTTGGGATGTGAATGTCGATCGCGAACGCTGGCTATATCAACAATCAACCAAGGAAGATCGGCGCATCACAGCCCAACAGCAATGGTATGGGGCGATCGCCGCCTTTTCTCGTTTGTTACAACGGGAAGTAGCCACCATAGAAACCGAGAATCATCCTTTACTTAATAAAAAATTCGCGGGGGATCTGCGGAGTCACTCGGTGAATAGCGTGCTGTTATGTAGTGCTTTGCCGGTGGATATCTCCGCAAATTTTTCTCAATATTTTGAACCGTGGAGATTTATTTCTGAAGCACAACTACCGGGGGATGATTCGATGAGCGTTCGCGATAGCGTTGCGGAGCAATATCGCCAATTAGCCCTTCCTCAAATTGTGCGGACACTCACCAACGATCCGTTAAGCGACGAGCAATTTTGTGTCTGGTTAACCAAAGAATTTAGTTTAGTCATGGCCTTGGGACAATCTCCCCAAAATGAACCCATATTTCAGTTTTCTTTTGAGCCGAAAATAGTAGAATTAGCGGTCAAAGCATTGCGATCGCGTGTCACCCTCACGGGCAGTCCAGAAATGGCATCAATGCTAGACAATGATTTAGCCGAATTCGTCCCCTTGATACCGGATTACAAAACGGTGATGCTGTTTAGTCAGCTTGCTTTAAAATATCAAGCGGATTTCGCGGATTTCTCTCCTAAAGTGGCAAGAGCAACGCGGAAACCTTACCAGCTTTTAAGTGGTACTAGCGGCTCGGTGGTTTCTGTTAGTCACCAGGAAGATCGCTTTAGCCAAAAAGTTCAGCAAAAATCTCTGACTATGCCCTCCGGTGATGGAAAAACTACCATTAAAACCTTAAAAAATCACTCTTATAATGCCACTTCTAAACATATTTTAGCAAAACTTTCGGCCACGGGAGATAAAAATTTGCGGAATCAAACCCCAAATCAATCTCCTAGTTTGGATGTGGAATTGTTACAGGCGATCGCCCATGAAGTCCGCACCCCTTTAACCACCATTCGCACCCTGACGCGGTTGTTATTAAAACGGCGTAATTTAGATGCGGATATTATTAAGCGATTAGAAAGTATTGACCGCGAATGTAGCGAGCAAATTGACCGTTTTAGTTTAATTTTCCGGGCAGTAGAATTAGAAACCTGTGAAAAAACCCGATCCCTGTTACAACTGACTTCAACTTCTTTAGCAGATGTCTTTAACCATTGTATTCCCCGGTGGCAAAAACAAGCCAGCCGCAGAAATTTAAATTTAGAGGTAATTTTACCGCCGAAAATGCCCCCAGTTGTCACCGACCCCACTATGCTGGATCAAGTGCTTACGGGTGCTTTAGAAAACTTCATTTCTTCCGTTTCCGGAGGCAGTGATGTGCAGGTGAAAGTGATGCTGGCTGGAAATCAATTAAAAATGCAGTTACATTCAGAAATTAAAGCGGATAAATGGGATCCTAGTTCTGCGACTACTCCCCCACTTAAGTCGATTGGTCAATTACTGATGTTTCAGCCTGAAACTGGCAATATTAGCCTTAATTTAAGTACCACCAAAAATCTATTTCAAGCCCTGGGTGCGAAGTTAATCGTCAGAAAGCGATCGCACCAAGGTCAAGTGCTAACTATCTTTTTACCCTTAGAAGCTTAGATATTTTGGTTTTCTCTTTTTACCACAAAGACACAAAGAACACAAAGAGATAAATCCCTCTGTGTTCTTTGTGTCTTTGTGGTTAGGAACAAATCGCGGATTATTTGCTAAACAATAGCAAATTTTTCCTCTGCGATCGCCTTTGTTAACCGATGATGATCCGTGTAAATTGACCAAAAAAATTACCCACTTCTAACCAGTGTTGCTATCCGTCAAGGTAAGTCTATTAAAGAATTAGCTACAGAGGCGATCGATGTTTATTTAGAACCGTTGGGGAAATATAATGTGTTTGACATTTTTTTACCACAGAGACACAGAGAACACGGAGGGCATATCTTTGTGTCCTTTGTGTCTTTGTGGTGTAAAAAAAATTACAATTCTTGACCAAAATAAAAAGAAGTATCGTTAGTAAATTACAGTAATAAGAATGCCACTATTCTTAATCTCCCCAACTTGGTTAATCACCTCCGAAAGTGATCTTTTGCATATGCGAGTAATTTACCGTTTTTCAGCGCCACCCAACAACCGCGATACTCAGCCCGGTGTTCCTTAATCCAGTCGATATCTGCCTGGACATCTTGATTTGGATCGCGGGGAACCGTTTTCAATTTCGGATGGGCGAGAATATACTCATATTTTTTAATTCTGCATGGTCTGGAAAATGCTTTAATGTTTCCACGGCAATTTCCCAAGCGCCATGCAAATTGCCCCGTGTGATTTCTATATCGGCTTGTTTGATGAAGTCTTCCGCTATTTTATGGGTCATATTTGTTAATGGTTTTTTTGATAATTTTATTTTACAACATTTTTGATTTTAACCACAAAGACACAAAGGACACAAAGAGATAAATTGCTGAGTCAGGGCGAAGCATATAGCCTACCCTGATGCCGGTTCGCGTCTACGGCATCGAAATTACCGCGCTGAAATTTTATTGAAGAATCGCCAAGATTGTTCTGGGAATAGGACAGCCCCTACATCCCTCTTTCCAGAGATGCCTTCGCCTATTTGTGACAAAGTGTTGGTAAAATAAAAAAAATACCGACATTTTATCACTAGAGATAGCGGCATTCAATATGGCAAACAATATGACCAATCCTAGTTCAAGACAAGCGATCGAACTTGTCCGAGATGCGGGAATCATGCGATCGCGAGATTTGAGAAAGCACGGGATTCATCCAGAGTCCCTACGGAGACTGGAACAGCAAGGGATGCTGGTTCGCTCGGCTCGTGGCGTCTACACCCTCCCAGAAAACGATCTCACGGAAAATCAGAGCGAAGTTGAAGCTTGTGCGCGGGTATCTCATGGGATAGTTTGTCTGCTTTCTGCACTCCGGTTTCATGGACTGACCACCCAAGCTCCTTTTGAGGTTTGGATGGCGATCGCCAACAAAGCACGCCCGCCAAAAGACGATATTCTGCCTCTGCGAATTGTGTATATGTCAGGTAAGGCTTTGACTGAGGGCATTGAGGAGCATTACTGCGCCGGACTGCCTGTGCGGGTGTACGGTGTGGCCAAAACAGTCGTGGATTGTTTTAAATATCGCCACAAAATTGGGATTGACGTAGCGCTTGAAGCCTTGCGCGAATCTTGGTTTACCCATCGCTGCACCATGAATGAACTTTGGCATTATGCTCAAATCTGTCGCGTGACTCGCGTTATCTATCCTTATCTGGAGTCACTGACATGAACCAGAGCAATCAAAATCTAGCCGCTTCAGTTCGTCAAAAGCTGCAAAATTTTTCCCAGCAGCAAAAAGATGACTTTCAATCGGTTCTGACCCGCTATGCTTTGGAGCGGTTTTTGTACCGTTTAAGTCGATCGCCCTATCAAAATCAATTTATTCTCAAAGGTGCATTACTTTTTTTCCTTTGGAGTAACCAAACCCATCGACCTACACGAGACTTAGATTTACTAGGTTATGGCGAGTCAACTGTTTCCTCTTTAGAGGAAATATTTCGGGAGATTTGTCAGATTCCGGTAGAACCAGATGGCCTTGAGTTTAAGCACGAACAAGCGATCGGTTCGCCGATTAAAGAAAAGCAAGAGTATGAAGGAGTCCGAATTAAGTTACCCGCTTTTTTGTCAGGAACTAGGACTCGCATTAATCTTCAGATTGATATTGGCTTTGGTGATGCGGTGACACCAAGGGCAATGGAGGTTGAATTCCCGACAATTCAATCCGTTATTTTGCACTCTTGTCTCTCTTGTCTAATGATCTCCATTACCCCTGGCAATCTTCAATCCCATCCCCGATTTTTCGCATACTCTCTCAACACCGGATTGAGGAAAAATTGAGTGACGCCTTCTCGTTCCTGAATTTCCACAAAAAAGCGTCTGCCGAGGGATTGCATCACATTAAAAAACTCAGCAGGGGAGAATTGTGTTAGTTGTAACAGGTGCAGTAATGTCACGGGTTCGGTTGCAGTGGCAAGTTGGGCGATCGCCTTCTTTTCCGCTACCGTTAATCTATGAAACTTTTGGGCTAATTGCGCCTGCAAAGGTTCCCATACAACCAGGGTTTGATATGTTAAAAACTCTGCCACTCGACCGGCACATAATTCTCGGATTTCGGTCGCGGTTAACTCTAACCAAAGGGGATTACCGTGATAAAGATGGATTAACTGATCCCAGGTTTCTGAATCCGATAAATTTTGCGCTTGTAATATTGCTTTTGCGGCGTCACCTAAACCCCCCAACACCAGCGATCGCACCGGATAGTTTTGCTTTTCCAAGGTGGCGATCGCGATAGGTTTTTCGTCTGCGATCGCCACCACACAACTCTGATGGGTCACTTCGGCGATCATCTTAAAAAATAGCCGATGCTCTTCGTAAACCGATCCATCTTCCCCTGCCAGTTTGCCAGTATGGAAGGGAATCTGCAAATCATCGAGAATAATCAAACAGCGAGACTGAAGTAAATGGGTGAGGAGTTGGGAGATTTGCGTTTCCAGGCGATCGGGAATCTCGGCATCAGGAGAAAATATCTGCAACAGATTGGCGAGAATCGCACCCAGATCCGAGTAAAAGCGCAGACTGCGATAGATGACATACTCGAAGTGATTTTGAATTTGTTCAATCAGATGCAACGCTAGAGTCGTTTTGCCCATCCCACCGAATCCGAGAAGTGCCACCAGACGACAGCGATCGCCAACAATGGCGCGATCGAGGGTCGCGAGTTCCTCCGTTCGTCCGTAAAAATTGAAGATTTCCGGCGCATTTGCTAAGTCAATATGCGCTTGAGTTTGAGTTGGTTGGGGTTGAGGGCGATGGGTAGGCGATCGGCGAGCTTCCGAACAAAGATGAACATTATTAATTGTTACATAATCTCTACCAACTCTACCAATAGCTGCTGATGAATAATTATAAAAATTTGCTTTTTCTAATACCGCTCTAAAATTCGCCTTGCTAACCTCTTTTCCCAACCCCTCCGAAAGCAGTTTCCAGAGATCCGAACCCACATCTCTAACATGACCCTCGCTGGCATAAGTCTCTTCCGCAATTTTCGCGTAAGTCTCACCCTCCAAAGTCCCTTGCAAAATCGCCTCTTGCAGATAGTCCAAATGATTCCCCGTCTGAGTGAAAACTAGCTCATCCGCCAGTTTCAACACTTCCGTGATGTCCATAGATCAAGGATAGTGGTAAAGTTTGAGCTATTATATCCGATCTTTCCGACATTTCCGACAAATCCGATTGAGTTATCGGATCGAATCTCCGATGTTTCCGACTTGGCAGGACGCAGAGTTTCAGAGATGATGTTTGCATAAGGGCTAATCCTGAGCCCCAACAACCACCTCAGCGAAGGAAAAAAACCGTGAGTTACCCAAGATCTGCAAAATACCAAGCTGACCCAAATGGAGATAACTACGTTTGCGGCAGTTGCCAGAGAAGCCAAGATCCTAGAGAAGGGGTACCCTGTATTAAGTGTGGAAAACCAACCGTCACATGGCTACAATCTCAGGGTCAATCCTGGAGTGACGTCTTGAACGAATGGAGAAAGTGGCACGGGTAAATCGAAAGTCAAAAACAGCTATTGTTTGCTGGCTTTAAAACCCAATGAATTGATACAAAAAAATCTTTTGAAGAACGTATGGCTAGATCTCATCCAGTAAAACTTTCTGATATTGAGCAAACATATGGCGTTTTGTCGGACAAGAAGTTGGCAGCACTGAAACAAGGTCAAACACCTTCTGGCCCAATAGTTCTTGATAGAAGCCAAAAACCGTATAAAGTTATTGATGGACGTCATCGAATTCACCTAGCTCGTCAAAATGGAAAACAGATAATTGAAGCTTGTTTTTCCGATGAAATGTAATTCTATCAACTTCTATCCTGATATTGCTACGTTAACATGAGTGACATCGAAGTAAAAAAATTTTGTCACGAAAAGATGCTGGCATTTTAAAAGTATCAGGTTCATTCCAGAATCAGTAAGGTATTGAACCTGATCACTCCGCAACGGGTAGTTTTATAGGCGTTAATTAAAGCCAGTTTTATTGAAAATCCCAGAAAATTCAACGATTCAAAAAAGTTAATAAAATAAAATAAATATAGTGATGTCAGTTTACCTACCGATCGCTCCGCTAAAAGGCTCACAGCCTTCTTTAGTCTACTCCATTGAATCGAGAACCCCTATTATATGAGATATTTGAGTGTAATTAAAAGAAAGCTTTTTAAGTGGTTCCTGTTTTTGCGAGAAAAACTAACGGCTACTTGGAATCCAGAAAAAAAATACTTCCTTAACGATGATTATCCACTAATTAAGAACGACGTTCCATTGAATAGCAATTTTAATATAGACTATACAGTTTTACGGGATTTGCTTGCAAGTGGAAAGTGGAGAGCAGCTAATGATGAAACTAACAGAATTGTGGGTAGAATAGCCTGGTTGAATCGGAGAAGAGAAGGAGGATCGGGACGTTACTTTGGAAATCCTAACATGACACATCTAGACAGAATCGATACCTTTTACTTTCCTAGGTCTGATCTTCATACTATTGATCGATTATGGGTCAAGTTCAGTAGAGGACGCTTTGGCTTCAGCGTACAAAAGAGAATTTGGCTAAGTATGGGGGGTGAAATAAAACAAGCTATTAAAAGTTATAGCCTTCAGCAATATTATTTAGGTGTGAATTTTGAAAAGAAATTACAACAATATGAAGTAATATACGATCGAATAACTTTCGATATTAAGGCTTGTCCGGGACATCTCCCTGCTTTGGCAGAGCTTTTCTTGGGCAATGACAATCAAAGCAATCCGCATATCTACACTGAAAAAATATTGAGTCATTTCCAACTACAATATTTTTTTCATCAACTTTAGCCTCTACTATAGCAGTCCTAAATCAGTTGTGGTAAAACTCCATAATAATTTTGGTAAAATCCACGGCAATTTCCCAAGCCCCATGCAAATTGCCCCGTGTGATTTCTAAATCGGCTTGTTTGATGAAGTCTTCCGCTATTTTATGGGTCATATTTGTTAATGGTTTTTTTGATAATTTTATTTGACAACATTTTTGATTTTAACCACAAAGACACAAAGAACACAAAGAGATAAATGGTTTAGTCAGGGCGAAGCATATAGCCTACCCTGATGCCGCTTCGCGTCTACGGCATCGAAATTACCACAAGGATTTTTAAGTAGGTGGGCAGAAATAAATGCACCATAGACCCCATTAAAATAAAAACTGTCATTCCCGCGAAGGCGGGAATCCACGGATTTACGGCGGGGAACGAAAAGTGCAATTAATTATCTTCACCTACTTACATTTTACCACAGAGACACAGAGAACACGGAGGGCATATCTTTGTGTCCTTTGTGTCTTTGTGGTTCGCAAAAAATCGCTGATTACTCGCTAACCAAAGCCAACTTTTCCTCTAAGGCTGCCCGGGCTTGTTCGCGATCGTCAAAATGGATTTTTTCGGTGCCCAAAATTTGATAATCTTCGTGCCCTTTTCCCGCAATTACGATGCCATCACCGGGTTTTGCTTCCATAATTGCCCGACGAATGGCTTCAGCCCGATCGCAGATTACTAGAGGTGAAGTTTCTGGATCAATTCCTGCTAGGATATCTTCTAAAATTTTCTCTGGATCTTCGGTCCGAGGATTGTCGGAAGTCACCACCGCTTTATCAGAAAGACGGGCAGCAATTCCTCCCATTAAAGGCCGTTTGGTGCGATCGCGATCGCCCCCGCAACCAAACACACAAATTAAATCACCGGACACAAAGGGACGGGTAGCTTTGAGGACATTTTCCAAACTATCAGGAGTATGGGCATAGTCCACAATTACCGTTAAATCTTGATCGGGGGTAATTTGCACTTTTTCCATGCGTCCGGGGACTCCGGTAAAGTTGGGTAATGCCGCCACAATTTCCGACAATTCCAAACCTAAATGTAAAGCTGCCCCTACTGCCGCCAACATATTGGACACATTATATTTACCCACTAACGGCAAGGAGAAATCCGCATTACCAACGGGAGTATGTAACAAGCCTGTAACACCGGATGGACTGTAGGTTACGTCAGCAGTCCACAAGTCCGCGCTACTATCTTCTATGCTATAAGTCCAGTATTTTTCTTTGGGGAGGCGATCACACAACCGTTTCCCATAGTCGTCATCAATATTAATCACCGCCCGACCTTGGAGATAGCGATCGCTAAACAGCAGGGCCTTTGCCTCAAAATAGTCCTCCATCGTCTTATGGTAATCCAAGTGATCCTGAGTCAAATTGGTAAACACCGCCACTTCAAACCCACAACCGAGAACTCGTCCCTGGTCCAACGAGTGAGAACTCACCTCCATCACCGCAAACTTTGCCCCCGCTTTCACTGCTGCGGATAGTTGTTCTTGCAATTCCACACTAAACGGAGTCGTATGCACCGCCACTTGGGAAAATCCGGGCCAGCGAGTGTAAAGAGTTCCCAGCAAAGCGACGGGATATTGATTCAGCAAATATTCAATTAAATGAGTCGTGGTGGTTTTGCCATTAGTCCCCGTCACCCCCACCATAGACAACTGTTTTGCCGGATAGCCATAAAAAGCCGCCGCCAAATCAGCACAAGTTTGGGTCATATCCGTCACCGAAATCACCGGATCCGTGGCGGTTTCTGGGGGTTGTTTTTGGGCGGCTTCCTGGGTGATGACTGCCGCAACCGCCCCAGAAGCGATCGCTGACGGCCAAAACGTCCCCCCATCCACTCGTGTTCCTGGCATCCCAATAAACAAGTCTCCAGGCTTACAAGCATGGGAATTGGTACTTAAACCCGTCACTTCTCGATCCAAAACCGCCTCAGCAGGCTGATGGGAAATATTCGATACCTGGGCTAACAAATCGCGTAACTTCATTTTTCTTACTCCTCACAGCGATCGGGCTGTTACAAATGAATAGTTACAGATTTTATCCACAAATATCTGGATTGCCTAGTTAACCCCAGACTCAGAAACCGGGTTTCTTTGGAAAATCTTTGCGGAAAAACAGAAATGCTGCTAAAAACCCGGTTTCTTTGCCCCCACCCCAGACTCAGAAACCGGGTTTCTTTGGAAAATCTTTGCGGAAAAACAGAGTTGCTGCTAGAAACCCGGTTTCTTTGCCCCCATTCGGCATCCTTAAATCAACTCCGATAGACATCCCGACGATGCTTGACGCGCACAATCCGAACCACCCTTTCGGAATCATCAATTTCATAAACTACACGATAATCACCGATGCGAATTCGATAGAGATTATCGTCCCCCTTCAATTTTACCACTCCGGGCGGACGGGGGTCAAAACTCAGGCTATCGATCGCCTCCCCAATGTCTAACTGGAGATTGATATCAAGCGATCGCAGTTCCTTAGCCGCCGACTTCTTAAACCGGACAGCATACCCTTCATTTGCCATAAGCTTCTGCCTGGATTTCTTGTTTTAACTCCTCCCAAGACACCTCTTCCTCATGCTCACGAGTATGAGCCACCAACACATCATAGAAATCTTCCCATAGCTCACCCCACTCAGCCAAATCAATTAATACAGCCTGTTTTTCTCCAGCTTCATTCACAACAAATTGAATCCCTTTCATCACCTTTTTTCCTGAGTAATTGAGTTCAAGGTACAGCCGAGTTAATTTTGATATGGGATAGCCCGGTAATCTTCCCTTACCCTATCCAGAATCATATTACTATCCACGAGGAAATTCGTCATTCCTCACCCCGCGTTAAATTCAGAATCTCATCAGTGGTTATATCACCTGTGGCTTTTCCCCGCAAACTGGCGATTTTGCTCCTTTGGGCGAGGTATTTTGATACCGCCAAGCTAAAAAGTCTAATAATATTTTAGCTTTTTCCAGGGCGGGTTGGGGTAGATTGCGAAGGATAGCTAAGATTTCAGTTTCCGTGGTTAGCATGGTGCAACAACTTCAGGATAGCATTCCCATTTTACCCCATCCCCGCATCTCAGCCCCGCATCCCAGAAACCGGGTTTCTTTCCTAAACCTTTGCTGAGAAACAGAGATGCTGGTAGAAACCCGGTTTCTTTCCCCCAACGAGACTCAGAAATCTCTCAGAAACCGGGTTTCTTGCTTAAATTTTTGTGAAGAAACAGAGATGCTACTAAAAACCCTGTTTCTTTTTCCAGACTTTTTCCCCCTTTCCCCTACCAAAGTAGTATAATCAAAGAAATTCCAAAGTTGAGGTAAATAATGAGTCCTCTCCTAGAAAAAGTCTTAGCAGAAGTCACCCAACTCGATCGCCAAGAGCAGTTGCAACTTGTTTCCTACTTAATTACCGAGTGGCAACAACAGCCGAACCTATTTGTAGACCAAAAAATCAGCCGTAAAAATTTATTTGGTTGTATGCAGGGCAAAATAAAAATTGCCGAAGACTTTGACGCCCCCCTCAATGATTTTGCTGAGTATATGTAATGCGCTTATTATTAGATACACATATTTTTATTTGGCTGATAGAAGGCAACCCAAATCTTAGCCAAGCCGCAAGGGAAGCGATCGAGGATGAAAGCAACACTTTGCATCTAAGTATTGTTAGCCTCTGGGAAATAACCATTAAAACCAGCCTCGGTAAACTCGATCTGGCAATTCCACTCGAACAAATTGTCATCAACTTTATCCTTCCCAGCGGTATTCAAATTATCCCCATTCATCTGCCGCACTTATTGATATTACAAAAGTTACCCTTCCATCATCGAGATCCGTTCGATCGATTATTGATTGCCCAAGCCAAATCTGAAGGTTTAACCTTGGTATCAGAAGATGGTACGTTTGAGCAATATGAAGTAAAAATACTTTCGTAGTTCATCTCACCCCACCCCCCACCGCGACTCAGAAACTTTCCATAAACCACTCAGAAACCGGGTTTCTTGCTTAAATTTTGTAAAGGAATAGAGATGCTGCTAGAAACCCGGTTTCTTTACCCCACAGACGCTAAAAAAATCTTAATTTACCGGGGCTGTTTGGTCTTTTTGCACAAGAGAATCAAGGTATTCTTCCAGTTGTTTTTGTCGGTGTTTTGACAGGTTGCGAAATTTACTTAAAATTGCTTCCTCTCTCAAATAGTCACTCAGGGGCATAATCTGTGATGCCGTCACTTCAATGGTAATTTGAGGAACATCAAACCCTTCTAAACTATACCCATCTTCTTGGGACTCTGGGTTATGATAATGTTCAACAATCGTGGCAATATCGCCCCGTTTGAGATGATATTGGGGTAAGTCTTCAGTGAGGGCTACTTGGGAAAATAGAGGATATTGAGGTTTCATTCATTTTCTCCTTTGTCGGGGACTAGGGTTACAAATCGGGTTTCATTACTATTGGTCATTTATATTGATAAAAATCCCAGAAACCGGGTTTCTTTAGAAAATCTTTGTGAAGAAACAGAGATGCTGGTAGAAACCCGGTTTCTTTGACCCCCACCGCGACTCAAAAACCTCCCAGAAACCGGGTTTCTTGCTTAAATCTTTGTGTAGAAACAGAGATATGGGTAGAAACCCGGTTTCTTTCCCCAAACCCAAAATTCATAAATTGTTTAGCCTCTCAGTTTCATCCTCAGAAACCGCTTGCAAAACATCATAATACAGAGATTCATTAACCCAGTATTGGGCTTCTGTCATCATTGCATCTAACAGGGGTTTAACCTGGGGGATAATCCGGTTTTGTTTCCCTAAAATCAAAATTCCTAAAGTGCCAATTACATTTAATCCTAACTCTTGCGCCACTTTTCTGGCTCTTCTTTCATCCAATACAACCCTGGCTTTTTGTTCACTCAGTGCTAAAGCGATCGCCTCCCTTTCTCCAGCATCTAATTCTAAAGAGATCGATTCTGACATCTCCTCCACTAGCTTAACTTTAAGCCAACCTGCTTTAATCCCATTAACAATGGTTTCAGAGTTAGGAAATCCTGATTCAACGGTTTCCGAGTAAACCGCTTTGGGAATGACTATCTCAGTAAACAGAGATTTTAAGATATCTAAGCGACCAATACTGGCAAAGTTAATCAACGGTGTAGCATTACAAATGATTTTCACTATCCCACAATCCTGATTTAATTTCTTCTATATCCTCTGCTAAATCATTTTTATCGTATTGGCGATCGATATGATTTTCTCCCAACAGTTTTTGAAATTCCCACACGGAATAATTCAACAAACGACGTGCTTGCCCAAACGTAAATATATTGTTTTCATAAAGCTGCATGGCAATTTGTTCCAAAACTGCCGTCTCACCTTGCTCAATTAATTCGATGGGAATTTGTATATTAATAGCTTGCATCTATCATCACCTCATCCTTTTGAAAGACATTCATTAATCACTAGGCTACATCCGCCTGATGCTGTTGTTCATCCATAGCCGTTGGTTCAGGACAGTGACCCTATTTTACCTCATCCCCGCAACTGAGAAACCGGGTTTCTTTCGCAAATCTTTGCGGAAAAACAGAGATGCTGATAGAAACCCGGTTTCTTTACGCGATCGCCAACGACTAAATCACCCCCAAACCTGTATATTCTCGCAAATCAGGCGGCTGTAGCCCCAAAATAATACCATTTACAAAAAATTATGCAACAATAAGTATTTATATTGTAAGGTGGGCAGGCATTCCACGATCATATCTGGTAGGGTGGGTAAAATATGCCTGCCCACCCGAAGAATGTTAAGGGCTGTTGTATGAATTTTTGTAAATGGTATTATTATCTGAAAAGATTGGGATATTATGAATTAATGGGGATACGAAAATACTGGATTTTAGGCTATTTTGGTTTAGGTAGTGGCCGCTTTATTGGTGATGCTAAAATTCCGACTATTTCCGTTTATACTATGGTTGATGGGGAGGACGAAGTTAAGCAATTTCACGATGATAAAATCATCTATTTTTTGGTTTTTACAGAATTAAAATTAACCGCAGCCCAAATTTTTCAAGCATAATTAAAGCATAATTAAAGCATAATTTTGCTGGATAATACCGAAATAAAAAATTCGTAGGGGATCAATGCTTGCGCCCCCTCAGAATTGTATCAATCTTAATTCAACCAACTATAAGGGTGGGCAATGTTTTGCCCACCCTACGTTAGAAATAGAGGTGGTAGTAGAAATTGCCGATTTCAAAACTCGGAAATATTACGCTTAAATATTACTGGGAAAAAATTTCTTTAACATAAGTGTCAAATCTTCTACTGTGGCTTTTGGGGAAAGTCGCGGCAGCAGTTCCTCTCCCGTATTGGTCTGTTTGATTAAGACCGGGATTTCATATTGATAAGCAGTAAACCAATCCTTACGAGTCGTAATGTCTCGCATTTCTAACTCAAAATCTATCCCTTTAACTTGTTTTAGCTTTTGCTGCAAGTCTTCGCACAGGTGACAACCTGCTTTTGTGTAAAAAATTAATTCCATGAATTGCCTCTCAAACCCTTGATTTTCCTGATTTTATCCCAGTCCAGGCGATCACGATCGGGCTTTTTAACTGAGGAATAACTGAGGAATAACTGAGGAATAACTTACCAACTAATTATACTTATATAATTAAATATTGGTAATTAGACATTTACAAAAATATACAAAAAATCCGCATTCTCGATCGAGTTATGTGTGTATTTGATTGACAAATCTGATACTATTTGGTTTAGTGAATATACACCAAGGTTATAAAAAACAGCGTCACATGGTTCACACCCTAAAAGCACCAGTTCAACCCATCAGTTTTGACCTCGATGAGCTCAACCAAAGATTTGAAGGCGCTCATCCCCGCGAAATTCTCGCTTGGTGCATCAACAATATGAGACAAGGACTGGTGCAAAGCACTGCTTTTGGTGTCACTGGCATGGTAATCATGGATATGCTTTACCGTGACCTGCAACCCAACCCCCCGGTGCCAGTCATATTTGTCGATACCCTGCACCATTTTCAAGAAACTTTAGATTTAGTGGCAAAATCCAAAGCCCACTATAATTTAGACCTTTATATTTACAAGAACCGAGAAGCCAGCGATCGCGATGAATTTGCTCATCAGCACGGCTATGCCCTGTGGCAGAAGGATATTCATCAGTTCCATGTATTGACCAAGGTCGAACCGTTCCAGCGGGCAATGGATGAATTAAATGTAAAAGCTTGGATTAATGGTCGGCGCCGAGATCAAGCCTCAACTCGTGCAGAAATTCCGATCTTTGAAATCGACAAGCACGGTCGTCTAAAAATTAACCCCCTGGCTTGCTGGACGCGCAAAGAAACCTGGAAATATGTATTTGACTATGGGGTGCCTTACAATGTACTTCACGACCAAGGTTATGCCAGCATTGGTGATGAACCCTTGACCACTCCTGTGGCACATGGGGAACACGAACGGGCTGGTCGTTGGCGTGACAGTGACAAAACCGAATGTGGTCTACATATTTAATTTTGGTGATTAGTTATTGGTTGTTAGTTGTTGGTTTTTAGTTATTCGTTCTTGGTTATTCGTTATTCGTTAGGGCAATCCACTTAATAACTAATAACCACAAAAGAATCCCTACCCAACCACCAACTAATAACCACCAACAAACAACCAACAACAATTATGATTAAAATCCTCCACTTGTCGGATATTCATATCGGTAGCGGGTTTTCTCACGGGAAAACCAACCCACAAACGGGACAAAATACCCGATTGGAGGATTTTGTTACTACTTTAACCACTTGTATCGATCGCGCGATCGGCTCTGACGTTGATTTAGTCCTCTTTGGGGGAGATGCCTTTCCCGACGCCACCCCACCGCCATTTGTACAGGAAGCATTTGCCAGTCAATTTCGCCGGTTAGCCGACGCCAAAATCCCCACAGTCTTACTCGTCGGCAACCATGACCAACATTCCCTAGGACAAGGGGGTGCAAGTCTTTGTATTTATCGCACATTAGGAGTACCGGGATTTATTGTTGGCGACTCCCTGGAAA
This sequence comes from Planktothricoides raciborskii GIHE-MW2, assembly GCF_040564635.1. NCBI lineage: Bacteria > Bacillati > Cyanobacteriota > Cyanophyceae > Oscillatoriales > Oscillatoriaceae > Planktothricoides > Planktothricoides raciborskii. The sequence continues at coordinate 5,826,699 of NZ_CP159837.1, forward strand.
CTCATAGAATTGAAACCAAAAACGGGTCAATTCAAGTTATCACCTTACCGTGGTTAACTCGTTCTACATTGTTAACCCGACCGGAGACGGAAAAACTATCTCTTTCAGAAATTAATCATCTGTTAATCGATCGCCTTTCCACGGTTCTCGAAGGAGAAATCAGAAAATTAAACCCACAAGTGCCCACGGTACTTTTAGGACATTTAATGGTAGACAATGCCGAATATGGGGCTGAAAGATTCTTAGCGGTTGGGAAAGGCTTCACCATTCCGCTTTCTTTACTCACAAAACCGCAATTTGACTATGTAGCATTAGGTCATGTTCACCGTCACCAAAACCTCAATCCGGGCAATAATCCCCCAGTGGTTTATCCGGGTAGTATTGAACGGGTAGATTTTAGTGAAGAAAAAGAAGAAAAAGGCTATGTCTTAGTAGAAGTAGAACCGGGCAAATGTCACTGGCAATTTTGTCCCATTCCCGTTCGCAAATTCTGCACCATTCGGGTTGACGTTTCCGAGGCCGCAGAACCGCAAGCCAAGTTAGTCAAAGCGATTAAAAAACATCGGATTAAAGATGCGATCGTCCGGCTGATTTATCAGTTACAACCGCAACAAATAGACCAAATTGATAATACGGTATTGCACGATTGTTTAAATGAAGCCCATAACTACCGAATTCAACCAGAATTAGTCAGTCAGTTAATGTCACCTCGCCTCCCGGAATTAGGGGCTGGTGGGGGTATCGATCCATTATCAGCATTGAAAACTTACCTGGAAAATCGAGAAGACCTGCAAGATATTGCGGAGGAAATGCTGGCCGCTGCGAATAGTTTATTAGCGGGAGAAGAGGAGTTTTTTGCGGAAGATGAGGCCGAAAAAATAAAATCAGCCGAACCGAATAGTCAGGATCAATTACAATTATTTTAGGCTAACGTAGGGTGGGCAAAATATTGCTCACCCTACACCTTTATTTATAACGTAGGGGAGGCAATATTTTGCCCGCCCTACAAATCTATTTCACTACACTTTTATTTATAACGTAGGGTGGGCAATATTTGCCCACCCTACAAATCTAGGGGTTTCACCCCTCTTCGTTCCGTGATGTTCATCACAGACGATGATTGATCTTCCTAGCGCCAACATCTGATTTAAGTTCCAAGCTATATTTCAAGGCAGATCCGGCTGACTATTATTTTAGCACTTCAAAATTTTCTCTCTGAGAAGCAAAAGTGCCAGTTTATCAACTGCTCAAAAACTACCTGGTAATATAAGCATTACTGAACCATATTGATAATTGATAATTTTTGGCTATTAATTATCAATTGTTAATTATTAATTATCAATTATTTTCCCCGTTTCCTGTTTTTATTGATAACTATTTAAACGGAATTGATGCTGTACCATGCGGCTAATGCTTGTCGATGGATTTCACGCCACGGGAGATGATGTTTTTTGGCTAGGGCAGCACAGTCTTCATATTCTGGTTGAACATTAATAATTTTTCCTGCTTCATTGGTGGCAACTTTGACCGGAATTTCTCCGAACTTTGTGGCCACTTTCTGAATGACTCGATTTAAAATATGCCGCTGTTGGGTGGAGCGACGAATTCCCAGGGTGCTGGTTTCTTGAAAAATTATTTGTTCGCAAGGGGAGACTTTTTCTGGGTGGCAAATAACCGTGAGCAAAATGCCCGTGCGGGATTTTTTCATGGCAATGGGTTGGGTGAATACGTCGATCGCACCAACCGCAAATAACCGATCGCAGGTATAGGCGATCGCTTGGGGGTTGAGATCGTCGATCTGGGTTTCCAATACCGCAATTGTTTCCAGGTTTTTGGTCAGTTCATTTGTCTCATTTGTCTCATCTGTCAAGGATTTTTGATTAAGCGGTGCCGATTCCCCAATCCACAAACGCAGAATATTCGGAATGGCAAAATCCTGTGAACCAGCCCCTAACCCAATGTGGTGCAGGGACATGGCTGGGGGTGGGCCAAAACTCGTGGCTAATGTTACGGCGATCGCTGCCCCGGTTGGTGTGACTAATTCTTTCTCAATTCCGTTGGCATAAATCGGCACTTGGCGCGATCGCAGCAACTGGAGCACTGCGGGGACGGGTACGGGCAAACGTCCGTGGGCAGCCCAAACCGTCCCACCCCCCGTCGGCAAGGGAGAACAAGACAAAGCAGGCCATCCCTGGGAATTACTGTCAATCCCCAACCAATCCAAACCCAAACAAGTCCCCACAATATCCACAATGGCGTCGGTTGCCCCAACTTCATGGAAATGGACTTGATTCGGAGACACCCCATGCACCGCCCCTTCTGCTTCTGCCAGTCGGCGAAATACCGCCAAACTCCAAAATTCTGCCCTTTCCGGTAACTTGGCAGCCTTAATCATTCCCTCAATTTCTGGCAAATGTCGGGTATGGTCATGGTCATGGTCATGGTCATGGTCATGGTCATGGTCATGGTCATGGTCATGGTCATGGTCATGGTCATGGTCATGGTCATGGTCATGGTCATGCTTATGTTTACCCTCATGGTCATGCTTATGACCATGCTTATGGTCATGGTCATGGTCATGGTCATGGTCATGGTCATGGTCATGGTCATGGTCATGGTCATGGTCATGGTCATGGAAATGTTGGGGGCGATTCGCGTTTGCGATCCCCTTTGCGCGATCGCCTGTGGACAAATCCACATAAACTTTCGTAGCGACTTGACCATTGCGATGAACCAATTCGCTTCTCAGGTGATATTCATCAGAAATCCCCAGTCGAGACAAATTTTCATCCAGATAATCCAAGGGGACACCTGAACTAACTAAAGCACCCAAACACATATCACCAGCAATGCCGGTGGGACATTCCAAATAAGCAATTTTTTTCATGGATCGGTTCTCGCTAACCTCAATAAATGCTGCCACCCAGCCAAAAATTAAGAAACCCGGTTTCAATTTTACCGATTAGAATGCATAGTGGTGTCTAATCCAGCGTGACAGCCAGGGAAAAAAATTTTTTTCTTTTGTAAAAACCGATGACTTATTATTATGGCCACAATTTATCACATTCATCCCGACAATCCTCAGTTGCGTAGCATTGAACCGATTAAAGACGCACTGAGTAACGGCGCCGTCATGCTTTATCCCACGGATACCGTGTATGCGATCGGCTGCGATATTCGAGTTAAATCAGCGGTGGAAAAGGTTAGGCAAATTAAGCGTTTGTCCAATGACAAGCCCTTAACCTTTCTCTGTCCTTCCTTATCTAATATTGCCACTTATGCCAAAGTGAGCGATCGCGCCTATCGGATTATCAGGCATTTGATTCCTGGGCCTTATACGTTCTTGTTGCCTGCCACCAAGTTAGTTCCCAAACTCGTCATGGATCCCAAAAGGAAAACCACCGGAATTCGGGTGCCCAAAAATACGGTTTGTTTGTCATTACTCAATGCATTGGAAAGTCCTATTATTTCTACTTCTGCCCATCTACCGGACAAAAAAGACTACGGAACCCTGGGTACAGCCGAATTATTCGATCAACTGGAGAAATTAGTGGATATTATTATCGATACCGGAGAAGATCCGGGCTATCAAGTTTCCACGATTCTGGATTTAAGTGGTGATGAACCGATCGCGATTCGCAAGGGTCAGGGATGGGAGGAAGTCACCGAGTGGCTGCCCGAACTCGAACCCAGTTATGCCAGTTAATCCCCCATAAAGCCCCTGTAGATCATAAATCATAAATTACCGTCATATTGGCGGTAATTTATGATTTTGTGAAAATTTATTTTTACCAGATAAATACATATTTTATAAAAACAATTAACATACAATTAACAGGTTTATGGCAGATAATTTTCAAAAAAATAAATAATTTGCCATAAATAATTTGCCAATGATCCGCAAATTATTTAAATAATCATTATTAATAAATCAAGTCAACCAATATAACAATTATAACCAAACAATTATAACCAAACAACTATAACCAAACAACTATAACTCACTAATTCAAACAGAAATTCAAACAGAAATTCAAACAGAGTCATCATTGCGACGATACCCGTCGGGATAAATTGTGGTTTCATCCCAATAAGCATCGGTAAAATCTACCCTTGTGGCGCGAAAAAAATTTGCACCCGTTAAATTAGCATGACTTAAATTCGCTTTATATAAATTGGCGCCGGTTAAATTTGTATCACTTAAGTTAGCGTCACTTAAATCTGCATTAGACAAATCAGCTTTAGTGAGATTAGCCCCAGCGAGATTTGCCCCTCGTAAGTTGGCATTGCGTAAATTTGCCCGACAAAGATTAGCCTCGCTCAGGTTAGCTTGGCTGAGGTCGCTTTGCGCGAGTTTGGCATCACTGAGTTCCGCGTGAGTGAGTTGACTTTGGCGCAAATTGACGAGAGAGAGATTCGCATAAGGCAGATAAGCCTTACTTAAGTTACTGCCAGTGAAATTGGCTCCGCGTAAATTGGCTTCAAACCAGTTATTCTCACTTAAATCTAAATACTCAAAGTTACGTTGACCGTTTGCATACTGTTTGAGTACCTCTTCACTATTGACTTTTTGCATTTTGTACTGCCTGATAGTAGCCTGAGCCAAAATGTATAGGGAACGGGGAATAGGGACCGGGGAACGGGGGAGCCGCCATCGAGCGGGGGAGCCGCCGTCGAGCGGAGGAGCGGGGGAGGCCGCCGTCGGCAGAGGAGATGAGGAGCAGAGGAGCAGAGGAGCAGAGGAGCAGAGGAGATGAGGAGAAAAATATCCCCCCTAGGGCTGGCGTGGCGCAGCCTTGCACCCCTAGGGCTGGCGTGGCGCACCCCCGCTCCCCTGCACTCCTCTCTCTCCTCTCTTTTCTAGGCATCTCTTTTCTCTCTTCTATATCTATTGGGTGTTTACTAGGGCGGGGATGAATCACATCCTTTATGAACAAATGTAACAATTTGTAAATTTATTCAGGTTTTTTTTAGCTTTTTTTAATTTTTTAAAATTTTAGCAGCATCACAGGCGAACCGATTTGCACAATTGGGCGATCGCTGTGATGGCTAAGTTCCAGGAATCAAGCCCAGGAGCAATCTTTCTCTGGCTGAGGGTGCATCCCAGTCATCTCAGATGTCAAGATGAAAGCAGTAATTACACCAACCATCCTGCTTTTATGGCAAAACAGCAATTTTCCATTGCCCAACACTACCACGAGCGCACCAAATACGATCCAGAAACTTTGGCCAGTAAAAAGCACTTTATAGACTGGTCACAGCAGCCAGTGCCTTTCAAAGATTACAAGATTGGTGCGACGATTGATTTAAAGCCTTATTTGAAAAAACGACCGGAGTTAGAACACGACCCGGCCCGCACAGGGTTAGAACGTTTATCGCGGTTACTCTTTTGTAGCTATGGCTTAACCGCTAAAGTCAGCACGATGATGGGAACCCCGTTGTATCTAAGGGCGGCTCCTTCAGCGGGAGGGCTGTACCCGGCAGAACTCTATTTAATCTCTTTGGGGACGGCGGAGTTGCCCCCTGGACTTTACAATTATCAGACAAAAACCCATTCTTTGATTCGGTTTTGGGATAGTGATGTTTGGCCGACGTTGAAAAGTGCCACGTTTTGGCATCCGGCTTTTGATACGACCAAATTGGCTTTAGCGACTACGGCGGTTTTTTATCGTTCCGCTTGGCGTTATGAAGACCGGGCTTATCGGCGGGTTTTTCTGGATACGGGTCATTTGTTGGGCAATATTGAGTTGGCAGGATCGTTTACGGACTATCGACCCCATTTAATTGGGGGCTTTCTCGATGATGCCCTGAATGAACTGCTTTATTTAGACCCGGATCAAGAAGCGGTGACGACTCTGATGCCTTTGGCGGATTTGCGAAAACTGGATGAAAATTTACCGCCTTATCGGACGGCTTTACCGTCAGGGGTGAAAAAGGACTACCCGGATATTCGAGATGGTGAGTTGCTGGCTTATTGTCATCAAGCGACCAAAATTGATGCGGATACCACGGGACAAGAAGGCTGGACAATGGTGGATCGGTCTTCGGAAGATGATAAATATAATTTTCCCTTTTGTACCAAGGTGTCTACGAAAAGCCAGCCGATTGATTGGGGCGATCGCCTCACGGGACTGGAAACGACGATTTTGCGACGGCGTTCGACTCGTGAGTACAATGGAGGGGCGATCGCTTTAGCCCAACTGAATGCGATTCTGGACTTTACTTATCACCCAAGTCACTACAGCTATCAAGGCTTAGATCCGTCTCCAGACTTTTTCGATCGCCAGCTTATTTCTACGTTTGTGGCGGTGTTATCGGTGAATGGTTTAGATGTTGGCTGTTATTACTATGCACCGATGGCCCAAGAATTACGACAAGTGCGGTTTAAGAATTTCCGCCAAGAGTTACATTATCTCTGTTTGGGGCAAGAGTTGGGTCGCGATGCCGCAGCGGTGATATTTCATACTGCCGATTTGAAAAAGGCAGTGGAAAAATTCGGCGATCGCGCTTATCGTTATCTGCACTTAGATGCGGGACACCTGGGACAACGGATCAACTTGGGGGCGCTGTACTTAGGGGTCGGCGTCAGTGGAATTGGTGGATTTTTTGACGATCAAGTCAATCAAGTGCTAGGAATTCCCGAAGATGAAGCGGTGTTATATATCACCACTTTAGGTTGCCCGAGAACCGCTTAAACCAGGAGAAATCGTCCTTTTCGTTCGATCCCAGAAATGTTTTGCTTTTGCTGGAAGGAATGGCGTGGTTGAGACAATGGATCGTCAGATATGGCCATCAAATTTGGGTTTGGCGCGACTGTTCCGTTTCTCAACCGCCACCAGAAATCAGAAAAGCAAAATGCCAGGGAATTGCCTCAATTTGCCATGACAGCGGATGAATCACAAAACAGCCGCGATCGTGCTATACATTATTTGGGGAATTTGATTACAGGGCAATAGCTTCAGGATTTTTGACAAAAATTAAATCAAGCCTATCTATCGGTAAGGATCGCGATTAAAACACGATAAAAATATTGTGTGGTTAAAAATTAAACCCAGATTTAACCATAAAAAACCAAACCGCTTATGGTGGCAAAGTGATTGGCGGTTCATTGGTGTTTTCTTGGTGACAATTTTATTGGTGACTACGGGATGGCCAGTTTTTCCGCAATTTTATCCCAGTCAGGCACAAGTTGTTCAACTTCAGACTCAAACCCTAGCCCAAACCCCGGAAGCGCGGCTAAAGGAAGGCCGAAATCTGTATCAAATCGGACAGTTTTCTGCTGCTGTCAGCCTTTGGCAACAGGCAGCGAGAGACTACGAAATACAAGGGGAAATTTTCAATCAGGCTTTAAGCTTAAATTATCTCTCCTCTGCTTATCAAAAAGTAGGAGAATGGCAGCAAGCAGAAGGGGCAATTTCTATTTGCGTTTGTTACAAAATCAAGGAGAACTGGATCAAAGAGGTTTAGCCATCTTTGCCCAAGCCTTAAATACTCAGGGGAGTTTACAACTTGCCCAAGGGCAAACTCAGCAGGCGTTAGAAACTTCGATTAAAGCTGAATCGGTCTATGAGAAAGCCAACAATGAAACGGGAAAATTAGGGAGTCAAATTAATCAAGCCCAAGCTTTACAATCATTGGGACAATATCGCCCGGATAAAAAAATACTATAAAATATTTTTGAACAGTTGAAAAGTCAACCGGATTCTTGGCTTAAAGCAGATAGCCTGAGAAGTTTAGGGGTGGCGTTACAAAGCATGGGCAATTTACTTCAAGTCAAAGGGTTTTTATAATTTGGCAAATTAGCGATCAATTAGGGGCAAAAACTAATATTAGTGCTAATCTTTCCCGTGTTGGCAATATTGCCAAATATTTGGGTAAATTTTCCAGTTATTTTGATTACTATGAAGAGGCAATCTCCTTAGCGCAAACCGACTTAAAACGAGAATAAATTCAACTCAATCAATTTAGTTTATTAGTCAAAAGTCCGCAATGGGTAGCCGCCAGCAAATTAAGCCCGGATATCCAGTCAAATATCAGCCAGATTTCTCCGAGGCGTCGTTCAATTTACCCTAGAGTATATCTGGCATAAAACTTACTTCAAATCTGGCAATCAGCCCCCAGTCCAGAGACCGTAAATTATCAAAATATCGCGGATTTATTAGTCACCGCAATTCAGCAAGCCAGGGAAATCAAAGATTTACGGGCGGAAGCTTATAGCTTGGATCAACTGGGGAAAATATATGCGGCAAATCACCAATGGGCTGAAGCCAAAAGATTAACGGAAAAAGCCCTAGAAATTCCCCAGGCAATTAAGGGCGACTATCTAGTTGCTCGGTCATCCAGTCAGTTGGGTTGAATTTCAAAAAATCAGGGGAATATCCCAGGGGCAAAAGCGGCTTATTTGAATGCTTATCAGACCAGGCAATCTTTACGCAGTGATTTAGTGGCGATTAATACTGATGTGCAGTTTAACTTTACCGAAACGGTGGAACCTGTGTATCGCCACCTGGTCAGCTTGTTGCTGCAAACTGATGCGAATCAAGCCACTTTGAGCCAAGCCAGAGATGTCATTGAAGCGTTACAATTGGCGGAATTAGATAACTTTTTCCGGGATGCTTGTTTGGAAACAAAGCCGGTGTTACTTGATGAGATTGACCCGCAGTCGGCAGTGATTTATCCGATTATTTTGCGCGATCGCCTATAAGTAATTTTATCCTTACCCGATCGCTCTTTACGCCCCTACGCCACCCCACTGCCCAAAGGGAAAATTGAAGAAATTTTACAACAATTCTATTCTTCCCTTTACCTGGGTTATTCTAGTGCGGAGCGCCTGCGAATTTCTGAAAAAATTTATGATTGGCTAATTCAGCCCGCTGAAGCAGATTTGAACCGCAATCAAACGCAAAACCTGGTATTTGTCCTGGATGTTTTTTTACGTTCATTACCGATGGCAGCACTCTACGATGGTCAACAATATCTGATCGAAAAATATAGTCTAGCGCTCAGTCCGGGTTTGAAACTGTAACGTAATTGTTGGACAGATTTACCCATTGCTACTCAAAAATTGGTAGCTTTTGTCTTGCCGTCAGATATGGAGACATCACTTAAGTAGTCGGACATTTTGGCAGGGGGACTAATTTTCGTAAACATACTAGAAACCCTTGTGGCACAATAATTACTGGATAGCTGTTCGGGGCATACTCGCCCTTATCTACGTTTTGGCTCATTAGAGATTTTTGGCCAGCCGGATTGACAAGTTTAATTATACTCATATATCATTGTCAAAGTGAAACATTTACTCTTGTCGAGTCAAATGCAGTTAGTTGAGAAGCATATAATTAACCGACAGCATAAATTTTGGCAGGAATGCGACTATTTAGCATGGCAATCCAAAAATCTTTATAACTCGGCTAATTATGTCCAGCGTCAATACTTCTTTGAAACTAGAAAGTATTACAACTCGATTGATATTTACCACCAGACGAAAAACAAAGATAGCTTATCGATACCTACCAACGAAGGTTAGTAAACAGATTGTCCGTCGAGTTGCTGAAGCTTGGAAAGCTTGGTGCAGAGCGTTAAAAGATTGGTCTGGGCATCCTGAAAAATATTTAGGTAAGCCGAAAATCCCAGGATACAAGCATAAAGAACGCGGTAGAAATGTGGTGATTTATCCCAAGGATGCGATCTCCTCTCCACTGCTATCTCGAGGCATTGTCAAGCTATCTCAGACTAATATTGAGTTGACCACTGAGGCTAATAATATAAACCAAGTACGAATTGTTCCTAAACTTGACCACTATGTAATTGAGATTGTTTACACGGTTAGCGAGCCAGATAAATTTGATGGTAAATATCTAGCTGGTGTAGACCTGGGTTTAAACAATTTGGTGGCTATAACATCCAATCATCCCGGTATTAGACCGCTGTTGATTAATGGTAGACCATTGAAAAGTATTAACCAATTCTTCAATAAAAGAGTAGCAAAAGCACAATCAATCAAGGCTTGTCGGCTGGTAAAACAGCTAAACAGCAAGCGAGATAGAAGGATTGACAACTACCTTCATACTGTGAGTCGGCGTGTTATTGATTGGTGTCAGTTAAATGAGATTGGTCAATTAATCATCGGGAAAAATCAACGATGGAAACAAGCTCTCAATATTGGGAAAAAGAATAATCAAGAATTTACCAATATTCCTCATGCCAAACTGATTAAATTATTCACCTCACAATTAGCAGGGATTTCTGTAGTTTTAACTGAAGAAAGCTACACTTCTAAAGCCAGCGCTTTAGATGGCGATTATTTGCCGAATATCCGGGCTAAAACAGAAGCAAAAGTTGTGTTTAATGGTAAGCGTGTTAAACGTGGTTTATACTTGACTTCCACTGGTAGAATCATCAACGCTGATATCAATGGAAGCATGAATATAGCTAGAAAAGTAATTCCCGATGCTTTTGAGGGAATAGAGGGATTGCCGTTTATTCCTGTAGTTTTAGACCTTTGGACTAAAATTACAAACGTAGCTGTCTAACACTGTCTACCTTTGGGTAACTTTGTCCAGATTTTTACGAGCGGTTTACAGCTATTTGCTGAAGGTTTGGAACGGAAAAAACTCACAGCCCTAACTGTGGGACTGACTGAAGCAAGGCAAGGGTTTGCGGCGTTGCCTGGGGTGGCACAAGAACTTGCAGAAATTTCGCAAATGGTTGATAGTAAAGCTTTGTTAAACCAGGACTTTACCCGCGATCGCTTTGAATCTCAGGTCAACGCCAAACCCTTTCCCATCGTTCACCTAGCCACCCACGGTCAATTCAGTTCTAACCCAGAAGAAACCTTTCTGCTCACTTGGGACGATCGCATTAACGTCAAAGACTTTGCGGAATTATTTGAAAATCGACTGGAAGGAAGCTTAAACCCAGTATAATTACTGGTTTTAAGCGCTTGTCAAACCGCAGCGGGCGATCGACAGGCTACACTAGGATTAGCAGGATTTGCACTTCGATCAGGGGCAAGGAGTATCTTGGCAACACTCAGGTCAGTCAGTGACCAATCTACCGCTGACCTAATGAGTGAATTCTATCTTCAACTGACTCAACCCAAGTTGAATTTGACCAAAGCGGAAGCACTGCGCCGAGTTCAACTGAGCTTATTGAAAAATCCTGAATAGGATCATCCTTATTTTTGGGCGCCTTTCGTCTTGACTGGAAATTGGTTGTAGATCAACTAAATAGATCAACTCAAGTTTGTACCTGACTTATCATGGGAACATCCCTTATGACTAGAACTTCTAGCTTGATGTCCAAAACACTTTTCTACGTCACTCTAGCGAGTGCCACGCTCATGTTCACGGTTTTTCAGTCTGCAAGATGCTAATCGCAATCATCACTATCAAAAAACATTCAAGATTTCTGGTCAAGGCGGTATTCTCGAATTGACGCTTCCCGATGATGCCCCAGAACTGGAGATGGGGAAAGAATATGTCTGGTTCTTTGCGCCGATCGCCCCCGACGGCATTCTTTGACCAGATAACTATAGTGTCACCGGATGGATCAAACGAGTGGAGTCTCCTGTTCCCAGGGATCGAGTTGGATCTTTAACCCCGGTTAAATTGGCAACAATTTATGCCAAAGAGGGGATTTGGTATGACACTTTGAAAATCTTAAACTCGGCAAAGTTGGCTCAACCTGATGATGCGACTTTGGCAAGTGAATGGTCAGATTTGTTAAAACAGGTGGGACTGGAGGCGATCGCCTCTCAACCAATCACCGAGCAGTTGTAAAACTGTGGATAGTCGTTCGTCGTTCCTGAATTCGGCTCAAAAATTTAGTCAAAAACCAAAAGATATCAGGATTGTAAACCGAGAAGCAATGATCGGATCCCAGCAAAAACCATTTTAATGTGGCCAAATAATAAACAACAAGTTAATCTTTGGAAGGGAGTATTTATCATTGCTCCCAGCGTGGCAGCGGTTGTCATTGCTGGGAGTATTTCTGGTTTATTGCAATTAATGGAATGGGCAACTCTGGATCAATTTTTTCGCTTACGTCCTCCAGAACCCATTGAAGAAAGAATTGTGATTGTCACTGTTGATGAGCCAGATATTAAATATCTGGCTAAATGGCCGATGACAGACCGAGTAATGGCTCAGTTATTAAAGAATATCAAAGCACAAAAACCGCGAGGAATTGGGCTGGATATTTATCGGGACTTAGTGGTGGAACCGGGACATGAAGAATTAGTCGATGTCTTTAAATCCACACCGCAGATTATTGGCATTGAAAAACTTGCCGGAAATTCCGTCGCTCCACCCCCAGTTTTAGACAAATCCGGTCAAGTAGCCGCCGCAGATTTAGTGTTAGATGCTGATGGTAAAGTCCGGCGGGCTTTAGTCCTGATTGGCAATTCTGAGGGTAAATCTAGACAAGGTTTAGGGGTGAATTTGGCTTTAATGTATTTAGAAGCAGAAGGGATAGAACTGCGGGTAATTGATTCAGAAAAAAAAATCTATGGGTTAGGTCAAGCGGTGTTTGTCCCCCTCACGGGAAAAGAATTGGGCTATCGGCAGGAATATACAGGGGGATATCAGATTTTATTGAATTTTCGCGGGGGAATTGATCGCTTTACTACCATATCGATGACTGATGTGTTAGAAAATCGAATTCCCCCAGATTTAATGCGCGATCGCATCGTATTCATTGGGGCGATTACCCCCAGTCTCCAAGATGTGTTTCAAACTCCTTATAGTAGTAACATGATCTCGGCGGGAGAACCGACTCCTGGGGTGGTGATTCATGCCAATTTAACCAGCCAAATTTTAAATGCAGCCCTGCACAATCGTCCTATGATGCAAGCTTGGCCAAAAAAAAATGCTGCGGGGTGGATTTTGGTTTGCTCCCTGGCTAGTGCCATAATTTGTTGCGTGTTGCTGCCGGAAAAACCATTCAAAAAATGGATTTTTTTTCAAGTTACATTAGGCAGTATTTTAATAGAAATATTGATTTTGTTATCAATCAGTTATCTAGCTTTTTTGACTGGGTTGCTGATTCCGGTATTCTCACCAATTTTAGCCGCGATCGCCTCCACAATTTTAACGGCAAATTACCACAATCAATGGCAGTTAAAAGTCATCAACGAAAAACTAGAACAGGCCAATCAGCAATTAAATGAGTATTCTAAAAACCTGGAAATGAAAGTTGAAGAACGCACCCAGGACTTGTTGCAGCGAACCAAACAACTTTCCGCTACGCTTCAAGAACTCAAATCCACTCAAACGCAGTTAATTCAAGCGGAAAAAATGTCCGCATTAGGACAATTAGTTGCCGGGATTGCCCATGAAATAAACAATCCAACCAATTTTATTTATGGCAATCTTGATCATGCTGAAGATTATTTTAATGATTTAATAGAATTAATTGAATTATATCAAGATTATTATCCCAGTCCTGGGGAAGAAATTGAAAAATTTATGGAGGAAATTGAGTTAGAATATTTAACTGAAGACTTTTCTAAAGTTTTACATTCAATGAAAATCGGCGCATCCAGAATTCGGGAAATTGTCAAATCTTTAAGAACTTTTTCCCGGTTGGATGAAGCAGAAATTAAAGATGTGGATATTCACGAAGGCATAGACAGTACCTTGATGATTCTCGATAATCGGTTACAACAAAAAAAAGATAGACCGGAAATTCAGGTGATTAAAGAGTATGGTAAATTACCCCCGATCAATTGCTACGCAGGGCAACTGAATCAAGTGTTTATGAATTTGCTCACGAATGCGATTGATGCCATAGAAAGCCAACCAATTAAAAATGATTTAAATAGTCATTCTTCTAGCCATTCTTGGATTAAAATTGTCACCAAGATGAAAAATGCTGCGGAAATTGAAATTGCGATCGCCGATAATGGTCCCGGTATTCCCGATGAAGTAAAACATCGCCTATTCGATCCATTCTTTACCACTAAGCCAGTGGGCAAAGGCACCGGATTAGGACTCTCGATTTCTTATTCAATTATTGTCGAAAAACATGGAGGTCAACTGGAGGTAAATTCAACCCCAGGTAAAGGGACGGAATTTATAATATCTATTCCGGTTAAATTATCCAGTTTATTAAAGCCATCAGCGCCGGAAAACATCCAACAAAAAGAAGTTAGTTGATTCATCATTTCGCCTTAAATTTTCTTGTCGTTTATATGATTAAAAAATGTCAATTATTCAAGTTAAAGTCAAGCCAAATTCTCAGCAACAAAAGATAATTTCAGCCGAAGATGGGAGTCTGACGGTCTATTTAAAATCTCCGCCTGTGGACGGGAAAGCTAACCAAGAACTCATTCAATTACTGGCGCAGAAATATGATGTACCAAAATCGGCAATTACAATTAAATCTGGCCTGAGTTCTAAAAATAAGTTAATTGTGATTGGTGATTAGTTGTTATTTGTGGTTGGGTAGGGATTTTTTTGTGGTTGGTTGTTTGGGATTTATCGGTGATTTTTTATAAAAACTAATCACTAACAAATGACTAACAATCAAAGAATCCCTACCCAAAGAATCCCTACCCAATAACTAATAACCAATAACCAACAACCCGATGGCGTTTGACCGCCATCGGGCAATAACCAATAACCAATAACCAATCAATAAATTATTTTGTTTCGGGGAAATCAGGAATCACCCATTTCGGGGGAGCCATACGTTTTTGCCGGAGTGCTTCTTCGGCAATTTCCAGCATTTGATCTAATGAAGTATTGTCAATAAATTTTGAAGCTTGGGCAGCATATTCTCGATTGGGACATCGATCCCCCAAAACGCAGCCATTTACACAATCGATCGCACAGTTTACCGTATTCTCTGTCACAATATCCTCCTGGTGTTCGCAATACCCACCAATGGGTTCTGATTCAGTTAAGTTTTTCCAGTTTAACATCTCTCAACCAATAACCAACCAACCCATAACCAACCACTGATAATTAATAAAGATATTAGATTTATTGATGAATGGGCAATTCAATGATTAACTCCGTTCCTTCTCCGGGTTGAGAAACACAAGACAAATTACCATGATGTCTTTGAACAATAATTTGATAACTAATTGATAACCCTAATCCGGTTCCAGAACCGACGGGTTTCGTGGTAAAAAAGGGATCAAAGATTCGCTGACGAATGCTTTCGGTCATCCCCGGTCCATTATCGCGAATCCGAATGACTACGCGATCGCCTTCTTGGACTTTAGTAGAAATATAAATTGTGGGAATTTGTCCAGAATTGACCTCGGTTTTAGGCTGAGTCATATGGCCGGAATTTGAGGCATAATCCCGATTTATATTAGTTTTTAATTCACTTTTTAGGTCGGCGGAATGAATTTTGGCGATCGCGCCATTTTGGTCAGAGTTTTGGCCGTGATTCATCAACGAATGCTTAGACATCATCGGCGAACTTTCTAAGGCATCAATAGCGTTACTGAGAATATTCATAAATACCTGATTGAGCAAACTGGCAAAGCATTCAATTTTCGGCAAATTTTCATAATTTTTAATCACTTGAATTTTTTTGCCATTGTGGTGATAACTGGGGGGAAAATCTTCCCCATAAAGACGATGTTGTAAAATCAGCAGAGTATTGTCAAGACCTTCGTGTAAATTCACCAATTTATAATTGGCTTCATCTAACCGGGAAAAATTCCGCAAAGATAGAACAATTTCCCGAATCCGATTAGCGCCTACCTGCATTGATGACAAAAGTTTTGGCAAATCATCGCGAATAAATTCCACATCACATTCTTCCAGAAAAGCCAAAATTTTGGCATCGGGTTCCGAGAGTTTTTCCTGATATATTTCCAGTAATTTTAATAGATTATTAGTATAATCTTGAATAAAAGTAATATTCCCAAAAATAAAATTCACCGGGTTATTAATTTCATGGGCAATCCCGGCGACTAATTGACCCAGGCTAGACATTTTTTCACTTTGAATTAATTGGGCTTGAGTTTTTTGCAACTTTTCTAGAGTCTCTTCCAGTTCTTCAGCCTTTTCTTGGGCAACTTGGGCAGCGGTTTGGGCTTGAGAATACAGTTCAGCTTGAAACAAAGCGATCGCCAATTGATTGGTAATAGCTTGAAGCAATGCCACATCCGCATCAGTCCACGGTTTAATTCGGCGAAAATTCCCACAACTAATCACCCCAATTTGCCCGCTGTGAGTTTTAATCGGTAAAGCTAAGATGGATTGATAGTGCCAATCCTGGTAAATTTTTTTTAAGTTAATATCCGTGGCAATGGCCAGATTATCTTCCCGAATAATTTCTAGGTTTTGGATTTTTTGGCTGAGAAATTCATCAGGATTGGCAGCATAATCTCCTAGGATACTAGGAAGACAACGATGTTTTGCTTCGGCGACTACCTGCCAAATCCATTCACAGTTTTGGGCTGCATTTTTTTGTCGATACCAAATAAAAACGCAGCGATCGAGGGATAATAAAGTGCGAATTTGTTGTACCGTAGTTTTCAAGATGGTACTCAAGTCGAGGGAATTGCGAATTTGTTCCGTAAGCTGATTAACCAGGGTTTCCTGACGAGCGAGTTGTTTAAATTTATTTTCCGACTGTCTTAGGGCTTTTTCGGCGGCAACCCGCTCGCGAATTTCGGCGATCAGCATATCGTTATTTGCTGTCAGTTCAGCGGTTCTTTCTTCAACTCTTTGTTCTAATTGAGCATGGGCTTCTTCCAAGAGTTGTTGGGCGTGTTTTTGTTCGGTAATATCCGTGGCAATTCCTTCAAATCTTAAGGATTTTTTATCAGGATCTTCGATCAGTTTTCCTCGGTCACGAATCCAACGCACTTCCCCATCCGGTCGAATAATGCGATATTCAATATCTCTTTCTCCACTGGCAAAAATTTCCGCAGAAAAATCTATCACGCGTGGGCGATCTTCGGGATGGATGACATCAAACCAAAGAGATGGCTGGGTTAAAAAATCATTCACTGAACGACCATAAACTTTAGCGATCGCCGGATTTACATAAAGGATTTCTTGACGATTAATCTCCATCGACCAGACAATATCATTCAGAGAATTTAAAATACTCTCAAGACGTTCCTCGCTTTTTCTTAAAGCATCCTCAGCCTGTTTGCGTTCGCTAATATCCCGGTTGACCCCAATGGTCGCAATCAACTTATTACTATGATCCCGCAAAGGCACCACAATAGTTTCGCAAATGCCCCATGAACCGTCTCCGCGCATAAAGCGAAACTCCCCAGTCCAACGACCCCGACTTAACACCCCATGAATGATTTGTTGGGTCAAATATTGAGCTCGATCTCCGTCGTGACCTAATGGGGGTGGCGGATAACGTAACATCCCAGTCATATGACCGACCATTTTGGTTTTAGGATAACCAAAAATTCTCTCCGCCGCTGGATTACAATCAATAATGTAACCATCTAAATCCGTGAGCAAAATACCATCATGGATGGTTTCAAACATCAGCGCTTGTCTGCGTAAACTTTCAATCGCTTGTTTATGGGCAGAGATGTCTTGAACTAAACAAACAATTCCCTCCACGCGATCGTGTTCATCCCACATAATCGAAGCGGAAAAAGATACCGGAATTTGCCGCATATCTTTGGTGACTAATACGGTTTCTTTGGTGCCTAAAAAACTGTTGGCAATGTTTTCGTCAATTCCCAAGATTTCCTGGCAGACTTTTGGCGACAAAAACAGGGTCTCAATTGAAGTACCCAACAATTCGGCTTCTTCATAGCCCAAGAGTAATACCGTTGAAAAATTAAAGTCTTTAATTTCATAGTTAGCATTTAAGACAATTAAAGACTCATTGATATTTCTAATAATCTTATCGACGTATTGTTTGGATTCATTGGTTTGTTTGAACTTTTCCACAATTTGATTAAACGCTTTCGCCAAGATGCCTATTTCATCTTCGCTGTTAATATCTAAATCCGTGTCCCATTCCCCTTGGCCAATTTTCAGAGCTACATTTTTCAGTTTTAAAATCGGGTTAGCCACTTGTTTCGCAAATAACCAAGCCATGATGATGGCTACGCTGGAACCAACGGTTAAGGAAATGATATTCAGAAATAATGAACGACGAGCAATTTTCTCACTCATCTCTTGATTTTTTTCCAGTTGCCAGAGTTGCGATGATATCGCTCGATCCAGGAGGTGGCTTAGGGATTGACTATGTTCAATTAATTGCTTTTGTTGAGCGATCGCAGCGGTTGGCTGATTGGCATTCCGGCTCAAATCAGTTAAATACTGCTTGACGGATTCATTAAACCTAATCGCAGCTTGTTCAATGGCTTCAAATTCTTCTAGCTTAATTGAATTACTGGAATCCATTGTATTTACTGCTAATCCTTTAGCTTTGACAATACTGTGCAATAATGCCTGATTCCAATGTTCAATATTATCTGACATATTATATGACATCTTTGATGGCTTTGAGTCGGTGGCGATCGTCATGGGTGTCAGGGACTCAAGCATCGTCAAGTTTTGGTAATTTTTGGCTTGACTAAATTTTAAATAAATTTCCCGATTTTTTTTAATGGTTTGATGTAACTGATTGTGGTAAAGATGCAGATAAAGATTAATGGTTTCTAAGCCAATCACACCTGTAGCGACGGTCAAAATTAAAATCAAGAATTTAGCTTTTAGTCTCATTGCTTTTTCATCAGGGATATTGGTGAATACGGATAGATGATCTGTCGCTGAATTTTCATCCCTTTA
This sequence comes from Planktothricoides raciborskii GIHE-MW2, assembly GCF_040564635.1. NCBI lineage: Bacteria > Bacillati > Cyanobacteriota > Cyanophyceae > Oscillatoriales > Oscillatoriaceae > Planktothricoides > Planktothricoides raciborskii. The sequence goes on from NZ_CP159837.1 coordinate 5,845,436, forward strand.
ACATAGGATCGCGGTCAGTGACAGGCTTTAATTTTCCAGTTAATGACCCCACGATTTCATCACTTTAATCCGACATTTAACCCGATAATTGAGAAAGTTTTTATCGATCAAGATTAGCCCGATCGCCCAGCAAATCATCGGGATAAGGACATGGCAGAATTCGTGAGTCGAGTTTACCGCTCGGTGCGAAAAATTTGAACGGTACGATATGAAGCCTTTGTTGTAACTTTGATGATGTTTTCCAGTGGTAGTCAAACCCCTGAGAAATCAACATAACCATGAATAGCATTTTATATACTTATGCGATATAATCGACCGTTAACAAAAAACTGGATATTGTTGTTAAGACCTTTGCTGCTTCCGCCTCAGCAGACTTGGGCAAGGGATCCGATCGCTCCCATTAGCACGGCGATCGCTCGGATCAATCCACAGAAATCATTACCGAGCAAGAAGTATTTTGCTGACGACTTATTGATGCAGCCAAGACAGGCTGCGATCCGGCTTCTTTTTATTGTAGCTCTATAGTTGCCTGGACTTTGACTGAGTAGTCAGTTTTGTAAATATTGCCTCTTGTTTGTTGCCGGATGTTATCTGATGGCCGAAAGGACTTACGCATTTTTTCGGAGTCAAGCGGTTTTGCTAGGGGCAATTGATGCATTTGATGAATTGCCCCACCAACCGATCGCTATTTGCCCCAGACTTATTTTAAACTCAGCTTTCCGGCGATCGCGGCTAAAATTAATAATGCCGGAGTGAGGCGATCGCCCCAAAGGACATAGAGAGTTTTTGTGGTACGACGATAAATTGTACCGGCATACAAATCATACTGATTAATTTGTGAATGCCAGTGAGTTTTTCCATGAGGATCGACAATGGCTGAAAGTCCGGTATTCGTCGCTCGCACTGCCCAGCGATCGGTTTCAATAGCTCGCATTAATTCTAAAGCATGGTGTTGCCACATAATATCCGTATGATAATGGGCATCATTGGATGCGGTTAAAATAAACTCACCCCCAGCGGCAGCTTGACGGCGAAAATGTTCGGCAAAGGGTGCATCAAAGCAAATGCCCACAACGGCTCGAGCAAAGGGAGTTTCAAAGATTTGGTCTGGGGAACCCGCGACTAAATGAGCATCTAAGGGAGAGAGGCGATCGATGAACCCGCCGATATATTTTTCAAAGGGAATATATTCTCCTAATGGGACTAAATGGGTTTTATCGTAGCGGCTAAATGTTTGGCCATTTCCTATCACGGTAAATAAACTATTGGTATAGTCACTGACTAGCTTTTGACCATTGTTCACGAGGCCAAAAGTTCCCACCCAAGCGACTACCCCTTTTTCCAGAATTGCTTGATAAAAAGAACTCTGCATCTGATTTTGGGTGGTCCATAAATAGGGCAATGCAGTTTCGGGAATTAACACCGCATCCACGCCGCGATCGGCCAATTCTCGATACCCGCGAGTATAACCCGCTAAAGCCTGTCGCCACCCTTCGGAATTAAACTTAATATCATTAGAGATATTCCCTTGGATGATGCCAACTTTTAAAGCGGTTTCTGCCGGTTGAATTAAGGGTCGGTTCCATAAATAAAACCCTAGGCTATGGGCAGCGATGAATAAACCAACTGCGATCGCGATCGGTGCAAGGAAAGAGGATAGAGGATATAGGATAGAGGATATAGGATAGAGGAAAATTCTCTCTTCTCTATCCTCTTTTCTCTCTTCTCTATCCTCTTTTCTCTCTTCTCTTTTCTCTCCGCTTTTTTGGTGCAATATCCAAGATTCCGCGATTAATCCATTGACTGCTACAATCAGCGCTGTGATGGTATTTGGGCCAGAAAGTTGGCCTAGATGTAAAATAATTGGGTTATGAGGACTTTGGGTATAAGATAACGATGACCACCAAAGCGGGCCATTACTCCACAAATATTCTAGGCCACACCAAACAGCGGTGCCAATTAATCCGCGAGTTAAGAAAATTAACTGCGGAAATTGGGGATGTTTTTCCTGAGATAGATTTTCTGGATTTTTTCCCTGAGATATTCCCTGAGATATTCCCTGAGATATCTGTTGCCAAATCCAGCCACAGACTACTGCCCAAATGCTGACTAATGCCGCCCCCCAAAGGGTGACAAATAGCCAACAAAATATCGCGATCGCCAAACTCGCTAACCAGGGCACTCCCAGCCAAGTCATTGGGTGAATTCCCGTTAACCAAAATAAGGCTACACCGTGATAACCAATGCCCCAACATAAGCCAAAAATATATTGAGGAAAGAGGATAGAGAAGAGAGAAGGGAGAAAAGAGAAAAGAGCGGGGAGAAAAGAGTTTATAGAATTTTCCTCTATCCTCTTTCCTCTATCCTCTTTCCTATGAACTCCTCTCTTTTCTGCCTTGTTGGTTTCGGGGTCGGCGATCGCCACCCACAAAGGCACTAAGGCAACATAAGCCAAAGGCCAGATATTCAAAGGGGCGGGGGATAATCCCATCAGAATTCCCCCTAGTAAAACAATTCCTAAACGCAATATCATCCGTCGTTATTTTTAGGGTTATTTTTGGTTACAGCGGTTTTCAGATTGGTCAACCAAAAATATCTGTAGGGGCGAACCATGACCGCAGATATTTCTGGGTTAAAAATAGAGATTTAATGCCGGAAAGATCACGCCCTTACTCCAAATATCTGTGGTCTATTCAACAGAACACCGCTGTAGGATATATCCCCGGATTTTTTATCACACCGAAGCAATATCTTTTGGAGATAAATTAAGTGCAAAAATAAGTGCCAAAAGCAGCCGGGGATTTTGGGAGAAAACTGAGAAAAAACCAACTTAGACAAAGGCGATCGCCTAAGTTGATTTTTCTCATAGTTATTCTTGTTTATTCTTGTTCTTCTGCTGATTCCTGATCTTCTCCTGAAGGGGGCACCAATGCCACTGCCACGATCGCATCGTCTGGATCGAGACGCTGCACCCGGACACCTCCGGCAGCACGAGACTGACAAGAAATTGCTTTTGCCACCTGCCGAATAATAATGCCGCGACTGGTGACAATAATAAACTCATCATCTTCATTCACCACCCGCAGGGCTGCCAACCGATCGTCAGGATTGCGGAATTTAATCGCCTTAATGCCTTTCCCTGCCCGCTTTTGCAGTCGGAATTTGTTCACTGGCACTCGTTTACCCAAACCCCCGGTAGTCAGGATCAAAACCATTTGTCCTACTTGATCGGCAATTTCGGTTTCTTCCTCTTGATTTTCTAAATCAACATCGTCTTGGTCAGCTTCTTCCTCCTCTTGATCGCTCATAAGCGCCGTCAATTGACTAGGAATAATATCCATACTGATAATGCGATCGTTTTTCGCCAATTTCATCGACTTCACCCCTCGTGTATTCCGACCCAAAGGACGCAGTTGACTATCATCGGTTTTAAAATGAATCGCGATGCCATTACTGCTACCAATAATGATGCTATCTTCGGCGGTGGCGCGACGCACCCAGCGCAATTGGTCGCCTTCTTCCAGAGAAATGGCGATTAAACCATTAGCCCGAATATTATTAAATACTGAAAGAGCGGTTTTCTTAATATAGCCGTCTTGAGTCAGCATCACCAAATATTCATCATCACTGAATTCACTCACCGGCACGATCGAGGTAATTTTCTCATCGTGAGGTATGGGCAACAATTGCACGATCGCACTGCCTTGGGCAGTCCGAGAACTCATAGGAATTTGGTAAGCATTCAGGCAATATACTACCCCGCGTTCACTAAAAAATAGGACTTTATCGTGGTCGCAGCAGGTTAAAAAATGCTCGACCATATCATTGTCTTTCATCTTCGTGCCCGCTTTACCGCGAGTTGCCCGATTTTGTGCCTCAAAGGTATTCACTGGCATTCGCTTGATATACCCTTGTTTGGTCAACAAAATAATCGCTTTTTCATTAGCAATTAGGTCAGTTTCATCGATTTCCCCTTCTGAATGTTCAATCTGGGTGCGGCGGGGTGTGGCAAACTTATTCTTAATATCATTGAGTTCGGTTTCGATAATTTCGAGAATCCGTTCGCGACGGGCAAGAATATCTTTTAAATCCGCAATCTGTGCTTGTAAATATTCGTGCTCTTGTTGAATTTTCTCCGCTTCCAGGGCTGTCAGTCGCCGCAGTTGCATTTGTAAAATTGCATCGGATTGGGCTTCGGATAGACCAAAAGAATCGATTAATTCTTGACGAGCAGTGGCCGAGTCTGCACTGGAACGAATAATCCGAATAATTTCATCTAAAGAAGCCAGGGCGATTAATAACCCTTGCAACAGATGATCCCGTTCTTCCGCTTTCCGCAGTTCATAGCGGGTGCGTCGGGTAATCACATCGATGCGAAAATCAAGGAAAATTTCCAGAAATTCTTTGATTTGGAGTAACTTTGGTTCACCGTTGACCAAGGCCAACATATTGGCGCCAAAGTTACTTTGTACGGGGGTTTGTTTGTAGAGGTTGTTGAGCACGACCCGGGGATACGCATCCCGTTTCAGTTCGATGACGATCCGCATTCCGTCGCGATCGCTTTCATCCCGGATATCGGAAATGCCATCAATCCGCTTATCATTCACCAATTCAGCAATTTTCTCAATCAATGCTGCTTTATTGGTTTGGTATGGCAACTCGGTGATAATAATCGCTTCTTTATCCGGTCGTCCTCGGTGTTGGATGGTTTCAATATTGGCCACACCGCGCATGGTAATTGACCCGCGCCCAGTATTATAGGCATCTTTGATGCCCGAAACTCCCAGAATTTGCGCCCCAGTGGGAAAGTCGGGGCCGGGAATATATTGTCGGAGTTCTTTGTTGGTGATTTCTGGATTGTGAATCAGGGCGATCGTCCCATCAATCAGTTCTCCCAAGTTATGGGGCGGAATATTGGTGGCCATACCCACCGCAATACCGGAGGAACCATTGAGCAAGAGTTGGGGAATCCGGGCTGGCAATACTAAGGGTTCTTGCTGGGAACCGTCGAAGTTATCCGCAAAATCGACGGTTTCCGAGTCAATATCCCGCAACATGGATTCGGTGGTCAGGGCTTGCAGGCGACATTCCGTGTAACGCATCGCTGCTGGTGGGTCGTTGTCAATGGATCCAAAGTTACCGTGGCCATTGATTAGGGGCGATCGCATGGAGAAATCCTGCGCCATCCGCACCAGAGCATCATAGACTGCCGTATCACCGTGGGGATGGTATTTACCCAACACTTCCCCGACCACACGGGCGCATTTTCGGAAGGGGCGATCGGGTGCTAATCCGAGTTCATGCATGGCGTAGAGAATTCGCCGATGCACTGGCTTCAGACCATCCCTAGCATCTGGTAAAGCCCGACCGACAATTACGCTCATGGCGTATTCCAGATAAGACTGGGACATTTCGTTCCGCAGATCCGTCGGGATAATCCGCTCCTGGGAGGTTGTCATACAGTAAAATACTCCAAAAACTTCAGTTTGTTGTAGCCACAACTCAAAAAAACTTTGAATCCGCTACTTAGCCGTGAAATTATGCCAATTTTGTGACTGTATTTTATCATATTTTCATCAATGTTTCGGAAAATTAACTTTTCCCCGTAATTTCTGACTCATTTTACTCCCATCTTTTTAATGATTCCCCATTAAATATTTGATAAGTTTAACGGTTATTTTGTGATTTAAATAACCCCAGGACTAATTTTTATTTGAATGATTCAGCAGACCCAGAGGTACAGGGTAAAAATTGCCGGTGTCGGAAATCCCCAAAATCTTTGGTCGGTGAGCATTATATTTGTGATGATTGCTTAACTTAAGAGTTGAGGAAGATCAAGCCAATTTACTTGCAAATTTAGGCAAAATTTGCTAAAATCGAAGGTTATATTAAATTAACGATTATTCATTCCTATGTTTACTATAATTTATGCTGATGATTTTCTAGACCATCAAACAGGTGGATTGCACCCAGAACGCCCAGACCGCTTGAGGGTGATCGTCAATGCATTGAAAGCCGCACCCTGGGCAAGTTCTTTGCAATGGCAACTGCCCACCTCAATTTATACGCGGGATGTGATGCCAGCGATCGCCCGCGTTCATACAGTTCGCCACATTCACGAAGTGGAAGCCTTGGCCATGAAAGGGGGTGGCCGCCTGGATATGGATACGCCAGTTTCAGCGGACAGTTATGATGTGGCTTTGTTAGCGGTGAGTGGCTGGCTGGATGGGGTTGAGGCGGTGATAGAAAACGAAGAACCGGCATTTATTCTCGCCCGACCCCCCGGACACCATGCGGAAAAAGATCAGGGGATGGGATTTTGCCTGTTTTCTAATGCTGCGATCGCCGCTGACTATGCCCTGCAAAAACCAGAAATTGAGCGAGTGGCGATTCTGGATTGGGATGTGCATCACGGCAACGGCACCCAGCATCTAGTAGAAAACAATCCTCAAATTGCCTATTGTTCCCTCCACCAATTTCCCTGCTATCCCGGTACAGGTCGCAGTAGCGATCGCGGCGCCCACAACAACGTTCTCAACATCCCCATGTCTCCGGGCAGTACCATTGCCGAATATCAACCAGCATTTGAGAAACAAGTAATGCCGTTTTTGCGTAACTTTCAACCAGATTTATTAATTGTCAGTGCGGGCTATGATGCCAATGCCGCTGACCCCTTAGCCGGAATTAATTTACAACCCGAAGATTTCGGCACCTTTACAGACTATTGTTTGCAAATTACGCGGCGGATTTTATTCGGACTGGAAGGGGGTTATGACTTAGATGCCCTGAGTCAATCTGTCCTGGCAACTATTGAGCGCTGTTTGTAATTGGTTGTTGGTTGGGGTGTGGGGTGTGGGGTGTGGGGGAAACAAAGGGTGTGGGGTGTGGGGGGGAAGAGAGAAAAGAGAAGAGAGAAAAGAGAAGAGAGAAAAGAAAAGAGAGAAAAGAAAAGAGAGAATCTTCCTCTTTCGTCTTTCGTCTTTCGTCTTTCGTCTTTCGTCTTTCGTCTTTCGTCTTTCGTCTTTCGTCTTTCGTCTTTCGTCTTTCGTCTTTCGTCTTTCGTCTTTCCTCTTTCGTCTCTTCCCCTACACCCTACACCCCACACCCTACACCCTACAACAACCAACAACAATTCAGAATTATTGTCCTACCTGAAAATAGGGAACATCTAGACCAATTTGTAACAACTTATTGCGCCACTTATCTAAGCGCATTTGAATCCGGTCTTTGTTTTTGGTGGATGAAGTAATCGATTCATTGAATTCCGCATCCTCACAAACTTCTCGCAGGGCTTCCGCGATCGCCGCTTTTTTCGGTCGGATCGCCTCAGACTTCAAAGAAGCAAAGGACAACATAATCACATCATAAATAGCTCGGTTGATGGCATTTTCCCAGCCATTCTCAAAAGTATAGCGACGAAACGCCCGATTATCAAATACTTCATAGACATCGCCAATCACCCGCATGAATAAGTCTCGATGCTGTTGGATAGTGGCGTCATCAAAATGAGAGCCTTTTTCCAGATAATGATCCAAAAATCTAGACAGGTTGCCCCGGTAATCTTTCAAGGCATAATGAAAGGCAAAAAACCTGAGAATTAATTCACAATCTCGCATGCGTTTATCAATTTCCTTGATATTGCGAGTTTTCTGGAAAAGCTCATCTTCCGAAAGTTCTAAAATTAAATCATTAAGTTTTCCGCGATAAACACTATTGCGAAGTTCTTGGGCATTCAGGGCAACAAATCCGCTATTTAATCTTTCAAATACATCAAATTTAATATCCGGGTGAGATTCTTTGACAATCACAATACAACGAATCGTCCGAGAATAAATATACCGTTGATAAGCAACATCTAAATTTTTAAAGCTTTTCCGATTTAATTCTCGGAGAACTTTTAAGCCTCTAAGCGCATATTTATTGGTTAAAAATTGATAGATGGCCGTGAGTCTTTGTTGACCATCAATCACGCTATAAGAACCATCCTCTAATTCGGCAAAATAGCAAACCGGAATCGGTACATTCAACAATAAGGATTCAATTAATCGACTGCACTTACTCAAGTCCCAGACTTGACGCCGCTGGAATTTGTCCGCCAAAATCAGGCTACCATCATCAACTTGTGCTTTCAGGGAACGAATAATAAAGTCATAAGGGTGGGTGAGGAGATGCCGCTGCTGAACCGGAATGTCCAGTTCGGGAAATTCCTCCTCTTCTTCCATTTCAAAGTTTTCTTCTTCTTCTTTGGTGACGATTTCTTTTTCCATCGCCCGAGCCGAATTATCTAACATTACGTTCCTCCGCCATCACAGGTTTGAATTTTTATAGGGGGGTCAGATATTTGTTTAGTCGATAGAATTTTACTCTGATCGGGATACAAATCCAGGATTGATCCGCCACCTATGGTAATCCACTTTAACAGTTACCCGATCGCATATTGAAGTCTGCAAGCAATTTACGGATAGATTACCGCCTTGTGATAGGCGATCGCCCATCACTGATTTCGCTGATTTCGCCGATATTCGCATTTCTTGACGGATGGGTACGCATCCTGGGTGGGGCGATCGCACAGTCAGTCAGCACCGGGCTAGATATAATTCAGCAACATCCCCGATCATCCTCTCCTTGGCTAGAGATCGTCCAACGATTTCGGGGCGATCGCCCCCTTGGGCTAAACATCCTTAACTGCTCTTAATCAACTCTTAATCAACCATCAATTGAGGCTCCCGTACTGTTCCCCCGCGCCGCACCCGTGGGAGGCGGTTGCCCGTTGCTGCCGAAAAGCCAGCCCAGAATTGGACTTTCTGCTTTCATTGAGATATACCCTGATGGTTCGACCGCCCCACCATCGTCAGCGTCACGGGAATTTAATTAAGTTAATGAAGGTTTGTTGCATTTTTAAGCTTTTGGTTAAAATTTCAGTAAATTTTCTTAAGCTTTATGGATCAATTACTGGTGATTTGCGAATAATTGTTACATTGAGCCTAGAGTTAAAATCTCATAACAATTATTCTAAAAAACTGTGTTAAGATGGAAGGTTGATAATATTTAAAATATGGTAATATTAAGGTTTTTTTAATGTTTTTCTGGTGAATTCTGTGTTTATAATCAAAACTGTGCAAGTCAAACAAAAGACATTTGACAAAAAAGTCTAATAAGATGACAGACAACAGAGGAATAAATCTATGGTAACGTCTGCTCCGCAACAACAATCAAAAAGCTCTAAAGAGACAGCATTTGTCCTATTTTTCGAGGAAGTCGGTCTAGCGGATTTGGCTCTCGTGGGGGGTAAAAACTCCTCCTTGGGTGAAATGATCCAACAACTCGGATCCAAGGGCGTCAAAGTTCCCACGGGCTTTGCGACCACCGCTTATGCTTATCGCTACTTCATCGAAAAAGCTGGATTAGAAGCCAAACTGCGTAAGTTGTTCTCTGACTTAGACCTGGATGATGTGAACAACCTGCGGGAACGGGGCAAGCAAGCACGGGCAATGGTGATGAATACCCCATTCCCCAAAGAACTAGAAGAAGCGATCGCGGCAGCCTACTTAAAGTTGTGCGAAACCTACGGCCAAAACTATGAATTCTGCGAACGCTTTGGCCCAGAATATCAAGAAGAATGCAAGAAGTTCAGCAGCGACCTAGACGTAGCCGTTCGTTCTTCCGCAACTGCTGAAGACTTACCCGATGCCAGCTTTGCCGGTCAACAAGAAACCTACCTGAACGTTCACGGTGTCAAGGGTGTAGTAGAATCTTGCCACAAGTGCTTCGCTTCCTTGTTCACCGATCGCGCCATTTCTTATCGGCACCAATATGCGGAAAAACGCCCTGATTTCGACGAATTCAGCGTTGCTCTGTCCGTGGGCGTGCAAAAAATGGTCCGTTCTGACATGGCCACCTCTGGGGTGATGTTCTCCATCGATACAGAAACCGGCTTTAAGAATGCTGCCCTGATTACCGCTGCCTACGGTTTAGGCGAAAACGTGGTACAAGGTGCAGTCAACCCCGACGAATACTTTGTGTTTAAGCCCACCCTGAAAGAAGGCAAACGCCCAATTCTGGAAAAACGCCTGGGCAGCAAAGAAATCAAGATGGTCTATGATGTCGGCGGTTCTAAGCTCACCAAGAACGTCCCAGTTCCCCAACCCGATCGCGACAAATATTGCATCAACGATGAAGAAATCCTGACTTTGGCAAAATGGGCCTGCATCATTGAAGATCACTACAGCGAATCCCGGGGCAAGTACACCCCAATGGATATTGAATGGGCGAAAGACGGGATTACTGGCGAACTCTACATTGTGCAAGCTCGTCCCGAAACCGTACAATCCCAGAAATCTGGTAACGTCATCAAGAACTTCAAGCTCAATGGCACCAGCGATGTGATCGTTACAGGTCGCGCAGTTGGTGAAATGATCGGCCAAGGTAAAGCTCGCGTGATCATGGATGTCCATAAGATCGCTGAGTTCCAAGAAGGCGAAGTCTTAGTCACCAACAAGACCGACCCGGATTGGGAACCGATTATGAAGAAATCCAGCGCGATCGTCACCAACCAAGGTGGACGTACCTGCCACGCAGCCATTATTGCTCGTGAAATGGGAATCCCCGCGATCGTTGGTTGCGGCAATGCCACTGATGTAGTCACCACAGGTCAAGAAATCACCGTTTCTTGCTCTGAAGGTGAACAAGGCAAAGTCTATAACGGTTTAGTTCCTTTTGAAGTGATCGAAACCCCAATCGACAACCTGCCCACCACCAAGACCAAGATTCTGATGAACGTGGGCAACCCCGAAGAAGCCTTTGGTCTATCCTCCATGCCTTGCGATGGCGTTGGTTTAGCTCGCTTCGAGTTCATCATTGCCAACCATATTAAAGCTCACCCATTGGCCTTGATTCACTTCGACAAACTCGAAGATCAAGCAGTCAAGAAAGAAATCGCCGAACTGACCAAGCTGTATCCCCACAAGCCAGACTTCTTCGTAGACAAGTTGGCGCATGGTATCGGCACGATCGCCGCTGCCTTCTATCCCAACCCAGTAGTGGTGCGGATGTCCGACTTCAAGAGCAACGAATATGCCAACCTCTTGGGTGGTAAGCAATTTGAACCCAAAGAAGAAAACCCGATGATCGGCTGGCGTGGTGCTTCTCGCTACTACGATCCGACTTATGCGGAAGCTTACGGTTTGGAATGCGTTGCCCTGAAACGAGTCCGCGATGACATGGGTCTGACCAACGTTATCCCGATGATTCCTTTCTGCCGCACCCCCGACGAAGGTCGCAAAGTGCTCGAAACGATGGAAAAATATGGCTTGAAGCGCGGTGAAAACGGCCTGCAAGTCTATGTGATGTGCGAAATTCCCAGCAACGTCATCCTCGCTGACCAATTCAGTGAAGTATTCGACGGCTTCTCCATTGGTTCTAACGACTTGACTCAGTTAACCTTGGGTCTAGACCGTGACTCCTCCTTAGTGGCTCATATCTTCGACGAACGCAACAAAGCGGTTAAAGATATGGTGACGATGGTGATCCAAAAAGCCAAAGCCAATGGTCGCAAGATCGGTATTTGCGGACAAGCACCTTCCGACTATCCCGAATTTGCTCGCTTCCTGGTTGAACTGGGTATCGATTCTATCAGCTTGAACCCTGACTCTGTGATGAAGACTCTCCTCGACATCGCTAAGTTAGAAGAATCGATGAACAAGTAATTAGCTTGTACGGTGGGCAATTCATCAATTACATTCAACCATTGGTGAATCAATTTTCAATTGCCCACCCTACTTTGTAGGGGCGATTCGCGAATCGCCCCTACTGACGGACTATTAAGATTAACCCGCCTTCGACGGCGGGTTTTTTATTCCTTTGTGACCTCCGTGTCTTTGTGGTTTTTTCTGTGAATCGCCTAAGCTATAATCAAAATGCTGCTCAATTATCGGAGGTCTGCATAATGAAATTAACCGGCATTAAACATGGCAATACTATTGAACTTTCAGAAAATCCCAATATTCCAGACGGGACTCAAGTGGCGATCGAAGTTAAACCAGTTGAGACTATGACCATTGAGGAAAAGTTAGAAAAAATGAAAGAATTTTTAGAGCGTCCCTGGGAAGGAAGAGAAGATTTTGTGCAAACTATGGCAGAAATCGAGAGAGAACGTCAGATCGCTTATGAGAAAAAGCTAGAAGCTTTGGAAAAATAAGGGGAAATTGTTGTGTATCTACTAGACACTAACATTTGCATCGCTATTAATAACCAAAATCCCCAAGCAATTGCACAATTTTCAAGAAAATATGCTCAGTCCTAGCCCAGCAAAACCAGTTTGATTGTAGGGTGGGCAATTCATCAATATACATTTTAGTTAATCAAGAGTGTTGCAATAAGATACACGGTAGTATCCCATAATCAAGTTATAAAAATGCTATACTTAGCTTGACGATTATTTTTCAAAATTTATGTCATCAGTCGCGATCGCACAACACATTGAAATTACTCCCGGTGTCTGTGGGGGAAAACCCCGGATTGCCGGACATCGGATCAAAGTTCAAGATATTGTCATTTGGCATGAAAGAATGGGAATGTCACCAGATGAAATTATCTATCACCATCCCAGTATTACTTTAGCGGATGTTTATGCCGCTTTAACCTATTATCACGATCATCGAGAAGAAATTAGACAGCAGATTGAAGAGGGTGAAGCTTTGGCTAAACAATTACAGGGCGATCGACCATCTTTGATTTCCAAAATAACCTGAATTATATGAAGCGATCGCAAAGTAAGGGCGAAGCATGACCGGAAAAAATATCGGTTTTTCAGCAGGAATTTATCGGCGGTCATGCTTATCCCCTACAATAAAATGACATTTGAGGATGAGTTTATGGCTTTTTATGTCATGTTGATTAAAGTCAATGAAGATGAACATGGAGTTACTTATAATTTTGGCATTGACTCAGAACATTTAGGGAAAATTCATCTTGATAAACACCAGGGAATATTTCAAGAAATTGAAGCGATAGGTAGTGATAATTATCAAGATATTTTACTGAGAGCAGAAGTCAAGTTACGTCAACATTGGAAAGCAGGCAATTTTCCCGATCGCACTTGTTGGGCTTCCTGAATTTACCATGCTGACAATAAAAAAGTCCTTCGTAGGGTGGGACGAGACGCGGCAGTGATTTTGGCATAAAAGCGATCGCCTTTATTCCGCGTCGTAGCCCACCAAAACCAGTAATCCTCCAAAACCGTGGTGCTACATTTTGTTGTAGTGGTGCGTTACGGCTGGAATAGGAGTTAATTGTTTATATCTTTCCGCGAACACACCCTACATTTGGCTGAATTTACTGGATGAGAATGTGAGTAATGCGATCGCGAAAATTTAAAATAGCTTAAAATAGCATCGTCAATAAATTATGCGTCTTATGCATCAGAATGAAAAGTATTGTCAGTTTATTTTGCGGTTGTGGCGGCTTGGATATCGGTTTCAAGCAATCTGGGTTTGATTTACTCTATGCTTGTGATAATGACCCTGCTGCCATAGATTGTTATGCCCGGAATGTCGATCAAAATGTCGTCCTGAGAGACGTAACCTCGGCGGAATTTCAGGCTGATATTGCCAAGCTGAGTCATTGCGATATTGTTTTGGGAGGATTCCCTTGCCAGGGATTTTCTAAAGCTGGCCCGAAAAAAGCAGAAGATGTTCGCAATGGGCTTTATTTGAAAATGCTTGAGGCCATTAATCATCTTCGTCCCGCTCTTTTTATTGCGGAAAATGTAGATGGAATTTCTCAAAACTTTGGCGGGTCATATATCCAGAAAATTATTCAAGATTTCCAAGCAATTGGCTACGGTGTAGAATATCGTTTACTTGATGCGGCTGCTTTTGGGGTTCCACAACATCGCCGTCGGATATTTTTTGTGGGAATTCGCCAACCCGCTCAACATCAATTTCCTTGGCCATTTCCTACTCACGCAGTTAAAACCCGTTCAGGAGAATTTAAGCTACCGGAAACCAATATTGAGCAATTGCCACTGTTTAATTGGTCTGGTAATCATCATGGGAAATCTTTGTTGCCACCACCAAGAACGATCGGAGAGGCGATCGCTCATTTAATTGAAATTGACGATCGCATCCCCGACCACCAAGTGACTTATAATTGGCCGAAAAAATATGAAAAAATTTTTTCCGCCATTAAACCTGGACAAAAGCTTTGTAACGTTAGACACGCCCCCACCTCGGTTTATACCTGGGAAATTCCCGAAGTTTTTCATCCTGTAACCGAACGAGAAAGAATTATTTTAGAAACGATATCTCGACATCGCCGACATAAAAAATATGGCAATCTTCCCAATGGTAATCCCTTATCTATTAAGCAAATCGAACAGCTTTCTGGATTAATGGAGATAAACCGGGAAATTTTATGTTTAATGGAGAAAAATTATTTAAAAGAAACCCAGGAAAAATACGACTTAAAAGGGGCGATGTTCTGTTCCGGCTTATTTAAGCGACCGCTTTGGTCAGAACCCGCGCCCACAGTGCTGACAAATTTCCATAATCCCCGTTATTTTTTGCATCCGTTAAAAAATAGACCATTTTCTCTGCGAGAATGTGCAACTCTCCAAGGTTTTCCGCAAAGTTTTAAGTTTACAAATAGCGAGAGTCAGGTAAATTTAGTTGCGGGATATCGTTTGGTCGGTAATGCGGTTCCTCCACCCCTGTCAATCAAATTAGCGGCGGCTACTTTACAGTTTTTTCAATAAAATTATTTTTTAGATAGCTCAAAATGAAACTCCCGATTGCAGAAAAAAATATCCCTCTCTGGTTGGCAGAATTTGATTTATGGATTACGCCATGTCTGGCAGACATTAAAGATAGCGATCGCTTTCATCAAGAATTAGATATCGTGGCTAATATTTTGGAGATAATCGGTTCGGCGACACAAAATTTTCAACGATTAGAAGATTGTCACCCAGAGGCGATCGCCGAGCAATTTATTAATTTTATCAACAGTAAAACCCAAACAGAAGCAGAAACACATCTTCAGGCATTCTCAGCCGTTCTTTTCCTGGTGACAGGTAAATCTGATAATAATGCAAAATGTCAATTACCTTTATATTTGCGGGATGTAGCGCGTTGGGATAAATTCCCAAAGTTAAGGGAAACTCAGAATAAATCTCAGGTAGTTTTACAAAAAATTCCTAGAGTTTTAACAGCGGAAACTTACATGAAACGAGTGGCGAGTCTGAGGGCATATCCAGACCAGCAAAAAAGATTATTGCAGGAATTTGTAAACTTTCTTTTAAATGATGACTCTTGCATTTCTCAGCTATGGAGTATTGGGCGAAGTTATTTTATGCTCAAAGAGTTTAAAAAAGAGCGCGACCTTTTAACTCCATTAGTGATATTTCAAGTGCGCGGTTCGGTTGCCGCGTCCGGGGGTCACGAACCAGAGAAACTACTCCGACAACGACTCGCAGAATGGGGGCTCCGAGAAAATATTGATTATAATACGACAGATGTTAACTTGACATCTGTTAATGCAAATAAAAAAGAAAAAAAACGGGCTTATGATTTTGTTTTGCCTTACCAGACTCCCCAATGGACAGGGAATTGGGGCAAAAGAATATTCATTCAATGTCAGTTTTACGCGGGTGACTCAGGTAGCGTTTCCCATAAAAATGTGGATCAAACAAAGGCTTCTCGTGAATATGTGCTGAAAATCGCCCCAGATGCTCGGTTTGTAGAATATGTTGATGGGGCAGGATATTTTTCATCTCTAAATGGCGACTTAAAAAAGCTGTTGGAAATGCCGAACACTGGGTCATTTTTTCAGGTAAGAACTGCGGCAATTCGGCTACGTCGGGAACTCCAGCAGTTAGGTTTTTTGGTGCCATTGGATTTAGAACATGGTATTATACGTTGCAGCGATCGCACAGTGACATCTCTCTATCAAATTCTATTAGCAGAAAATTACGGTCGGGAAGAAATTGACAGATGTTTGCAGGATTGTATTCAACGTGGTTTAATTAGATTAGATAATGGGGTACTGTCACTCATTCCAGAACGACGGACAATCGCTAGAAGGTATTTCCTTTTGGATGTGGTGGCTGGATTTGGAAATTCACTCGGATCGACAAGTCAAAAATTGACAGGTTCGTTAATGATTCCCGGATATGGATCTTGTCACAGTATGAAGTTAGACGATCTCGTATCGAAATCCCTTAATCTTGCTCCCAGTTTGAGAACAGACTGGACAGATCCAACGGTTTTTCCCAGAGATATTCGCTGGCTTTGTGACGAAGGTTTGGCAGAAACCTAGAAATCGGGTTTCTTCAAGCACTATTAAGATTAACCCGCTTGATAGCGGGTTTTTTTAGTTTTGTTATACCAAGCATCAAAAATTATTGCTACAATTACGACCTTAATTTGGGCATTAGTAGGGGCAATCCGATGTAGGGACTGCCCTAAGTAAGTGGTCGCCTCGCGCCTAAATTATTGGATTTTTGATTGCAAGCGGTATCAGAAATCAAACCCAGACTATAGTAAGGATGAGTTTAGTCAAAAACCGCTTTTATGGCTTTGGCGTAATCGGCTATGGCTAAATCATATTTTTTTAAGTTTTTGTAGGCATCACCCCGGTTATTGTAAACATCAAAATTGGTCGGATCGAGTTCTATGGCCTTAGTGTAATCGACTATGGCTAAATCATATTTTTTTAAGTTTTTGTAGGCATCACCCCGATTATAATAAGCCCAAGAATAGTTAGGATCAAGTTCTATGGCCTTGGTGTAATCGGGTATGGCTAAATCATATTTTTGTAACTCTTTGTAGGCATTACCCCGACTATTGTAAGCCCAAGAATAGTTAGGATCAAGTTCTATGGCCTTGGTGTAATCGGCTATGGCTAAATCATATTTTTGTAAGTTATCGTAGGCCAAACCCCGATTATTGTAAGCCCAAGAATAGTTAGGATCAAGTTCTATGGCCTTGGTGTAATCGGCTATGGCTAAATCATATTTTTGTAAGTTATCGTAGGCCAAACCTCGATTATTGTAAAGGAAAGAATAGTTAGGCTCCAGGTTGATAGTCTGGCTGTAATCAGCTATGGCTAAATCATATTTTTGTAAGTCTTTGTAGGCATTACCTCGATTATTGTAAGCCCAAGCAAAGTTCCGATCCAGTTCTACGGCTTTGTTGTAATCAGCTATAGCTAAATCATATTTTTGTAAGTTTTTGTAGGCATTACCCCGATTATTGTAAGCCCAAGCAAAGTTCGGATCCAGTTCTATGGCTTTGGTGTAATCAGCTATGGCTAAATCATATTTTTTTAAGTCTTGGTAGGCATTACCCCGATTATTGTAAGCATTAACATAGTTCCGATCCAGTTCTATGGCTTTAGTGTAATCAGCTATGGCTAAATCATATTTTTGTAAATTATAGTAGGCATTACCCCGATTATTGTAAGCCCAAGCAAATTTAGGATCCAGTTCTACGGCTTTGGTGTAATCAGCTATGGCTAAATCATATTTTTGTGAGCAAAAATAGGCATTACCACGAAGATTGTAAGCCTCAGCATATTTGGAATTGAGTTCGATCGCTTTCGTGTAATTAGCGATCGCTGATTTATATTGTTTCAAGCCATAGTAGGAGTCACCCCCTTTAATGTAATCGGCTATAGCTAAATCATATTTTTTTAATTCTTTGTATGCCTTAGCCCGACTCTCGTAAGCATGAAAATAATTTTGCTCTAGTTTTATGACTTTGGTGTAATCAGCGATCGCTAAATCATATTTTTTTGATTCCAAGTAAAGTAGACCACGACTATTATAAGCCGCCGCATCTTGTGGATTTAGTTCGATTGCGTTGGTGTAATCAGCCATAGCTAAATCATATTTTTTTGATGCTGAGTAAACCCAACCACGACCATTATAAGCCGCCGCATCTTGTGGGTTTATTTTGATCGCTTTGGTGTAATCAGCCAGCGCTAAATCATATTTTTTTGATTCTGAGTAAACCCAACCACGACTATTATAAGCTGCCGCATCTTGTAAATTTAGTTCGATCACTTTTGTGTAATCAGCGATCGCTAAATCTAAACTATCTTTAGCTTTGTACAACCCATTCAACAACTGGTATGCCGAACCACGATTTTTATAAGCTGCCGGATCTTGTGGATTTAGTTCGATCGCTTTTGTGTAATCAGCGATCGCTTTTTCTAAATTATCTTTATTAATATTATACCGCGTATAGGCATTACCTCTAAGATTGTAATTCGCTGGATCTTGTGGATTTAGTTCGATCGCTTTTGTATAATCAGCGATCGCTTTTTCTGTGTTATCTAGAAAATAATGAGCCGTTCCCCGAAGGAGAAAAGCTTTGCCCATATTGGCATCGAGTTTTATAGCTTCGTCCAATGATCCCAAAGCGGCGGCATAATCTTTTTCATGGAAAAAAGCGATTCCTTGACTGTAATAATCATTAGCAGTTTTCTTTTCTTGTTGTTTCAGATTCGCGTAAGTTTCTGGATTGATAAATATCTGAATGGGAATCCCTAAATTCCAGCTATTTTCTATGCCCTTTTCATCGCGATCGCCTTTTGCGTGAACCCCGACAATTTCCCCTCGGTGATTCAACACCGGCCCGCCATTCATACCCGGTTGAGTATTCGCATCATAAATTCAAATATAACCATTCTTCGGTTCCGGTACTCTACCAGTAATCTTGCCTGAATTAAATAACACCGTGCGATGCGAAATTGCTGCACTACTACCAGGAACACCGAGAACATAAATGCTGGTTGCTTCTACCACCTTTTCTGAATCGCCCAATTTCGCCACTGGGTAATTTTTATCACTGGTAAAAGTCAGCACCCCTAAATCCACATCCGCCACAGGTTTGGTGATAGTATCTCCTTTCACCTGATAAGTTTCTTGGTCTGGAGTAATAATTAAACAATTCAAATCCTTCTTTTCCACCACATGATAGGCAGTCAGCACCGAATAAGTATTTCTTTCTCGCTTAACAATTGCCCCCGACCCGGCACCGCACCCATCAATAATCACCGTGAATTCCTTACCTTTTTTGGCGATCGCTTCCTGACCCAAAGGCAGATCAAGCCCATCATTTTTTACCACAGAACAGCCACCAATTCCGCCAATTACCAGGCAAGCAAAAACTATCCCCATTTTTTGCCATTTGATCATTTTTATTGCTCCTGACTGCCGAAAATAACTGTTAAAACCGTTTTAAATGAACCATTGTCATTCCCGCGAAGTAATTCATAAATTATAGCAATTTTCTACTGACTGAACCAGGGCGGTGTTGTATGACCGGATTACATTAGACAATTCAGAGCATTATTCGTTCAAAGCCGATTAGCGCTTGATCCTCATATATCCGCAACGCGGGAACGGTTGGGGGTATCGATCCGTTATTTTGTCAGAGGTCTATTAAAAAAAGCGTCTAGGAGGTGAAAAATATTTTACTGAAAATAGCAAAAATTTTTGCCAGTAATCACGCACCCTACCGGCTAATTGCTAATTTTATTGCCAAAAATCATCATCTAATATTTCCTCAACGGCATAAGGACATTCTGGGGGAAATAAATTCAAATATCCGGAGATCGCGCTTGCCCATATCTTCAATTTCTGCTAACAAATTTTCCCAATCCACCTTTTCATAATTGCGATTACCTACGGTAGGCTCCGCCAACGCGCAATAGTTTTAAAGTGGCTTCTATCCATTGCAAATAATCTTGGTCGTAAAGAGTTTTTTGCTTAACTTGAGATAATGTCATAGTTCTACCTGTGAAACATAATTTTATGACTACAGTAGATTAAGTGTGGTAGGGACACGGCTGGCCCAAGTCCCTACTCTGGCCAAAACTGGCGATCGAGTACATCAGCAATTTGATAGGGACAGTCTATGGGAAAGGTTTCCTGGGGTAATCCAGTTTCTAAATAAGCTTGTTCTCTAGCATCCTCATAACATCCAGAAAAAATGCTGTCAATATAGGCGATTAAACTGGGAGAATCTTTTAATAACTTGGCGATTCTTCTGCGATGTTCAGCAATACTTCCCGACCAGCTACCAGTTCTATGTTCCGGTTGAAATTGCCATTTTAACAGGTGCAATAAAACAATCACTAGATTACTTTCTAAGCTACGGCGATCGCGCTTGCCCATATCTTCAATTTCTGCTAACAAATTTTCCCAATCCACCTTTTCATAATTGCGATCGCGCAATTGTTGTAAAGTGGCTTCTATCCATTGCAAATAATCTTGTTCGTAAAGATTATTTGTGTCCTTAATTTTTGCATAATCAGCTAAACTCTGTCTCATTTTGATTTCTCCAAATGTTTTAATTTTTGCTCAAATTAAACGTTTTTTTTATAATTTATACCAAATTATAAAATTTTTTCTACAATTCCGAGGTTTATTTGGGCGCAAGCATTTTAGTCAATTTTTTGCTGATTAATTCGGTGCGTTACGGCGGGAACGAATACTTTGCTAAAATAGCAAAAGTTTTCGCCCGCCTAACACACCCTACAGGCTACCAAATATCGGATTACTTAGCGCCCACGGGGATGCCTAAAATATCTTCAATTTTGGGCATTTGTTCCAGAGGAATCACGCGACCTTCATCTTCAAAACCTGCAATTTGGTCAAAGTTGAGATAGCGATATAAATCGACCGCAAAGGGGTCAATTTTCTTGCCGACAATTTCCATATATTCCTCAACGGTGGGAATGCGTCCCAACAGGGCACAAACTGCCGCTAATTCGGCGGAACCAAGATAAACTTGTGCGCCTTTACCCATGCGATTATTGAAATTACGAGTAGAGGTAGAAAACACCGTTACCCCATCTTCAACTCGCGCTTGGTTGCCCATACAAAGGGAACATCCGGGCATTTCGGTGCGGGCTCCGGCAGCGGCAAAAATGCCATACATTCCTTCTTCCCGCAGTTGTTTTTCATCCATGCGAGTGGGGGGACAAATCCACAGGCGAACTTTCACCGGCCCTGCCCCTTCTAATACTTTGGCGGCAGCGCGATAATGGCCGATATTGGTCATACAAGAACCGATGAAAACTTCATGGATTGTATCACCGGCACATTCGGACATTAATTTAACGTTATCCGGGTCATTGGGTGCGGCAACAATTGGTTCTTTAATCTCGTTGAGATTGACTTCTAAAATTTCTGCATATTCCGCATCAGCGTCCGCCGACATTAATTCTGGATTGGCTAACCATTGTTCCATTTTAGCGACCCGGCGCATAATGGTTCGCCCATCTTGATAACCACGTGCGACCATATTTTTTAATAGGGCAATGTTTGATCGCATATACTCAGAAACCGTCTCAGTACCTAACTTAATGGTAGACCCAGCGCAAGACCGTTCCGCCGTAGCATCGGTTAATTCAAAAGCTTGTTCAACTTTTAAATCTGGCAATCCTTCCATTTCCATAATGCGCCCGGAGAAAACATTTTTCTTATTCTGTTTCTCCACGGTTAATAAACC
The DNA here is from genome assembly GCF_040564635.1 of Planktothricoides raciborskii GIHE-MW2. Taxonomy (NCBI): domain Bacteria; kingdom Bacillati; phylum Cyanobacteriota; class Cyanophyceae; order Oscillatoriales; family Oscillatoriaceae; genus Planktothricoides; species Planktothricoides raciborskii. The sequence continues at coordinate 5,866,951 of NZ_CP159837.1, forward strand.
TTTTTGGATGGCTACATAAGGAATGGCATTGACAATATCCCGCAGGGTGACGCCCGGTTGCAGTTCACCCGTAAACCGGACTAAGACCGATTCGGGCATATCCAAGGGCATCAACCCCAAGGCAGAGGCAAATGCCACCAACCCGGAACCTGCCGGGAAAGAAATTCCCAAGGGGAAACGGGTGTGAGAGTCGCCTCCGGTGCCCACGGTATCGGGCAATAACATCCGGTTTAACCAGGAGTGAATGATGCCATCTCCCGGACGGAGGGCTACCCCACCGCGAGTGGAGAAGAAATCAGGCAATTCTTTATGGGTTTTGATATCCACCGGCTTGGGATAGGCAGCGGTGTGGCAGAAACTCTGCATGGTCAGGTCTGCGGAGAAACCGAGACAAGCGAGTTCTTTGAGTTCGTCGCGAGTCATCGGGCCGGTGGTGTCTTGAGATCCGACGGTGGTCATTATGGGTTCGCAGGAAGTGCCGGGACGAACTCCGGGCAGTCCGCAAGCTTTGCCCACCATTTTTTGCGCGAGGGTGAAGCCTTTGCCGGTGTCCGCAGGCAGGACGGGACGGATGAATAGGTTGCTGGGTTCTAAGCCCAAAGCGGCGCGGGTTTTGTCGGTGAGACTACGACCAATTAATAAAGGAATCCGACCGCCTGCGCGAACTTCGTCGGTGATGGTGTCTGGTTTGAGTTTGAAGGTGGAAATGACTTCGCCATTTTCGTTGGTGATTTCCCCTTTGTAGGGATGAATGGTGATGACCATGCCGGTTTCCATTTTGGTGACATCACATTCAATGGGTAGGGCGCCGGAGTCTTCAGCGGTGTTGAAGAAAATCGGCGCGATCGCACCTCCCAGGATATAGCCCCCGCCCCGTTTATTGGGGACAAAGGGAATATCATCGCCAATATGCCACAACACGGAGTTAATGGCGGATTTGCGGGAAGAACCCGTCCCCACCACGTCTCCCACATAAGCGACGGGATGGCCTTTTTTCTTTAATTCGGCGATCGTGGCTAGACCGTCGGGCATCCGGGATTCCAACATGGCCAAAGCGTGCAAGGGAATATCCGGTCGGGTGGTGGCGTGAGGGGCTGGGGATAGGTCGTCGGTGTTGGTTTCCCCAGGCACTTTAAACACGGTGACGGTAATGCTTTCCGCTAAGGGCGATCGGCTGGTGAACCATTCCGCCGCAGCCCACGCATCTACCACTTGTTTGGCGTAGGGGTTGGTTTGTGACAGTTCTAATACGTCGTTGAAAGCGTCGTAAACTAGGACTATTTTGCTGAGGGCTTTGGCGGCGCTATTCGCCAAGGTTTCATCGGATACCTGTAATAAGTCAATCAGGGATTGGATATTGTAGCCACCAATCATAGTCCCCAGGAGTTCGATCGCTTCTAGGGGCGAAACCAGGGGGCTGGAAATTTCCCCTTTGGCAATGCCAGTCAGGAAGGAAGCTTTGACATAAGCTGCTTGGTCTACTCCAGGGGGAACGCGATCGCGCAACAGGTGCAGCGTAATATCTTCTTCCCCTGGGGGCGGATTTTTCAGGAGTTCACATAAATCGGCAGTTTGTTCCGCATTCAAAGGTAACGGCGGAATGCCTAAAGCTGCCCGTTGTGCAACCTGTTGACGATATGATTCCAACATAAAATAACTCTCCATTTCCGGGTCATTAAAGACTAATTTGATCGGTAGATCGAAAGCTGTTAGGGATGAGCGATCGGTGATTCGCCCTCTTGAATCAGGCTAGGGCGCTAACTACTGAACTTTATTCTTATCTTGCATCATTCAGCCTTCATCCTTACAGTTTCTTAGGTTTAAGTTATCAGATTTCAACATTCTGCCTGGGTGATTTGTCCTTGGTGATTTGTCCTTGGTGATTTGTCCTTGGTGATTTGTCCTTGGTGATTTGTCCTTGAGAAAATAACCAATAACTAACAACCAATCACCAATAACTAATAAATAATCATTTTAACGACGCCAAGTCAGCGATCGCCAATCGCCCCTAAGATTTAGTAACAGAGAAAACAAAACCAGAAACCGAGGGTCGATCGCCCTCTTGGTGGGGCGGGAGGGATATGAAATTACTGAGAATGATTTTGATCGGTTGGGGTAAATTTGCTAAAACTTAACAAAAAATTGCTAATTTTTATCTTTTATTAAGAGATAATATGAAAAATTTTTTAAACTTTACACACAAGTCCGGGCACTGCCAATATTATTTGTGTGTTTGGATATCAGGGCATCGCAGGTTGTCAGTAAACAAAATGTTATTAGGTGGTTGTTAATGTTTTCTAAAAACCAAGATAATTTCGGATGGATGTCCAAAGATTTTCAGACCAGAGTTAAACGGGAATTCCGCAAAGGAAATCATCTTCGTAAATTAGCCAAGACCAGTAAAAGTTTTATTGGTGAAACATCTATACAACATAAGCAAGACAAATTACAGGAAGAATTCTGTGTGGCAGGAAACAAAGAAGGTGGATCGATAAACCCACCATTAGAGTTATCATTATCGCTGCCAGGGTCATTGGAGGCGATCGCCGCTGCCATGCCGGTTGCTTTGCTGATTAGTCGAGTGGCGGATGGGGTGATTTTATTCGCTAATTGCCATTACTGTGAGCAGTTTAATTCCTGTCCCGGAGAAATATTGGGGCTTCACCTCTGGGAGATTTATCCTGATGCTCAAATTTATCAAAAATGGCAAGCTATCCTGACAACAAAAGGTGAAGTGACTGATTATGAAATAGAAGTCCAGAAAGCGGATGGAACTTCTAAATGGGTGGCAATGTCGGCAAAACTTCTCAGTTTTGAGGGCGATCGCTTCTTACTGATGACATTTAGCCCGGTCAAAATCAATCGGGAATCAGAGCAGACTCTGCAAACTTTAGTAAAGAGAACCGCTTCAGTTATTGGCACGGCTTTTTTCTCCGAATGTGTTCGTTATTTAAGCGAAGTTTTCGGTCTGCGATATGTAATGATTTCTGAGTTAATTGGCAAAAAGCAAGATCAGTTACAGGTACTTGCTTTTAGCGAACATGGACAAATACAATCAAAATTTACATACCCGATTGCCGAAACCCCTTGTGAAATGACCCTGAAAATCGGTGAGTTTATTTGTACGGAAGAAGTCAGGGAAAAATTTCCTCAACTTCAGAGTATGCAACAATGGGTCGGGTCTTCAAGTTATCACGGAATTGCCTTACTCGATAGCAGCAAAAAAACCATCGGGGTGATGTCGATTTTGGATGATAAAGTTTTCTCATTGAATCCCCGATCACACTCCATTTTAAAACTATTCGCCGCCCGAACTGCTGCTGAATTGGAACGACACCAAGTAGCCAAAGTCCAGATGGAAAATGAGGCTAGGTTACATCTGGCTTTGAAAGCAGCCCATAAGGGAGTTTGGGATTGGGATTTGGCTACGGGGATGATTAGTTGGTCGAAAGAAGTAGCCGGAATTTTGGGATTTCCCCTGCATCTGAGCCAAGGGTCTGCCAGCATTTTTCTGCAAAGGATTCATCCAGAAGATCGCCCGCAGGTAGAACAGGCGATCGCCTGCGCGATTTCCGAAGGTACAGAATACCATGTAGAATATCGCATTATTCATGCCTCAACCGGCCAAATCCGTTGGATTGCTTGTGATGCCAACATTGTTTGTGAATTGAGCGATCGCGATGTCCGCATTATGGGGACGATTGCGGATATTTCCGATCGCAAACAAACGGAATCCGCGTTGATTCAATCTGAAGCCAACTTAAGAGCTATTTTTGATTCTTCAGTTCAAGGAATTTTACTAATTGACCGATGCTATAAAATTCAAGCATTCAACCCCGCAGCCAGTCAGATTATTCAAGGGATTTGGCAAAAAGAAATTCATCAGGGTGATTCTATAATTTTTTGCTTAAAAAATGATCTAACTTTGGACGATTTTGCTCAATATTTTGCCGATGCTTTAGAAGGAAAATTTTTAGAAGAAGAAAAAAATATTCAAGGAATAAACCGAGAAGAGTATTGGTTTAAAATAAACTATCATCCGGTTTATGATAAAAAGAGTCAGGTGATAGCCGTTTGTTTGATTATTTTGAATATTACTGAGGAAAAGAAAGCCGTTAATGCTTTAATTAATAGTGAACAACGGTTTAAATCCCTGGTGCAAAATTCCTCAGATATTATCACAATTTTAGATCCTGATGGCATCATTCGTTATCAAAGCCCGTCAATTACCCGAATTTTAGGCTACGATCCGGATGATTTAGTGGGGGATAATGCCTTTGATTATGTTCACCCAGAAGAGCGCGATCGCATTTCGGCCATTTTTGTCAAAGCGCTGCAAAATCCAGGTTCAGAGGGAGAAATTCAATTGCGATTTCGTCATGCCAATGGTCATTGGGTTTATTTAGAATCAATCGGCAGAAATTGGCAAGACGATCCGAAAATTAATGGGTTCGTGGTGAATTCACGAGATGTTAGCGATCGCCGCGAACAAGCAGAACGCTTAAAAATGTTAGAACTGGCGATCGCTGCCAGTAAAAATGGGGTCATGATCGCCGACGTTAGAAACAATAATCGACTGGTTTATGTCAATCCGGGCTTTGAACAAATCACTGGATATTCGGCGGCGGACGTACTCGGAAGTAACTGCCGATTTTTGCAAGGATCAGAGCGGAATCAACCAGAATTAGACAGATTACGAGCCGCCATTAAAGAAGGAAAAGACTGCACTGTTGTCTTGCGAAACTATCGGAAAGATGGCAGCTTATTTTGGAATGAACTACAACTTTCCCCGGTCTATAACGCCCAAAATCAACTAACCCACTTTATCGGCATTCAAACGGATATTAGCGATCGCAAAAAAGTTGAAGAACAACTAACCCATCAAGCGTATCACGACCCCTTAACAGGTTTGGCCAATCGTTCTCTCCTGATTGAACGTTTACAAAAAGCCGATTTAAAAGCCCAGCAAACCCCAGGTTATTTGTTCGCCCTATTATTCCTGGATCTGAATCGGTTCAAAGTGGTCAATGACAGCCTGGGTCATGCGGTCGGCGATCTACTCTTAATCGTCATCTCCCTACGGTTACAAAGTTGTTTAAAACCCAACGATACTCTAGCGCGGATCGGCGGCGATCATTTTGTGATTCTGTTAGAAGATATCCAGGATACCCATGATGCGATTCGAGTTGCCGAACAAATTCACGAACAACTCCAAGAACCGTTTACCCTAAAAGGTCACGAATTCTTTATTTCCGGCAGCATCGGCATTTCCCTCAGTTCAATGGGTTACGAATGTTCGGCGGATCTATTGCGGGACGCCGACATTGCCATGTATCGGGCAAAACAAAGCGGCAAAGCCAAACACGCGGTGTTTGATAAAGCCATGCACGACCGGGTACTCGCTCGCTTAAACTTAGAAAATGAACTGCGTCATACAATTGAAGCGGTGCAAAGCGGCGACAGTAATGCGCTCTGGTTAGCTTATCAGCCGATCGTTTGTCTCCGCACCGGCAAAATTAAAGGCTTTGAAGCCCTGGTGCGTTGGCATCATCCAGAACGCGGTTTCATTTCTCCCGCAGAATTTATTCCGGTGGCGGAAGAAAGTGGTTTAATTATCCCTCTGGGGATGTGGATCTTGCGGCAAGCTTGTCGCCAATTGCAGGAATGGCAATCGATTCTAGTCAATAACCACGCCACATCCGCCGATCAGCTAACCATGAGTATTAATTTGTCGGCCAAACAATTTTTACAACTGGATTTGATTCACTTAGTAGATCAAATTCTCGCCGAAACCGGTGTCAGCCCATACAGTTTGAAGCTGGAAATCACGGAAACGGCGATCGTGGAAAATATGGAATATGCCCTAGAAACTCTCTCAGAACTGAGAAAAAGACAAATTTTGTTGTCCCTGGATGACTTCGGGACTGGTTATTCTTCTCTAAGCTACTTACACCAGTTTCCCTTGGATACCTTAAAAATTGACCGTTCTTTCGTTAACTCAATTCATCAGGAAAGTAAACACCGCAAAATTATCCAAGCCATTGTCACCTTAGCCCATGCTTTGGGGATGGATGTCACGGCAGAAGGATTAGAAACCTCCGAGCAACTTCAACAACTGAAAATGCTCGACTGCGAATTAGGTCAAGGATACTTTTTCTCTAAACCACTCGATCGCGTAGCTGCTTCTCACTTACTGCTAAAACCATCCCACTGGTCAATCCAGGGTTGAATATGATTCCCCATTTTCCCCTATTCCCTAATGCCTATTGCCTATCTCCTATCTCCTATTTCCTGTTCCCTGTTCCCTGTTCCCTGTTCCCTATCCATTGTCAAGAGTTTCCAGATGCGATCGCTCACCAGCAGCCGAATCATTCGCCCTAAAATCAGCACCATGCCTCGGCAAAGCAATCAGGCAACCACTTACCTAGAAATCTATCAACTGGCTGTAGAAAAAAAAGCGTCTAAAACAAGAATTACAAGCCATAGAAAAGCGAAAAGTTACTATTTATCAGCGACTAGAAGCGATCGCCGAACAAATTGATTTTCTAGACAAATCCGCCCATGAAATTAAGGGTAATTCCCCGGAAAGCGAACGCACTCAAGCCGAAACAACTCAAGACCCGCTTCAGTCCCCGGCTGAAAAAAAATCAGAACCAAAAGATGCTCAACCGGGCTATTATTTGGAAACCATGACTTTGGATTTTTAAGTTATTTGTTGTTAGTTGTTTGTTGTTGGTTGTTAGTTGATTGTTGTTAGTTATTAGTTATTAGTTTTTAGTTGGTTGTCCTTTGGTGATAGGTTACTTGTCAAAATTAAATCCCTATTAATAATACCGTTTCCAATTAAAAATGCAACACTTTTGGTCGCGGAGGCGAAGCATGACCGTATATAGGTTAATATTTTGAGCGGATTTGCATATGCCGGAATGCTTTGCCCCTACTGTTGGATGAATTTTTGTAAATGGTCTAATTTATATAGAGGATAAAAGACAATCAACAATCAACCAAAGAATCCCTACCCAAAGAATCCCTACCCAAAGAATCCCTACCCAACAACAATCAACAATCAACAATCAACAATCAACAATTTTATTATTCCTCTTCTTCTCTTAATTCGTCTTCTTCCAATGCCTCGATCGCTAATAAAAGCTCCTCTTCTTGGGCATCATAATCCTCTTCAGAAATATCCCCTAAATCAAAAGCTAACTGTAACGCTAACAATTGTTTTTGTAAATTTTCTTTACTGTCTAATTCCCCACTGGCTCGTTCTAAAATTTGCTCGCCAATCCAAATAATCCCTTCAACTGGGCCGGTAATCGGTAACGTTAATAAGCGTAAAAGCATAATTTTTTCTCCTTAATTTGTTATGGTTTGGGAAAATAATTAATTAACAAACCCGGTTTATTTATTTAAGAAACCGGGTTTCTTTATTTGTTCTCAACCAAAGAATCCCTACCCAAAGAATCCCTACCCAACAACAAATTATGAATTGTGAATTATGAATTATCAATGGCTAATTGTCGTACCCAAGACCTTGAGAAACTCGGCTAACCAGCGGGGATGGGCAGGCCATGCGGGAGCCGTGACTAAGTTGCCATCAGCGATCGCCTCATCCACGCCAATTTGGACATATTGACCACCGGCAGCCGTCACATCTGGGGCACAAGCGGGATAAGCGGTGCAGGTTTTCCCGGTAAGCACACCCGCTGCGGCTAACAGTTGTAACCCATGACAAATCGCCGCAATAGGTTTATTCCCATCAGCAAAATAGCGAGTAATTTCCAAAACCCGGGGATTTAAGCGGATATATTCTGGGGCTCTGCCACCGGGAATCACCAGGGCATCATAGCTAGAAGGATCGATCTCATCAAAGGTAGCGTTTAGGGTAAAATTATGACCCGGTTTTTCGCTATAAGTTTGATCCCCTTCAAAATCATGGACAGCCGTGCGAACCTTGTCACCAGCTTTTTTATCCGGGCAGACCGCATGAACGGCATAGCCGACCATTTGAAGTGCCTGGAATGGCACCATGACTTCGTAATCTTCTACAAAGTCACCGACTAACATCAAAATCTTCTTAGGAGCCATAAGAACTTTACTTTTTTTCGATGGTTAGAAATTGGGGGCAAGGATCGCCTGTTGGCATTGCCCCCACTATGCCCCCACTATAACTTAGTCGCCTTTGGCTACTTGGCGGGAACTCTTAAGGAGTTTTTCAGGAAATTAGAAGCCGTTGCGACCCCAAACCACCATAGAGATGGAAAAGGTAAACACAACCATCAGCGAAGCCCAACCCACTGTCAAAATATCCATAGCTAAAAAGTGAATCAATAATCTTGAACGGTACCAGGAGACAATCATACAGATACATTTAACCCGGAAAAATCTGGTAATAGCCGGAAGTTTCTGAGTATGGCACAATCTGAAGTGAAGTAATCACGCCAGATGTGGAGGTATCTCTCAAAGCCTTTAACAGTTAGGTTAAAAGCGCTATTGTTGAGTCAATTCTGGTGGCATATTCAATTGCTTACTACAATATAGCTATAGTCAGCTACTTGATGCTTCGGCAAACCACCTTTGGCTATTGCTTAACTCTCTACTCGATAGACTACCATACTTAGAAAAATATTTCCTGAAATATCAGGTTCTTACCAGTGAATCCCCCTCCAATCACCAACAGTTAAATGTGTCTTCAGCATCAGACTCAAGCCATTTCTTACTTGTTACTTGTTACTTGTTACTTGTTGCTTGTTATGATTGGGTTGTGTTTAAACATCTGAGGGTGGTTCGGTGGTCGCCGATCGCCCGCTATCCGCAAGGCTAGTGGATCCTGGATTTCCATCGAGGATCAACTGTCATGGTCGAAGTTTCAGAGTTTTCGATTTTTGGCATTGCGATCGCCGCCAACAGCTTTTGGTCAGTTCAGCGCCCCTAGAATCCGGGGAAAAACCCCAAGATTCACTAATAAGATTCGTTAATAACTCTTCAATCCATTACTCAAAGACTGTGAAGTTTTGGGATTGAATTACCATACAATATCCAGATTATTTTATCATAGAAGTTGAGGCTCTTTGCCGACTGGTGCTCCCGAATGGAATCGATTGTGGTCTTTAATACAAAAAACCCTATAATAGGTGGATTAACTATAGAACACAATATTTTTTTGAGGGAAGATCAGCCAAAACTGCTCAAGAGCGCGCTCGCTGATAAATCGCGGTGCTAAGATTATGGTAAAGTTTAGGGATTAATTATATTTTCAGAAACGTAAATTATGTGAGTGGTTTTGGCCATAGCATATATTGTTATTCAAACATATATATAATATAATTGCCAAAATATGCTGCTTATTTGTAGCGTAATTTATTTGCCAATACCTAGTAATAAAAAAACAATTATCAATAACATAAATTATAGATCAATGATTAACTTGCCTTTACAAATCCCCAAATCTAGCTCGGTTATCTCGACCATTTCACTGATGAGTCAACTGAGTCGCAGCAGTGTATTAATTGTAGACGGGCTTGATAATTATCCCAGTAATTATCTAGAAATTGCTCAATCGAATATCGCTCAATCAAACTCAGAAATCTCTTACAAGCTGGAAAAATTTCCCGCAGCATCATTGATGGGAATTTTTACCCAAAGTGATGTGATTCGTTTAGTGGCTAGTGGTCATCTTACCGAACATAATCTGACCATTGAAGAGGTGATGATTACTCCGGTGATTACCCTGAATTTATTAGAATTTGTCCCAGAACATGGGGCATCTATGGATAACTTGGATCGGTTTAGCCAGTTAAATAGTTTAACCCAAAAAATGGTGATCGAGCGAGTCCTGGAAATTTTTCAAGAAACAGCAATTAATCACCTGCCGTTAGTTGATGGTAGAGGTAGAATTTTTTATGTAATTAATCAAAATTTTATCTTGAATTATTTAAGTAATAATTACTTTGAAAAACGAAGTATTGATACCGACAAATTAAAGAGTAAAAAAAATAATAATTTGTCAAAATCATTATTTTCAAAAAAAGCCGGAATATTTCATAAATCAACTGCCTTAAAGCTACAGAAATTCAAGGATTTAAGCCCTAATTTAGCATCAGAAAGTTTTCTGGCTGAAAAAAAACCATTAGCTGGCGTTTTTTCTTCTGTCAATTACCTAGATATTCAAAGAATGCTGGGGCATGAAGTGAGATTGGTATTGGTGTTGAATGGAGCAGGATATATCCGCATCGCCGAAGGAAATGAGGAGGTGAAAGGTTGGCAAGCAAATGAACTGCTTGGCCGAAATTTTTTGGAGTTAAATCTGGATGTTCCAGAGGCGATCGCCCAACTTCGGCATTGCCTTGCGACTGGAGAAGATATCGAAACAATGGCTGAACTGCCTTTGCTGTTTGTGTCAGAAAGTGATGGTGGTCGATTTTACCAGTGGAAATATTTACCTGTGAACAATTCCCAGGGAGAATTAATCGGCGCGATCGCCCTAGCAGTTGATATTACCAAACGGCATAAAACGGAAGCGGAACTGCGATCGCTTTTCCAGGCAATTACTGATATGGTTTTTGTCCTCGATCGCGACGGACGTTATTTAAATATTGCCCCAACCAAAAGTAACTTATTCTACAAGCCACCGCGAGAATTGCTGGGCAAAACTTTGTCAGAAGTGTTACCACCAGAAACAGCGGCACTAATACTGAATCGGATTCAAGTTGCTTTAAATCAGCAGGAAACCGTTCAGGTAGAGTATAATTTATCGATTCAAGGTCGGGAATGTTGGTTTGACGCGCGGATTTCACCGTTTTTAGAAGATTCGGTGATTTTGGTAGCGCGGGATATTAGCGATATTGCATCCGCAACGCTTCGCGATAGCGCATCCGCGCCGCTTCGCGAACGCATTCAAAGTCAGCAAAACCTGAGACAATCTCAAGAATTTTTACAACAAATCATTAATGCTATACCCGACCCTATATTTGTTAAAAATGAAAACCATGAATTTGTGATAGTCAACCGGGCTTTATGTGAATTGATTGGCTGTGGTCAATCGGAGATTATCGGTAAAAGTGACCCAGATTTTTTCCCACCAGAACAGGTGAATGTTTTTTGGCAAGTTGATCAAAAAGTTTTAGAAACAGGCTGTGATTACACAATTCAAGAAGAATTGACCGATTCAGCCGGAAATATTCATATTATTTCTACCAAAAAAACTAGCGTGACAGACTCGAAGCAAAATAAATTTTTAGTGGGAACGATCCGAGAAGTCACGGAGCAAGTAAAAATTGCCGAAGCGCTGAAACGCAGCGAAGAACGCTACCGCGCTTTTATTACCCAAAGTTCTGAGGGAATTTACTGTTGGGAATTTAACCCACCGATTTCTATTGACCAGCCAGAAGCAGCCCAAATTGAGCAAATTTTTCAGTATGGTTACATTGTGGAATGTAATGATGCGATGGCTCAAATGCATGAGATGACTTCTGGGTTAGAAATGATTGGCACACCTGTCACCCAATGGCGTTCTCCCAAGGAACCAGAAACTCTAGAGAAAACTCGGCAGTTGATTCGGGCGGGATATCGGTTAAATAAAATCGAAATTCGATGGAGTAATACACCGGAAGGCGATCGCTATTTTTTGCTAAATTTCTTGGGAATTATTGAAGCGGGTTGCTTGCAGCGGTTGTGGATTAAGAAATTGGATATTAGCGATCGCAAAAAAGCCCAAATTGCCCTAGAACAAAGTGAAGCCCGTTACCGAGGAATAATTGAATCTCAACAAGATTTGATTGTCCGAATTAATCCCGCTGGTGAATTAACTTTTGTCAATGATGCTTACTGTGTATTATTTGGCCGTACTCGGTCAGAATTACTCGGTCAAAGTTATTTTGCGCTCGTGGATCAAGAGGAGCAAGCACATACCTTAGATGTGATGAAATTACTGGAATTTCCGCCCTATCGAGTCAGTTTTGAGCAGAAAGCGTCTACTCCTCAAGGCTGCCGCTGGATTGCTTGGGAAAACTACGCCATCCACAACGAACAGGGAGAAATTATAGAAATTCAGGGAGTCGGTCGGGATATTACCAATCGCAAAAAAACAGAATTAGCACTACGAGAAACGGAAAACTTACTGGAACTATTCTTCTCTAAATCCCTGGAAGGCTTCTTTTTTATGATGCTGGATGCACCAGTGCAATGGGACGATACAGTAGATAAAGAACAAATTTTGGACTATGTATTTGCTCACCAACGAGTCACCAAAGTGAATCAGGCGATGTTGACTCAATACAAAACAAAGCGTGAAGAATTCATTGGTCTAACTCCCAATGATTTATTTGCCCATAATCTTGAGTATGGGCGAAAACTTTTGCGACACTTGTTTGATCGCGGCAAGTTGGAAATTATCGCCGATGAACGGCGTTTTGATGGTACTCAACTGTGGATTTCAGGGGAATATATTTGTCTGTATGATGACCAAGGCCGAATTACCGGACATTTTGGGGTGCAGCGAGATATTAGCGATCGCTATCGCACCGAAGCCGCGTTGCGAGAATCAGAAGAACGCTTCCGACAAATTGCCGAAAATAGTCAAGAAATTTTCTGGATTGCTTCAGACGATCGCCAAAAATTACTTTATGTCAATCCGGCTTATGAGATAATTTTTGGTCAAACTTGTGCCAGTCTTTATGCGGAACCTCTGGGTTGGATTGACAAGATGATTCATCCCAGCGATCGCTATCGAATTCTCGGCGCCGTAATGCGGCAGATCCTTGACCCCCAAGAAATCAGTCACGAATATCGGATTATTCGACCCGATGGTCGCATTCGCTGGTTGTGGGAAAGAATTTTTCCCATTTGCAACGAACAAGGAGAAGTTTATCGTCAAGCGGGTTTGGTGTCAGATATTACCCAGCGCAAAGAAATCGAAGAAACCCTGCGAGTCACCCAAGAAAGACTGGGTTATTTAATTACCCGAAACCCTGCGGTAATTTATAGTATGGAACCTTGGGGAAATTGTCGGACGACCTTTATCAGTGACAATGTGAAAACCTTGCTGGGTTATGAACCAGAAAAATTCCTAGAAAATCCTGGTTTTTGGATCGATCATATCCACCCAGAAGATCTCCCGGAGATAGCGATCGCTCTTGAGTCAGGGTGGCAACCAGGTCAAACCATCAGTTATGAATATCGGTTTCTTTGTGCTCAGGGTAATTATCGCTGGATACGGGATGAAAATCGACTGCTGTTAGATGAACAGGGCAACCCCCTGGAAGTGGTGGGTTATTTGGCGGATATTACCGAACGCAAACAAGCGGAGGAAGAAATTCGCTCCTGCGTGAAAAAAGAACGAGAACTCAACGCCCTGAAAAGCCGATTTATTACCATGACTTCCCATGAATTCCGTACCCCATTAGCGACGATTTTATCTTCCGCAGATTTGTTGGAAGTCTATGTGCATACTGGGGCGATCGAAAAAAGCAGTCAGCATATCCGACATATTCAAGCGGCGGCTGAACATTTAACTAATATGCTGAATGATATTCTGGAAATTGCTAATTCCGAAGCTCGTCAAAAAGACTTCGATCCGGGAAGCCTTGATTTAGCGGCGTTATGTCGTGAGATTATTTCAGAAGTCAAAAGCGGTTATCCGCACCGTAGCGCGATCGCATTTACTTGTAGTCGCGAGGTAGAAGATCGACTATCTCAGTCTTTAGTGGATATTACTTTGGTACGACAAATTTTAATCAATTTATTGTCCAATGCCCTGAAATATTCTGGGCGAGATGGCCGGGTAGAATTAACCTTAAGCTATTATGAAGAAATTGAGGAAAATTCAGAAAATTCCTCATCACCAAGCCCAGAAAGTTTATCTAAGGTGGTCATGTTCCAAGTCAAAGATAATGGTGTCGGCATTGAAGCTGAAGAAAAAGACCGCATCTTTGATGCCTTTTATCGGGGCAATAACATTGGTAATACTACCGGCACTGGTTTAGGTTTGACCATTGTTAAACACGCCATAGATTTACATGGCGGAAAAATTACTTTTGATAGTACCTTTGGGGGGGGGACTACTTTTACGGTGACGTTACCTTTGAGCGTGAAAAGTGAAAAGTGAAAAGGCAACAGGCAACGGGGAACGGGGGAACGGGGGAGTCGGTGTAGGGGCTCCCCTAAGTGGTCGCCCCGGAGCGGGGGAGCGGGGGCGCAAGCATTGCGCCCCTACGTTGGGCAGGAATAAAGAATTAGGAATCAGTAGTAAAAATAACCGTCACCAGTCAACATAAAATATGAAATATAAATATGAAATATATTCTCTTTTACAAGCCCTATAATGTTGTCAGTCAGTTTAGTGATGTCGGGTCAAATTATGGTGACATTGTGGGGGATAAAAGTTATCAAACGTTGAAAGATTATGTCCCGGTTCCTGATGTTTATCCCGTGGGTCGTTTAGACCGAGATAGTGAAGGATTGATGTTATTAACTGATAATGGTCAGGTACAAAATCGGTTATGTTCCCCCAAGTTTGCTCATCCTCGAACTTATTGGGTTCAGGTGGAACGCATCCCCGATGAAAAGGCGATGCAAAAGTTAAGGAATGGGGTGACGATCGCTGATTACCGAACTCGACCGGCAAAGGTGCAGTTGTTAGAAGGTGAACCCACCTTACCACCACGGGATCCGCCGATTCGGTTTCGGAAAACGGTGCCGACCGCATGGTTAGAGATAACTCTGACTGAGGGAAAAAATCGCCAAGTGAGACGCATGACCGCAGCGGTGGGCTTTCCGACGTTGCGACTGGTGCGAGTGGCGATCGCGCATCTCCGGTTAGATGGGTTAGAACCCGGTCAGTGGCGGGATTTGACCCCAGAAGAGCGATCGCGTCTTTTAAAACTGTGAATGCTTCGCAAAGAAACCCGGTTTCTTGAAGAAACCCGGTTTCTGCGAATGCTTCGCCCTGAAAACGCCTTTCTAGCTTTTTTGCAGTTATAATTATTTTAAATATGCTTCATTGGACAGGTAGCTTTCTATATTGTGTAATATTTCCCTTAAATAACAAATCACTCTTTTTTGAATTTTTAGCAAGTCATCCACAGTAGCATTTTTACCAACTTCCTCAAATGACTTAAACCCATGTGCTAAATCATTTCTATTCGTTTTCACGGTTAGTAAATCGCGCCCATCTTTTGTTTTTTTAGCATTGGTTTTATAAGAAAAACCATACATTTCGGCGATTTTTTTGATTTTTTTAGCATCAATATTGCCTGAAAATAATTTTTGTTTATTAAAACCCGCAGATATAATATCAACTGAGATTGCTTGAATATTAGCTAAAAGCGTATCCGTGGATTGATTATCTTTCAAATTTTTTATAATAATTTTTTTCAAGTCATCTCTAACCTCATCAAAATAAATATTTTTATTTTTTAGTTGATCAAAAATTATTTCAATTGCATTACGCATAGTAGCTTCAATTAAGTTATAGAGTAACAAATATCCTGTGGCTTTAAGAGTCTTAGCTAAATCATCGTTAATTTTTTTAGTTTTTGTATGTTCCCCATGACCCATACTTAACTGAATTGAACCTTCCTGTAAATTCTTCAAAAAGAAAAAATATCTACTCACTTCTTGAGCGCGTTCATCAAAATCTTTAAGTAAATCTTAAAATAATGGATTTTTCATAAATTACTTACCTAAAAGGCGTTCGCGAAGCGGCGCGGATGCGCTTTCACGCACATACCCAATGCGATCGATAACTTTATTTTTAGAACTGCTGGCATCAGATTGAGTATATTTTTTAAACTCATCAGAATCTAAAAAATCAGTTGATTCGGGGATTAAATTCGGGTTTTCTCTTAAGGCTAAAGCAATACCTACAGAAATTGATTCAAACTTAATTCTAGTTGTTGGCTCATATTGATTTTTTGTTTTCCGATAAATATGTAAAGCATCAGGAAAATGCTTGTTGACAAATTCTAACATTGTATAGAACTCATTTTTCATCGCCTCAGTATTTAGCGAAATTGATTTATTTTCTCGATCTAAATAATCATCCAAAAATTCGTGAACTTTTCTGCCAGAGTAGTTCTGATAATTATTTAAAAATGCAAAAAACCGCAACACAAATTCTTGAGGATCTCTTTTATTAACTTCAGTTTCAGTAAAAGAGCATAAATCTTGAAATAGTTTATTTTTTGATATTTCTTCAATTAAATCCAGAAACTTTCCGGGTTTACTTCCTCTCCGCTTCTCCATTTCATTTAATTCAACGCTCCCACTATTAATTCTTTCAAAAAGGTCTCTTCTAACTTCTTCATCGGCTTCGTTGGTTAAAACGATCATTCTCATACTTGTTCTTTGAAACCGTCTTTGTCGTGACAGTGGCAAATCTTTAAACGTAAACCCATTAAGACTTGTTAACTTTTCAAGATTTTTTAATTCGAGATCGTTATTCATAAACTTAGTGACAGTACGAATCCGTTGTGTACCATCTATAATTTCTAAACGGGATAAATTTTCGTCTTCTGATATGTCGGCCACAAAAATATAAGGAATTGGTAAACCTAATATTAAAGATTCAATGAATTTTGATTGTCTATCTTCATCCCAAGCCATTTCTCGTTGATAATCAGGAATAAACAGTTCACTTTTATCTTCGTCTCTTCCCTTTAAATATTTTTCAACAATCACCTCGATAGGATATTCTAAGGTATTGTAGTCAACCCGCTTTGTGCGATCGCGGATTTCAGCCTCAGCCTTGGCTTTAAGCTCATCGGTAATTGTTAATTGTGTAACCATATTTGATAAGTTATTTGTGTAAGTGTTTTAAATAAACTTCGATAATACAACTGGATTAGCCGAGAAATTGCTTGATGATTAATCTATAGATTAGATTATACATTCGGTTATTTCTATACTATATAATAGTACATCCTATAATAGTACATCGTCGTAGTAAATGATCGTATAGATATTTTAGGGAATTTATAGAATGAGGACACCAAGCAATCATACAGACAAGGGATGTTGCTAACTATTGCTGCTCTCTACAACCCCTTAATCGTCAAATTATTGCAAATAAATAACCAGTAATAAAAAGTCAAGAAACCCGGTTTGTGTATTTTTGGTGATATCGGATCAGGCCCGATAAGGATAAAAATAAATCTGGAACTATTTTATTAATGAGGGTAGGAAGTCGGTATCTTGACTACAAAAAAATTAGGCATTTTGACCAGTGGCGGTGATGCTCCCGGAATGAATGCTGCCGTGCGAGCGGTGGTGAGAACAGCATTAGAGCGGGATGTGGAAGTTTACGCCATTTATGAAGGATATCAAGGAATGGTGGATGGGGGCGATCGCATCCATAAGTGTGATTGGGGATTTGTCGGTGGGATTTTGCAACGGGGGGGCACAGTCATTGGCACCGCCCGCTGTATGCCGTTTCAAACCAGAGAAGGACGACGCCAAGCAGCGCGAAATTTGCTCTCAAGGGGCATCGATGCCTTAGTCGTGATTGGTGGAGATGGTAGCCTGACTGGGGCGAATATTTTTTACCAAGAATGGCCAGAACTTTTAACAGAACTGGTGGAAGCTGGGGAAATTACCCAGGAAGTGGCGATCGCTCATCCTCAACTCAAAATAGTAGGGTTGCCTGCATCCATTGATAATGACTTTTATGGCAGTGACATGACCATTGGCACCGATACCGCCCTGCATCGCATTACGGAAGCGGTAGACGCCATTTCTTCCACCGCTGCCAGTCACCAGCGCACCTTTGTGATTTCGGTGATGGGACGCAATTGCGGCTATTTGGCCTTGATGGGGGCTTTGGCAACTGGCGCCGACTGGGTTTTAATTCCCGAAATGCCCCCCACAGACGACAACTGGGAAGAGAAAATGTGTGAAGTCCTCAAGGCAGGACGAAGTTTTGGTCGTCGAGATACCATTGTGATTGTGGCGGAAGGAGCCAGAGATAGTCACGGAAATCTCATTTCTTGCGACCAAGTGAAACATATTCTGGAAGAACGGCTGGGTGAGGATGTCCGGGTGACAATTTTGGGTCATATGCAGCGGGGCGGGGCGCCGAGTGCTTACGATCGCATCCTGAGCACGATTTTGGGGCATAACGCCGTTGAGGAAATTTTAGCGGACAAGCCCCACCGTGAGCCGATGTTGATTGGGATGCGGGGCAACCGAGTCACCCAGGCGCCGTTGATGGAATGCGTGCAAATTAGCCGTTCCGTGGTGCAGGCGATCGCCGCTGGGGACTACCAAAAAGCTATGCAGTTACGAGGCCATATTTTTGAAGAAGCCTATAACACTTTTTCCACACTGATTCAGGCGAAACCGCCCGGTAGTCTAGGCGAACGACCACCGGGCGGTCAAAAGTCTTTACGCATTGCCATTCTCAACTGTGATGCCGCTGCACCAGGGATGAATACTGCGGTTCGGGCAGCGGTCCGGTTGGGCATCGATCGCGGTTACACCATGTTAGGCATTGAACATGGATTTCGCGGTTTTATTCAAGGAAAAATTCGCGAGTTGGATTGGGTCAGCGTTCGCGGTTGGGCAACCATTGGCGGTTCAGAATTAGGCACCAGTCGCAAAACTCCCCAGGGACGAGATTTTTATGCGATCGCTCGTCACATTGAAAATAATCACATTGACGCCCTATTAATCATTGGTGGCTGGTCTGGTTATCAAAGCGCTTACTATTTATATCAGCAACGAGAAAACTATCCGGCCTTTAATATTCCCATCCTTTGTATTCCCGCCACCATTGACAATAATCTACCCGGTGCAGAACATAGCATTGGCAGCGATACAGCCCTGAATAATATTATCGAGGCGATCGATAAAATTAAACAATCCGCCGTCGCTTCTAATCGCTGTTTTGTCGTCGAAGTCATGGGTTTATACTGTGGTTATCTAGCTTTAATGAGTGGCATTGCCACCGGCGCCGAACGAGTTTATTTACACGAAGAAGGCATCACTTTAAAGAATTTGCAGCAAGATGTATCCGATTTAATCGCGGGATTTACGACAGGAAAAAGGTTAGGATTAGTTTTATGTAATGAAAAAGCTCACCCCGTTTACAACAGCAATTTTATTCGGGATTTATTGACCGAAGAAGGTAAAAAAATATTCCAAGTTCGGCAATCAATTCTGGGACACTTACAACAAGGCGGCGACCCCTCTCCCTTCGATAGAATTAGCGCCACCCGATTAGCCCAAAAAGGGATTAACTATCTGAGCGAACAAGCAGGAAAAGAATCACCAGGAGCGTCATTTATTGGCTTACAAGGCGGCCAAGTCAATTTTTGGAGTTTGGCCAAATTTCCCCAATGGACTGACCAAGAATTTAAACGCGCCAAAGAACAATGGTGGTGGGATTTACGGGCGATCGCCTCAATTTTGGCTCAACCGGCGCCCACGCCCTGAAAAATTTAGAAAAATGTAGGGTGGGCAATGCCCACCCATCTGGAAAATGCCAGAAAAATGTCAAAATATAAGCAATGCTCTCCTTTTTTTGCGACAAACATCACCCTCAAGAAAAAAACAAAAAAACCGGCTGTAAATCATTATGAATAAGCGCGTTGTTCTGCTCACCAACTTTATTCCCCCCTATCGGTTGCCCCTCTACCAAGCAATAGGGGACAGAGTTCCAGAATTTCAAGTATTAATTTCCACCCCAATGGAACCCAACCGCAGTTGGCAACCCAATTGGGACGGATTGAATGTCACCGTACAAAAAAACCTCACCCTGCAACGGAAATGGCGGCACCCTCATGGTTTTTCTGAAGACTTATATGTGCATATTCCTTATGACACTCTCTGGTTATTACACCAAAAGCAGCCAGATATAATTATTTCTGGAGAAATGGGATTTAGAACCTTGCAAGCAGCCATTTATCACAAGTTTAATCCGAAAAGCCGTCTGATTTTGTGGGCGACAGTTTCAGAATACAGTGAACAAGGACGGGGCAAACTCCGAGAAATTTTACGGCGGTGGCTGGTGCCCCAAGCGGATGCCGTATTAGTCAATGGTCAAAGCGGTGCCCGGTATGTCCGTCAATTTGGCATCAAAGATGAACAAATTTTTCCGGCACCCTATACCACCGATATTACTCCATTTCTTTCGGTGCCTTTAGCCAAAGATGCCGATCAAGCTTATCGCTTGCTTTACGTAGGTCAGTTAGTAGAACGCAAGGGAATAGAGCCATTTTTATCGGCTTTGACCCGATGGTGTCAGGCCCATCTTGACCGAAAAATCGAGTTTTGGTTAGTAGGAGATGGTCCGTTACGGAACACTTTAGAGGGGCTCTCTATGCCAAATAATTTATCCCTGCGGTTTTTAGGCAATGTGGCTTATGACCAGTTAGCAGACATTTATTACTCTTGCGGAATCTTTGTGTTTCCCACCTTAGCAGACGAGTGGGGTTTAGTCACCAATGAAGCAATGGCCGCTGGGTTGCCCGTCTTAGGTAGTTTGTATAGTCAATCTGTCGAAGAGTTAGTCACTGAAGGGGAAACGGGCTGGACATTTCGGCCTGATCGCCGTGAAATGGAGGCCGCCATTGAACGAGTGTTAACAACTCCTCTGAATGTGTTAGAACAAATGCGATCGGCAGGACGCGATCGCATTCGCAACCTCACCCCTCAGTTTGTCGCTGACGGAATATTACAAGCGATTAACTATGTTTCTACGCCAGTTGCTCTACTTGGGGAAACCCCAAGACCGCACTGGCTTTAGTTTCTTCGCCTTACACGAGCCAAACTGCCGTAATTTGAAATAAATAATTGATTTAATAATTGATTCATCCCAGGGGCATCGAAAATCACCACAAATTCCCATATTAGTCAATGGCGAATTTAGTCAAATGGCGAATATTGAGAATTGCTGGCCTTTCACCATTATTATTGGAGGCTTTCCCCAAAATGAGAATCTTACAGCTACATAACCTCTACAAAATCGCAGGAGGAGAGGATGTCGTGGTTCAGGCTGAGAAAACCTTGCTAGAAGCTTATGGTCACGAGGTGATATTGCTGCAAGCGGACAATCACAACATTACCAACTTCTTCAGCCAAACCATGACCGCCTTGAACACGGTTTATTCCTTCTCGGCCAAAAAACGAGTACAGGCAGAAATTGCTAAGTTTCAACCGGATGTAGTTCACGTCCACAATTTTTTCCCATTGTGGTCTCCGGCAGTTTACGATGCCTGTCAGGAAGCTAAAGTGGCCGTATTGCAGACTCTCCATAATTACCGACTGCTTTGCGCCGCTGGTTTATTGTTTCGGGATGGAAAGGTGTGCGAAGACTGTTTAGGCAAGCTTTTCACCTGGCCGGGAGTGGTTCACCGTTGCTACCGAGGCAGTCGAGTCGGCAGTGCGGTATTAGCAACAATGCAGGCCGTCCACCGTGCCAGGGGAACCTGGAACGAACGGGTCAATTTATATATTGCGATGACGGAGTTTAACCGCAATAAATTTATCGAGGCAGGCTTGCCAGCAGATAAAATTGTCCTAAAACCGCATTTTCTATTTTCAGATCCCCAGATAAAGCAGGGGCATGGGGATTACGCTCTGTTTGTGGGGCGGCTGTCCCCAGAGAAAGGAATCGATACAATGCTGGCTGCTTGGCGATTAAAGGCATCAAATGGGCTTGGTGAACAGGTTCAAAATTTTTTAGGGTCGCTCAAAATTGTCGGAGACGGGCCTTTAGCAGATCAAGTGGCTATGGCAGCACAGGAGATCCCAGGAGTAGAATGGCTCGGTAGACAGCCCCAAGAACAAGTACAAAAGCTGATGCAAAATGCCAAATTATTGGTGTTTCCATCTGAGTGCTATGAAGCTTTTGGCATGGTTATTTTAGAAGCTTACTCCGTGGGTTTGCCGGTGGTCGCCAGTAACTTGGGCAGTCTCTCTTCATTGGTTGATTCGGGTCGCACGGGTCTTCATTTTCGTCCCGGAGATGCCGATGACCTGGCGGCTAAAGTTGAATGGGCGATCGCTCACCCCCAAGAACTGGCGCAAATGGGACGAGAAGCCCGCGCCGAATTTGAAGCCCACTACACAGCAGAAGCCAACTATCGGCAATTAATGGAAATCTACCAGTTAGCCCTTGGTTCTCAAACTAGATGATTTGAACCGTTATGCAACCTCTGGGTTAAAGCAATGGATCAATAATTTATGTGCAGAGCAAGGATTTAATCTGAGACTTGCCGGACATCTACGGACAATAAGGTATAAGCACCAAGACAAAAATAATTGCATCCCTGCGGCCAGTCTGTACAAGGGTTTCAGCGCATTATGGTATGCAATTTATTTAGCATGACTGCTTAATACCCAAGCCGAGTCGCAACTCAATAACTGATATACGGTTAAAACCCGGACAATGCTGGATCTCGCCCCCTACCTACTAAGGAAGCCGGATTTATGGTAAAATGGAACAATGGTTTACAAAGCTTTCCGCACAAAACTAAAACTCAATGACCATCAAGCAACCCTGATGGCCAAACACGCGGGCTATGCTCGAAAAGTTTTTAATTGGGGATTACGCTTGTGGATGTTAGCCGATCGAGAGGGACTAAAGCCTAACCTTAACTCCATCAAAAAGGTTTTTACTAATCATGTGAAACCTCAATATCCTTGGATGTCTGAATTGTATTCTAGAGTTTATCAATATGCTTTTATTAATCTAGGCGATGCGTTCAAACGCTGCTTTACAGGAATAAGTAAGTATCCTAAATTTAAGAAGAAAGGCTACCACGATAGTTTTACTCTTGACAATTGTGGAAAACCAATCAGGCTGTCAGGAACTCGCCACAAGCTTCCCTTTGTTGGCTGGGTTTCTACATTAGAAGCTATACCAGAAAGTCTGGTTAAGAAAGTCACTATTAGCCGCCAAGCTGGTGACTGGTATATGAGCTTTTTTGTAGAAACTACCCCAGAAATTACACCTAAATGTCGAGAGATAATCGGGGTCGATCTGGGAATTAACAATTTGGCGACTTGCTCCGATGGGACAAATTTTTCTAATCCCAAAGCATATAAATCAGCCGCCAAAAAACTAGCTCGATTACAACGCCATTTAAGTCGCAAAATCAAAGGCTCGAAAAATTGGTATAAATGTCTCTTAAAAGTCCAAAGGCTACATCGAAGAGTAGCAAATATTCGCCGTGACACAATTCATAAACTAACTACTTTTTTAGCTAAGAACCACAGCCAAGTAGTCATTGAAGATTTGAATGTGTCTGGGATGTTGAGAAATCATCGTTTGGCCGGTTCTATTGCTGACGCCTCATTTTATGAGTTCCGTCGGCAACTGGATTACAAGAGCTCATGGTATGGTTCAAAATTGATTATTGCAGATAGATTTTATCCATCCAGTCAACTCTGTTCTAATTGCGGCCATCGACAAAAAATGCCGCTAAACCAACGGATTTTTCAATGTCATAACTGTGGTCTGGTGATAGATAGAGACTTGAATGCCAGTCTAAATTTAGAAAAATCGTCGGGCTGCGGCGATTACACTTGTGGACGGGGTGCTGCCGACAGTCCCGGACGAAGCAAGAAATAAACATCAATATCCGGCCATGTCCGGGTTTGTCTAAGTTTTATAAAGCAGAAAAGCACTAGGATATAAGAAATGATCAGCAAGATGAAACGAACATAAAATCGGTCGGTGAACAACTCTACCTTAAAAATTCTCTGTACAATTACTGCCTACCCTCCGTCAGTGGGCGGAGCCCAGCTACATACCCATAAAATTGTCAGCCTCTTAAACCAAAACCATCAAATTAGTGTCATCACTCATTGGACGGAAAATCGGAATGATTGGTTATTGGGCACTACGTTGAATGCTCCAAAAATGGTCAAAAATTATGACCTCGATGGCGTTCCCGTTAAACAAATTACCCTAAATCAGTCAGAAAGACTGGCTTTAATTCCTTATGTATTGGGATATTATGCGATTAAAAAAATAGCAGTCGATCGCATTTCCGATCGCCTGCTGCCTAAATTAGAAGCATCTGCACCGGCAGACTTAGATTTGATTCAGAATGTCCGCATTGGTCGCGAAGGAATCAGTTATGCTTCATGGAAACTAGCCCGAAAATTAGATATTCCATTTATTTTTACGCCCCTGCATCATCCCCGGTGGGTGGGATGGAATTACCGGGAGTATATCAATCTTTATCAACAAGCGGATGGAGTGATTGCCCTCACCAATGTAGAAAAGCAAATTTTAATTGAACTGGGGGTTAAACCAGAAAAAATCTTTATTACCGGAATTGGCCCATTAATTGCAGATACCGCCGAACCGGAAGCATTTCGTCAAAAATATGCTTTAGGACGCGATCCGATTATTTTATTTTTGGGTCAGCAGTATCCCTATAAAGGATTTCAATCGTTATGGGATGCCGCCCCAGAAGTCTGGAAACGGTTTCCCGATACTCGGTTTATATTTATTGGGCCACGCACGAAGTATTCAAAAAAAGTTTTTGCTCAAATCAAAGATGAGCGAGTGATAGAATTAGGCCAAGTTTCCCTAGCAGAAAAAACCAATGCCTTGGCTGCCTGCGATATTTTATGTGTGCCATCCATGCAAGAAAGTTTTGGCGGAGTTTATCCAGAAGCTTGGATGATGAAAAAACCTGTCATTGGTGGTGATATTCCAGCAATTCGGGAGGTGATTTCCGATGGCATCAATGGTTTTTTGGTGCAACAGGATTCGGCGGAAATAGCTGATAAAATTTGCCAATTGCTCCAGAATACTTCATTACGAGAAAAAATGGGTGCTGCGGGCTATCAAAAAGTATTAGAAAAGTACACTTGGGATAAATTGGCGGAAAAAATCAATGGGGCTTATCGGCAAGTTTTGCAAGGATAATTTTCTAAGCTTCATCAGATCAATTAGAAGTGAAATTAGAAAAAATATATGAGGGTTGGTGGGCGTTGCCCACCAACAAAAATACGGTTAATTTTGGGACATAATTCAGTTAATAGCATTTACAAAAATTCATTCAACAGTAGGGGCGAATGGCCATTCGCCCAATGCTCAAAATATTAACCTATATACCGGAAGGATCACGCCCCCCCGCCCAAAAGGGTTGCATTTTTGGAAAATTGGAAACGGTATAACAAATAGGGAAAGGGGTAGTAGGTAATCCAGCAGAATCATCCACCTAAGAAAAATTCTTTTTCAAAGGGGCTGAAAGTGGAAGTAAATTGATTAGCTGAAGGAACAACAGAATTAAATAGAGGGGATTTAAAAATACATAACGTTGCCAAAGACGAAGCGGTTCTTGCCGCAACCGAAATAACCACTCTAAGCCAGCTTTTTGCATCCACGGAGGTGCTTGGGGAATATTGCCAGCATGAAAATCAAAAGCAGCCCCGACACAAACCAAAGCACAGTTTAACTGCTGAGAATGTTTGAAAGCCCAAGCTTCTTGTCTGGGGCAACCTAACCCAATAAACACAATCCCTGCGCCAGATTCACGAATTTTTTGCGTGTATTCGGCGTCTTCTTCGGGAGTGAGTGGGCGAAATGGTGGAGAAATGGCGCCAGCGATAGTTAAGTTTGGGAATTTTTCTTTGAGATTTTGCGCCAACTTACCTAAGACTTCGATACTGGAACCATAGAGAAAAATCCCCATATTCTCATTGGCTGCTGAGGCGCAAAGATGCAGCATTAATGTTGGGCCATACACCCGATCTTTTAGAGGAACTTCATCAGGTTGGCGGAATAAATTCATCGCCCAACGCACTGGCTGACCATCAGGAACAACCAGGGTAAATTGATTGAGGCGATCGCCATGACCCTTGGGATCTAAGTAACCAGTCATAATCCCATGTACTGGGGTGGGAGCTACGGTACAAGACTGGCGGAGTTTAGCCGATTTAATAATAAATTCTGTACAGTCGTAGTAGTTAGTGCGACTTACGCCGATGCCTAACACGCTGGTTTTCTTAGGTGGGGTTAAAGAAAGTTGGTTGCTGGTCATTTTGTTATTGATTGTAACCTAGTAATTAAGCGGGTAATTAACCTGGTAATTAACCTGGTAATTAACCTGGTAATTAACCTGGTAATTAACCTGGTAATTAACCTGGTAATTAACCTGGTAATTAAGTCAAGTCTTTCATTTCTGCTAAATAACCGCGAGTTAAAAATGGCACATCCACCACTTCACCGGCAACATTTCCCACTTGTACCTTTAAGCCCAAACCTCCCGCTTTGGTTCTAATATAAGCCAAGGCAAATGACCCGGTGCTACTGTTAGTATAACTGGTGACGATACCAACTTTGTCTTCCCCAACCATGACCGCAGTTCCCGGTTCAACGGGGGCGGGTAGTTGCACTCCCCAAAGTTGCTGTTTGACTCCTTTATAGGTGTTTAACCGGGCAATTGTTTCTTGCCCAATATAACAGCCTTTATCAAAAGAAAGGGTGTGCCATAATCCTGCTTCTAAGGGATTATAATCTTCTGTGAGTTCACAATCTGGGGCAGGGCGTCCTTGTTCAATTCTTAACTGTTCCCAGCAATTTTCTCCCATAGGAACCGATCCCGTATTGGTGAGGGTTTGCCAAACCTTTGCCGCTGCATCTTTAGGCATGATTAAGGTGTAGCCTGGGGTGACTAAACCACTGCCTTCGGCAATGCGTAATTGGCAGCCATTTAGGTCTATAATTTGATGCTTTGTTTGCTCAGAGAAGCTCAAATCTTTGAGTCCAAGCTGTGCTAAAAGATGGTGACTTTTTGGGCCAATTAAGCTAAAGATGGCGGTGGCGTCGCTGAGGTCTTCTAGTTCGACTTTATCTGCTGGAAAAATATAGCGATCGAGCAATGGCATCAGTTTTTGCCGTCGGTTGGGGGAAACCAGGACTAATACGGTATTTTCGGTAATGTAGACCGTGGCTAGGTCAATGGTTCGGGCTGTGGAGGTGACAAATACGGTGTCACAACTTTGACCGGGTTTGAGAATTTGAATGTTGTTGGTGCTTTGGTTGTGTAAAAACCGCAGGCGATCGCCCCCAGAAAGTTGAATCAGTCCCCAATGACTGCGATCGCAAAGGGCAACCGCTGATCGGGCTGCGGTCAAGGCTGCCGCATCATTACCAAAACTCATGGGGATATTTTCCCCAGCGCTAGAATCGGCAAAAATTGCGCCGGATGACTGCTGCATTGCGAGTAATTTTTGGTTCACTTCTTGGTTCATTTTTGATTAATTGATTTCCTCAATGTTTAGCTTCACCGTTTAGCTTCACCGTTTAGCTTCACCAAATGGGCTACTTTTTGATAGGTGAATTTAGTATTATGTAATTAAAGGGATTTACTCGGTAAATTAGCGAACATTTTTTCTACTAATTTTTTGGCTTTTATTTCTAATTCATTCCAATTAACATCTCCGTTTTCATCAATTAAACTGGTGTCAATTTCTACTGCCTGTGTTTCTGCCTCAGCGTGGGTTTCTTTGTAGTTTAAAAAACAGATTTGATAGCAGAGTTCCCAAATATCAAATGTCACCTGATTCTCCCCTAGATTCAAACATAAAAGATAACCAGGAACGGGGGTTTGCACATTTTCATAAGTCCCTTCCCACGGGGAATCTTCCAGATACTTACGGATATTATCCAGTAAACGAATCAAGCAAGGTTGCATTAATAATTCGGCTTGTTGCCATGCCAAGGAATTTTTAAATTTAGGTTTCATCGTTCAAGGGTCTCATAAATATCATCAAATTTACACTGAATTTAAACTGATCTCAAGCATCACTACCTGTTCAACTAGGATATCTCAAAAATGCCCTGCCGCCAAGCGGCTCTCTTGGCGAAATTTCCCTGGCTATTGAAAAAAGAACACAGGCAAAAGTGAAAAAGGACTTTTGCCTGTGGGATCTGAATTGCCAATTTCCCGGAATTCTGGAAAGTCCCGGTTCATTGAACCCCGGTTAATTGTTTGCCTAAATCCTATTTTGACTTAATTCCTTAATTGATCGAAGGCAAGGTCTCAATTTTAGACGGCAAAGTGGCTGGCTGTTTTATGTCAGTCTCAGATGGCATGGTGTTCGTTTCGGGGGATTCTGTTTCGGGGGATTCTGTTTCGGGGGATTCTGTTTCGGGGGATTCTGTTTCGGGGGATTCTGTTTCCGTGATTTCTTCCCTGGGAGGCAAATTATCCAGTTTTTTGCTTTCTTCTTTGGGGGTTTCCTCCGTGGGAACTACGACATCAGCACTTAGGGATGCATCAAAGAAATAAACGCGATCGCAATATTGAATTTTGCTAGAACAAATAGTTTCAATTGCGATATTACTAATATTGCTGACATCGAGGGCTAAAACGACTCGTTCTCCCGATGACACCGTATTGACGGAAGCTTGTTCGCCATCTAAATAGACAATCACTTGATTGGCAGGACTGGCACTATGTCGATCGCGCATTCCAAATTCCAACTTCAGACTTTGGAAATTTTTTTTCTTAGATGTTTCAGTATCTTCACTTTGGCGGATTCTACAGGCGAGAGACGCAAATTGGCTGCCCGGTCCCAGAAACATCACCGATCGATAAACTTCTCTACCGACCGAAACATCTTCTACTTCCCGTCGCCATCGTCCAGGACTTTCGCTGACACATTGCGCTTCAAATAACCAAGCTAAACGGGATTCGTCTTTTGCTTGGGCGAGGAAAGGACTTAAGGGCAGGATCGCAACCGACAGGACGCCAGCGGCAAGTAATTTAGCGATCAACTGGGTTGTTTGCATAGGGGAAAAGAAAAGCTAACAGATTTTAAATTCTCTGATCATATCGAATCTATTTCCAGGGGATCGCCACCGAGCGGATTTCTTTAGCCGTTGATGATTGGCGATCAGGGTTTTCCCGTCTAGTCTGGAAGGTTGAATCCTCAGAACCCAGACCAGACTGAGGTTGAATGATGTTTATTTTTTACTCGTAAACACGGTGGTAAACATCATCAGCATTCCACCGAGGAATAGCGCGATCGCCAATCCACCCGCAATCCAATTTTCTAGTTCAGTAATTTCCATGAGAGGTCGTTGCACTCTTTTAGATACTCTTACTTATTATCATCTCATAGTGATCGCCTGCTTGAACCTATTACTGAGTCTTCGGATGCCCAAGTAGGCGATCGCGGTGAATCCTTGAGACCTCGTGGCTGATGTTTTCTCGGAAATACAGCCGTGTTTCGGCTCTGATTTACTGATGTTCTTTTAACTGACATTAACCATTGACTGAAATGATTGACAGGATTTTTGCCTTTTCCCACACTCACTGCCTTGCCATTTGTGGCTTTTTGGTGCCCGCGAACCTGCTGGCCACCTTACAAACCATGATTTTTACCCCTTGGCCTCGATTTCGTTCACGGGTGCCGATCCTCGTCACCATTGCCAGCTTGTATGCCTTGGCGATGGTATTTCACGTTTTTACCTGGTTTGCCGTTGGGGTCGTGATGGCGCCGACCTTTATTTTGCTATTTTTAGCCTGCGTTTGTTTAACGATTAATGGTTGGGCGATCGCACATCCTACCAGTCTTAGTCAACTCTTACTGCAACTTTGGCACTGGTTGAAATTGTTAGGCAATCATTTGGCCATAACATTTCCCCTGCGTTCGGTACAATCTTCGGTGAATCCCGATTAACCGACAGGATTTACGCAGAAACCGGGTAATTGACGAAAATCTCTGTAATCCCACCAAAATTGTCATAGAAACCCGGTTTCTAGATCATGCGTAAATCCTGTCGCTCAAATTAATTTGCTCAAATTAATTTGCTCAAATTAATTCAAAGTCAATCACAAAGTCAAACACAAATTTTAGCCCACGATGAAAGATAAACTTTTGAATGGATTAAACATATTCTTAATGGTCGATGTATTCTTCGTACTATTAAGCTTTTTTTGGTTTGCGATCGCCCTGGTCGGTCGTTCCATTGGCGTTCCCCTAGGGTTTGACCTTTGGTATAGCCTCTGGGAGCCGGTTTTTACCCCCGCGATCGGCATTCTCATGGCCGGTGCCATTCTCACCGGCATCATTAACTGGATTTCTAAAAGGCTTAGTTCCCCCACCGCCAAATAACCAGTTCAGTCACAATATTCCCTGTAGGGACACGGGCTTTCGCCGTGTCCTTATTTACATATATCTTAATCTATATCTAATACAAATTAAAAAAAAATTGCTCCAATTCTAAAGTTTATTTTGGCGCAATCATTGCCCACCTAATGCTAACTATTGTAAATAATAGAAGTTTTTTACCAGCCTAAAAAATATAAACTTTCTTTAAAAAACGTAACATCATTACCCCAATCAAAATTTTAACGTTAAATTAGAAAAAATGGGTTTACAGGGAAAAAAGCCATGCTTGCGATCGATCAAATCATCCAAGACCGTTATCAACTCCAAGGGCAATTAAGTGATAATCCCGTCCGGCAAACTTGGCTGGCCAGAGATTTATCAGCCACGGAAATTGAGCGACAATTAGTGGTGATAAAATTCTTAGCATTTGGTGGCCTAGTCCAGTGGGAACACTTAAAACTATTTGAACGAGAAGCCAACGTATTAAAACAACTGGATTATCCGCGCATTCCCAAATATTATGATTATTTTCATCTCGATGACCAAACCCTTTGGTTTGGCTTAGTCCAGCAATATATACCAGGTAAATCCCTAAAACAATTACAAATTGAAGGGAAACGCTTTACCGAATCAGAAGTGCGGGAAATCGCTAAACAAGCATTAAATATCCTGATTTATCTGCACGAACTGAATCCCCAAGTTTTACACCGGGATATTAAACCCAGTAACTTAATTTTGGACAACAAAGGTTGCCTTTACTTAATTGATTTTGGTTCGGTGCAAGATTCATCTCCTGGGATAGGATCTACTTTCACCGTCGTCGGCACATTCGGTTATGCCCCAATGGAACAATATGGCGGCAGAACTGTCCCCGCTTCTGACCTTTATGCCCTCGGTGCCACCTTAATTCATTTACTCAGTGGCACTTCACCTGCAGATTTACCCCAATATGATGCCCATATTCAATTTCGTCATTTAGTTAATGCTAGTCCCAGCTTTTTGCAGTGGCTAGAAATGCTAACCGAACCATCCGTAGAAAAACGCCCAAACTCTGCTCGTGAAGCGAAAAATATGCTGGAATCTGGCATTATTTTAAGTAAAGAAAATCCCGAAAAAGTTGCCAGTAATTTTGTCAATAATTCGGGACAAGGGGGTTTATTTGACTCCTCTGTACCCGTCCCCGATGAAATTAAAGGTTGGAATTGGGGTGCTTTTTTGTTTCCCCAATTTTGGCCATTGACCAATCAAACTTGGATTGGATTGTTATCCTGGGCGCCGTTTATTGGGCCATTTATGACCTTTGTCCTCGCTTATAAAGGCAATGAATGGGCTTGGAAAAGTCGCAAATGGCGCAGTATTGAGCAATTTAAAGCCCACCAACGGGGCTGGACGATCGCCGGACTTCTGTTTGGGATTCCCGTATCTGTGGCTATTTGGGTCAGTGCGATCGCCTTTCTGATTGACTTGTAACATAAAGCGGGAGAATTCCTCACAAATCAAGCAGGGGCTGGTTTGAACCCGCCCCTGCTGAAACCTACCCCAGAATCAAGAATAACCAATAACGAATAACCAATAACTGTCAACGGCAAGCGGAAACGCCACACGCTGATAGCTAATTAATAGCTAATTAAGGAGTCAGAATCGTATCAGTTGAACTCGTACCCGTAGCACCGGAATAGACTAAACCCCGCTCGAGATCCATCGTCAGAATCGATCCTTCGCGAATCTTTTTCGTAGCATTTTTCACCCCCACCATCACGGGAATCCCTAAACGCAAGCCAATGACGGCTGCATGGCTGGTGAGACTCTCTTCTTCAGTAATCACTCCGGCTGCTTTTCTAATCGCATCAATATAATCAGCGGTAGTTTTGGGGGCAACCAGAATTTCTCCAGGGTTAAAATTGGCAACTTCCAAGGGGCGATCGGCAACTCTAGCCCGACCACTAATCGACCCTTGACCCAAACCGACCCCTTTGCCGAGTACAGACGTGACCACTTCTACCTTAATTAAGTCAGTAGATCCCGACATCCCTTGCAAAGTACCCGCCGTCATTACCACTAAATCCCCTTCGGTCAGGAATTCGTTTTCCATCGCCACATTAATCGCCGCTTGGAAAGTTTGACCCGTAGAAGGTAAATCCAGGACTAGCAAGGGTTTAACCCCCCAAACCACCTGAAGTTGACGCGCCACATAAACATGGGGTGTGATCGCCAAAATCGGCGTGTGAGGGCGAAACTTGGAAACATTCCGGGCTGTCGCTCCAGATTTTGTCATGGTCATAATTGCCGCTGCATGGAGTTGTTGAGCAATTTTCCCCACCGCTTGACTGATGGCATTGGGAATAGATAACCCGGTTTCTTGAGTTGTAATTTTACCGATCGCCTGATCCCGTTCAATGCGACAAGCAATCCGGGCCATTGTTTCCACCGCTTCCACGGGATATTTGCCCACCGCTGTTTCGTTGGAAAGCATCACCGCATCGGTGCCATCCAGAATAGCGTTCGCCACATCGGAGATTTCTGCACGGGTAGCCCGAGGGCTGCTCACCATGCTATCCAACATTTGCGTGGCGGTAATCACCGGAATTCCCAAACGGTTGCAAGTAGTAATTAAGCGTTTTTGGATAATCGGCACTTCTTCAGCGGGAATTTCTACCCCTAAGTCGCCGCGAGCTACCATCACCCCATCGCAGAGAGAGAGAATAGCTTCCATTTGCTCAACCGCTTCGTGCTTTTCGATTTTGGCAATCACCGGCACATTCTTATCGGCACTGGAGATAAACTCTTTGATTTCTAAGATGTCTTGGGGGTTACGCACGAAACTCATGGCCACCCAGTCTACTCCTTGGTCAAGACCAAAGAGTAAATCTTCCCGGTCTTTTTCCGTTAGGGCTTTAATCGAGAGATACACTCCCGGAAAGTTTACCCCTTTGTTGTTGGAAAGGACGCCACCAACCACCACTCGACAATGAAGATTACCGGATTCACGATCGATTTTGTCCACGAACATTTCCACCCGTCCATCATCAAGGAGAATGGTGGCGCCTTCGGGAACTTCATCGGCGAGGCGATCGTAGGTGACACAAGCGATCTCTTGGTTGCAAGCCACGGGGCGGCTGGTTAGGATAAAGCTATCCCCTTTTTTAACCTGAATTGAGCCTTTTTCAAATTTGCCCAAGCGAATTTTTGGCCCTTGCAGGTCTTGTAAGATGCCGACGGGCTGATTCAGTTCAAAGGAAACCTGACGGATCAAGCGGATACTCCGCTGATGATCTTCGTGACTCCCATGAGAAAAGTTCAGGCGTAAAGTGGTTGCACCTGCTTCGATTAAATCGCGCAACACTTCTGGTTTACTGGTTGCCGGTCCAATAGTGGCGACAATCTTTGTCCGACGCAAAAAATTTCGCATTTCCATAAGCAGAAAGCTAAGGGATAGATGGGGATAAATGATAAATAAGGATTAATGGATCATCACCAAATCCTGCGGATTTTTGTCTGGAAGTCTTTTAGAATAAACCATTGTGGATCGCCCCGCCCTTGATTACCCTTGATTACCGATGGAATTCCATCGCAGAAATTTGACCTGAGTCAAAATTTCTTCACCAGTCCGGCAGCTTAGAATATCATTGCCAGTTTCAGAGGCAAGAAATTCCCCAGGTGAGCCAAGGATTTCGGCGATCGCGGCAGGCCATCTTGGGGATGGGTTTGCTCGATCGCCGGGACACAAATCAGACAAAAACAACACAGTTCTGACAGATAGATGGGAGATGAACCGTCGGGTTGAATTGAAAGCAACCTTATTAACTGTCACTGTATTTATAAATAAAACTTATAAAATGTTCACTTATAAATACAATTATTTACAAATATTTACAAAAGTTTATATAATTCGGTTCATTATCGTATACTAAGCCTTAATTTATTGAAAGGAGTACAAAACAAGATGCCAGAGGCCCAGCACCCCACGCTGACGATTCCCAAGGAGTTTCTCGGGCCCCCTCCTGGCAGGATTAATCCCAACCTACTTATGTTTGTAGCCGCCGTGACTTTGGTTATCATGTCTACGATTGGTTACTGGCGTTGGGACTGGCCGGGGTGGTGCTGCTTTACGATTAATGTGATCGCGTTGCACCTGTCGGGGACAGTGATTCACGATGCTTCACACAATGCAGGGCATCGTAATCGTATCGTGAATTCCATCTTAGGGCATGGTAGTGCCTTAATGTTAGGATTTGCTTTTCCAGTTTTTACGCGAGTTCATTTACAGCACCATGCTCATGTCAACGATCCTGAGAAGGATCCGGATCATTTTGTGTCTACAGGGGGCCCGTTATGGCTAATTGCCGCCCGCTTTTTTTACCATGAAATCTTTTTCTTTAAACATCGTCTCTGGCGAAATTATGAATTGTTAGAGTGGTTTTTCAGCCGGTTGGTGGTGGTAGCTGTGGTCTATGCAGCGATTCAATATGATTTTTTGCCTTATATCCTCAACTATTGGTTTTCCCCGGCTTTAGTGGTTGGTTTGGCTTTGGGATTATTTTTTGATTATTTACCCCATCGCCCTTTTGAAGAGCGCGATCGCTGGAAAAATGCCAGAGTTTATCCCAGTGCCATTCTTAATATCTTAATCTTGGGGCAAAATTATCATTTAGTCCATCATTTGTGGCCATCTATTCCCTGGTACAAATACCGTCCCGCCTATCATGCGATGAAACCACTTTTAGATGCTAAAGGAAGTCCACAATCTTTAGGCTTGCTCCAAGGGAAAGACTTTTTTAGCTTTATTTATGACATTTTTTTGGGAATTAGGTTCCATCATTCTAAATCTAAGGAAAAAGTCTCATAAATATCTGATAAGATTTCCCCGGATTATTTCCCATGATTGTAAGGCGATCGCACCTTAATTATTAGAGGCGCGATCGCTTTTTCATCTTCCATAAGGATAAAAGCCAACGTAAGCATTCAGGTATCAGCTTTCATCTGTCAGGAAATAGGAAACAGGAACGAGGTAATATAACCTCATAACCTCATAACCTCATCACCTCATCACCTTAATGGGGCAATAAGACAATGGGGCAATTAATTGCCTTAAATTGCCCCAACAAAATCTCCTCAACCTCAAAATAATCCGTCAATTTTCGGTTTCAGAAAATTTACTCACCCGTAATCGAGAGATTTTCCACCCAAACTCGCGGAGAAATGCCCCCAGGGGTCAGTTCGGCTTCCGCTTCTAAAAATACAATTGATTTGAGAAATTCCAGAAAATCTCCCGCCACCGTAGCGGATTCTATGCTGATTTTTTCGCCACCCTTAATTAACCAACCATCAAAGGGTAAAGAAAAAGACCCCTGCAAAGCTTGAACCCCCGCATGGAGTGCTTGCAAATCATCAATTAATACCACATTATCGGCGGTTTCTAGACTGTACTCTGTCTCTGGTGTTGCCCCACGGAAAACATGATAAAAATGGGGACTGACCGTTACTTTCGCCCCAATATTCGCGTGTCCTGTGGGTTGAGCATTCATCCGTTTAGCCGTACCTGCACTATGAATAAAATTGCTCAAAATTCCCTCGGTAATTAGCGGGACTCGACGAGTAGGTGTTCCTTCCCCATCAAAGGTAGTAAAAGCCACATTATTCGGATGCAAGGGATCGTCACACACAGACAAGAAAGGAGAGGCAATTTGCTGCCCTAAGGACTCTGGGGTTGAAAGACTTTGTTTGTCTAAAATATTCTGGGCATTAAAGATATTAGAAAAGGCTCCCAAGAGACTTAAAAAGGCTTCCGCCGAAAAAACTACGGTATATTTCCCCGATGGGATCTTTTCGTAGTTTAAGTGACTAATGGTTTTCTCTGCCGCTTCTTTAATGCAACCAGAAATATCCAGTTTGTCCAAGTGACTGCCGATCCGATAAGCCCCAGCACTGCGGGGTTTTTTGTCCGGTTGTTCGGTTTTGGTGTATAGGTAAAGGGAGGTATAAGAAGCCCCTTCTGCCCGAGCAGCCCCATCACTATTCAGATAAAATCTGTCAATGTCTCGTTGGGCTAATCCATTATAAGGAACACTGGCGATCGCTTCGTGAGCCGCCAGCAATTCTTTCTCCGCCTTAATTAAAGTTTCGATCAACGTAGAAACCTGGACTTGTGGCATTTTGGCATCTTGTTTGGCCAAAGGCACTGTGGCTTCTGGACTAAAATCAGGCACATGTTCTGTGACCCCAAAAAAACTGGCTTCATAAGCCGTTTTTAAAGCTAATTCTAATCCTAATGGATTCACATCTGTAGTGGAAGTAATCCCCATTGTATTCTGCTCATTCCAGACGCGCACCGTGACCCCAGAACGTTGGGAAGCTTTCACCTGTTTCGGTTCACCATTGTCTACCTGCACGCTATTTTCATCCACGGCAGACCCGTAGATATCAAACTTTTTAATTCCTAGTCTTTTAGCAGTTTCTTGGGTTTGGGATGCTAGTTGATTAATCTCGATCATTGCTCTTTTTTTGGTACTTCTGTTGTTGGGTGTTGGTTGTTGGTTGTTGGTGGGTAGGAATTCTTTTGTTCGTTGTTGGTGGGTAGGGATTCTTTTGTTGGTTGTGGGTTTTTGGGTAGGGATTCTTTTGTTTTTGGTTTTTGGTTGTAAGTCAATCCTCAGTAAACGGTCATTGGTCATAATAGCCAAAACAAAGAACAAAGAATAAAGAACCAACAACAAATAACAAAGAACAAATAACAAAGAACAAATAACAAAGAACAAAAGAAAAATGAATTAAAATTACCGTCCACCCACGGTAATCGAATCAACTTTAATATGAGGCTGTCCCACAGTGACATAAACGCTGCCACTGACCGACCCGCAAAAACCAGCGGCGAGTCCTAAATCTTTGGAACACATAGAAATTTTATTCATAATTTCCTTTGCTTCCCCGATCAAAGTTGCCCCTTTCAAGGGTTTGGTAATCTTGCCATTTTCAATTAAATAGGCTTCATCAACCCCAAAATTAAATTGTCCGGTTGCCCCGACACTACCGCCGCCCATTTTTTTGCAGTAAATGCCCTTATCAATGGAGGCAAATAAATCGTTAATTTCATAATCTCCGGGAGCAATATAAGTATTCCGCATCCGCGAAGCGGCAGCAAAGGCATAACTTTGGCGTCGTCCACTGCCGGTGCGCGGGTGTCCGGTGCGAATTGACCCGGTGCGATCGGCAATAAAGTTTTTCAGAATCCCATTCTCAATTAATAACGTGCGCTGAGTGGGCATTCCTTCGTCATCCATATCAATGGTGCCAAAAGCATTTTCTGACAAGCCCTCATCCCAAGCGGTTAAACTTTCGTGGGCAATTTTTTCCCCTTTTTTGTCAATAAATGGCGTGGTTTTCCGTTCAATTTGCGTTGTTTCCAGCAGGTGTCCACAAGCTTCATGGAAAATCACACCGCCAAATTCATTGGCCATAATAATTGGATAAGTGCCGGATTCTACATAGTCCGCATAGAGCATTTTCCCCGCAGAATCGGCAATTTCATCCGCCAATACCTCAAAATTCCAATCCCGCAAAAAGTTGGGATCGCTGGTATCTCCCACCCGCTTATTGATCGAAGAACGATGGGCGCCATCGGCACAAAGTAGGTTGTATCCGACGGTTTGAGTCAGGCGAATGTCTCGAGCAAAAGTGCCATCACTGGAAGCCACTAACACTTCTTGCCAGTCCCGGAAATAAACCGCCCGTCGGGATTGAACGTGAGACGCTTTTTGTTTTAGTTTGGCATTCGCATGGAGGAGAATATCGCTCATTTCACTCATGGGGCTACATTCGCTCAACCAGCCTTCTTTGCCTTTGAGGAGGGCATAGTCTCTGAGGGGTTCCAGGTTAATTTCTGGGATATATGCATTTGGACTGGGTAGCTGTAGCCCTAAAATCGAAAGTCCTTTTTCTAGGGCTAATTTTAATCCGCTAAAAGATAAATCGTTGGTGCTGACGTAGCAATCAGCGGTGCCGCGAAATACCCGCACCCCGGCGCCGGTGGAAAGACGCGGGGAGATGCTGCTAATAATGTCGTCTTCGGCAAGGCAGTTAGTGTAGTTGGTTCTTTCGAGAAAAAATTCTACGAAGTCCGCCCCCGCTGCCCGTCCTAAGCCTAGGAGGGTGGCTAGGGGTGCTTGCCAGGTGGAGTCAAAGCGATCGCCTCTGGAGGTGTAATTGAGATTCGCTAATTCTTGGGAAATACGGGGAACCAGTGTTTGCATGGGTAATTATTGTTTTTGATAGAATAGAACCACAACCGTCTATGGTTCCGGCTGTACTTGACAATTCTGTTTAATTGTTTAGTTTAGCAGATGTAAAGATATTTTGCGGACTGATTCAGCCATTTAGATACAAAGGATACAGGGAAAGATATTCTTACTGTCTTTTATCTCCTGTATGTGCTTTATGTCTTTTATCTCCTGTATGTGCTTTGTGGTCAGGGTAATTGGGGAGATAGACAAGGAGAAGTAAACCATTCACCTGGGAAATAAACACGCGATCGCCAAGGTAAATTAAGGTAAATTAAGGTAAATTAAGGTAAATTAAGGTAAATTCAAGTAAATTAAGGTAAATTGGTGACTGGGATTGGTAAATTAAATATGAGATTAAGTTGCTTTACTCAATATTCTAGCAAGAGAAATTTAAATCAAGCCATTTCTCTTGATTTGATTGACTATTTATCAAAAAATTAATAATTTATATATGATTAATTATTTAAGTACGACCTTACTTACTCTGGCAGTGACCGAAGACCGAAATAGGATCTCGCTGGATGCAGCTTTATGCTATAGATTATATCTAATAATCAATTAGATACTTGATTTGAAAATAAACTAATTAAATGTATATCTCACCCGTTGACGACAAAGGTATGGTGGTAGCAAAACAAGGGATGGTGACTCAATTTACCGCTATACCAGAGTACAAATGAGTGAGATATGAGTGAAATATGAGTGAAATATGAGTGAAATATGAGTGAAATATGAGTGAACGAATGCTATTAGTGGTAAAGCTTAATCCCTATAAGCTATAGATTATAAGGATTTAGATTAAATCGGGATGACAGGATTTGAACCTGCGGCCCCCTCGTCCCGAACGAGGTGCGCTACCAAGCTGCGCTACATCCCGGAATTTTTTTTCAGCTTTTAGATTGTAACATATGATAGCCGATTTGGCTAGGATATTAATGACGTTATTTTTTAGGGAAACAAAAGGGTGACTGTAAAGCCAGACTGGTTAAGGGTTAAAGCGCCGCAGTGGCAGCGCGTGGGCAGCGTTAAAGAAATTTTACGGGATTTAAGGCTGAATAGTGTTTGTGAGGAAGCGTCTTGTCCCAATATGGGGGAGTGTTTTCACAACGGGACGGCAACTTTTCTGATTATGGGACCGGCTTGTACTCGTGCTTGTCCCTATTGTGATATTGATTTTGAGAAAAAACCTCAACCATTAGATCCCACTGAACCCAAACGATTAGCTGAAGCAGTGCAGCGGATGAATCTTAGGCACGTGGTGATTACTTCGGTGAATCGAGATGATTTGCCAGATGGGGGGGCGGTTCAGTTTGTGCGGTGTATTGAAGAGATCCGCCTCGGTTCCCCAGGTACGACGATTGAGGTGTTAATTCCCGATCTCTGTGGGAATTGGGATGCGTTGGAGTTGATTTTGCAGGCGCGTCCAGAGGTACTCAACCATAATACAGAAACAGTGCCTCGTCTCTATCGACGGGTGCGTCCTCAAGGGAATTATCAACGCACTTTGGATTTGTTAAAACAGGCTAGAACAATTGCTCCGGGAGTGTACACCAAATCTGGGATTATGGTGGGACTGGGAGAAACTGATGAGGAAGTTCAACAAGTGATGCGTGATTTGCGATCGGTGGATTGTGATATTTTGACCTTGGGTCAATATTTACAACCCAGTCCTAAGCATTTGCCGGTGGAGAGTTGGATTCCACCAAGTCAATTTGAGTCTTGGAGAGAGTTTGGGGAATCTGTGGGTTTTTTACAGGTAGTGGCTTCTCCTTTAACTCGGAGTTCTTACCACGCTGAACAAGTTAGGGCGTTGATGGAACTTTATCCCAAATCAGCCCGGGTTGACGCTTAAGTCTTGAGTGAGATGGGAATATGAAGCCAAAAACGTTGGCAATTTTAGGGGCAGGGGCTTGGGGAACTACCCTGGGGCAGCTTGTCAGAGAGAATGGCCATGAAGTGCGCTTGTGGTCGAGGCGATCGCCGGACAGTCTTGGGCAGGTTGTCGCCGGATCTGACATGATTTTGTCAGCGGTGTCGATGAAAGGAGTGACGGCAATTGTGGAGCAAATCCATGACTGTCGTCTTTCGGCAAATACGATTCTGATTACGGCGACCAAAGGATTAGATCCCCTAACGACTTGTACCCCTTCCCAACTCTGGGAACAAGCGTTGGGCGATCGCCCCGTGGTGGTTCTGGCAGGTCCCAACTTGTCCAAAGAAATTCAACAAGGTTTACCTGCCGCTACGGTGGTAGCGAGTCACAATGTCACCGCCGCCCAACAAGTACAAGGGGTGTTTTCGTCCCCCAGTTTTCGGGTTTATACCAATTCAGATCCTTTAGGGGTGGAGTTGGGGGGGACTCTGAAAAATGTGATGGCGATCGCAGCGGGGGTCTGCGATGGTTTGGAACTAGGCACCAATGCAAAAGCGGCACTCTTGACGCGAGGGCTGGCGGAAATGATCCGCGTTGGCACCCATTGGGGCGCCCAAACAGAAACCTTTTACGGTCTATCAGGATTGGGAGATTTATTGGCCACTTGTAATAGTCCTCTAAGTCGTAACTACCAAGTTGGCTATCAGCTAGGTCTGGGTAGATCGCTCTCGGAAATTCTGGCTTCTTTAGAAGGCACTGCTGAAGGAGTGAATACTACTCAGGTATTGATTCAACGGGCGCAAGCGCAGAATATTTCTGTACCGATTTCTTATCAAGTTTACAAATTACTTCAAGGAGAGATTACCCCCAAAGCAGCGGTAGAGGCGTTAATGTTGCGAGACACTAAGCCAGAGTAGGATCGATTGATTTAGTTTTTATGATGGATCTTCTGAGTTTTGTTGGCTGGGGTTGCGATTAGGTGACGGAGAAATAGACCGAGGCTCTTTTTTAGTTTGCCGATGATTGCTATTGCCGCCCCACTGCATATCGATCTGAAATAAATTGCCGAGAGGATGAATTTGAAATCCTCTGTTTTTATATTTTTTGGGTAATAAGTTCTCTGGCACGGTACTTTGATTTCCATCGCGAATAATGGGGCGAAAGAATTTCAATCCCCGCAGCATTGCAATCGTCGCGCAGATGCTTTTGCAATTCTTAAATAAGATCGTATTTTTTACTAGGCTGATTTGTATAAGTTTCTATCTCATACTTTACCGATAATTCACCCAGTTATAAGTGTAATATGCGGGTGGATCTGGTAAAAAATAAGGAGTTGTTTCTGCCGCATCATTGACAACTTCAGAGACTTTTTGCCACGGCACATCATACCCAAAATTGACGTTAATGGTAAGTGCTACCGGAATGTTGTGATCTCCCATGGGTGCATTGTAATTGAAGATGTTCGTGGAAAGTAAGTTAGAGTTGGGCAAGGTGACAATCACATTATCATCGGTGAGAATGCGTGTGACTAAAAGAGATTTTTCGATCGCATCCCCTTGAGTATCTTCAACTTCAATGCGATCGCCGATTTGAAATGCCCTAGTATAGATTAAAATAATCCCGGCAACAGCATTGGATAGTGCGGCAGAAGACCCCAAAGAAAAGAGCACTCCTAGAAACAGAGAAACCCATTGAAAAGCAGGAGAACCAAATCCAGGAAAATAAGGCGCACCCATGACCAAAGCTAGGGCAATAATCCCCAATTCCACCAATCTATAAGTCGGTTATGCCCAGCATAAAATACAGGAAAATAAATTCTTTATTTACTAATTTTAGTAAAAATAAATTTAGAAAAACGGAGGCCATAATAACTAAATAATACAATTGGACTAATGAAAAAAAATAGGAACATAATTTATCATCTAAAGCTTATATTTTATAATATTTAATATTTTTATGCAAAAAATATATTAAATAAAATTAATAACAAAATCCAGTATTTAATTGATTTAAACTTGGTAATAAAAGAAGAAAATAAGGTGATAAAATCGCTTATGATTAAATATACTTTTTTTATTTAATGGCGAATTATATTCACTATAATAGCGAGATAATGAATTTATTTTGCGCGATGAAGCTTTAATTAAAAATGATAATATAATGAAAATTATCAATGATTGTGTAAGCGATCGCCAGTCGATAATTCAAGCGATTATCATTGATAGTTAGGGATAGTTAGGGATGAAATTTTTTTCCAGGTTTGATTCAACCAGGTATCGCTAGAAAGGCTTTTCGGTTCACTGCCTAAGCTGGTTTTTTGTCGATAGTCTTTAAAAAATTCTTGAATTTTTTGTAAATAAATATAACTTAATTCTCTGGGAGTAGTGTTAGCGGCTTTGGCGTCTTCCTCCGTGATTTCGGTAATGATGGTACTCCCATAAAAAATGACCATCGTTTTCCCTCGTTCTCCCACTTGCAGGGACTCAATGGGCATTAAAGTATCCTTAGCGAACAGTTCTACCTGTTTGGCGATTTTCTGCGATCGCTGTTCTGGGGAGATCCCCTGAACCGTGTTCGGAATCTCAAATAATGAGTAACCTTCCACCATCACTGGCAATCCCTGGATTTGACGATCTGAGGTATCCGGTGGTTGAGATCCAGCTAAGGTGGGCGCTGAGACGATTAAACAGGTGATTAAAGCCAGAGCGACCAGTGCTTGCCAGTATTTTTTCATAGGAAAGTCAAAAAATTAGGCTATAATTACCTCTCGAATGAGCAAGTTTTGTCAAGGTTGCTAATTTATCTCCATCAAGCTGACTAAAATGAGTGAATTTAACCAAAAACCTAAATCATATGCTTTAGAGAATCTAGAAAATATGATTCTTGAGAGTTTCAATTTTCATCAAAATGACAAGGAAGATGAATTTAATCGGTTGCCGGAGATTTTAGTCGCTCCTGACCTGTTAAAAATGCGCGATCGCATGAGCCAATTAGAAAAAGAATTTTTTGGCATTTTCACGAATGGATAAAAAATTAATTTCTTAGAGATATTAAATAATCT
Source organism: Planktothricoides raciborskii GIHE-MW2 (assembly GCF_040564635.1). Taxonomy (NCBI): domain Bacteria; kingdom Bacillati; phylum Cyanobacteriota; class Cyanophyceae; order Oscillatoriales; family Oscillatoriaceae; genus Planktothricoides; species Planktothricoides raciborskii. Next base: position 5,910,239 of record NZ_CP159837.1, read on the forward strand.
TCGATGATTTTTCAGCAATTAGAAGCTATTAAAGCCAAAATACAGTAAATTAAAAGTGGCATTATTAGTAATAAACTAAACACCATTATTATCGTCAAAAATAAATAAATTCAAGCAATTAACATTGCCTAACTATTAAATACCACTATTTATTAAATACAGGAAAAAATCCTGAATAAAACCAGATATAACTGCCATAAATTTTTAGTATAATTTTAATATTATATCGATATTTAACAAAACTTTAGAAATAAAGTGTCAAAAAACTATGACAAAAACTCTATTTAATCGAGAAAAAAAATAAAATATATTCGCATTAGAGTAATTTTTTCCAGATATAACATTCAAACAGTATCACATAAACTGCAAATAATTAAGTCAAAAATTAAGTTTGGTAAACTTTGGGAAAACGTCAGTCCCCTGAATGCTCTTCAGACTTTAAACTCCAGGAATTGATGAGAAATTTATGAGAAAATTTTCCTATGGGAGAGATCCACCTAGATCGTAACGAGATCGAGAAGGAAGATCGATGCATAAAAAATGCGCTCGTAAAATGCAAAAATAAATATAAAATCATCATTTTTGCTGCCTTGGTTTGCTCAAGTTGCTCCGCAAAAATGGACAGGGGAGAAGGAAAAAAATAGGACAGGGACGTAGCAGTACAACTATACAGAGGCAACGGAACAATGGAGCCCGATTCCTAAATCATCAATCTGGTAGTGGCGATCGAGGTACTGCCGAAAAATAACCGGGGGAAGGGGGGATTTAAAAGATTAAGGAGGCGATCGCAGCGGAATTACCTAACTTTTATTTATGTATAAATTAACGTTTATAAATAAAAATTATTAAAAGTAAATTATGATTGTCTCTCTTATGGCCGACCGCGCTCATGCTGCCTCAGTCAGGAGTCGTCTAGCCTGATGTTAACACTTCAACAATCCGACTCGGTTTTAATATTTCATTTCTCAAGAGGGAATGCTTTATCTATACCTATTGAACTGAATCGCATCGGCTATTTTTCGCACATATGGATTTAGACTATAGATAAGTAAAAGCACCCCCAGGGTATGTTGTCCAACGGATTCACCGGATGGAGATAGCTTGACTGAGTGCTAATTTGGGAAAAGAGTTCTATTGCTTTTAACAGTTAGATAGCTTGATCGAGGATGAAAAACTGGGGTAAGTTAGCGTCCACCATAAATCTATCAGATAGATTCGCCGTTTACTATATCAATCTCGATCAACCTATGTTAGTATGTTGGCGGTTATATAAGAAGACTGGCTAATTCCTGATAATTGCTAAGTGGCTTATATAGTGAGTTGCCTAGATTCGATCTAGATATTCTGAGTCAAAAAAACCGAGGCAACTTATATAGAATAGGAGGAAGAATCAAGATGACTAACAACCAACCAGATTTAGGTCAAGGTTTTAACAACATTGAACAAATCCGTGAGCTTTTATTCGGCACTCAAATGAAACAGGTGAGTAGTCGATTAGATAGTCTGGAAGCTGCACTAAAAGAGCAAAAAGAAGAGACAGAAAAGCGGCTTTTTGTTTTGAGAATAGAAACCGATAAAAGCTTACAAAAATTGCAAGAATCTCTGTCCACAGAACTTCAGACTTATATGCGGACTTTAAGTGAAGAACTTAAGGCCATAAAAGAGAAAGGTATTAAAGATAAAGACGAAATCGACGAACAAATTGAAAGCATTAGTAAGCGGCTTTCGAGTAATGTTGCTAATCTGGATGAAGCAATTGATAAGCAAACGCGATCGCTGCGGGATGATGTCCTGTCGAGTCATAAAAAGCTTCAGGGCGATCTGATTCATATGAAAAAGCAGTTGTTGGAAAACTTTGAAAAACGCTTATCAACTTTAGGTTCTAGCAAAGTGAGTCGAGAAGATATCGCTGATATGTTTTTTGAGATTGTGCTAAAACTTAAAGGACCGGAACAACTTCAGCTAAAAGGAACTGAATTCCCCTCCACTTGGGAAGAAGAAAATACCTCAAGCAAATCTGAGTATCTCTTGCTGGAAGAATCTCAGGGTAATGGTTAATCTCCCTGATCCCAATATCATCATAGCATGAGTCCGCTCAAGAATACAGGAATATTCTTGGCATTTGGTCTTCTTCTGACCTTAGAAGAAGGCCAAAAGTGTTTTTTTGATTGGCATTATTACCCAAAAATATAACTAAAAGCATCTTTATATTCTGGATTTTCAAATCTTAAATAACTATAAATACCTAACTAATTTAAACACTAATGTTTAAACCATAATAATTTTTTTGATTTAGCAAGCAAATTTAAAATAAAATTTTTAAAAAACAGATCAAAAAAGTCAAAAATGTCAAAATGCTCAAAGTTACTCAAACATGATCTGGTTTGTCAAACCATGAATTACTCAGATAGAAAATCTTTTGACGATCGGGGGAACAGTCAGCCAAAGGATGAATTCATTCCACGGGCTGATTTCCAAAAAAAGCATCATACTATTTATAACAAACAATCGGATATGGCGGATATGGACTATCAGCAAATCCAAAGGTATTTGCAGCAACTTGACCAAATGCTAAATCGAGGTCAAAATGCTGAAAAAGCAATAAACCAAATCAGTCTTGAGATTGACGAAGTTGAGGAATTTGAGGGGTTATCCGGGGAATTACGATCGAGTGAACCGGCCAAAAATGAGGCTGAATTTGCGGAAACTACACTGGCGCTGGCTAATGCTGATGCCCAAGAGTTACAGTCCGGGGAAGGTAAGCCATCCCTCCAAGAATCTCCTGATTTGAAATCGATAGAAACCGCCGGAATTTTAGACGATTTACTACAGCCTTTTACTGCGGAGGCGAAGGAAGGAGAATCGGTTGAATATCAGGAGTTACTGGAACAACTTGCCCTGGATCAGACGGATCCTAAAACGATTAAAGAAGTGAATGATTTATTAAATCGTTTTAGAGATGAAGTTAGAAATGAAGCGATCGCAGACAATCAGGAAATATCTATCTTGGCAGGGGCAGACTTGGCCGCAGCAGAAATTGGTAATGATGGGAGTGAATATAACCAAGAGTCCAGTCAGACAATCTCTGAATTAGAGCATCTCGGTGCCGAAACGGAAACGGAAGCCAAAGCCAAAACCAAAGCCAAAACCAAAGCCAAAACCAAAGCCAAAGCCAAAACCAAAGCCAAAACCAAAAGCAATCGCTGGTTATCTGGGTTAGGGAAATTGATGCTATTTATGTTTCAGCCGTCGGTTAACTGTGCCAAAAAACAAAAGGTGCGGGCCGGTGTTTGGGGGTTTAGTTTAGGGATGATGGTTGTTATCTTGGTTGGTTGGGGGATTTATCACTATGTGCAAATTAATCAGGGCGATCGGGAAAAACAAGTCAGTAAGCTTTTAGATGCTTCTCCAGAATTAGCCTTTTATCGGCTCAACGTTGATGTTCGGGGCAAAATCCTATCCTTAACCGGAAAATTACCCAGTGCTTATCTCCGGGATCGAGCCGAAACAATTGTGCGGTTAGCGGCTCCAGATTTAGTGTTGGATAATCAGATTATCGTAGTAGATCAGCCGGTGAATATGATGCAAGTAGCGGCTGAGGTTGAACAGGTGGTTAAAATTCTCAATCAAATTGATGGGATTAGCATTTCTGCGGAGTTTGATCGGGGAAATGTCAGCTTAACAGGAACGTCTATTCAACATACTACCCTTAACAAGATTACTGAAATTTTTGCAGGCATTCCTGGGGTTCGTCAGGTTTCTAATCAAATGATAGTTCAGCCAATTTCTATTGGCATTCGGATTTATTTTAGGCAAAATTCTGCTCAAGTTCCTCCAGGAGACTGGGAAGAAAAGATTGAACAGATTAAAGACATTCTCGAAAAATACCCCGGTCTGCATTTGAAAATTGTTGGCTACAGCGATCGCACTGAATTCTCTAGGGAAAATTTGGCATTGCAACGGGTTCAATCGGTGGAAAATATGTTGGAATCTCGCGGGATAGATCGCCGTCGAGTTCAGGCATTTGCCGGTACAGGTTCCCCGCCAGATATTGATTTGAATCAAGAAAGATGGTTGCGGCGATGTGTGGTTTTTGAGATTATTGAAGCCGCAGCAGATTTAGCTAATTCGGGAAAATAGATAGTTTGGTAGATAGTCTGGTAGATAGTCTGGTAGATAGTCTGGTAGATAGTCTCGTAGATAGTCTGCTGATGGTATTGAATCAATATAAAGGTTTTAGGTTTAACCCAATTACCGAATTGCTCACATGATCGCTCACATTCAATCAAGGGAAATTTGCCAATCAATGATTCCTAAACAGGTGAAAAAAAGACACCCTGATGAACTGGTTTTAGCTACTTTCAGAATTCCATACGAAAAATGGGAGAAGTTTCAAGAGGCTGCCAGTGCATCTGGAACAACAGCATCGGCTACTTTATTGGCTTTTATTGAGGACTATCTGGCTAGATTTAATGCGGGAAATCAGCCAGAATTACTGGATTCTTTCGATTCCCCAGTTGATTCCTCATTAGAGGCCGAAGTAGAGGTTCCAGTAGCGAGTCAGTTACCGGAACAATCTCCGGTTAATTCTGGATTAGCAATCTCAGAAGTTCCTGAGTTAAATCGTGATTTCATTCCAGCAATGGAGCCACAAATTCAAAAACTGCTTGAAGCCAAAATTCAGGAAAAATTAGAGGCAAAAATTGAAAAACAACTTGAGGCGAGAATTGAAGCGAGAATTGAGGAAAAATTAGAGGCAAAAATTGAGGATATTGAACCGATAATACATCGGATTCAATCGCAAGTGAGTCAGTTAAGTAAACGCTTAGATAAAGTTGAACAGATTGTTGATAAATTTAAGGGAGCAAAGACTAAGAAAGACTCTGATTTTATCGATGTTGCTGCGGTGCCGATTGATGGGGATTTACATCAGCATAATTTAGAAAAAGATCGCCCCCTCACTGAGGATGAGCAAAATGATATCGGGCTAACCCAAACCGCTTTATGTATAGAATTTGGGATTAATCCCAACACTTTAAACCGACACGCAAGTGTCCGGGGTTTGTCTACGGTGGAATATTTGCATCAGCTAACGGGCTGGTTGTATCGGAATGGGAAATATTATCCGCCGAAATAATCGTAGGGTGGGCAAATTGCCCACCGTACATTTAAACCGGAGTAGGGTGGGCAATTTGCCCACCGTACATTTCAACCGAAATAATCGTAGGGTGGGCAAATTGCCCACCCTACATTAGTAGGGATTAGGCATCATCCAGGGCAGCAATGCCAGGGAGCACTTTTCCTTCGAGCAATTCTAGGCTGGCGCCACCACCCGTGGAAATATGGCTCATTTGGTCAGCTAAACCGGCTTGTTCCACCGCAGCTACGGAGTCGCCACCGCCAATGATGGTGCTGGTGCCTTTGGGGGTGAGTTCAGCCAGGGTTTCAGCGATCGCATTAGTCCCAGCGGCAAACTTCTCCATCTCAAACACACCCATTGGGCCATTCCAAATCACAGATTTGCAATCCGCTAAAGCCGCTTGGAAGGTCTTGACGGAATCGGGGCCAATATCCAATCCCATCCAACCATCGGGGATATTTTCCACGCTGACGGTTTGGGTATTGGCATCAGCAGCGAACTTATCCGCCACCACCACATCGGTGGGCAGCAAGAACTCAACGCCTTTTTCTTTAGCTTTAGCTTCCAAAGACTTGGCCAATTCCAGCTTATCCTCTTCCACCAAAGACTTACCCACGGATAAACCACGAGCTTTCAAGAAGGTGAAAATCATCCCACCACCGAGGAATAGCTTGTCGCACTTATCCAGCAGCGCAGAAATCACACCAATTTTGCTGGAAACCTTGGAACCGCCAACAATTGCGGCCAAAGGACGTTGGGGATTGTCAATAGCGGCTTGGAGATACTGAAGTTCTTTCTCAATTAAATAGCCAGCCACGGAAGGACTGAGATAGTGTGTCACCCCTTCGGTGGAAGCATGAGCGCGGTGAGCGGTGCCAAAGGCATCATTCACATATAAATCGGCCACAGCAGCCAACTGTTTAGTAAATTCTGGGTCATTTTCTTCTTCACCGGCATAAAAGCGGACATTTTCCAGTAATGCCACTTGGCCATTTTGCATGGCGCCCACTTGGGCAGCAACTTCATCGCCGATGCAGTCGTCACATTTGACTACTTCTTGATTGAGTAATTCAGAAAGGCGCTTGGCTACGGGGGTCAGGCGCATTTTTTCGTCTACTGTACCTTTGGGACGACCAAAGTGGCTGCACAGAATGACTTTGGCGCCTTTGCCGGTTAAATCTTTAATGGTAGGCAAAGCAGCCCGAATCCGGGTATCATCAGTGATGTTGCCAGCATCATCCAGAGGCACATTAAAGTCCACACGGACTAATACCCGCTTACCCGATAAATCTGACTCAGACAAGTTTGCTACAGTTTTCTTGGCCACAAAAATACCTCCTAGAATTTTCTATGTCTCGGTTAAAGTCCTGGAAAATCGATGCGAACCCTTTGTCTGTCCGGGAAGGCAAGCTCCCTGGCACAGAAAGTACACCGACGTTGCCAGACTTCAACCAGAGTAAATTTCACTTGTTTGTCGTAAACATTTTATACGAGAGTGTGTACCGTAAGAGGGTGCCATGTTCAAGACCGTTTTATTTCCCATCGATCGCAGTCGAGAATCCCGCGAAGCTGCGGACAAGGTTCTCAATATTGTTCAAACCTACAAAGCTCGCTTAGTCTTGCTTTCTGTAGTGCCAAAGCCCCCAGAAGGGGAAGAGTTACCCCCAGACGAGGCGATGATGTCCCCGGAAGCGGTGGCAGAATTGCTAAAAAATGCTCAGGATATGTTTTCTAAGGAAGGAATTGAAGCCGAAGTCATTGAACGCGAAGGTCAACCGGCTTTTGTGATTTGTGATGTAGCTGATGAAATCGACGCCGATTTAATTGTCATGGGTTGTCGGGGGATGGGTTTGACGGAGGAAGCACCAACGGAAAGTGTCACCACTTTGGTGATTAATCTGTCTCCCTGTGCAGTGTTAATCGTTCCGTAGTTTTTTACTTCTTTTTGAGGACTTACCCATAAACCCTAAATCTGTAGGGTTGATTCGCGAATCAACCCTACATGGAGGGGTTGATATTAAATCATGCGTAAGTCCTGTTTTTGAGGGTTCATGGGGATTATCCTATGAATCCTCACCAGACAAATGCCAGACAAAAAACTTAGGATTTCCTCTCATAATGATCATTCAATGGTATCCGGGTCACATTGCTAAGGCTGAACGACAGTTAAAAGAACAGCTAAAAATGGTGGATGTGGTGCTGGAAGTGCTTGATGCTCGTATTCCTTTATCGACTCATCATCCCCAAGTACCCAATTGGGTGGGGGAAAAAACCCGGGTTTTGGTGGTGAATCGCATGGATACGATCGCCCCACAGGTGAAAGAGCAATGGTTGACTTGGTTTAAGTCTCAAGGAGAAACTCCCTATTTTACTAATGCTCAAAAAGGGGATGGGGTGGCCCAAGTCGCTAGGGCAGCAAAATTTGCCGGAGTCGCGATTAATCAACGGCGGCGCGATCGCGGAATGTTGCCTAGACCCGTCCGCGCTGTGGTAATTGGTTTTCCCAATGTGGGCAAATCCGCTTTAATTAACCGCTTGCTGGGAAAACGAGTAGTGGAAAGTGCCCGACGCCCTGGTGTCACCCGTTCCCTGCGCTGGGTGAAAATTTCTCAAGAACTTGAACTATTAGACGCCCCAGGAATTATTCCGTCTAAGTTGGAAAGTCAAGCCGCTGCCCTCAAACTAGCCATTTGTGATGATATTGGTGATGCGGCCTATGATAATCAACGAGTCGCAGCGGGAATGATCGATTTGCTGACGCAATTGGAACGCCACGAGATTGGGGTAGTTGGCGCAAAATGTTTAGCCTCTCGCTATGAATTAGATCCCACAGAAATGACTGGGGAACAATATCTGCATACTTTAGCGGAGTTACGGCATCGTGGGGATGTGGAACGCACCGCAAGGCAGTTATTAAAAGAGTTTCGCAAAGGAGTCTTGGGTCCGATCGCCTTGGAGTTGCCACCGCAGCAGTAGGAGGGAGCGGGGGTGCAGGGTGTAGGGTGTAGGGTGTAGGGTGTAGGGGAAGAGGATGCATAGGATGCATAGGATGCATAGGATGCATAGGATGCATAGGAAAATTCTCTATTCTCTTTTCTCTATTCTCTTTTCTCTCTTCCCCCCACACCGATGGCGGCCGATGGCGGCCGATGGCGGCCGATGGCGGTCCTACACCCTACACCCTAAACCCTCTCTTCCCCACACCCCACATCTTTCCGTGTGAATGTTGCTCAAATTTCCGAGATACTAGATATAGATGAACACTGTTGTGGAGAAAAACTGTGCTACTAACAAAAGGCTTTGAGGTCGAAATGTACACAGGCACCCCGCAGGGGGATATTATCGGCCTCTCGGACAAAATTGTCGCGGCGTTAAATCGGTTTGTCCGCGAACCCGATAGCCGAAATGTGGAATATACGACTCCGCCGTTATGTTCCTACGATCGCCTATTGTGTGACTTGGTTCGACCTCGGTTGCAGCTACGAGACTATCTGAAAACATTGGGGGACTATACCCTGGTTCCGGGTAGTACCTTGTCCTTGGGTCACAGCGATCGCTTTTATCGGTCAGACCCAGGCAACCCTTACCATGACTATATCGAGCAAACTTATGGCACAAAAATCGTCACCGCCAGTATTCATATCAATATTGGCATTGAAGATCCAGAAGTGCTGATGCGGGCTTGTCGAGTGATCCGCATGGAAGCCCCTCTCTTCCTTGCCCTGAGTGCTTCTTCTCCGTTTTTAGATGGGGAAGTCACCGGCTATCATTCAACTCGGTGGCAGTTATTCCCGAAAACGCCTGTCCATGTGCCTCTGTTTGAAAGTCACAGCCATTTTATCCGCTGGACGGAAGAACAACTCGCAGCCGGGACAATGCAAAATGTGCGGCATTTATGGTCGTCGGTGCGTCCCAATGGGGATCACCGTCCTTATAATATTAACCGCCTGGAACTGAGGATTTGTGATGCGATCGAAGACCCGATCGCCTTATTAGCTATTGCGGCATTCTTAGAAGCCCGAATTATGCAGGTAATAGCAGACCCCAACTTAGATCCCCTGGTGCAAAGCCAACTCCCAGCCCAAAGTCGCGCTGAAGATTTAGCCAGTCTCGCTGATGCTAACGAAACCGCCGCCGCTACCAATAGTTTAGATGCTGAGTTGCGCCATTGGGTTGATGGTAGAACAATTTTAGCCCGGGATTGGATTGCTGAACTATATGAAGAAATGAACCCTTTGGCCAAAGAACGGGGTTTTGCTTGCTTCCTTTCACCCCTGAAAAAAATCTTGCGTCAGGGGAACCAAGCTCAACAATGGTTAAAACTTTATGAAGGAGGGACGGATATTCGCACGGCGATCGCGCAAGGGATTATCGCTATGATCAAAATGGAACATGAACTAGAAGATAAATTATGTCAACAATTGGTGGCGTAAACGTTCCCTGATTGTCGATATAAGTAGGTGGGCATAAATGAATTCAGTATATACTCACCAGATAAAAAGCTGTCATTCCCGCAAATGCGGGAATCCAATATATTGGAAAATCATCTCACCCTATTTTTTAGGCATTGATTCTCATGTTTGATCCCCCCAACCCCCATTAAGAATGGGGGATAAGAAAAATCATATTTCTCGGTCATTTCCACGTTCCCAGGTAAGACCTGGGAACAATCATTTTTTAATTTTTCGCCTCAAGCAAAAGTGATGAAAAACGGAGGCAACAGGTGCTACGTCTTTACTCTTATACCTTATTTTTAAGTGCATTTCTGTTATTTTCCGTGCAACTAATGGTTGCCAAAATGATTTTACCCTTGCTGGGGGGTTCGCCCTCAGTTTGGAATACTTGTCAGTTCTTTTTTCAAGGCACATTATTGCTGGGCTACGGATATGCTCATTTAAGCAGTAAATGGTTAGGAACCCGTCGTCAAGGGATGATACATATTCCTTTGCTTTTATTGCCACTGACTTGTTTACCGATCGCGATATCCACCCCTTTCTATACTCCTGAAAATTTGCGTCCTATTCTGTGGTTATTGACCGTCTTAACCCTCAGTGTCGGATTACCTTTTTTTGTGGTTTCCACCACGGCGCCGCTGCTACAGAAATGGTTTGCCGATACAGACAATCCGGGCAGTAGCGATCCCTATTTTTTATATAGTGCTAGTAATATTGGCAGTTTATTGGGTCTCTTAACCTATCCGACTTTAATTGAGCCATATTTTTCTTTAACATTTCAAAGTAAGATATGGTCTATATTATATATATTATTAATTTTTTTAGTCTGCTTTTGTGCTGTTAGTAGTTGGCAATCTAAACCGAAAATTAAAACAACAGAAAATGACGACGGAAATACAGATAATATTATTTTAGAGCGAGATATCGAAAATATCGAAAGAGAATCGCCACATTTAATAGAAATTTTCCAATGGATTATTTTAGCCTTTATTCCTTCCAGCTTGCTGTTAGGTTTAACAACTTATATTACCACAGACTTGGCGGCAATGCCAATGCTTTGGGCAATTCCTCTCGCCCTTTATTTGCTATCGTTTATTCTCACTTTTGCCCGAAAGCAATTTTTGCCTTATCCGCAATTTTTGGCCATATTACCGGCGTGGTTGACTCCGTTAATTTTCCTATGTTGGGCGCGATTAGTTAATCCTTTATGGTTTGTCCTATTGTTACATTTGGGCGGATTTTTTATCACTGCTTGTTTGTTTCATTGGCAGTTAGCCCAAAGACGCCCCAACCCGGAACATTTAACTAGCTTTTATTGGTGGATTTCCGTGGGAGGAGTTTTGGGCGGATTGTTTAATGCGATCGCGGCGCCTTTAGTATTCAACTACTTATTAGAATATCCGCTGATAATGTTGTTGTCTATTTTAGTGGTGCGTTCGCGGAGCGTTGCGGATGCAACATCGCCCCAATTATTCCAGGGCATAGAATTTGCATCTTCCGCCCAATTTTTAACCATTAAAAAAATTCAAACTATCAGTGTCGGGTTATTGTTTGGCGGATTATTCGTAGGATTTTCGCCAGAAGCATTTCTGAATAATCTCAGGGGTTATATTATAGCTATAGGGCTAATGATATTGATATTTTATCCCTTTAAATTGAAAAAGATCACCTGGGTACTGGGTTTATGTTTTATTTTCCTAATTGGCCAGTTTTCCTTGAATAACTTAGGCGGCATCCTCTACAGTGAACGGAGTTTTTTTGGCATAAATCGAGTAATTCAGTATGATAATGAAATTGGGGGTAAATATCATAGTTTACTGCATGGCACCACCCTGCACGGGAAACAGAGTCTCGATCCCAAACGCCGGAATGAGCCGCTATCTTATTTTACTATAGATAGCCCCATTGGTCAATTTTTCGCCTCGGTAAAACCGCAAAAGTTATCCCAGGTTGCTGTCTTAGGTTTGGGTGTTGGTACTTTAGCCGCTTATGCCCAACCGGGACAAGCATGGACTTTTTATGAGATTGACCCCACGGTGGAAAAAATCGCTCGCGACCCGCGTTATTTTACTTTTTTACAAGACGCCAAAGCCCCTTATAAGGTAATATTGGGAGATGGTCGATTGCAGTTAGCGCAGGTGCCGGATCGGGCTTATGATTTACTGATTATGGATGCCTTTAGTTCCGATTCTATTCCGGTTCATTTGGTGACAAAAGAAGCGTTTCAGCTATATTTTAGGAAAATCAAAGCATCGGGATGGTTGCTGGTGAATATTTCTAATCGGTATATTGATTTAGAACCCGTACTAGGCGCGATCGCTCATAATTTAGGACTGGTGGCCATCCATCAACAAGAAGGAGAAATATCCCAAACAGAAAAAGCAATGGGTAAATCCGCTTCTCACTGGGTAATTTTGACTCAGAAATCCGAGAATTTTGGCTCATTACTCCAAGACCCTCGCTGGGAAGCGATAGCATCCACCCAAACCCGGTCTAGTCCAGAAACTTTAATTTGGACTGATGATTATTCTAATATATTGAGTGCTTTACGTTGGGTGACTCAAAAATAATGCCATTATGGTTATTTGTTGTTTGTTGTTTGTTGTTTGTTGTTGGGTAGGGATTCTTTTGTTGTTTGTTGGTTGTTCTTTCATGGAAACCAACAACGAAGAACCATAGGAATTACGCAGGGAATCTATATATGGGGTGTTGGTGCGTTACGCTTTGCGCTAACACACCCTACGGATTTCTATATATGGGGTGTTGGTGCGTTACGCTTCGCGCTAACACACCCTACGGATTTCTATATATGGGGTGTTGGTGCGTTACGCTTTGCGCTAACACACCCTACGGATAGCTGATAAATAAGCCAACAATCAACAATCAACAACCAACTAACAACGAACAACCACCAAGCAACAACCAATAACCAACAACGAACAACAATCGCTGATTTTTTATCAATAGAGAAACTACCAATGACCACAAATATCGATGAAATCTTAAAAGAGTTTGAACATTTTGGGGTGAACCTGGGTTTAGAGAGAATTCAACGACTCTTAGGCGACTTGGGCAACCCTCAAGCCAAAGTGCCCATAATTCATGTCGCGGGTACTAATGGCAAGGGGTCTGTTTGTGCTTATCTGTCCGCAATTTTAACCGCCGCAGGTTATCGGGTCGGTCGCTATATTTCCCCTCATTTAGTTGATTGGACGGAACGAATTTCTCTGAATGAAAAGCCGATCGCCCGTGAGGAATTTATCTCTCTTTTAGAACAAGTTAAAGCAGCGATCGACCCAGCCGCCCCCTGTCCGACGCAGTTTGAGGTGATTACTGCTGCCGCTTGGTTATATTTTGCCCAACAGCAAGTGGATATCGCGGTGATGGAAGTGGGACTGGGGGGTCGATTGGATGCCACCAATGTCTGCGATCGCCCCTTGGTTAGCATCATTACCTCAATTAGTTGGGAACATTGGCAACGCTTAGGGCCAACGATCGCCGATATTGCCAGAGAAAAAGCTGGTATTCTCAAACCCGGTTGTCCGGCGATTTGCGGGTCGCTGCCTCCTGACGCGCAAAAGGTCGTAGAAAATCGCATTGCTGAACTGAATTGTCCCGCGATTTTTCCCGAACCAGCGCGGATCGTCGAACATAATTCTGTTAATTCCTCAGAGGATAATTTTTTGCCTAATCAACCACAATGGGCAGTTTATGAAAATATCAAATATCCTTTACCATTGTTGGGTGAAATCCAATTAACCAATTCTGCTTTAGCCATTGCTGCCATAAAAGTCTTGCAAGGGCAAGGTTGGCAAATTTCCGACGCACAAATTGCTGATGGCATGGGGAAAACACGCTGGCCCGGTCGTCTGCAATGGGTCAACTGGTCCAATAGTGGCACACGATTATTAGTTGATGGCGCTCATAATGCGGCTGCGGCTCAAGTTTTGCGCCAATATGTAGATCAAATATCCCCGCAACCTGTGAACTGGGTAATGGGAATGTTATCGACAAAAGACCATCCGGGTATCTTTAAGGCATTGCTCCGACCGGGCGATCGCCTATACTTAGTACCAGTCCCCGATCATAGTTCTGCCCTGCCCGAAGACTTAGCCGCGATCGCCCAGCCAATTTGCCCAGAATTGGCGGAAATCAAGTGCTATCCAGAATTGGCGATCGCCCTAGAACATTGTCATCATCCGGATCTGTCTAGTTGCGACACCCTGACAATTTTATGCGGTTCTTTATACTTACTGGGCTATTTTTTTGCCACTCATAACCAGATTGACCATTAACCCCAAAAATTGTTATTGGTTATTGGTTATTTGTTGTTCGGGTTTTTACTTAAATAATAAATAACCAATAATCAACAACCAACAACCAACAAACAACAAACAACAAACAACCAATAACCAATAACCAATAACCTAATACAGGAGCCATACTGCCGTGCAGAGTCTGCAAAATCTATTGAAAAAGTTCTTGCCAGGAAAAGCCCCTGGATTGGGCATCGAAATAGCCCCAGACCGGATTAATATTGTGCAATTGAGTCAGAAAAAGCCTGGATATAAACTAGAAACTTTTGTATCGGTGGAAGTAGGAGAAGGGTTGATCGAAGAAGGACTGATTGCCGATCCACCGGAAGTCGCCATGCTGATTCAGACAGCTTTAGCGGATAATAATATCAAAGCCAGACACATTGCCACGGCTATCCCTGCCAAAGAAGGTGTGATCCGGGTGGTGCCAGTGCCCGCCGAACTCAATGATTTAGAATTGCGGGAAATGGTGAATCAAGAAGCGGGGCTATACTTACCCTTTCCCAGGGAAGAGGCTGATGTAGATTATCAAAAGATGGGGGTGTTTGAGGATGAAGACGGAATTTCTAAATTCCAAGTCCTCCTAGTGGCAACTCGTAAAGAAGTCACCGATACTTATATTAGTACCTTTGAACAAGCAGGGTTAAAGATTGATGTTTTAGATTTAACTATTTTTTCCCTGCTGCGGACGATTCAAGGTGAATTAAGCCAACTGCCCCAAGAAGAACCAGTGGCGATCGCGGACATTGAATTTGACAGCACCGAAATAGCCATTCTCATGGATGGCATTCCCCAATTTTCCCGCACTATTCCCATTGGCACTTACCAAGTTCAGATGGCACTGTCCCAAGCCATGAACTTGCCTCCCTCCAGACAGACCGATATGCTACAAGAGATATCGATTCCCGCTAATCCAACGGAAATTACTGGGGAGGGTACAATGGGAGAAAGCAATCCTGGAGTCCAGGCAATTGTTAAAGTATTGTCTGAGCTTACCGATGAATTGCGGCGATCCATTGACTTTTTTATCAATCAAAGTGAAGGCCCTGATGTCTCCCAGCTATTTCTCGCCGGACCAGGGGCAGCGATCGGCCAAATCGAGGAATTTTTTAGTCATCGATTAGGTTTACCCGTTATGATCGTCGATCCAGTTGGTGACTTGGCGATCGAAGATGAAGAACAAAAACTATCCCAAGCCATCCACCCAGCATTGGGGGTCGTCTTGGGTCTAGGAATGCGAGAGGTCTAATCATTATGTATTCTATTGATATTAATTTTCTTAATGACCGACCTGATTATAAGCCACCGGATATTTCCAAACCAATTCCAGGTAAACAGACATCCACTGCCAGTCTTCCTTTCCTGATTGGGGGGGCAGCGGTGGCGGTGGCTGCCATTTGTAGTGCCGGGGGGTGGTGGTGGATTGTCACTACCAAAAATGCCCAATTACAAGCAGAAATTACAAAATTAGAAAGTGAAAGTGGTCTGCTAGAAGCTGAAGTGAAGAAAGTTGAAGAACTGGAAAATAAAACCAAGCAATATAATGAGCAAACTAAATTTTTTACCAGTATCTTTAACACTTCAGTCAAACCCTTATCCTCTTTGCTAGATGAATTGAGTAGCATTCTGCCTCCTGGGATGCAACTTTCCCAGATTAGTCAGACCTTGAAACCAGCAGAAGGAGAAAATATTCAAGCCAACACTCCTTGGGGGGTGATTTCACAAGATATAGAAATTACTGGACTTTCTCCTAGCTTTGCCGAAGTGAACGATTTGCTATTAATTCTGAAAAGCTCTCCTTTTTTTAATGAAAAAGAAACTGCATTAGTGGAAGCAGAGTTAATAGAGATTCCCATACAAGTAGAATGGACGGGAATTGGGGATGCGCCAGAAAATTTAACTCCCAAAGTGGTGCAATATAAAATTTCAACGAAGGCCACCAATGTTCTGGCTTCAGAAATACTCCCAGATTTACAAAGAACAAACGCACAAGGACTATTAAGTAGGCTGAATCGATTACAACAATTAGGGGTGAAGTTCGATGACACTAGCAAGTGAAGAAGGTTTTGTACCTCAACAGGAAAGTCCGCCGCCGCCGCCAGGTAGTTTGGTAGTCGGCCCACTGGTAATTACTCCCCAGATCCAAGGGATTGCGATTGCTTTGGTTGGGGTGGCTTTGGCGGGGGTTGTGGGCTGGAAATTGATTTTACCAGCTATGACCCAAACTCAAGAACTGGAAGCAAAAATTAGTGAATTAAACAATAACATTGAAGGGCAGAAAAAAAGAAAAGCTAAATTAGAAGAAGTCACGAATCAACTAGAAACTGCCAAACAGGAAAAAGAAAGTGTGATGGCATTATTTGGGAAAAACGACTTTTTGGATACCTTGCTATTTGATGTGAACAAAATCGTGGTGGAAAAACACCAGGGAACAATAGACAAGTTTAATCCGGTGAAAAGTTCTAGTAGTGGTTGGATTCTCGGGCAGACTGACGCCACTGCCGAGGCACAACCAGCCCCAGCAGACCCGGCTGCCCCACCGGGTCCTAAATTATCAGAAGCGATCGAAGGGGTGACGATTGAGGTAGAGATGCAAGGCAAGTGGGAACAACAGCAGGCTGCTTTGCAGGATTTGGAAAGATTACCGGCAATGGTGTTAATGGATGCATTTGTGTTAGAAGTCGATCGCTCTAACCAAAAACTTCTGTCTCCTAGACCGAATCAATTTATTCCTCAAGGAGAACCCCAACTCAAGACCAGGTTTAATTTATTGGCGGTTGTGCCTTTACCCGCCGAACAGTTAGAAAAGCTGGCCGCACCTCCGCCACCGAAGGAAGAAGAAAAGAAAGAGGGTGAAGCTGCCCCGGCAACGCCCGAAGCCAAGGCAGAATAAACCACAGCAAATCCGGTTCTCAAAACCCACTTATACTCGTGAGGTGTCATTCCCGCGAATGCGGGAATCCATAAGCGTTTTAGGTAACGATCATAGTAGGGGCGATTCGCTTTTTCGCCCGTAATGAAAAGCGGATTTGGGATCGCAGATTAATGTGCGATCGCAGCGATAAATTTAATTGCCTTAATTGCCCAATTAATCGCCCCGATCGCCAAAATATCGCCAAAATGATTAAAGACTAATTCAAAGATCGGATCAAACATATTTAGTGAGGAGGAAACAGTGAAACCAAATTATCTCCTGGGGGTAATCCTGGGCAGTTCTATGGTTGCCAGTCTAGGCGCGATCGCCTTAGTTCAGCCAGCTTGGGCTCAAGCCACCGCAATTACTAACGTAGAAGTCATCTCCAGTGGTGGCGGAATTCAACTGGTCTTAGAAACTTCTGGCGGCGAAGCCCCCCAAGTGTTTACCATCAATCGGGGTAATGACGTAGTAGCGGATTTAGTCAATACCACCCTCAACCTGAAAGAGGGCGGCAGCTTCCGGCAAAACAATCCGGCTCCGGGGATTGCCTCAATTGTGGTGACGCCCTTAGATTCTAATAGCGTGCGGGTGATTGTCAGTGGCAACGGCAGCGCCCCGAATGTAGACATTGCCGAACGTAGTCCCAATAGAATTACTATCAACTACGGCACCGGCATCGCTGGCGCCCCAGTGAATCCGCCACCTCCAGGGAATAATCCTCCCCCAATGGCGCAAGAACAACCCAGACCAATTTCTCAGCAACCGCAACAACCGCAATCAGAACCGGAAGTCCTGGTGCCGAACCCAGAGATCACCATTAATGGGGTGCCGGTTCCTTCAACGGGAACCAGCCAAGCCCCACCGTTCTTGCCCCGCGCTGTAGCGCCGCCGGTCGGGGATATTGCGATTTCCAATACCGACTCCTCTCCCAACTTAATTACGCTGGGAAGTAGCGAGATGATCCAAAGTTTAGTGTTCAAAGATACACCAGTCCGAGAAGCCTTATCGGTCGTCGCACGATTGGCCGGAGTCAACGTCGCCTATGCAGCGGCGGGAAATACCACCAACGCTCAAGAAGTCGGAGAACTGACCATTAACCTGGATATCGAAAACGAGTCCCTAGAAAATGTCTTTAACTATATTCTTCAACTGAGTGGCCTGGAAGCCAACCGAGTCGGCAACACTGTTTTTGTTGGAGTGAATCTACCAGACTCAGCAAGAGACATGGTAGCTCGCACCATTCGGGTTAACCAAATCACTGCTCGCGATGCCGGAATTTACTTGGCCAGCTTAGGTGCAGAAACAGCGGTGTCAAGCACACAACCACAAACGCAAACCGTGGCGATTCCCATCGCTGGCACTGACCAGTTTCGTCAAGAAACGACTACCTCGTTGAAAACTGTGATTGAAACTCTGACAATCGAGCCTGACTATTTGAACCCACTTTTACGCGGCCTGCAAGTGGTGATTGATGAGCGAGCCAACAGTCTCACCATATCCGGCCCTCGGCGTTTGGTAGAAATGGCTTCAGCCCAGCTTGTCGCCCTGGACGTCCGTAAGCGTCAAGTAGCTGTGAATGTCAAAATTATTGACGTGAATCTTAACAACGAAGATACTTTCAATACCAGCTTTTCTTTTGGTATTAATGACAGTTTCTTTGTCAGTGATAACGGTGCGGCGGCGATTAACTTTGGTGGGATCAATCCTCCTACGGAAAATACCATCACAACTCGTCGGGATGGAGGCTTGAATTTAGTCCCCCCTGTGGTTGTCAGTCCTTATGGTCCGAATGCTACGCAGGTTGGGTCACTTTCTGTTAATCCATTTTCTGACACCAGCCAAGTTCGGGTGCCGCTAACGGCTCCGGGTCAAGAGGGGGGATCGTTTTTACGTCCGATCGCCCCACTGGTAAATGAGGTAAATGGTCTTTTTCAACCAGGGATTTCAGGATACACCTCATTTAGCCTCGATCCCGGTGATACGACCCTTGAGTCTTTGGCACTGGGAGAAGCGACCTTTGCTCTGCCGACTTTATTTGAATATCCCACTAAGTTTTTAGCTCTGCTACAAGCACAGGTGGTCAGCCGCAATGCCAAAATCCTCACAGATCCTACAGTGGTGATCCAAGAAGGACAAAACGCCAGTGTCGGTTTAACGGAAGAAGTAGTGGGTAACATCGAACGAGAAACTGAATTTGGTGATGGTTTTTCCCGAACAACGACCACGGCAGAAATTAAGGAGGCGGGTTTACAGCTAGGAATTACTGTAGATAGAATCGATGATAATGGCTTTGTCACCATGCGAATTATCCCCAATGTCCGATCGATCGCCGGAACACAAACTTTTGGCGACACTGAAATTACTCTCTTAGCCGAGCGTTCTTTAGACTCTGGCACAATTCGCCTACGGGACGGCCAGACCTTAATTCTCTCCGGCATTATTCAAGAACAAGAACGGTCTACGGTGACTAAATGGCCAATTCTGGGGGATTTACCGATTATTGGGTCTTTATTTCGGGGAAGTACCACACAAAACCAACGGGCTGAGGTGATCGTGTTGGTGACTCCCCAGATTTTGGATGACTCCGATCGCTCTGGGTTTGGCTACGGTTATGTCCCCGGACAAGATGCCCAAGAAATGATGAACCGTTCCCGCTAAGACCGCCAATTTTTACGCCGGTCTGCCATCCGTGGATCCTTGATAAACCCAAAAAATACAATAACTTGTCAGATTTTACTCAAAACCCCTGTTGCCAAAACAGGGGTTTTTTCAGGAGTTTAGCAAATTTCAACTAATTTCGCTTGTAGCCACAAAAGTAATGATAAAATGACGTAAATTTAGAGGCTTTGGCACATCCAGTCGGTCGTGAATTGTTAAAAAAATCCTGAAATCTACAGAAATTAAAGGTTTCACCGATCCATTTTAAGGTTGAATACTTTCACAAACCGGGTTTCTGCGTTAAATTTAGCATCACAGCCAAAATCTCACTTTTGAGGTTAAATATGTTCAGAAACCGGGTTTCTGCGTTAAATTTAGCATCACAGCCAAAATCTCACTTAAGCAACCCGGTTTCTAGAAAATTAGATTGTATGGGAGTTTCAGAGATTTTGTGTCAGAATGACTGAGAATTGCCACGAAATCCCCCTGGGCGATCTGAAATTTCATCGTGGCGTTCAACGCCCAAACACATAAAAGGAGTATCGAAATGAACAAAGGTGAACTCGTAGACGCAGTTTCCGAAAAAGCCGGTGTCACCAAGAAACAAGCTGACGCCGTTTTGACCGCAGCATTAGATGTAGTCATCGACGCCGTTGCCGCTGGAGATAAAGTGACTTTAGTGGGCTTTGGCTCATTTGAAGCACGTCACCGCAAAGCCCGTGAAGGTCGTAACCCCAAAACTGGCGATAAGATGGAAATCCCCGCTACTACAGTTCCAGCTTTCTCCGCTGGAAAATTGTTTAAAGAAAAAGTAGCCCAAGCGCAATAATCCAGGCATTGCGAATTTAATGGCCGTTAACCGACCAGTACACGGGGGAAATTTGCTCTGGGCAGCCGCACTAGCAGGTTGTCCCCCAAGTTCACTTGTGGATTTCTCCGCCAGTATTAATCCCCTGGGGCCTCCTCAGTCCGCGATCGCGGCGATCCAATCTCACCTAGAGGAAATCGCCGCTTACCCCGACCCTAATTATCGTGAACTGCGTAAATCTCTCGGTGAGTATCACCAGATTTCTCCAGAATGGATTTTGCCCGGAAATGGCGCCGCTGAGTTACTCACCTGGGCCGGTTGGGATTTAGCAACTCTTCCCAGGGTGGTGCTGGTGACTCCAGCATTCGGTGACTATCGGCGCTGTCTGCGGGCATTTAACGCCAAAGTTGTTGAGTCTTGTCTGTGGGCAGACTTACCAGAAGACATGGGAGACGTTGAGATTGATAGATGGTCTTTGCCCTCTCCCATGTCCCCAAGTTCAGGACTCTTGCTGAATAACCCTCATAATCCCAGTGGTCGGTTATTTTGCCGGGAAACTTTGCTGCCCTATTTGGAGCAATTTGAGTTGGTGGTGGTGGATGAAGCCTTTATGGACTTTTTGCCGCCACCAAAACAAGAAAGTTTGGTCAGCGAGGTGGCAAGATTCCCTAATCTGGTGATTTTGCGATCGCTGACTAAGTTTTACAGCCTGCCCGGACTGCGCTTGGGATATGCGATCGCTCACCCCGATCGCCTGCGCCGCTGGCAAGAATGGCGCGACCCTTGGCCGGTGAACGTTTTAGCCGCTGCGGTGGGGGGCTCGGTACTCCAAGATACAGCCTTTCAGCAGCAAACTTGGTCTTGGTTGCCCCCAACGCGAGATGAACTATTTCAAGGCTTAAGCCAGCTACCAGGGCTGACCCCATACCCAAGTTCGGTTAATTTCTTATTAGTAAAAACCGAGCAGCCCAGTTCTGAACTGCAACAAGCTTTACTCCAACATCATCAAATCTTGATTCGTGACTGCCTGAGTTTTCCCGAACTAGGCGATCGCTATTTTCGGGTAGCCATTCGTTCCCAACCAGAAAACCTGCGTCTCCTCCAAGGACTCAGGGACGTTTTATCATAATTGTTGATTGTTGATTGTTGATTGTTGATTGTTGTTTGTTGTTGGTTGATTGTTGTTGGTTGTTGGTTGGTTGTTGTTGGTTGTTGGTTGGTTGTTGGGTACGGGCGAAGCATTCCCGTAGACAGATTGTTCTTTAAACCGGAATATTTCTGCGGGAATGCTTCGCCCCTACAAACTGTTAACTGCCAATAACCAATAATCAACAATCAACAATCAACAATATAGCGGTAGCAATGCGGATGAAGTACAGAGGTTTTCTGGATTCCCGCCTGCGCGGGAATGACGGATTTTTTTTGGACTTCATAACTCTGACATACGATATAAACAACCACCAACCAACAACAATCAACCAACAACCAACAACCAACAACCAACAACCAACAAACAACAAACAACAAACAACAAACAACAAACAACAAACAACAGTGAATTTTGATTACGATTTAGTCATTATTGGCGGCAGTGTGGCTGGGGTTTATGCGGCGAAAACCGCAGCCCAGCTAAAAGCCCGTGTCGCCCTGGTACAACCGCTTCTAGAAACCGGGTTTCTTGAAGAAACCCGGTTTCTCCAGCAGGAAATTTGCAGATTTCAGCAGCAAAGATTTTCCCTTTCTCCAGAGTTAAGTTTCTATGATTTGCCCGTAGGAGAACCGTATTCTCCGGGGATTTTGGCATCGTTGGGCATTGATGTGATCATTGGTGAGGGTCAATTTTGCCCCAAACCTAGGTTAGCTTTTGAAGTGAAAGATCGCCTATTGCGATCGCGTTCTTATTTATTAGCCCCGGGGTCAATTCCAGCAATTACTAACTATATCGAAGGATTAAATAGGGCTAAAGCCGAACAATTTAATCAAGAAGTTTTAGCCGATTTTATAGATTTAAATCCTTTAAAAAATACCGATAATTCACCTAAGCGTTTAATTATAATTGGCGGCAGTCCTCAAGGGATAGAAATTGCTCAATGCTTTGCCAAAATTGGCTATTTAGTAACACTTATTGTCAAGAGCGATCGCCTGCTTACGGAAGAAGATGCGGAGGCAGCTTTTTTAATTCAGTGTCAATTAGAAGCGGATGGCATCCGATTATTGACGAATACTTCCGTGAGTCAAATTAAGCGAATTAATGACAAAATCTGGGTGCAAGCTGGTGACAAAGCCCTGGAAGCTGACCAAATTTATATTGCTACCGGCAACCAGCCCAATCTAGAATCATTAAATTTAGACCGGGTTGGGGTGGAAACTGTTAAGCATGATTCATTATATCAGGAGTTAATTTTAAATAAAAAACTCCAAACCACACGGTTTTCTATTTACAGTTGTAGTCATTTATCCCAAAAATACCGCTGGACAAATCTGGCTATATATGAAGCAAATATAGCCATAAAAAATGCTTTATTTTTGCCAATTTATCAGGTAAAATCTCAAGAAATTCCCTGGGCTATTTTTACTCAGCCTCAATTCGCTAGGGTCGGTTTAACGGAAGCCCAAGCTAAAGAACGCTATGGTAAAGATGTTTTAGTATTTCGCCAGTATGAGAAGAATGTTACAGCGGCACAGTTGTCGGGAGAAACTACCGGAATTTGTAAAGTTATTACTCGGAGAAATGGGGAATTATTGGGAGTGCATTTGGTGGGAAATAGCGCCAGTGAGTTAATCCATACCTGGGCTTTGGCGATGCAAAATAATTTAAAAATAGGTGCGATCGCTTCTCTGCCGCATATTTTCCCGTCCTTCTCGGAAATTAACAGCCAAACAGCCCAATTGTGGCGATATCATCAGCGGATTCGACCCTGGGAAAATCTGCTTGAAGGCTTCTTTAATTGGCGCCGGGGTTGAAGCGATTCCAAAGCCAGTGCGGTCTTGGGGTCTCCCCAAGTAGAGCAACTGGCGTACTTATGCCACAATCTGATTATTACTAAATCTGTGATTTTTCCCCCTTGTAATGACTAAGCCCAAAGACCAACAATCAAACCAAGACTCTAACGCCAAAATTATCCAGCGATTGCGTACCTTAACTCATGTGCTGGATAATGCCATTCCGATTCCCGGAACGAACTACCGTATTGGACTCGATCCCTTTTTAGGACTGATTCCCGGTGGCGGTGATATTGCTGGGGCGGCATTGTCCGCTTATATTGTAATTTCGGCGGCACAGTTGGGTTTACCGCGAGAAAGTTTGCTGCGAATGGTGTTCAATATTTTGCTAGAAGTTTTTGTGGGGACTGTGCCCGTCTTGGGAGATTTGTTTGATGTGGCATGGAAAGCTAATGTGAAAAATATGGAATTGTTGGATATCCATATTAAGTCGCCACAGATGGGTAAAAAAGCTGATAAGTGGTTTGTGTTTTTATTAGTAGGTGGTTTGATGTTAGTGGTAATCGGCGCGATCGCTCTCGGCATTACCTTAATCACTTTGGTGTTTGGTTTACTCACCGGCAATGGATAGGAAATTTCTTCAGTTAAACTAAGACAGAGAAATTGTCAATGGAGAAAACCCTTGTCACAGCCAACCCCAAAAACTCAACAGCGGGCAGAACAACTGCGGCAACAATTGCAAAAAGCTAGTTATGCCTACTATGCCCTAGATAATCCGATCATGGAGGATGCGGTTTACGATCGCCTCTATCGGGAACTGCAAGACCTGGAACAGCAATATCCGTCCCTCATTTCACCGGATAGTCCCACCCAACGGGTAGGGGAACGACCTGCCACCGCATTTGTCTCGCTTCAGCATAAAATATCTCTCTACAGTTTGGAAAATGCCTTTAATTTGGCAGAGTTTGCCACTTGGCAGGAACGCTGGCAAAGGGTAGTGTCCCCTGAGAAACCGGGTTTCTATGTAGGGTCCGGTGGGGAGGCAAACATTTCTCAGAGAAACCCGGTTTCTGGGTCTGGGGGGGGTTATGTTTGCGAATTAAAAATAGATGGTTCCGCTTTAGCTTTAAGTTATGAAAATGGCTTACTGGTGCGCGGCGCCACACGGGGGGATGGCACCACTGGGGAAGAAATTACCCAAAATGTGAAGACTATTCGCTCCATTCCCTTACGCTTAAATTTAGATAATCCGCCACCTTGGGTAGAAGTGCGCGGGGAGGCATTTTTAGCCTTAGATGTGTTTGCCCAAATTAATCAAGAACGAGAAAAAATAGGGGAATATTTATTTGCTAATCCACGCAATGCAGCAGCGGGAACTTTGCGGCAGTTAGACTCCCGCAAAGTGGCCGATCGCCGTCTTGATTTCTTTGCCTATACCTTACATTTGCCGGAAGAACTGCAACCAGCATCTCAATGGGAATGTCTGCAATGGTTGCAACAAGCTGGATTTAGGGTTAACCCCAATCGAGATTTATGTCCCTCTTTGACCGAAGTCAAAGCTTTTTACGATCGCTGGGAAACGGAACGAGAACATTTACCCTATATGACCGATGGGGTGGTGGTCAAAATTAACTCTTTGGCGTTACAAAAGCAATTGGGCTTTACCCAAAAGTTTCCTCGTTGGGCGGTTGCCCTAAAATATCCCGCTGAAGAATTACCGACGATTGTAGAAGCGGTGACTGTACAAGTGGGACGGACGGGGGCATTAACTCCGGTTGCGGAGTTGAAACCCGTACAATTAGCCGGAACTACGGTGTCACGGGCAACTCTGCACAACAGCGATCGCCTGGATGAATTAGATTTACATATTGGCGATACGGTAATTGTGAGAAAAGCCGGGGAAATTATCCCGGAAGTGGTGCGGGTGTTGCCAGAGTTACGCCCAGAAAATGCCCCACGGTTTCAAATGCCTAAGTTTTGCCCGGAATGCGGGTCAACGGTGGTAAAACCCGCTGATGAAGCCGTTACCCGTTGTATTAATACCTCTTGTCCGGCAATTCTGAGAGGGTCTTTGATTCATTGGGCTTCGCGCAAGGCTTTAGATATTAATGGTTTGGGCGAAAAACTGGTACAACTTATGGTCGATAGCGCTTTAGTAAAATCCGTGGCCGATTTATATAGTTTAACCGTGGCAGAACTGATGACTTTAGAACGCATGGGTCAGAAATCGGCGTCCAAGTTAGTCACAGCGATCGCCAGCAGCAAAACCCAACCTTGGGCTAGAGTGCTCTATGGTTTAGGGATTCGCCATGTGGGGAGTGTGAATGCTCAAGTTTTGGCAGAAAAATTCCGTGACATAGAAGCATTAGCCGCCGCTACCCCTCTTGCGATCGCCTCTGTTTATGGCATTGGTTCAGAAATTGCCGATTCCGTGTCTCAATGGTTCCAAGTTCCCGCCAATCAAACCTTAATTGACCGCTTAAAAACTGCTGGGTTGCAACTAGCTACACCTTTAGAAACCAGTACACAACAGCCGCAAGCTATATCTGGAATCACAACAACATTGCCTCTATTGGGTAAAACTTTTGTGATTACCGGCACTTTGCCCACCATGACGAGAGAGGAAGCTAAGGCGAAAATTGAACAAGCGGGCGGTAAGGTCACGGGTTCAGTCAGTAAAAAAACCAACTATTTATTAGTGGGAGAAGATGCCGGGTCTAAGTTGGAGAAAGCACAAGCCCTGGGGATTCCCTGTATTTCCGAAGCGGAACTCTGGGAGTTATTGCGTCCTTGAAGATGGGGTGTAGCCCTGAGCCTGCCGAAGGGTAAGAGGTGTAGGGAAGAGTGAATAGTGAAGAGTGAATAGTGAAGAGTGAATAGTGATAATTCTTTTGTACGGGCGTCCTTGCGAAGCCCATGCCGTCAGGCTATATGGCCATTCGCCCCTACGACTTTTCACTTCTCGATTGGCGGATCCTCGGTCGGTGAGCGAAGCCTGTCCTGAGCGCAGCCGAAGGGCCGAACCGCCGCTCCTCCGCCCCTCCGCTACTCTGCTCCCCCGCACCAGAAGCTCCTCATCTATCAATTAGAAGCGTGAATTTGTTCCGGGAAAGATCGCGCCCGTACCTGGTGAAAAATTAAAATTGAGTTGCGATCGCTGACGGCAAGTTACGCGATCGCTACTCAAAATAGGATATTATTATAAAATAAATCCCGCCATTGAAATTGATTTTATAATTTATAATTTTTAATTTTTGTCACTGATTACTAAATAGTAAAAAGCCACTATGAGAATTTTACTGGTAGAGGATGACGAGGCGATCGCCAATGTCTTAGTTTCCACACTCAACAACCAAAATTATCTTGTAGATGTTGCCACTGATGGTCAAGAGGGGTGGCAATTAGTGGAAAGTTGTGTCTATGATTTGATTGTCCTAGATGTAGGACTGCCAAAAATTGATGGGATTAGCCTTTGCCGGAAGATGCGATCGCAGGGCTATCAAATGCCCATTTTGTTACTCACCTCCCGTGATAGCACCCACGATAAAGTCATGGGACTCGATGCGGGGGCGGATGATTACCTGGTAAAACCTTGTGAACCCCAGGAATTATCGGCGCGAATTCGGGCTTTACTGCGTCGAGGTGACTCCGCATTACCTCCGGTGATTTCTTGGGGCAGTTTACAGCTTAATCCTAATACTTTTGAAGTGACTTATGAAGACGAACTGGTGAATTTAACTCCGACAGAATATCGTTTGTTAGAGTTATTCCTGCGGAACAGTAGTCGAGTTTATAGTCGGAGTGCCATTCTGGATCACTTATGGTCTTTTGAAGATCCACCGGGAGAAGAAACTATCCGCGCTCACATTAAAGGATTACGTCAAAAACTCAAAGTATCTGGCGCACCGGGAGATTTAATCGAAACAGTTTATGGGTTAGGTTATCGCTTAAAGCCATTGCCGAAAAAAACTGAAACTACCCCAGCAATTAGTAAGGTTCTCCTGGCAGGACTGCCGGATGAATTAGGCGAATGGTTGGTTAAAAGACTAGAGTATATCTCCGTGGAAACCGCTTATACCGGAGAAGAAACTCTGCAATACCTGACGACAGATAAATGGTCTCTAATTATTATTGATGAAGGCTTGCGAGAACCTTCGGTGTCAGAAGTTTTTCGCTTAGGGAGTAAAAAAAATATTTTTAGGAAAATTCCGATTATTTTTTGTCAAAAAGTAGTCAATAATAGCGATAAAAAATCTATTATTAGTCAACTGATAGAACCCCTAAATTATCCGATCGCCATTTTCAATATCACTCCCCCAATCGATCGGGAAAAATTAGCGCGGCAAGTGGCGGAAAAACTGAAGATTTCTCTATCGCCGCCACCGGAAAAACTGTCGAGTCCGGCTAAAACTATTACTGAGCCGACTGTGGCCACTGCCGAAGAAGAGGGCAAAACAACGGCGCCTGACCATCCGCCATTATTCACCGCAGAAACTCACCAAGAAGAAGACCATCGAGAGGCGATCGCCGAAGTTTGGGAACGGTTTAAGCATCGGATTGGCCATCGAGTCACTGTATTGGAGCAAGCAGTCATCGCTTTACGGGCAGGAATTTTAGATGATGAACTGCGTCAGTCAGCCACGGAAGATGCTCATAAATTAATTGGTTCATTGGGAACTTTTGGCTTTGTCCGGGGTTCAGGCTTTGCCCGAAAAATTGAAAGCATTTTAGAACAACCGAAAGTAGGGCGAGAACAAGTGCCGGAGCTAGAGAAGTTAGTCCAGCATTTGCGCGACGAATTAGAACATAAGCCCAATGAAACCATCAGGGATGTTCAGAAAATTTCTCCTAGCAACCCTAGTTTCGAGTCAGATCGGGCAGTGACACAACTGCTGATTATCGATCGCGATCACACGGTAGCGGAACAAATGCAACAAGAAGCTCAACGCTGGGGCATCAAAGTAAAAATTATTGATGATTTATGCACCGCACGGGAGGCGATCGCTCAAGCACGACCGGAGATGGTTTTGCTAGACCTAGCCATCTCAGGAGAACCTTGCACCAACCTGGAAACTGCCCAGGAAGGATTAAAACTCCTCGCTGAACTCACGAATCACGTTTCTCCAGTGCCGGTACTGATTTTTACCGCCTCTGGCAGCACCGAAATTCGTTTAGAAGTGGCTAAATTAGGCGGACGGGCTTTTATCCAAAAGCCTCTCAGCGCCGCTCAAGTCATGGAAACGGTGATCCAAGTTAGACAGCGATCGCTTCGGGAAGAAGCCAAAGTCATGGTCGTTGATGATGATGCGGATCAATTAGTAGAATTACGCAGTTTTTTAGAACCTTGGGGACTCAAATTCATGGGCTTATCTAATCCAGAGAAATTTTTAGAAGCCCTCGACTCTTATCAACCCGACTTACTAATTCTTGATGTAGAAATTCCCAAAATCGATGGCATTTCCCTCTGCCAAGTCGTGCGGAATGACCCCCGTTGGAGTGGCATTCCCATCTTATTTTTAACTGCCCATCGAGAACCGAAAATGGTTCACCGTATCTTCGCAGCCGGTGCCGATGACTATGTAAATAAACCCATTGTCGGCCCAGAATTAGTCACCCGCATTCTCAACCGCTTAGAACGGATTCAATTACTCCGCAATATGGCCGAAACTGACCCCCTCACCGGGGTAGCCAACCGCCGAAAATCTAGCCAAGAACTCAATCGATTTTTACAACTAGCCAAACGGCATAAACAACCCATTTGTTTTGCCCTCTTAGACCTAGATCACTTTAAACAAATTAATGACAAATATGGTCACGCAATGGGAGATGCTATTTTACATCGCCTAGGTCGATTATTAAGTCTGTCTTTCCGCAGTGAAGATATTGTCGCTCGTTGGGGGGGAGAAGAATTCATTGTCGCCATGTATGGCATGACCAAAGAAGATGGGCTGAAACGGCTCACGGAATTACTGGAACAACTCCAAAATCAAGAATTCAATGCCACGATTTTGTCATCATATAATGAGCCAACCGATGAATTTACAGAAGACTGGGAGCATCAACCACCAATTACAGAAAACATTACAGAAAAAATTACAGAAAGCTTTTCTGTCACATTTAGTGCCGGAATTGCTCAGTATCCCGAACATGGTTCAGATTTACAATCTCTCTATCGATCTGCTGATAGGGTACTTCATCAGGCTAAGGCCGCTGGTCGTAATCGGATTATGATTGGTGAGTAAAAATCAGCGATCGGCGAGATGTCTGGGGAAACTTTTGTCTGGGGAAAAATTGGATTATTCATCCTAATTACCCCAGATATATCCCAGATACATTCCAGATATTTCATCCTGGAAACCCTCAGAATATACCGATAAGATACCGATAATATACCGATAATATCCTGAGCCTTTTCTTCCCTCTTCTCCTGCTTCCCATCACCTCATACCCCACCCCCTCACAGCCCCAGATCCGGGAACCGCCCCAATTTAGGTTCGGTAAATACCCCTACATAATCAGCCCAAATACCCTCACCATATAGATTAGTAAACGTAAAACAATATGGGAGCGCTGGAAACAAATTGCCGGTTGCATTCCCAGATCGCTGGTGAACAACTCGGCGCCAGCCATAAATAATATCTTTGTTATCAGTGGAGTGAAAATAACGGTATGGGTAAAGTAGTTGGCATCGACTTAGGAACTACAAACTCTTGTGTGGCAGTAATGGAAGGGGGTAAACCCACCGTGATCGCCAACGCAGAAGGCGGTCGCACCACCCCATCGGTGGTCGCATTTGCCAAAAACGGCGATCAACTCGTTGGTCAAATCGCCAAACGTCAAGGGGTAATGAACCCAGAAAACACCTTTTATTCCGTCAAGCGGTTTATCGGGCGACGATTTGACGAAGTGACCCACGAAACCACGGAAGTTTCTTACAAAGTTCTTAACGTCAATGGCAATGTTAAATTAGATAGTCCAACCCGTGGTAAGCAGTTTGCTCCTGAAGAAATTTCGGCTCAAGTGCTGCGTAAACTGGTTGATGATGCCAGCACCTATCTGGGAGAACCAGTCACTCAAGCAGTGATTACCGTTCCCGCTTACTTTAACGACTCTCAACGGCAAGCCACCAAAGACGCGGGTAAAATTGCTGGGATTGAAGTATTGCGGATTATCAACGAACCCACCGCCGCTTCTCTGGCTTATGGCTTGGACAAGAAAAGCAATGAAACCATTTTGGTGTTTGACTTAGGGGGTGGAACTTTTGACGTTTCTATCCTGGAAGTGGGCGACGGTGTATTTGAAGTGTTGGCTACTTCTGGGGATACTCACCTGGGTGGGGACGACTTCGACAAAAAAATCGTAGACTATTTAGCCGAAGAATTTAAGAGAGCGGAAGGTATCGATCTCCGCAAAGATAAGCAAGCCCTGCAACGCTTAACGGAAGCGGCGGAAAAAGCCAAGATCGAACTGTCGAGCGTTACCCAAGCGGAAATTAATCTGCCCTTTATTACCGCTACCCAAGATGGGCCAAAGCACTTGGATGTGACTTTAACCCGCGCCAAGTTTGACGAACTGACTGCTGATTTGATTGACCGTTGCCGCATTCCCGTAGAAAACGCCATGCGCGACGCGAAACTCAAGAATGCCGATGTTGATGAAGTGGTGCTGGTGGGCGGTTCTACCCGGATCCCCGCCGTCAAAGAACTGGTGAAGCGATTAATGGGTAAAGAACCCAACCAAACCGTGAACCCCGATGAAGTGGTGGCGGTGGGTGCGGCCATTCAAGCCGGTGTGCTGGCTGGGGAAGTGAAGGATATCCTGCTGCTGGACGTGACTCCCCTATCTTTGGGTGTGGAAACCTTGGGCGGTGTGATGACTAAGATTATTCCTCGCAACACCACTATTCCCACCAAGAAGTCAGAAGTTTTCTCTACCGCTGTGGATGGTCAAACCAATGTGGAAATCCACGTTCTGCAAGGGGAACGGGAAATGGCCACCAATAACAAGAGTTTGGGAACTTTCCGTTTAGATGGAATTCCCCCTGCCCCCCGTGGTGTACCGCAAATTGAAGTGACTTTTGACATTGACGCGAATGGTATTCTGAACGTGACCGCTAAGGATAAGGGCACTGGTAAGGAACAGTCGATCAGTATTACTGGTGCTTCGACTCTGCCGTCTGATGAAGTCGATCGCATGGTGAAGGAAGCGGAAGCTAATGCCGCTGCCGATAAGGAACGCCGTGAGAAGATTGATATGAAGAACCAAGCGGATACTTTGACTTATCAAGCGGAGAAACAGCTTAAAGAGTTCGGTGATAAGGTGCCTGCGGCTGATAAGACCAAGGTAGAAGGTTTGATCAAAGATTTGCGGGATGCGGTGACTAAGGAAGATTTCGATCAAATCAAGTCTTTGACGACCGAATTGCAACAAGCCCTGTATCAAATTGGTGCGAATATGTACCAACAAGCGGGCGGACAAGCCCCCGGCCCAGATGCAGCAGGCGCCCCTGGTGCTGGCGGACAAGCTCCCGGTGGTTCTAGCAGCGGTGGCGATGATGATGTGATTGATGCCGAGTTTTCGGAAACTAAGTAAGTGGTGATTCGTCGCTAGTTTTAATACCCTAAATTGGGTGCTAGATAGATAAGTTGGATAAGACCTGAGTCGATAGAATTGACTCAGGTCTTTTTTTTGTTGGATATCGCCGTGATTTTTCTGACTGGTTTGTGATCAGTTTAGGGGACAACCTCAATGGATTGATTTCCCCACAATCGATAAATATAGAAATCACGATCGAGAGTGAATATTTGTCTTTGATGAAGCACTTCAGCCATCGCTACTAGAGAAGCATCCGCTAAATCCATTGGTACATTTTGATACTGAGCCATTAAACTTTCCATTCTGGTGAGTTCGTTTAAACTATGATGGTGTATGACTAAGATTTCATCAGAAACATAATCCCATAATTCTTGTTGCGCGAACCACCCCCCATATCGACCTAACAAATACATTGCTTCAGTAAAACAAGCACAAGTGGTAATCAGGGGGTCTGACAGATATGGTAAAATTTCCAGGCAGCGTTGATGATTGCGATCGCCTGAGTTTATGAGGGCAATTAGGGGTGAAGCATCGCAAATTGTCATTGATTTAATGATGAAGCTTGAGTATCTAAAAGGTCTGTAAAAGCTTCTGAAACTCGTTCAGATAAGTCTGATGGCTGAAAATTTACTCGTCCAACTCTTCCTTTTAATTTTTGCTCTAGAGTGGGAATCATCGAGGCATTTGAAGATTCATGGGGTAAAATAGTCAGTCTGACTCGCTGACCAGCTAATTCAGCACTATGTTGGAGAATTTCTTCCCAAGTTCCTTCTAAAGTTTGTGGTTCCATTTGTCGTATTTTTGATGGTTATTGTTTTTAGTTTAGCATCCACCTTAGCCAAAATAAGATATGGAGAAATATCCAGAATTTATAGAACAATTACGCCGAGATTCCGGTAATCCTTCTATGGCAAGGATAGGCGATCGCTTCTCAGCCACCCAGAAACCGGGTTTCTTCGATCGCATCTCAAAGATAACTGCTGATATGAAGAAACCCGGTTTCTTTCTCGAAAAAAGAGGCGATCGCGCTTCTAGCGGATCCCGAAGCGGGAATCGCGCAAAATTAGGGATCTTTCACTTGTTTGGCGATCGCTTGCTCAAGGAACTTGAGATCCGCTTCATTCAAGCCCCCAATTTGTCGAATAACACCAGGATCATTGTGCATTCTATCCATATAGATCCGTAAAGCTTCTTCATCTTCCCGGTGGTTCAGAACATAAGTTCTAAGTTCTTTTCGGCTCATTTTTTGAAAGTCAAGCTTCTGTGTCATCATCTAACTCCCAAGTTCCATTGCTAAAAATTGTGATGCCGATCGTCTCCCCGGCTAAAATGTAAATTTCTTTTCTTTTTTCGTCATAGCGAAATAGATGAATATCGGTATAGAAGTTAGACAAAGTTTGACAAACTCGCACACAGGCGATCATTTGTTCTACACTAGGCATTATTTGTCACCACGAACATCCCCAAGTATTTGTTTTTCTGGTTCACCAGTTCGATCCGCTCATTTTTTGTCTGATATTGCGATCGCGCAATTTCTGTCGTCATCAGCTAGATTGTAACACTTTAGGTTTCATCCCCACTAGCCAAACGACCAGAGAGGCGATCGCTTCTCAGCCATCCAGAAACCGGGTTTCTTTGAAAGCATCTCAAAGATAACTGTTGATATTCATAAAAGAAACCCGGTTTCTTTCTCTAAAAGAGAGAGCGATCGCGGGAAATCGGACTAAAACTTGGGGTTGACATGAGAATTCCAGACATCTATAAGCTGTTGGGCATCGGCTGGAGAAATATGACCAATGCGAGCAATCAAGAGAGATTTTTCCAAACAATCTAATCGGGCGAGTCGGATGACTGAGGGGACTCGTAAACCACTTTTTTCCCAATCTTGGAGGATTACATCAGTTATTGATCTTGGGGATGCAGATGTTACAGCAGCAACGATCGCGTCTTGAGCGTCCAGCCATAAAATTAGAACTGGGCGTTTTTTGGCGGCACTCCCGTCGGTAAATGGGATTTCGGCAACCCAAATATCACCGGGTGTAATCATCATAGAGTCCCTCGTCTTCTGGAGCATAGCTATTCAGAAAAGCATCGTGACTGCGCTTTGGCTGATACTGAGGGGATAATACTGGTTGAATTGTAATCAACCAGCGTCCGGCGCCAATCCGGGCAGTTAATTCGGGAGGTAGATGAAGCAGTTCACCAGGTTGTAGATCGATTTCGTAGGTGATATTGATTGGCTGGCTTCTCATAAGATAAAGATTAATGGTGACATTTCTCCAATTATAGCGATCGCGCCTTCGCTACCCAGAAACCGGGTTTCTTCGATCGCATCCCACAGATAACTGCTGATATGAAGAAACCCGGTTTTTTTTCTCCAAAAGAGAGGCGATCGCGCATCAGCCATCCAGAAACCGGGTTTCTTCGAAAGCATCTCAAAGATAACTGTTGATATTCATAAAAGAAACCCGGTTTCTTTCTCCAAAAGAGAGAGCGATCGCTTCTCAGCCACCCAGAAACCGAGTTTGTTTTTCCATCCCAAAGATAACTGCTGATATGAAGAAACCCGGTTTTTTTGTCCAAAAGAGAGAGCGATCGGGCCTCGGATTAAAATAGTGCTGGGAATAGAGAAAGAGAGGCGATCGCTGATATTTTTTCAACCCAATCTGATCGCCGATCTTGTAGTGCGATCGGATTAGGTTGAAAGCGATCGCATTGAGGACAAATTGATCCCATCGAGTAAAAGGCGAGTAAAATGCGATCGCACTATTAATGCTTATTGTTCAGCCGTTGAGCGAGAAGACAGTCTTCAAAGCTCAATGCTTCTTCATCTAAGAAGTTGGCAATTGCCATTTCAATTGTAGCCTCAAGGGAACATTCAAATGCAGCAGACTTTTCCAAAAGTGCAGCTTTTATGTAGTCAGGCAAATAATTAACCAGCCGCTCGATCGCTTCTGGGGAAAGGTGTTGATTGGTTAAGGTTTGAGTCATAATTCTCTGGGGATTTTTACGTTGTAAGGGGGATTGGTGGCTTGGAGGATGAGGGTTTCTAGTTCATATAATAACCCGGGTCTTTGCCAGTGCTTGAGAGTGACGAAAGCAATTCGCACATCCTCTGGATTATAGCGATCGAGCCAGCCCCAGAGAAAGGCTTTATGTCCGCCGCGTAGTCTGTCTCGTAGGTTGTTGGCTTTGCCGATATAGAGTAGCCCTTCGGAGCAGTGCCGAAATGCGTATAAACCAACCCTGGCGGGGATAGTTTCAAATTGGCGGCTGAGGGGTTGACATTGCTCGAAGGGAGTAAAAACAAGAGTATCGAGAATTTGACGGGCTTCTTGTTGGATAGAGTCAGGCATGGAAACAGAAGAGGGTATTTGCCTGATTTTATCAAGAACGATCGCTCATCAGGGTTTTTCCCACAAAGAGCGATCGCTTCTCAGCCATCGAGAAACCGGGTTTCTTCGATCTCATCCCACAGATAACTGTTGATATTCATCAAAGAAACCCGGTTTCTTTCTCTAAAAGAGAGGCGATCGCTTCTCAGCCACCCAGAAACCGGGTTTCTTTTTTGCATCCCAAAGATAACTGTTGATATTCATAAAAAAAACCCGGTTTCTTTGTCCAAAAGAGAGGCGATCGCTTGTCTGATTAAAATAGTGCGGGGAATGGAAGAAAAGAAGCGATCGCCCCTCAATTCTTCGCAAGGGCGATCGCCTAGTCATAATTATATATAGCCATAGAATTGTCTATAACTTCCTGAACCAAATTATTTCAGGCAGAACCTTTTATCTAATTTAGATCGGACTGTAATTGTTGTAATTGAGATACATAAGCATTCATTGTATTCAGATTCCCAGTAATTATTTTTTCTAACACTTGTTGGTTTAACGTTTCTTTACTTAAAGGTAAAGAAGTTCTAAATCTTAATTCTCCGTCATCAAAATCCATTTCAAAATTACCGAAATTCAATTCATAATTAATTCCAGTAATAAATACTGCAAATTGCCCTCGATATTCTTCTGAAATCGTTTCAGGATAAATAGAATAACAGCAAATTTCCTGCTCTGGCTCATTTATTGCAATTAAGACTGACCATTGAGCCGTTTCTCCATTAAATACTAGCTTAATAACTTGCTCATTAAATTCCTCATATTTCCAATTCTTGTGATTAAGAAAATCAATCACAACCTCTTTGGTAGATTTAACTTTTGTACTCAATTTTTCTCGGATTAATTCCTGATTATGCCAGAGAGTCCGATAACCTTGTTTCAATTCCCCATCTTCTGCTAACTCAGGAGGTAAAGACACAACCTGTTTGAAAGCGATCGCCAACCAGTTTTCTGTATAGAATAAACAGTTGCTTTGAAGTCCACTTGAATCATCTTGATTCATTAAACCTCCTAACCCTTTTGCTGTTTCCATCTGTTGATTCAGGTAGGTAATTAGCGATGGTTTTAGTTCTAACTCTATTTCAACTTGATTCTCGTCAAAATCGTTATAGGGATGACTAATACCGATTTCAGGAAAAAGGTTAAAAAGTGATTCATCAATAATCTTTTGATAAGTTTCATAGGGTACAGCAACAGTAAAAATTAATGATGCAATCTGATTGTTTTCATCCTTCTGGAGATTAATTTCTTCTACCAAAATATTGATCGGTTCTCCCAGGGCAGATAAAAATGGGGTTTCTTGTCCAACCTTATATTTTTCTTTGTTCATAATTGATTGCGCGATGATGCGCTGATAATTTTGCCTATGTGACTCTAAAAAAAAGTTAAAAAGTAAAATTTCAACTTCTGTTTCAGAGTCACTAATTTCCGCTCATTGAGACGGATAACGCTTTACTTAAAATTTAAACGTCTTACTCACAATTTTATTGGTAGCTTCACCTTCAATCTTTAAGCGGAATACTTGCCCCAATAAAGCTCCCGTATCGACTGCTATTCCTTTGACTTGACTCAGATAAACGTTGACTTTAAAACCCTCACCTGACTCCCAAGAAAGGCCACCACCAATTTTCAATTGCTGTTTAATATCCAGAAGAGGATTCATAGCAGCTTCAGTAGCGGTACTCTTAATAATATCTTGGCCAACTTCCTCTCCTGCCACATTAACAATCTTACTGCCCCACTCGGCTCCGACTTCATCACCAATGGTTACAGCCATCATTCCTAAGTCACTGAAAATACCAGTAATTTCACCACCTTTTTCCGCTGTAGTCTTGGCCTTATTTTTGGCAACATTATAAGCTTTTTTGCCGATGGCTGCCAAAGAAGTCACATAACCGGCAATCGCTTTACAAACGTGATTCATAACGGTTCCATAGTCCTTGCCACCTTTAGCTAGGGCACTACTGAGGAATCCTGCCGCTTCTATTTCTGCACTGTTGAAAGTTGTGCCATCCCAGCCAAATTTAACTCCAGCTTCACCTCCCGCAAATTCTTCCAAGGCTTCCATTTTGCCATTAACTTCAATGTAGGTAACGTTTTTAGCAGCAAAAGCTTTATCTAGCTGTGTTTGGTTTTTAGATTTACCAACTGCTGTTGTACCAATTGATGTTGCTGAATATTGTTTGGCATAAGAGAATTTAGCTTCTAACTCTCCGGTAGCAAAGCCTAAATTGGCTTGAGCCTTACCTTTCAGCAATTCTCCGACTTCCACTTTTGATGTTTCGTCAATATTTCCTTGAGCATTTTTGAAGAGATACTCTTCCATCGCTGTTGCCCAAGTTTCTGCTTCTTTTCCTTTATGTTTGAGTTGTGATTTTCCTCCATAACCCCAAATAGCGTTGGCGACTGTACTATCAAGGTTTTTAGTTTGGAGAGTTCGATACAAACCATAAGAAATCAAGCCTACCGCTTTCTTGGTGTCAGTAGCAGTAGATTCAAAGAAGAAACCTACTTGGGCGTTCAGATCCAAACCAAAACGCTCCCAACCACCACCCAGAGAAAATTCTGAGCGTAAGGAAACTTCTAGAGGTTCAGTTTCTTCTTGTTCTTTTGATGCTTCCCCAATAAATTGAGAAATAAAGTACCCTCCCGTCATTGGGTCTTTAATCCTCAATTCAATATTGAGTGAAACTGAGGTTCCAGGAGCAGAGGCAAAAGCATCAATTAAAGAAGCAATTTTATCAAAGCCTTGGGTTAAGGTATCCGCTTCAATTACCTTTTGAATTGCTCGGCTCCCCACTTGATCAGTTGTGGTTTGCTGCTTAACTTTTTCTTTTAGTACTCCTTCTTCCAGCCGTTGAGAATCTCCCTTGGTGATTTGACGTGCGATCGCAACCGCTGCGGGTTCTTTTTGACTTAAGATTGATTTGGCTTGTTGAGTAGCGGCTTCAATTGCAGCTTTCTTAATGGCCTTAATGTTATCCTGATTTTGTAATTCAGGATCTTTGCTAATCAAACTACGGGTTTTGTCGATCGCCCGCTCATTGGCAGCTTTTCGCAAATCTAGAACTGTAGAAACTTTTGGTATGACGTTATCTACAATTTTCTCAGCTTGCTGTTTCATCACCTGATCAACGGAACCTTTAGCTAATCCATATGCTTCAACATTAGCCTTCATTTTAATGTATTCTTTACGAGCATCACCCGATAGTGACTGATGATTGATGGATTGTTCAATATCTGTGGCAGCTTGGGTTCTAGCAGCATCTTTCAACTTTTGGCGAAACTGATTCAACTCGTCCGATCGCCGCCATGCACCTCTTCCTACCCCTAGCTTGGAGAGAACAGCCCCATAAATCTCAGCATACAGTTCACTATCATAAATCGGATCAATCAATGCATTACTCACCCCTGTCTTCCCTAAAGTACCCCGATCATCTTGAGTAACATCTGCAACTTTTTCTTCTTTTTGGCGAGCGACTTCGGCTAACTCTTCTTCCGCTCTTGTGCGCGTATCGATAACTTCTGGTTTTTTTGTTTTCTTGGCACTATCAGCATCGGACTCAAGCCACGCTGTTGCTATTTCCTTTATCTTCGATAGGATTTCTTTTTGGAGATCGAAATTCTTATCATCCTGCTTAATCTGGTTATACTTGATGATTAATCCTTGAAGATCTTCGGCTTTAGTGCTGATTAAAGCACGGGTATCTATACTCGAAAGTTGAGGAATATTTTTTGTCTTACGTTGAATCGTTGAAGCACTACTTTGTTGAATAGTATGAGTTAACTCATGGGCAATTAATTCTTGTCCGTCTTTGCTACCAGGATCATATTGTCCTTGAGCAAAAAATACATCCTGCCCAGTGGTAAAGGCTTTGGCTTGAATGGATTGACTTAAATTATTAGCGGAAGAGTCAGTATGCACCCTCACCCCGCTAAAATCTGCCCCCATTGCCTGCCCCATTGACTGTTGCAGACCGGCATCTAACGGCTGGCCCCCACCTTTTGCCCGATTAATGGAAGATTCTAAATCCTGGGAAGCAGGTCCACCAGCGATCGCCTCTTTTGCTTGCATCATTCCCGCAAAGGGGGAAACGGTGATATCCCGACCAATGGGTTGCCGTTGCAAAACTTTGGTGGTTGGTTTTGCTTGGGCTGTAGGTGAATTAATCTGACTGACCACTTTTCGGGCAATGGTATCCGCTTCTTGTTCATACTTATCCCCAGGGGCGCCAATAGTTAACTTAGTCTGAATGGGCGGCAAGTCAGAAATATTCCCCATTAACGGATGATTTTGCAGGGCATTGGGTTCTAGGGGCGTATATTCGGGTAACGGCGCTTCGCTGGTGGGCGCGGCAACGGCATCACGCTGCACGACGATAGGTGGTGGCGCCAAGGATGGTGCTTTTTTCTGAATTTGTGGCGTCCAAGATCCGGATTTTTGCGCTTTTGTTGTAGTCATCATGTCACCTACTAGGTTCAGTGTGATCTATCAGTATGAAGCCCAGATGCACATTTTACCGATGGAGTGAATGGGACAGGATTTCTCTGGCAATTAGTCCCAGTCGTTAATAGTTAATTTTATATTCAGATTTTTCAATTTTTTTGATTGTGATATTTCTTAATATTTTCCCGGTAATGAATAGACATCTCCAAAAATCAGATATAAAGCCTTGATATGGCTTTGTGAAGGGCAATTATTGGAGATGTCTAATCGATTACAATATTGCGGGTAATAGAAAAAGAGGGGCGATCGCTTCTCAGCCACCTAGCTAGAAACCGGGTTTCTTTGATAGAATCCCACAGATAACTGCTGATATTCATAACAGAAAACCGGTTTCTTTCTCGAAAAGAGAGGCGATCGGGCCGCTAATTCAAATAGCACTAGCCATCAATAGTTCGGACAGTTTTGCAACAGCCACGTTAGAACAAAAACCCCAGCATCGGTTTTTTCTATAATTCCCAAAGATAGCATATTGCAGATTGTTTCGTTAATCTTCATAACTATTATTTATAAATATTCCTAAAGAATTGTTTGGATATTTCTGGATTCATTGCGGACAAATCTTTGATTTTGGCTCTCACTTCACTATTAAATTCCTGAGCCATTTGCAGAATTTTCACTTTCAGTGATGAAGCTGTATCTACATTTAAAATTGCTTTCATCTGCTGCTCTGCTGCTTCAATCTTCTTCGCTTCTGATGCCCCCTTAAATTCTCCATCCCCCTTGCGAATCAGCACTAATTTATCATTAATGTCTTGTGCAAGATTAGCCGCATTACCCTGTTGTTCCTCAATTTGTAAATATTCCAACCCCTTGAATTCTGGCTTGTATAAACGCAACTCTGCTACCGCCAAAAACAGACGATATAAATACTTAGAAGATCGATAAAAAATCTTGCCATTAGGCTCCCCGGCATAATGATTTAAATCTTTCAAAAAATCTCCAAACTGTTCATTGAAAGATTGCAAGTAATGCTCGGGTTTTAGGCTGCTCATAATCCTTTGTTTTTCTTGAGGATTTGCTTTAGATCCCTGAACACCAGCAACAATATGTTTAACCGCCCCTTCACTATGATAAGCCTCAGCCGCAAAGAAACAAGCTTCACCTAATAGTTGCTTGACTTGTGCTTTGAGAGTTTCAATTTCTTCTTTATTTTGTTGTTCTGCTTCTTTGTCCGGGCTGAGAACGCGAATTAATTCTTGAATTTCGCGAATCTTCGCCATCCTTTGCAAATAAAGCTTATTACTTTTTTCTAGCACTAAGTCAGAGTTTTCGTGGGTAACTCCTTGCAGTTGTTTAAGACCTAAAAACTCATCTCTCACCATTGATTGAATCTCTTTGGGCTGTTGAGCGATGAGTTTTTCTTCTTCATTACTTAATTTCGTTTTTTTGTTAACGTCAGCAATGATTTTTTGATTCTCCTCTGAAGGGTTATTCATCACTTCGTCACGAAGTTCGTAAGCGGCAATTTGATAAATAGCATCAGCTTCTTCATATTGATGTCGCGTAGTTTTCTTCTGGCTTTCATCCTGAATAGAGGCAACTACTTCCTCAACATATTTATTCCACTCCATTTGATTCATATACCGCCGTTGTTTTACCAAAGACGCCACATCTTGTGACAAGCCACCCATCTTGCCAAAACCACCATCCGGCTCATCTAAGTCAGTATCAGAAACTTGGTTTTTTTTCGATGCTTCGTCAATATTTTCTGTCACCTTCAGATAGTCTTTGGCATATAAATTGGTATCGAAAAGAGTACCTGGTTGAACCCCAAATTTTTTCTTGATTTCTCGATTAAAATCTTCAATCGCTTTAACATCATTTCCAGAGCCGGGCGTAGAGATAGTAATGTCATAGTCTGAAGTCGGATCCTGACTCCCCACTGACTTAGCAATTAAACCTTTATATTTAGAGCGAAGTTTGGAAATCAAGGAATCAACGTACCATTTACGATAATCAAAGCATAACCACATCATGGTTAAATCGCTACCATACTCACTCTTGATTTTATCCCAACTTTTATGATCTAAAAAATTTTTTTCAATTTTTTTACCGTATTTTTTAGAATCAAATTTTATCCGCGTATTAACATTATCTAAACCTCTAACTTGACGAATTTGATTAGCATATTTTACCTGGTCTAGAGTCAGTTCACTCAGTTCTCGTTGAACAGTGGAACCACCCTTCTGTTGCACCACATGAGTTAACTCATGGGCAATTAATTCCTGTCCGCCTTTGCTACCGGGATTATATTGTCCCTGTTTAAAAAATACATCCTGCCCGGTGGTAAAAGCTTTGGCTTGAATCGATTGATTCAACTGGTTAGATGTGCCATCAGTATGTACCCTCACCCCGCTAAAATCTGCCCCCATTGCCTGCCCCATTGACTGTTGCAGACCGGCATCTAACGGCTGTCCCCCACCTTTGGCCCGATTAATGGAAGATTCTAAATCCTGGGAAGCAGGTCCACCAGCGATCGCCTCTTTTGCTTGCATCATTCCCGCAAAGGGAGAAACGGTGATATCCCGACCAACGGGCTGCCGTTGCAAAACTTTGGTGGCTGGTTTTGCTTGGGCTGTAGGTGAATTAATTTGACTGACTACTTTTCGGGCAATGGTATCCGCTTCTTGTTCATACCTATCCCCAGGGGCGCCAATAGTTAACTTAGTCTGAATGGGCGGCAAGTCAGAAATATTCCCCATTAACGGATGATTTTGCAGGGCATTGGGTTCTAGGGGCGTATATTCGGATAACGGTGCTTCGCTGGTGGGCGCGGCAACGGCGTCACGCTGCACGACGATAGGTGGTGGCGCCAAGGATGGTGCTTTTTTCTGAATTTGTGGCGTCCAGGATCCGGATTTTTGCGCTTTGGTCTGGGTCATAATCTCACCTATCTAATTACTATGGAGAATTGCTGTTACATTGCTGTTACATTGTATCTGCGGCGCTTTTGACTCCTGAAAGGGAGACAAAGAGAG
Source organism: Planktothricoides raciborskii GIHE-MW2 (assembly GCF_040564635.1). Classification (NCBI taxonomy): domain Bacteria; kingdom Bacillati; phylum Cyanobacteriota; class Cyanophyceae; order Oscillatoriales; family Oscillatoriaceae; genus Planktothricoides; species Planktothricoides raciborskii. Next base: position 5,952,944 of record NZ_CP159837.1, read on the forward strand.
AAAAAGGGAGACAATTTGTTTTTGACTTTGTGATAGTTGTAAGAATCAATATCTTATCCTAAGTCAAGATTTTCTCTAAAAGTCTTTGGTTAATATTTCTTAATATTTTGCCAGCCGCAGGGTATGTAGAATAACAACCCGGTTTGATGAATAAAGTCTGATTACAATTAGAAAATGCCCTAATTATAAATCCTGAGACAATAGTGAGGCAATAGTGAGGCAGTAAAATGAATCATAAATGGTTTGAAGTGAATTCTCATTTTTTGTTAAAAAATGTTAAAGTTTTACAGGAATTCTTGCAGCAACAGTGGCAGCATCAACAAAATCCCGCTCGCGTGGCGCCACCGAATGAACTACCATTGGTGGAAATTCCTGAATTATCTCCACCTACAGCGTTAGAACAAGTTTGCACCACTTTTAACCTTTCTGCTTTTGAGGTTTATCTGTTGTTAATGGGGGTGGGGGTGGCGGTGTTTCCTGATTTTTCTTTTCTTTGTACTCAGTTGCACCAAAATCCCCAAATGCCTTACCCTACTTTTGGCCTAGGTTTGCAATTGTTTCCTAATGCCCATTGGAGTGCTTTTACCCCCCATGCACCTTTAAGACGTTGGCAATTGTTGCAGGTGGGAACGGGGACGGTGATTACCCAATGTCCGTTACAAATTGATGAGTGTATTTTACATTATTTGATGGGAGAAATTTATCAGGACGATCGCCTCTCTCATCTAATTAAATCTCTAGAGGATTCTGTCCCTGAGACTTTACCCAATTCCCATGAGAAAATTGTTCAAGAGTTGCTGGCAATTATGGATTCTGGGGATGATTTACTGAACTCATCAATGGACTCATCTATGGTGCAATTGTGCGGTTGGGAAACGGCGGATAAACGAGCGATCGCCTCTGCGGTTTGCCAGAGAATGAATCGCCCGGTAAAAGTTTTGTTGGCCGATCGCCTGCCCACGGATCAAGAAAATATTAGTTATATTATTCATCGGTGGCAGCGAGAATTTGCCCTGACCAAAAGTATCTTGTTACTCGACTGTGACGGATTAAATCTCAGGGAACCCCTGAAACTAGGGGCGGTTTTACAATTTATTGACGATGTAAAGACTCCTTTAATTATCTCCACGGAAGAGCGAATTTATCATCCGCGAAATCCTCTGATATCCTGGGATATTCCGGGGCTTAGTTATCCAGAACAGTTAGAATTGTTAAATAAAAATTTGGGTAGCTTGGCGGCGGAACTGAATGGAGATGTGGAGGCGATCGCCGCTCAATTTAACCTAAGTCAAAAAGCCATTAAAACCGCTTGTAATTCTCTGCAAAAAAATCAAAATCAATTAGCCAAATCCACCGATACCAAACCAATATCTCATCATTTGTGGAATATTTGCCGGACAATGGCGCGACCAAGATTAGATGATATCGCCCAAAGAATCGACGCCAAAGCTACCTGGGAAGATTTAATCTTACCGGAACCCCAACTAAAAATTTTGCGAGAAATTGCCGCTCAATTTCGACAGCGGGCTAAAGTTTATCAGCAGTGGGGATTTGCCAATAAAAATAATCGCGGTTTAGGGATGACTTCTTTATTTGCTGGTTCGAGTGGCACCGGAAAAACAATGGCCGCTGAAGTGATTGCCCAGGAATTTCGCCTCGATCTGTACCGGGTTGATTTGAGTGTAGTGGTCAGTAAATATATTGGCGAAACCGAAAAGAATTTGCGGCGGATTTTTGATGCGGCTGAGTCCGGTGGGGCGGTGTTATTATTTGACGAAGCCGATGCTTTATTTGGCAAAAGAACTGAAGTCAGAGACAGTCACGATCGCCACGCCAATGTGGAAGTCAGCTACTTATTACAACGGATGGAAGCGTACCAAGGGTTAGCTATATTAACGACTAATTTAAAAGGGTCATTAGACCAAGCCTTTTTACGCCGAATTCGCTTTATTATCTCTTTTCCCTACCCAGATATTAAGGCTAGAGAGCAAATTTGGGCAAGAATTTTTCCCCCAGAAACTCCTACAGAAGGCTTGAAACCGAATAAATTAGCCCAGCTATCTGTGGCTGGGGGCAATATTAAAAATATTGCCTTAAATGCGGCTTTTATTGCGGCGGATGCGGGGGAACCTGTGATGATGAAACATATTTTAGCGGCATCACGCAGCGAATATATCAAGATAGAAAAATCTTTAATTGAGTCTGAGTTTAAAGGCTGGGTTTAATTGGTATAATATTTGTTGTTAGTTGTTGGTTGTTGGTTGTTGGTTGTTAGTTGTTAGTTGTTAGTTGTTAGTTGCCCCCCCGTTGACGGGGGTTGGGGGGGTTGTTGTTAGTTGTTAGTTGTTAGTTGTTAGTTATTTGTTGTTGGCTATTCGTTAGAAAATTCTGGCTTTCATCCCGATTTCGATCCCCCCAACCCCCCTTAAAAAGGGGGGCTTTTTGACTTGGGAAAGCAAGAAGTCTATTATTCATTATTTGGATTGAAAATACTCAACCACCAACCACCAACCAACCAACAACAAACAACCAGCAACAAACAACCACCAACCACCAACCACCAACAACAAATCTAAAGTTTTTCCACATAACTGAGTAAATCAGCCATTTCTTGGGTGGTGGGTTTAAATTGTGGCATGGGTGGGGTTTGACCGCTAATCACTTGATGGATAATTTGAGGGCGAGATTTACGCCCAGCAACATGGTGCAAACTCGGCCCAACTTGGCCTTTCCCCTGGGGGCCGTGACAACCAGCGCAGTTCATTTGAAAAATGGCGTGTCCCTGTACGGAGTCGCCATTGAGAGAGAGAACGGTTTTTGTGTACGGATCGGAAACCTGATACTGAAGCGCGATCGCTGTAATAGTCAGCCCGAATGCCAAGACAAGCGCCAGAAGCAGGATTCTGGTTGTATGCTGACCTGATAAACTGCGGCGGTTCGCCTCAGCTTGGTTTTCCAGTTGACCTACCTGATTATCCAAGAGCACTTTGGTTAAAGAAGATTCTAAATATAACTTTTAATTCCATTACATAGCTTAATATTTCCGCACCTAACAAGCAAGGGTGTGGGCAGACCAGATCCCTGATTTTGCCAAAAAACCGAGAATTTCATCGACAAGCATCTAGCTTAGAAACGGGGTACTATGAGAAACTGGTAATAAAGGTTAACGATTGTTGTATCTTATCTCTGACTTGTAACAAGGAGACTTAACGTGGTAGAACCCTTACTTTCTGGTATCGTCCTGGGACTGATTTTTGTGACTTTGACTGGTTTATTTGTCGCGGCTTATCAACAGTATCAGCGGTAAACCCTAGTCTGTAACTAGCCGATAGAAGGTGACGGCAGTATTTCCGTACACTTTCTGTCGGCAAATTTCTAAGATTGGCCGATCCGTTTGTGCTTCATCGGTTTCTGGGGATAAGTCGCGATCGCCAAAGCATACCGGAGGCATATCGCGGTCATGTTCGACGGCCATTTCCCCATCGGGCGCCAGCAGAGACGCGGCTAGGGAAATCACTGGCTGATATAAATCGCTGGCATAAGGCGGATCGAAATAGATGCGATCGAACTGTTGACCCGCCAGATTTTTCAACTGCTTGACCACATCCCCCCGTAAAACTTGAAAAGATTGCTCATCATTGGCAACTTTAGCTAAATTTTCTTGAATAATTCCCCAAGCCCGACCGGACTGTTCGATCGCTACTACCTCAGAAGCCCCTCTACACAATGCTTCTGCACTCATCGAACCAGCCCCGGCACATAAATCTAACCACCGACAGCCGGAAATACTTCCCTGCCAAATATTAAAAATAGCTTCGCGGACTCGCGCTGAGGTCGGGCGAGTTTGCTGTCCGGGTACGGTTTTTAATAGGCGATTGCCGTAGATTCTTAAGCTCATTAATTAGGCGTAATTCTAAATTTCCATTAATATTAAAGCATTAAAGCAATTTTTGTAGGGGCGAAGCATTCCGGCAGATATTTTTCGGTGAAAACGATAAATTTAATCCCGGAATGCTTCGCCCTTAATTGAGCAAAACACAAATTTTTGTAGGGGCGAAGCATTCCGGCAGATATTTTTCGGTGAAAATGATAAATTTAATCCCGGAATGCTTCGCCCTTAATTGTAGGGGCAAAGCATTCCGGCAGATATTTGGCGGTGAAAACGATAAATTTAATCCCGGAATGCTTCGCCCTTAGATGTTTATGATGAATAAAATTATCGGCGGTTAGGGCGAAGCATTCCGGGAATAAGGTTAATATTTTTAGCCATAAATTATCGGTGGTCAGGGCGAAGCATTCCGGGACTAAGGTTAATATTTTTACCCATAAATTATTTGCCGGAATGCTTTGCCCCTACAACCTCCATCGTAAAATTATCGGCGGTTAGGGCGAAGCATTCCGGTACTAAGGTTAATATTTTTACCGATAAATTATTTGCCGGAATGCTTTGCCCCTACAGCCATGAAAATAAAATTATCGGCGGTTAGGGCGAAGCATTCCGGTACTAAGGTTAATATTTTTCCCGATAAATTATTTGCCGGAATGCTTTGCCCCTACAGTGATTTGGCGGCGATTTTGTTGGCAAAATATCATTCACCGCCATCACCAGTAAGTTGGGCAATTAAACCCACTCGTTGCAAAGCCAATGTTAAAGCTTGATTAATGGGAAATCTTTCAATTCCCGATGGATCTAGCATGGCCAATTGAATAGATATTTCAGCAAAATTCGGGGCGGGTAATCCATCAGCGATCGCGGCTTTGGTTTGCGCGACGGTTTCTGGCATCATTTCTTTGTGCCGAATACAAGCGGCTAATTCCGGTTTTCCCTGTTTATTTGTCACCGTGGCAAAGGCAAATAAACGACAAAGACTGGGACGAAATTCATAAACAGAACAACGACCATTTCCCGGTACAAAAGGGTCAGGTTGGTAGAACACACAAGGGCCACGGTTTTCCACGGCTTGCGATCGAGAAAGCCACTCCAAAGCTTCTCCTCGTTGCCACAATTCTAAGGCCAAGGGAATCATTTCTAACACCGTCGTTTCCACCTCTGGGTTTTCACAACAACGACCGCAACCAGCCGGACAATTTAACCCAGTTGCGGCTTGCAATACGGCAGTTTGTCCCTCGATTTGGGCAAAAATTTCTTTTACTTGCTGAATAACATCGGCATTCATATAATTAGGCTAAATTCCTACCCCTTAGAGGCAAAAATAAAATCATTCTAAATTTAGCGTATTTTTGCCCAAAAAGATCGCCGTAGGGTGGGCATTGCCGACCCTACGGGGAATTCCTAGGTGGGCATTGCCCACCTCAGACCGAATTTCTAGGGATTACATCAAAGCTTCACCTCGACGATAAATTTCCCGCGCATAATCCGTCCAAACTCCTTGCCCCCAGTAGCGAAAACAACTGGTTTGGAGTAATAAATTATACAGCAAAGCTTCGCGATAATCTGCTTGACGAGTAATTGCTGAATTTTCAGCTAATAAAGGGTCAAATTTTTGGTGAAATTTGGCACTTAATTGATTCATCGGTTCCAGGACATTTTCATATCCTTTAACCCAGCTAATATGATTTGTCCAAGAAGCCCCATCAACATGAAAATTATGATGTTCTTTTTTCGCATCTTGGATAGCTTTTTCTACCGCTTCCGGGGTACAATGATTTAAATCCACTCGTTCCCAGATTAAATGTTGCCCGATCGCCTGACAAGGGGGATAATCTTCCGGGTGACATCCGGCAGCTTCAATTAATTCTAAATATTCGGTGCCATTTAAAGCCACCACCTCCGCTTTTACCCCACCTTCTGCCTGAATTTTATAGGTGGCTTGCTTGAAAGCATCGGGAAATTCATTCATCATCACCCCGCCATTTTCCCCGTCGCCAATTTGGGTGACTAAAGCGGGAATAGAATTATTAGAGAAACCGGGTTTTTCTAAAAAACCCGGTTTCTGGCGATCGCGAGTTTTAGCCTCATAATAGGGCTGCATTTGCGCCACCAATTTAGTATCAGAACCTTGGGTTTTAATCAAAGCGGTGATGCTAATAGTTTCCCCGTGGGAATTGCGGGCAACTAAGCGATTTGGCAGATATTTTTCCCGCAAATAAGACCCATCTAAAGATTCTACGGAATGTTCTTGTACCATCACCCAGCGATAGCCACATTCTTTCAGGGCTTTGATATATTCAAATAGAGTATCCGGGTGATTGGGTAAGTGCATTTCTGGGGGAGAAAATCCTTTAACCCGCCCTAAAGCTTCCCAGCCAAAAATTGCGGCAAAATGATGTTGCCATGCTTGAATATGTAGTTTGATATCGGGAATGGGAGTAGTGGGAACTACGGAATGACTCCAGAGAGTTCCCAGCCATTCTACATAAGGTTGATATTCGGGATTACAGGTAATTTTTTTCAGGTTATTCAGAATATCTTCTCGCCCCATTTGTTGAAAAGCCCAGAGGAGATTTCCCGAATAATCTAACATCACACGAGGATTACAGCCATTAGCCACTAATTCGGGAATAAAATCTCCCATGCGACTGTAGCAATAGGCAAATGGCCCCGCATTATGATTATCCCCTTCTCCGGGATGTTCAAACATATATTGAAGGTTGCTAATTAGTTCGCCATTTTGCCCAGCAGGAATCGTCGGTTGGTGCATATGTAGCGCGATCGCGAATGCAGCTTTAATGTCCTCAATTTTAATATTCGTCTTTGACAAAAATACGGGTCGATCTTGGGTGGCGATCGCCTGCACGTCTGCTTCCCACCCGCAGATATTCGGCCAGCCATCAATCGATGGGCTTAAATGGGGTAAAGTCCGATCCGTTGCTGTAGCTATCATAATTTTTTAGTTTTCCAGATAATTGTCCAGGTATTTTTTTGTAAAAAATTTACATAGAATGCAAACTTATACTTATATAATATATCATGGATAGAGAAAATACATTTTCTGAATAAATCACCTAAAAATTGTGTTTGCCTCTTTTCTCCCATCCGACGTGCAAAAATTGACGGAATCAACCTCAATTTCCCTGGCGGAAAAAATTCAGCGCCAAGATATTGTCACCAGTTTGACCCCTGAAGCCATTGCTACTTCTTATGTTTGTCAAGGCAATGGCAGTACACCGATATTATTTCTGCATGGGTTTGATGGTTCCTTATTGGAAAGCCGACGACTTTTGCCATTACTCGCAACTCATTACCAAACTTATGCGATCGATTTATTAGGGTTTGGGTTTACCGACAGAATGGCAGGCACTCCTTTTAATCCCACTGCGATTAAAACTCATCTCTATTACACTTGGAAAACTCTGATTAGTCAGCCGATGATTTTAATTGGGGTTTCTATGGGAGGGGGGGTTGCCCTTGATTTTACTCTCACCTATCCAGAAGCAGTGCAAAAATTGGTACTAATTGATAGTGCGGGTTTTGCCAAAGGGCCAGCGATCGGTAAATATTTAATTCCCCCTTTGGGATATTTGGCGACTGAATTTTTGCGAAATGCCAATGTGCGGCGAAAAATTAGCCTTAATGCTTACAAAGACCCGAAATTTGCTACTACCGATTCTGACATTTGTGCCTCCTTGCATTTACAAATGCCGGGGTGGAGTAAAGCCCTAATTGATTTTACCAAAAGTGGGGGTTATAATTTTTTGGCGAATCACACTGATGAATTTGCCAAAATTCAACAAGATACCCTGGTTTTGTGGGGAGATTCTGACATAATCTTAGGCACTGGTGATGCAGAAAAATTTACCCAAGTCATACCCAATAGTCAGTTAATTTGGATTGAAAATTGCGGTCATGTGCCTCACTTGGAACAAGCGGAAATTACCGCTAAACATATTCTTGATTTTGTAGCCTAAAGGTAGGGTGCGTTAGGCGGTGACAGGAATTGGAGACATTTTCCCAAATCTAAAATCCGCCGTAACGCACCACTATATTATATAAATTTATTCATCAAAATTTTAGTTCAGGTAAGGTTTGTTTGAAAGGCAAATCCTGATTAATGGCATCGATTTGTTGTTGTTCAATTTTGTTGACTTCATTTAAATAAGGCCGTAAAATTTGACCAAAACGCTGATTATAAAAGCGATGTAAACTATGATTGGGCATAGCAGGAAATCCTCGGCGTTTTTTATGTTGTCCCCCTGCCCCTGGGTCAAAAAGTTGGATGCCATTTTGAATCCCCCATTCAATCGGTGAATAGTAACAAGCGTCAAAGTGGAGACAATCAATTTCTTGATTGCAGCCCCAATATCGCCCATAAAGCCGATCGCCTTTAGTCACACAAAAAGACATAGCTACCGGGTGATGTTCTTCCCCTTCGGGATAAGCGGCAATAAATATCACTCGGTGGCGATAATTATGATGCAGCATTTCAAAGAAATTCTTGGTTAAATATTTGCTGCCCCACCAGCCAAATTTATCGCAATGGTCGCTATAAAATTTATACATTTGAGGAAATAAACTATGGGGAATGTCTTCGCCGTGGTGTATTTTTACCACTAAACCCGCTTGCCCGATCGCCTTCCGTTCTCGTTTAATATTCCGCCGTTGGTTAGCGTTAAAAATTCCTAGGTAATCATCAAAGGTATTAAAACCTTTATTTTCCCAAATATAGCTATGGTGCAACCAACTGACGAACCCGTGACGTTCCATAACTAAACGCCATTCTGGATCGACATAGAGAAAATTGCAACCGGATACATTTTGGCGATCGCAAAAGCGATCAATTTCCCTGACCATTAACTCGGTCAATGTATCTTCATCTTCTCCAGGGGCGATTAAAAATCGATATCCCGTAGCGGGGGTAAATGGACTCATGCCCAGCATTTTGGGATAGTATTCGATGCCCAAACGATAGGCTAAATCAGCCCATTGATGATCGAAAACAAATTCCCCATAACTGTGACCTTTTAAATAAAGCGGGGCAGCAGCAATTAGTTCTTTTCCTCGCCACACGGTTAAATGAGTGGGCAACCAGCCAGCTTTTCCCACCGCACTATTGGATCTTTCGAGATTATGCAACCAATTCCACTCTAAAAAAGGCGTTTTTAAAGGCATGGCCATTGCATCCCAAGGTTCTTGGGGAATTTCTTGAATACTGTGAATCCAGGCAACAGAAATATGAGATTTAATCTGTTCTAGCATAACCACAAAAGAATAGAGGGTTTAAACTCTAGGTTAATCCAATGTCACGGGAAAAGCTAACTAAAACCTAAGAAACTCGATTTTTGATTGAATAGTGCAAAAATAGCTCTTGATCCACCTCTTTAACCTCCAAGAGTTGCAAGCGGGGCGCCATCTGGGTGGGCAAGCCTGGGCCATCTACCGGCGTTGGGGCGCGATCGCCCCCAATAAGTAAAGGGCAGACGGTCAGCCATAACTCATCAATGGCATCAATGGTCAGCAAAGAACCCACCAGTTCACCACCGCCCAAAACCGCTAGGCGTTCGAGTCCCATTTGAGCAAAATGGGCTAAAGCCGCCAATAAATCCACCTCTCCTTCTGGAGTTTCAAAGGTAAAAATATGCTCCCATTTATTATTTAATTCATTTAATTCATCAGCGGATGATTGTGATTGCCAATTTTTTACTCCTATTTTAGTGGTGACTAACCAACGGGAAATCGGTTGCTGAAAAAAACGCATTTGCGGGTCAATTTTGCCCGATCGCGAACAAATAATTTGCATCGGTTGTGGAGGTTTTCCCTGTTGCTTTCTGTGGGCTAATAATTCTGGATTGCTTACGGGCATAGCCGAACCGCCAGACCGCAGAGTTCCCGCCCCACCTAACACCGCATCCGCTAGGGCAACCTGTGTTTCTAAATGGGCTTTATCGGCGGGAGAACCAAATAAGATGGGCGATCGCATGGCATCAGAAATTTTCCCATCAGCACTCATAGCCAATACCACCGTCGTATGTGGTCGATTTAACCGATTTTCGTTCATAATCATAAAAATTAATTATTAACATTTATTCGCAAAATATAGCATAGCACTTTTCAGAGTTATAAAGTAAAAAAAACTGTCATTCCCGCGAAGGCGGGAATCCAGAAAATGTCTGTACTCAGAATAATAACCGCTATATAGGCAAACACCGAAGGCTTGCCTCTACAAAAATTGTCTATTTTTGTTTATTTTTGTCTAGTTTTGTTTATGATTTACGGCAATCGCCGATGTTCTAAACTGAGCATCGCGACACTCAATGTCACAATTATCACACCGAATAATTGCCAATAATTCAGGGTTTCTTGAATTGTAAACCAGGCCAAAATTACTGTCAAAGCTGGGTTAGTAGCGCTAATCATAGAGGCAGAAGTTGCCCCGATTAAACTAATGCCAAAATTATTCATCAAATGTCCGGTCAAAGTGAAGATCGCGGATAAAAGTCCGCCCACCCACAGCGGTGCCCAGTTCATTTCAGATTCAGGGTTATGCCAAATGAATAAACTGATGCCAGCAAGTACCAAAGTAGTAGCAAAACTGATCCAAGTAAAGGGAACTGGATGCATTTTGTCCTCAAATATTTTTTGGGCATTCACCGTATAAAGGGCATAAGTAATGCCCGATGCAATGCCCAAAATTACCCCCACCAGACTATAACTCTGGTCGCTACTTTGGTGATGGGGAATTGTCAGAAAAATGCCAGATAAAATTAGACCCATCACTAGCCAGCGAAACCGACTGGGAGCACTGCCAAAGAATTGCCAAGAAAATAGGGCAGTAAAGACGGGATAAGTAAAAAATAGCGTCATGGCAATTCCCGTTTCAATTAAGCCAATGGAGAGATAAAGTAGGGCTAAATAGAGAAACATTAACAGTCCTCCAGCAAGCGATCGCCACAACATAATGCGGGATTCAGACTGATTTAATCCTCGAATATCTTGCCAAGTGTTGGAATAGAGTTTGCTAGACAAACCTGCCATTAATGGCACCACTAATAGCATTCGCATAAACAGCAGCAAAAAAGAATTTTCTAAAGTGGGGAGAACATATCCGCCAATGATAAACTCTCCAAACATTGTGTATTGATTAAAGAGAATTCTGACAATCACATTTTGGAAACAGAAAAAAAACGAGGCCAGCAGAACAATGGCAAATCCCAGCATACAATCAAAAGTAGACGGCATTATGATTGTACGCCTATTTTATTTAAATTAAATCTAAATCGGTTACTTTTTTTGGAATTGGCTGAAATTTTTTCAAATTGTCCTGATAAACGACCGGCGAGTATGTATCAGGGAATAAGAGTGTTCTGGAGTCTTCCTAATGATAGCTAATTTATTTGCCAGTCAGACAAAAATTCATAATCAGTATTTTCCGGGAAATTCGATCGCGTTTATTGATAGCCGTTTAGATAATTGGCAGCTTTTATTCTCTGGAGTAGCTGAGAATAGCCCGGTTTTTGTCATCGATCGCACTGACAATGGTATAGACAAAATTACTCAAGCGATCGCCGAATATACCGCAGAATTTGGTAGGGTTGATGCGGTGCATATTTTCTGTCACGGGAGTCCGGGATGTCTTTACTTAGGCGATCGCAGCATTAACCTATCAAACTTAGAACATTATACCCCGCAATTAAAACAATGGCAAGCGGCAGAAATACTGCTTTATAGTTGCCACGTTGCCGCTGCATCCGGTAGTGATTTTGTCAATAAAATCAGTGAAATTACGGAAGCGAATGTCGCCGCATCTGTGGGTTTAATTGGTAGTAGAAAATATGGCGGAAACTGGGATTTAGAATTTACTACCGGAGAAATCAAAAGTGCCAATCCATTAGCCGCTAAAGTCCGAGAAAATTACGCCGGAATTTTAGCAGTGTTAACCGTCACCAGTTTAGCGGATAGTGGGTCGGGTTCCCTGCGAGAAATCATCAACCAAGCCCAAAATGGGGATACGATTAAATTTGCCTCAAATTTAGCCAATCAAAGCATTACTCTTACCACTGGTCAGATAGAAATTCCCGTAGGCAAAAATCTCACCATTGACGGTGCAGACGCGGCGGGTTTAACCATCAGTGGGAATAATAGTTCCCGGATATTTTTGCTGAAATCTACTTCAGTCAATCCCACCACATTAACTGTCAAAGATTTAACCCTAGAAAAGGCTTATACCCCTGAACGGGGCGGGGCGATCGCTACGGAACACCAAGGCAGTGTCAACCTGGAAAATGTCCAATTAAATAATAATGTGGCCGACAAAGGAGGTGGGGCAGTTTTTATCGCTTTTGAAGGCAATCTCACCGTTAACAAAAGTAAATTTAACGGTAATACTGCCACTGCTGCCAACGATGAACGGGGGGCAGGAGCGATCGCCTTTTGGGGGCCAAATAACCTGATTGTCAAAAATAGCGATTTTACCAATAACAAAGGGATTAATGGCGCCGCTATTAACAGTCTCAATGCCAAAGTCACCATTGAAAATTCCACATTTATCAACAACGATACCACCACAGCTTTCTACGATACTGGCAAATCAAATCCATTTTTAAGAGGCTATGGCGGGGCGATTTATACTGACCGCGCCAGCACAAATAGTGACGCGACATCGGGAACAATTCAGATTATTAATAGTAGGTTTGAAGGCAACAAAGGTCGGGGCGAAGGTGGAGCAGCTTATTTATACACCGGCACTCAAGATAATGTGGTAATTTCTGGCAGCAACTTTATCAATAATCAAATTTTAGAACTGCCAAATGGCGGTGCTCCCGGAAATGGCGGGGCGATCGCGCAATTAAACAATGCAGCCAATAAAGGCTTCACAATTACTGACACCACATTTGCCAATAATACCGCTACTAATTCCGGGGGTGGAGTCTGGTTTAATTTCGCTCCCACCACTATTACCAACAGCACTTTTTCCGGGAATAAAGCCCTCAGTCAAACCACCAGTGGTAACGGTGGGGCAATGGCCATTGGTGGCCCAACAGATATTATTAATACCACCTTTGCCAACAATTCCGCCGGGTGGGTTGGCGGTGCCCTGGTAGCGTCTGCTAACCAAGCTGTCAGCGTCAAAAATACCATTTTTGCTAACAACACGGCGGATAATGGGCCAAATGATTGGAACATTCAACAACATACAAATCGCCAATTAACTGACCTAGGTGGCAACATCCAATGGCCAGCAAAACTGACAAATTTGGGGAATGATTATAATGCCACAGCAACCATTACCATTGCCGACCCCAAACTAGGCCCATTACAAGATAATGGCAATGGCAGATTAACCCATGCTTTACTAGCAGGAAGTGCTGCGATTGATGCGGGAGTAAATACCGGCGCACCGACTACCGATCAGAATGGCAAATCTCGTCCGGTTGATGGAGACAATAATGGCACAGCTATGGTGGACAGTGGCGCTTATGAATTTTCTCTGGCTGCCCCAGAAGCCCCAAAAATTGAAGTTATTGAAAGCAGTAATAACATTGTTGATGGCACCACTACACCATTGGATTTTGGTAGTACCAATGTTGGCAGCATAATTACTAAAACATTCACTGTAAAAAATACTGGCAATGCGGCATTAAATCTGAGTAATTTACAACTGCCAACTGGATTTAGTTTAGTCGGCAGTTTACCCGCTACCTTGGCCGCTGCTTCTCAGGCAAATTTTGTTGTCCAAGTAGATGCTAATACCGCCGGTTCTTTATCCGGTGAACTCTCTTTTACTACCAATGATAGTGATGAAAATCCCTTTAATTTTTTCATTGCGGCTACGGTGACGACAAACCCCGGTACGACCGACCCCGGTACGACCGACCCCGGTACGACTGACCCCGGTACGACTGACCCCGGTACGACTGACCCCGGTACGACTGACCCCGGTACGACTGACCCCGGTACAAATTCTCCGATAAATTCTGGAACTAATAATAATAGTGTAGTATTGCCATCAGACTCTTTAACTGGAGGCAGTAATAGTGATGCGATCGCCAATAATACTGCCAATTTTTCTGGCAATTGCCAAGAAGTTTCTACCCCAACTTTCACCCTGAATATTGTAGAAAAAATTCTGAATGGTACTGATTTAGATGACATAATCACTGGTAGCGATATCCCTGAAGAATTACAAGGGTTCGGCGGTAATGATTTTATTCGGGGAATGAGTGGCAACGACAACATTTTCGGCGGCGACGGGAATGACATATTGCAAGGAAATATGGGCGATGACTTCATTGATGGACAAGCGGAACATGACCTAATTTATGGGGGGCAAAATAATGATGTTTTATTCGGAAATATTGGCGATGATATCTTGTTTGGAGATTTAGGCAATGATACCCTGCTGGGTGGAGATGGCGATGACTTTATGAATGGAAATCAAAGCAATGATTTCTTAGATGCCGGGGCGGGCAATGATACCTTGCATGGTGGTCAAAACAATGACATTCTCAAAGGCAACCTAGGGGCAGATATTTTATTCGGTGACTTAGGAGATGACACCCTTTACGGGGGCGCAGAAAATGATTTTATCAACGGCAATCAAGGCAATGATTTTCTCTGTAGTGGCGAAGGAAATGATACCTTACACGGGGGCAAAGAAAACGACGTTCTTAATGGAGGAAGTGGGGATGATTTCCTCAGTGGTGACTTAGGCAATGATACCTTAATGGGAGGAACAGATCGTGATACTTTTGTCTTCCGGGTCGAAGACGGTAGCAACACAATTCTTGATTTTGAATTAGGGCAAGATAAGATCGGATTAGCCAGTGGTTTAACCTTTGACCAATTAACTATAGATGGCGATCAAAATAATGCAGTTATTCGCACGGGCGATCGCCTATTAGTCAGCGTCAATGGAGTGGATGTCAGTGCCATGACCGCTGATAATTTTACTTTGGTTTAAAATCCGTTGATTCAACTATTCATGTTGGAACGCTTGCCCTAAGTAATTATTAGTTTTGTTCTGGCTGTTTAATTACAGCCTTTTATTGTGACAAAATAAATTATTACCAGTCAAATCCGGTCAGAAACCTTTTTTCAGAATTATAGTCTTTTAAGGTTATCGGTAGATTTAAAATTTTACCAAAAAGCATCCGTAAAATTACGGATAATTCAAACCAGACATCGGGCGATCGCATCAAAAAAAATCACAGAACTATTTCACAGAAATCTTTCTGTGAAAAATCTCACAGAACTCTAGGAGTGTGTCTACCTGCTAATTGTCCCCTGGAGTATGTAGTATGGCTTATCCTGGAATTTCCGCTAATTTTTCTTTCCCTGAAACTTTCACTCAATTAAATCGTGTAGTTTTCATTGATGCCAGCATTGAAAACTATCCCATCTTAGTCAAGAGTATCAAGAATCAAGCAGAAGTAATAGTGCTAGATGGGACGGGCGATCGCCTGATTCAAATCACCAACATCCTGAAAAACTATCAGGAACAAAATCGTAAAATTGATGCGATTTATTTATTTGCTCATGGTCGTCCCGGTTGTCTTTACTTAGGCGATCGCGCCATCAATCAACTTAATCTCAACCATTACGCCCCGCAGCTTCAACAATGGAACATCCCAGAAATTTTCCTTTATAGCTGTCAAATTGCGGCGGGATATGGAGCAAAGTTTATCCAAAAACTGAGTCAACTCACTCAAGCGACTATTGCCGCTACAGATGGGTTGATTGGTCATCATAATTTAGGAGGGACATGGGACTTAAATTATACCACAGGTGTAGTAAAAAATCCCCTTAATTTATCAGTAACTTTTCGGAATAATTACCCCGGAGTTTTGGGAATTATTACCGTAACCAGTTTAGCGGATAGTGGCGCTGGTTCTCTGCGAGAAGCGATCGCCACTGCGAATTCTGGGGATACCATTCAATTTGATTCTAGTCTAGCAAACCAGACCATCACCCTGACCACCGGACAAATAGACATCAATAAAAACTTAATTATTGATGGTAGCAATTCGGCGGGGTTAACCATTAGTGGTAATAATGCTTCTCGCGTATTTGACCTGCGTTGGACTACCGACTTTCAACCCACCAATTTAACCCTAAAAAATTTAACCATTGCCAATGGTCAAACTACGGGAATTGGCAAAGCTGGTGCCGGGGCGGGAATTAGAACCGACCAACAAACCACCCTCACCGTAGAAAATACCACATTTAACAATAACAAAGCCAGCGGTTTAGGTGGAGGAGCGATTTATAGTGGTTATCGCAGTAAACTCACAATTATTAATAGTGAATTTAACAACAATGATAGCAGTCAAGCCCTAGATGATAATAGTCAACTCAGCGAACATGGTGGCGGGGCAATTTTAATTTGGAGCGATAGTCAAGCCACCATTCAAGGCAGCCAATTTACCAACAATAAAGGCATTAATGGGGGAGCAATTAACAATCTCCTCAGCCAACTAGCGATCAAAACATCCACTTTTCTGAATAATAATTCAACCCCAGGCTTAACCGCAAATCATGGTTATGGTGGCGCTATTTATACCGATGGAGCTTCCCCGAACGATGGCATAAATCCTGGGACAATTCGGATTACCCAAAGTCGGTTTGAAGGCAATCAGGGGGCTGGTCAAGGCGGGGCTTTATTTCTATTTATGTATCCCCCAGATCAAGCCATTGTAGAAGAAAGTACCATTCTTAATAACACGGTAATTAAAAATGCCAAAGGAGATGCCCTCGGCGGTGGTTTAAGAGCCGGAAATGGTCAATTAACAATTACTAAAACCACCTTGGCTAATAACATTGCTGATTCTCAGGGGGGTGGTTTGTGGATTGGAGAAGGCACGCCAACCGCCATTATAAATAGTACCTTTAGTGGCAACCAAGCCCTCAAAGGAGCCGATGGCAGTGGCACTGGGGTCGGAGGTGCGATCTCGATCAATACCACCCAACCAGCCCAAATTATTAATAGTACAATCAGCGACAATTATGCCGCTTTTATGGGAGGGGCGTTTTGGGGAAACAATCAAAATACCACTGCAACTAATTCAATTTTTAACAACAATCAAGGGGGAAATCCTTGGAATATTAAACACCAAACTGGTGGTCAACTTCTCGACGGCGGTGGCAACATTGAATGGCCTGGTCCACAAACCACCGCTGCGGATGATGTCACCGTCACGGCAAATATTACCATTGCTGACCCCAAAATCGGCCTATTACAAGATAATGGCAATGGCCAATTATCTTATGCTTTACTATCCGGAAGTCCCGCCATTGATGCAGGAGTCAATACCGGCGCACCGACCACCGATCAAAATGGCCAAAATCGTCCGGTTGATGGAGATAATAATGGCACAGCCATTGTGGATATTGGTGCTTATGAATTTCCAGGGATGCTGCCAGAAATTGAATTTATTGGAAGCACTAATAATATTGTTGATGGCACAACTACACCATTAGATTTTGGCAGCACCCCAGTTGGCAGCGTCATTACTAAAACATTTACGGTGAAAAACACGGGAAATGCTGTTTTAAATATGAGTAATTTACAACTGCCAACTGGATTTAGTTTGGTCGGCACTTTACCAGCAACCGTGGCCGTAGGTTCTCAAACAACCTTTGATGTTCAAGTAGATGCCACCAGCGCAACTGCTTTATCCGGTGAACTATCTTTTTCTACCAATGATAGTGATGAAAATCCTTTTAATTTTGCCATTGCTGCTACGGTGACGACCGACCCCGGTACAACAGACCCCGGTACAACAGACCCCGGTACAAATTCTCCCATAGGTTCGGGAACTAATAATATTGGTGTGGTACTGCCATCAGAACCTTTACCGGATAGCCAGATAGCAACCATCGGTGATAATTCAAGTAATGCTAGTCAAAATAATTGTGGTTGCCAAGAAGTTTCTACCCCAACTTTCACCCCGAATATTGTAGAAAGCATCCTGAATGGTACAGATGTAGATGACAAAATCACTGGTAGCGATATTTCTGAAGAATTACAAGGTTTTGGCGGCAATGATTTTATCCGGGGAATGAGCGGCAACGACAATATTTTCGGCGGCGATCGCGATGATACATTGCACGGGAATATGGGCAATGACTTCCTTGATGGTCACGGGGGAAATGACCTAATTTATGGGGGGCAAGATAATGATGTTTTATTCGGCAATATTGGCGATGATATCTTGTTTGGGGATTTAGGCAATGATACCCTGCTGGGTGGAGATGGCAATGACTTTATGAATGGAAATCAAAGCAATGATTTCTTAGATGCCGGGGCGGGCAATGATACCTTACATGGGGGAAAAGATAACGACATTCTTAAAGGCAACCTAGGGGAAGATATTTTATTTGGTGACTTAGGAGATGATACCCTTTACGGCGGTGAAGATAATGATTTTCTCAACGGCAATCAAGAAAATGATTTTCTCTGTGGTGGGGCTGGGAATGATACCTTACACGGAGGCAAAAATGATGACTACCTTTGCGGTTCAACTGGGGATGATTTCCTTAGTGGTGACTTAGGGAATGATACCTTAATGGGAGGCGAAGGTCTTGATACTTTTGTCTTCCGGGCTGAAGACGGTAGTAATACAATTCTTGATTTTGAATTAGGGCAAGATAAGATTGGGTTAGCCAGTGGTTTAACCCTTGACCAGTTAACTATAGATGGCGATCAAAGTAATACATTTATTCGCGTGAGCGATCGCCTATTAGTGACTGCGATCGGGGTAAGCGTCAGTGAAATTACGGAAAATAGTTTTACCTTAATCTAACTGAACCCGTAGCCAAAACCCCCGTGGCCAGGTCAGCCCAAAAGGTATCAGCAGTTAGCTATCAACCGTGAGATATCAGCCAAAAGCTGATATCTCACGGCTTAAAACTGATACCGGCTTAAATGTGCTTGAATCTGGTTGAATCTTAATGGGTGAAGTTTATGGGTGAAGTGAAAAACCGTCATCCCGATACCATAAACTGACTTATGTGTCAATATAAAATCATCCCGATCAAGACAAATAACTTGAGTAACATCTCAGATGTCTTACAAGGGCATAAAAATGTAACCCAGCCTCTCCACAGGTTGTTTTTTTTGGTCTAATTAACTAAAATTATCAGCATTTGATCAAAAAGTCTTAAGATCCAAGTAAATTTAAGTGGTTTCCAGAAAATAAAGGGAACTATCTTTATCTAACATGATTCTCTAGTGAATAAACATGCGTTATGCTCCAAAACAGTCACAAGGAATCAAACTGTAGTGACCCTGGAGGAGATGATACAGTTCCCATGATGCAGCAAATGCTACTCAAAACTCTGGCAACTGCCATTAAAAAGGCAGCCGCCTCATTATCTAGGCAACAGAAGCATGGACTTCTCCTCAGCCTAGACCTTTGTTTATTTGTCATCGCGATTTACGGTGCCTTTGGACTGCGGTTTGGTTCCCTTAGTGCTTTTTCTGAAGCATTCCAGTACAGTTGGTTATTGGTCTTGTTGATTACCACCAAGACCGTTGTCTTTATGGCAACGGGGTTATATCGACCTGTACTACGCTATGCGGGCTTAGAATTCTTATTTACCAGTGCCAAGGCTGTACTCTATAGTTCCGGTGCTTTTGTTTTACTGGCGTACTTACTAGAATTTTTACAACTACCTCGCTCAGTTTTAATCAATGATGCTCTGCTGACCCTCAGCTTGGTCAGTGGCTTGCGGCTATCAATCTGTTGGCTAGTCAATACCGTCAATTTCCTCGATCGCCAAAGTCCTGCCCCACAGAGAGTCATTATATACGGAGCCGGATCTGCGGGTTCTCAACTGGCTCAATCTCTAGCCATCCATCCAGCATATAACGCCGTTGCTTTCGTCGATGATGACCCTTCATTAACTAAGCAAATGATTCAAGGGTTAACGGTTTATGGGGCGAAAGACATACCCAGACTAATTGTCCAAAAATCAGCGGACAGTATTTTATTGGCCATGCCTTCGGTGGGCTGGGTCAAAAAACGGGAAATTCTGGAGCGGCTGCAAAATTTTGCCATTCCCGTCAAAACTGTCCCCTGTATTAGCGAAATTCTCTCTGGAAAAGTTTCTCTCAGCGAAATCCGCGATATTGATATTGCTGATTTACTCGGTCGAGAAGAAGTGGCACCAGACCCAGAACTCTTGGGCATGAGCATTACAGGTAAAAATGTTCTGGTGACAGGGGCGGGTGGGTCAATTGGTTCCGAGTTATGTCGTCAAATTGCCCAGCAGCAGCCTAGATGTCTAATTTTATATGAACTGAGCGAATTTGCCCTCTACACCATCGATATGGAGTTGGGGGAAACCTATCCCCAGCTAACAAAAGTACCTTGCCTGGGTTCAGTAGCCGATCAAAACCAGCTTAGTTCTGCGTTATCCAAATATAAAATTGATACGGTGTATCATGCGGCAGCTTATAAGCACGTCCCGTTGGTAGAAGCAAACCCCTCACCCGGTATTTTGAACAACGTTTTAGGGACTTTAACCGCTGCTAAGTCCTGTATTGACTGTGGAGTCAAACAATTTGTCTTAATTTCCACCGATAAAGCGGTGCGTCCCACTAATGTCATGGGTGCCACCAAACGAGTGGCGGAATTAATTATCCAGGGATTAGCCGATCGCCCCGGTATTCCCACCCGCTTCACCATCGTCAGATTTGGCAATGTTTTAGATAGCAGTGGTTCCGTGGTGCCCCGGTTCCGCAAACAAATTGCCGAAGGCAAACCCATTACCGTGACTCACCCGGAAATGACTCGTTATTTTATGTCAATTCCCGAAGCCGCTCGTTTAGTAATTCAGGCAGGCGCCTTGAGTCAAGGGGGAGAAATCTTTTTACTGGATATGGGCGATCCCGTGCGGATTTACGATCTGGCTATTCAGATGATTAAATTGAGTGGCTTGACTCCAGGAAAAGATATTGAAATTCAAATTACCGGATTACGACCGGGAGAAAAGCTCCATGAAGAATTGCTGGTTGATAGCGCCACCGCTCGATCTACAAAACACCCGAAGATTTTCTGCGCTCTCGAACCAAAAATTCATTGGGAATTTTTACATCCTTGTCTAGATGTCTTGTTTAATGCGGCTCTATCTAATAAAACTGCGGCAATCAAAACAGAATTGCAAAGATTAGTTCCCGAGTATAAACCCAGTATTATTCAGCCAAAAAATCCCAGATTCATTCCGCCTACTTCCATGCCCAAAGCGGTGGGATCTACGGGAAGCGATCGCCTATCTTGAAGATATTTCCATTAGCTGAAATAATAGACTTCTTGCTTTTATACCCTAGAATATCCCCCCAACCCCCCTTAAAAACTTAAAAAGGGGGGCTTTTTACAATTATAATTCTCATAATTTAAAAGGGGCAATCCGTTAGTTAGGATCGCCCCTTTGATAATTAAAAAATCAGGATTGATTTTATTAGTTAAAATATGAATATTTCTTAAGCATATTCACATTTTACTCCCAATTTTGCTGCCCAAAAACTATCTGGTCGATCCAGCAAAATAATCGGGATAAATCTTCAGAAAATTACAGCTTGACCTCAATATCCACACCCGCAGGCAGGTCGAGTTTCATTAAAGCATCAATGGTCTTAGAAGAAGGTTGATAAATATCAATAATCCGGCGATGAGTCCGAGTTTCAAAGTGCTCGCGAGAATCCTTATCAATATGAGGCGATCGCAGCACACAATAAATTTTGCGCTTAGTAGGGAGAGGAATTGGCCCGACCGCTGTAGCGTTAGTGCGGTTGGCGGTATCGACAATCTTTTCACAAGAAGTGTCTAGTAAGCGGCGATCGAATGCCTTGAGACGAATCCGAATTTTTTGCTGTGCAATAGTAGCCATGTTTAATTTCTTACTCAGTTCAATTGTCTAGGTTCGGTTGTCAGACTGAAAATGCTGGAGTCTTCAAGTGAATCAATGACTGATGACTCCAGGCAATAGAGAAACAGCAGTCAACTAATCGACTTAGCTGATGCTGTTTCAGGAAATCATCCTACTTGATGATCTTGGAAACGACGCCAGCACCGACGGTGCGACCACCTTCACGGATAGCGAAACGCATCCCTTGTTCAATCGCGATCGGGTTAATCAGTTCAACGGTCATTTTGATGCGATCGCCGGGCATCACCATCTCGGCTTCACCCCCCTCATCATCGGTAAAGGCACTAATGGTGCCGGTCACATCAGTTGTCCGCACATAGAACTGAGGCCGATAGCCTGGGAAAAAGGGAGTATGACGACCGCCTTCTTCCTTCTTGAGAATATACACTTCAGACTCAAACTGAGTGTGAGGAGTAATCGAACCGGGTTTAGCAATCACCATCCCGCGCTCAATGTCAGTCTTTTGGATCCCACGGAGTAGCAAACCCACGTTATCTCCAGCCATCCCTTCATCCAGGCTTTTCTGGAACATTTCCACGCCAGTTACAGTAGTGCTGCGAGTTGCTTTAATCCCGACCAACTCAACGTTTTCACCCACTTTAACCTTACCGCGCTCAATCCGGCCAGTAGCGACAGTTCCCCGACCTGTGATCGAGAATACGTCTTCCACAGCCATCAGCAAAGGCTTATCGATATCCCGCTCTGGAGTCGGAATATAGCTATCCACCTCATCCATCAGAGCGTAGATCTTATCGATCCATGGATTTTCACCTTTTTTAATCTTTGGATTTTCCGTAATTGCTTCCAGAGCCTTCAGGGCTGAACCAGAAACAATGGGAATATCATCACCGGGGAAATCGTAAGAACTCAAGAGTTCGCGAATTTCCAACTCCACCAGTTCCAGCAGTTCCGCATCATCCACTTGGTCTTCTTTATTCATAAAGACCACGATATTGGGAACCCCGACCTGCTTGGCCAACAGGATATGCTCGCGGGTTTGAGGCATCGGGCCATCGGCAGCAGATACCACCAGGATCGCTCCATCCATCTGAGCCGCCCCGGTAATCATGTTCTTCACATAGTCAGCGTGTCCTGGGCAGTCCACGTGAGCATAGTGACGAGTCGTGGTTTCATATTCCACGTGAGCGGTGTTAATCGTAATCCCGCGAGCTTTTTCTTCGGGAGCCGCATCGATATCATCATACTTTCTGGCTTTTGCCTGACCGAGAGCCGCCAAGGTCATGGTAATAGCCGCAGTTAAGGTAGTTTTACCGTGGTCAACGTGACCAATAGTGCCGATATTAACGTGGGGTTTAGTCCGTTCAAACTTTGCGCGTGCCATGAATTATTTGTTCCTCTTTCGATTTGCTTATGCGTTCCCTTTATTTTTACCAATGATGGTTTCAGCCACGTTCCGAGGCACCTCATCATAATGGCTAAATTCCATCGTAAAGATTCCCCGGCCTTGGGTTCTAGATCGGATATCCGTAGCATAGCCAAACATTTCTGCCAATGGCACTTTAGCATTTACCTTGGCAATTCCGGCATCACTACCCATCCCTTCTATTTGGCCACGGCGGGAATTCAGGTCGCCGATCACGTCCCCAAGAAAGTTCTCAGGAACCTCGATCTCAACTTTCATAATCGGCTCTAAAAGCACTGGAGAAGCTTTTAGCGCCCCTTCTTTAACCGCGATGGAGCCAGCGATCTTAAAGGCCATTTCCGAAGAATCGACCTCATGGTATGACCCATCGATTAATGTCACCTTGACATCAATTAGCGGATACCCTGCCAAAATCCCAGATTCACAAGCTTCTTTTATTCCTTGCTCCGCTGGGGCAATATATTCTTTTGGCACTGTACCGCCAACAATCTTGGAAACAAATTCAAATCCGCTACCGGGTTCTGCCGGCTCCAGAGAGATCACGACATGACCATATTGGCCTTTCCCACCACTCTGGCGGATGAACTTACCTTCACACTTAATCGCTTTACGAATTGTTTCTCGGTAAGCCACTTGCGGTGCCCCAATACCAGCCTCTACCTTAAATTCCCGAAGCATCCGATCCACCAAAATTTCCAAGTGGAGCTCACCCATCCCCGCAATCACTGTTTGATTGGTTTCTGGGTCAATACTCACACGGAAAGTGGGGTCTTCTTGAGACAACGATTGCAAAGCCTTGGACAGCTTGTCCATGTCTTGCTTTGTTCTCGGTTCAACCGCCACGGAAATGACGGGTTCAGGAACATAAAGTGATTCAAGAATAATGGGTTGATCGGCATCGCAGATGGTATCTCCAGTAAAGGTATCTTTGAGCCCCAAAGCCGCACCAAGATCGCCTGCTCGCAGTTCCTCGACTTCAATTCGTTCATCGGCTTTGAGAACAATTAAACGAGAAACTCGCTCTTTCTTGTCCTTGGTAGAGTTATAAACATAGCTCCCCTTGGTTAAGACTCCGGAATAAACCCGGATAAAAGTGAGACGACCGTAAGGATCTGCTTGAATCTTGAATGCTAACGCTGATAAGGGGGTTTGATCGTCAGCTTGGCGAGCAGCGGTTTCACCACCGGGGAGAGTTCCCTGAATCGGCGGCACATCTATTGGAGCCGGCATATAGTCTACCACTGCATCCAATAAAAGCTGTACTCCCTTGTTTTTAAAGGCAGAGCCACACAACATCGGGACAATGCTACCCGTAATCGTGCCTTGACGGAGAGCCTGAGTGATTTCCTCTTCAGTCAATGGTTGACCTTCGAGATATTTCTCAGTCAAGGTATCATCAGTTTCCGCCACTGACTCGATCAATAAAGTGCGATATTCGTTAGCTAACTCAAGCACCTCAGCGGGAATTTCTGTATCTTCCATATCGGTGCCCAGGTCATTGGTATAGATTCTGGCTCGCATTCGCACCAAATCTATAATTCCCTGAAAGTTATCTTCGCAGCCGATCGGGATCTGAATTGGGACAGCATTCGCCTTTAAGCGATCGCGAATTTGGTCATAAACTTTAAAAAAGTTAGCTCCCGTGCGATCCATCTTATTGACGAATACCATTCTCGGTACTTTATACCGATCTGCTTGACGCCACACCGTTTCCGACTGTGGTTGAACACCCCCTACAGAGCAGAACACAGCAATCACACCATCGAGCACTCGCATGGAACGTTCGACTTCTATGGTGAAATCGACGTGACCGGGGGTATCAATAATATTGATCTGGTGGTCTTTCCAGCTAGTGCTAATGGCAGCCGCAGTAATGGTAATGCCCCGCTCCCGCTCTTGCTCCATCCAGTCTGTAACGGCTGTTCCTTCGTGGACTTCACCAAGTTTGTGAACGACTCCGGAGTAGAATAGAATTCGCTCAGTCGTTGTCGTTTTACCCGCATCAATGTGGGCGGCGATTCCGATATTGCGTATCCTTTCAAGCGGGACAATCCGTGCCACAGCTACCTCCTTCTTTGTTTCTGCTGCAAATGTTTAGTCACAAAAATTAATTGTTGGGTATTGACGCAATTAGATGATATTTATGGCTTAAGACTTAACCAACTAAGAGATATAGATAGATGAAGGCGTTTTTTTCGCCCTCAAAATCCGCTCCGGTAAGGAAGGTTGTTTACAGACTGCCATCATCCCTAGAGATGTTCTAAAGACTTGGGGCGGTCATTGTTTTTGTCGGCTCTAATCATCATTCATGGGTCTGCCCTCAGTATTGCTATGCTTCTAAACCCTTTCTGCGTCACATTTTAATATTTTTTGCAAGATTTGTTTACAAAACAAAACCAAATCCTTGCAGAAACTGGTGGATTTTGACGTTGCTCTGAAATTTTTTTACCGTCCTGCCGATCTAGTCTTGGTCAAACCAGGCATCAGTAACGATAATGTGCAAATGCTTTGTTTGCTTCTGCCATCCGGTGAGTTTCTTCTCGCTTGCGAATTGCTCCCCCGGTTTCATTGGCAGCATCCATTAACTCTGACGCGAGTTTATTGGCCATTGTCCGACCGGATCTGGCGCGGGCAAAGCGAATAATCCAGCGAAGTGCCAAAGCAGTCCCTCGATCTGAGCGAACTTCCATTGGTACTTGGTAGGTAGCCCCCCCAACCCGCCGAGCTTTGACCTCGACCAGGGGAGTGGCATTTTTCACCGCTCGCTCAAAGAGTTCCAGGGGTTCGGATCCGGTTTTTTCTTCAATGCTTTTCATCGCCTTATAAACCAAGTTCGAGGCGATCGATTTTTTACCCCGACCCATGACCCGGCGGACTAACATACTGACAAGGCGGCTGTTGTACACTGGATCTGGGGGCACCGGACGTTTTTGAATAGTCGTGCGACGAGACATAGTAACTTTTAAAACTAATTCACTTCACTGTACTGTTGTCTGTTCAACTCCCATCCACTTAATTGCCACCGGCTGGGGGCAGCGAATCATTTGCTCCCTGAACGGTTGCAGATTTCAGGTGGATTGGATGGCACTAAGAAGACTGATGAACGGTAGCTTTAGCCATAGAAATTTGATTTCACCGTTCATCTTGATTTTTTTCAAGCTTCCCGTTACCCGTTGTACTTTATTGTTTCGGACGTTTAGCACCGTACTTGGATCTACCCTGACGCCGATCTTTGACGCCCGCAGTATCCAAAGTGCCCCGAATAATGTGATATCGGACTCCAGGGAGATCCTTTACCCGACCGCCTCGGATTAAAACCACGGAGTGTTCTTGTAAATTATGACCAATTCCGGGGATATAAGCCGTCACTTCAAATCCAGAAGTGAGGCGAACCCGGGCCACTTTACGCAAAGCCGAGTTGGGTTTTTTCGGCGTGGTGGTGTAAACTCTGGTGCAAACGCCACGACGCTGAGGGCAACTCTTCAGAGCCGGTGACTTGGTTTTCTTTTGTGCCTTTTGGCGTTCACTACGAATGAGTTGCTGAATAGTGGGCATGAGTTAAAGCCTGTGCAGCTTGTTTATATTCCAACTTTCTTACAAACTATAACTATATCGGATTTAATTAGCTTCTGTCAAATTTTTGGCAAAAAAATTTGGCCAACTCGCAACCTTGTTGTGGTATGCTTCGGCTAAGATTTGGCAACAATCACGGATTTCTCAGGTTTACGGATTTAGCGTCAGCCCGCATCTGCCACCGAGAAGGAATGACCACAGCTACAGTGAGCCGTGGCTTGGGGATTATGAAAGCGGAAACCTCCCCCCATCAGATCCTCGGAGTAGTCGATGCTCAGGTTGCTAATAGATTTTAAGCTTTCACGATCTACCACCACTTGGATGCCATCACATTCTTGAACCTGGTCTTGTTCGGTCATTTCGGTGACAAATGCGATCGTGTAGGACAAACCCGAACAGCCGCCTGGAGTCACTCCCAGGCGAAACAAAGCATTTTGGCTGGGCTGCTTGGACCTTAGCCTGATTACTTCACGGATTGCCGCTTGGCTCAGATGAATCATTGAATCTACGCTGTTTGAGGCTAATTGGATAATTTTTATGGGGGTTTAGTCTCTTCTACTAACCTTTGTTGTTTATCTTGACACAAAATGATGCGGATCAGTCACCTAGAGCTAGACCGTTATTCGGCTCCGTTTTGACCATTGCCAAAATTTCGCTTCCGGGTTTTAAGTGAGTCAACCGCTGCTGAATCAAGGGGCATTGGCCTGGTGGCTTGGTTTTCACCAGCGGCTTAAATGAGTAGCTAAAATAATTAGCTCAAATAAGTAGCTAATTCAATTACTGGGGTTTGGCTCGCGCATAATCATCCTGAAAGCGCACGATGTCATCTTCGCCCAAATATTCACCGTTCTGCACTTCAATCAAAATTAAATCGATGACCCCGGGATTTTCCAGCCGATGGTTGGTGCATTGGGGGACATAAGTAGACTGGTTGCTGGTCAGCATTAATTCGCGATCGCCACAAGTGACTTTAGCGGTTCCAGAAACTACGATCCAATGTTCGCTTCTGTGATGGTGCATTTGTAGGCTGAGACGATGACCGGGTTTGACTTCAATGCGTTTAATTTTGTAACCCACTCCTTCTTCCAGGGTGGTGAAAGAACCCCAAGGGCGCATTTCCGTGGCCGCAAGTTTCAAAGAGGCGGCAGCGGTTGACAAGTTATTCACTTGAGCTAATTCTTGAGTTGTCACCATACTTTTTTCTCCAAAGGTTGAATACGCTGTAACACGGTCATAAGGTAGGATTTTTTCCACGCCAAAAATTCTGGGTTTTTCCTGGGTTAAGGAGCCTGCCCTTAAGAAGGCTGACAAAGCTTGCGATCTTGCGGCAATTTTTCCCGTTCGCGAAGCGTCCCGCGAGGGAATCGCACCCTGTTTGTCACCGATTTTCTTTCCGCACATACTGGTCAGCCCATTGCCGCTGTTTAACCCCCCCCTTAACCAGTTAACAATTCCCGGTGGTAATTTTCTTGCCTTTTACTTGATCCAAGATAACAAGTTCTATTTTGACTGGCTAATCAGTAATTATACTCATTTTATGGCGATATCGCTATTTTTTTAGCCTCCTGAAAATTTTTTTGATGATTCTTTCATTCCAAGATTAATTTTTACAAAATATTTATTTTTGATTTATTTTTGGCGGAATCATGGTGATCTATCGCCTCCTAAGTGGTTCAAATCAATTTGATTCATTTTTATAAAAAATTACTAATTACTTTTTGTTTCTATGATGTTTTTTTAAATTTATATCAGATGTTTTTTCGCAATCTAAAATTTATTTTTTTAGAAAAAAGCATTAATTTATATAATAATTTGGCAGCTATTGCCAATGGTTTGATATATCATTAATCTTCCTATTATACCCCCCTTAATAGCTAAATTTTTGAGACTTTTTGAGAAGTTTTAATATTTGGGTCAATATTTTTCTGCTTTGCCATATTTATTTTATGCCTGCCAATATTTTAATTTTTGTGAAAAAATGTTACAAAAAAGTAAAAAAAGCATCCGTAAGCATCCCGAATAAACCAGACTGGTTTTCAGCAAAAAAACGCTGAATCACCTAGTTAATTTGCGAATATGAAGATTTCCTGATATAACTTTTTGAGTCATAACAAAAAAATCGAGGATTGATTTAGAATATCAGTTGTTCCGGATGGAGTTAGCTAAAATTTTCCTTAAGAATACCGAGGAATCAGGGATTTTTGTTAGAGAATAAGGTCTAGCAGATCCGATGCAGACGCTCGTCATAATACCTGAGATAGATTTGTGCGAACGCGCAACGCTTTGCGGATGCAACATCGCCAAGAAATGACAAGTGACTTATGACTTATGTTATTTGTCCGCAAAGCTTAACCAACCTTGAATTAGTAAAATCTACATCAAAATGAATAGCAACGAAAAGAATCCCTACCCAAGAAAACAAGGCTTATACGATCCAAACAACGAACACGATGCTTGTGGTGTAGGCTTCGTGGTCAATATGAAGGGCAAAAAGTCATACCAGATTGTTCAACAAGCGCTGACAATCCTGGTCAACCTAGACCATCGGGGTGCTTGCGGTTGCGAAGCAAATACCGGCGATGGTGCAGGCATTTTGATGCAGGTGCCCGATAAATTTTTGCGGAAAGTGGCAGCCCAAGAGAATCTTACCTTGCCAGAGGCGGGATCTTATGGGGTGGGGATGATTTATGGCTCGACGGATCCCGCTATCCGCGAGCAGGGTAGACAAATTTTTGCCAGAATTGCCGCTGAAGAAGGTCAGCAGGTGATTGGTTGGCGGGATGTCCCCACGGATAATTCATCATTGGGCAATACGGCAAAGGCTAGTGAACCGTTTATGCAGCAGGTATTCCTGCAACGGGGCGCACAAGTGACAGATGAGGCAGCTTTCGATCGCAAACTTTATGTGATTCGCAAGCGATCGGAGATGGAAATTCACAGTTCCGGGGTAGACCCGGTTTGGTATGTCAGCAGCCTTTCTTGTCGGACTTTGGTCTATAAGGGGATGTTGATGCCAGTTCAGGTGGGGCAGTATTATCCCGATTTGGCAGATCCAGATATGGAAAGTGCCCTGGCATTGGTGCATTCTCGCTTCAGTACCAATACTTTCCCCAGTTGGGAGCGATCGCACCCTTATCGGTACATTGCCCATAACGGCGAAATCAATACCCTCCGGGGCAACATCAACTGGATGTATGCTCGTCAGTCCTTATTTGACTCCGAGTTATTTGGGGATGACCTGAAAAAAATCCTGCCGGTGATTGATTTAGAAGGCAGTGATTCGGCAATTTTCGATAACGCCCTGGAATTGCTGGTGCTTTCCGGTCGCTCATTGCCCCATGCGATGATGATGATGATTCCAGAACCTTGGACGGGTCACGAGTCCATGAGTGATGAGAAAAAAGCATTTTATGAGTATCACTCTTGTTTGATGGAACCGTGGGACGGTCCCGCTTCGATCGCCTTTACGGACGGGACGACCATTGGGGCAGTGCTTGACCGGAATGGTTTACGGCCTTCTCGGTACTATGTCACCAAAGATGACTTGGTGATTATGGCGTCTGAGGCGGGAGTTTTACCCGTGGAACCGGAACGGGTGGCTTATAAGGGGCGCTTACAACCCGGTCGGATGTTCTTGGTGAACATGGCCGAAGGTCGGATTGTCACTGATGAGGAAGTGAAAAATAAAATTGTCACGGCGCACCCTTATCGCCAGTGGATCGACCAAAATATGGTGGAACTGGCCAGTCTCCCGTCCGCAGCAGGGGTAGAACCAATTGAGTCCACCAGCACGATCCAACGCCAGATGGCTTTTGGCTATACCTTTGAGGAGTTACGCTTGCTGCTGACCCCGATGGCCATGAATGGGGTAGAAGCAGTCGGGGCAATGGGAACGGATACGCCTTTGGCGGCTTTGTCTGACCGGCCAAAACTCCTTTATGATTACTTCCAGCAGCTATTCGCCCAGGTGACGAACCCGCCGATTGATTCGATTCGGGAGGCGATTATTACTTCCGCAGAAACCACGATTGGGTCTGAGCGGAATTTGCTGAAACCAGAACCAGAAAGCTGTCATCTGATTGAGCTAAAAACTCCTATCCTGAGTAACGCGGAATTAAGTAAGCTAAGGCACGTTAACCAAGGACAGTTTAAATCTATCACCTTGTCGATTCTGTTCGATCCCAAGCAAGGGGTGAAGGGATTGGAAGCGATGATGGAGCAAATTTGCGCCAAGGCTGACGAGGCGATCGCTTCTGGCATCAATATTATTATTCTGTCCGATCGCGGTGTGGATAAAGATCGCGCCCCGATTCCCGCATTGCTGGCGGTTGCTGGGCTGCATCACCATTTAATCCGTCAAGAAACGCGGACACAAGTGGGCATTGTCCTCGAATCCGGCGAACCTCGCGAAGTGCATCATTATGCGGTGTTGATTGGCTATGGCTGCGGGGCAATTAATCCCTATTTGGCCTTTGAGACAATCGATCAAATGATTGCCGATGGCTTATTGGTCAATGTTGATTCCAAGACTGCCCATAAGAATTATGTCAAGGCTGTCACCAAAGGTGTGATTAAAATTGCCTCTAAGATTGGCATTTCTACCATCCAAAGTTATCGCGGTGCCCAGATTTTTGAGGCGATCGGGCTGAATCGTTCGGTGATTAAGAAATATTTCACCTGGACGGCTTCGCGCATTGAGGGCGTAGACCTAGAAACGATCGCCAAAGAAGCCATTTTACGGCATAGTCATGCGTTCCCAGAC
The DNA here is from genome assembly GCF_040564635.1 of Planktothricoides raciborskii GIHE-MW2. NCBI lineage: Bacteria > Bacillati > Cyanobacteriota > Cyanophyceae > Oscillatoriales > Oscillatoriaceae > Planktothricoides > Planktothricoides raciborskii. Next base: position 5,984,489 of record NZ_CP159837.1, read on the forward strand.
CGTCAGACCAATGGCCATACTCTTGATGTCGGTGGCGAATACCAATGGCGGAAGGACGGGGAAGAACATTTGCTGAGTCCGCAAGTCATCCATGCCCTGCAACAAGCGGTACAACAAAATGACTATAACCTCTACAAGCAATATGCCGCCGGAATTAATGAGCAAAACCAGAAATTCTTTACTCTGCGGGGATTGCTGGACTTCAAGCAACGGCAGCCGATTCCCTTAGAAGAGGTTGAACCCATTGAAGCGATTATGAAACGCTTTAAGACCGGGGCAATGAGCTATGGGTCTATTTCTAAAGAAGCCCATGAAGCATTGGCGATCGCCATGAACCGGATTGGGGGTAAATCCAACACTGGGGAAGGGGGAGAAGACCCGGAACGGTACACCTGGACCAATGAACAAGGGGATTCCAAAAATAGCGCCATTAAACAAGTGGCTTCTGGTCGTTTTGGGGTGACATCCTTATATTTATCCCAGGCGAAAGAATTGCAGATTAAGATGGCTCAAGGGGCGAAACCGGGCGAAGGCGGTCAGTTGCCTGGGGGTAAAGTTTACCCGTGGATTGCCAAAGTGCGCCACTCTACCCCAGGGGTAGGTTTGATTTCCCCACCGCCGCACCACGATATCTATAGTATTGAAGACTTGGGGCAGTTAATTCACGACCTGAAAAATGCCAACCGGCAAGCGCGGATTAATGTCAAGTTGGTGTCAGAAGTGGGTGTGGGCACCATTGCCGCTGGGGTGGCCAAAGCTCACGCTGATGTGGTGCTGATTTCTGGCTTCGATGGCGGTACGGGCGCCTCACCCCAGACCTCGATTAAACACGCGGGTTTACCTTGGGAGTTGGGTTTAGCGGAAACTCACCAAACTCTGGTGTTAAATAATCTCCGCAGTCGGATTGTGGTAGAAACCGACGGACAGCTTAAGACCGGACGAGATGTGGCGATCGCGGCTTTATTAGGGGCTGAAGAATTTGGCTTCTCCACCGCGCCCTTAGTCACCCTGGGCTGCATTATGATGCGAGTCTGCCATAAAAATACTTGCCCCGTGGGGATTGCTACCCAAAACCCCGAACTGCGGGCAAAATTTATGGGCGACCCAGCTTATGTGGTCAACTATATGCAGTTTATTGCCCAAGAAGTGCGGGAAATTATGGCTCAACTCGGTTTCCGCACCCTCAATGAGATGGTGGGACGGACTGATGTATTGGAAGCCAAGCAAGCAGTAGATCACTGGAAAGCCAAAGGGATTGACCTGTCCAAGATTCTCTATCAGCCGATCGTGGGCCCCGAAGTTGGTCGTTATTGCCAAATTCCCCAAGACCACGGTTTAGAAAAATCCCTGGATATGACCGTGTTGTTGGATTTGTGCAAACCGGCGATCGAAAAAGGGGAAAAAGTTAAAGCGACTTTACCGATTAAAAACACTAACCGGGTGGTCGGCACTATTTTAGGCTATGAAATCAGCAAACGGCACTGGGATGGGTTGCCAGAAGACACGGTTCATCTGCATTTCCAAGGCAGTGCGGGTCAGAGTTTTGGGGCTTTTGTACCCAAAGGGGTGACTCTGGAACTAGAAGGAGATGCTAACGATTATTTCGGTAAGGGCTTGAGTGGCGGCAAGATGATGGTTTATCCCCCAGCGGGTTCTACCTTTGTGGCGGAAGAAAATATCATTATTGGCAACGTGGCGTTTTATGGCGCTACCAGTGGGGAAGCCTATATTTCTGGTGTCGCGGGCGAACGTTTCTGCGTTCGTAACTCCGGGGTTCACGCGGTGGTAGAAGCGGTCGGCGATCACGGTTGCGAATATATGACCGGCGGTCAAGTGGTGGTCATTGGTCCAACCGGGCGGAACTTCGCTGCCGGTATGAGTGGCGGTGTGGCTTATATCCTGGATGAAGCGGGTGATTTTGCCAGTCGTTGCAATAATGAAATGGCGGATATTGAACCGCTGGATGCCGAGGACATTGACAAGATCCGCAAGGCGATCGAGAAGCACGTTCATTACACCAAGAGTCAGAAAGGGCAAAAAGTATTGGCGAATTGGGAGGAAATGTTGCCCAAGTTTGTCAAAGTAATGCCTCGCGACTATAAGCGGGTGTTGAACTGTCTGAAGAAGGCGTTTGAAGCGGGTTTGAGTGGTGATGATGCCCTCAGCGCAGCGTTTGAAGAAAATGCCCGTGACTTAGCCCGGATTGGTGGTAGTTAGGGTTTGATTCAGAAACCCGGTTTCTTTGAGAAACCGGGTTTCTTGCACCCAGAAACCCGGTTTCTCTCACCTGTTATGAACCCAGAAAATAGATACATTAACGGAATGAAATGGATAAATTCGTAGACAAAATTGCCGCGTTAGGTGTACCGGGTCTTGTATTAGTAGTAGCAATGGCAGTAACCGGATGGACAGGTGCAGCAGCAATCACGACTGCTTTGGCCATGCTGGGTGGGCCATTCGGAATGTTGGGTGGAATTACCGTCTTGGGAATCCTGGGCTTGATCTCAAAGGGATTAGCAGAGTTTGGATTTGAAACAATCTTTAAAGGAGTTGTCGAAAAATTGAAAAAAAAAGGCAAGTCTCAAGCTGATATTGAGACAGAAATTGATTCTTATCCAATTTCAAACACGCTGAAATTAAAGATTAAAGATTATCTAAATAAACTAGCATAGTATAGTTAAATCCTCGTTCCCTGGCTCCAGCCTGGGAATGCTCATCTAGAGGCTCTGCCTCCCGTGAATTTCTTTATACTAAACTAGGCATTTTTAACCCTAAAACCCACTATGCCTCAGCTAGATATCATTCATAATGCTGTAAAAAACGCACTGATTAAAGACGGTTGGACAATTACTGATGATCCCTATATTATTCAGTACCAGAGTACAAAGCTTTATGCAGACTTGGGCGCAGAAAGACCCATTGCTGCTGAACGGGGTTCTGATAAAATTGTGGTGTAGGGGCGAAGCATTCGCGTAGAAATCTGTTGTCTAAACCGGGATATTTTGGCGCGAATGCTTCGCCCTTACAAGTTTTGTCGGGGCGTCAAAATTTCAGAATTTAAAAGAGGCACTCGGTCAGTATGATATTTATCTTTATCTTTTAGAGGAAATTAAAGCCGATCGCAAACTATATGTTGCCATTGGCAATCTTATTTACAAAAACTTTTTTCAACAAGATGTCATACAACTCATTATCAAGAAACATCAACTGCCAATGATTATTGTAGATACAGAAAAAGAGGAAATTGTACAATGGATAAATTAACAGAATATCCCAAAATAATTCAGCAAATTTTGAATGAGTATGTTGAACTGTGCGTGAAGCGAAGCTATCGCGTCAGCGAATCGCCGTCCCAATCCTAACTTAGAAACATTTTTGGTGATAGATGAACAAAAGCAGCACTATATCTGGATGAATCTTGGTTGGAACAACGGCGATTCGCTGACGCGATAGCTTCGCTTCACGCACTGCTGGTATGACTGTTTATGTAAGAATTCGCGACGGGAAATTTTGGATTGAAGAAGACTGGACAGAAGATGGTATTGCCAATGATTTAGTCCGTGCAGGGGTGCCGAAAGAAGATATCGTCCTGGCATTTCACGAACCAAAAATGCGTCAATATACAGATTTTGCCTTAGCTTGATAATGATAGAAAAAATTCACCTAACAATCCAAACCAACCCAAAAACACGGTTTCTCGCCAAGGAGAAAATGATATGACGACTAATTTTAGACAAGAGAATTTTATTGAACAGAAGGTGACTTACACTTTAGAATTTGATGGGAAATTCTTTATTATAGAAAACGTTCCAGCAAGAGTTTGCCAAGAAACAGGGGAATCTTTCTTTTCTCCTGAAACCGTAGAACGCATTCAAGAAATTATTTGGCAAAATAAATCACCAAAACGAGTAATAAAAACACCAGTTTACTAATTTCAGTGGCTCGATCAGCCTAAAACGCCAGATGTTATAATTTATATTCATATAAATTTATTAGAGGTAAAATATGCCAAATCTGACCTTCTACGAGCAATTTCTCAATATTTCATAACATAATCGTTTCCCAAACGTAGGGGCGAAGCATTCGGGCAAAGAATTTATCGGATCAAACCCCAAAATTTTTTACCCGAATGCTTCGCCCTGACAGCCGATTCAGGGCGAAGCATTCCGGGATTAGGGTTAATATTTTTACCCATAAATTATCTGCCGAAATGCTTCGCCCCTACAATGCTTCTTCAGGGCGAAGCATTCCGGGATTAGGGTTAATATTTTTACCCATAAATTATCTGCCGGAATGCTTCGCCCCTACAATGCTTCTTCAGGGCGAAGCATTCCGGGATTAGGGTTAATATTTTTACCCATAAATTATCTGCCGGAATGCTTCGCCCCTACAATGATTCTTCAGGGCGAAGCATTCCGGCACTAGGGTTAATATTTTTACCCATAAATTATCTGCCGGAATGCTTCGCCCCTACCGCACCGATCGCGCTTCGTCAGGGCGAAGCATTCCGGGATTAGGGTTACTATTTTTACCCATAAATTATCTGCCGGAATGCTTCGCCCCTACCGCACCGATCGCGCTTCGTCCTGATTCCTTAACATGATTAACCTTAAATAAAGGTTACAATAAATACCCTAATTGGCGGGTACTCTGTATAATAGTCAAGATAGTGGTCAAGATTGTCCTCTCGTCCGGTCATCATCCTTATTAGAGATTAAAACATACATTGATTTACTTAACGATTGACATAACTTAGTCCTTTGTCCTTAGTCCAATGACATCAGACTAAAGACCACAAAGAAATGCTTTCAGAGAAACACCCAGAAACCGGGTTTCTTTTCGGGATACAAAGTTAACTTTTTGGTAGCGTCAAAGAAACCCGGTTTCTCATACTTAGGTAGCGTCAAAGCAACCCGGTTTCTCGCTTTTTTTCTAGAACCTTGCATTAATCTTGCATTCATTATTTGAGAGAGAGAACTATGGGAAAACCAACCGGCTTTATCGAATATCTCCGTGAAGTAGCAGCAGAAGTTTCCCCGGGCGATCGCGTCGGTAACTGGGATGAATTCCACCTGCATATGCCGGAGGAAAAACTCCGCACCCAAGCGGCCCGGTGTATGGACTGCGGCACACCTTTTTGCCATACGGGCACCACGATCAAAGGGATGGCTAGTGGTTGCCCAATCAATAACTTAATTCCTGAGTGGAATGACCTAATTTATCGGGGACTTTGGCAGGAAGCCCTCGATCGCCTCCACAAAACCAACAATTTCCCCGAATTCACTGGTCGGGTTTGCCCTGCCCCCTGCGAGGGTTCCTGCGTTTTAGGCATCACCAACCCCCCGGTGACAATTAAAAATATCGAATATTCGATTATCGAGAAAGGTTGGGAAGAAGACTGGGTAAAACCGGAACCCCCTGCCATGCGGACGGGTAAAAAAGTGGCGGTGATTGGTTCTGGGCCTGCTGGTTTGGCCGCAGCAGCACAATTAAATAAAGCCGGACATTGGGTGACAGTGTATGAACGGGCCGATCGCCCTGGTGGTTTGCTCATGTACGGCATTCCTAACATGAAATTGGACAAAGAAAAAATTGTGCTACGACGCCTGAAAGTCTTAGAAGCCGAAGGGGTCAAATTTGTCTGTAACACGGAAATCGTAGGGGCGAAGCATTTGCGCCAAAATATTTCGGATTCGACAACGAATATTTACGCAAATGCTTCGCCCTTACCCGCAGAAAACCTGCTGAAAGAATTTGATGCGGTAATTCTGGCAACCGGCGCCACTAAACCCCGCGACCTGCCCATTGAAGGCCGCGATCTGAAAGGAATTCACTTTGCGATGGAATTCCTCAGCGCCAATACTCAGGCAATTTTGGATCAAAACCAGAATGGGAACGGTAATGGTAATGGTAAAGTGGCCGGAGAAACCCGGTTTCTTGAAGAAACCGGGGTTCTTAACCCTGTGAAATATCCTTATATTTCTGCGGAAGGTAAGGATGTGGTGATTATTGGCGGTGGTGATACTGGGACTGACTGTGTGGGCACCTCGATCCGGCATGGTTGTAATAGTGTGGTGCAAGTGGAAATTTTGCCGAAACCACCCCTAGAACGGGCGGCGGATAATCCGTGGCCCGAATGGCCGAAAGTTTATAAGATGGACTACGGTCAAGAAGAAGCAGCGGCTAAGTTTGGGTCTGATCCTCGCGTTTATTTAAACACCGCTACGAAGTTCGAGGGGGATGAAAACGGCCATGTGAAAGCGGTGCATACGGTACAAGTGGAATGGGAAAAAGACGCCCAAGGTCGGTTTATTCCTAAGCAGATACCGGGGACAGAACGAGTTATCCCCACCCAATTGGTATTGCTGGCAATGGGTTTCCTCGGTCCAGAACAACCTTTATTAGACGCTTTGGGATGCGATCGCGATGCCCGGAGTAATGTGAAAGCGGAATATGGCAAGTACGCCACCAGTATTCCTGGGGTGTTTGCTGCCGGTGACTGCCGTCGCGGTCAAAGTTTGGTAGTTTGGGCGATTAATGAAGGTCGCGGAGTTGCCCGTGAGTGCGATCGCTTTTTAATGGGTAGCACTGACTTACCCGCTTAAAATTCCAGTAGGGGCGCCTTTCCGTAGCGGCGATCGCCCCAGGAAACTGGGTTTCTGTCACAAGAGAGAGGAGAGAGGTGAATCGTAAAAATGCTCTCCTCTCTCTTCTCTTTTCTATGCATCTCTCTTTAATAGATTAAAATAGATTAAACCTAAGTAGAGAAAGTAAAAATGAGCCTTAATATTGATGTGAAAGAAGCCAATATAAACCTAGAAACAATGTTGCAACAAGTCCGCCAAGGAGAAGAAACCATTATCACCGAAAATGGCGTAGGCGTTGCCCGATTAGTCCCCTGTACCTCACCGCCAGACTACCGCAAAACTTTGGCAGAAATTAAACAGATTTTAATCGCACAAAAGCAGATTATTCAGGAAAAATACCATGTAAGTGAGTTAGGGATATTTGGGTCTTATGTTCGCGGGGAAGATACCGAAGACAGCGATGTGGAAATCTTGATAGATTATGATGAAGCACCCACGCTGATAGAACTAATTGAATTAGAAGACTATCTGAGTGATCTTTTAGACCTCAAGGTCGATGTAGTGACAAAAAATAGCTTAAAGCCGCCAACCAAAGAACGAATTTTGTTAGAGGCGGTTACTGTATGACTTCGCGTTCTTTATTAGATTTTCTTCAGGATATTTTCGAGGCAATTCAGTCGATTGAAAAATTTATAGCTGGTCTTGATTTTGCAGAATTTGCCGAAGATGAAAAAACTATTTATGCGGTGTCTAAAGCCATTGAAATTATCGGCGAAGCGGTAAAAAATATCCCTGAATCCTTCAGAAACCAGTATCCAGAGATACCTTGGAAAGCAGTAGCCGGAATGCGAGATAAATTAGTCCATGACTATTGGGGGACAGATGTCGCAGTTTTATGGAAAACCACACAGAAAAGTCTTCCTATTCTTAAGCAGGTGATTAGCAAGATGATAGCTGACTTGAATAGTGAAGCAAATAGCTTTTGGTAGGGTGTGTTAGGCGGTTATAAAATTGGGATTTTGACCAAGATTTACCAATCCGCCGTAACGCACCATTTATATTACAAATATAAAGGTGCGTTACGTCGGGAAAGGAAATTGTTAATTGGATCCATAAATTTTTCCCCGACTAACGCATCCTACCAATTCTACTAGGTTGAAAGACGGAAACTGAGTTGCTGCAATTGGCAAAAATATATCAGATATGATATATCTGACCACATGGACAAAACTGATAAACCGTTAATTTGGCTGCATGGGGAAGTAAAGACTCCTCCTTTTAGCCCGGAGGCACGAATAGAGGCTGGTGTATTGCTTAGACTTTTGCAACAGGGTGAAAACCTAGAATTACCGCACTCAAGACCAATGCCAAGTATCGGGCGAAGTTGCCATGAATTGCGAATTCCAGACACAGACAAAAGCTGGCGAATTATTTATCGGATTGATCAGGATGCAATTGTGATTCTTGAGGTTTTTAATAAAACCACCCGATCGACCCCAAAAAATGTAATCGACATCTGCAAGAAACGACTCAGTAAATACGACAAGGATACCCAGGGTTAAAGTTATGGAAAAATCTAAAAGACAACATTTAGAAAAAAAAGGTTGGAAAGTTGGCACCGTTTCAGAATTTCTAGACTTGACGCCGGAAGAAACTGCGCTCGTTGAGATTAAACTTGCTCTTAGCCGCTACTTGAAAGAACGACGGCAACAAGCGATGACTCAAACAGAATTAGCAGAAAAATTGCACTCCAGTCAACCGCGAATTGCCAACGCTGAAAATGGTGATGCTTCAGTTTCTATTGAACTGCTGATTCGAGCAATTTTAGCGACAGGTGCAACCCCTCAAGAAATTGGACAAGCGATCGCACAGGTGGGCTAAGTTATCAGGCTAGGGTAAACCAGGGATTCAGCCGGTCTGGGTTTCTTTATATAATCTCTGCCACCCCACCAAAATCTTCATAGAAACCCGGTTTCTTATTCGGTTGAATTTATTTGTTGGTAGGGTGTGTTAGGCGGTGATAAAATTGGGATTTTGACCAAGATTTACAAGTCCGCCGTAACGCACCATTTATATTACAAATATAAAGGTGCGTTACGTCGGGAAAGGAAATTGTTGATTAGATACAGGAATTTTGCCCCGACTAACGCACCCTACTAAATCTTTTCTCTTTTCTCTTTCCTCCTTTTCTCTTTTCTCTCTCCTCTTTCCTCTTTTCACCGGGCTAAATCGAAAACCTGTGATGGTGCCTCAATTAATAACCCGGATTTTTCCCGCAAAAACGGGCGACGAGTCAGAATAAAATAAACTTTATCCGGGAGATATCTGGGTAAATACAATAAATTTGTCCCAAGGGGTTGATTTTGAGGATCGATTCTATCTAATCCATCAATAGCAATCGTCAACCGTTCATTCGGTGAGAGTAAATCGCTGATTTTTTGCAGCAATAACGGCATAACAAAACTTTCCTCAATGGCGTTTTCTGTCCATAAACGTCGCATCAATTCACTGCCAACAATAGCGGTAAATTCTTCAGGGTTATTTTTGCCTTCAAGTTCGGCACTGTAATAGATAACTTGGGGATTTTCGCTGACATATTTGGCAAGAATAGCACTTTTGCCGCTACCCGGTGGGCCGACTATAGTAAAATAACCTTTTTTCTTACGTTCCAGAAAGTTGTTAATCGCGGAAAAGACCAATTCGCCGCCGACAAAATTAGCGCTTTTTTCTCTAATGATTTGCCGAAATTCTGGCGGATATGCTTTAAGATGGTTAATATTAGGGATTTCTGATGTTGAATTCATGGTATTTTAGTTATATCTGTAGGGGCGAACATTACCGCATAAGAAACCGGGTTTCTGTGAAAATCTATGCTTTATACCGAGAAATTGATGAAGAAACCCGGTTTCTGAAAAACCGAAATTTCATCCCGGAATGCTTCGCCCTAATTCCAGAAGAAACCGGGTTTCTGTGAAAATCTATGCTTTATACCGAGAAATTGATGAAGAAACCCGGTTTCTGAAAAACCCGAAATTTCATCCCGGAATGCTTCGCCCTAATTCCAGAAGAAACCGGGTTTCTGTGAAAATCTATGCTTTATACCGAGAAATTGATGAAGAAACCCGGTTTCTGAAAAACCGAAATTTCATCCCGGAATGCTTCGCCCTGATCCCATTGGTATATCTGTAGGGGCGCAAGCATTCCGGCAAATAATTTATGGGTAAAAAACCGAAATTTTATCCCGGAATGCTTCGCCCTACGGTGGTTCAGTAATCAGAAAACCGCTGTAACTGCCGGTAAGGGCGAAGCATTCGGATATAAATATTTACTGTGAAAACCCAGAATTAACTGCCCGGTAAGCGAAGCCATGCCCGAAGGGCTATATGCTTCGCCCCTACATACAGACAGCCTGCCCCCGTGAAGACGGGGGCAGGGAAAGGAAATTGTTGATTTTCTCCAGAAATTTTGCCCCGACTAACGCACCCTACCAAACTAATTGCCGGGTACTATTGACCCATTTTTTAATAATTGATAATGATAGACAAAGTAACCTGAGTTCCTGAAGATTGAACCGATCCCTGACCTCCTGTGCTCCACCGTTCTTCCGGTTTTAAATAAATAGGAGGTTTATTTAAACCTACTAATCCTACTTGGATTGGCTTGTCGGTCATATTTTTAAATGTAGCGCGTAGTCCGGGAGGAACACACTGAGGTTCAATTTCTACTCCCCATAGTGTTGTTGAACTATCACTACATTTAACTCTAACTTCCTTAATTAACTGTCTGGAAGAGTAACTGTTCAGTGATAACGGAAGTTTATAAGGTAGGAAGCGCTCAATAAAATCAAAATAATCAAGAGCAGACGTTTGTATTCCTTCTGGTCGATTTTTCCAGTTATCTCGCAAATGCCAGGGAATGCTGGCTCTGTATGTCTGGCTTTGATCGGGGAGTAGTAAATCTGAACGAGAACCTGGGATGGGAAAACTTACTTCAACTGCGTTCTGAGAGTAATTGGTGGCTTTAATTAGAGAAATACCACCTTTTGAAGACGAATAACATGAAACTTCTATGATGACATCTAGTTCTTGATATTTCCGCTTGCCTGGATTACCAGGACTACAATCTAAGTCAATTGTCCTAGATGCAAATGGTGTGGTTTTAGTTCGAGAAGGATACTCCTCAGTAATTTCATTGACGGAGAAAGAAGCATAATACAATTCATTTTTAGTATTTTCATGTTCTAGATATTTACCAAATACGAATATTTTACTTACGGCAACACTTTTCTCAAAAACATTCAAAACATTTGCTGCTTTTTTTCCTGCATTTTCTAAAGTTTTTTCCCAGGCTTCGCCTTCAAATTTGATTAATTGAGAAAATAGCTCGGTAAAAATTTGTTCATTACTTATACCAAATATTTGAGCAATTATAATTAAATTATCGGCTTTAGCTAAACATTGTGTAAGCTGGGCAAAAGCAGATAATCCTTGTGGCTTTTCCTTGGAAATTTCTTTATTGAGTTCCGGGAGACAATCGGCAGCTATGGGAGATAAATTAATAGATCGATCGTTAATTTTTTGTGGTGTCATTGATTCATTTTCATCACCTGTAATGAAAGCAAGGACATCAGTTAGAAAAAAAAGTATATTGATTTGAAAAGCTTCTAACCCTTTTTGAGAATCGCTTCTTTTTAAAGCAGATCCTCCTGAGATCAATACATCATAATTACCTGGTTGCCATGTTTTGCCAGGTTTGGGTATTAAATCTATCTCTACTTGATTTCCCCCAGATAATGTTTTGATGGTGTTACCATCCCAAGTTCCTAAGTTAGCCGGATAAATAATTTCATCCACAACAGCATCCGTACTTCTATTTGTGGCATTTTGTGGAAGAACTATAACTTGCTGTGCAATGAGAGGAGTTCCTACAATTTTGATGCCACTAGAATCTACTTTTAATTCCAAACCATGCCAAAGCGGCCAATTTGTACCAGGAAATAAGCCATCATTAGTAAATTGACTCACCATTGAATATTCAAGCCACTTTGATTCTATTTGTGCATTGGCAACCGGAATTAATGCTTCTATAACGGGTTTAAAACTTAAATTTGAAAAAACTTTAAAAAATGAATTATTAAAAGATTGTTTGTGAGGATTTTCGTATATTTTAGGTTTGCCGACTTCTGCACTTCCTACTTTATCGGTCATAAATTTTTTGAATGCTTCAGCGCGATCGATACTTGTGAAAGAACCAACTTGAATTGACTCTTTTCCTGTTTCTTCTCTAATGAGTTGGTAAGCATCTTCACAAAAATTTAAGTTGATTTTTTTCAGGTTTGTTTCACTGTAATCAACAAACACCGGATAAAAGGACACTGGAAAATCTTTTGGATCCTTTGGGAAATTATCGCCACAAGATTTTTTTGGAAAACTTTCCTGGGCGAATGGGTTAGAATCTACATTATTTGGTGAAGTGGATGGACTTAAGGCTAAGGGTGATCCAGATGATTCACTGTTATTGTTATCATTTACAATGATAAGTTTTTGATTTTCTGCCACTCGTAAAGCAATTTTAGTAGATAAATCAATAATATTATCATCAAATAATGATAAAGAATTAGCAACGGCATCTACTAATTTCGAAAAATCGGGATCTTTTTCTATTTCAGTAAAAATAATTTTCTTGGCTTCAAAAGATAGTCCTAAAAATAAAGGATTCATAAAAACTAAAGAACGCGCCGTTGATTTAAAGCTTAAATCCGGTTGCTCGTTGATTTCTGGGCCAACAAAATCTATGAGTTTAATTTGGTTGTCAAATGTAGCTACGACTATTTCAGTAGATTTTGAGGGTTGTTCGCTATTTAAATTATTAAATTTTACTTTGGTTGTTTTAGCTGCTTTTTTGGGAACGCCAGCAAAGGTAATAATTTTACCTTTTTTTAAGCTGGGTTGACCGGCTGGCAAGCTAGACACTTTAACTGATACTGCATCTCTATCTAGCACCAAGCTACAAGCTGATAAGAAAAATAGGATTAAAACTATAAATATACTAGATTTAGTGAGGCAAATATTGATCGCTTTATTCGTTGGCAACATAATGACAGTCCTTAATTTTTCAAGAAACCAAAATTTTTGTTATCAGTCGATAGACCAATATAAATAAATTTTTATCAACATATAATTGATGTTAATTAACTAGATTTTCCATGTGTTATTGGTTTATGGTTTAACTTTGTTGTTAATTATGTTTTTCTCAAACACGAATTACGATCATTTATATGTTTGAGAAGTATGATTATTCGCGAATAACTTCTAGACTTAGAGTTTAATCGCAAATATTGCGTAAGCCACGTCAAATGAATTTACTTTTGTATTATGAGGTTATGTCGGGGATACTAAAATTTTGACTTATAAAAATAATAAGTTAATCTAATAAATCCTGTCAATCGGAAATGTGGCGGATTTTTTCCGACAACCGGATCGGAAATGTCGGAAATGTCGGCCAGGAAAGTGGATCCTATAGTACGGGGGGTTTATTCCCAGGCAAGATTTATCTGTAAAAATGAGGAAATGTCGGAAATGTCGGAAAAATCGGATATAATAGCCAAAACCGTTATCCTCATTGACCTATGGAAATTACGGAAGTGTTGAAGTTGGCAGATGATCTAGTTTTTACTCAGACGGGAAAGCATCTGGACTATCTGCAAGAAACGATACTGCAAGGCACTTTGAATGGTCAGACTTATTCGGAAATTGCGGAAGGGACTTATGCGGGTGAAGGTCATGTGAGAGATCGGGGGGCAGAACTTTGGAATATTCTCTCGAAAGGGTTGGGGAAAGAGGTTAGTAAGGCAAATTTTAAAGCGATATTAGAGAAAGTAAATTTTTGTACTTATTCAGCTATTCTAAGTGATAATGCAACAGTTACTAACTTAAATATTTGTTCAGAACATCATCAGCGATCATCGCCCACAAATTTCCCAAAACCCCAGGCAACTGAAAATGAACCGCATCTAGACTTAGATACAGCCCCAGAAATTTTCAACTTTTACGGCAGAACCATAGAACTCGCGAAGCTGGAAGAGTGGATTATTAAAGAACGTTCTCGTTTGGTGGCACTTTTCGGATTTGGTGGCATTGGTAAAACAACTTTGGCGCTACGTTTGGTTGAGCAAATTAAACCTCAGTTTGAATATGTCATCTATCGCAATCTGCATTTTTATGCTAATTTGAATGATATCCTGGTCAATTTGCTGACTATTTTTTCCCCGAATAGTCAGATGTGCGATCGCCCCGAAATGCAACTTTCACAACTGATTAAATATTTGCGTCAGTATCGCTGTTTGATTGTCATCGATGATTGGCAAATCCTGTTCCATAAGGGAAAAGTGGCCGGTGAAGATTGGTCGGTTTATGAACATTATCGGCTATTTTTCAAGACGATCGCGGATGTCACCCATCAAAGTTGTATCGTGGCGATCGCCAATGAAAAACCCTTGGCGATCGACTGTTGGGAAAAACAAAATTCTCCGGTGCGATCGCTGGTGTTGTCAGGTTTAGGTGAAGCCGCCAAAGAAATATTACAAGCGCACAATTTATCTGATCCAGATAAGTGGGAAAAGTTAATTGATCTGTATCACGGAAATCCGCTGTGGCTAGAGTTAACCGCTACTGAAATCCGAGAATTATTTGCTGGTCGAGTAGCGGAATTTTTAGCCTATCAAACTCCAATTTTATGGGAACCGTTGCAGGTGCAGTTAGACCAACAGTTGCAAAATTTGACCTTAACCGAACAGTCGGTGATGTGCAAACTCGCTATGACCACAGACCCGATAAATTTGCCAGAACTATTAAAGCTGACAAAATTATCCCCTGCGGATTTGTTGACTGCGGTTAAATCCCTAGGTAGGCGCTTTTTTGTGGAAATTAAATCAGGAGACGAAACAACAGAATTTATCCTGAATCCGGTGTTGAGAGAATATGTGAAAGATCGGCAATGAGATAGAATAGAAACCCGGTTTTTTCGCTAATAACACGGGCGTTACGCCCATCTCCTCAGCTTTTAGTAGGGTGTGTTAGGCGGTGACAAAATTGAGAGTTTTACCAAAATTTACAAGTCCGCCGTAACGCACCTTTCTGTTTTTCAATGGTGCGTTACGGCGGATCGGGTAATTGTTAATTGGAACCCTAAATTTTTATCCGCCTAACGCACCCTACCAAATTGCTGATGGTGGGTTACTGCCACCCCACCGCCCCAGGGACAAGAAACCGGGTTTCTTGGGTCAACCTTTGCCACCCCACCGGCCCCTACATAGAAACCCGGTTTCTAACCTCTCCAGGCTTCCCACCGCCCCAGGGACAAGAAACCGGGTAACTTCCACGAAACCCGGTTTCTGCCGATCGCCCAAAAGTAATAGATGGATGCAATATTGTTTTATTTTTTTGTTATAATCAAATACCCATAAATGGATCCAAAAACCTCACTATAAATTGTTATTAGTTATTCGTTATTGGTTATTAGCCATTGGTTATTGGTTTTTCGTCAAATAACAAATAATCAATAATGAAATAACCAACAGACAAAGGACAAAGGACAAAGGACAACGAACAAAATGACTGAAGTACAAAAAACTACTAACGAGTTTCAGGGACAACGTTGGTTAGTCGAAGAACGAGATGCTTGTGGAGTTGGCTTTGTGGCTGACTCTAAAGGCGTGGCCAGCCATAACATTATTGTAGAAGCTTTGCCCGCCCTTGCTTGTATGGAACATCGCGGCGGTTGCAGTGCCGATCGCGATTCTGGAGACGGTTCGGGAATTCTCACGGCAATTCCTTGGGAACTGTTGGCCCAAGACACCGCTTTGACAGAAGAAACTCGATCGCTGATTGCCAACCAACGGCAACATATCGGTGTGGGGATGGTATTTTTGCCCCTGGATAGTGGCGATCGCGCTTTGGCTGTTGATGTCACCGAGAAAGTTTTGGTCAAAGAAGGATTTCAGGTGCTTGGGTGGCGGGTGGTGCCCGTGAAACAAGAAGTGCTGGGAATCCAAGCCAGAGAAACCGAACCGATGATTTCTCAATTGCTGGTATTCCATCCCACGCAAACCGGGGATGAACTGGAACGGTCTTTATATTTAGCCCGTCGGGTCGTGGGCGATGCCTTAAATCAAACCGGGGTAATTTCTTGGGCGAATAACTATTATATGTGTTCGTTTTCCTGCCGCACGATTGTCTATAAAGGCATGGTACGCGGCGCGATCTTAGGCGAGTTTTATCAGGATTTGACCAATCCCGCTTATAAGAGTTCGTTTGCCGTATTCCACCGCCGCTTTAGCACCAACACAATGCCCCGCTGGCCCTTGGCGCAACCGATGCGCTTGTTGGGACATAATGGCGAAATCAATACCCTGCTGGGCAATATGAACTGGATGACCGCGCGGCAGGCGAATTTGTCCCATGAATGTTGGGGCGATCGCATTTCTGATTTGATGCCATTTGTTCGCACCGATAATAGTGATTCGGCAAACTTGGATAATGTGTTTGAGTTGCTGGTGCGATCGCAACGTAGCCCTGCGGAAGCGATTATGATGCTGGTGCCCGAAGCGTTTCGGAATCAGCCCGACTTGGCCGATCACCCAGAAATTGTCGATTTCTATGATTACAATGCCGGGGTGATGGAAGCTTGGGATGGCCCGGCTTTGTTAGTGTTTAGCGATGGTAAGCAGGTAGGTGCCAGCTTAGACCGGAATGGTTTACGCCCTGCCCGATATGCGATTACTCGTTCTGGTTTGGTGGTGGTTTCCTCGGAAGCTGGGGTAGTGCCTTTGGTTGAGTCGGAAATTGTGGAAAAAGGACGCCTCGGCCCTGGTCAAATGATGGTGGTAGACCTGGAAAGTGGCGAAGTTCTCCATAATTGGGACATTAAGCAGCGCGTTGCCCAAGCCCGACCCTATAAGGAGTGGTTGCAAAGTCGCTTTGTGTTTGAACGTCATGGCCATTTACCAGCCCCTCAATTAGATGAGTCAACTTTGCTGCGATCGCAAGTTGCATTTGGCTATTCCACGGAAGATGTGGAAATGATGATTCAGGCAATGGCGGAAACCGGGAAAGAAGCCACATTTTGTATGGGCAATGATACCCCGTTGGCGGTTTTGTCCGATAAGCCTTATTTGCTTTACGACTATTTTAAGCAACGGTTTGCCCAAGTTACTAACCCGGCGATCGACCCATTGCGGGAAAGTTTGGTCATGTCCCTAGAAGTTTATCTAGGGGGACATCGCAATTTATTAGAAGAAGATGCCGCCCATGCCAAACAGTTGCAATTAATGTCACCAATTCTCAATGAACCGGAATTAGAAAATTTAATTTCTACCGGCAATGGGCATGGCATTAACGTGGCGCGGATATCGACTTTGTATGAGATCGTTACAGGTTCCGATGATTTAGCTAATGCTTTAGCAGCATTGAAAAAATCCGTTTCTGAAGCGGTGGCCGCCGGAACTAAGATTATCATTTTGAGCGATCACTCCGAAATCAGTGCCAATATTACATATATTCCGCCGTTGTTGGCAGTGGGCACCGTTCAATACCATTTAATCCGGGAAGGTTTACGCACTCAAGCTTCAATTGTGGTGGAAACAGCCCAATGTTGGACTACCCATCATTTTGCTTGTTTAATTGGTTATGGCGCATCCGCAGTTTGTCCTTATTTAGCATTAGAAACGGTGCGGCATTGGTGGTCTAATTCTAAGACCCAAAAGATGATGGAACGCGGCCAAATTGAGGCAATTTCCTTAGAAAAAGCTCAAGAAAATTATTGCAAAGCCGTAGAAGCTGGCTTATTAAAAATTCTCTCAAAAATGGGAATTTCTTTGTTAGCCAGTTACAAAGGAGCGCAAATTTTCGAGGCAATTGGTATTGGCGAAGATTTGTTAAATATCGCCTTTGAAGGCACGGTTTCCCGCATTGGCGGCTTGTCTGTAGCTGATGTGGCACGGGAAGTTATGGCATTTCACGGCAAAGCTTTTCCTGAAACCCGGTTTCTTGGAGAAACCGGGTTTCTTGGAGAAACCGGGGCTCTCAAAAAACTGGAAAATTTTGGCTTTGTCCAACATCGTCCCAGTGGGGAATATCATGCCAATAATCCCGATTTAGCTAAGTTATTGCATCAGGCTGTTAAAACTAACGAATTTGACCATTATCAGCTTTATCAGGAATATCTGAAAAATAGTCCGATTGTGAATCTACGGGATTTGTTAGATTTGCAAGGCGATCGCCCATCTATTGATATTGCCGAAGTGGAACCCGTGGAAGAAATTGTCAAACGGTTCTGCACTGGGGGAATGTCTCTGGGGGCGCTTTCTCCCGAAGCCCACGAAACTCTGGCGATCGCCATGAACCGGATGGGTGGTAAGTCCAACTCTGGGGAAGGAGGCGAAGATCCCTGGCGGTTTGGGACGATCAATGATGTGGATGAAAACGGACAATCCCCTTCTCGGCCATATTTGCGGGGTCTACGCAACGGTGACACCGCCTCTTCTGCCATTAAACAAATCGCTTCCGGTCGCTTTGGGGTCACACCAGAATACCTGATGAGCGGTAAGCAACTGGAAATTAAAGTGGCTCAAGGGGCAAAACCGGGAGAAGGCGGTCAATTGCCCGGTAAAAAGGTCAGTCCCTATATCGCCATGTTGCGGAAATCTAAGCCCGGAGTGCCGTTGATTTCCCCACCGCCCCACCACGATATCTACAGTATTGAGGATTTGGCCCAGTTAATTTTTGACTTGCACCAAATTAATCCCCAAGCTAAGGTATCGGTGAAATTAGTGGCGGAAATTGGGATTGGCACGATCGCTGCTGGGGTGGCAAAAGCCAACGCAGATATTATTCAAATTTCCGGCCATGACGGAGGTACGGGCGCTTCGCCGTTGAGTTCCATCAAACACGCGGGGGTTCCCTGGGAGTTGGGCTTAACGGAAGTCCACCGGACCCTGATGCAAAATAAGCTGCGCGATCGCGTCCTATTGCGGGCTGACGGTGGCATGAAATGCGGCATGGATGTAATGATGGCCGCCTTAATGGGCGCTGAAGAATACGGCTTTGGGTCCATTGCCATGATTGCGGAAGGCTGCATTATGGCGCGGATTTGCCACATGAACTCTTGCCCGGTAGGTGTGACAACCCAGCAGGAGAAACTCCGCAAGCGGTTTAGTGGAATGCCCGAGCACGTGGTCAATTTCTTCTATTTTGTGGCGGAAGAAGTGCGGCAACTATTGGCGCGGTTGGGCTATCGTTCCTTAAATGAGGTCATCGGTCGCGCCGATCTCTTAACCCCCCGTCAAGGGTTGCAGTTAGCCAAGACTAAGACCATTAACCTGAATTCCCTGCTGAATTTGCCCGATACGCGGGAAAACCGCGATTGGTTAAATCATCCCGAAGTCCATACCAATGGGCCAGTGTTGGATGATGAGTTATTAGCCTGTCCAGAAATTTCCGAGGCGATATTGCATCCGCAACGCTTCGCGATCGCCAATCATGGCACAGCGGACAAAACCGTCAAAATTATCAACACCGATCGCTCTGTCGGCGCCCGCGTTTCCGGTCAAATTGCCAGCAAATACGGCAATACCGGCTTCAGCGGTCAAATTGTCCTCCGGTTTAGCGGGTCTGCGGGTCAAAGTTTTGGTGCCTTTAACATTTCTGGCATGACTTTAATCCTGGAAGGGGAAGCCAATGACTATGTGGGTAAAAGCATGAATGGCGGTGAAATCATCATCAAGCCCTCACCAGAAGCCACCTTTAATCCCTCAGAAAACGTGATTATCGGCAACACTTGCCTGTACGGGGCGACCGGCGGCACTTTATTCGCTTATGGTCAAGCGGGCGAACGGTTTGCGGTGCGGAATTCCCTGGGTAAAGCAGTCATTGAAGGGGCTGGCGACCACTGCTGTGAATATATGACCGGCGGTGTGATTGTTTGCTTGGGCAAAGTAGGTCGCAACGTGGGCGCTGGGATGACCGGCGGATTGGCCTATTTCTTTGATGAAGATGGTTCATTCCCGGAAAAAGTTAATCCAGAAATTGTCAAAATTCAACGGATTAGTTCCCCAGTGGGCGATCGACAATTAAAAGAATTAATTGAAGCCCACGCCCAACGGACTGGTTCCAAGTTAGCCCAGAAATTATTAGCAGATTGGGAAAATACCTTGGCTAAATTCTGGCAAGTAGTGCCTCCTTCTGAGGAAAATTCCCCAGAAGTGAATGCTCAAATTCAACCACAACCAGTAGAAATGGTCTAGGGTTGCATCTAGCAAAAAAGCCACGGGTGTCAACCCGTGGCTACTAGAACCAAGTCCGCTCAGAGGCGGCATAAACCAATCATAGAACCAACCGCTATAAATATATACTGAGATTCAGTTTTTTCTTATGGTGGCTGGTTTGTGCGTATCGCACTCCTGACGAGTTAGCCATAACAATTATTAATTAACAATTAACAATTAACAATTAACAATTGACAATTATTAATTAAACAAAATTATCAATTATCAATTGACAATTATCAATTATTCCTTTTGAGCATTTTTCAATGCTTCTTCATAAGTTTCCCCATGAGTATGAAATTTTTGAGAGGGAAACTCAGGCAAACTAACTAGATAGCAATTATCTTCATCAAGACCCAAGAAACCGGGTTTCTGAAGGCATTGCCGTGTCTAAATGGTCAATCAAATGGCTTGATCCATTTTTGCGGAACAATTAGCGGCAGGAACTTTACAATAACGACATTCCCAATAGCTAGGGTTTGCTTGAGGTGGCTGAGAATTACACAGCGTGGCAATGAGATTTTGTAAACGCTGTCTAAATTGCTGATTTACAGACCACTTAGGCAAATCGATCGTGCGATCGCCATAAACTAAACGACCGTGTGGAATATGTCCTTTAAATAAAGATTGAGTTTCCGGGGCAAACGGCAGCATAGACATATAGAGAAGCACTTGCATAATATGTGAATCTTTGGCTTTCCCTGTTTTCACATCTTCAACAACAGCCCAATCATCTTTGATAGCAATAATATCCGGTCTACCCGCTACGCAGATATTAAACTTTTCACCTTGATACTTAAAGGCATTTTGATCTTCGATGTACACCGTAAACCCTTGATTTTGTAGGTGTAATGCTCGTTGAATCAGCATATCGTCATGTTCTGACGGATCGTAGGTACTCGGTTGCTGAGGAAATTGATAATGAGTGAGTTGCCATAATGCTTGTTGGCAATGTTTTTCGTTGGCTAGGGCTTGTGCCAGCCAGGTGACAGTGGTGTAGCGATTGAATCGTTTTTGAGTTTTATTAACCATAACCATAATTTTTGTTTTTGAATTAATCGGCATATATTTACTCTGACAATCTAGCCAAAAAATGTCAATATTTTGGAAATTAAAGCAAATAGTAGTTTGGCTAATGAAATAGTAAATATAGTTAAAATAGTTCAAATAGTTTAAATAGTTGTTCAGGTTTTTGGGATGGCTTTTTCTGTTGTGAGTGTTATAGTGATGAAAGATAAATAACTGGCTACGATGAACTAAAGGAGGATCTATGCAAGGAGCAAAAGAGTTTCTAGAAGAAATCAAACAAGAGTTAATCGAACGGAAAAATTTGGGATTAATCGAGTCTGTGTTTTTTCCCCTAAGATTTGCTAAAGATCGCCGATTGGACTACCAACACAAAAAAATTGCGATCGAAGATATGCCAAAAGATCCGCGACTTTGTAAAGATGGGCAATATGCCAATTCGATTGGAACCAATGTCCAGAATATCGTTCATGCAATGGCTGATTTATATAGACAAGAGATGCAAGACGATGGCCTCGATCCTGAGAGTTTAAAAAATCGCAAGAGAGGAGAGAAAGGTGCTTGGCTCGATATTCATGATTGGTTATGGAATTATAAATTTAAGCGCTGGCTGGAAAAAAACGCTTGGTCAATATTAAAAGAAAAGGCTAAAAATTCTGATAATTGGTTACAGTTTTTAACCAATGAGGATATGGCTTCGTTGAAACGAGGCGATCGCGGCTTAATGATGCCGCCACCTCCAGCATCGGTACAGCAGACTCAGCCAACGATTCCGATTAATCAGTCTCTTTGGATGGTGATTGATTTAGAATTACAGCCAGAAACAAATTATCAGTTGCTATTGTTGAATCGTAGTCAAGATGGAGAATCTTTGCTTTGTCCATCGTCGGCTTTTGCCCCAAATGCGTTGATAGACAAACCGCCCATTCTGCTGCCTCAAAAAGATTCTTGGGCTGCCCAAGCTGAAAACCCAATAAATTTTAAGTTTGGCAAGTTGGAAACCGAGGAGTTTTTAGCCATTGTCTTGAATCAGTCGTTGGATTTACCGTGGTTGACTCCCCGGCAAGAAGAACTTTTACCAGAATGGACGGGTGAACGAATTAAGGAGTTATTTGAGAAGTTGGAACAGCAAGACAATTGGCAAGTGTTTTATCAAAGTTTTGATGTGGTAGAAAGGGCGTAGGGGCGTAAAGGCCAAGCATATAGCCCTACCCTACCCTACGGGAAGGCGTTCCGCCTACGGGAAGCCGCTCCGCGTCGCAGTTTACCCCCGCGCGGGGGGGCATGGCTTCGCTTACCGGGCATTTTTCTACTACCACCCTAGATTTTCTGTCCGAATGCAACGCCGCCCTTGCGATTACATTGTTCTTTAAGAGACCTGGTTTCTGAGAATCACTGTTATCATAAAAAAATGAAAGATTCATCGTGAATAGCCATGAAATATCTAAATTTACAGGAAAACAATCCTGAACTCACGGCAATTATTGATGAAATTGCTGCTAACCAGTCTGAAGTGATTATTACTCGCAATGGTTTGCCAGTTGCTCGAATTGTTCCCTATCCAATTTCTGAGACACCGAAAAAAAATTATCCTTTGCGGGGTATGCCAATTAAAATTTCTGATGATTTTGATGAACCGATGCCTGAACTGTGGGATGCTTTGGGAGAATGATTTTACTCGATACTCATGTTTGGTTATGGCTACTTCAGGATCCTAGTCAATTGTCTGAAACAGCAAGGATGGCAATTGATATTGAAGAACCTCAAAATGGCTTGCTAGTATCAGCAATTTCGGTTTGGGAAATTGCGGTTAAATCTAGTATTGGTAAATTGACACTCCCTTTACCGATCGAGGAATGGTACAAATTAGCATCAACTCATTCCGGTATTGTAGTGGAACCGCTATCTCCATTGGATGCGATCGCCAGCACATCTTTACCTGGAAATTTCCATAAAGATCCAGCCGACAGAATTTTAGTGGCGATCGCCCGACGATATGGAATTGCATTAGTCACTTGTGATACCAAAATATTGAACTATTCTCATGTACAAACTATCTGGTAGATATTCACCGTAAGGCACTTAAAAATATTAGGACACGGCATTGCCGTGTCCTACTCCTGGGCAACTTATTCAGCACTTTGAATCAGTTTAATGTTACTTCTCAGCCAGTCATTAACCAAGACTTGAACATCAATCTTTTTATGTTTAGCAATTTTAGTCATAAATTGCTCGACATCGGGTTCCAGATAAATGGGATAATGGCCGTAGGGACACGGCAATGCCGTGTCCTCCTCCGGGACAACTTGGGAAAGATTATATTCTGATTTCATAATTTCCTCTGTTGATAAGATTGTGTTTCGATTACCGCTAGATAGCAGGACACGGCAATGCCGTGTCCCTACAAATATAACTCTTTATTTTCTCAAATGTTCGGGTTCGATTATAGATACGCTAAATATTAGGACACGGCAATGCCGTGTCCCTACAAAAATGATAATCGCCAAAAAGGAAGGAAAAAAAAATGGACGATCGACGCATCGCCGCTTATGACCAATTCATCGAAAAGATTATCCAATCAGTCAATAATGAAGAATCTCAAGTTTTCAACATACCCACAGAGTTAGTCGAACCCGGATTTTTGCAAAGAATAATTGCAGTGGCTACATACTTCGATAATAATGGAGATCCAACCAAGGCTAATCTTTTAACAAATCTAGCTCTGAAACTGGGGGAATGGCTTTGGAGCGATCTGCAGCCAACCGCACTCCGAGAAAAGATAGCCGATATTTTATTTGATTGGGGAATTCAGCAACACAATATTAGCAACTTTGTCTTTGCAGTTCATTGTTGGCAACAATGTCTGATAATTTATCAAGAGATTCAAGACCGCAAAGGGGAAATATCTTCTCTGGGAAATTTAGGCAATGCTTACCAATGTTTGGGACAATATGAAAAAGCAATTGTTTTCCATGAACAGTGTTTAGAGATTAGTCGCAAAATTAAAAACCGTCACGGGGAAGCTTTTTCTCTGGGAAATTTAGGTAGTGCTTACTATTCTTTAGGACAATATGAAAAAGCGATTGTATTCCATGAACAGTGTTTAGCGATTAGTCGAGAAATCAAAGACCGCCAAGGTGAATCGATTTCTCTAGGAAATTTAGGTAATACTTACCGTTTCTTAGGACAATATGAAAAAGCGATCATCTTCCAAGAACAATCTTTAAGCATTAACATGGAACTCAAAGATCGCGAAGGAGAAGCGTTTTCTCTGGGCAGTTTAGGCGAGAATTACTGCTGTTTAGGACAATATGAAAAAGCGATCATTTTTCAGCAAAAGTCTTTAGACATTAGTCAGGAAATCAAAGACCGCCAAGGTCAAGCGATTTCTCTAGGAAATTTAGGCGAGATTTACCGCTGTTTAGGAAAATTTGAAAAAGCAGTCGCATTCCACGAACAGTATTTAGCTATGAGTCGGGAAATCAAATACCGCCTTGGGGAAGCAAATGCTCTGGGACATTTAGGAAATGCTTACTTCTCTTTGGGACAATATGAAAAAGCAGTCGCCTACCACGAACAGTATTTAGCTATTAGTCGGGAAATTAAATACCGCCTTGGGGAAGCAAATGCTCTCAACAACATTGGCAATGCTTACCGTGAATTGCAGCAACCAGACAAAGCGATTGAAAATTTCCGAGACTGCCTTAAAATTGCCACTGCCAAAACCATGCCAGTCGAATGCTTACTAACAGGTCGTAACCTCGGCAGTATAGGCTTTTTCCAAGGCAACTGGCATCTAGCTTTAGAAGGATACAAACCTGCCTTAGAAGCCGTGGAACAACTCCGCAAAGGTTCAACCACCGACGAACGTCGCCAAGAAATCATTGCCGATGCTTTCTCGGTTTACGCCAACGCGGTGCAATGCTACATCAACCTGAAACAATACGACAAAGCCGTAGAAACCGCAGAACGATCGCGTGCTCGCCACCTCGCGGACTTATTTGCCAGCAAAGACCTCTACCCCCAAGGAGAAATTCCCCCGGAAGTGGAGGAATACTATCGCCTGCAACAGCAAAGTAGCCGCTTGCAGTCCTTTAATAATGACTACATGAAAGGATTTGCCCCCAGTCGTCAAGCTGCCCCCAACAGTGAGGCAACTTTGGAAAAAATTAAACAATTAGAAGCCGAAAAGCAACAAGCGTGGCTGAAAATTCGCCGCAAAGACCCAGTTTTGGCCGGTCAATTGCAACCCAACCCCCTGAATTTTCAGGATATGCAAAAGTTAATTGACGATGGGGAAACCGCGATGCTCAATTTTTATACCACTCGCGAACATACCCATATTTTTATCTTGCGGCAAAATCAACCGCCCCAAGTCCATACTTGCGAAGGTGAAGGTCTGGCAACGTTGCAAAATTGGATATTCGAGAACTGGTTAAAACCTTATGTGGAAAATCGCCCGGTATGGCAACAGAAAATGAGCGAATTTCTGCCGCAACTTGCCCAACGCTTGCAAATTAACCACTTGATTTCTCAATATCTCACCGGCATTAAGGAACTAATTATCATCCCTCACTTGTTCCTGCATCAAATTCCCTTTGCTGCTTTACCTTTAAATAATGTGCCGATTCCCCAAAGTGAGAGAACTGCTGATAAAACACGGGGGTTATTCCTTGATTTGAGTCAACCCTTAAACACCTCTGCCAAAACTCCACCCCCACAACCGGAATATCTCAGCGATAAATTCCGCATTCGCATCGTTCCCAGTTGCCAAATCCTGAATTATTGCCACCAACGGGGCAACCTGAAACCCGCGAAAATGGGCATCGTGGAAAATGCTACGGGCGACCTGGTTTTTACTGGCTACGAATGCGAAACTCTGGCAACCATGCACCATGTCGAGCCAAATTATCGCCTAAAATATCAGCAAGCCACTGTTAGCAACTATCAAACTTTACTTAACCAAGTGCAAGCCCTCCATTCCAGCCATCATGCCAGTTCTCAACTAGATAATTCCCTGGAGTCAAAACTGCTATTATTCGATGGTTATCTTACCCTCGGTCGCATTTTTACCGGGAGATTTGAGAACTTAGCAGAACTGTTCCTCTCCTGCTGCGAAACTAATTTAAGCGTGACCCAAATTACCGATGACCCTCTGAGTATTGCCAGTGGCTTTCTCTGTGCCGGTGCGCGAAATGTCGTCAGTACCTTGTGGGCAGTGAATGATTTGGCTACGGCGTTATTTTGCATTTTATATTATGAGGAAAAACAGGATAAAAGTCGGTCGGAAGCGCTGCGCCAAGCTCAATTTAAATTACGCAATATGACCGGGGCTGAGTTAGCGGCTAATTATCAACAGAAGTTAGAGGCTTATTTGGAACGGCAACAATGGAGTGAACCGGAAAAGGTGAAGGATCAGCGGTTGCGATTAGATTTCCTTTGTCGGGAAACTTTGCCGTTTGTCAGTCCCCATTATTGGTCGGGGTTTGTGTCTCAGGGGATGGCGTAGAATATTGGTGTATTTCGGTTTTGGGTAAGGACATGGGCTTTCGCCGTGTCCTTACAGGCTTTACCAGTTAAAAAATATCCAACTGTTCGATCGGCGGTAATTCCTCCACCGGGACTTCTTTTTTAATCGCCCCTTTGCGTAAACCTACGGCAATTTTACTATGTTTTTCAATTTGCCCCATGACTTGTCGGGCACGGGAGATAACCGAAGCAGGTAAACCCGCTAACCGGGCCGCTTCAATCCCATAAGAACGGTCTGCCCCACCAGGATGAACTTGGTGTAAGAATACTATTTTATCCGCTAATTCTTTTACCGTGACTTGATAGTTAGCCACATTGGGTAAAATTGAAGCCAGTTCGTTTAATTCATGGTAATGGGTGGCAAAAATTGTCCGCGATCCAATGTCATTTGCCAGATATTCTGCCACTGCCCAAGCAATCGAAAGTCCGTCAAAGGTGGCGGTGCCTCGGCCAATTTCATCTAATAAAACTAAGGAGGTTTCTGTGGCATGGTTGAGAATGTTGGCGGTTTCATTCATTTCTACCATAAAGGTAGATTGTCCCGTAGCTAAATCATCCACAGCCCCAACACGGGTAAATATGCGATCGCATATTCCTAATTTAGCATAACTAGCGGGGACAAAACTGCCCACTTGGGCTAACAATTGAATTAATCCAATTTGGCGTAAATAACAACTTTTACCGCTGGCATTTGGGCCAGTTAAAATAATTAAATCTGGGCGATTAAATCGGGTTTCATAGTTGCCCGCTTCTGGAACATCTGACCCTAACCGGGCAGAATTAGGCACAAAGAAACCAGCGGGAAGACTTTTTTCAACTACGGGATGTCGGCCATCAATAATCGTCAATTCTCGCCCGGTAATCATTTCTGGACGGCAATATCCTTGTTCTTGGGCAATTTGCGCCAACCCACATAAAACATCGATCGCTGCCACTGCTTTGGCTACTTTTATAATTAAATGAGTATGTGCGGAAACTTCCGATCGCAGCCCCACAAAAATATCATATTCTAACTGATTTAAATCATCACGGGCGGTGAGAATTCTCGCCTCTCTTTCTTTTAATTCAGGGGTAATATAACGCTCTTCATTGGTCAGGGTTTGCCGCCGAATATAATTATTCGGGGCTTGGTCAGTTTTAGCCTTAGAAATACTGATATAATAGCCAAAAGTTTTATTAAAACCGACTTTTAAAGTAGGAATTCCCGTGCGTTCTCGTTCTGATACTTCTAAATTGGCAATCCATTGTTGATCGCCCTCTGCCTGCGATCGCATCTGATCCAATTCAGCATTTACCCCCGCACGAATTAACCCCCCTTCCTTAATATGAATTGGGGGCGACTCCACCAAATGAGTCCGCAGTCTTTCCGCCAAAGTTTCTAACTCTTGGGGGACTTCTTGTAATGCCCGCAAATAAGCACTACGACCTTTAGCCGCTAACTGCGCGATCGCTGGTAATTTTGACAAAGAATCCGCCAAAGAGATCAACTCACGAGCATTTGCTGTCCCGGAACCAGCCCGCACGGTTAATCGTTCTAAATCGTAAATATAGCGTAACTGTTCTTGCAATGTTTCCCGCAATTCTCGCTTTTCAATTAACTCTTGAATCGTCTCTTGGCGGGCATGAATTCCTTTTAATTGCAGCAATGGTTGCAATACCCAACGGCGCAAAGCCCGCCCCCCCATTGCGGTGACGGTTTGATCGATCGCCCATAACAAAGACCCATGAAAAGTCGCATCTCTAACCGTTTGAGTAATTTCTAAATTGCGGCGACTTTGACTATCTAAAATTAGATAATCGGTGATAGTATAAGTTCTAACGGGTTGCAGGGGGAT
Source organism: Planktothricoides raciborskii GIHE-MW2 (assembly GCF_040564635.1). Lineage (NCBI taxonomy): Bacteria > Bacillati > Cyanobacteriota > Cyanophyceae > Oscillatoriales > Oscillatoriaceae > Planktothricoides > Planktothricoides raciborskii. The sequence goes on from NZ_CP159837.1 coordinate 6,012,787, forward strand.
GGAATTTTTTTGAGTCTTATCCCCAGAATCATACTCAAAAGTATTTTCCAAATATTCCAACAATCCCCCCGCAGCGCGAACCGCCAACGGCAAATTTTCACAGCCCAATCCTTCTAAACTTTTTAAATAAAACCGCTGCATCAATTTCTGTCTGGCTTCGTGAATGCCAAAAGCTTTCTGCGATCGCAAAGAATAGCAAAACGACGAAGGCAAACCGGGGGGCAAATGTTCCGACCTTTCTCCCGGACGCAACAACACCCCAATATCCGGGGCATTAGTGGGAACTAATATTTCCGACGGTTGCAAACGCATCAATTCCTGATACAAATTATCCTGATTATCCCCTTGGGTGGTAAAGAATTCCCCCGTAGAAATATCCGCATAAGCCAGACCCCAGTTCTTTTTCACAATCACCACCGCCGCCAAAAAATTATTTCGACGGGCATGAAGCATCCCTTCTTCCACCAAAGTGCCCGGAGTCAAAACGCGGGTAATTTGTCGTTCCACCAACCGCCGACCATCAGCCACCGCGTCTGCCGCATCTTCTACTTGGTCGCAAACCGCCACCGCAAACCCTTTTTCTACCAGCATTTGGGCATAACGTTCCAAAGCATGATGGGGCACCCCGGTCATGGGCACCCGACCAATATCCCCCGCTTGCTTACTGGTCAGCACCAGTTCCAGTTGTTCGGAAATCGTAATCGCATCCTGAAAAAAGGTTTCAAAAAAATCGCCCACCCGATACAGCAACAAAGCATGGGGATATTTATCCTTCATTTCCACATAATGCAGATACATCTGACTTAACTTGCTGCGATCGACTTCGCGATAATCTGCATTCGCGGGCATTTTTCTGTCCGAAGGGTTGGCTTTGCTGTCATTGGGCTTGCTGGGGATAGATGCAGTCATGGATATTTTACTGATACTTACTGATACTGATTTTCCTTAAAAGACTTTACCGCACTTTTCCTCTGTACAGACGTAGCAACACCTGATATATTACCAGGACTTACGGATAAACCCTAAATCTGTGGGGTTTATTCGCGCTCTCTACCGTACATAGAGGGCTTGATATTAAATAATGCGTAAGTCCTGATTACGTCTCTACATACTCTAATGTAGAGGTTAACAGGGGTTGGCCTCTACAAGTCTGCATTTTTATTAGACCTATTGTTTTGATCAATCCATTACCACTTGTTAGTTTTTACTATTTCAACACTTGGACAAATGGATAATTCACAATCTTAGAATCTACCGTCAATAAGGGACATTTATGAATCTGGGCAGTAGCCACAATAATTTGGTCGGCTGGGTCATTATGAAATCCTTTTAACTGCGTTGCCTGCACGACAATGGGTAAGGTTAATTCTAGTAGTTGAACTCCCGGATAAGCTAATGCCATATTCAGCCATTCATCCAAAGAATAAGCCAATTTTAAACGATTTTTTTCGACTAATTTAGCGACTTCCCAGCAAGAAAAAATACTCACCCCTAGTCCATCCGGTTGATGAGTAATGATGATCTGTCGCAGTTGGTCTGTGAGATGCGAGTTATTGTCTACCAACCAGATCCAAATATGAGTATCTAAAACAATCATTTCAACACTTCCCAATCTTCAGTAGGTACAGCCGGTTCAAATGGATCGTCATATTGAAGCACTGTCCCTTCTAATGGGTACTCATATTTTTCTGACTGGGATAATTTTTGCTCTTTTGGTTGTTTTAAGACAATGATTTCCACCTTGTCCCCAGCGTGAAAGGGTAAACCCGTCAGGACGAGTTTGCCATCTTCGGTAAATGTTGCAGCTAATTTATGAGCATTCATGGGTTATCTTTGATAATTTACTGGAAATTACGAATTAAGTCTTGTCGTTGAATTGATCCAAATGGGAGCATTACTTTATAGAAGTGCGAAATTTCCATCTACCTCTATTCTAAAGGGCGATCGCTCAGTTCAGGGGGGAAATTATCCCACCAGATGCGGTAGGGTGTGTTAGCGGGTCAACAAATGTGCCAAAGCCCGCCCCCGTGAAGACAGAGATCCAGTTCAATATTGCTGCCCCGTAACGCACCAAGAACTTTTAATTCTGCGATCGCCACTGTCTCTTCAGAATTAAAAGTTCTTGGTTGCGCTGCCGAAGGCGATCGCCTGCCTCTAAGCGGTCAGGGCGGCGTTGCATTCGCGTTTTTATCCGATCGACTGCTTTATCAACATTGTTGCGCGAATGCTTCGCCCCTACAGTCATTTCTCCGCAAAAAAACATAAATTCTTTGTGTCCTCTGTGCCTCTGTGGTAAAAATTTACATAACAATCATTCCTTCAATTAGAGTTAATTGCGATCGCACATAAAGTCAGGAGTAAAGCGATCGAGATTATCCCACCAGTCCGAGCCAATATTTTTGCTGGTTGTTGTCGGTGGTTCTGGTTGTGGGCGACGTTGAATAAAACAGATAAAGTCTAAGGCTTCTTTCATCAGTTCTTCGGGAAGGGTTTCCAGTTCTTGAATCAGTTGATCTTTAGTAGTCATCATGGCAAGGGATAGTTAAAGGAATCATTTGTTAATTATTTTAACCGGCACCCCCGCACAAGAAGCGCCTCTTACCCTGACCCCTGAGCCTGTGGAATGGCCGAAAGGCCAGCACCCCCGCACAAGAAGCTCCTCTGCATCATTTAGGCGATCGCGAAAAATTTTGTGCAATAATCAAAAATATATATCAATTCATCACTTTATATCTATGGAAGCAAAAGTCAAGCCAGACTGGGCTGGTGAAGATTTACTCTCTCGGTTTGTCAATCTCCTGATTCAAATTAAACCCATTTACGGTCTGATGAAACAGCAAGCCAGACAGGTACTCATTAAAACAGCGGAGAAAAAGGGTATTCCCTGGCGAGAAAATTGCCAAAAGCTAGATAACTCAGAGACTAAGGCACTTTTAGAGCAAATCACCAATCCAGAGATTAGCTATCCCGACTATTACCAGGTGCCATTTCATGCTTACGATCGAGGCAACCTCTGCTGGCAAGCGGCTTTTGAGGCGACTTCCGCTACCCAGTCAATGGCTTTGCGAGTTTGGCCAGAAGAAAATATCTCTTGGCAAACAGCCCAAGAACGATTACGCTCTAGTTTCCACCAGGTTTTGGGACAATATAGCCCCAACCATGTCCAAGATGTCTTAGATATTGGTTGTTCCGTTGGAATGTCTACTTTGCCCCTGCACCGTTATTTTTGCCAACAACAAAACCAGAAAATTAGAACAGTGGGGTTAGATTTATCTCCTTATATGTTGTCCGTGGCAAAAATCCAGGATTCTCAGGGAGAAATTGCCGAATGGATACATGGTCTAGCGGAAAAAACCCCGTTTGGCGATAATTCCTTTGATGTGGTGACACTCCAATTTGTTTTGCATGAACTGCCCGGTCATGCGACTGAGGAAATTTTCCGGGAAGTATTGCGAATTTTGCGACCGGGTGGCTGTTTGGGCATTGTCGATAATAATCCGCGATCGCCAGTCATTCAAAACTTACCTCCAGCCCTATTTGTCTTGATGAAAAGCACCGAACCTTGGAGTGATGACTATTACACCTTTGATGTAGAAGCTGCCCTGCAAAAAGTCGGCTTTGACTACAAAACCACCGTCGCCACGGATCCACGTCATCGCACCATCATTGGCATCAAGCCAATGAGCCCATAGGGGCTTTTGCCGCAGGGGAGCGGAGGAGCGGAGGGGATGAGGTTCGGGAGAAGCTTTTGGTGATGAGGAGCTTTTGGTGATGTAGGGGCGCAATGCTTGCGCCCCAGCCCCCCAGCCCCCCAGCACCAGAAGCTCCCCCACTCCCCCGCACCCAGAAGCTCCCCCGCACCAGAAGCTCCCCCCGCTCCCCCCGCTCCCCCACATCATTGAGTCGGTGATAAAATAAAATATCTTTAGGAGATGCAGAAATTTTGATACAATAATTTATAATTGTTTAATAATTGATATGAAAATCTTTAGAAGAATTGTCACCTCTAAAGTATTTTCTATGAATTCCTATCAGTGCTGGTGACAACAGCCACACTGATCGTCTCTGAAGCCCACTTGAGAGATAACCCTTATGGGTTGTAACACCTAGTTTAAATTATGAAGAAAGACCTCGCTCGTTACCGAAATATCGGCATTTTTGCCCACGTTGATGCTGGCAAGACCACGACAACTGAACGCATCCTGAAACTCACTGGAAAAATTCACAAAATTGGTGAGGTGCATGAAGGTGCTGCTACCACAGACTTTATGGAACAGGAGCAAGAGCGGGGAATTACCATTCAGTCTGCTGCCACCAGTTGCTTCTGGAAGGATCATCAACTGAATGTTATTGATACTCCAGGTCACGTTGATTTCACCATTGAAGTGTATCGCTCGCTGAAAGTGCTTGATGGTGGGATTGGTGTGTTCTGCGGCTCTGGTGGTGTGGAACCTCAGTCCGAAACGAACTGGCGCTATGCTAATGATTCTAAAGTTGCTCGGATTATTTATGTCAATAAGCTAGATCGTACCGGGGCTGACTTCTTCAATGTAGTCAAACAGGTTAAAGATATTCTGAAGGCTACACCGTTAGTGATGGTACTCCCCATTGGTGTTGAAACTGAATTTAAAGGGGTTGTGGATCTGCTGACTCGGAAAGCTTGGATTTGGGATGATTCTGGCGATCCGATGAACTACACCATCGAAGATGTGCCAGCGGATATGGTGGATGATGTGGAAGCTTACCGCGAACAGTTGATTGAAAAAGCGGTTGAGCAAGACGATGCCCTGATGGAAAAATATCTCGAAGGAGAAGAATTATCCATCGAAGAAATTAAGTCATGTATCCGTAAAGGCACTCATGACATGGCCTTTTTCCCCACCTATTGCGGCTCTTCTTTTAAAAATAAAGGGGTGCAGTTGGTGCTCGATGCTGTGGTTGACTATTTGCCTGCTCCCAATGAAGTGAAGCCACAACCAGAAATGGATTTGGAAGGTCACGAAACCGGAAAATTCGCGATCGTCGATCCAGACAAACCATTGCGGGCTTTGGCTTTCAAAATCATGGACGATCGCTATGGTGCCTTAACCTTTACTCGGATCTATTCCGGTACGTTAAGCAAGGGCATGACTGTGCTGAATACTGCCACCGGCAAGACTGAGCGGATCGGACGGTTGGTGGAAATGCACGCCAATGACCGCGAAGAAATTGAATCAGCCCAAGCTGGGGATATTGTGGCGATCGTCGGCATGAAGAATGTGCAGACAGGTCATACCCTTTGCGATCCCAAAGATCCCGCTACCTTAGAACCAATGGTTTTCCCTGATCCGGTGATCTCCATCGCCGTTAAACCCAAGCAAAAAGGTGGGGATGAAAAAATGATCGCGGCACTGACCAGACTGGTGCAAGAAGACCCCTCATTCCATGTGGAAACGGATCAAGACAGCGGTGAAACCATTATTAAAGGAATGGGAGAACTGCACCTGGATATTAAGGTTGATATCCTGAAGCGGACTTATGGGGTTGAGGTGGAAGTTGGTAAGCCTCAAGTGGCTTATCGTGAATCCATTACTAAGATGATTCAAGATAGCTACACCCACAAGAAACAGTCCGGCGGTTCCGGTCAGTTCGGCAGAATTGATTATGTGATTGAACCGGGTGAACCGGGCAGCGGCTTCCAGTTTGAGTCCAAAGTCACAGGTGGCAGTGTTCCCAGAGAATATTGGCCTGCTGTGGAAAAAGGATTTAAACAAAGCATTGATAAAGGTGTCTTGGCTGGGTTCCCCTGTGTGGATCTCAAAGTCAGTTTGACTGATGGTGGATATCACCCAGTTGACTCCTCGGCGATCGCCTTTGAAATTGCGGCGAAAGCTGGCTATCGTCAATCGATTCCCAAAGCAGGCCCACAGTTGCTTGAGCCCATTATGAATGTGGACGTATTTACTCCCGAAGATAATATGGGCGACGTGATTGGGGATTTGAACCGGCGTCGGGGCATCATTAAGTCTCAGACTAAATCCCTCATGGGTGTTCGCGTCAAAGCGGATATTCCTTTGAGTGAAATGTTTGGTTATATCGGGGACTTACGGACGATGACTTCCGGTCGGGGTCAGTTCTCGATGGAATTTTCTCACTATGCTCCTTGTCCTAATAATATTGCGGAGCAAGTGATTAAGGAAACTAAAGAACGCGAACTGGCTATGGCCAAGTAGCAATTAGTTTTCGCCTAAGAAAAGACACGGGCTTTCGCCGTGTCTTTTTTTTGTTTTAGAATCCTGCGTCGAACTAAATAAAAATCGAGGAAAACAAAAGAATAAAAGACACAGAAACCCAGAAAACCAAAACTCCGCGATCGCGATCGCCTTTCACAGGTGACGCGGATCATCCCCACCCGCGCTCAAATTGTTAATCTAGAAGGTGAGCAAAAATACTTAACTAAATCATCCCTGCTTCAGCGATATGAAATATCACATCACTGAGACAGGGATAGAGCAGAGATAGGAATAATTTCTACCAAATTTAGCCCAAAAAATTCGGCAAATTGCTGGACTAATGATGATATCTAGTGGTTTTATGATTTGGGCTTTTTTGTTGGATAGATAGTTAGATATATAAGTTATTATGGCCGATTTATTTGTCAATATGGCCAGAAAGGAAGTTTGTATGAAACGATATGTGCTGCGAGGATTAAAGGCGATCGCGCAACTGTTAGGTTATAGCTATTGTGGCTTGCTGATTGCCTATTTTATCCTGAGAGGTTTATTTTGGGATCGCCTTTGGATTGTCGCTTTCCTGAGTAGCTTAATTCCTTGGCTATTCTTGCCCATATTCCTCCTGCCATTAGTGGGATTTATCCCCCGCAAACAAAAATGGTTTTCTATTGGCTCATCCATTGCTTGCCTAATATTAATTGGTTGGCTGCATCATCATTATTTTTCCCCAGAATCAGCCCAATTCAAGTCAAATAGCTATGATGCACTGAGGATTAAAGTTTTATCCCTCAACGCCACTTGGTATCATACCACAAAAGAGGCTTTAGGTGAATTAATTTACCGGGAAATACCTGATATTATTTGTTTACAAGAAACCGTTTCCGAAAATACTAAAAAATTATTTCCCTATATCCAATCATCCTATCCCTATAATTTTTTTTCACCTCACTTAGCGATATTTAGTCGCTATCCTATTGAGACTAAAGAAAAAATTAACTTAGCTAATCATAAAGAATTTCAGCAACGGGTGATTTTGAACATAAACCAACAACCTGTGGTGTTATATAATATGCAAACCACCGCCCCTTGGATTCGTCCTCAGAAGATTTGGCCGGGGCTGAATATTCCGGTTTATCAATATGGCGATCGCACCGCCCAAATCCAAGATTTTATCCAACGCATCGAAACAGAAACTCTGCCGGTAATTGCAGCCGGAGACTTTAATTTTACCGACCAATCTCAAGACTATTCCTTAGTAGCCAGCGGACTGAAAGATGCTTTTAACATCTCTGGTTTTAGCTTTGGATTTACCTGGCCGCACGGTTGGCCATTAAGTGATTTAATTAAAGTCACCAACTGGAAATTAACGGTTCCTTTATTCCGCATAGATTATATTTGGTATTCTCCCCATTGGCAATCTCATTCTAGCCATGTGTTAAAACCTGTGGGTTCAGAACATCTGCCCATTGCCACTAAGCTAACTTTACTCACTCCCAGAGAAATCTCGAAAAAATCATAAATAACCAAGTAACCAAAGACTATGAACAATAAACGTGAAATATTAGATTACCTATTCCAAACGGGTCAAATTGACATTAAACGAAGCAAAATATTTGACCTAGATTTATCTCCCATGCCTCCATCTTTTTTTGACTTTGACAGAGTTGAAGGGATGATGTTAGGGTTGGCGATCGGCGATGCTTTGGGTGTGACCACAGAAGGAATGCTGCCCCGATATCGCCACACGATTTCCGGTTCCTTTCAACGCACCCAACAACAAATTGATAAGTCTCATCAGAGAAATATTCGGGACTATGCTAACCAACCCTTGCAGAAACCAAATAATCATTATTGGGAAATTCGCGATTATTTGCCTAACAAATATGCGAATAATCAGTGTATTGGTATACCATCAGATGATACCCAAATGGCTTTCTGGACTTTGGAACAAGCGATCGCTGATGGGGGATTTAATCCAGAAAACCTCGCAGAACGATTTAACCAAAATCGCATCTTTGGCATCGGTTCTACGGTGAGAAAATTTCTGATTAATTACCAATGTCATCAACCTTGGTTTGAATGTGGGATTAAGTCCGCTGGCAATGGGGCTTTAATGCGGATTGCCCCGATGCTAATTCCCCATTTAAAATTCGGTAAATCTGACCTTTGGGTGGATACGGCATTGTCAGCGATGTTAACTCACAATGACTCTGGATCCATTGCGGCTTGCTTATCGTTTATCTATATGCTTTGGCAGCTTTTAACGATGAAAACCCCGCCTAAACCTGAGTGGTGGTTGAATACTTATATAGAAATTGCTCGTGATTTGGAAATTGACAGTAGTTATTGTTTCCGGGGCGGCGCTTTTCTGAATTATCAGGGGTCTATTTGGCAGTTCTTGGATGAACAAGTCCGCGAGGCTTATCGGCAAAATCTTTCGGTGATTGATGCTTGTAATCAATGGTATTCTGGGGCTTATCTCCTGGAAACTGTTCCCACGGTTATTTATATTTTAATGAAACATGGGGATAATCCAGAAGAAGCGATTGTGAGAGCGGTGAATGATACTGTTGATAATGATACGGTAGCGGCAATTGTTGGGGCAGCAGTTGGGGCTTTACACGGGAAAGATCGACTGCCGCAACGGTGGATCGCTAATTTATCCGGTCGGACTAAAGAAAATGATGATGGGCGGGTCTTTGAGTTGTTAAAAATGGCGCGAAAAGTTTGGTGGGATTCGACGATCCCAAATCCGTCGATGAATGTGTTAGTCAAGACGGCTCAACTTCTAGCAGCAAAAACCGCTAAATTATCAGAAAAATCCTCTGAAGTTCAGCCGCCATTATCCCAGGATTTAATGGCGAAAGCAGCGGAAAAAACTGTCTCAGAATCAGCCCAAAATACCGAGGATGCGGCGTTAGGTTGTTTCCTCGGCGCGGTGGTTGGGGATGCTGCCGGTGGAGTGTTGGAATTTATCAATCGGTCAGCGACCCCAGAAGAAGTTGATCGGGCGATGAGAATGTGTGGCGGTGGTATTTGGAACCTCACCCCAGGACAAGTTACAGATGATACGGAATTAGCGATTTGTTTAGCGCGGGCTTTGTGCCTTAGTCCGACTTTTGACCGAGAAAATATTGCCCGCAGTTATGCGAAATGGATCGAGTCTGAGCCCTTTGATATGGGTTTAACCACTTATCGGTCTTTGGGCTGTTTCGATCAGAATCCCACCTGGCGAGAAATTTGCCAAAAACAAGGTTATGCAGCGGGAATGAGTCAGGCAGCAGCTAAGTTTTGTATGGAGTCAAAAGCGAATGGCAGTTTGATGAGAATTGCCCCTTTGGGGATTTGGGGATATCGATTAGATGATGCAGAATTAGCCCAGTATGCTCAAGAAGATTGTCGGTTATCTCATCCTCATCCAACTTGTTGTGATGCGGTGGCTTGTTATACGATCGCGATCGCTTCTTTAATCCGCGAACCAGGCGATCGGCAAACTGCTTTTGAACGGGCAGAACGTTGGGCGATTTCTTATGGGAATGCGGAGGTACGCGGTTGGTTAGAAAAAGCCCGTTTAAACTTGCCAGTTCTCTATTATCCTCAAGCGGGTTTTGTGAAAATTGCCTTTAGTCATGCTTTCCGACATTTAATTAAAGGCAGTAGTTTTGTGGAGGCGATTGAAGAAACCCTATTTGGTGGAGGAGATACGGATACAAATGCCTGCATTGTTGGGGGTTTACTGGGGGCAGCTTGTGGGGCTGCTTCTATTCCTAAAACGGCGATCGATCCGGTTTTAAACTGCGATACGGAACAAGGAATTCATCCTCGACCGGCGTTTGTTCATCCCCGTCAAGTTCCTGAATTGGTGACATATTTATTGCGCGAACGCGCATCCGCGCCGCTACGCGATCGCTCTACCACAATAAATTAAAAGAGAATATCCAATTTTTCATAAAAGCCGATCGCCCCTGGAATACCTGAGTCAGGAATAGGGGCGATCGCTCCTTATTTTCTCTTGAGGACTCTCTTGAAGACGATGTGGTATAGTATAATGGGTCTGGGTCTGAACTAAGATCGCCTTAATTACGAAATCATTAAATTATGATTTAGGCCAATCCATGAAAAATACAACTACTTTTAAATAAATTGCTGCTGAAGTGCAATTGTTTAATGATATAGAACAAAAGGAAAAATTTATTTTTGTCGTTGGGGCTTTAGCCTCTCGATTAATTAGTCTTGATAAAGCAGCAGAAATCATGGAGATGGAACCGGAAATATTATTGAATATTTTAGATATGATGGGCATAGATTTTTCTGATCTTACCCCTGAAGATATCGCGATGGAAAAAAATTGGTAAATAAACAGGTTAGCGTTGCTGACTACCTTCGCCGCAACTTCTCACATATTCCCGAAAAACGGGAGACAAATTAAACCGGACTTTTTCCCCGGTAATTTTCCTGACTAAATACCGTTTTTGCAAAGATTGCAACCCCTGAATCAAGTCCATTGAGGACAAATCTAAAGCTTGAATTAAATCTTCTCTGGTGACAGGTTGGTCAAATTTACTCAAGGCTAAAATAACTTGCTTTTCTATGGGGGATAATCGGTTTAATAATTGCGGCAAAGGCATATCCTGAGTAATCAATAAGTGATTTTCCCCTAAAAAATCTGCCACCTGACCATCAAAAATATTTTTAATTAAACCCGCCACATTTTTTAAATAAACCGGATTTCCTTCATATAACTTGATTAGGTTTAACCAACTTTCCTCATTTTTTAACCCTGTACCTTTCAGCAGTTCCACATCATTTAAACCGGATAAGTCTAAAGACTTAATCGGATATAATTCCCGATCTAAACAGTCCATTTCGGCACATTGTTCTTGACTGAGTAAAATCAGGGTGCTTTGATGTTCAATTTCGGTGATGAGTTTGAAAAAGTTTTGATAATCTTGATATTTTGGTTGATATTGTCCGGCAAATTCCCCCGGCAAAAAGATATTTTGCACGTCATCCAGGACAATTAAACATTTTTTCTCCGTGAGTAGATCCAGTAGTTGTTTTAGGCGATCGTCAATGGTTGCTTTTGCTTCTACTTGGCAAACTTGCAATAAATCTTCAGTCAGGAATTCTAATGATTTGGGGTATTTTAAGCTTTTCCAGATGATGACTTCAAAGTTGGTTGAATTAACATCAACAAACCTTTTCACCAGAGTTGTTTTGCCAATTCCACTGACTCCTAACACGGCAACTAAACGAGTCTTTTGATTAAATATCCAATCATCCAGGGTTTTCAGTTCAGAGTCTCTGCTATAAAAATTAATCACTTGCGGCGCTAGGGTTAAATCTAGAAGCGGGGATTTAGACTGAGGGGTGCTATTACTTTTTTTACGATCATTGCTTGGACTAGCTTCATTTAGTGCTTGGGGATAAGAAAAATGATTATTATTGCCATATATTTGATAAATATTGGAATTTTCTGATGATGCAATATAGATTCTTTCTATCGTAGAAATAAAATTAGTTTTTTTTATATTTTCATCCAAAGCTGCTGACAAAAGTTGCCATAATTCAGATCCCACCTGAGTTACATAATTTTTACTCACATGGCATTTCTGGGATATCTCATCATAAGTTTGTCTTTGCCAAGTCCCCTCAACCACAGCCCTTTGAACATCATCTAAATGCTTACCAGTGTGTTCAACAACGAGGCGATCTACGAATTGTAACACTTCGTTTACATCCATCAAAGCTATACCAGGTAATATTTTCAGCCATTATAGCGTATCTCGATCCTAACTTTTCCTATTTTTTCCTATTTTTTGCTTAATATTTTGTAACAAAACTTCCTTCATAATCTGACTTAATCTAACTTTTTTCTATATAGACAAATATTATTTAATATCATAGGATTGAATAGTAGCTAAACAAGTTAAACTTTGATTATGACTATTCAATACATAGCAGATTTAGAGAGTCAATTAATTAAAGACAATTGGTTTCTCATTAATAGCAATGATTTATCGGCTTGCTATTTATATAATAATGCCTTGGGTACTATAACTAAACTTCCTTGCACGATAGAACAATTAGATATATCAAATATTGCTGAACAGTTACCTAATCTTACAGCCGAAGATCGATTAAATTATTTTAATCCTCAAAAATATTTAGAAGAAAATAAACCAACCAGATTAATGATGTTTCTGACATCTATGTGTAACTTAAGATGTATTTATTGTCATTGTAACTCTACATCACAAGGGCAGCACATGAATGAAGATTTGGCATTTAAAATTGTCAAAAAATATGTGAATCATGTTCAACAATTCACCGGCACAACAGAAGACACTATTCAAATTACTTTTATGGGGGGTGGTGAGCCTTTATTGCAAATTCAGATTATTAAAAAAATCGTAGAGTATCTTGAAAGCCAAGAAATCAATGGTGATTATGTATTAGTTACTAATGGAACATTAGGAAATGATGATGATTGGACTTGGTTAATTAACAAAAAGTTTAGAATAACTATATCCATTGATGGCAACCCAGCAACTCAAAATAATCAGCGCAAATACGCTGATTCTCAAGTGGGAACTTGGCCAAAATTAGAATCTCGGTTACATTTTATCAGTCAATTAGGAGCTAAAGTTCACATTAGGTCTACTGTAACTGACATCAGAAATATTGACTCTACCTGTGAATACTTAGAACAATTTGATTGCATAGAAACTCACAGTCTTGAACCTGTTTCTATGGCAGGTAGAGCTATCGACGGTAGTCATTATCCTGATGATTTACAAAATTTTTACTCAGAATTTTTTAACATTTATTCAAAATATTTATATCGTAATCCTAGTCGTTATAAATCAGCATGGTTTAAACCATTTAAACGAATGGATGGCTTTTGTGGAGCCGTGTACTATAATGCTGTTGTGACTCACGATGGATATCTCTCACTTTGTACCGAGATGGATTCTTCTACACTAGAAACAAATTACGGCGATCAATTTATTGTTAGTCACATAGATGATGAGAATTCTTTTATATCTTATAAATCTCTAAAATTTTCCAATGATCACAGCATTAACAATATGGAAAAATGCAAAAGTTGCGCGATTCAATATAAATGTGGAGGAGGTTGTTATGTCAAAAGATATAGAGATTTTACTGAACCAGAAGTTTATTATAATTCCTTTTGTCGGAATGTGATTAAACTGAATTTATCTTATCTAATAGCTATGTACGATAAACATAGGAATGAACAATGAGTCAAATACAGATTACCTCACTAGATTATCAGCAGTTACATGATCAATTAAATACAAATCATGGTTCTAACACAAATTACTTAGAGTTTATAATAAATGTTTTTCTTTATAGCGAAGAAAGACATTTATTCTGGGGAAATACAGACATATTTAACAGAAAATATGCCGACAAATTAGATTTTAAGCGTCATTTTATAAATTTATTAAGCATGAATTGGGGTGATTTTAGATTTTTTATTTTAAAAGTTGATGATCTACCAAGTGGAATTTTAGCTATATACAATGTATCTATTTCTAATCAAAGAGCAGACATTTTAGCTTGGATAGAATCAAAATACAGAAGTTGGAATGTATTGATAAAATGGTGGATACTTTTTTTAAATCATCTTCAAGTTTTAGGGATCAAGAGAGTTTTTTGTAAAATTAGACACCAAAATTTAATCGCAATTAAAGCGGCTAAAAGTTTTGGATTTGAGCAGTGTGGTTTACTTCCAGAATACTTTAAAAATGCTGAATTCTCTGAGAGCGCATATATCTTCACTCGCTCTACTGAATTTAATAATTTTGAGATTTTGTATAACAACAGGAGGTATTTAGCTTAAAAAAATGTTTACCAGCTTAAGAAGCTGTTCGCAATGATTAACGAGGTAAATTATGACACTGATTATTAACCTAACCAACTTGTTTTTTGATTCAGAAGAGATTAAGTTTGTCAGTGAATTAGAGTTGGCAAAAATCGCCCAAGAAGATAACTGGATACATTGTGATTGCGGACATGATTGCTGTCCATGTAATTCAGAATGTAAGTAGGAATTAAATTTTGTTGAAAAATCACAAAATTGCTCGACAATGAAATGCCAGTATTGTGGCAGTATTTTTAGATGACAGTTAGTAGGGGTCGTTAGATCAAAAGTTGTCGCTCGAATAATTAGCTTAACTATTTGACGACCCCTACACACTTTTATTGAGTATAGCAATCTTCCCATCATTGTTAGGAAAGGCGATCGCTTTTATTTGTTCCCATTACTGTTTTGACTGAAGTTTTTCCGAAAACACAGCTTGCATCTCCTCCATAGGCAGGTCTAATGAGTATTTCGGGGCATTTTCATTTCTACGATTCATCAGAACCTTGAGGGCTTCGTGACAAGCGGATTCATCATTACGATTCGCTTTAATATAAGCTTTTAATTCGCTATTTGTCATAGAATATTTTGGTTCATGCCACAAACTTCCAGATTCCTGATTCATTAATGATGATGGCAAATTCATCGGGAAATTTTTTACCTCAGCTATTTCATTTCAAATGTACGATTGGGCGCACTTACAAAGTTACTCCACTTTTCCTAAAATTATAGCCGCGATCGCCTAGATATTGACGTTAGACTAGCTAGTTTACCCTAACCGTTTCTGGTATAGTCATTTAAACTAAGATTAATACAATTCTTTAGGGGCGCAAGCATTGCGCCCCTACGATATATTTTGATTTGCTTCTTTGGGCGCAATGCTTGCGCCCCTGATGTTTTGTCTCAAGCACAATTGAAATGAATATATAACCTCCGCCCTTGAGATCATCTATGTAAATCTTCAAAATTAGGAGGTTCGCGTAAAGAGTCTCTCGCGATCGTCGGCAGTTCAAAATCGCCAAAATGGGCAAAACGTTGCGCGATCGCTTTTGCCAAATTTAATGATTCGGGAGAGTTTTCTGTTTCGAGAGAGTTGTCTGTTAAGACAGCCCGGAGGATCTCTTTGGCTTATTCTTCCATAGAACGCTTATAATATTCTGCCCGCTGTTGTAGGCGATTTTTCAGTGAATCATCAAGGTTTTTAATAGTGATATTATTCATAATAGATTAATCACATTGGCGATCGCTCACTTCTGTTAAATATTATATAGCACTATATAGCGGTTCTGCCAGCGCTGACAATGAATGAGATCGCAATTGAATCCTGATGCTATACTATAATTAATAGTCAATCGTTTTTTGAGGAAGTGAAAATGCGACTAATTGTTTTAGATATTGAAAATGATGACGATCTAAGGCGTGCTAAATCTTTGCTTGCGGTCGCGTCTGCCGATATGGAGGAAATCAAAGAGCCCAAATCACGCCATATTGAAGCCCTTTTGCAATGGTGCGATCGGCACGAATTCACCTTAGAAGGGGATGTAATTCCTTCTAGAGAGGAAAGAAATGCTAGATAATGTTTTCTACGATACTAATATCTTGGTTTATTTAGGATTTCAGTCAAAAACTGATTTGTAATCCAAATTTTGCTCTAACTTGTTCAACAGAGATGACTCTTCAGGCTTCCCGATCGCGTAAGCCGGATTCAATGGCCTGCCTAACATAGATTTCGTACATTAAATCATCCCAAGTTGAATTCTCAGGCAATTTATCAATTAATCGTCGGGCTGCTTCTTTAATGTTTGTTGTTTCCATGACATTGGCGATCGCTTAAGTAGACGGGCAGAAATAAATGCACCACAGACCCAATGAGAAAAAAACTGTCATTCCCGCGCAGGCGGGAATCCACAGCCTATCGGCGGGGAAAGAAAAGTGCAATTAATTATGTTCACCTACTTACTTCTGTTAAATATTATATCGCGGTTATGGCAGCACTGGCCAACTCCCAAAAATTTCTAAGTTTCTGGTAACTCCCATTCCATAATTTCTCTTAAAAGTTCAATTGCTTCTTCATCGCTTACTTTTGGCAACCGATTCGTAAAATAATTCTCCGTAATTCCCATAGCTTCCGCATAGGCTGGATCCATACCATCAAGCAATTGAGGCCAATCGGTGACAAAAAACCAATCTCGATCCCACAAAATTATATCTGCTAGACAATCGACGGCAAATTGCCACTCACTCAGATCCGTTGACTTATATTTTTGCTCGTAAAATAAGTTAACGGAATCTTCTTGATCATATTCTTCCTCTTCTTCTTCCTCATATTCAAGTAAATCGGGCAAGATCATTTTTTCAAAAGCATCCCAAGCGATTTGGCGATAAAAATAATTGTATTCGTCAGGTTCAGGTTCATTTTCTATCTCTGCCCAATGCAATTCCTGAGATATTTCTTCATCAATCATTTGGGACAAATAAGCAAAGGGATAGAAGGCAGCAGCTTCTAAAATATGATCTAATTCAGGCATGGGAACATCGGGCTTTAGTAAAGCTTTTAGGCAGAAATTTATCAAATAAATTTGTTGATTAAAACTAGCCCGGTGAAAAAAATTATTACCTGTATTAGCCCAAAGCTGAAAATCTTTGAGATCATTTCTTTCCTCCTCGAATACAAATATATCCCAATCGGTTAGAAACGAAGTTTGCAATACTTTTAAATAAAATTCGGCTTCATATCCCTCAAGAACCCGATCGCCTGATTGCATATGCCAAGTCATATTTAATAGCCTCCAAGTTTTTTAGTGATTTCCTGAAACAAGAATAAACCCATGATTATTTGAGATTTATCACAAGTTATTCAGGCGATCGCGATCGCCCAGGTATTTTACATTATAACCGGAGTGGCGATTTTCCGATCTAGTCCCCCGCCCTGGAAATCATATATAATAGAAGCGATCGCAATTTCCCCTATTAATATGTTGAACTTACAACTAGACCCCACCACTGAATCTTATCTGGTGGATATTTTAGCCAAAGAAAAAACCACAACCGATGAACTCCTCAAGCGTTTACTCTATCAGCATTGGCTGAGTTTACAACCTCGCAAAACCCTAGTAGAAAGACGAGGAGGTCATCCGCAGCATTTGCTCGAAGATGCCCCGGCTGATTTATCCTTACGAGAAAATCGTAAACGAGTTGTAGCCGAGTATATTGCTAAACGCCATCAAGAGATGAAAGAAAGAAACGAAAAATCATGACTTACCATCCCCTGATAATTGTTGACAGTAGTATTTTAGTAGCTTATTACAGTGTTAGAGATCATTATCATCAACAAGTTAGAACTTTTTTTGAACAATGTAGCAGTGAACTTATCACTACACTAGCCTGTGTCACTGAGGTCATGTATCTTCTGAGTCATAATTGGCGCACTCAAAATGAATTTCTTTCTGATTTAGCCATTGAACTTTATAAAGTGGTTCCAGTTTCACCGGAAGATTTTAAGCGAATAGCTGAATTAAATGAGAGATATGCTGATTTACCAGGAGATTTTGCCGATTTGTCTTTGGTGGCAATTTCTGAAAGATTAAACATTACCGCTATTGTGACATTGGATAGTGATTTTGATATTTATCGTCGCTATCGAAGTCAACCATTTGACAGAATTTTACTTCCATAAAAAAACGGGAACTAATTCTCTCAAATATACTCAATATAAGAGATCGCACTTGCTAAAAATTAATCCGGGATTAAAGCGAGATTCGCTTTAGCGATACGATGAAGCGGAATCGCGAATAGTCCCGGAGGGTATCACTCACACAAAATAAAGGCGCAACCGGGGTTACGCCTTAAGGATAAAAAATCCGTTAATTCACTCGATCGCCTTAGACTTTTTCTAACATCAACTTAGAACGTTTCAGGGCATCGGGGACACCAATTGGATAATCTCCAGTAAAGCAAGCAGAACAGAAATGATTGGTATTTTCTCCCGTGGCTTCTAGCATTCCTTCCCAACTTAGGTAAGCCAAAGAATCTACCCCAATTTGTTCTTTAATTTGTGCCACAGATTTCGTGGCAGCAATCAATTGGTCTTGGTTGTCCGTGTCGATACCATAGAAGCAAGGGTGAGTCACGGGTGGGGAGGAAATCCGCATATGCACCTCCGTTGCCCCCGCATCTCGCAGGGCTTTGACAATTTTTCGGCTGGTCGTGCCCCGCACAATGGAATCATCGACCATCACTACCCGTTTGCCCGTCAACACATCTTTCAAGGGGTTAAGCTTCATCCGAATTCCCGACTCGCGCATCGATTGAGTGGGCTGGATGAAGGTACGACCCACATAGCGATTTTTAATCAGTCCTTCGGCGTAAGGAATATCCGATTCTTGGGAAAAGCCGATCGCCGCCGGAATGCCAGAGTCAGGAACGCCGATGATAATATCCACATCTGCCGGGGCTTCGCGGGCAAGTTGGCGACCCAGACGCAAGCGATAGCTGTACAAGGTTTCGTCGTGAACCAAGCTATCGGGACGGGCAAAGTAAATCATTTCAAAGATGCAGAGTTTTCGCTCCGGTTTTGCCCAATGATAGGAAGATAGACCTGCTTCGGTAATCCAAACTAATTCCCCAGGTTCCACATCTCTGAGATATTCCGCGCCGATAATGTCCAAAGCGCAGGTTTCCGAAGCGAGGACGTAACGCTGCGGTTGGCTGGGGATGATGCCAATCACCAGGGGTCGAATCCCGTGGGGGTCACGAGTTCCCATGATGCCTTCCGGGGTGCCAATGGTGAGACTGAAGGCGCCGATGCATTGCTGGAAAGCCGCGATCGCCCCTGACAACCAGTCTTTACCACTATTCACTTCTTCAGCGATCGCATGAACGATCATCTCTGAATCAGTGGTGGTGACTAGATTACAATCTTTTTCCAGCAACTTTTCTCTCAGTTGACTGGTATTCACCAAGTTGCCGTTATGGGCTAAAGCAACCGGGCCTAAGCGGGTTTCCAAGACCGCAGGTTGGGCATTGACCACATGACTCGATCCGGTGGTCGAGTAGCGATTATGACCAATGGCAATATTGCCCTTTAGCTGTTGCAGGATGGTTTCATTGAAGACTTGGGAGACTAATCCCATTTCTTTATGAACGTGAATTTGCCCATCGTCAAAAATCGCGATACCTGCGGATTCTTGACCGCGATGTTGTAAAGCAAAAAGGCCAAAGTAGGTGAGTTTGGCCACATCTTCACCGGGAGCATAGATGCCAAAAACGCCACAAGCCTCTTCGGGCTTATCTGGGCGTTCGATTTCGTCTAAATTTTCCTGATTTTCCTGAGAAAGAGATTTCTCAGGAGGCTGTTCAGCCTCATTCACCTGGTAAGAAACGGAAGAGTTGGGAATCATGGATAGAAATGTGCCTTGGTTTGGGGTCGTTAGTTATCGTTAGTTAAAAGATTTTGGATCGATGCTGCATTTCAGGTTAGAAACGCTGTTGCTTCAATTAACCGGGTTTCTCGGATACAGTTAACTAATCTTAATACTTTCTTAACATTTATGAAACTTGGGGCCGAGAAACCGGGTTTCTGGGAGTGAATATCAGAGTTAACTGTGGGATGCAACCAAGAAACCCGGTTTCTGGGGGTTCTGCAACCAAGAAACCCTGCAACAAAGAAACCCGGTTTCTGGGAGTGAATATCAGAGTTAACGGTGAGATCCAACCAAGAAACCCGGTTTCTGGGGTTCTGCAACCAAGAAACCCGGTTTCTGGGGTTAGATTAATGCATCCGCCTTTCGATCGCCTGATACCAGCGATCGCTCATCTCCTTAATACTTACCGCGATTAAGGGCTGGTTAACATCCGTGAAAATTCGTAAATCTCCACCAACCGCCCCTACAGTGCCTAATTTTTGCCAGTTATTCGCCAATTTTTCTGTCAAATAGGATTCCCAAGCAGAAATATGTGCCGCATCCACAGATACGATAATGCGTCCACCACCTTCGGCAAATAACAATTCATCCCAACGTTTAGGACTGTTGGCCACAGTAAAAGGCAGATGAATTTCCGCGCCCAAGTTGCCGCTGATGCAAGATTCAGCCAGGGCTACGGCAAAGCCGCCCTCCGCGCTATCATGGGCCGATCGCACCCAACCCTCGCGAATACCCGTCCGACAAGCGGTTTGCACGCGGCGTTCTAGGTCAAAATCCACCTTGGGCGTTTTCCCGGCAACCACCCCATGAATGGCGGCGAGATATTCTGAAGCCCCCAGAGTGAGGCGAACGCTTGTCGGGTGGTCTAAAGCTAATCCCAGCAGATAAATCACATCCCCAGAGTGTTGAAAACCTTGGCCACAAATTTGCTGCAAATCGCGGATTAATCCCACCATCCCAATTACCGGAGTCGGATAAATTGGCGTCGGATTGCCTTGTGAATCCAGGGTTTCGTTATACAGCGAAACATTTCCCCCGGTCACAGGGGTGCCGAATTCCTCACAAGCTTCGGCAATACCGCGACAAGCGGAAGCTAATTGCCAATAGCCGATGGGTTTTTCGGGACTACCAAAATTCAAGTTATCCGTAATCGCCAAAGGTTCAGCCCCGACACAGCTTAAATTCCGGGCAGCTTCCGCCATCACCGCTTTTGCCCCTTCGTAGGGGTCGAGATAGACATAACGGGGATTGCAATCTACCACACCCGCTACAGCCCGATTAAACTGTCCAGATGTTTCCAGTTGCGGACGCAAGCGCACCACCCCCGCATCAGCCCCTCCGGGCAGCAACACGGTGTTATTTTGCACTTGATGGTCATACTGCCGATATACCCAATGTTTAGAAGCGATGCTGGGAGTATCGAGGAGTTGCAAGAGGATATCTTGCCAAGAATGCTGCTTGCCGTTGAGTTCTATCCCTTCACGGGTACAACTGGGTAAATCATTCACAGACCATTCCCAAGCTTTTTGGGCATATTCTGGCGGTTCGCTGAGAAGTTGGCGATCGTAAATCGGCGTATCATCGGCCAAAGCACTGGCGGGAATTTCTGCCGCTACACCGCCTCGGAATAAAATCCGCACGATCGGTTCTTCTAGGACAGTTCCGGCAACCACCGCATGAAGTCCCCAACGGTGGAAAATATCAATTAATTCCTGTTCCCGTCCTTTCTGGGCAACCATCAGCATCCGTTCTTGGGACTCGGACAGCAGATATTCATACGGAATCATCCCCGCTTCCCGTACTGGAATTTTATCTAAATCCAGTTCAATGCCCAAACCACCTTTGGCCGCCATTTCTGAGGTGGAACAAGTAATCCCGGCTGCCCCCATATCTTGGGCGGCAACTACTGCACCAGTTTTAAAGGCTTCCAGGCAAGCTTCAATCAGGGATTTTTCCAGGAAAGGGTCGCCTACTTGGACTGCGGGGCGATCGTCCATTGATTTATCGCTCAATTCCACACTGGCAAATGCCGCGCCCCCCATACCATCCCGTCCGGTGGTGGAACCCACATAGAGCACGGGGTTGCCCACTCCAGAGGCACCGGCTTTGACAATTTCCGGGGTTTCCATGATGCCCAAAGCCATGACATTGACCAAGGGGTTGCCAGTGTAAGCGGGGTCAAAGTAAACATCACCGCCCACGGTGGGTACGCCAACCGAGTTCCCGTAATGTGAGATCCCATCAACGACCCCCGCAAATAAGCGCCGAGTCCGGGCATCATCGAGGGAACCAAAGCGCAGGGCATTGAAAAGGGCGATCGGTCGAGCACCCATTGTAAAGATGTCCCGCAGAATACCGCCAACCCCAGTGGCAGCCCCTTGGAAGGGTTCGATCGCACTTGGGTGATTATGGGACTCAATTTTAAACGCCAGTCGTAAACCGTCGCCCAGGTCTACCACTCCGGCATTTTCCCCCGGCCCAACTAAAATTCTCGGACCTTGAGTGGGAAATTGGCTCAGGAGGGGTTTGGAGTTCTTGTAGCAGCAGTGTTCCGACCACATGACGCCAAACATCCCCAGTTCGGCTTTGTTGGGGTGGCGTCTGAGACGCTTACAGATTTCTTCATATTCCGCAGGAGTAATACCTTCGGAGGCGATTTCTTCGGGGGAAAAGGGAGATTCGGAGATTGCAGACATGAGGAGGCAATTGCACCGTTATTACAGCAGACTTATTTTATCTGGATTTTCGGGATTAACCGGGAATTCTATATTTTTTTGTCATAATTTGCCTAAATTTGCCCTGGAAAGATGTTTTTCCCTCTGCCGCGTCCCCCGAAAGCTCCTCTGCTGGCGATCGCATTCGGGCAAAATGTTCTCACAAATGTTCTCACAATAGACTTAGAGCGGGGTTGAGTTGGCAAAATACCACTGTAGTCAACTCCAACGCCGATGTACTAGCGGTGGCAGCAAAAAAGTGGCATATATATATGGTAGCTTTTGATGAATCAAGGCTGATGCCTATATCATGTTCTTTCCTTCTGTTTGTTGTGGAGGGAATAGATTTTATAGCCTTTTGTTCGTTTTCTTTCTCACTAGACACTTGATGGCTGTCGTTGATATTTTTCACTCAATGCCTCAAAATTTTGTCTAATTTGTCTAATCTAACGCTTACATAAACTTAAGATGAAATACAACCAATTATGTGATAGCGATATACGAGTTTCTGAGATTTGCCTAGGAACAATGACTTATGGATATCAGAACACCAAAGAAGAGGCTCACCAACTCTTAGATTATGCGGTTTCTCAAGGGGTTAACTTTATTGACACCTCCGAAACATATCCTTTTCCCAATCCAACAAAAACCCAGGGCATGACCGAGGAATATATTGGCAATTGGTTAATTAACCAGCCACGAGACAAGTTAATAATTGCCACTAAAATTGCCGGTGTTAGTCCTCAACTAACTTGGATTAGAAACGGGAAAAATCGGATTGATAAAGCCAATGTCACCGAAGCGATCGAAGGCAGTCTGAAACGTTTAAAAACCGATTATATTGACCTATACCAAATTCATTGGCCTGATCGCTATGTTCCTCTTTTCGGTCAGCCTGACTATGATCCTCAATGGGAAAGGGAAACTATACCCATTGCTGAACAATTAGAAGTTTTTGCCACTCTGATTAAAGCGGGTAAAATTCGTTATTTAGGAGTTAGTAACGAAACCGCTTGGGGAGTTTGTGAATTTTGTCATATCGCCAAACAATTGAATTTACCTAAAATTGTGTCTATTCAAAATGGCTTTAGTCTTTTGAACCGTCTATTTCATGTCAATTTAGCCGAAGCCTGTCGGTTAAATCATGTTGGATTATTAGCATATAACCCTTTAGCTTTTGGATTTTTAACAGGCAAATATTTAACGGATATTCCCCAAAAATCTCGATTAGACCTATTTAAAGAAATCTATTCCCATTACGATCAAAAATCTATAATGGAAGCTACCAAACTTTATGTCAATTTAGCCCATGAAAACGGGATGACACCCGCCCAATTAGCCTTAGCTTATGTGAGAAGTCGTTGGTTTGTTACTAGCACGATTGTTGGAGCTACCAAAATTGAACAACTGCAAGAAAATCTGGAGAGTGTTAACATTGAATTAGATGAGATTATTTTGGCTAATATCGATCAAATTCATCGTGCTTACCCGAATCCAGCGGCCTAGAGACTTTTGATAAATAAAACCTGAAGACGTTCAGGTGAGCCGGATCGGAGAGTTATTTGAAGTCACTATATCTCTGAAACCTTTGTCCTATTTGGTTTTTTAATGATCGATCGCTCTTATTGGTGATTTTTTTAATTAATCATTTTGCGTTGAATCGAAGCAACTGACAAAATTCTGTTATAATGGTGGAGAATATTTTGGGTAAAATTTTATGAGTGATTTAACTAATAAAGAAATAGTGGCGGGCTTTTTTGAAATATATAACAATAAAGATTACCAAGGGATGTATAGTTATTTTGTGCCTAACTATTACGATCATAGTTTACCCCAAGTTAGAAGTATTGAAGATGCGATCGCCATTTTAAAGAAAACTCATGCCAGTTTCCCCGATATTCAGGTACGCATTGACGATTTGATTGAAGAAGATAATAAAGTGGTCTTTCGCGGTCGTTTTACCGGGACGCAGTTGGGGGAATTTGCGGGTTTCCCCCCGAGTGGATTACGAGTGGAATTTGAAGCTTTAGAGATTTTCAAATTGGAAAATCAGAAAATTACAGCATCTTGGGGTTATTGGCCGATGACTGAAATTATTCGTCAAATTAATCAGCCTAGTGTATAATCCTTAAACGAGCGTTAGTGATTCATTAACGACTGGTGAATATGTTGGTTTTTTGTCTAAATGAAGGAAAATATCATGGGAATGATTCTGCAAATTGAGCCCTGGATTGATCAAGCTGAGTTAGAAGCCGTCAAGCGTGTCATAGACTCTACATACTTGACCGAGAACCAAATTACTGCTGAGTTTGAAGCCGGAGTGCAAAAAATAACCGGGGCGAAACACGCGATCGCGACATCTAATGGCACAACGGCTCTGTATTGTGGGTTGAAAGCCCTAAATATCGGTTATGGCGATGAAGTTATTGTTCCCAATTTAACCTTTGTGGCTTCTTCTAATGCGGTGATTATGGCGGGAGCAAAACCTATTTTTTGCGAAATTAAAGCCGATACTTTATGTATTGATGTCGAAGCGGCGGAAAAACTGGTCACGGAGAAAACCAAGGCGATTATGCCTGTGCATTTGTACGGACAAAGTGCAGATTTAACGGCAGTTTTGGAATTTGCCGCTCAATATAATCTGAAAGTTATTGAGGATGCGGCCCAGGCGATCGGGGTGAAATTTAAGGGTGAACACGTTGGTTTACAGGGCGATGTCAGCGCGATTTCTTTCTATGGCAATAAGACGATTACCTGTGGAGAAGGGGGGATTATTTTGACCCAAAATGATGAGATTGCCCTAGCTTGTCGTCGTCTGAAAAATCATGGACGCGATCGCCGAGGGACCTTTGTCCATGAGCATATTGGTTTTAATTTTTCCATTACGGAATTACAATCAGCGATCGGGGTGGCTCAATTAGAAAAATTACCGGCGATTATCCAAAAGAAACAGGAAATTTATGACAAGTATGATCGAGAATTGGCTGATATTCCTCAGTTACAAATTTTAACCATTGATCGACGCTGTTCCCCTGTCCATTGGTTTACCTCTTTTTATAGTGAAAATCGGGCTGAACTGGAAACCTATTTACTCAATGAAAGCATTCAAAATCGTCGCTTTTTCTGTCCTTTGCATCAGCAACCTTGCTATCGGGATATGGTAGATCAGAGTCAAACCTATCCGATTAGTGAAAATGCCTACGAAAAAGGGATTTCTCTACCGTCTTCCTATAGTTTAACAACAGAAGAACAGGATTTTGTGATTGATAAAATTCGAGAATTTTATCAAAATAATTAAATCTTAAATTTTTGACAATAATAATAAAGTAGATCAATGCAAAACTATGAATTTAATACTATTTTAGAGCAAATTTGCCAGAGAGTTTTATCACTACCTAAAGGCGATCGCCTGATCGAATCTTTACGGCAAAATAAAGACTATATTGTGCTTTTAGAGCATCAGGAATTCGGCGCAATTAAAGCGATTTGTGCCTCCTATGGTGAAGCTCCTCAAAATTGGCAAGGAGAACCGATTTCAACTCGTTTTCAGGATTATATTCAGCAGGTTATTCAACCCCAAATTGAGCGGGGAGAAATTACTGATGGTCGTAATCCTGGGGATTATGATGATCGTAAATTGCGATGGTCTGGCGCCGGAGTTACAGGCCATTGGTTTCTGGAAAATCAAGTCTTATTTTTAGAAACGGGGCCAACGACTTACCCCCGTTACGCCCAGGATTTACATCGCAGTAAAACCGATGCTTTGAAATTAATGCTTAAAGGACTAGAAAATTATCAAGATCCCTACGCCTATTTTGCTAAGGCGATCGCTGTAACTGTTGTTCCCATTTCTCAAGAGGGTTATGTTTATATTGGAGAGCGATCGGGCAATGTGGATAATCCGGGTTTACTCAATTTTGTTGCCGGTTTAGCTACCTTTAGAGAAGACCTAGCAAAAGTTAATTTTTATGCAGATGCTCAACAGGAATTAGCGGAAGAAGTCGGGATTCATTCAACCTTAAATCCTGAGAATACCAAATTAATTGGAATTGCGGGTAATCCCTTTACCAGTGAAACTGACCTAGTTTTTGTCACTCAAACTGAGCAACCTGATAGCTATTTTAAAACCGTTGCCCTGAGCGAACATTTGCGATTAGTCCCTCTCCATAATCAAGATGAAGTCAATCAACTACTTGATCATGGTTTGTTACCAAAAGAATCTCAAAAAAAGGCAGTCGCCTACGGTTCGAGAATGGCATTAGAATATCTAGCTAACTATCATTTTTAAACCGGAAACTTAGGCTAGGAATCTCAAGTGTATAACCACTATGTGGAACAGGCATCTTCCCTGTGGTAATCTGAGACATTCTCCTTCCTGCTTTTTTCTAGCTCAGAAACATAGAATTTCTCAATTCGTTGAATATGATTCTTGATGTCATATTGTTGGGCGCAAAGAAAAGCATTGTTAATCATTTTTTCTCTAAGGTGGGAATCCTTTAAGAGTGCGAATATTCCTTCAGCAATTTGCTCGCTGTTTTTGTAATCAACAACCCAGGCATTTTCTTGATGGATAGCATGATCCGCCGCACTACCCGCAAGGGTAATAACCGATGGAACTCTAGAAAGCATGGCATCTACATAAACTTGTCCGAAAGTTTCTTGAATATCATCAGTAGGCACATGAACAAAAACATCAAATAATTTAAACAAAGCAAAAAGATCCGGTTCAAAGGGAATTTCAATATAACTATGATTAGGTAATTGCGACAACTTTTCTGTAATGCTGATAATGTCGTCGTATTGAGGAGCAACAATATCTTCTTTGCGTGCCTTACGAATCTTCTCCTCTAGGTTGGTACGATCGATCCCTGTACCTGAAAGGACTAAGAGAGCATTAGGATAAGTTTCGAGAACCTTTTTATAGGCTTCAATGACGTATTCAACGCCTTTCCAGCGAACATACCTCGCCGCCACGCCAATAACTGGGCCTTGGTGATTTGCTAAATATTTGGCTCGCAATTGATCGATGCGTGAAGTCTCTACATTCTCATATTCACTGACATCAAATCCAGTCGGTATAAGTGCGATCTTCTGCTCAGGTATGCCGTCTTCTATCATGCCTTCTTTGCTTTTATTCGTAACAGCAATAACATTAGTGGCACATTCCCAGATTAAACGATGTTTACTAGCCGCATGGCGTGTATAGTATTTAATTGAAGGGTGTTCTCTAGTGAATATTCGGACGGGAACCTGGGCATAATACGCGGCTTGCATTCCGGCAAAACTTCCCGCGAACCAATGAGTGTGAACAATATCAGTCTTATTTTTGAGCAAATGTTCATAGAGGAATTTGACCATTTCTGGAGTATTGCTATAGTCAGGAAAGGAAGTCACTGTATGACGAATATTAAGCTCTTTTAAACACGCGATCATGGGATCACGTTCATTCAAAATCACATAGTCAATGTCAAATTTATTCTTGTCAATATATTTGGCAACCAATTCAAAGGGAACCCAACGGATGGCATGGGTAAATATACAGGTCACATGAATTTTTTGCTGTGCTATCATCATCGTTAGTGAAGTCGTTGTTTTTGTACGGGCAATTTATTTGGTATGGTAGATCCTACCAGAGAATGTACAACCAACTTTGTAGGGGCGAAGCATTCCGGCAGATAGCTTATTGGTTAAAAAGAAGGATTTACTACCGGAATGCTTCGCCCCTACCGATATATTTGCCAATTCGGGATGATCCCACGGACAGTAAGCCTGAGAAAAAAAGACTTGTTATGCCAAGGGATATGTTATAATTGATACTTATGAATGTAAATAATTGTTCATTGTTTTTACTTACCCATACCAGAAATGTCTCATTCTCCTTGGTGGAATTCTTCTGTTATTTATCAAACTTATCTACGCAGTTTTCAGGACTCAAATGGGGACGGCATCGGAGATATCCCCGGCATTATCCAGAGACTCGATTATTTAGAATGGCTGGGGATAGATGCCATTTGGGTGACACCATTCTATCCTTCTCCTATGGCCGATTTTGGTTATGATGTTAGCGATCATAAGAATGTTGATCCTATCTTTGGCAACCTTTCAGAACTAGATACCTTGATCCGATCTTGCCATGAGCGCAATCTCAAGATTGTGATTGACTTTGTGGCTGCCCATACTTCTGATCAGCATTCATGGTTTATTGAATCCCGCGCTTCGCGGACGAATCCTAAGCGAGACTGGTATATATGGAAAGATCCAGGCCCAAACGGTGAATTTCCTAATAATTGGCTTGGCCGTTTTGATGGGCTTTCTGCCTGGGAATGGGATGATAAAACAGAGCAGTATTATCTACACTCATTTCTTAAGGAGCAGCCAGATGTTAATTGGCGTAACCCTGATGCTAAAGAGGCTATGTTAAATGTACTTCATTTTTGGTTACAGCGAGGTGTGGATGGAATTCGGGTTGATGCCGCTTATCGTGCCTTCAAAGATTCGCAGTTTCGAGATAATCCTGTGAATCCCAACTGGCATCCGGGCATGGAACCGTCCGATCGCTTGATTGAAGTTTTTAGCAAGAATATACCAGAAATTCACGATTTTAATCGCGTGCTACGAAGCCTTGTCGATCAGTATGGCGATCGCGTTTTGATTGGTGAACTATATAAATCCCTAGAAGAAATTATTAAGCACTATGGAGCCAATGATGAACTGCATTTACCCCTCAATTCAGAATTGATGTCTTCTGACTTTCAATGGAGTGCCGAATCCGTTAGAGAAATTGTTGAGCGTTACGAGAGATTACTGCCAGTCGGTGCATGGCCGAATTGGTCCTTGGGCAATCATGATAAGCATCGCGTCGCCAGCAGAATTGGACTTGCTCAAGCCAAAATCGGCATGATGCTATTGCTGACGCTTCGGGGTACACCAACGATTTACTACGGAGATGAACTGGGTATGGAAGATGGCTGGATTCCCTCCGAGCATATCCAAGATCCTTGGGAAATAAAAGCTCCGGGTATTGGGGTGGGGCGCGATCCTGAACGCACTCCGATGCTCTGGGATAACTCGGCTAATGGCGGTTTTTGTGGGGAATCAGTCCAGCCTTGGCTACCGATCACCCATGACTACAGCAGTATCAATGTCAAGGCACAGAAGCATAACTCCCGATCATTTCTGGCACTGACGCGATCGCTGTTGCGGTTACGTCGGCAACAATCCGCCCTACAACTTGGTGAATACCTTTCTTTATATTCACCCCCAGAGCTTTTCTGCTACCAACGCTTTAACGAGACATCAGATATCATTGTAGCGTTGAATTTCAGTTCTCAATACCAGGAATGGATCTTACCGACAGACTTTCGTAACCAGTCAACAGTTCTCCTTTCTACATTCATGGATCGGCAGGGAGGACAATTGGGACACACTGTTGAGCTACGAGGAAATGAAGGTCTAATAATTATCCAGCATATCGATCCATCATCATCTCGCACTAACTGGAGGTAAAGATTGGTAAAAATTAATGTATAATCACGAAAGCCTTGTAAAATCAATCTGATTGAACCATTCCTAAACCTTTACTGTTGCCATGACTACTGAACGCACAATCGTTTTCTCCACCAAGCATCAAGTGACTATGATAGATCCCGTCACGCCCGATATTGATAAAGATCCCGTGTTCATGGATTTATATCAACAGGTTATGCCCTACACCATGACGAGTAAAGAGGCTGTTTTTGCCCTTTATACATCAGTTAACTATGTACTCGATCGGAATATACCTGGTGATATTGTAGAATGCGGTGTATGGAGAGGCGGAAGCTCTTTACTGGCTGCCTTAATTATGAAAGCGCGAAACATCCGCGATCGCCAACTATATCTATATGACACATTTCGGGGTATGCCAACCCCCACCGAATTTGATGTGGACAAACGGGGAAACACTGGCTTTGAAATGATCGAAAAGTATGGTGATAAAATTGGCTGGTGTTACGCCTTATTAGATGATGTTAAAACGGCTTTCTCCGCCTATAATTTTGATTTTGAAATTAATTTTATTGAAGGAGATGTTATCGAAACATTGCCAAAAATAAAGCCAGAAACCATCTCAGTTTTGCGCTTAGATACCGATTGGTATGAATCCACCGCCCTAGAATTTGAACTACTCTATCCTCGACTCTCAACCGGAGGCGTTCTCATTGTTGATGACTATGGCTGTTGGGCTGGATCTCGTAAAGCTACAGATGATTATTTCAAGAAAGTTCCGCCTCCGATGTTAACACGAATTGATAAAGAAGTCCGTCTTGGGATTAAGGTCTAGGCAGTAAGAAATATGGAAAATCAGATCCATTTTGTCACAGCCCAGCCCTTTTTAATCATTACAGGAATGCACCGTTAAAGATAACTATAATGGAAAAAAGCAAAAGAAACAATGGAAAAATTAGCAATTATTTCTACCGTAAAAGCTCCCCTCAGTCAGCTTACAATGTATGTGAATTATCATTTAAACATTGGAATAGACGAAATTATTCTTTTTTTTGACGATCCCTTGGATGAAGGCATAAAGTTTTTTGCCAACTATGAAAATGTCACTGTAGTTCCCTGTTCATCGGAATATTGGACTCAAACAACTGAGCCAAGACCACCTATAGTTCTCGATAGACAAATTACCAATGTAAATGAAGGGGTGAAAATTGCAATCAGCAAAAACTGTAGTTGGATGACCCATATAGATTGTGATGAATTAATTTATCCCTTAAGAGATATTAAACAAGTGCTGAGGGATTGCCAAGCTGATGGGTTAAATTTCCACGTCATGGAAGTAGTCTCTGAGCAAGAAACCTATGAGCATATTTTTATGCCAACTCTCTTTAAAAAGAGACCAAATAAGTTGCAAATATGGGCGGCAAAAATGCTGGGTTGCTCTCAATCCTTCTGTGGAGGTCAATATTTCAGAGCTTATGAGACATCGAAAATGCTAATTAAGATTAGCCCTAAAATCAAAAAATATGGGATACATGAACCAGAGGAATGTGCTGATGATACAATTATCAAACAAAGTCATGAATTAAGATTATTACATTATGATTCTGTTGGTTTATCAAATTGGAAAGCCAAATTTGAACGACGCGCTCAGGAATTAGTTGAAGGAGATAATCTCTATGAATTTTTTGCAAAACACAGAGTTACACAATTCCAAGCTTATCTTCAAGCCCGTAGTGAAGGAGATTCACAGTTAGTAGCTTTATACAAACGTCTGTATATTATGTCTAAAGGACAAAAACAGATTCTATTCTTTCTGGGTATGTTAGAAAAGGTTATCTTAAATCAGGATTTTTTTAATCTAGTTGATGCAGAGTGCGATTCGTTCACGCGAAAAGTGGATGGTAATACCTGAAACGTGCGCGTGGTAATGGTTTCCGAACCGTTATAACTGTGGCTTTGTTGTCCTAAACGGAGGACAAATACCCGGACTTTCCGGCAAACAATTGCCGGGGGTAATTAGGCATCAGCCCCACCCGGAGACTCACCATCAAAGGCGTGAAGCGGGCTGAAAAGGAGGTAACTCTTAACCAGTTTGAGAATCCCTTCAAGCCAATTAGTCAAGGTCAGCCGTGAGGCTAAGGTCCGACTTGAACCCTCTCAACTATTATGTAGCGAAATCTGGTTGATACGCTGCGACCAAAAAGGTCAAGGGGAAAGGTGGAGAATTTCGCTTTTCATCCACAAAAGATACAGGAGTTTTGCGGCTCATGTATTAAGAAGTCCCAAAAGTACCCAGGGGGATAGGACAGTATCCTAAAACTAATAATCCCAAAGCCACGGAACGAAGTAACCCCATACTGGCTCTCAGCAATGAGTAGTGATAAGTGTAAGCGCAAGCCTATATGGGAAAGGGATGCCCTAAGAAGCCAACGACCAGGGTAATGCCTGGTATATGCTGACGTGGGGCGGCTGTGAAGTAGACCTGTAAGTATCTCTTATATGAACAAAGCCATCCGCAAGGATAGGATGTAATAGCCAATGTGCGTACAGTGAGCCAAAGGTTGAGCAGATAACTGCCTCTGCGAAAGGTGAATGCAAAACATCGAACGACCAATTAACCATCAAGGCGGCATTAGGCATAAGGGGAAAAAAGCATGAGTCGAAGCCAAACAGGATGTCGTAAGACGCCTTAGTAGGAGCAAGTTAAAGCACGCACAGCCAGGAGCGGAATGCCGTGAAAGTGGCACGTTCCGTTCTGAATGGGAGGTGAGGGGAGCGATTCCCTCATCGACCCCTAACACTACCCTAAATTTAAGCAACAGAAGATAGCCCATAAAATCCCTTCATGGTTTCCCAAGCTTCTGCCTGTATAGAAAGAGCCAACCAAGTGATATGAATAAAATAGGATGGGATTTTTTCACAATCTAGGGGATTATTATCGTAGGTATGGGTATAGCAAAATTTGAAGTCGCTATCAATATCCATTTTTAATAGTTTCAATTGGCTATTGTCAAGCATAAATTTTGACAAAACCCTTTGATCATTAAAATTATTAGGTGTTCTGTATCTGTTCTCAAAATTATCACAAATATAATTGAGCATCGTCCTATAAGCCCATTTATAGCCAATGATAAATCCTGAATTCATGTACTTAGCTTTTCTGGTTAAGTAATTAGATAGAAAAAAGGGTAATACCTCAGAACTATGATGAGCAAACACCGTCTCGGCTCCGACAATTAAATCTTTGCCTGTTGCTTTAAAATCATCCGTCAATCCTTGGGGATCATAACGTAAACAAGCCACATCGTAGGCATCTGTAAAAACAATTATATTGTCGTCAGGTATGGTGGTGTCAGCATTTAGAAACTCTTGGACTTTAAAGATTTTGGAAAGCAATTCTAACTGGGGGCAATAGGTTTCTAATATGCGTAAGTTGCCATGAAGCGATAAGCGCAGGGTATCTACCTTGGGACTCCCTGCATCGCAAAGAGTCAGGAATAGGGGATCTTTTGTAATATTTTCGGCGGATATTTTTTCCATAAAATTCACAATTCGCTTCTATGATAATATATCACTTTTTTGAAAAATTGACAAGATAGATGGATAAATACTTTTCTGCTAGAATGATAATTGCTAGGCTATCTCATTCTCTTTAATGAGTTCGGGAAAATTGCTCTACCGAACTTGTGGTGTAATAATGCTTTTTTCCCTAAAGCGCGAATCCCTTAAGAGTGCTAATATTCCTTCAGTAATTTTCCCACGATAACAAAACATGAAAATGATCATCGTCCGTCATGGCGAAGCTGAATGGAATCTACAGGATAGGGCAATGGGGCAATTAGATAGTCCTTTGACTCCGAAGGGAATCCGACAAGCTTATGCCCTTGGCGATCGCCTGCGTCGTCTTTCTTTTACGACTCTTTATAGCAGTGACTTGGGGCGTGCGGCTGAAACGGCAAATATCATTGCTTCAATCTGTGACAAAAAAGTTATTTTTAACTCAGAATTACGAGAATGGAATTTCGGCATTTTTCAAGGATTAACCCTTCCTGAAATGCACGAAAAATTTCCCCAAGAACGACAAGATTATGAACGTAATGTTTTTGAATATCTCATCCCTGAAGGCGAAAGTTTAAGGCAACTTAGACAGAGAAGTTTTCGGGTATTGACCGCGATCGCTCAACGGCATTCAGATGAAACGGTTGTAGTGGTTACTCATGGTGGGATCTTAATGTGTTTTTTTGAAGAAGTGCTGGGAATTATCCATAAAAAGCCTTTGCCTTTTCAGCAAGACAATGCTAACTTCTGTGCTTTTGAGTATGTTAACGGGGGTTGGAGTCTTATGGTTTGGAATGATATTAGTCATCTCGAAACGATGGATACCGTTGAGATTTAACAATTTCGATAAAACTTAGACTGTCATGGAACTTTCTCATAATTCCCTTAAGGTCGAGGCTGATTAATCTGATTGAGAATATCCATCATAGGGCAATAACCCCAGGATTTGGTGATTTTCTGATTTTCCAATTTGAAAATTTCTAAGGCTTCAGGCTACTCCATAGAAACCCGGTTTCTATATTGAGAAGTGTGGTTAGTCGATATTAATGAGCAATGTTTAGAAGTTTACCGAGAACCTACCTCGAATGGCGATCGCTTTTGATTACTTATCTCTATAAATTATCCCATCACAGCAATTTTATCATCAAAACAATACCCCTGTAGGGGCGCAATGCTTGCGCCCCTGTTCCCCCGCTCCCCGCTCCCCTGCCTTGCTATTTCATTCGGGCAAAATGTTCTAACAAAAGCCGGTGAATAAAAATATAACCGCCGCCAACTTTTTGTAAAAATATCCGTTCCGTTGCCCAATCTAAAAAACGAGCATAGTTCCAGGGAATATCGCCGTTAAAATATAATATTAAACGGAGGATAAAATGTTTGAGAAAAGCAGCGCCACCCCCAGCCGCCATGCCAAAATATAGTCCATAAATTCCCCAAGCAACAGGAATCCAGCGTAAAAATTTCGCCCCCATAAACATAATGATTCCCGTGATCAGCCCAAATATCAAAGAATTGCCGATAGACTGGAACATTCCTTGATTTGGTCGATAATATTCATCTATTCCTGGTTTAGTTAATCCCCGAATTATGCCAACGATGCCGCCAAGAATTAAACCACATAAAAGGCTACGAACAATCAGAATATTTCCATGATAAAACATAAGTTTTATCATGTGAATTACATAAATTTTTAGCAAAATAATTTCTCTGGAAATCCTGCCTATAATTACCACCACCGATAAACATTCCTTTAACAATATGTTGAATTGTATAAACACCTGTCCACCTAAGTTGAGCAATTGGCGAAATATTTTTGATCTGAAATATTTTGCCAAATAAGAATAAATAAATTGTTGACAACAAAATTATAAAATTATTTGGAGAAAAGGAAAATTGTTGATAAAAACAAATACGTAAATTACAATTAGTATAATAAATAAAATAAATAGATCGAGATTAAAAAACGAGACTGATTCAACAACCAAGTTGGTTGCATTTGTTCAATAAAAAATACCGTCTGGGACTGTTCTACCATTTTTTGCGCTAACCAAATTAACCAGTGTTTAGCTTGGGCTTGGGGATAGGGATCGCGATCGCCTCTCCGGTGAAACATTCGCTCAATATAAGTATCAAACAAATGTTGTCGCCGTTGGTCTAAATTCATCTGGGGTAATTCATCTAAAGACATTCCCCGATAAGCCAAAGTAATAATATTTAGCATCAGGGGAGAACTGGCTAACTCTAACAATTGACTATCGGTTTTTACCGCAGTTATAACTGCTGCTAATTCAGCCCCTGCATTGGCTAGATAATGCTCAATTTGTTCGAGAGAAAGAGGCTGAACCGTAATCGCCCCTTGAAACTTTAAACGGTGTTGCAATTCTTGATAATCTTTAATCCGACTGCATACCACTATCTCAATTTCCCCATGTTCTTGGTGAAATAAATTCAAAGCTTGGACGCAGGCATCTCGGACACTTAACTTCATCGAAGCCATCTAATAACAGCAATAGTTCTCCTTTTTTTACCCAGGTTTTACCAAGTTCCTTAGCCACCTGATATTGATTATTTAATTCGGTGACTAACCAATCCGTAATGGGCTGACATCTGTTCAACCCCAAGAATATGTTTGCTCTGGGACTGAGGCACATTTTTTTCCAACCAAGCTAAGACGCGATCGCGCATTCCTCTAAGCTACTCCTGATATTCGCCGGTGGGGGCAACCACCGCCAAGGAAGAGTCCCCACCGACCAGAAATTACAGCAATAATTCAGATTTTCATCGGCAATTTTTGGGGACAAATCGCCTCTCCCCTATCCGCCAGTGGACTCGGTACTGGAGGGCGGTAAAACCAGATACAACATCCCATCTTCCTTGGCTGTTATACGGTCTATTTAACCCCGCTTATTTATTTAGATATTATTTAGATAACGCTTTCAACCGATAAGTATTTTCCTCAACCAATTCTGAAAACAAACTTTCATAGCGGTTCAATGCTTGCTCATAAGCATAATTTTCTATCGCATATTGCCGACCTTTGGCACTCAAAGCCGCCCGTTTTTCCGGGTGCTGATACAGATCTAAAATCGCCGCAGCTAAAGCATCTTCATCTTCTGGAGGAACCACCACACCACCGCCACTTTTTTGCACCGCTTTGGCCGCTGTCCCGGTCAGAGGCACTGAAGCGGCGATCGGGCAACCACTCGCCAGCAGCACCGGAATTTTTGACGGCATATTAAACCCAATCACATTATGTTTTTGAACAACTAATCCCACATCCGCCGCCGCCAACATATCTGGCAAAGTTTCTCTGGGTTCAAAGTTTAATAACTTCACATGATGCGCCGAAAACATTTCACAATACTCTCTCACCCGATTAATTGCCTTGGTTTCCCCCACAATCACAAACACAATATCAGGAATATGATTAAGTTTAGCGGCGGCCTTAATCGCCGTTGGTAATTGTTGAGTTAAAGCAATATTACCTGAATAAAGCACCACAAATTTGCCTGGGAGGTGATGTTTTTCTATAAATGAATTTGTCTCCTTCGGTATGGGGCGAATAAAATTCACATTCACCCAATTGGGAATCATCACAATTTTTTCTAAGGGAACATTTTTCTGCTGCAAATTTTCCACAAACCCATCAGCAATCACACTAATTTTATTTGCGTGTCGGCAAGCAAATTTTTCTAATTTGGCAAACGCTTGAAACAACCACTTATTTTTGAGCAATCCCACTTCCCAGGCAGCTTCATGTTGAATATCTTGGATATTCAAGACCACTGGCGTTTGGCGTAACCTAGCCAGAATACTCACGGCAATGCAAACTGGCAAGGGAGGAACTGTCGCCAACACCACATCGGGACGCCACCCACTCAAGGCGTAGGGTAAACTATTAAAAACAAAAGTGCCGTCGAGTAAAAGTCGATCTAATAAATTAGGTCGTGGTCTAATCCAAACTACGCAGCGTTGGATGGTGACACCATTTCGTTCTTCGGTTAAATACCATTTACCCTGATAGTCAGGGTAAATTTCCCGTTCTGGATAGTTCGGCATAGAGGTGACAACTCTCACTTGATGCCCTCTTTTCACGAGACCTTCGGCCAATTCTGTCATCAGTGGTGCAATCCCAATTGGTTCTGGATGATAGTTATAGGAATAAATCAGAATTTTCATAACTGGAAGTGGTGAGTAAGTTTTTTCTGAGTGTCTTTGACTTGCAACTCGACTGGCAAATCAGACATTTAGAGATATACGGCCAAAATTGTAGACAAAATCATCACAGAATTATCATAAAGTCATTCATTATGATTGATTGACACATTGTTGGTCTGATGTATATTCTCCACGTTTTTACGGATTTCCTGCCGATAGGGGCAGCAAAACCGCCACATTAGCCCCGCTAAAATCTTTTAGCTTCCTGATAACCAGCGCCTTAATGCTATTTTTTTATAAAACCGATATCTTGGGCTGAGGATATTTTAACGTATTAGGGTAAATTTTCCGAGGAATCGCTCAAAATCTTTAAATTTGTGGTCGTTCTTGGGCAAAAATGATGATTTGCTAATAAATTTTTTTTTCATTCCAGCGATCGCTCGTAAGTCGGCGATGAAATTTCCGGGCTGAAATAGCTGAAATCTAGATTAGCTGCGTCTGACAGTATTTAAGCCTGTTTTAAAGTTGACGATCGCCGTAAACATAGAAACCAAAAAGTAAAATACTCTCAAAATCCAGCCTCGCCATTTAAATAAACTGTCGATTTTGGTGGGAGTAAAATATTTTTTCTGAAGCAGTTCGTTTGCATAAGCAAAAACATAAGCAATTCTTTGGTAAGTATTGTTCATCAACTCATCGGTTTCTACCATTTCTTTTTCTTTGGCAGGAATTACGGGGAAGTTTGCCGTGTACAAATAAAACCCCAATATGGATTCATTTTGAGTTTTATATCGCAAAAATGTATTGGTCATTTTTTGGGCTTGGCTATATGAAATATTTTCATTAATCGAGAAACTCTGCACCCAAATTTGATATTTAAAAAATACGCTAATGCTATAAATACACGGCACTAAGGTTAATAACAGAAGATAACTGACTCGATTACTAAAAGACCGGGGTAATAAAATTGTTGCTACTCCAAACCCTAGACCCAAAATGGCAAAGACTAAGACATTTAAAATTTCTATAATTTCTATACTCAGGAGTAAATCTCCCAGAAGAGGAATTTTATAGACAATTTCATCCCCAATCAGTTCAGCGACAAATTTTATGTAGAGTGAGATCGCCACAATGACTACCGTAGTGGCAATATACAAACCAGTTTGAAACAAAAGTCGTAATAAGAGCATAATGCCATGAACCAATAACAGCAAAGTTTTAGAGCTATGTCACTTTTACCAGGATACCCGCTTAAATTTTATCTTTTTAAATTTTATCTTTGTCTTTATCTTTATCTTCTGCCAATGTTTATCTTGATATTTTGTAACCCATTATTAGATATTTATTGCAAGTATGTAATCATATATTTTACGAAATAGAAGGAAAGAGGTGGAGGAATCGGCAAATTCTAGATCAGTTTTAAGACTCGAAATCTTTGCCGCACAAAGATTTCAGCCCAATTTACCAAAAAAATGTAAAAAAATGTTGCTAGTTTGGAAAACTTACGTTAAGTTATGTGTAAGTGGGTTGACAAAAAAGGAATTATCTGGACTATGGACACCAAAGAAACTAAATTCGGATTTACGGCGTTCGCGGAAACCTGGAATGGTCGCTTGGCCATGCTTGGCTTTGTGATTGGTTTGGCTACAGAACTGATCACAGGTCAAGGCATCCTGTCTCAGCTTGGCTTAATGTAAGTGCCAATCACTGCCAATCACTGCCAATCACTGCCAATCAGTGCCAATCAGTGCCAAGCCTCATCACATTTCCCCAAGAGAACTGACAGAAACACTGACTATCTCAGATCAAACAGGAGAAC
Source organism: Planktothricoides raciborskii GIHE-MW2 (assembly GCF_040564635.1). NCBI lineage: Bacteria > Bacillati > Cyanobacteriota > Cyanophyceae > Oscillatoriales > Oscillatoriaceae > Planktothricoides > Planktothricoides raciborskii. Next base: position 6,052,047 of record NZ_CP159837.1, read on the forward strand.
TTGAACAATGGAAACCAAAGAAACTAAATTCGGATTTACGGCGTTTGCGGAAACTTGGAATGGCCGTTTAGCCATGCTGGGCTTTGTGATCGGTTTGGCTACGGAGTATATGACCGGCCACGGTATTCTTTCTCAACTCGGTCTGATGTAATAATTTTTAACTCAGACGGCAACGGCAATTTTAAGTTAAAACTATTTCTAGCGGGATGGGGGGATTTTTCTCCCACTATCCCGCTTTGATTTTCTCTGGAGAGTCCCATGATTTTTGTGCTGCTACGTCGAAATATTCAAACCGATCTGGACTTCGATCTCTCCAGCAAAGTCCGGGTCGCTATCTGAGTCACGATTGTCACGTGAGTTTAATTGCATTTTTTGCATTTTGTCATGCCTTATATGCAATTAATGCCATAACTTTGTATCAATCGCTGCAAAATATTCCGTTTAGGTATGAGTTAACTTAAGGGAAAGCTGACTGAAAATATTTGAGAAAATCTGAGAAATTTTCCCAAGTGCCAGATTGTTTTATGGCTGTAATCATAAGGTTATTGCCGATTTAAATCTAACTGGCGTGTCCTTTGTGATTTGTTTATGATTTGTTGAGGATAATGCTCTAAGACTGAAGCCTAATTCTCAAAGATTATCCAAGATAATCCAAGATGATCAAATATGATTTTTAATCACTTAATATAAATACTTATTATCGAGTCATAAACCGAATAAATTTTAGTATAAATTAGTCAATATTTCGAGCAAATATAATTGATATCCATGTCATACACATCCCAATCATACACATCCCAGAACATTCTATGCGTGTCGAGCAGTTGCAAGCTTTTCTCTCTGTGGCAGAAACGGGCAGTTTTCAAGCAGCAGCCCGACGCTGTGGGTTTACCCAATCTACGATTAGTCGCCAAATTCAAGCGTTAGAAGCGGAAGTTGGATTGGCTTTATTTCATCGGACTGCTCAAGCGAAGCTGACTGTGGCCGGAGAATGTTTTTTACCCAGGGCGCAGAGAATTTGTCAAGAATGGCAAAAAGCTTTGGAGGAATTAACAGAACTTTTGGAAGGAAAACAGCCAGAATTATGTGTGGCGGCAATTCATTCTGTTTGTAATTATTATTTACCGCCGATTTTGCAGAAATTTTGTCAGAAATATCCAGAAGTCCAATTGCGGGTGACTACTTTAGGCAGCGATCGCGCTTTGAAAGTGCTCAAAGATGGCCTGGTTGACTTAGCGATTGTGATGAATAATCGATTTTTAACCACAAGTCCAGAAATGGTTGTGGAAATTTTATACAATGAATCGATTAAACTGTTAATGGCCGCCAATCATCCTTTAGGACAATATGAAACCGTCCCTTTGGCAGAACTAGCGAAATATCCCCAGGTAGTTTTTAAGGATGGCTATGGGATGCAACGCTTGGTGCAAGATAAGTTTATGCAGCAAGGACACAATCTGAAGGCCGCTTTAGAGTTGAATAGTCCAGAAGCTTTTCGTGGTGTAGTTCGCCTGGGGGAAATGATTGCTTTGTTGCCAGAAACGGCTTTGTGGGATGCCTACCACGATCCAACTTTAGCGGTGCGATCGCTCCCATCGGAGATCGACGCTGAAGGCAAAGATGCCTGGATCCGCCAGGTGGTGATGGTGACGACCCGCGATCGCCTGCAAATTCCCCCTATCCAAACCTTTTGGCAGCTAGTCCGGGAATTCGTTCCTGTGCAAATGCGGTAATATTGATTGTTGATTGTTAATTTAGTTACAAAATCAAATCATTAATCACTAATCACTAATCAAATGATTAATTGTTATGAGTAACCACATGAGTAATTGTTATGAGTAATCGTTTCCGAGAATTTATTCAAAAAATTGGCAGTGGCCCCCACACTGGAGAGAATTTAAATCGCCAAGAAGCCGCAGAAGCCATGAGCATGATGCTAAACCAAGAAGCGACTCCCGCTCAAATCGGGGCATTTTTGATCGCCCATCGGATCAAACGACCCACGGGAGAAGAACTGGCTGGGATGTTGGATGCTTACGAAGAAATTGGCCCAACCTTAAGGCTTTCCGGGGTAAAACCTATGGTGTTTGGCTGTCCTTATGATGGCCGATCGCGCATGACACCCCTGGTGGTGATTACTGCCCTAATCCTAGCGACTGTCGGTCAACCGGCGATCATGCACGGTGGGGACAAAATGCCCACCAAATACGGCGTCCCTTTAATCGATATTTGGCAAGGCTTAGGGATTAATTGGTGTACTTTTTCCCTACAGCAAGTTCAGCAACTCATCGAAACCACAGGTTTGGGATTTGTCTATCTGCCGAATCATTTTCCCCAAGCAGCGGGTCTGGTTCCCTACCGCGAGCAACTCGGCAAACGACCACCGATCGCCACTTTGGAGTTAATTTGGTCGCCTGTAGTCAGTGACTATCACCTGATTGCGGGTTTTGTTCATCCCCCAACGGAAACCTTGTTTCAGGAGGCGTTAGCCTTACGGGGAGTCAAGAATTTTACCACCATCAAAGGTTTAGAAGGCAGTTGTGATTTGCCCCGCGATCGCACAGCCATTATTGGCAGGATCCAAAATGGTGAATTCCAACGCCTACATCGAAATCCATACGACTATGACTTTGGCGGCAAAAACCCCCCCATCCCAGAGACAACCCCGCAACTGATCCATCAAATGCAGCGGATCTTAGAAGGGAAACCATCGGAATTAATGCATTCGGCGATTTGGAATGGTGGATTTTACCTGTGGCATTGTGGTTTTTGTCCAGATATCGCCACCGGCTTTGACACAGCGGAAAATTTATTGAGCACAGGTAAAGTGAACGCCAAACTGCAAGAAGTGATGAGAATTAATAGTTAATAGTTAATAGTTATTGGTTAGTGGTTATTGGTTATTACGCTCAAACAACCACCAACCAAAAACAAATAACCAATAACCACTAACCAATAACCACTAACTATTAACCCTTAACGACTCACCAAAATTGGTCGGTCAATGTTGAGGGAAGCCAACAAGCGATCGACCAGAAAATGCTCTTGGAATAATTGGCGAATATAGTCAACTTTCATGGGTTCATGCAGGCGGACTTTACCCAAACTTTCGGTAATAATTTCAACCGTTTTCAAAGTATCGAGGTCTACAGATAAAACCGGCACTTCGGCTTCTTCAGCGCGATTTAAAATAATCGGGGAAGGTCGAATATTTCCGGTGACAATCAGACAATTGGTAGACGTTTCTAAAGCGGCTAACTGAATATCCGTCCGTCCCCCTCCTGTAACCACTGCCATGTTGACTCCGTTTGATAGATACTTCAGCGCCGAGTTGACATTCATGGCTCCAATTTTCAAGGTTTCTACCATTAAGTTTAATCGGTCAGGTCGGCAAAGCACTTGAGCGTTTAATCGTTCGGCTAATTCCCCGACACTGACACCCCCCAAAAAAGCAATTTTTGGCAACATGGCAAACACGATTATATTTTGTTGTTCCAAAAATGGCTTAATTAATGTTTCTGTTTCTGCCAAATTTTCCGGCGGAATGTCATTCAGGACAACACCGATCAGGCGATCGCCCAATCGTTGTTTAGCCGACAACAAAATATCCACTGATTCTGGGGATTCAAACCGCGTCACCAACACCACAGAAGCATCAACTAATTCGGCGATATCTGGCAAAGATAACTGATAAAGATAGCCCTCATCGAAACTCGCCGGCCCTTCCATAATAATAATATCTCCGCGAATATCTGCCAAAGAATTTTGCAGATATTTTTTATAGTCGAGTGAGCCTTGATTTGTTCCTAAGCGTTCTTTAAAGAGTTGTTTCCCTAAAAATAGTACGGTTTTTCCCAGGTTTTGATCGCTCAAATTTAAGGTTTTGGCCAAAAACTTTACATCTTCATCGACAGGATTTGGTTCCCATTCATCCTCACATCGTCCCACAGGTTTTGCATAAGCAATTTCCAGGCCGCTTTGCTGGAGTTGTGGACTAATTCCCAGGATAGTGGTTGATTTTCCACTATAGGCTTCTGTTGACCCAATTAACAGATATTGCATTGGTTTTTTTTTGGTTGCATTAAGATTTTGCACGCTTAACTCCTTTTTATTTAGTAACCCATAAATAATTTATAGCTTATTTTTCGCTGGAAATGTTCAGAATTTTCAACTAATCAGCAAATAATCATCTCGATTTTGGCAAAAAAACCCTCACTTGATCTTTTGTTTACAAAGCTGTTTACAAAGCTTGGCCGGATATCCCTGATGCTTAAATATCTTAAATATTGATTCCTTGAGTTATTTAGTTAGTCATTTCTTTGGAGTAATTTTTTGTAGAAGCCTTTGCTAAAATCAACTACATGATGCCGCCGGTGATTTTCAATAATTTCAATTAAAAAGTTAATAAAATCAACATTCGTCATGGTCAGTTGATAATTTAAATCCGCATTACCATCAAACTGAACTCGACAGCGAGTTGGGTCAGCGGGAAGTGAAGACACTTGCCAACTAGCCACAAACTTAATATTTTCTCCCCATTCAATTTTTCTTTCCCCTTCTAAATGTCCTTGACGATAAAGGCTAATCGCTCTAGGTAATAATACCCGTTTTTTCTCTTGATTATAGTAGGGTAAATAGATGCCGACTATTTTTTTATCTGCGGGTTGTAACAGATCTAGATTAGTGGTCATATTTAATGCTCCTTTCCTGAATTAAGTGTCTCGCTCAAAAATCTGTAGTGGCAATATCTATGACTCACTAGAGAGTCATGGGAGTACATTTAATGATTTTCTGATTTTTGCTCGACGGGTTGCTAAAGTTAAGATTATTTGTATTTATATCTACATAGCAGATATCGCAAATATAGCAAATTTATCTTCAATTAATTTACCATAATATTTTTTAGATAACTTGTTTAAACATCAAGAAATGATTAAGTTTGACTAACGGCGTTGATTGACACCAGTTAGTTTTTCATAAAATTCAAGATTCTTCATAAAGAATCCAGCGTAAAGGTTTCAATAACTTAATGAGTATAAAATCAGGGTAATTCATGGCTTCCCATGAATCGTTTTCCATCATTTTTTGTCCGTGTGTAAGCTACTAGCGGTCTCCAGGAAATGATTCGACTGACCTGGGCGTTCAGGCGATCGCTCATCCCTAGGAGTCAGAGAGGGCGATCGCCTGAACGCCCAAAAGGAAAAAAATTATGGTTCCCCCGATCGCCAAGAGAGAAACTTAGAGAAACTTTCTGTTTTCATCCTGGCACGAGCATGGTTCAGTCCTGAACAAGACCCTAGGGGATCTGGGCAACAACCCTCAATTTTTCCACAAAACTGGCAGTTAATAAAGATATGGTATTTTTAGCTACAATAACTCATTTAGAGTTTTTATGGAAGCGAGAGGTGATAAAATTTATCTCTCATTGCCATCAAACACGATCGTTATTAGTATTTAACTGTGATTACCTATGCCAGCAAATTCCTGGCCAGAAAACCATTCTTACAGAAATTTTCCGCCCCTTAGAGCGATTTTGTATAATCTGTCCGATCCAGAGGCAGGAGAAATCGATCCGGCGATCGCCTATTCTTATTCAGGATATGAGGGTCGTCGGGCTAAAGCGGCCATCCTTTTGATCGTTGCCTGGACTGGCACCATCGCCCTCCATTTAGTTTCCTGGGGGTTCTGGTTGGTGGTGGGCTTTACTGGACTGCTTTGCTTTCAGGCATTGCGGATTTTGCTGGCACGTCCCCATCAGACTCCTGAACCTTTAGCCCAGGCGGATCAAGCCCACTGGCCGTCAGTGTCCCTGCTGGTGGCAGCGAAAAATGAGGAGGCGGTGATTGCCCGACTGGTGAAAATGCTTTGCCATCAAGATTATCCCACGGAAAAATATGAAGTGTGGGTGATTGATGATTGCAGTAGCGATCGCACCCCGGAAATCTTGCAAACCCTCAGCCAAGAATATGCCAACCTGAAGGTACTCCGCCGGTCGGCCAATGCTAAGGGAGGCAAATCCGGCGCCTTGAATGAAGTTTTGTTAAAAGCCCAGGGGGATTTCTTAGGGGTATTTGATGCGGATGCCCAGGTGCCCCCGGATATGTTGCGGCGGCTGTTGCCTATGTTTAACGAAGCACGAGTGGGCGCGGTGCAAATGCAAAAGGTGATTGCCAATGCGCCATTGAATTTCTGGACGCGGGGACAAGAAGCGGAAATGGCTTTAGACCTGTATTTCCAACAGCAACGGATTGCAGTCAACGGCATTGGGGAACTGCGGGGCAATGGTCAATTTGTGCGCCGCAGTGCTTTAGAAAGTTGTGGGGGCTGGAACGAGTTGACCATTACCGATGACCTGGATCTGACCATGCGCTTACATTTGGATGGTTGGAATATTGAGGCGATCGCCTTTCCTGCGGTGCTTGAAGAAGGAGTCACCAGTCTGAAAGCCCTGTGGCATCAGCGCAACCGTTGGGGAGAAGGGGGCTATCAACGCTATCTGGATTACTGGCGGCTGATTTTCAGCAACCGAATGGATATGCTCAAAACTTGGGATATGTTTGGGTTTTGGATTATGCAGTATTTCTTGCCCAATGCGGCAGTCCCAGATTTACTCATGGCGATTTATCTCAAACATTTGCCGGTAATGAGTCCCCTGACCACTTTGGCCATTTCCCTCTCTTTGGTGGGAATGTTTACAGGTCTGCGTCGGGGCAATCCACAGCAAGAAACCCGGTTTCGGACGTTCTTCGGCACCCTGGTCAAAACCTTACGCGGCACATTATATATGTTGCACTGGTTTGTGATAGTTGCCAGTGTGGGCATCCGAATTTCCGTGCGTCCCAAACGCTTGAAATGGGTGAAAACCGTTCATCAAGGTACTGGGGAATTGCAGTTTTGACACTCCCCGGCCTAAAGGCACGGGGATTCTTGCTTCACCGAGCAACCTTGCTTAAGCACCGTTTCCAGGTTTAAGTAGAAGGTCATCTCTCCACAAGCGTTGATTTCCGTATGCCCTACGGTATTTGAAATATATCCCATCAATTTTAATGCCTTCATCAGAATGTTAATTGCGGCATTTTCATCCCTGTCCAGTACAGCACCACATTTACAAATGTGAGTTCTTACTGACAGGGATTTTTTTACTTTATTACCGCAATTAGAACATTCCTGCGATGTGTATTGTGGCGCAACGAGAACCGCAACCTTGCCAAACTTAACGGCAAAATACTTCAACCATTCCCGAAACAAATACCATCCAGCATCATTAATTGACTTGGCTAGGCGATGATTCTTTACCATGTTCCGCACCTTTAAGTCTTCAAACGCCACGAAATCGTGTTTATTTCATCACGCACCTTGCTAATTTCACCGCAAAGTCTTTACGCTGACGAGATACTTTCAGGTGTTTTCTCCCCAAACGGTTAATAGCTTTGGTTCTATTTTTAGAGCCTTTAACCTTTTTGGCAACTCGACGCTGCAAGCGTTTTAGTGCTTTCTCCGATTTTCTGAGATGTCTGGGATTATCCACCTTTTCACCATTAGACATCTCCAAAAATCAGATATAAAGCTTTGGTATGGCTTTGTGACGGGCAATTATTGGAGATGTCTATTGCTGTCGGTGTAAAAATGATTTAATTCCACGTCAATGCCAATACATTTGCCAGTTGGCTTAACTTCTTCCTTGGCTAAATCACTAGAGATACAAAACTGGCAATAAAAGCCATCGGCACGCTTAACCAGCCTAATCTTCTGAATTTGCTCTAATTGATAAAAGTGCAAATCGCGAGTTCCGATTAGTTTAAGCGTGCCGATTTTATTCTTGTCGGTAAAAGTTATCTTCTTCCTGTCTTCAGAAAGCGCCCACCCAGACTTTTTATACTCTACTGAACGTTGGTTCTTCTTGAACTTAGGAAATCCTTTCTTGCCAGGAATCTTTTTCTTGCAGTTATCGAATAATTTGGCTATACCACTCCAGCAACGTATGCGCTTCGCGCAGGGTTCCCCAACGGCAGAAGCTTGTCTAGCTGTCGAGTTGAGTTGATTTGCAAATGGGAATTCCTTGGCTAACCTAGCAGTGTATTTGTTGAGATCGTAGCCGTTGACACTTTTGTTATCCATCCAATATCTCAGACATTTATTTCTGATGAATTGGGATGTGCGAATAGCCTCGTCTATTGCCGCGTATTGTTCGGGTTTTCCCAAGCATTTAAACTCAAAAACTAACATGGTTTATCGACCTACTTAACCATATATTTATGGTAGCTCTCGACCCATAAATATGGGCTTGTATGTAATAAATTATTAATATTCTGCGCGATGACAAGAAAGCCGTCCTAGAAGGACGGGGTTTTAAACCCAAATTTCTGATAAGGGACAGACCAAAAAGAAACGCCAGAAACCCCAGAAACCCCAGAAACCGGGTTTCTTGAAGAAACCCGGTTTCTCATTGAGGGATACTCAAAAGCGATCGCTAACCCTTGCCATTATAACTGCTTTGGGTAGCCAGAACTCGTTCGGCTAATTTATCCGGGACTTCTTGGAGGCGATCGAACTTCCAGTTAAAGAAGCCGACACCCATTGTGAGCGATCGCAACTCCACAATCAAATCCTGCATTTCCGATTGGGGCAAATACGCCGAAACCTTATCCCAGCCCTTCCAATCACTCATGGGTTCATAGCCGAGGATTTGGCCACGACGCCCACTAATAATCTGCATCATATTGGAAGTAAAATCACTGGGAGCACAAATCTCCACCGAGGCAATGGGTTCCAGCAACGTAGGACTGCATTTGGCCATCCCTTCCTGCATCGCTGCCCGGGCTGCCAACTTAAACGACTGTTCAGAACTATCCACCGAGTGATAAGACCCATCGGTTAAAGTCACCGCCACATCCACCACGGGGAAGCCCAACGGCCCTTTCACCAAAGACTCGCGCACCCCAATTTCCACCCCAGGGATATACTGCTTCGGCACCACACCGCCCACAATCTTCTCGCTAAATTCAAAGCCTTGCCCACGCTCTCGCGGCTGAATACTCAGATACACATCCCCAAACATCCCATGACCGCCACTTTGGTGCTTATAGCGTCCATGTACTTTCTCTGCTGCTTTGCGAATCGTTTCCTTATAAGGAACCTGGGGCACATGAGTGGTCATCGGCAAATTATACTTCCGCTGTAGGCGATCGAGCGCCACTTTCAGATGAACTTCCCCCTGACCCCAGAGAACAATCTCGTGGGTATCCGCATTTTGTTCCCAAGTTAAAGATGGGTCTTCTTCCAGGAGTTTACTCATCGCCGCACTGATTTTTACCTCATCACTGCGTTTTTCCGTCGTCACCGCCAAAGCAAACACTGGCGGAATCATTGGTGCTTTGGGTAAATCTACTTTTAACTTGGCATTACTCGCCGTCAAAATATCCCCGGTAGCAATTCCTTCCATCCGAGCCAACGCCACCAAATCCCCGGCTGAAGCGGTCTGCAAGCTTTGGGTTTGTTGACCCATCATCTGATACATCCCACCAACGCGCACGCCATTTAAGCTCGTGCCATCAGTGAGTTCCCCTTGCCAAACCCGCACCAGAGAGAGTTTACCGCCTTGAGGGGTGTAATAGGTTTTCACCACTTGTGCCACCGTCTCCTGGGCATTGGGCTTCAATCCTCGGCGTTCGGCGGTTAAGCTGGGTTCTGGGGCTTCCCGAACCAGGGCATCTAAAAGCGGTCGTACCCCATAGTCTTGCTCCGCAATGCCCATAAACACCGGCACAATCAAATCCGCCCCTAATTCCATTTTCAGGTCTTTAACAATTTCCTCTTGGGACGGTTCGATTTCCTCTAAGAGTTCTTCGAGGAGATGGTCGTCAAAATTGGCCAACTCTTCGAGCATTTCCTGACGAGCGGCGTGTTCTTCGTCTTTCAGGTCTTCCGGCATGGATACGGGATCCGCCGCCGCCCCGGCATGGTAATGATAGGCTTGCTCGCTTACCAAGTCGATAAAGCCAATTAGATCATCACCTTTGCGAATGGGATATTGATGCGGCACTAAAGGACGGCTGGAAACAGTTTTCAGGGCATGGAGTACATCCATGAAACTGTTTTTTGACCGATCCATTTTGTTGATAAAAACAATGTGGGGAATTTCCCAGTCATCTAAAAATTTAAAAATCGGTGAGAGGGTGAGAACGCGGCTGACTTCCGCTTCGCAAACCACGATCGCGGCTCCGGCACCCATCAGCGCATTGTAAGTTTCTTGGGCAAATTCTACTGAACCTGGACAGTCAAGAAAGTTGAAGCGAATGTCTTGATAAACTGTGCTGGCGGCGCATACTTCCACACTCATTTGACGGGCGCGAGCTTCAGCGGAACTGTCCCCAACGGTATTGCCATCTTTGATGCTCCCTTTGCGGCTAATGGCGTTGGTGACATACAGGACACTTTCCAAAAATGAAGTTTTACCACTTAAGTAAGGGCCAACAATTGCCACATTCCGCACGCCCGATGCAACTTTATCAGTCATAGCTTGCTTCTTCTCCTTCAAAACTTAAGAAAAATTGAAATTTCAGCCATTTAGGTAAAAATGAGGTTAAAATAGCCAACTGTCTAGCAGTAACGTAGATTTAAGTTAGTATTTTTTAGCTCAATTGGCTAAAATGAAATCTAGCATTATCTATTGTTCAACTAATTACGTTTAATCACATTATAAGGTCAAAAGTCAGGAAAAACTATTAATTTTTATTAAATAAAATGGAAAAATCTTAATAATAGTTGAGACTCTCTCCCGGTAGAGAATCTCTAAAATTTTTCCTGAACTTTTTTAGTAAATTTCCCTATAATTTACTAAAAAGGTTTTTTTGTTTTTTTTGCCCTAGATCGCTACAGAAATCGGCACATAAATAATCGCCATAGAAGATTGGCGATCGCCTCAAAATATTGCATCTCCTGCCGGTATATATGCCCCGGAGATCGATCCCCGGCTTGCCGTCCATACTTCCATGATTGATAAAATTCAGATATTGTTGCCCAAAGATATTTTCAACTAAACCCTAATGCAAAATTATAGAGCATATTCATCGCAGACTAAATCTTATTTATACATCTTATTTAGGCCATAAAAATACATGGTAATGGTTGGGAAATTACCAAAACACATTTTAACGATATTCGGCCTTTGATGCCTATTCCATTCACCGAGTATGGTGATAATTTGGCAATAGGCACATGGGATAGGGAAGAGGTGGTGGCGGCGTTGGGGAATAAGTGAGGAAATGAAGTCGAAATAAATATACTATGGCTTCCAATTATCGATATAACCCCGAATAGCGGCTAACTCTCTCCGATAATCATTAAGTTTGCTACTGTGAGAATCAAGACTTTCAATAATTAGCTTATTTTTAGCTTCTTTCTGCTGAAGTTCGTTCCACAAGTTATTCAACTTCACTTGAAATAGGCTCTTAAAATCATTAATTTTATCTAACCCGCAAATGAATTGGGAAAAATCTTGTTCTAGAGAACTATAAATAATTTGCTTCATCTGCTCTCTATGCTGGTTTATTTGACTATTAAATTGACTGAAGATTTTGTGAAAATCCATTTGATGTCCCATGTAGTAAAAGTCCACCCACTCACCATCACCAATACAGCCTTCCTGAATATAGTCGTATTCTTTAATGGGAATTTCAATTCCTGTTAATTGAAAATCATCTATTCCCATATCATATTTGTCTTATAACTTTAATTCTATTTTAGAGCCTATGTATATGAAAAAAAATTGTGATAATTCTTCAATTCTTATCGGCCAAAAAGCCAATAATTTTTTCCTAACGTTTTTCGCTTCTAAATTAAGCTGCTTTTGCAAAAAACTAATTTGGTTTTTATAAACAGAATTGCAACGACTATAAATCAGCGGTTCAGCTTCTTGTGCAATCTCTACCATTTTTGCTCTAGATGAGCTTGCTTCCTCAAATCCATACAATGAATTTCGTGTTCGTGGGGCAATATAAGAACTATACCAATCTGGGCTATAATATGATGTGTACCAACGACCACCTTTCTCTCTTTCCATTTCTTCAATTTCTGACTCTATACTTGATTTTGCTGAATCACAGAAACTATCTATCTGCTGATTAAGCGCATCAAATAAAGCCTCTTTATGGCTTTGTAAAATATCCCGAAGCTGTTTATATTGATTAGAAATAAATTCTATCTTTTCCATCCATTCAGTTATTTTGGCTTTCTGGGACTGGATATAGTTTTTTCTTATATTAGACTGGTTGATCAGGATTTTTTGAGTATCTTCTACCTTGATGTCTAGAATTAATAAAACTTTAACAAGAAGATTATAGCCAGAATTCTGAAGAATACTTTTAATCGCCGTTTCTTCAAGATTAGAAATACCACTATCTATTAAAGCTGATGGCGCAATCTCTGACAATGGCGGTGTGTAAGAGCCACCGGAGGCATCAACTCTACTGTAAGTCTGACCAATAATTTTTCTAAATTCTTTATGATGACTTTCAGTCGCTATCCCTTTTAAAATGAGTTTAGCCAGCAGTCCTTGTTTAGCACTAGCAGGATAAATAATTGGTTCAGAAAAGCGAAAATCATTCATCAATGTTTGTTTCAAGTCCATGATCACATCCTCGATTTTACGAGAATGCTCCTCTTTCATATCTACCTTATTCAGAATAAAGAAAACCTTATGCCAGCTTTTTAATAAGAAATCTTGACGGTTTTTTCCTATTTCCCTGAACAATTCAGCTACTTCATTCGTCTTGTAATTGTTGTAATCTAAGATAAACAAAATTACATCACTGTTGTGTAATGCTTCCAGAGAAGCTTGCTTGAGTGGAGTTGTGTCAAATTTTGAAGACTTCCACTCGTTAGAACCAGGCGTGTCAACTAAAGTAAAACCAGCCAGAAAGGGAATGGTACTAGCAACTTCGATAGGATGTTCTAGTTCAAAGCGAAGAGTGTGATAGGGGTTGTTTTTTTGTCGAATCTCGCGGGTATATTCTAAAAACTTATGTCGAATTTTCTGGGCATCCCCTTGTGCAATGACAATTGGTTGCTGTTGCCCCTGCCGATACTCCAAAAGTCGAGGAACTTGTCCGACTGGAATGTGTCGGATATCGGTACGGCAGACAGTACAAGATTCTGTGTCAGTTGCCAGTATATCCTCGCCAATAACAGCATTTAGAAAGGTACTTTTACCTACACGCTGAACCGAAATTGCTGCTGCTTGATACTTTTGAGCCTGTAAATCAGCTAAAGTTTGACTGATATCTGTCTCAACTTTCCTTAACTCACTGGCGGCATCGCCTTCGAGCCACCGACTTGCTCTAATCTCTCGCAAATACTGCAAAAGTTTTGTCGCCTTAGTGTAAAGGTCAGTATGTGTTTTAGCAAAGTCTTGAGAAGGCATACGGCGATTTTCTGGGTTAGAACTAAATCGTTAGTTGAATTTTAACACAAATTTGTCAAGTAAGCTGCCTCGAAACAAGATAAATACTAATTGAGGAATCAGTTTTTCTCCAGCCCCCTAATACCTGCCATCGCATTGTCGGAGGTTTGGACTAAGGGCCTGTGGGTGGCGGTTGTGAAACCATTTCTGCCTCGCAAACTTGCAGAAACTCCAAGTCCAGTAAATCCGAGTTTTACTCTAAAATATCTACTTCTTCACCCCTAGTAAAATTCAGCAGTTATTGAATCATATTTCGATTTATACCTCGATTAATTTTGTTAAGCTTCCGCTATATTTGCTTCTACTTCAGCTACAGACACATCTAAAAATGTAGCAATTTCTTCTGTAGCTAATCCCCGATTAAACATTCTGAGAATTGCAGCTTTTTCTCGCTGTTTAGCTTTTTGTAACTCAGCCTGTGCTTCAGCTTGTACCTCAGCCTGAATCTCTTGGTAAACTCTGGTTTTATTTAAGTCACTCAGGTTAAACATGGCGGCAATTTCCTCTCTGGATTTTTGGGGTAACTTGTAAACCATGACATTTTCTAGATATGTGTAGGTTGAGTTGATAAACCCAACCTACAATTTATCACTCGATTAATTTTGTTCAGATTCCGCGATAGTCGCTTCTACTTCAGCTACAGACAAATCTAAAAATGTAGCAATTTCTTCTGTAGCTAATCCCCGATTAAACATTCTGAGGATTGCAGCTTTTTCTCGCTGTTTAGCTTCAGCTTGTACCTCAGCCTGAATCTCTTGGTAAACTCTGGTTTTCTTTAAGTCACTCAGGTTAAACATAGCGGCAATTTCCTCTCTGGATTTTTGGGGTAACTTGTAAAAAACGATGGTTTCTAGTAATTCGATAAACCTCTCGCTGACCGCGATATTTGGTATTTCTGTGCGAACTTGTTCAGCTAAATTTATAGCTAAATCTGCGGCTGTATCTTCTGGTTCAACGATCAGTTTAAGTAATTTTATCGGTAGGGGTGCGGTTGCTGTCGTACTCAGTTCATCGATGTAAATACGGGTGATGTTAGGAAGTGCCAGGATTGACTGAAAGTGGATGTTATTTTCTCTTTCAGTTTGGCGATTTGGGTATATTATTACCAATTGCCAAGGATGCTGCGGTTGGTATTGTCTGAGATAAATAAATAGTTCGGCAAATAAACGATAGTACAAGTTTGGATCTGGTTGAAATTGCACCTCCACAATGTAGAATGGTAGTTGAGAATCTGGGATAATTGGCAGAAATAAACCATCTAGACGAAAGGCTAATTGTTTCACTTCTTGCGAAGTAAATTGGTATTGATTGGTAGCCTCGTCTGGTATGCCCAGGAGAGCGAAGAAAACAAAGGGAAATTGTTGGAATATATTGTAAAATAGGCTATCGGTTTTCATGGATTAGATTAAATTTTTCATAATGTTATGTCCGGTTGATTAATTTTTGTCTGCTACTCCCTCGCCCGCTTGCAGAAACGCTAAATCCAGCAATTCCGAGTTTGGCTGTAAAATCTCTGGTTGCTCACCGCTAGAACAATTCAGCAGTTATTGAAGTTGAAATTTTGCTGGAGCAATTTACTTTGTGGCTGACTCTTCTACAGAGGTGGTTTCCTAAATCTATGTCCATCTGGTTCTACCACTACAAATGCACCAGTAAGTTCTTAATTAAGCTGACACTAGGTGAATGTCCTCAGCCGCCACAAGTGCGATCGCATATCTTAGGCAAGCACGAATATCCTCAGTTTGCCAGTCAGGGTAGTAATCCTGAATAATCGCCTCAAAGGAAAGTCCTTCATTAAGCAATTCCAAAACACTTTGCACGGTAATGCGCGTACCAGAGATGCAAGGTTTGCCAAAGTGAATGTGAGGAGCCACTGAGATTCTGTCCATATCGCCACAAAAATCTAGAGTCTGTTTCCTCTATTCTAGGTTACGCAGGCGGAAAAGCTGGGGCTAAAGTTGCGGTTGGTGACGTAGGAAAAAATATGGCGCGGAAACTGAAAGCACGTTTAGCTGATTCGATCGCAGCCGCTAATGTGACAGAGCTTCAGGCAGGTCGCCCCCATCCTTTAAAGGGCGATCGCGCCATTCGATCCGATGAAGCGGAATCGCGCCGGACAATTTGCTCTGGATCTGGTGCATCCACAGCGTTTAGTATTTGAACTAGCCCATGAACCAATTCCTCATCTAGAGGATGGTGGCATCGACTGAAGTGCAAGGAAATCGTAGCGATCGCCCCTATTTATACCTCTTTCTATTCCGCTTCTTGGAAGCCAAAAAAACAGCACAAAAAAACAGCACCCAGCCTTTACTAGCTGAGTGACTGCCTCTTTTTAATGGATATAATCTGGAGTTGCTTTTGCCGCTTTGGGCTAATTTGCAGGGCTCCCTTTTTCCTAGAGGAGGAAGTATCAGACTTCAAGTTGGGCACTGTTTTTGGTTGACGAGACAGATGAAAAGTTAAACAGCGTGTTTTACCTCTTTTCTATTACAAACATGGACATCGCGCTGTGCTATCTGCCAGGGAAGCTCATCAATTAGCTTCAATATTTAATCTAGCACTTTTTTGATAAATTACCAGCAATTGCAAGTAAACTTTACACTCTAATGAGTGAACACTTTAATTTATCAGTTATTAGTTAAGGCAAAGGGGTGTGGGGCCGCCATCGGTGTGGGGCTGCCATCGGTGTAGGGTGTAGGGTGTAGGGTGTGGGGTGTTGGGAGCGGAGGGGCAGAGGAGCGGAGGGGCAGAGGAGCGGAGGGGCAGAGGGGAGAGTGAATAGTGAATAGTGAATAGTGAATAGTGATAATTCTTTTCACTTTTAACTTTTCACTTTTAACTTTTAACTTTTCACTTTCCCCAACCAACAACCAACAACCAACAATCAACAAACAACAAAACCCAGCATCCTTAGATGTCCTCACTTCCTTTTCCGTCGGAGCTACAGCGGATATACAGATACCTACCAGTTTTCTCTGCATAATTTCCGCGTTACCAATCTAGGAAGCATCAGACCAGATGCTGGGTTCTGTTTTCGGTGGACGAGACAGATTTGTAGTGAAACAGCGTGGTTTACCTCTCAACTAACATGGACATCGCGCTGAAGTATCTGTCAGGGAAGCTTACTTCATAGCTTCAATTTATAATGTAGCACCTTTTTTTTGAATGGCAAGAAATTGCAACTAAACTTTACATTTTGCCGAAATTATCTTTTGAGGGACTAATTAATTTCCGCAACCTTGAATCCATGAAAAAATCCCAAACAAAAACAGCACCCAGCCTTTACTCACTCAGTGACTTCCTACCATTTTTTGAGCATATCTGGAGTCGAATCTTGAGCATTCTCAAGCACGGTGCTCCCAGTTCACAAAAATAGGAAGTTTGAGACTTCAAGTTGGGTGCTGTTTGGACTTGACGAGACAGACGATAGTTTAAACAGCGTCGTTTTACCTCTTTGACGAAACTACTTGTAACTTGGCGCTGATGTATCTGCCAGGGAAGCTAAACTTGCTTCAATTTTTACTTTAAGCACTTTGGGATAAAATTACAAGCATTTGACACCAAAGTTAACTGTTTTGGTAGTATTGACTCCTATCATTATTAAGTTAAGTAAATAATTAAGTAAATCTTAAATATTTAATCCGTTTAACTGGGAGGATTTCTGGGGCGAATCAGCAATAATTCCTACTGATATAAATCAGTCGATCGCTGGGGAATTGTGCGATCGCCCCCAAAAAAACTGGCAAAAATTCGCCCGATCGCCCTTGGTCAAAAGAGAGCGATCGCGAATTCAAAGCATAAATACTAAATCCGATCGGGATTAACGGGTAAATTCAGCCCGTTACCACTTCAAAAACGCCGCCTCAACCCCTTGTTCCCGGCGAATCTTACCATCCTGTTCAAACCAAGCAATCACCTGCTGGGGGGTCAAATCCTCCATCGCCACCCCAGTATCTTGGGCAATATGTTTCAACAGCTTTAAAGAAGAAATCGTCAACCGGGTTAAAAACTTCTCATGGGATGCCAGCAAAGCCCCATCCACCGCGCTAGACTCTTCCGGGGTTAAAAATTGTGGGCTAGATTGTGATTCAGGTATCATAGTAATATTTCGTAATATTTCATATTTACAACATAAAATATAACCGTTTAAGCGGTTAATTATTCTAAAAATTATGCTTGATTATGCTTAAAAGATTCCCGCCCTTGGGATGCGGGGAAAATCCCATTCTTAATCCAACTCACGAGGCTTAACTAAATAGCCACAGCGATGCTCACCATTAATCATCCAAAAAGTCCGTTCTACCACACAGTCTGGCAAAACACTAGCAAACATTTCTAATTCATGATCGCAAACCCTAGGGAAAGACTCCGCTACATTAGAAATCGCGCAATTATGTTCCGTAATCAGAAAGCGATCGCCCTTGCTGGTCCCATTCTGTTCCACCGGATGCCACTCCGCCATATAGCCCTCGATTTTACGCAGTTCTACCAAAGCCGCCACCCGCTTTTCTAGGGTGCCCCCCCCCAGGCGATCGCGATAATCAATCGCTTTGCGTTCCCACTGCTTCTGCAAAATCAAGCTCACCTGTTCGGGACCCACAGTTTCCGCCAGAGCATCCAGCAGGGAAACCGCAAACTCATCATAACGATGGGGAAAGCGATCGCGCCCTTTCTCGGTCAACTGGTAAAGATACTGCGGGCGCCCCATTCGCTCCTGAATCAACTCATGGGAAATCAAGTGATTCGCCTCTAAATCCTTCAGATGGCGTCGAATCGCTTGGGGACTAATATTTAACTGCTCTGCCAACTCTTGCGCCGTTGCTTGACCCTGCTTTCTTAAAAATTGCAGGATATCATCTTTGGTGGATTGCTGCTGACTGGGTGTCATCCTCTTACCTGTTCTCGCTGACCAAAATGTGCAATAAAAAAAATCTCGCGGGAACTTTGACAACAGTAATGTTGCTAAAGTACCCTAAAATAAAAGTTAAGCAACAAGGCTGTTGTTTAATCTCATTATATATATACAGATGAACCACCGTGGACAACAACGTCCGCCAACCAAAAAAGCTCTTTATACCAGTCAGCGAATGAACCAAAGTACACAAAATTTACCAGCTACAGACAAAAACCTAGAAGCCATGCGGCAATTTGCCGAACAATACGCCAAACGCACCGGCACCTACTTCTGTGCCGATCTCGGCGTCACCGCTGTAGTCATCGAAGGCTTGGCCAAACACAAAGAAGACCTAGGGTCGCCCCTATGTCCTTGTCGCCATTACGAAGACAAAGCAGCGGAAGCGAAAGCCGCTTACTGGAACTGCCCTTGCGTCCCCATGAGGGAACGGAAAGAATGTCACTGTATGTTGTTTTTAACTCCCGACAATGATTTTGCCGGGGATCGACAACAAATTACCTTTGAGCAAATTCGGGCCACCACCAATCCAGCTTAAAATCACCTTAGATCAATCATCATGGTTTGATGATTTCATCATCATCAGCCCTTGGTCATCATAAATACCCAATTAAGCAGTAATCTTAAGCTGGTAAAGCCGATCTACCACCTTCTAGACAAAGAGAACACACACACAATGAGCGCCTCAGTAAAAACCCTAGTCAACCAACCCTACAAATATGGGTTCGTGACGAACATCGAATCTGACACTTTGCCACCGGGACTCAGCGAAGACGTAGTTCGCCTGATCTCCGCCAAAAAAAATGAGCCGGAGTTCATGCTGGAATTTCGCCTCAAAGCTTACCGGAAATGGCTGACCATGCAGGAACCAGCCTGGGCTCATGTCAACTATCCGCCCATCAACTATCAAGACATTATTTACTACTCTGCCCCCAAACAGAAAAAAGAAAAGCTCAACAGCTTAGATGACGTAGATCCAGCTTTACTAGAAACCTTTGAAAAACTGGGCATCCCCCTTTCCGAGCAAAAACGCCTCAGCAATGTGGCCGTCGATGCCGTATTTGACAGTGTTTCCATTGCCACCACCTTTCGGGAAAAACTGGCCAAAGAAGGGGTGATCTTCTGCTCAATTTCTGAAGCAGTCCACGAATACCCCGAACTGATCGAAAAATATCTCGGTAGCGTCGTCCCCGTAAGCGATAACTTCTACGCCGCCCTCAACTCCGCCGTATTCAGCGACGGGTCTTTTGTGTACATTCCCAAAGGGGTCAAATGCCCGATGGAATTGTCCACCTACTTCAGAATTAATAATGGTGATTCGGGGCAGTTTGAGCGCACCTTAATTATTGCCGATGAAGGCAGCCAAGTTTCCTACTTAGAAGGTTGCACCGCCCCCATGTTCGACACCAACCAACTCCACGCTGCCGTAGTGGAATTGGTCGCCCTGGACAATGCAGACATTAAATATTCCACCGTGCAAAACTGGTATGCCGGAGATGAAAACGGCAAAGGCGGAATTTACAATTTCGTCACCAAACGCGGACTTTGCCAAGGGGTAAATTCTAAGATTTCTTGGACTCAAGTCGAAACAGGTTCGGCAATTACTTGGAAATATCCCAGTTGCGTGCTCGTGGGCGATAATTCCGTGGGCGAATTTTACTCCGTAGCCCTGACCAATAACTGTCAGCAAGCGGACACCGGCACCAAAATGGTACATATCGGCAAAAACACTCGCAGCACCATTATTTCTAAAGGTATTTCGGCGGGTAAATCCAAAAATAGCTATCGCGGTTTGGTGAAAATTGGACCGGGGGCAGAAGGAGCACGAAATTATTCTCAGTGTGATTCTATGCTGATTGGGGATAATGCTCAAGCGAATACTTTCCCCTATATTCAAGTGCAAAATCCGGGGGCAAAAGTAGAACATGAAGCTTCTACTTCTAAGATTGGGGAAGACCAACTTTTCTACTTAGCCCAGCGGGGTATTTCCGCTGAGGATGCTGTCAGCATGATGATTAGCGGTTTCTGCAAAGATGTGTTTAATCAATTGCCGATGGAATTTGCCGTAGAAGCCGATCGCCTCTTAAGTCTGAAGTTAGAAGGATCGGTGGGTTAAGCTGGCTTAGACCGAGAAACCGGGTTTCTTCCCTTGCTTTCTGGGGAAATCTTTTTCTCAAAGAAACCCGGTTTCTGGTTAATTGTGCGGGTTCATCAAAGAACCAAAAAATATGTTCCAGGAAATCAAATCAAACAAATTATGATTATTGAAAATAGTGAAGTAATTCTGTCAATTAGAAATCTGACCGCTAATGTGGATGGGCAGAAAATTCTCAAAGGAGTCAATCTAGAAATTAAAGCCGGTGAAATCCACGCCATTATGGGTAAAAATGGCTCTGGTAAAAGTACCTTATCCAAGGTATTAGCCGGACATCCCGCTTATGAAGTCACCGGCGGTGAGGTGATTTTTCAAGGAAAAAATTTACTGGAATTAGACCCAGAAGAACGGGCTTGTTCTGGGCTATTTTTAGCTTTTCAATATCCCGTAGAAATTCCTGGAGTCAGTAATCTGGACTTTTTGAAAGCTTCTTGTAATGCCCGTCGGAAATATCAAGGATTGGCAGAATTAGATGCATTTGATTTTGAAGATGTGATTGCGGAAAAGCTGGAAGTTGTGCAAATGAATCCCGCTTTCCTCAAACGGAGCGTGAATCAAGGGTTTTCTGGTGGGGAGAAAAAGCGCAATGAAATTGTGCAAATGGCTATCTTAGAACCTAGTCTGGCAATTTTAGATGAAACCGATTCGGGTTTAGATATTGATGCTTTGAAAATTGTCGCTAATGGGGTAAATCAACTGGCTAATGCTGAGAACGCAATGTTAGTAATTACCCACTATCAGCGCTTATTAGATTATATTGTGCCGGATTATGTTCATGTGATGGAAGCAGGACGAATTATTACCAGTGGCGGTAAGGAATTAGCCCTGGAATTAGAAAGTCGCGGCTATGACTGGATCGGTGAAGAATTGACCGCTAAGGTAGGGGTGTAATGACTATGCAAATTGCGACTAAATCAGAAATTTCGGCGATCGCTCGCTTGCTTTCGGAAGCAATCAATGGCGCAACCCCAACCGATGCTTGGTTACAGCAATTGCGGGATAATGCAGCGGCTGTGGTGCGGGAGTTGGGAATGCCGACGACACGAGATGAGAATTGGCGGTTTACCAACCTGGCACCCTTGGCAGCAGTGCCGTTTCAAAGGGCGGCGGCTTTTGAGTTGCCCCTGGGAACCCTTGGCAATTTAATTGACAATATTAAGATATTGTCTAAAGTCGATCGGCGATTGGTGTTTGTCAATGGCCGCTATTCCCAAGAATTAAGTGCGGTTGCGGGTTTACCTCAAGGATTATTTATCGGCAATTTGGCACAATTACCGGCTGAGTTGCGCGATCGCCTACCGGAATATTTAGCCAACCAGGAAGGGACACAGGAAGTTTTCACCGCCCTGAACACTGCGGGATTAAATGATGCGGCTGTAATTTGGCTGGGTAAAAATGTGGCCGTAGAAACGCCCATTCATCTGCTATTTATTTCGGTGACAAGGGAAACTCCGGCTTTAATTCAACCCCGGACTTTGGTGGTTGCGGAACCGGGCAGTGCTGCCACCGTAATTGAAGAATATATAGTAGCCGATCGCGAATGGTGTGCCACGGCGGAAACTCAGCCCTATTTTACCAATACGGTCACGGAAATTTATCTGGGGCAAAATGCGGAAGTGAACCATACCCGCATCCAACGAGAAGCAGCGAATAGTTTCCATATTGGCAAGAGTGCGATCGCCCAAGCCAAAGATAGCCGCTATTCCTGCATTGAAGTCAACACCGGCAGTAAAATTTCTCGGCATAACCTAGAAATTTATCAAAAAGGCGAAGGCACCCAAACCACCCTCAACGGTTTAACCGTCATTGGTGGGGAACAACTAGCGGATACTCACAGCAACGTAGTCCTGAACCATCCTCATGGGATGGTTGCCCAACTACAAAAATGTATCGTAGAAGATCGCGCCCATAGCGTGTTTAACGGTCGGGTCTTTGTTGCCAAAGCTGCCCAACTGACTGATGCCAGCCAACTGAATCGGAACTTAATCCTATCGCGCAAAGGTCGGGTAGACACCAAACCGCAACTAGAAATTATTGCCGATGATGTCAAATGCACCCACGGCGCTACGGTCAGCCAGTTAGAAGCCGAAGAAATGTTCTATTTGCAAAGTCGCGGCTTAGATCCAGTCACCAGTCGCAACTTATTAATTGACGGTTTTGCCGGGGAAATCTTGGAAAAATTGCCCGTACCTTCTCTGGCAAACCGGCTATCTCGTTGTCTTGCCTGTCTAACCAGTCATTAATTGCCATTAGAGGCGAACCATGACCGCAGAAACCGGGTTTCTTTAAGAAACCCGGTTTCTTGGAAAAATCGACAACATTTAATCTCGAATGTTTCGCTATTAGGGTGGGCAATGCCCACCCTACTGTTAATTAAAGCGGTTTTCATATTAATCAACCACAAATATCCGTAAGATTGTCATAGTTATGAAGTCCAAAAAAAACCTGTCATTCCCGCGCAGGCGGGAATCCAGAAAACCTCTGTAATTCGGACAATAACCGCTATATTTGGTCTATTCTATAGAAAACCGCGCTCCGAAGCCCTGGTAATTAATTTTATTTCCTCTCCCCCAAATACCATGATTGCTATTCAAGAAAAAAGCCTAGCCGAAGAATTTCAAAAATTGCGTAGTGACTTCCCTATTTTGCTAGAAGAAGTTAACGGCAAACCCTTAGTTTATCTGGATAATGCCGCTACGTCCCAAAAGCCCGTTCAGGTGCTCAAAGCTTTGGAAGAATATTATTACCATAGTAATGCCAATGTTCACCGAGGCGTTCATACTTTAAGTTCGCGGGCAACGGATGCTTATGAAGGGGCTAGAGAAAAAGTGGCTAAATTTATTAATGCCGCTTCTTCTCAAGAAATTGTCTATACCCGTAATGCCAGTGAAGCGATTAATTTAGTGGCCTACAGTTGGGGATTAGGGACTTTACAGCCCGGAGATGAAATTATCCTCACGGTGATGGAACACCACAGTAATTTAGTGCCTTGGCAAATTATTGCCCAACGGACCGGGGCGGTGTTGAAATTTGTGGAACTCACGGAAACCCAAGAGTTCAATATGGAACAGTTTAAAACCCTGCTTTCCGAGAAAACTAAGTTAGTCGGGGTGGTTCATGTTTCTAATACTTTGGGTTGTATTAATCCGGTGAAAGAAATTGCCGCTTTAGCCCATGAATATGGGGCAAAAGTATTAGTAGATGGTTGCCAAAGTACGCCGCACATGGCGATTGATGTGCAGGATATTGATTGCGATTGGTTTGTGGCTTCTGGCCATAAGATGTGTGCGGCGACGGGGATTGGTTTTCTCTATGGTAAGTTAGCGGTTTTGCGGGCAATGCCACCATTTTTGGGCGGTGGGGAGATGATTGCCGATGTGTATTTAGACCATTCTACTTATGCGGATTTACCCCATAAGTTTGAGGCAGGAACTCCAGCGATCGCTGAGGCAGTTTCTCTGGGGGCAGCAGTGGATTATCTAAGTGCGATCGGTATGGATAAAATTGCCGATTATGAGCATGAATTGACCGCTTATTTGTTTGAGCAATTAAACCAAATTCCCGACCTTAAATTATATGGCCCACAACCAAAAGCAGACGGGTCTGGTCGTGCTAGTTTAGCCTCTTTTACCTGTGGGGCAGTTCATCCCCATGATTTATCTACTATTTTAGATCAAGCGGGGGTGGCGATTCGCGCCGGACACCATTGCACTCAACCTTTACACCGAGTAATTCATGCTCAGTCTACCGCACGGGCTAGTTTATATTTTTATAATACTCGTGCAGAAATTGATGTGTTTATTGCGGCTTTGAAAGAGGCGATCGAATTTTTTGGCAGTATTTTTGGTTAAAAGATACCCCCAACCCCCTGAAAAAGGGGGGCTTTTTTTATTGATATTATCTTTTCTCGGTGATTCTCTGTGTCTCTGTGGTTTATGGATTGTTTTTTTACCACAAAGACACAAAGATCCACAAAGGAATTATTCTTATTTCAGAAGCAGAACAATAAAAATGAAAATAATGGTAGGGACACGGCATTGCCTTGTCCTTTCACCCCAAGAAACAGAAACAGAAATTATGAGCGATCGCTCTCAAAAAATCAGCGATCGCGAATTGTGGCTATGGCAAAACCCGTCAGCCTTAAATTCAGTATTACGCGGAATTGAACAAGCGGCTGCTGGTGAAGTTCACGACTTGGGTTCTTTTGCAGAATATGCTGATTTGGAGATAGAATAATCGTGAATTTTCAGACGTAAATTTTGCGGTTTCTCAACTTTCAGAAGTGTTTTTCTGTGTTTCTGTGGTTTATTCATTATTTTTTTTTACCACAGAGACACAAAGATCCACAAAGAAATTATTCTTATTTTAGAAGCAGAACAATAAAAATGAAAATAATTGTAGGGACACGGCAATGCCGTGTCCTTTTCCCCCAAGAAACAGAAACAGAAACAGAAATTATGAGCGATCGATTATTCTGCCCAATTTTCTAAGCGCAAATTAGGAATCCGTGAAAATTCCTTAACATTATTCGTTACTAAAATTAGGTCTAGACTAATCGCATGGGCAGCAATCAGCATATCCATAGCGCCAATAACTAAGCCTTTTCGTTCAAGTTCCGCCCTGACATCTCCATAAATATTGGATGCTTTTTCATCAAATTTTACAATTTCCAAGGTAATGAGAAATTGATTAAGTGCTATTCGATTTTTATCGCTTTGTTGACTTTTCGCGATTCCATATTCTAATTCTGCCAGCGTAATCGATGAAATTCCTACATCAGAGGGATTTAATCTCTGAAATTTCTCCAGTACCTTAGCGGGTTTCTGTTTAATAATGTATATACAAATATTCGTATCTAATAAAAACTTCACTCAAAAATATCCTCTCTGGTTTCCAGCTTCGGTTGTTCTCTAGTTTCCATGAAATCTTCAGAAAATAGACTTAAACTGTCAAATAACGGCTGCCAAGGATTATTCTTGGGAATCACCACTAATGCGGTGCCAACTTTTTTAATATAAACTTCATCCCCTTCGAGATGAAATTCATCGGGCAATATGAGACTCTGGGTATTGCCATTTTGGACAATTTTAGCAAGATTCATCGTTGCCTCCTTGTTAAATATATAATCAGTTTAGCAGATTTATCATAAAAAGAAATCTCGCAATTGCACCAAGGTGGGATGATTCAGCTTGGCTAAAATCCTCCCTTTGCGGATAAATCGCTTTAACCAACGACAGAAATTATGGCCGATCGCTCTCAAAAAATCTGCGATCGCGAATTGTGGCTATGGCAAAACCTGTCAGCCTTAAATTCAGTATGAAGAGGAGTGGAGAAATTGCCTTGGTCAAGTCATTTCGGAATTGGCTTCGGCAACAAATCTAAAGATTGGCTGATAAATCTGATGCTGATGATTTGAGCGATCGCTATATGGTAAACTATAGAGTTATGATCCGAAATAGCAGATCACCCCAGCAAAAGATAACTGACCGATTAATATGAACGAAGCAGATAAACAACGAGTCCAAGCTTTTTTAAATAAGTGGCAAGGGTCAGAAGGGAACGAACGCGCCAATTATCAAAGTTTTTTTGGTGATTTATGTGTTGCCTTGGGTGTGGCAGGGCCACCCCCCAAGGGCAGCGTTTCTGGCGATCCTTATTGTTTTGATAAAGATATTAAGTTTTATAGCGAGAAAGGAGAATCAACCCGGTTTGCTGACTTCTATAAACAAGGTCATTTTTTAATTGAGGCAAAACAGGGCAGCAAAGAATCAACCAAAGGCCACGGCAAGCGGGGCACGAAAGCTTATCAAGATGCGATGCAAAAGGCATTTTATCAGGCTAAGTCTTATGCGAATAATCGGATGCTGGGAGAGTTGCCCCCATTTTTGATTACTTGCGATATTGGTTCTCACTTTGAAATTTGGCAAGGGTTCAGTGGAGAATATGGCAGTTATGGGGCAAGACAACAGGTAAATTTGGCTGACCTGATCCAGCCAGAAGTTTTTGACCGTTTTGTGAAAATTTTTACCGACCCCCAAGAGTTGAACCCAGAGAAATATCGGGCAAGGGTGACGCGGGAAGTGGCGGCAGAATTGGCCAAATTATCGAGATGGTTAGAGGAACAAGGACACGAACCCCAAGAAACGGCAAATTTCCTGATGCGCTGTATTTTTACTATGTTTGCGGAGGACGTGAAATTGCTGCCTGGGGAAGTGTTTACTAAGGCATTGCGCGATCGCTGGATTTCTAGTCCCAAACATTTTAAACCGGAAATTGAATCCCTCTGGCAAACCATGAATATTGGGGGCAAGTTTGGGTTTGAGAAGATTTTGCGGTTTAACGGGAGCTTTTTTCAGGATGCCACGGCGTTTGCGTTGCCCAAAGACCAGCTTGAGGTGTTGTATGCAGCAGCAGCAAAAGATTGGAGTCAGGTAGAACCAGCGATTTTTGGCACGTTGTTAGAGCGGGCTTTGGAGAAAAAAGAGCGCAGCCGTTTAGGTGCCCATTATACCCCCCGATCCTATGTAGAGCGGTTGGTGCGTCCGGTGGTGATGGAACCGTTGCGCCAAGAATGGGATGAAATTGAGTTAGAGGTGAAGCGGCTACTGGAACCAGAACCGGGGAAAGAAGAACCGACTAAAAATCAGCGGAATAAAGCAGAAAAAGAGATTCGGGGATTTTTGGCTAAGTTACGCACGATTAAAATTCTCGATCCGGCTTGTGGAACGGGTAATTTTTTATATGTCACTTTTGATTTAATGAAATCTCTAGAAGATGAGGTTTTTCAGCGTCTAGAAGATGTGACAAATCAAAGTCGCGATCAGTTAATGTTGGATATTCAACAAGTGCAGATTAATCCATCACAGTTTTTGGGCATTGAGATTAATCCCAGGGCAGCAGCGATCGCTGAATTAGTAATTTGGATTGGTTATTTACAGTGGCAGTTCCGACAACGGAAAGATACGGGATTTTTGGAGCCAGTTTTACAAGCATTTGGGAATATTGAATGCCGGGATGCGGTGTTGGCTTATGACGGCAAAAAGGAAGATATTGACCCGAAAACCGGAAAGGTGAGAACGCGCTGGGGTGGCAAGATGATGACGCATCCCGTGACCGGGGAAGAAGTGCCCGATCCCACGGATCAAATTCCCATTTATCGTTATATTAATCCTCGTCCTGCCGAATGGCCAGAGGCGGATTATGTGGTGTCAAATCCGCCTTTTGTGGGCGATAAAAGAATGAAAAATACTTTGGGCGATGACTATGTTAAGTCGTTGAGGCAAGCTCATCACACCGTCCCAGGAACCTGTGATTTAGTCATGTTTTGGTGGAATCAAGCAGGTGAGCTATTAAGTAAGAGCAAAATCAAAGCATTTGGATTGATTACCACAAATACAATTACCCAAGTATTTAACAGAAAAATCATAGAGAAGTATCTTGAAAAAATATCACTTAGTTTTGCCATTCCCGATCATCCGTGGGTTGACGGTTCAGATGTTGCCGCTGTTAGAATAGCAATGACTGTGGCGGTGCCCGGACAATCTAAAGGAGTGCTATGCCAGGTTGTCAGTGAATATGAAACGGAAGAAGGCTACAGCGTTCCGGTACTGAGTACGCTAAAAGGAATTATCCGCTCTAACTTAAGCATTGGTGCAGATATATTGGGAACACATCCTCTTTTATCTAACTTAGAGATGGGATACAAAGGAGTAACTGTTTTAGGTGAAGGCTTCTTTTTATCCGAGAAAGAATTTACCGAACTATTGCAAAAAGAAAACAAGGCCATACAAGTTATCAAAATTCTCTATAAAGGGAAAGATATTACTAACTATCCTAGAAATCTCAGAGTTATCGATCTTTACGACTTGTCAGAGGAACAAGTTCGATCGAGTTATCCAAATATTTACCAATGGATTAAAGAGCGCGTATTTGCAGTGAGAGCAGTTCAAAAGAGAAAATCTTATAGAGATTATTGGTGGATTTTTGCTGAACCCAGACCACAAATGCGTGTTGCTCTTAAAGGAATTGATAGATATATTGCCACCGTAGAGACAGCTAAACATAGAGTTTTTGTATTCTTAAGAACATCAGAAGTATTGCCCGATGTTAAACTCGTGCTTTTTGCATCTAATGACGCTTATCTCTTAGGAGTGTTATCGAGCAAAGTTCATATTACTTGGGCATTGCCGACTGGTGGGACTTTAGAAGACCGCCCTGTTTACTCAAAAACTCGTTGCTTCGATCCCTTCCCCTTCCCAGACCCAACTCCAGAACAAAAACAGAAAATCCGAGAATTGGGCGAAAGACTCGACGCACACCGCAAACAAGTCCAAGCCAACCATCCCGACATTACTATTACAGGAATGTACAACTTGCTGGAAAAACTTCGCGCTGGGGAACCCTTCACCGACCAAGACCGGGAATATAACAGTAAAGCCCTAGTTTCTACCCTGAAACAAATTCACGACGACCTCGATCGCGCCGTCTTTGCGGCTTACGGTTGGGATGATTTAATTCCCCTCTGGGAACAAAGCCAAAACCACAACCCCAAAGAAGAACTGGAAAACCAAATCCTCGATCGCCTGGTTGCCCTCAACGCGGAACGGGCAGAAGAAGAACGCAACGGCTTGATCCGTTGGCTGCGTCCCGAATACCAAGCCCCCGAAGCACAAGCCCACCAAACCACCCTGGAAGGAGTCACCCCGGAAGCCGAAACCGTGGTGGAACCCGTGGAACAACAAAAATGGCCGACCAAACCCAAAGAACAACTCGCCGCCATTCGCGATCTTTTGCGTACCAATTCCCACGAATGGACCGTTAACCAAATTGCCGCCCAATTCACCGGACGCAATACTCAGAAAAAACTCGATGCCATTACCGAAAACCTGGAACGTTTAGAATGGTTTGGCATGATTATTTCCCACACCAAAAACGGCATCACTTCCTGGCAATATACCGAATTACCACAAGCTGGTTAAGCCACCATAATTTCTCAAGTGCCGCGATCGCTTCTCCGGTTAAACTTAACCCGGTGGCGATGCCTATCCTCGGTTGTGGTATCAGTTAGCGCAATGCAGGAATTTTTAGATTTAAGTAAGTCCATTGGAGAAATTGCTCTGATTAAATCATTTCGAGATGGGATTCGGAAGCCAATTTAGAAGTAGCTTATGTGCTGGTCGATCGCGCTTGGGAAAAAGAACACGGCATCAAACGTCAGGTTAATATAGATGAATCATTAGTGATTGAATCCTTCCAGGGTTACAGAGACAGATCCATACTTTTTTTTACCACTTCAGACACAGAGATCCACAGAGTAATTATTCCTTCAAACCACCTTAAAGTGCATGAAAAAGGGTGGCTTTTAAGCGATATTATCTCCTCTCTGTGGTTCTCTGTGACTCTGTGGTTTATTGATGGTTTTTTTACCACTTCAGACACAGAGATCCACAGAGTAATTATTCCTTCAAACCACCTTAAAGTGCATGAAAAAGGGTGGCTTTTAAGCGATATTATCTCCTCTCTGTGGTTCTCTGTGACTCTGTGGTTTATTGATTGTTTTTTTACCACTTCAGACACAGAGATACATAGAATAATTATTCCTAAAAGAAAAAGCGGAAGCATTAAATTCTGTATCTTCCATAAGCTTGGTTATACCTTATTAAGATGTTATTTCCGCCCCACGCGGGTGTACTTCCTGCGGGAATCCAAATCTAGCTACCCGTGCAGGATGTGTGGAATGAACCCTCACCCCCAACCGACGCCTGCCCCCTCGCGGGGGGCGGCCCAAAAGGGGAGAGGGGAGCTAAAGAGTTCACAAATCATTTAAGATAGCTATATTAATCAAATTTTTGGGAAAATTTGTTGAAGATTAAGAGCGCGATCGCCACAATTAAGGGAACAAAATAGTAAATCCCTCGATAAGCTAAAAGTGCGCCCAGCAAGTCAGCAGAGGCGATCGATGGAGACAGCGAAAGTAACAAGACTGTTTCAACGACACCTAATCCTCCCGGAACATTACTAATAATCCCGGAAATTTGAGCTAACAGGTAAATACCAAAAAACCCCGGATAGGACAATAAAGTGGGTTTTGGCAGTAGCAAATAAAGCACTCCTGCTGCGAGTCCCCAATCAATCGAGGTGACAACAATTTGGGTTAGAGAAATTTGCCAGGAAAGATGAGGAATCGTCCATTTGCCAATCCGAATTGATTGCCGATGACTTAATAGGTTCCAGAAGAAATAAATCAAGACGATCGCCAAAAAAATTGCCCCGATGGGATGGACTGATTCAAAGGGCAAATGCAGCAAAGATGGAACCGCCAGGGGTTCAAGCAGAAATAAAACACCGCCTACGGCAAACAGTCCAATCCAGAAACTGAGATTACAAAAGGCAATAATCTTAGCAATTTCTGTGGCGGAAAGTCCCCAACGAGAATAAAAGTGATAACGAATGGCGCTGCCACTTAAGAGTGCGAAGCCAATGCTATTACTGACGGCATAACTAATGAACCCTGCCAAAATCGTCTTCTGGGGTGGCAGTGAACAGCGAATGTAGCGCATCGCCAGTAAGTCATATCCTGCCAAGATAATATAGTTAATCATCATTAGGGCGATCGCCAGGATTAAATATTGATCGGGAATTCTATTGAGACTTTGGATCACCTCACTGGGAGGATACTTTTTCAACTCCTGGCTGATTGTCCAAATCGCCAAGCCAAACAGCACAAATCCCACTATGGCAGAAATAACTTGAGAAACGGGGAATGGTGTCGAGGTACGAGTTTTCATCATCCAGGTTTAAACAGCACTTACGCCGAGGATCTATTTATTCTATTTTGTCGGGGCAATTCCTCAAGGCGATGCTTGCCCCGATTTGACTTCGGGAATCTATCTATTATATGATGATGACAATTTTGCCGGGACTTTGTTGGGGCAATTCGTCAAGGCGATGGTTGCCCCAGAGAACCTACGGATATCAAAGAGAAAAGAGAAATGATCCAGGCAATGATCTCGGAGAATTGGTTAAATAAATTGCGGCAACATCGAGCGATCGCCGTGATTCGGGCAGCAACTCTAGAACTCGGTCGGCATCAGGCGCAGGCTGTAGCCGAAGGCGGTTTGCGGATCATTGAAATTACCTGGAATACCGACGGCGCC
Source organism: Planktothricoides raciborskii GIHE-MW2 (assembly GCF_040564635.1). NCBI lineage: Bacteria > Bacillati > Cyanobacteriota > Cyanophyceae > Oscillatoriales > Oscillatoriaceae > Planktothricoides > Planktothricoides raciborskii. The sequence continues at coordinate 6,083,729 of NZ_CP159837.1, forward strand.
GCTGAGTTAATTCAGCAATTACGCGGGGAATTGCCCCACTGTATGATTGGCACTGGCACCATTTTAGACCAAACCGCCCTATTTGAGGCGATCGCCGCCGGGGCAGAATTTGCCTTTTCTCCCCATATCAATGTCCCTTTAATTCAAGCCGCTGTTGCTGCCGGAATTCCCATCATTCCTGGCGCCCTCACCCCCACAGAAATTGTCACCGCGTGGCAAGCGGGGGCTACCTGTGTGAAAATCTTTCCCTGTCAAGCGGTGGGTTATGCCGCCTACATCAAAGGATTACAAGGCCCCTTGGGACAAATTCCCATGATTCCCACGGGCGGCGTCACCATTGACAATGCCCGGGAATTTATCCAAGCCGGGGCGATCGCCGTTGGGTTAGCGGGGGACTTATTTCCTTCATCTTTAATTGCCGCCAAAGATTGGTCGGCGATCGGCCAACGTAGTCAAACCTTAGTCGCCAGTCTTCGGTCTGTGAGCAATTCATCATCAAATGAGATTCGCTAAACTGGAAACAATAGAACTTTAAGTTCAGACAATTCTATTATCGAGCGGGTATCTTAAGATGAAACGCACAATTTTTGCTAAAAATTATAAAAATTCTAATAATTTGCCTCAGAATTTATGGGGGCGAGCGGCAATTTTACTAGCCGCTGCACTGCTGGGCATATCTGCTTGGACAGGCGGGGCTATTGCTGAGAGCGAATATCACAACACCATTGCCAGAAACATTCTCAATTTACAACAATCCCAAAAACGCTGGATTGAAATTGATTTAACCACCCAAAGATTAATCGCTTGGGAAGGAGCAAACCCTGTCTACGCGGTGATTATTTCTACGGGAAAAGATGGCACTCCCACGCCCACAGGCACCTTTGCCATTCAATCCAAACATGAAACCGCCCGAATGCAAGGAGAAGGTTACGATGTTCCTGATGTGCCATTCACCATGTATTACTATGGCGGTTATGCCATTCATGGGGCTTATTGGCATAATAACTTTGGCACCCCCGTCAGTCATGGTTGCACCAATGTAGCGGTCAATCATGCGGAATGGTTATTCAATTGGGCTGATATTGGTACACCTGTAGTTGTTCATTATTAATCGCCCCGGAAAATATTTCACCTGACCTAAAAAAACTAGGACACAGAGAGAGTAAATCTCTGGGTTTTTCCGGGAATTATTTTATCAATATGTTTGATTTTTATAAGATTATTAATATCGCCAATGCTCGGAAAAATTAAGATTTTCTCAAAATATGTTCGTTGGTTGATTTTCGGAGCCGGATTATTTTTTTTAATAATTACTTTTAAGCAACACGCTTTAGAAGTGGGTTCTCTGAAAATTACAGCCCTAGGTTGGGTTGATTTAGGATTATCTTTAATCGTCACATTATTGGCACATATTTGGTCAGGGTGGGTCTGGACTTGGATTTTGCGGGAATTTAATCAACCTGTCCCCGTGTTTTGGGCATTGCGAATCTATTTAACCACCAATATGGCCAAGTATATTCCGGGAAATGTCTGGCATTTTTATGGCCGCATTTTGACAATTAATCAAATCGGAGTTCCCGGAAATGTGGCCACCGTCAGCGTCTTATTAGAACCGCTGTTAATGGCTGCCGCCGCTTTAATCATGGCCTTACTGGGGAGTTTTGCCCCTTTACAAAATACCTCCGCCCACGGATTAGAAATTGGTGCCTATAAATTTTCTCAGACAGTGATACAAATTGGCAAAATATTGGGGTTAACTGGGGTACTTCTAGGCGTTCATCCGGTGATTTTAAATCCTTTGGTGAAATTTCTGGGTAAGGGGAAATTGAAAAATCAACGGAAAAAGCATCATCCAGCCCCAAAATTCACCAGAAAAATTACCGCAGAATCTGATAAAGATTCCCTAAATTCTCTGCGGTTAGAACCGGGACAACTCCAACGCTATCCCTTAGTTCCTTTAATCGGCGAACTGGGTTTTCTGTGGCTGCGAGGTAGTGGTTTTTTATTGGCAATGTTGGCCATGCTTCAACCCCTCGATTCATTCAATTTATCCACCCTGATTTCATCAGGATTTTTAGTATTGAGTGCTTTTAGTTTTGCCTGGTTACTCGGTTTAGTGCTTCCCGGCGCCCCGGGGGGAATTGGCATTTTTGAAGCTACGGCGATCGCCTTATTGCAAAATAATTTCCCCCCAGGCATTTTGCAATAAGGCGATCGCCTTTTATCGGCTGATTAGTTTGGCCGCCGAAGCCATTGGCGGGGCAAGCGCCTGGTTGATAGAAAAATATCCCAGAGATTAAAATTTTTTTCCCGACTATGGCGAATAATTTCCGCTAAAACATCGCGATCGCGCAACCCTGGATCTGGATCAATTTTACTGCCAACCACATTGTCAGCCCCTTGACTCGGATACAGAGTATAACCCCAATTCCAAACCGTCGGATCAACCGTATTAAAATTCAAATCCGCCAGACGAGCGATCGCCGCTGCCACATTTTCCGAAGCAAATAATACCTCACTATCAATATTAGTCAACCACACCCCACGAATTTCCCCATTTGTGATTGCCTGACTGGGACTTCTTGTCGGCGGCTGATTCTGTGAAGTTGGCGGATTATTTCCTACCGGAGTTTCGGTCTGATTACTTCCTGAATTTGGCGGATTATTCGCTACTGGAGTTTGGGGATTACCCGTTGCCAAGGGAATCAAGCCCGTTGGATATCCCAAATTCAAGCGTGCTTCCCGATCAGTTGAATATAAAACTCAGCGTGGTCAGTAAGTAATTGTACTTTGGATTTGGTTTCTTAGCTGTTTTATAAATAAATTTTTCTACTGCGGCACAAAAACTTTTCGCCTTCTATAGCTGTTGCCAGTTTCCCAAGACTATGTAACGTAAGACTTTACAGTAGGCAAAATATTCTTTAACCGTCGCTAGTAGGTGTCGTTTAACCTCGTCATCTGCTTGAAGAAGCCATTTGTTTCTGCGTACAATGGTTTTGATCATTTGAGATTCTCCCCCTTGCTAAAGCAAGGGGGAGAATCTCAAATCCTGTTATAGGTACTTCAGGGGTGAAGAGTACGTCAAAAAACATCAAGTTGCACGCTGTTCAACTAACCCTTGATAAGCATGATTAAAATCATCCGTTGTAATCCGAATCTCAGCCGGGTCAGTCATTCCCTGATGTCGATAACGACGAATTGCCACCAGTGCGGCTTGGTTACATAATAATGCTAAATCTGCCCCATTCCAGCCTTCCGTTGCTTCGGCCCAATAGCCTAAATCCACATCCTGTAAAGGACGTTCATCGTTATGGACTTGTAAAATCGCTAAACGACTTGAAGCATTCGGTAAATCCACTTTTAACTGTAAATCCAAGCGTCCAGCCCGGAGTAAAGCTGGGTCTAACGCATCTGGGCGGTTAGTGGCTCCAATCACTAAAATCGTTGCCCCCGTTTGCAACCCATCTAACTCCGTTAAGATTTGTCCCACAACCCGGTCACTCACCCCAGAATCCCCACTGTAACGGCCTCTTGCAGGAGCTAAGGTATCAATTTCATCAATAAACACCACACAAGGGGCGGCTTGACGAGCTTTGGCAAATAACTCCCGTACCGCTTGTTCACTGGCTCCCACCCATTTACTCAACAGTTCCGGGCCATTAATACTAATAAAATTGGCTCGCGCCTGAGATGCAACGGCTTTCGCCAATAAGGTTTTTCCCGTTCCCGGAGGCCCCCAAAGCAAAATGCCTTTGGGTGCTTGGGCTTTAGTTTGCAAATATAATTGAGGATGGAGTAATGCCCCTTCCACAGACTCCTGTAGGGTTTGTTTAATTTGTTCCAGTCCGCCAATATTATCCCAAGCCACATGGGGAGATTCCACTTCCACAGACCGTAACACGGCGGGTTTAACTTCTTTAAGGGCTTGCAAAAAGTCGGCTTGGATGACCGTCATGACTTCTGGAATTTGGGCATCCAGGGTGGGAACCTGACGGCGCAACGCACTATAGGCGGCTTTCTGACAAACGGCTTTTAAATCAGCCCCCACAAATCCCACCGCGTTATCTGCAATTAATTCTAAGGAAACTGATTTATCTAAAGGCATCGAACGGGTGAGAATTTGCAGGATTTCTAAACGTCCATTGCGGTCAGGAACCCGAAAGAGGACTTCTCGGTCAAACCGTCCGGGGCGACGTAAGGCGGGGTCAAGATGGTCGGGGCGGTTCGTCGCAGCTAGAACAATCACCCCTTGAGTTTGGGCAAAACCATCCATTAAACTCAGCAATTGGGCAACCAGTCGTTTTTCCACTTCCCCTTCAACTTTGCTGCGGTCGGGAGCCATGCTGTCAATTTCGTCAATAAAAACAATACAAGGGGCATTTTTACTGGCTTTCTCAAAAATTCCCCGCAGTCGTTGCTCGGCTTCCCCATAATATTTGCTCATCACTTCTGGCCCGACTAACGCAATATAGTTAACGCCGAGTTCTTCAGCCAGGGCGCGGGCGGTTAAGGTTTTACCTGTTCCTGGTGGGCCGACTAAGAGAACGCCGCGAGTGGGTTCAAGCCCTAATTTTGCTAACAAGTCCGGGCGTTTTAGAGGAATGGCAATCAGTTCTTTGAGTTCTTTTAGAACTTCTGTCAATCCACCAACATCTTTAAGGGAAGCGGTCGTTGGTTCTTCTGGCGGTGTCATAGAGTCTTCAAATCCTGAATCTGAGGGAGAAGATGAGCGATTACGATTAACCTCAAAATCACCCCCACCAGAATTGCTCGGACGGGAAATGCCCCCTGGACGGGGAATCCCACCAGCACGGGGAATACTACTCAAGGGACGAGAACTAAACTGCACTTCAGTTTTAATTTCTCCTTTTTCAAGTTTTTCTTCTAAGGTTTTAGCCAGTTCGACTAATTGCTCAAAACCTTTGAATAACTCTGTCATAAAATTTCTCCTGAATCAATTGAAGGATAGGGACTGGGGGATGGATGGGGTTGAGGAGTCTAACGTTTAAGACTAAGATACCTTTAAAACAACAGATCTGCCGCGCCTTTTACCCGTGCTAGAGGTTCTACTGACCGAGGTAAACTGGGTAAGCGGATCAGAGTTTGATCTGGGAATAAATCCCGATCAATTTCCTCATCAGCGTGATAACGGTTCTGCACGACATAACGCTGATAGACTCCCATTTTTTTCAAAGAGGCTGTTAATCGAAGTTGTTCGGCAATAATGGCATCTTGGGCTTGCAGAACCCCAATAAATTCGGTATGTTGGGGGTCTTTTAATTTTTTCTGGGCTTGCATCACTTGCTGCCTTAAGGTTCGCAATCGTCCCATTAAATCTAAACGCCCTAATACATTTTGATACTTCATCCACAGCTTAAAAATCCAAGTTAACCAATCCCCTAAAGCCGTTGGCATTTCTAAAAATCGCAGGAGATGACCTGTAGGTGCCGTATCTAAAATAATCAAATCTTGTTGTTTTTGGTCTAATAAATCCATCACCGTTACTAACGATAACATTTCATCAATTCCCGGTAAGGATTGAGCCACAATTTGTCGCCAAGCTTCAGGAGTATAAGCCAGTTTTATGCCTCCGTCTTCTTTGCCTTCGCCACTAATCATTTCTGCCAGTTCCCACAAATAATCATCCCGAAATTTTTCTAAAACGATATCTGCATCAACTTCTTGACCACTTAAGTTTCCTATTAAAGGACTCGGTTGATGTCCTAATTTCTCTCCAAAAGCGTCTCCTAAAGAATGGGCTGGATCAATAGAAATAATTCTAATGTTTTGGTCGGGATGACGATTCGCTAACGCCCAACCAATGGCAGCGGCAACGGTTGTTTTTCCGACACCTCCCTTGCCACCAATGATAATGAGTTGGCGTTTGTCGTCGATAAAATCACTAAAACTAGGAATAATTTTTTGCGGCCATTGAATGGGGGGTGGGGGAATAAATTCTACGGTTTCGAGGGTTTGAATTTGACTTATGATGCGATCTAATGCTTCACCTCCCAGGGGTTCTGTTGATTGTTGGGGAAGGGTAAAAATTGTGTCTTGACCTGGAATTTTCAGAAATTTATCGAGGATTTGCTGTTGCTCACTATAGCGATCTAAATTTTGATTGGGATTAGTTAAAATGCGATTAATAAATAAGTTGCCGCAGGGAATATTTAAGTGATGCAAGCTATTGAGTAATCGTTCGGTTTCTAATAAACTCATCGGTTCAGCAATTGCCACAACTAAACAAAGGGTGAAATCGCTATCTTGCAGGAGTTGTTTGCCTTCAGTTAACTCGGATTTCATTTTGACTAAGAAGTCATCCACATCATCGGCATTGTAGGTTTTTGAGAAGGTTTTGGAAATAACGCGATGTTTTTCTTGAAATAATTCTAAAGAATTTAAAATAATCTCTAAAAAGTCTTTAATTCCTAATAGATTTAAGGTATGACCGGAGGGAGCCATATCAACGACAATTCGATCTACAATATTTTCGTTGAGTAATCGTTGAATTTCTAATAGACCCATAATTTCATCTAAACCAGGCCAGTCTAAATCCCAAACAGGGGTTAAATCTTCCCCTTCAACAAAACTGCCTCGTTCTACTAAGAGTTCTAAAAATTTTCCGTATTTTGCTTTAAATTCTAAGAGTAATTTTCCTGCATCTAATGCCCTAACTTGTAAATTAGGTAAGTCGTCTAAGGGTAATGCTATATCGCTGACTTCTGTTTGTAATACATCCCCTAAAGAATGGGCAGGATCAGTTGAGATTAATAGGATGTGTTCATCGGGAAATAATTTAGCCCAACGGCGGGCAAATCCACAGGAAAGGGTAGTTTTTCCCACTCCTCCTTTGCCACTAAACATAACTAAATGTCGGGTGTCATAACGACTAAGAAAGTTGTTTACCAAGTTAAGGTTAGTCATAGAGAAATTAAGTTAAGTAAAGTGATAGGGTGGAGAAACTTGCCCTAATTGTAATTCCCACCTGGGGCAAGCTTTTTGCCAATGCAAGACTTGCTCGATTAGTAAAGGTTCTTCTTGAAAATTGACTAAAAGATAAATTCGTGATTCAGTCCCCGGAGAAGGAATAATAATCGTTGATGGATAGCTTTGGGTAACTAAATGAACGAAATTTTGCCATTCTGAACCTTGCAGAATATAAAAGTCTTGTTGGGCTTCATAGTGCTGTTTTTTAGCTAAAAAATATTGTCTTCCCCGGCTCTCAGAAGAGAGTACAGGCTCCTCTAGCTTACGCGGAATACATTTTAAAAGATATTCCCCTTTTCCCTCAAGTTGTTCAATTTTTTCTTGATATTCTTGGGCATTAGAACTAAGATGGTTCAGTAAATTGTCTGCCTCTAAAAAAGATGTGCCAAAACGTAAGGGTAAAATAGTCGTTTGCTGAAATAATTCGCAGATGACGCGATCGTGACATAAAACGGCTTGAATCAAGCATTCATCATCATTTTGTAAAGTGTCTAAACAAACTTCGGGTTCGACTACGGCTGAGAGGTCTCCACCAGTTATCAGTAACACTGGGTTAGCAATTCCCACCGGCAATGTTAAGCTCTCTATTGGGGGTTTTAAAAAAGCGTAAGTATATAAATTATACAATTTCATAGGGCTTACCAAAGGAAAATTTTAAATTTTTTACAAATCTTTGTATTGGGGCGTTGAATTGATGTTTTAGTCTTTTCAAGACTATAACACCAAATTCTCAGCTATAATATTATAAACTATTCAGGAATTGTTATGACAACCACTCGTGTACCCAGCCCAATTAAACCTAAAATTAGCACTATGCCTCGGAAGCAATCTGAAGCATCTCAGCAACTTGAGCTTTATAAGTTAATTACTGAAAAACAACGCATCCAAAAAGAATTAAAATTTATGGAGCAGCGCATTCAGCAATTAAAAAATCGTCTAACGGTTCTGGATCATCAAATTGAGAGTACAGAACAGAATATTCAAGATTTGCGTGAAGTCAATCCTAGTTTACCTAAAGGGATGCATTCCTCTAAAACTGTTGCTCAATCCTCTAATAATTTTCAAGCCTTTTACCTAGAATATTAAAGCTTAATCAAGGGCGGGTTTTGAGGAAGCCTCGAATTCTTGAGGTGGTAAAACCCGCCTTTACTAAGAAAAGTCATGCTAGAAAAAATCTTAGCTAGTATCAATTTTGAATTTGAAAACGCATAGGATAATAAATCCAACAACCCCTTTGATTTTTTCTAATCATTTTAGAGAGAATATTCAGACTGGTTTTCTACAGCTTCTTCTTCTAAGGCTTGAATTTTTAATAACAGTTCTTCTTCCTTAATTTCAAACTCTTCCTCAGAAATATCGCCCAGATCATAAGCCAGTTGCAAGGCTAATAAAAGTTTGTGTAAATTTTCTGTGTCATCATATTCCGTATTTGCACGCTCTTGAATTTTCTCCCCGATCCACATCAAACCACCAATCGGTCCAGTAACCGGAAAGCATAAAATATCAAGAAACATAATTGATTTTCTCCTTACATGAGTTGGGCAAAGGTATAGGGTGCGGTTAAATTGTTATAGCGAATTCGCAAGCGCTCGCCAAACTCTTGATCGATCGCTTCAACTTTCTGGCTAAATTCAGGCTCTTGATCCCAAGGAATTAAATAAGCTGCATTATAAATCATGTCATCGGTCATCGGCTCGCTTTCGACCATCTCTTGAGCACAATGACTTAATTGCTCTCTAAAGACTTGAATAATATCTTGTTTCCGTTGAAATAAAGTGCCTTCTATGAGTTGACCTATATGGATAATTTCTTCCATTGTTAAGTTTTTCCCCATCATCGCATCCCGTTGTTGCTTTAACTCAGGATTAGACTCCAAAGCCCTTTGTAATTCTGACTGGCTATCCCAAAAAATCTTAATGCTAACTTCTCGTTTGCCTGACAATTTAGCAAATAATTCTTTCAGTTGATTTTTATACGGGTTAATTAATTGTTCTGCCACCGTTTCCCAGGTTTTTACAACTAATCCAAACCGCAATGGAAGCAAAGTTCTAAATCCGGCTTCCATCACGCTTTCTAATACTTTTTCATGGCAAATTAAATACCGACGAGATGCCAAATATTTTTCTTTATGAGCAACGGAGTAGAGAAAACTAAAACCGTCAATCACCTCACAGTGAACGGGTTCATTATCAATCCCTGACAAAACTATTTTGTCAGGAATCTGATCAGCAAATATTCCATATAAATAAAGACCAACCGCCATAAGCATTCTCCAAAATTAAACGGGCTGAGAAGTTAAAACTAAACGCAGTTTTAGATGAATTAAATCAAGTTTTGCTAAACCTAAATCAACATTCCCTTCAACAACAACTCCTGTATTTAAAAGTCGATCAACCAATTCCAATACTGAAGGTTTGGTACTATCTTCTCCTGGGTAATAACTTCCTGGCTCTGGTAAAAGAGTACCAAATTCTCCTAGATTGATATTTAACTCTTTTGGATCAACTTCAAAAATTTCACACAAATGGAGAATTTGTTCTTGTAATTTTTGGATACTTTCTGCGGCTCTATCTAAATCAGACTCACTGATAATTCCGCCTTCCATCCGGCGAATGATTTGGGCTTCGAGCAATTGGCGTACCAATTCCACGACAGTTAACAGTAAAGGTGCTAAACCGGCTTTGCTATTACTTTCTGGACGGGTCAGCAAAGCCTCATTAGCAGAATCATAAGGTGTGCAAACAAGTGTCATGATCGCAGTTACGCAGTTAGTGAATCAGTTTTTGACGGCGAATCTCAAGTGTGGAAGCCAACTTGATATTTTATCTAAGGTGAAATGACGTAATCCCCCCTCTAATCTGTTAGGATTCAAGCTGGGAATTTTCTAGCGTTTCGGAATGTGCTTCATCGTTCGGACTGAGATCATGGCTTTCTACGGCGCTCGATTGGGTTAAGGATTTTAAGGCTTGAAGTTCCGCTTCTAAGGTTTGGAGTCGGTTTGAAAGTTCTTGATTTTCTGCTAATAAAGCTTGGGATTGGCTATGGAGATAGGGGTCTCCTTCCCACCAATTAATTCCCATCTCCCGTGCTTTATCAACAGAGGCAATTAACAGACGAATGCGGATATGCAGAAGTTCCGTAGAGGCGATCGAAACAGAAATATCGCCTGCAATCACAATTCCTTTATCTAAAACTCGTTCAAGGATATCCGCTAAACTCGAACCTTGAGTTGCCGTTGTCAGGGTGTTATTTGAGTGGGTTTTGAGCGGGTTGGCAAAAGTGGAGGAATTCACGGTTGGTTTCACTCAAAAAGAATATAAAACTGGTCTTGTTGTTTCAGCAAGTTCTTTTGCAGTAAAGAACGAATAGCTTTTTCTGCTTGATTTTGCTTGAGGTTTAAAGTTTTGTAAATTTCATGAAAGCTGGCTTTGTGGGTTTGCTCCAAATAATGATAAATTTTCTGTTCATGTTCCTTTAAAGTATCCGGAGGTAACGCACTGGCATCTGGACGCTCCGTTTCCTCTACAACGGGTAAGGATTCTGTCGGATTGTCGTTGAGAATTTCCCATAAAATGGTTGTCGATTTATCAATGGATAAATTCGTGCGCGATAAGAGAACATCTGCACAAATATCGCGGAAATCTGCGTGGTCTGGGGTAGCCACAATATCGTGTTCAGCGCAGACTTTGGCAATCATTAAACAAGAGCGCAAACCTGACGTTTTTTCCGCCGCAGTTTTTAGACGGAAGGTTTTGACGAGTTTGACAATAAATAAGGCATCTTCTCGACGAATTCCTGTTTTTTGGGCGATAATTTCAGTCTGAGTCAGTTCATCCGGTTCAGGCATATTAATTGTCACCAACCGATCCATTAAGGCGTCTTGGGTAGCATGAACCCCACAATATTCTTCCGGGTTGGAGGTAAAAATTGCCCGAAATTGAGAATGGACTTGCAGGTACTCGGGTTGATTACTACTCGGTGGCAGGGTCAGGATTTTTTCTTCTAAGGCAGAGAGTAAAACGTTGTTAACTTCGGGTCGAGAACGGTTAAATTCATCATAAACTAAGGTAAATCCTTCTCGACAGGCCATCGTCAATCGAGAATCCACCCAGTTGTGTTTGAGTTCGTCCTCAACTTTGAGAACGCTGTGGATATAGTTATCCATCAGTTTTTTGTGGGTATAACCAGACTGACTGCCAATTAAATCGGAACTGGTAAAGTCATCATCTCCGAAAATCAGCATTACAGGTCTGGCTAAACAATTGGCCAGGTGCATCGCCAGTGTGGTTTTCCCCGTTCCGGCAGGACCCCGCAGATGAATGGAAAAACCAGAGTGCAGGTAACGTAATGCCCGGACTGTAATTTGATGAATCGAAGGCGTAACGACAAATTGACCAGGGCGAACGCGGAGGACGGATCTTCTTGGTTGAGGTTCAGCAACTGTCATGGTTGAAATCTAGTAAACGTCAATAAATCTGAGAAGTTTGGTGAATAAATTTGACAAACTGCCAAAAAGTGTGCTAGTGTTAATACGTAGATATATAGTTACCTAACCTAACCTACAATTCTTGCAAATCTGTCGGCGGCAAGACTAACCGTTATTGCCTGCTAAGGGTAACAGGTAACTAGCCTTTTCAGGAATCCCGGCTCCGCCAGAACAAGAATTATACTTTTTAAAAGTTGAGTTCAGTCTTTCAAAAAAAAAGTAGGCTAGGATTAGTCATGTGTATGTACGACCTAAAACTCATTGTTGTATTTTAATAATAACCCTCTAGTTTAGCTAGGAAAAGCAACTAGAGGGTTTTTACTCTAGGCTTGAGTCGGGTTAGAATTAACCTGGAGAATTATTTTCCAAAAATATAGATAGACAACTCTTGGCGAAATTTACGCAAATCTTCTTTTTGCTGTTTCGCTTGAGCTAAACGTTGTTTTTGGGTAGCTGTTAAAAACAGACGGTTTTCTTGTTGCAATTTTTGGTGAAATTGGCGCAGGAAATTCGCTTGTTTTTTCGCTTGAGATAGGCGTTCTTTTTGGGTAGCTGTTAAGAACACGCGGTTTTCTTGTTGCAATTTTTGGTAAAATTCGCGCAAAAAAATCGCTTGCTCCTCAGCTTGCAGTTGCCTTTTAGTTTTGGCATCCGACAGAAAAGCTTGGGTCTCTTGGCAGAGTTCAGCTACTTGTTCAGCAATTGACAAACGCTCCTGTCGGAATTTTTCCATGAGAGCAGGCATGGGTTTTCCTCAATAACACTAGATCATGGATTAACCCCAATCACCAGTCGAAACATTACATTTACCGTGACTGGGGGTTAGACAGTAGAAATAGCTGCTTTTCTTTTTCCCCCGCGAGAGGAATTTTTCCCATTCCCAAAGTCAGGCAATTAAAGAAAAGCAGATACTGATTGAAAAGGTGAAGATTCTTCAGTCGCAAGACTGAAGAATCTATGATTATGTAAGTTCTTAGGCAGGAACCGCAGCCGATTGAGTCAGACCAACGGCTTCAGCATATTTCAGGTAGGTTTCAACAGAAGCGATCACGACTCGGGCTTCAACAGCCAATAATTCAATTCCGACCAAAGAGACGCGAGCCCAAGCATCAATAACGATCCCTTTGTCAAGAATCCGGTCAATAACTTCAGCCAAGCTAGAAGAGGAGTTAGTTTTTTCAACAGCCATGGTAATACACCTTTTTGTTTGTTTGTCTCATTGTTGATGCTGATTTCATGGAGGAGCTAGAAATGTATTAGTTTTTTTCTGGCTGCCTTCATTGTTTCAGCTTCCAAACAATAGCACCCGTTGTTCGATGTGTCAATACCTGATGCCTGTTTTTTGTTAAGAAATTGTAACAAGTGGGGGATAGAACTCGGTCGGCATCAGGCGCAGGCTGTAGCCGAAGGCGGTTTGCGGATCATTGAAATTACCTGGAATACCGACGGCGCCGCTGAGTTAATTCAGCAATTACGCGGGGAATTGCCCCACTGTATGATTGGCACTGGCACCATTTTAGACCAAACCGCCCTATTTGAGGCGATCGCCGCCGGGGCAGAATTTGCCTTTTCTCCCCATATCAATGTCCCTTTAATTCAAGCCGCTGTTGCCGCCGGAATTCCCATCATTCCTGGCGCCCTCACCCCCACAGAAATTGTCACCGCGTGGCAAGCGGGGGCTACCTGTGTGAAAATCTTTCCCTGTCAAGCGGTGGGTTATGCCGCCTACATCAAAGGATTACAAGGCCCCTTGGGACAAATTCCCATGATTCCCACGGGCGGCGTCACCATTGACAATGCCCGGGAATTTATCCAAGCCGGGGCGATCGCCGTTGGGTTAGCGGGGGACTTATTTCCTTCATCTTTAATTGCCGCCAAAGATTGGTCGGCGATCGGCCAACGTAGTCAAACCTTAGTCGCCAGTCTTCGGTCTGTGAGCAATTCATCATCAAATGAGATTCGCTAGACTGGAAACAATAGAACTTTAAGTTCAGACAATTCTATTATCGAGCGGGTATCTTAAGATGAAACGCACAATTTTTGCTAAAAATTATAAAAATTCTAATAATTTGCCTCAGAATTTATGGGGGCGAGCGGCAATTTTACTAGCCGCTGCACTGCTGGGCATATCTGCTTGGACAGGCGGGGCTATTGCTGAGAGCGAATATCACAACACCATTGCCAGAAACATTCTCAATTTACAACAATCCCAAAAACGCTGGATTGAAATTGATTTAACCACCCAAAGATTAATCGCTTGGGAAGGAGCAAACCCTGTCTACGCGGTGATTATTTCTACGGGAAAAGATGGCACTCCCACGCCCACAGGCACCTTTGCCATTCAATCCAAACATGAAACCGCCCGAATGCAAGGAGAAGGTTACGATGTTCCTGATGTGCCATTCACCATGTATTACTATGGCGGTTATGCCATTCATGGGGCTTATTGGCATAATAACTTTGGCACCCCCGTCAGTCATGGTTGCACCAATGTAGCGGTCAATCATGCGGAATGGTTATTCAATTGGGCTGATATTGGTACACCTGTAGTTGTTCATTATTAATCGCCCCAAAAAATATTTCACCTGACCTAAAAAACTAGGACACAGAGAGAGTAAATCTCTGGGTTTTTCCGAAAATTATTTTATCAATATGTTTGATTTTTATAAGATTATTAATATCGCCAATGCTCGGAAAAGTTAAGATTTTCTCAAAGTTCGTTATCTGATAAAGATTCCCTAAATTCTCTGCGGTTAGAACCGGGACAACTCCAACGCTATCCCTTATTTTCTTTAATCGGCGAACTGGGTTTTCTGTGGCTGCGAGGTAGTGGTTTTTTATTGGCAATGTTGGCCATGCTTCAACCCCTCGATTCATTCAATTTATCCACCCTGATTTCATCAGGATTTTTAGTATTGAGTGCTTTTAGTTTTGCCTGGTTACTCGGTTTAGTGCTTCCCGGCGCCCCGGGGGGAATTGGCATTTTTGAAGCTACGGCGATCGCCTTATTGCAAAATAATTTCCCCCCAGGCATTTTGCAATAAGGCGATCGCCTTTTATCGGCTGATTAGTTTGGCCGCCTAAGCCATTGGCGGGGCAAGCGCCTGGTTGATAGAAAAATATCTCAGAGACTAATCAACGAGAAAGCGCGATCGCCACACCAACCTTAATTTTTTTGCGGTTCCCACCCTTGTAAAATGTCTGGTGCCTCTATTTTTTGCGGAAAAATATTCTGCAAAGATTCTGCTCTTTCATTAGCCGGTGCTGGTGCCCAATTCCAGATACTTTCATAGAAAAAGAAAGAAACTCCCGCATATCCTTGATTTCGCACAATATTTACTTGGTCAGCAATATCAGCCATCGAAATCGGTCGCCCTTTTAAACCGGATAAAATCCCAATGCCGACGGGGATATGTTTACGGGCTTTTTGAATCGACTCATCCTGGAGTTCCACCATAAACGCATTGCGATCGCTCCGATAGATTTGCACAATCAATTCCTCGATAAAGCCTTTTTGTTCCCAAGTTGACCAATCCGCCAAAAACTCTCGATAAGAAAAATTTTGCGGATTAGGAGATACCCCTACAATCACATCTTCTTTTTCAGCTTTAATGGCTCTAAATAACTTTTCCATAAACTCGGTAATTTTATCCGCTCGCCACCGCAACCATTGAGGATCTTTGGGGTCACTGGGGGGTTCTTTCCCATTATTTTCTTTTTTATAAATTGCTATGGTAAATTCATCGTACCCAAACTCAGAGGGTAGCCCAAAGTGATCGTCTAATTGAATCCCATCGATATCATAGTTACGCACAGCTTCCACGATTAAATCAATCAGAAATTGTTGCACTTCTGGATGAAAAGGATTCAGCCAAACTCGCGGATGGGCTCCTTCCATTTTCACCTGAGTGCCATCACTACGTTTGGTAATCCAATTAGGACGACGACGGGCTAATTCTGAATCTGCTGGAGCCATAAAACCAAACTCAAACCAAGGAATTACTCGTAAATTTTTTGCCCGACTATGGCGAATAATTTCTGCTAAAACATCGCGATCGCGCAACCCTGGATCTGGATCAATTTTACTGCCGACCACATTGTCAGCCACTTGACTCGGATACAGAGTATAACCCCAATTCCAAACCGTCGGATAAACCGTATTAAAATTCAAATCCGCCAGACGAGCGATCGCCGCTGCCACATTTTCCGAAGCAAATAATACCTCACTATCAATATTAGTCAACCACACCCCACGAATTTCCCCATTTGTGATTGCCTGACTGGGACTTCTTGTCGGCGGCTGATTCTGTGAAGTTGGCGGATTATTTCCTACCGGAGTTTCGGTCTGATTACTTCCTGCATTTGGCGGGTTATTCGCTACCGGAGTTTGGGGATTACCCGTTGCCAATGGTTTGTCAGCCCCAGTAATTTCTGAACTTAATCCATTTGCCCTAGCAATATATTGAATCGGAATTGGCGAATAAACCCCCATTAAACTTTGACAGAAAAAAGCCGCCACTTCTGCGCGAGTTGCCGGTTGATTGGGATTAAATTCCCGCACATTAGGATAATTCACCAAAAGCTGTCTTTCAATAGCAGCCGCGATCGCACTTCTAGCGTACTCTGGAATCCCTTGGGCATCATTCAAAGCTAAATCTAATTGATCGGGTGTTAACTGATTAGCAGAATAGTTTAATCCCGCCGTAATTGCTACCAAAACTTGCACCTTGGGAATCTTTTGATTAGGATTAAAAATTCGTCCCGAATATCCCGATAAAAAAGCTCTTTTATAAGCTTCCCGAATCGCATTTTCAGCCCAAAAATCCGTAGGAATATCAATAAATTGAATCGGTTCTCTAACGGATTCTCGGTTGGAAAAAGCCGTCATTAATAGACTGGCAAATTCAGCGCGAGTAACGGGGGCATTGGGACGAAAACTGCCGTCCGGGTATCCATTAATAATCCGTCTATTTTTTAATTCACTAATACAAGCCCTAGCCCAATGATCTTCAGTATCCGTAAACTGGGTTTGGGCGATCGCGGGGAACATTGACTGAGCAGTCAACCCGAACGCCAAGAATGAAGCCATACCTAAACGTCGCGAAAAAAACTCCAACATCATAGACACGATTAACAACAGTGATGACATTTTAGCCCGGGTTGATGCCGGCCTGTTAGCCAAAAAGTAAATTATTAATTATTATTTATTATCTATTAATTATTGATTATTGGTTATTGGTTGCCCCCCTTTGAAGTTGGGGGAATTGGGGGGTTATTGGTTATTGGTTGCTAGTTGCTGGTTGTTAGTTGTTATTGTTTATTGTTTATTGTTTATTTGTTATTGATAAGTAAGTTAGCAGACATAAATTCAACACCCTATGGGCTAAAAAGCTGTCCCGAATTCAGCGGTGGGGCATCCCAGGATTTTTGAGACAGCCGATGTTATGTTTCTTTTAGACTTACAATAATTGCTACAACAATTGTTGAGAAAAGGGTGAATTATGGCTATTTAAGTGGCTATTTAATTAATTTGAGTTGGCCAAATCGGTAATGTTACTAAATTAAACCAAAACCGATCTATCAACTTGAGCACATGGGCAAATTCATCTAAAAGAATTGGTTTTTTTAAATAACAATTAGCTCCTAGTTGATAAGCAATTAAAATATCTTTATCTGAAGAAGAATTTGTTAAAACCAAGACAGGGATATGTTTTAAATTATCATCATTTTTCAATTCTTTTAAAACTTCCCGACCATCTTTTTTTGGCATATTCAAATCCAGCAAAATCACGTCCGGTCGCACCGCATTGGCATATTCACCTTTTTGGAGCAGATAGGCCATCGCTTCGATGCCATCTTCTACCGTATTTAATTTCACAGAAATACTCTGATCCTGCAAAGTTTCGCGAGTCAGGTCGGCTTCCGCTTCGTCATCTTCCACTAATAATACTTCAACTAATCTGGTATTCATCGTTTGCCTCATCTATGGTTTTGATTATAGAAGTAAATTTTAGAGCCAATGGTGACTGATTGATTCACCTTAATGCTCCCAGACTCATTCATCCGCATAATTAATTTATTTGGATAAATTTATATCTAGCATATTTTTCATAATTTTTAATTAGTCAGCCATTGTATTTTTGGTATTTTTGTATTTTTTGTTTTTTTGTGAGCAAATACAGCCATATCATATATTATATATTTACCTAACCTAATATTTTTGACATTTTTGATATTTATTATGTTGATTATGTTGATCTTATTTTAATTAATCTTGTTGATAATTTGGTTGGGTGCTTCAAGCCAATGATTCATCATTATTATGCTTAAATGCTGAAATTATGCTGCTGATGAATTTTTTTAATGATCAATAATTAATTATTCGATCATTAAAAAAATTTAAGGGCATGAGTTATTTTAGGAATTAAGAATTTTCCGTTAGCCAATCTCAATCTTGTTATAACTAAAAATCGCAGATTTTCAGTAATCATGCTATCAAATGCTTTCACCCCTAACCGGTTAATAGATGGGGTTGTGGCAATAATAGGCTATGACGAATATTATGAGATGTTTTAATCATTAGGCGCTTTTGTCTCAAATATCGATAGGTTGTTATTAGGGATATGTTTTTTTCATCAGATTGTTGGTTGGGCAAATATTTGTTGATTTCGTGCAAAGGACAAAGAGGAAATAATGCTCAATCGCTTAAGCAAAATTAATTTTTTTTGACTAATAAGCAACGATAAACCGGAGCTTTATTTTTCAGGGTAGAAAGCTCTCTTTCCGTAGAAACCGGAAGAGGATTGTCTGGCAACCAGTCTGAATAATTCAGAGAAAAGCTGGGATGTGCTAAAAAGCGATCGCGCATTTCTCTGGCGACTTCTTCCACATCTGACTGTAAAAAAACTTCTCCTTCAGTGGTTAAATAATGCGCCAGAGTTTCCACTATATTCGGTTGTACCATTCGACGTTTTTGATGTCGTTTTTTAAACCAAGGATCGGGAAATTGAATCGAAACTCTTTGCAAGGTTTCCACAGGCAAAGATGCCAATAATCCGGGTAAAGATTGATTTACATTACAAAAAATATAATGTAGATTGTCTAAGCCCGCTCGATCTCGATTGGCGATCGCTTCATTAACCACGGCTTCACGAATTTCTAGCCCCAAATAATTCCACTCAGGGACTACTTGTGCCATCAAGAGCAAAAAACCTCCCCAAGCGCAGCCAATATCTAAATGGAGTGGTTTAGTCAAGTCAGAATAAACTTGAGGCCAATCTGGGGGTGTCACTGGCTTTTCATACGCTTGACTCAGTGGATTTACATGTTGGCGAACTCGTACCCGTACCAAATGTTTAGACCTCCTTTGTGTAAAGTGGTGGGATTTTTACAGAAATTTTCGCAGAAAAATAGCCTCGCCGAGCAAATCCCTGAAAACACTTGACAGTTTTTTTGGGATTTTTGAGGGCATTTCTGTCTGCTTTAATCGGATCAAGTTGGCATCAGCCGTTAAAGTTACCGATGACTAATCTATATTATTCAATATATCAAATTTTTTTAAAAATAGATCGGCAAAAAAACCCAGAATGTCATCTGGGTTCAACCCGTGGTCAAGCGATCGCGCCTCTCTACCGTTTCTTGGCGGTTAACCAGGGCAATAGTAAAGATATGGTGTAAAGTTATATTACAATATTACAAACAACCAAACAACCCAGGATTTCCCCAGGGGTTCCAAAAGCATTGTGGGCGATCGGCAACAGAATCAATCGGAAAAAGAGAGAGCGACGGCAACTTACAGCTTATTCAGGAAATACATCTAACAGGCAAGGTGATAGACTAGAGGCACACTGAATCCAGACCAGATTCAGTTATGAGCCGTTACTCCCTTGACCTCAGAAAAAAAAGTTGTTGCTGCTTAAAAATTGGGCTTTGGTTCAATTCGACAGCTTGCCGATCGGTTTATGATTAGCCTTCATCCGGTTCACAGTTATATCAAACGACATCGGGAAACTCAAGACTTAACGCTTAAAAATACTGGTTCAACTCGCCCCGGAAAACTTGAAGCGCATCAAGATGAAAATTGTTTTTATGGTGCAAGAACACCCGGATTTGACTCGGCGACAGTATTGCCAGCATCTATTACAAGAGTAAAATACTTATGCCAGTTTAGGGGGTATGTGTGAGTTTCTAAAAAAGAAGGGCTGACGCTGAAAAGATGAGACGGCTTTTTCGGTAGGCATGAGTCGGGAGATACCCCGGAGTGAAAAAAACAAAAAGGCATTCTGTTTCAGACAGTTTTAACAGGGCAGGAAAATGACCTTGGTCGGGGCGATTTGAAGCACAAGGGTTTGTGGCGATAAAAGCGATGATTTGCTCCATGAAAGGGAAAGACTTTAGGGAGTTTGTCGAGAGCGAACTGATACCGAAACTCAAGCTAAAGGATGTAACGATTGTGGATAATCTCAATATTCATAAAATGGAAGGCATCGAAGAACCGTTCGCGGAGCGTTGCGGATGCAACATCGCCTCTGCCGGAGCAAGAGTAGAGTCCTTACCACCATACTCACCAGACTTTAACAAGATTGAGATGTTGTGGTCAACGATTAAGTCAATGGTTAGACTTTTGCCTACACAAGCGATCGAGGCAACAGTTGGTTCAACTTGCTTTGAGGCTGGTCGGACAAATTTTAAGAACTGGTTTACCAAATGCTCCTACTGCACTAGCTAATTAATGAACAAACTGTAACTGTAGCAATAATTTTTGAAACTGGCATGATTTTCAGATAGTGATTGGCAGCGCATAGGTACACTATTTTATTTTCAAATTTATTTTCAAATAGCGATCGCTTTCTTAAGACTCCGAACTAAGAAACCGAGTTTCTTTTTTGCCTCCCACAGAAAGCCGGTTTTTGGCTTCTATATATATGTCAGCACAGTTTTCCACTTTAACATTTTTTATATCTTAGCGGTGATATTGGGATTTGTCAATAGTTTTTGGAGAAAAAATTGGCGGTTTTACCAATTCAGACACAGAGAGGCACAGAGAGGGAAGAGAGAAACCCGGTTTATTGAAGAAACCCAAAAACCCGGTTTCTTCAATAAACCGGGTTTTCGTTTATTTCGCCACGACAAAGTTGACTAATTTATCGGGGACGACAATGACTTTTTTCACTTCAGCATCACCAATATAGCGTTGGTAAATTTCTGAGTCACGAGCACATTGTTCTAAGGCGGCTTTATCTAAGCCCGCAGGGGCTTGAATTGTGCCGCGAGTTTTGCCCATAATTTGAATCACGAGGGTGATTTCATCCAGGACTAAAGCTTCGGGGTCAACTTTTGGCCAAGGTTGAGTATGGACTGAGTTTTGATAGCCGCGAATTTGCCATAATTCCTCCGCAATATGGGGGGCAAATGGGGCAAGTAACATAATTAAGGTTTCGATACCTTCGCCATAAACCGGAGAGTTAGTGCATTTAGCTTCAGTTAAGGCGTTACTGAGTTTCATTAACTCAGAAATTGCCGTGTTAAATTGATATTCTCCATCTAAATCTTCGGTGATTTCTTTGATGGCGGTATGGACTGCCCGCCGTAAGTCTTTTTCGGCTTTATCTAATTTATCAGTCTTGATAGATTTGGGGGCGTTACCGTTATATTCAGTGACTAATCGCCACACCCGATTTAAGAACCGAGATTGTCCTTCTACGTCTGCATCATCCCATTCTAAATCTTTTTCTGGGGGGGCTTTAAACAGGATAAACATCCGCGCCGTATCTGCCCCATATTTGGCCATGACTTCTAATGGGTCAACGCCGTTATATTTAGATTTGGACATTTTTTCATAGAAGACTTCCAAGGGTTCCCCGGTGGTGGGATCTTTGGGGTCGTTGGGATTAACTTGGGCTGGGGGAATATATTTCCCAGTGGTACGATTTTTGTAGGTCATGGCTTGTACCATGCCTTGAGTTAATAGCCGTTGGAATGGTTCGTCAAAGTTACATAAGCCGCGATCGCGCAATACTTTGGTAAAGAAACGAGAATAAAGCAAATGTAGAATTGCGTGTTCAATTCCCCCCACATATTGATCCACGGGCAACCAGTCATTTACCTTAGCTTTTTCAAAGGCTACTTGCTCGTTTTTGGCATCGGCATAACGCAAGAAATACCAGGAAGAATCAATAAAAGTATCCATCGTATCGGTTTCCCGTTTAGCCGGTTCTCCACAGCTAGGACAAGGCACATTTACCCAGTTTTCTAACTTGGCCAAAGGACTCGCCCCACGACCAGAAAATTCCACATCTTCGGGTAATTTTACCGGCAAATCTGCATCAGGAACCGGGACAGTTCCACAACTGGGACAGTGAATCACGGGAATGGGCGCACCCCAATAACGTTGACGAGAAATCAACCAATCTCTCAGGCGATATTGGATTCGCGCTTTGCCCCAACCTTCTGTTTCCGCTTTGTCAATAATTGCCTGTTTTCCTTGAGTAGAATCCATGCCATCAAATTCCCCGGAATTAATCATTATTCCCGGTTCGGTATAGGCTTCTGTTAAAGCTTCGGCGGTTTCCGTATTATTGGGGACAATTACGGTTTTAATTCCCAGGTTATTTTCACGGGCAAATTTAAAATCACGAATATCATGGGCAGGAACTCCCATGACTGCCCCAGTGCCATATTCATAGAGTACATAATCCGCAATCCAAATGGGAATTTCTTCCCCAGTAAAAGGATTAATCGCTTTGCCTCCAGTGGGAATACCGCGCTTGGGTTTATCTTCGGCAGTTCGTTCTAATTCACTTTGGCTACCCACTTCTTTGATAAATGTTTCTACGGCAGCTTTTCTATCTGCGGTAGTGACGCGAGGGGTTAACGGATGTTCGGGGGCTAAAACCACATAAGTCACCCCATAAACCGTGTCGGGACGAGTGGTAAATACGCCGATTTTTTCATCCATGCCGATAATGGGAAATTCTAAATAAGCCCCGGTGGATTTGCCGATCCAATTTGCTTGCATCAATTTGACGCGATCGGGCCATCCGGTGAGTTTATCTAAGTCATTTAATAATTGTTCGGCATAGTCGGTAATTTTGAGGAACCATTGCCGCAATAGTTTGCGTTCAACGATCGCCCCCGATCGCCACGATCGCCCCTCATTATCTACTTGTTCATTGGCTAAAACTGTTTGGTCGATCGGGTCCCAATTCACCGCAGCTTCTTTCTGATAAGCCAAACCTGCTTGATAGAATTGCAGAAAAATCCACTGGGTCCATTTATAATAGTCCGGGGAACAGGTAGTAACTTCCCGACTCCAGTCAAAAGAAATACCCAATTTCTGCAATTGCCCTTTCATTTGGGCAATATTTTGATAAGTCCATTTTGCCGGATGAATTCCTCGCTCGATCGCCGCATTTTCTGCGGGCAAACCAAAAGCATCCCATCCCATTGGATTAAGTACCCGATAACCTTGCATTCGCTTCAATCGGGCAATCACATCAGTAATGGTGTAAACCCGCACATGACCCATGTGTAGATTGCCGGATGGGTAGGGAAACATCGACAGAGTATAGAATTTTGGCTTTTGGCTATTCTCCTCTGTGCGATCGGCGTTTTGCTCGATCCAAGTCTGCTGCCATTTTTCTTCAATGGACGCGGGGTTATATTTTGACTCCACGAAAATCACTCCTGCTGTCTTGCGGTCATGGATATGTCATGGATATTATATCCGGGGATATGCTTTGATTTGTTATTCGTTATTAGTTGTTGGTTGGTTGTTGGGGGTTGCTTGCCCCTTAAGCTGGATTAGACAGCACCAGTGATATTTCAACCAGTCAATATACTACAGTTGTAACATTATGGTCAGATATTAAATAAGCTAGATTAAAAGGGTTGGTGCAGTATGATTTTGTCTGGGGCAGGGTCAAACAATTAAATAATTAATTGTTAATTCGTAACTTACCAGCTAAGACAAGCGTTCATGGGTGATGACTCCAGATAAAAATCAAAACAAAGAAAAATTGCGCCGACTAGAGGTAATAGCAACAACGCCAGAAGCAAAGTTAATTGAAAATCCAGAAACACGCTTTCCACGGGAAGAGGCTAAAGCGATCGATCGAGATCAAGATAATAGACCTCTTGCAAAATAAATATTTCGACCCCCCCAACCCCCCTTTTTAAGGGGGGCTTTTAGGAATTTTGCAAGAGGTCTAATTTTAACCAATTATATCGGTCAGATTCTGAATATGGTGATGGTAGTTCTGCATTTATGGTAATAAAAGAACAGTTTGAAGGTGGTGTAGGAAATGAGCCAAAGTCACTGAAAAAAAATACGCTTCACGATCGCAAGTGTAGACAATATATTAAAGGACTAAAAAAACACCTGCCAAATTTACCTCCAGAAGCTAGGCAAAGAATCCAATATGAAATACAAAAGATAGAAGAAGCACTGCAATGGGCTGAAGATTACAAAAATGGTAAAGATCCAAAGATTCCCGCTTGGGCAAAACCTTGGAAAGAACAGTTAGGAGAATAACAAATGGATACTCTTAAAAAACTTAACGACTTGAAATCAACCTATACAGGCATAAATTGGCGGGGGATAAAAGTTCCTCCTGCTATCAAGCCAAAAGATTCTCTAAGTTTCTGCGATTTGCGAGATGCGATATTCGATGGAGTAGACCTGTCAAATGTCGAGTTTTTTGGCTGTCTTCTCAATGGGGCATCGTTTCGGGAAGCGATTTTGTACGAAACCAAATTTTCTTACTGTTTTTCTTCTCCTGATTATGCGCCTACAGATTTTAGAACTGCTAAATGGCAAAACGTAAAAATAAACGATTCTCATCTTATATCGTGTTTGTTCGATCCGGAAAATAAACCAACTTTTGCCAATAGTTTATGGGATGATGAATTTATCATAGGAGATCAACTTCCAGATTGTTTATCCTGGCCATCAGAAGTCGTTGCGGCGGCCACAAAAATGCTTTCGGAACGAAATGATATTAGGTACGATGCAGTCGAAGAATTAGGCAATTTAGGCAATTTTGTGGCAGCGCCAATTTTGGGCTGTATGCTGGCTGACTCAGAGTGGGATGTGCGATCTATCGCATTCCAAGCATTAGAAAAGCTCATTCCTCGGCATCTATTTAATCAAACAAATAAATTATTTGAATGGATGTTATTACGTTTAGTAGATGAGCATTCTATTGTTCGGCAGAATGCCAGCAAATTGATTGACAATTTATGCAGAAACAAGATAGACATGGGTTATGCGATCGCGAAAATGCTTGAGTCTCCCTTGTTTGAAGAACAACTCACCGCAGTGGTTATGGCGGTTAAACTTAGCCCCCTCGATAAAAAATACTTTACGTTGTTGAAACGGAATCATCTGAAAAATATTCTGTTCAAAAAAATTGAAGAGATTCCCAAGCAATTTCCCCACTTTTTGAGATTGATTCAGTACACGAACGGCGAACTGATTGAAACTGCATATAACAATAATGTCAATCTATTATTAGATTTGATGGAAGAAATGCTCCAGTCTCCATTATTGATGGAACAATTCACCGCAGTGGGAATTGCGATTTCACTCAGCGAAGTTGATGATGAATACTTGAGTTTGCTGGAACGGGATGACGTGAAAAAGATTCTATTTCAGGAATTAAGAGAGGTTCCAGAGCAATGTTCCCATCTTTTAAGATTAATTGAGGGTGCTAAAGAAAACCTATTGAGCGATCGCGATATAGTCATTCGCTAGGGTGCGTCTTTGCGGTGAAAAAAATTTATTCTCCTCTCCCAGAAACCGGGTTTCTTTTTTTACCCTTACCCAATAAATATAAAAGTTATCCCAGATATAAAAGTTATCCCAGAAACCCGGTTTCTTGCTTGCGGGTTTGGAAAAAGCGATCGCCTTCTCCCAGAAACCGGGTTTCTTTTTTTAGCTTTACCCAAGAAATATAAAAGTTATCCCAGAAACCCCGTTTCTTAGATCGTAACTTTGCGATTACCGGCATATTACAGAAAAATTTTATATTTTTACCCTGATCTTTGGGATATAAAGCTTATCCAAAAAAACATTTTTTTGTTTTACAGCTATTGACAAATAAAAATAAATTGCTTATGATAATTATTGATGATTCCGGTTAATAGGGGCTTTTCACATCAGCAAAAAAGCCCAAGCATAGCCAGGGTCGCCCGGCCCGGAGTTGCGCCTTAAGCGTCCGCCTTATCGGGTTAAAAACATCAGATTCTTAAAGTGTAATTCCGGGCCAGGCAAATCCCTTTATGCTCCACACTTCACCAGGGAAGCCCCTGTGAGGGGGCTTCCCTTTGCCGTTTTTTCGTGGGCGATCGTAAAACAATCATATTTAGGAACAAGGAAAACAACAAACAACAAACAACAAACAGCAAATAAATAACAATATGTTAACCAAAATATTCGTCTACGGTACACTCAAACCCGGTGAATGCAACTATTACCGCTATTGTGAAGGGAAGGTCATCAAAGCCGAAGAAGCGATCGCCTTTGGACAACTCTTTCACTTATCTGAACTGGGTTATCCCGGAATGACATTAGGTCAAGGGAAAGTTCACGGAGTCGTCCTATCTTTTACTGACCCGAATATTTTTCAAAGTATTGATGTATTAGAAGGCTATGATCCAAATCGACCCCCTGAAGCAAACGAATATAACCGGCAACAGATTGAAGTGTACACTGTCACCGGCATATCCCTGGGATTAGTTTGGACATATATTATGACACCGCAACGAGTCAGTTTGCGGGGCGGGGTTTTTTTACCAGAAGGAATATGGTGTGTCCCGACCAATGAGCAAACTATAGAGTGAAAGGAAACTGGGCAAGTTACTTTTGCTTAGTATTTGCTTAGTATTTGCTTAGTATTTGCTTAGTATCTTTGCTCAGTGGAATTATATTGATCGTTAGAGTAAGATTGTCTTTCGTAGTTCATCGGTACAGCCACCGCAGCTTTAGGAATCGGCACGATCGGTCGGTTTAAGGCGATCATTAATTGCTGGGATTCCACATTATTGTCAGAAGACTTCGCCAGTTGAGTGACTGAAGGTACTCCGGGAACCAGACCCAAAAGGGCGGCCACAAATAAAGCCGCGATCGCCCCCAAGCCCATCTTAGCCATGTTTCGCCGACGACGTTGATCCAACAGCCAGAAAAATCGCTCAACCGTCTCAGCAGTAGATGCCGATGATTGGGGAACGGGCATTTGCTGGAGATTTTGGCGAATCCGCAACAAGTGCAAATACAGGCTTTTCACTTCTGGATCGTTGTCCAGCCATTGATTTACCTGACGGCGTTCTTCCGGAGTTGCTTCACCGTCGATATAGGCACTCAGCAATGAGAACGCATCAATATTTAGCTTTGCAGCCAGACTATTGGCTTGGGCAAGAGGGTTTTTTGCTGGTAAGCTAGGGCTCCCAGGCAGGCGATCAATGGAATGATTGTTATATGACTCGGTTTTGGAGGTCATTTTCACATCACCACCAAGTTAAACTGGGGAAAGATACCCCGAATAAAAAATGCAAGGTATATCATTATTCATTATAACGAATTTTTTTCCCTCGATATTTTATCTATCTGAGGCCATTGGCACCACTTCCAGATATTTAGCCAATATTTAGCCAATATTTAACCAATATGAAAAATAATCTGGAAAATAATCTGGAAAATAATCTGGAAAATAATCTGGAAAATAATATGGAGTGGATCTCGGCATCTTTAGCTGTTCAAATAGTCTTGTAATTGAACTTGTAAGCGTTGGCGAGCTCTAGCAATGCGGGACTTTACGGTTCCCAGGGATACGCCGGTAATTTCGGCGATTTCCTCATAAGCCATGCCATCAATTTCGCGTAAGACAATAGTTGTTCTAAAGACTTCCGGCAAATCGGCGATCGCTTCTCGCAGTTGATCGTAAAACTCACGGGTACTCAGGTCTTCATCTGGTCCTGGGCGATCAGCAGCAATATCCCAATCCATTTCTCCGTCCTCGACAGTGCGAGGAGCATCAAGGGAGATCGGGGGACGGACTCGTTTGCGTTTACGCAATTCATCGTAAAACAGGTTAGTAGCAATCCGACTCAACCAACCCCGGAACTTCACGGGATCTTTTAAGCGATTGATATTCCGGTAAACCCGGATCCAAACTTCTTGGGCTAAGTCTGCTCGGTCTTGCCAGTCAGGAGCCAAATGATAGAGAATCTTTTCTACATGGGACTGGTGACGGCGCAGCAGTTCAGTAAAGGCGGCACGATCTGGATGCACCCCTTCCTGACAACGTAGTACCAAATCATTATTTGAAAGTTGTTCTGGAGTGGAAACCGCTTGGGTTTTAGCGGTTTGGGAATTGGACCAAGATGCAGAAGGAGAGTAACTCATGGAAGTGGAATTAGCTAAACAACAGATTCCTTGATGGTTGACAGTGCCATTGTGGCAGATGTTCCTGAATTCTTCCAGGGTTTAGTAGGCACTTTTAAGAATGGCTGTCACAAATCAAGATTTGAACACAATCTAGAATCGGCAATCGTCAGAAATCCTTAAAGTCAAGGATATGGACAAAGAAAATGGAGGTTGTCCCAAAACCAACCGCGATCACCAGTGATCAGCTTTTTGTTGATTTTTTCCTGGCCGGGGCAGTGCCTCCTGCCTTTACTTCGTATTTCAGGCACGATGCCTAGAATCAGCAAGATTAGGAGAGGAGATTTTTGGGAGATTTTTCTTAATTGTACACCCTACTCCTGGCTCTGAACTATTCTAGATAAATTATGGGACATTTTTTCTCAAAAACATTCAGTAATTATACTGATTTTGCCAGGGAGCAGTGTATCAACTATATCAGTTGAATTTTAGCTGAAAATTTCAACGTTAATCTTTATGATTGTTTTGGCGTCAACCCTAGAAATTATAGTTTTTTATGCTATTATATCTATATTTACCTAAATTTACCCTAGCTTTTATTTAGCACACAGAATATAAATAATTCTGTAAAACATAAAATTATCCGCAGATCATCCTAGGTATTACCGCGTTAAAACTACTGATAATTATTTTTTATCCAGAGAATATTATCGGAATAATAACTCAATTTCTCTGAGAAGACTCCACAGAGAAATTGATGAGATTTTTTTAAGATTTAACTGCCCTTTAACTCCCCTTTAGTTCCAAGCCCCAGGATTCCCGTCCTGAATGAAAGTTTCTGATTGAAAATGATTAGAAATGACTGAAAATGCCTGAAAATCACTGAGGTTAGTTAAAAGTAATTAGTTACGGGGTTTAAGGGACTGATTCGGCTTCGCAAGCGCCGATACTGACCCAATGGCTAGAACCATCAGCCCAATGCTCTTTTTTCCAAATCGGCGCATTATGTTTTAGGGTGTCGATCGCATAGCGGCAAGCGGCAAAGGCTTCTGCCCGATGGGGGCAACCTACTGCCACTAGGACGCTAGTGTCGCCGATTTTCAGGCTGCCAGTACGATGGTGAATCACCACCCGATTCACATCAGGCCATTGTTGTCTAATTTGGACAGCGATTTGACGAAAAATCGCGATCGCCATTGGTTCATAAGCCTGATATTCCAGAAACACCACAGGCTTACCATCGGTTTGATTTCTAACTGTGCCACTCATTACCACCACCGCACCATTGGCCGGATCGTCCGCCAGCCGATAAACCTCATCCAGGGATAAGGGAGCAAAAGTGATGGTAAAGCGATCGCGGGGATCTTGTTCTATCAGCGATGGAGCAGTTTTCATTACAGGATTCAAATTTTGCCACCCCCCATAAGGTATAACAAGGCCATACGGACTGCTACCCCACTGGTCACTTGTTGGGAAACTAGGCTGAATTCTGGGGAGTCCATCAGGTCAGAACTAAGTTCAACCCCTCGGTTGACCGGCCCTGGGTGCATCACTTTCACGGTAGGTTTACAGAGTTTGAGGCGATCGCGAGTAATGCCGAATTGTTGATGATATTCTCGACCACTGGGCAACAAATGCTGACTCATACGTTCTTTTTGCAATCGCAAGGTCATCACAAAATCAGCATTTTCTAAGGCTGGATCTAAGTTCCAATGTAAAAACATTTTTCCCGGTCGGTTTTGACCCATCGCCTCAAACAACCGAGGTAGCAGAGTCGGTGGGCCTGCTAAATGTAACTCTGCCCCTGCCGCAGCAGTTAAACTCCAGATATTCGATCGCGCCACTCGTGAATGCAGAACATCACCCACAATAGCAATTTTTTTGCCCGCTAACAGGTCAAGTCGGGGCTGTTCCGGATCTAAGACCAGGCAAATCGTAAACAGATCGAGGAGTGCTTGGGAGGGGTGTTCATGCTGACCGTCCCCGGCATTGAGAACCCCGACTCCTGATTGCAAACGATCCATTTCGTTGGCGATCGCCTGGGGAACTCCTGCCTGTTGATGGCGAATTACCATCAGGTCAGTTCCCATTGCCAGATAGGTTTTTGCCGTATCTAAAATGGTTTCTCCTTTAGTCAGGGAAGAAGAACCGGGGGCAAAATTCAGAGTATCTGCACTGAGACGTTTGGCGGCTAGTTCAAAGCTACTGCGAGTTCGGGTAGAGGGTTCAAAAAATAAGTTCGTGACTACTTGACCTTGGAGGGTGGGAACTTTCTTCACCCGACGGGAGAGCACTTCCCGAAAACTAGCAGCGGTTTGCAGTACGGTGTCATAGTCGGCAGGAGTAAAACTTTCTAAAGAAATAATGTGGCGGTGAGTCCAGGAGGTGGTAGACATGGTTGTAACCAACTTTAATTGCGTCCTCAAAAAATATATCGCCAGAGTGACCCTTACTGGCATAATTTTACTGAGTTTAACCGGGTGTCGCACTTCCACAGAGGTGCAGTCCACGGCAGTTGCCCTGCCCCAACCCAAGGCAATAACCCAAACAGAGGCGATGCCGCAAAGCGGATCCCTTACGGGAAACGCCCCGCCTAAATCTGTTGATGAAGCGAGGGGGAAGCATTCCGGGAATAGGTTGCCGGTTTTTAGCGATATCATATCTGCCGGAATGCTTCCCCCCTACAGGGTGGCACCATCGAAATCCACGACAGAAGGATCGTCTAAGATTGTCCCGCAAAACTTACCCCTTCAGATTAAGCCAGATCCGCTCAAAACCGTGAGGGTGAATTTATATCAGCCGGATATTGAATGCAAAAAGCTGATGCCCGAACCCGTAGCCGTCGATCGCGATCGAGCAATGGATGCAGCGGTGAGCAAAGTATTGCAAGAAAGAAATAGCGCTGATTTTACCGTTGCCGGGTATCGGATTAATATTGATGACGATGGAGTTGCCACTGTTGATTTACGCCTCAAACCTGACTCGCGTCGTCAGTTTATCTCTTTATCCTTATGCGAACAGTTTGCCCTCTTTGGTAGCCTCCGAGAAACCTTAATGAATCATCCTGACTGGAAAATTAAGGCGGTTCAGTTCACCGAACGGGGTGAGTTGATTCAGCTTTAGTTGGTTGTTAGTTGTTGTTTGTTGGTGGTTCTTCGTTCTTCGTTCTTAGTTCTTAGTCCAATAACAAATAACAAACAACAAATAACCAACAACAGCCAACAAAGAACAAACAACCAACAACCAACAACCAACAACAAAAAACCACCGTTGGCACCAAAACCGATAGATTTGCTATGCTAAAAGTCAACGTCCAATCATAATTGGTGATCTAGCGTACACATTCAGTGCAGAGTCGCAAATAGACTCTACTGATAGCTAGTCGCCCAGGGGTTGTCAATCAAAGGATCGACAAAACGTCTAAATTCTCCTTGACGGTTACTCGGTTACAGCCCAGGCAGCAAAACCACAGAATCGTCTGATTTGTTCCTGGTTGTTCCTGGAAAAGGTTGGTGACAATCAAATCAACCTGAACCAATGAGTTCAATGTTTTTCTGGGTGATTCGCGCAGCGATCCGCTCTCGCGGAATCGCGGCTCAAAAAACTTTAAGGGCTGGTCGAAAAAAATTCCAACGCATCTGGCGACACCGCTTTTGTCTTCAGCCGATCGCCTGACGGCTAAATAAAAGACAGCAACGGGGTGGCGATTCGTTGAAATTAGGTTAAAAAAAATAAAACAGGAAAACCGAGGAACGATTTGATTTCCGCTTCGGTAATATCAGTACCCAGAAAAGGGGGATGATTTAATCGGGGATGGTATTTCCTCGCCATACTTGTACGCCACTTGCTCTACTTGGGAAAACCCCAAGCCTGTCCCCGCGAGGGGAACCGCAGTGGCTTAGGATCTTCCGCGTCATAAGCATCAGTAATGGGGATATGCCATGTTTGAACGGTTTACAGAAAAAGCTATCAAGGTAATTATGCTGGCCCAGGAGGAAGCTCGTCGCTTGGGTCATAACTTCGTGGGAACTGAGCAGATCCTATTAGGTCTGATCGGCGAAGGCACGGGGGTAGCCGCCAAGGTTCTCAAGTCAATGGGGGTAAACCTCAAAGACGCCCGGATTGAAGTGGAAAAAATCATTGGTCGGGGTTCTGGCTTCGTGGCGGTGGAAATTCCGTTTACTCCTCGCGCTAAGAGAGTTTTAGAACTGTCTTTAGAAGAAGCCCGCCAGTTGGGTCACAACTATATCGGTACAGAACATTTGCTCCTAGGGTTAATCCGCGAAGGGGAAGGGGTGGCGGCCAGAGTTCTGGAAAATCTGGGGGTTGACCTCGGAAAAGTCCGCACCCAAGTGATTCGGATGTTAGGAGAAACCGCCGAAGTGACGGCGGGTGGTTCTAGTGGCTCCCGGAATAAAACTCCGACTTTGGATGAGTTTGGCTCTAATCTGACTCAAATGGCCACGGAAGGCAAGTTAGATCCAGTGGTGGGTCGGATGAAAGAAATTGAGCGGGTGATCCAGATTCTCGGTCGGCGGACTAAGAATAATCCCGTGTTGATTGGGGAACCCGGGGTCGGCAAAACCGCGATCGCCGAAGGTTTAGCCCAACGAATCGCCACCGGAGATGTTCCAGATATCCTGGAAGATAAGCGCGTTGTGACTCTGGATATTGGTTTGCTGGTGGCGGGAACCAAGTATCGGGGCGAGTTTGAAGAGCGCTTGAAAAAAATCATGGATGAAATCCGTTCCGCCCGGAATGTGATTCTGGTGATTGATGAAGTCCATACCCTGATTGGGGCTGGGGCAGCGGAAGGGGCGATCGATGCGGCGAATATTCTCAAGCCGGCTTTAGCCCGAGGCGAACTCCAATGCATTGGCGCTACTACTCTGGATGAGTATCGCAAGCATATCGAACGGGATGCCGCCCTGGAACGCCGGTTTCAGCCAGTGATGGTGGGTGAACCGACCGTTGAAGAAACCATTGAGATTCTCTTTGGTTTGCGCGATCGCTACGAGGAACACCATAAGTTGAAAATTTCCGACGAAGCCCTGGATGCAGCGGCGAAACTGTCCGATCGCTATATTTCTGACCGCTATTTACCAGATAAGGCCATTGACTTAATTGATGAAGCCGGTTCGCGGGTGCGATTGCTGAATTCCCAGTTGCCTCCAGCAGCGAAGGAGTTAGACAAAGAACTGCGTCAAGTCCTAAAAGAAAAAGATGATGCCGTCCGGCAACAGGATTTTGACAAAGCCGGAGAATTGCGCGATCGCGAATTGGAAATTAAAGAAGAAATTCGGGCGATCGCTCAAAGCAAAAAGAAAGAAGGAATACAAAAAACCGACGTTTCCCCAGTCGTCACCGAAGAAGACATTGCCCACATTGTCTCCTCCTGGACTGGCGTCCCGGTCAACAAGCTGACCGAATCCGAATCGGAAAAACTACTGCACATGGAAGACACCCTGCACCAGCGGATGATCGGACAAGACGATGCGGTCAAAGCCGTATCCCGCGCCATTCGTCGCGCCCGGGTCGGACTGAAAAACCCCAACCGTCCCATCGCCTCTTTTATCTTCTCTGGACCGACCGGGGTGGGCAAAACCGAACTGACCAAATCTCTTGCCGCTTACTTCTTCGGTTCTGAAGAAGCCATGATTCGGTTAGATATGTCCGAATATATGGAACGGCACACCGTCTCCAAACTCATCGGTTCTCCTCCGGGATATGTAGGCTACAACGAAGGCGGACAATTAACCGAAGCGGTCCGTCGTCGTCCTTACACCGTGGTGCTATTTGATGAAATCGAAAAAGCCCACCCGGACATCTTCAATATGCTATTGCAAATTCTCGAAGATGGCCGTTTAACCGATGCCAAAGGTCGCACCGTAGACTTCAAAAACACCTTAATTATTTTGACTTCTAACATCGGTTCCAAAGTCATCGAAAAAGGTGGCGGTGGCCTCGGATTTGAATTCAGTGAAAACCAAGCGGATGCCCAATATAATCGGATTCGCAACTTGGTGAATGAAGAACTGAAACAATACTTCCGTCCCGAATTTCTCAACCGTCTGGACGAGATTATTGTCTTCCGTCAATTAACCAAAGAAGAAGTCAAAGAAATCGCCGAAATTATGTTACGGGATGTCTTCAAACGGTTAACCGAAAAAGACATTACCTTAACAGTCAGCGATCGCTTCAAAGAACGGTTAGTCGAAGAAGGATATAACCCGGCTTATGGGGCGCGTCCCTTACGTCGGGCGATCATGCGCTTACTGGAAGATGTCCTCGCGGAAGAAATTCTCTCCGGTCGCGTCAGCGAAGGAGACACCGCTTTAGTGGATATCAACGAAGAAGGAAAAGTCACAGTTCAACCGGCCAAAAATCGGGAATTATTAGCCCAAGGTGCTGAATAATATTTCTGGTTTCATGGGATTGATCGACTGAATTTGTATTCTGGTTAAACCTGGGTTTTCCTAAAGTTACCCAAGTCATAAAAAAACCGGAATATAACCCGGATATAGCCCGGATATAGGGACAATAAAAAAAGGGGATAGATTTGAATCTATCCCCTTTTTTTATTCATCAATCTTTTGCCTTTAATCCGCTATTTTGGGTCTAATTCGTCTTGTTATTAATCCTTAATTAAGGCTTAACTACCAGATTTATCTCGCACCTATGAAGCATTTCTTTTATTGTTATTTGTCCTAAAGTTATTTGTCCTAATTTGTCCTAATTTGTCTATCTCCCGAACTTATCTACTCGGTAATTGTTTGTTTTTTACTTAAGAAAGCTACTGGATAACCAAAGAACAAAACAGGTGATAAAAGCGGCTAGACTTTCTGTGGTTAGAGAAATTACCCCGCTGGCGACTAACCAATTTCCCAAAATAGAGCTAATGGATAGTCCAACAATCAGCGCCAGGACTGTTAGTCCCACAGCGCGGAGAAATTTTTGCTCTTTACGATTGAGAAAATAAATCCCAAAGCCGATTCCTAATGCCAAGGCTAAAGATACAGAATTTGGTTGAAGAAGTCCTAGTAAACTCAAACCTAAGAAGATGCCCCCCGGCCATAGAATATCTGATTGTTCTGGGGTATCCAAAAAGTTCTGAAGCCAAGCCGGAGCTTCTTTTTTTGGCACAGCCGGTATTGCTGGCGGTGTTTCTGCTACTTTTTCGGCAAACCGAATCCGGTCGGGAACTTTGATTTTGCCTTCCTGCCGGAGTTTTAATCGTTGCATCAGAATCGCATCATACGCGGCTTCGATCGCCTCAATTTTCTGGCGATCGCCATTATACTCTTGCATCAGAAGGTTGCGGCTTTCTTGGATTTCCTCAAATGTCGCATTTTCGGAAACCCGAAGCTGTTGATAGGGAGTTTGTTCACTCATTAGATACATTCCACCTGTCGCTAAAGTTACTGAGAATTCCTAACAAATTTGTACTGACTATATGCTTTTATCTTGTTTGAATCGCCCAAAGCGCACTTTTACCATAAACTATGCTTCCACATTGTACTTCCAAGTTTTACTTCCATAAATCTAGCAATTTTTTACCCGATTTCGCAATACTTGGCAATTATCTGTGGATCTATCCTGACCCAGGCTTGTTTTCCTCCGCCTAAGAAAGACTGCCGAAGAAAGACTAAGGGATTGGTCAATTACCCCTTCAATTATATCTATAACCTAGATTTGTCGGTTCTTTCGTGTCATCAGTGACGTTTTGACTCGATTCCCTTCCAGGGTGGGGGCGATCGCGATTCTCTTAACCCGGAAGCGCGATCAAGTTAGTGATATGCTACTCTCTAGCTTGAAGATGTCAATGACTCTCCGGATCCAGAACTCACCCTCTTTAACCTTGAATTATTTAATTATTCAATTTTTGGTTGAGATTTGTCAGTCTACGGCTTTTGACTCTCATGGCTCTGCTGCAAGTCAATTTCTGGACACTTTTAGAAGCGATCGGGTAGCAGCCACGTGCATTCCGGTATTATATTTCTGCTAAAAATCAATAATTTATCTGCCGGAATGCGCGTAGCCCGCACAAGGATTATTTTCCCCATTACTCCAAAGCCTTGGATGTATGGCTTTCTTAATTCTTTTTTTCATAAGACATTGTCACTATAAACTTTGATTTTTTATGAAATTTTATGATTAATTTTTATTAAATTGTTTTCGGCCAAATTTAATTATTTTTTTGATTACTGGTAATTTTGCTGAATTTTATGATATGTTATAAAATAAATTCTGTTAAATTAATTATAGGTGATTTTCCCAGGTTAAAGCAAATTAAAAACCAGCTAAAAACCACCTCCACCTCAGTCCGATCAGGGGGGTTGGGCAAAACCCATCCAGGCAATGGCCAATATTAATCGCTCCACTGAGTGATTTTTGTCATTTTCATTCTGCGGTCTTAATCCGCCGAATAATCCCTAAACGCTAAAATTGTCAGACAATCAGATAAGTAGGGGATGAACCCATTCGGGCAATAATTTCTCTTGTTAACCCCCAAATTTAATATCCGAATGCGAAAGCCCGTACACAGGTTTGGTCTATTCACGAGAAATATTCTCCAAAGATTCCCAGAAAATTCCCAGAAAATTCCCAAAAAATTTTTATAAAATTCGCAAATTGGTAGTGGTCAGTAGGAGTTGTGGAAACTATGACATCCGCATTAAATCAGCAAACCCAAGACTTAACGGGACGGACAGAGTTAAACCCCATTTGGGAAACGGCGATCAGTAGTCTGTTGGGGCTGACTTTATTAAGTTGCTCAAGCCCCCCCGCCATAGGTCAGATTATAACCCCCCAGACTGGGCATCCGATGACAAGTACCTCGAAGTTGATGGACAAAACCCCAGTTTTCAGAGATCAACCCCGATCGCTGACTTCCGAGACAGTCAGAACCGTTGAGAACCCTAGGGAAACAAGACTTAGGTTAGATCGTTCAGTTCCAGAGTTCCCAGATAGCTCGATCGCAGGTGGCGATCACCATCCTTCTGCGGTTACCGGCTCTACGGTTAATGAGGATCTCAGTCATCGGCCATCAGAGGATCCCCAATCGGGCGATCGCCATTTTTCCACTGATATTTTTCAGGAACCAGGGCAGCAGCATCAAACAAGCGAACCTCTTAATTCTCAGCCTATTCACAAAAAGGTCGATCAAGATGTTCAGTTTTTAGATACCCAGGTTTTCTCTACAGAAAATGGGGGCGATCGCCATCAATCCCCAGATTTTACTCCAGAAAATTATCCAGAAAATTATCCAGAAAATTATCTCCTAGAAAATCCTCTGGGACAAATTACCTCCGTATCTCAGTTATCCGATATTAAACCCACAGATTGGGCATTCCAAGCACTACAGTCACTTGTTGAACGATATAACTGTATTTCTGGCTACCCAGATTTAACCTATCGCGGCAATCGGGCATTAACTCGTTATGAATTTGTCTCCGCCTTAAATGCTTGCTGGGAGCAAATTGAGCCAATAATTCAAGAAAATATTCAAGAAAATATTCAAGAAAATATTCAAGAAAATATTCAAGAAAATATTCAAGAAAATATTCAAGAAAATATTCAAGAAAATATTCAAGAAAATCAAAACATTCAACAAGCACAAGCAGATTTACTTACCCTACAACAATTGCAGCAAAATTTTGCCAAAGAATTGGCTATCTTTAACGATAAAATCGAAAACCTAAACACTCAAACAACTAAACTCGAAGAGCAGCAATTTTCCACCACCACGAAATTATTTGGTCAAGCAATTTTTGGTCTTCAGGGTCGAACAGCCAATGAAGCAGACTTTTTTCCCGTGGACGATCAAAAAGACACTGAAGACCCAGGCAGCGAAATTAATTTCCTCAATAATATGCAATTAACTTTGCTGACTCAACTAAATTCTCGGTCTTTAATTTTGGCCGGGATGCAAATGGGCAATGGTAGCACCGGGCCGCGCTTAAGCAATGATACAAGACTAGGATACGAGGGGAATACTGAGAGGCAAATTATTCTCAGCGATTTAAACTATCGACAACTTATTGGTAATCGTTTAGCAGTCATTGTCGGTCCTACGGGGGTGAATATGGCTAATGTTTTTCGCGGGGTGAATGAAGTTGAAAGTGCTGGAAGTGGACCGATTTCTGCCCTAGCGCAACGAAATCCGATTGTGAATATTGGCAATGGTCGTGGGGGGGTCGGTTTTGACTGGCAGGTAACCTCCAGAATGAGCGTTCAAGGTGTTTACTCCGCCAGCACCCCGGATGATGTCAGTAGTGGCGGACTCTTTGGTGGCACCGACGGCCAAACCAGCCTGGGATTGCAATTAACCCTGACGCCGATTAACCCCGTAAATGTGGCACTCAGCTATGTAAATGCCTATTCGCCACTAGGTGTCCTGGGGACTGGATCTGGTGATGACCAATTAACTATTGATTCGCCGATTAAAACCAATGGCTTTGGGGCTACGGTTTCTTGGCAGATGACTCCGAGTTTGACTCTTGGCAGTTGGGGAGGTTATACGAATTCGGGAATTCCTGGCCGGGATGGTGAGGTGGAGACGACCAACTGGATGGTATTTTTGAATTGGGAAAATCTGTTTGGTCGAGATAATTTGGCCGGGATCTATGTGGGTCAACCCCCCAAAATTGTTCATAGTGATTTGCCGATGGGCAAAAATATTCCCGATCTCCTGGCAGGAGGAGAAGGAGAAGCCGGAGGACAACCAGGGACGACTACTCATTTAGAGTTGTTTTATCGCTGGCAAGTTTCCGATCAGCTAAGTCTGACCCCTGGGGTATTAATGATTTTTGAGCCTGGTCATGCTCCAGCTAGTGACCCAATTACGGTGGGAGTGCTGCGAACGACGTTTAAT
This sequence comes from Planktothricoides raciborskii GIHE-MW2, assembly GCF_040564635.1. NCBI lineage: Bacteria > Bacillati > Cyanobacteriota > Cyanophyceae > Oscillatoriales > Oscillatoriaceae > Planktothricoides > Planktothricoides raciborskii. The sequence goes on from NZ_CP159837.1 coordinate 6,122,456, forward strand.
TTTTAATCTTTTATTTGTTAGGCAAAACTTCTGTATTTTTACGCAGAGTACTAGGCATGAATCATGCCAGTATTTGCGGCCAGTATTTGCTGCTACTGATTTATTGGTAGTGGTTGAGCCTGAGAGTTGATATTTTGGTTGATTTTTTCAAATAAAAAATTTTCCTGTGACTTTTGAAGTGTCTGGGTTGCCAAGGATGTCCCCGATCGCCTTTAAGTCAAAAAAGCTGGCAGTTGTGACTCAATGTTGATTATGTTAGGAGATGAGGAGTTTGTTCTCTGCCCCGTAGCAATGCTTTGGCGGGAAATTAGGTAAATGGCCGTTGTAATATTTTCCCAAAAAACCGTTAACTGTTTTTTATGGTTTCTTTGGAACTTGTTGATTGGCGATCGCGTCTAATTATCTGCGAGGTCAAAATTTATCTGGGAATTACCTGGAGATTATATTGAAATTCAATATAAATAAAAATTTATCCAAAACCTTTGGGAGGGTATCGGGTTAAAAAACCCCGCTTGGGTACTCAATTATACTCGACAATCTTAGAAGTATATGGTAGATTCACTGAGAAATGAATTCCAGTGATCTGATTCGAGCATCAATCGGTAATTAATCGGTAATCAAATTGACAGCGATCGCTAAATAAATCCAGCTTATGCTCAAGCAAGATTAAGCAGCGAACAAAATCAATATAAATTATATTTATCACTGTTTTATTAGCATTTATATGTTATTTATAGGATTATTATATGGAGGTTATTTACTGATTTATATAGAAAAAATTATTTGTTTGATTATATTTTTGTCAGCCAAAGCCCTTAAAAACAAAGCTTTTTAGCCGAAATACTTATACCTATTTGAATAGGTTGACATAATTAATTTAAAATAAAATAATTGTTGTCAATCAATTCTTGAGTAAACATCAGCAAAAAATTATTCAGGCAATCAGGCAAGTTAACGGAGGCAGTCAATGTTATATGCTCAAGGGTGCAGTCTTATGTTGTCTAAGGGCATTCTCTATTTATACTCGTTATACCCCAGCAAAATTTAGGCATATTTCTGCATGATTTTGCTATGTATAGACAATTTTAATTAGCTGAGGAACCCGACCATGACAACTTCATATATTTCACGTACTAAATATTGGAAATACTGGCTCACATTAGGAATTATAGGATGTTTAGCTCTCCTGAACCCTTCTGCCGCTCAAGCCGAAATTTCAGTCACGGGTGGACGAACCGCTGGGGATGGGGCGTTTTTTGTGCCAAATCAAGGCAATACCTTGTTATTTGACATAAACACTCGGATAATTCGCCTGGAAACTCCTAATGGCATTACGGTGAATTCCCGGTTTAGGCCTGGAGGGGGTCGTTTAGATCCAATGACAGGTGTCCCCAAAGGTGGAGAAACGGGGTTTCTAGAAGGAACTCTTTCCGGTCGTGCTTTTACGGCGGAGGGAACTCCGTTCTTTTTCCAAGGAGTAACTACTACCCTGAGTTTTACTCTGACTTCTTTCGATCCGAATCGGGTGTTCGAGGGGACTTTAATCCGTTCTAGAAGCCAATCATCCACACCATTGGTATTTTTAGAAGCTACTGATACCTCTCTTGCCGATCAATCTCGTCAGAATTTTGAGGGAATATCCGGTAGTTTACATATTGGCGAATTTTCTGCCAGCTTATCCGGTGGTGCAATTAATCTGCCTGCGGATACTCAGTTTGCCGCCCCAGGAATTGAGTTGATTCAGTTTGATGGTAATACTCTGGCCGCTAACGCGAATATCAAGTTTGAGTTGGAAGGTGGTGGACAAGGAACGACGAATTTGGATGCGGGTCAAGGAAGTATTAGTTATGAAGGTCAGACGGGGACAACTAATTTTACGATTCAAGGAACAATTGATGGAATTCCCGATAATAGCGATCTTTTGACTAATCAAGTAAGTACGATTTCAGATGACAGTAGCAAGTCTGAATCGCAAATTACAGTAGATAATAATAGTTTTAAGATTTCAGGGACGATTTCAGGCCCGGTTAATTTTGCCGTGGGGGGTTTAACTAACAATGGTTCGGGTCAGAATCCGAATCAGAGTCAAAGTTATACCGGCGATACACAATATAAAGTCAGTGGTGTTGGTCAGGGTAGCACAGAGTTTAATGGTAGAGAAGGAAGTTTAAATTTCTACAGCCCTGAAAGTAGCACTAATGTGGAAATTACCGGAAATGGTTTTGTGGCCCAAGGTAGTGGGACTGGTGAAGTTTCTTTTAATGTGGGGGTCGGCTTGATCTCGACTTCTGGTTCTTCTGGCGTAAGCAATGGTGCGGTTTTTGGTTCAAGTCCGACGGCGACCTCTACCGATTTTGGTAAGGGTTTTCTAGGTCTGAGTCTTTTACCGAGCAGAACAGAAACTTCAGATGGTAGAGTTGTGATAAATATTCAGCCGAGTCCTAGTTCTCCTGAAGGTAGTACGAATATAAATGACGGAAATAATAATGGCATTAGTCAGCAAAGTCAAAACCTAATTAGAGTCCTGCCCACAAGTCCATTGCCGGATTCTCGGCCAGAGGTGACAATACCAACGCAGCCCCAGCCCCAGCCAGAGGTGACAATACCAACGCAGCCCCAGCCCCAGCCAGAGGTGACAATACCAACGCAGCCCCAGCCCCAGCCAGAGGTGACAATACCAACGCAGCCCCAGCCCCAGCCAGAGGTGACAATACCAACGCAGCCCCAGCCCCAGCCAGAGGTGACAATACCAACGCAGCCCCAGCCCCAGCCAGAGGTGACAATACCAACGCAGCCCCAGCCCCAGCCGCAGCCAGAGGCAGTGATTTCTCAACCTGAAGAAATCCCACGTCAGGATCCATTGGCTAAGTTGATTGAGCAAGTTCGCAATTTCCGATCGCAGTCGGATAATGAACCGTTGTCACCGAGCTTTTCTCAGTCGATTGAGTTGCAGTTGCGATCGGTGTCTGGGCCGCGCAGTCGAGTGTTTCCTGGGATGGAAGGCTTGAGATAGTGAATGCTTTTTGGAGAGCGGGGGTGCGGGGGTGCAGAGGTGCAGGGGAGAGAGAAGCGAAAAGTCGTAGGGGCGAATGGCCATTCGCCCGTACAAGTGAAAAGTTATGCATAAATATCACTATTCACTATTCACTATTCACTATTCACTATTCACGCTTGACTCTTCACTCTTCCCTACACCTCTTACCCTGAGTCCTGAGCGTTGTCGAAGGGCTAAAGAGCTACACCCTACACCCCAATCATTGGCTAATAATTCCAGACCACTGGACTTTTTTTAGTCCATCTCGGCGATAGGAAAAAAATTGTTCGGGGGTTTGGTAGGTGCAGTATTTTGCTGTCGCGATTTGTTCTGGATTAATGCCAATTTTCTCTAGTTGTAAGTTGATGGCTTGTCGCACGTCTAAGCGCACTTTGCCCGGTTCGCGATCGGGAAAAATAGGCGAACCGGGAATTTGTTGCAGCCACTCTAATATATATGTCAAAGTCTGTGGTTCCGTTAATGCTTCGGGGCTGATATTTTCTGAGTGAATGCTCATGCCGACTTCAGCGGCAACTGCTTCGGAAACCTGATAAACTTCCCCTGCGATCGCAGGACCAATGGCGATGCGGAGGTTTTTTAGCTGGTTTTGACTATCGTGAGTTTGGCTCTGGCGGATAAATTGAGCGATCGCCTCTGGCACAATTGCTTTTGCCGTTCCTCGCCAGCCGGAATGCACTGCCGCCACCTGTCCCGTCACGATATCGGCAATCAGTACCGGGGAACAATCTGCGCTGGCGACCCAGACTGCTTGGTCAGCTTTTTCCGTGCGTAAGCCATCCGCTTCTTCTAAGGAAAGGGAAACTGTAGTTTCTGTAGAACTAGACTCTAAGTCTTCTGATTGGTTTTGAGTAATCGGAGTTAGTTGGCTGGTGGGCAATACGGTATTGCCGTGAACCTGTTTGACACGAAATACTTCTGGGAAGAGAGGATTTACCTGGTGGCGCAAAACGTTCACCAGTTGTTCAGGTGATCGCGGCCAAAAGTCACGAGTAAAAAAGCCGTGAGACCAATCCGCCAGTAAGCTACAAGTTAAATAAGATAGTCCGTTCCAATCGTGCCACTGCCAATTAGACATGAGTTTAAGTTTACGCTTCTTTATGATTTAAGTGAATGAGATCGAGAGTCGGTTCTAGGAGGAATAAGGCATTGCGGTATGCTATAGCCATTACCTTGTCCGTTAAACAAATATTATTCAAATGCTAACAATTAATTAAAATTATGGCAATTATGGCAATTATGGCAATTATCGTAAAATCATGGCCTCGGTGAGTTGGTAAATTTTCATGGATTAAAGAATTTAGCCTCTTAATCTAGGGTAAAGGTGAAAATTGACCGTTTTATGATAAATTGGAAAACGATTGTCTCCGGGACTATCTGCGATCGCATAAATTCTATTGCTTATCGATACTTAACTTTTTTCTCTTGTGGTATTAAATCAAGAACGTTTAGAAGCTGCTTTAAAAGTTGTCAAATCCGATCTGAATCTACTAGGATTTACCAATAATTCAGACCGGGTTATAGACTTTTCTATATATATTTTTGAGCAACTAGAATCTACGAATAAAACCCTTTGGCAATTACTTAACAACGGTGCTCCGTCTGGTACAGTAGTAATTGCCAATCGACAAACTTCTGGCCGAGGTCAGTGGGGACGAGAATGGAACTCTCCCCTCGGTGGCTTGTATTTATCATTGGCTTTATTTCCTAATCTACCCGTGACAAAAAGTTTTCAATTAACCCTATCTAGTGCTTGGGGAATTGCCACGATTTTAAGAAGTTATCATCTACCAGTTTTGATTAAATGGCCGAATGATCTAATTTTAAGCCAAAGAAAATTAGGAGGAATTCTCACTGAAACCAAAATCCAATCCCAAATTATCACAAAAGCGGTGGTAGGTGTGGGGATTAATTGGGCTAACTCCGTGCCACCAACCGGGATCGCTCTACAATCTTACCAAGCTAATTGTCTAAAAAACCAAGTTTCTTTAGAAAAAACTGATTTCTGCGAGTCTCTGGAAATGTTAGCCGCGATTACTTTATGGGGAATAGCTTCCGGAATCGAATATATGCAGAACGAAAGTGTAGAAAAACTGTTGTCAAGCTACTTGGCAATTTTGGCTAATCTGGGTCAAGCAATTATGGTCGAAGGACAGTCAGGAGTGATTGCTGGGGTGACGGCAACGGGAGATTTGCGGATTGAGATTGATTCTCCGAACCAATCACCGCCAAATCAACCGGGTAGCAACCCAAGTCGTCCGGACGTCGCCGCCCGAGAAATTTTTGTAAAGCCTGGAACAATTCGCTTGGGATACGATACTCTCTGAATGACCGATCGCATCTCAGTCTTCAGCTATCAGCCTCCAGGATCGAACTATCAGCTTTCGGTTGATTTCACGATTAGCGGTCTTTAGTTATCTATTAATGATTTCGTTGAGAAATAAATAGTGATCAGTGATCGGCCTCGATCTAGCAGATATTCCAAAAAAAAGATTAAACTAGCCCAAGTGCCTAAGTAATTATTCCATCTGCCCATCACTGAATGGCTTGCAGAGGCTTCAGTCAATCCCTGTTTTCCTTATTTGCAGTTAACCGCGTTCTTAAAATGAGCCATCCAATTAAATACGCCCGCACACCTTTAAGTGTTATTTGTCAATTTTCGTTATTGTTGCAAGGACTGGGTTGGATTCCCAGTATGGGGGTGGTCAGTAGTCGCCTGGAAGCTCAAGCGCAGACCCCATCCAATGCGATCGATAATTTAGGTAGTGATTTAGGCAGCGCAAAACCAGCGCCCGCCGTTGTCGCCACCCCAGAACCTGAGTATATTCCCCCTCAATTAGAGTGGGAAACTCCTGCGAATAGCGTAGAGCAAGCTTATACAGCAGAAGAACAATGGCAGCCTGCCCCAACTCCCGAACCGGAATATTCCGCTCCCCAAGAGCAATGGGAACCCGCTGCTACTCCGGCTCCGACGCCGCAACCCGACTATACAGCAACAGAACAGTGGCAGCCTACCCCAACTCCCGAACCGGAATATTCCGCTCCCCAAGAGCAATGGGAACCCGCAACGGCGCCGGAGCCAGAACCACAGCCTGCGGCGGCGGAAGAACAGCGGCAACCCGCTCCAGCACCAATGGATTACACTAATGTTTACATCGATCCGAGTGACTATAGTATTGGAGTAACTAGGAGTAATGAGGCGATCGCCCAAGATCAGACCCCCGACAATACTTACCAAGAACCCTCAGCGGTAGTATTTTCTGAACGGTCAACGGGCTGTGAGGCGGCGCTTCAGCAAGGGCAAGTAGTAGGCGGCGATCTTTGTGGTGCAGTCGCTTCCCCGCAGCCTCTCCCAGATCCGGCGCCGAATAATGTTAGCCCGGGGATAGAACAGTATGTCTATGCTCAACCGCCCCAAAACCCTGGGTCTTCGGTTTCCGCACCGCAATATACTGCCCCCAAGCCAGTACAACAGTATGCAGCACCACCGTCCCCCGTCTCGTCGCAGTATTTGCCCCGAGTGTCAGTCCAACAGGAATATCTGCCCCCAGTGCCAGTTCAGGAGTATTACTCCGCTGCCCCAGAGTCAGAGTCTTACTCGCAGTCCTACTACAGCGATCCGGTTTCATCGAATACCGCGATGCAACCAGTCACCCTAGGCGCATTGAGTATTGGCGGTAATGGCATTAAGTACGATATGAGAAAGCACGCTGGTGAATTGGATCGCAAGCGTGCGGCTCGCCCTCAAGGTCGAATCGGTAATGGAAATACCCAGATGATTTTCCCTCTGGCAATCCCGGCGCCGATTACTTCTCTGTTTGGTTGGCGGACTCATCCGATTACCGGCGATCGCCGCTTCCATAATGGCATTGACTTTGGGGCGCCGATGGGAACTCCCGTGTTAGCGGCATATGCAGGACAAGTGGCGATCGCGGATTGGCTAGGGGGTTATGGCCTAACCGTAGTCTTAGATCACGCCCAAGGATCGGCGGAAACCCTCTACGGACACCTCTCAGAACTTTTTGTCAAAGAAGGAGAAGAAGTCAAGCAAGGAGACGTGATTGGACTGGTAGGCAGTACCGGCAACTCTACCGGGCCGCACTTGCACTTTGAACTCCGAGAGCTAACCCGTGAAGGTTGGGTCGCCCTAGATCCAGGAACTCAGTTGGAATATGCAATGGCTGAGTTAGCCGGAATGTTGGAAAAACCGCCGTCTAAATTAGAAGTGTCTTTATCTAAAGCCGCAAAACCTTTAGAAAAATACGCTAAAACTGAGTTTTTCCAATCCTTACAAATGGCCGGATTTAAGTTACCAAATCAGCAAATATCCCGTAACCAAACTCAGCCAGCGAATACCCCCAATTCAGGAAATTAGTGATATTTAAACCAGCAGATTAATCACCAAGGGCGCAAATCTACTTTGCGCCCTTTTTGCTTTCATAGTAATACCCTTTTCTTAATACGGTTTTCAATTAATAAATACCGCGCTGGGCGATCGCTCCCATATAATACCGTTTCCAATTAAAAATGCGTATGGGCGTGATGCTTGTACCCAAATTAACCTCAAAATTATAGGGGCGCAATACTGGCGCCCAAATTAAAATAATCTCTTCTAGTAATTATTGTAGTAATTATTTTAAAGCAGGTAAAAGGGGGACAAATTTATTGCTGGTTTTCCTATATAATTTTGCCACAAAATAGGATCTATTTTAGATTTTTTAGCTATTTTTATTTAACGCCGAAAGTTATTTCTTAATTACTTTTATGTCTCCAACACTTTTAGGCGGCATACATCATAGGAAATAGCTTTCTAATTACCGGCACGTCTGCCGCCGCCTCAATCCACAGGCGAGCGCCGCAAGGACCTTTTTCATGGGGAGTGTACACAATCCGGCAAGGACCTTTGATTTCTAATTCATGGCAGTTGTACTGATGTTTACCCTGTTTGACCACAATTGGCGGCTTGTTATCGTTTTTCTTGGTGTTATGTCTAATTTTTTCTCGATCTACCAGGATACAAGTTTCTACTTGGCGAGGGCGTTTGTACCAAGTACCCTTTGGTCCTCGGCGTCCGGCGGTGACTACGGGCATTCCGTTATATAAGGGAATTATCCAGGCTCGACCTGCTTTTTCCGCTCCTTGAATCCGCCCTTGATTAAGGAGGTGGCGGACTCTGGCGGTGGATAGACCAAGCATAAAGGCTGCTTCTGTAGTGCCGACGTGAGTTTTGTGGTTCATTTTTTTAGCTCATTTATATATCGTGTTAGTTTTAGCATAGCAAAGGGTGAAGAGGATGTCAAGATTTTGTTGGTTATTAGTTGCTGCCGTTGTTGCCGATGTAGCGAAAAAAACTCGCACGATATAGTTTTTTATTCAGCAGTTTAGTAGTAGTTTAGTAGGGTGTGTTAGGCAGGCGGTTACTTTTAGTGTCACAACTATTAATTCTGATGCCAGCCGTAACGCACCATTAGCTTGGCAGCGGATGGGATAACTGTTGGTAACGGATTGGCAGCGAGAATGTAGTAGGCTGTGTTAGGCACGCGGTTACTTTTGGTGTCACAACTATTAATCCTGATGCCAGCCGTAACGCACCATTAGCTTGGCAGCGGATGGGATAACTTTTGGGTAAAAAGTGAGGGATGAATTAGAGCGATCGCCCTAACGCATCTTTGCTGTTTCTGCCACCAGGGTCTTGGATGAAATCGCCGCTTGCTCTAGCAAGGTTTATATTGTTTTTTATGTTTTGGTGGCAACTGCCAACTTTGTAGTAAAATTAATTTGACATTTTTATCTAGTGAGTAGAAAATATCTATAGCTTTTAGAGCCATGACAGCTTTTAGAGCCATGACATCTAAAAATTAGTCTAAAAACAACTTGCACTGGCAACTTGCTGAGAGTATTTGCCAGATGTAAACAATTTTTCTAGATAGGGCGAGTACCAGGTTTTGTAAATTATCAATCCTTAAAAGGGTTTCTAATATATGTCTGATTTGCTTCCCGTAGCACCTTCACAGGGTGGGGCAGAGTTCGTATCTCCGATCGCCCTTGGCGAATCTAGCAGTAGCACAAGTGGCAGTAGCACAGGTGGCAGCAGCACAGGTGGCAGCAGCACAGGTGGCAGCACCCAAAGCGTTCAAAGCATTTTAAATATCTTGGCGACATTGGGTGTCACCGCATCCCCGAATACTGCGGGCGGTGTGAGTGTAGATGCTACCAATCAATCCACAGGACTTAATTTTTCCCAGGAATCTCCTAATGGGCTGAGTCTTACGGATACCACGGACGTATTAAATCTCGGTAGCGGCCCTGACTTCGTGCAATCTCAAGGCGGTGACGATCAGATCAAGACTGGCGATGGCAATGACCGAGCTGAGGCGAACCAAGGCGATGATCAGGTTGACTTGGGCGCTGGTGATGATACTGGATCCGGTGGCAAAGGAAACGATCAAGTTGACGGTGGTGAGGGCAACGATGTTTTATTTGGCAATTTAGGTAGTGATGTAGTTAAAGCTGGCATTAGAAGTGATAACGCTAATGGCAACCAAGACAGTGATACGGTCGATGGAGACGCAGGGAATGATGTGGTGCATGGAGGTCGAGGGAATGATAGCGTACTCGGTGGCGACGGTGATGATACGGTGTTCGGAGATGCCGGTGATGATACCCTGACCGGGGGTTCGGGGAAGGATATTTTCCGTTTCGAGTATTTTGCCTCACAAGGCCCGTTGCGAACAGCGGAAGAAGTTGGGGCAAATCCTTTGGGGGTGGATACGATTACGGACTTTAATCCCGCAGAAGATAAGATTCAGTTGGACAAAAGAATCTTTGCTTCTCTGGGAGACACAGTTCAACCCGGTGATGTGGAGGTTGTGACTAATTTTGACCCTGCTACTCAGGGAACGCAGACGGCAAAAATTATCTACGACCCAACCAGCGGTTTGGTATATTACAATCCCACTGCGGAACAAGGAGATGAGATGAAGCTGGTTCAACTCGAACCTAATCTGAATATTACTATAGATGATTTTGAGGTGTTCTAATTTAACATTGTTATTAAAGATGGGAATAACCACAAAGACACAAAGGACACAGAGAAATTTGTAAAATCTATTCTTTGTGTTCTTTGTGTCTTTGTGGTTTTGATTTCTCCCCTATTGATTTTCTCCCAAAGCGATGTGGCAATTCCTTGATAAAATGCTCTGCTGTCCGCAAGACCAAGAGGCAATTAACCAATTAGGTGAAATTCTGTTTGAACAACATCGGTGGCCGGAGGCGATCGCGCTCTATGAACAGGTGATCGCGCTCTACCCGAATTCCGCCAGTCTTTATAATTATTTGGGTTATGCTCAGTGGCAACAGAGAAATACTGCGGCGGCGATTTCCAGTTACTATCGCGCTATAGAATTAGACCAGAATTTGGCCTCAACTTACTATAATTTGGGCAAAATTTGGCAGTCGGAAAACGATTGTGCGGCAGCGGTGGCTTGTTTTATCCAAGTAATTAAATTGCAGCCGAATTATATTCCGATTTACAGCGATTTAGGCTATTCTTTGATGGCTGAGGGGAAACTGACGGAGGCAATGGCTTGTTTTCGAGAGGCGATCGCTCGTCAGCCTTTATTTGTGGAAAGTTTCTGTGATGGGGTGGAACAGGGTTTAATTAGGACAAAAACCGAATTAGATGAGTTCGATCGCGCTAAAATAGCCTGCGCTAAATTTCTCAGGGCTTTGCAACAGCAATTTGATGCCCCAGAAGTTTTAGACTATCTATTAGAAACTTATGTTCGTTTGGGCAATGCGGTTTTTGATGGGGGTGGGTATCGGCAAGGGGCTATTTACTATGAATATGCCTTACAAATTCAGCCAGATAATGCCACGGCTAATTGGCAATTAGGTCAAATTAGAGAAAAACAGCAGCTTTGGCAGGAAGCGATCGCTTGTTATCTTCAGGTTTTCACTTCTAATTCTGGCGCGGAACCATTATCGGAATTAATTAATTTTGGTAATTTAACATTGCCTAAAACTGAATCCACTATTCTCCCTCAAGGTATTTATCGGTTTACTCAAGACTGGTTGGACTGCCACCAGCAAACCCTGTCATTCCCCCGAAAGAGGGAACCGATATTTTCGTCTATTATGAGCGATAGGATTAGCGATCGAGAACCGCTATATATTCCGATTAATTGCCCATTAAAAGCATCAAATTATGATATAGCTTTTTTCAGTAGCGCGGGGTCTGTGGATTCCCGCGAAAGCGGGAATGACAATACCGAAACTGTTTTTAAGGTTTCTCAGGTTAAACCTAACGATAATAAAACCTGTGAAGGAATTCACTGCCAAAGCTGTTTAAACCAAATTAATTGCTGGTTTAATCCAGTAAATTTAGGTAATGGCTTATATCAAGTTTCTCTGCCCGGTTACTCAAATCCCTTAACTAATTACGCTACTTTTGTGGCGCATATTCCCGCAGGAAGAGTTTGGATTGCCCCGCAAAAAAGTTCCTGGCAAATTTGCAATGCGATCGCTGTCATTACCCCGGATAATTATCTCTTAGCTGATTTATCCCGGTCTTATCCGGGACAGTTGCCCGGTTGCGAAAACTATGACCATAGAAAACACCGTATTTTTCAGCTAGACACTTTGCCAAAATTAGAGCAAATTGATGGGACTGTAGCCATATTATCAGGACTATCGGGTCATGTCTATTTCCATTGGCTAGTGGATATTTTACCCCGCTGGCAGCTATTACGCTTAAGTGGAATTGATTTAACCAAGATTGATTGGTTTGTAGTGAATAGCCTCCGGCAACCTTTTCAAAGAGAAACTCTTGAATATCTAGGAATTTCTGGGAGGACAATTATCGAAAGCGATCGCTACCCTCATATTCAAGCCCAGCAATTAGTTGTCCCTTCTTTTCCGGGATTTTTGGGGTGGCTACCTCCTTGGGCATTAGAATTTCTGCGATCGCAGTTTCTCGGATTTTTTGGTAATGGACTAGAGTTTTCCGAGGCATCCTCGAACAATTATAATTATCCAGAACGCATCTATATTAGTAGAGAAAAAGCCCAATATCGCCGAGTGATAAATGAAACAGAAGTGGAGGAAACTTTAGAAAAATTTGGGTTTGTGAAGATTTTTCTAGAGTCTTATTCGGTGCGGGAGCAAATTCGCTTATTTGCCCATGCTAAAATGATTATAACCGCTCATGGCAGTGGGTTGACCAATATAATTTTCTGTCAGCCGAATACACAAATTATGGAATTAGTATCGCCTAATTATATCAAACATTATTTTTGGGTAATTAGTCAGCAACTAGGACTAAAACATTATTATTTGGTTGGGGAATCTTTTGCTTGCTATCCGCTAAGGTATATTATGGATCCGAATCCGCTAACCGAAAATATCTTGGTGAATATTGATGGGTTAAAAAATGCATTATCGGCGCTAGGTTTGCCGTAAACAAATAGGTATTGTAGGGGCGAAGCATAAAGCCCTACCCTTCAGGAAGGCGCTTGCCTACCCTATCCGCCTACGGGCATGGCTTCGCTTACCGGGCAGTTAACTCTCGGTTTTCGCAATTAAAATAATTACCCGAATGCTTCGCCCCTACATTTTGTTACCCCCAAACCCGCCGCAAATTCAACACAAAACCCGGTAATACTTCTTCCCCAGATAACTCGGTGGGATTTGCCAATACTTCTACTTCTAACCCTGGCCGATAAATTTCCACTTGACGATTTTGTGGATCGATTAACCAACCCAGTTTTGCCCCATTATCCATATATTCTTGCATTTTCTCTTGCAGGGGCTTAAGACTATCGGAACCCGATCGCAATTCCACGACAAAATCCGGGCAAATATTAGCAAAAGTGCCTGTTTGTTCTGGAGTCAATGCGTCCCAACGGGCTTGACTTACCCAAGAAGCATCCGGGGAACGAGTTGCACCATTGGGTAAAATAAAAGCAGTGGAAGAATCAAAGGCTTCTCCTGGTTCACCGGCATTTCGCCACCATAAATACAGTTCCCCAGAAATACTCCAATTGCGTTTTCCCGTTTCCCAGCCGGTTGGTGGATTCACGATTAATTCTCCTTGCGCGGTTCGTTCTAGTTGTAAATCTTGATTAGCTATTGCCAGGGCAGCAAATTGTTCTTGGGTGACATAAAGCCCAATGGTTTTTGGTAACTGAAGCGATAGAGTTTCGCTGTTTGGTTTTACGGGTGCTTGTACCATTTTGATCTCCTATATAATAGAGATGGAGAGGATGGATATTGCTGATTAATTAACCAATTATATCAAATTTTTGATTCTGATGAGAGCGATCGCGCAATTAATCGCTCAATTACCAGAATTTATCGGCAAAGGATTTTATCTAGAAGAAAGACCCAGAATTTCATGTTATAATCCAGAAAAGCGGTCTGCCCAAAAAACTCAGAAATCGGCTGTTTAGGCTTCTTTGTGTTCTTTGTGTCTTTGTGGTTATGCCAACCTGCAAAAAATTTTTACGCGATCGCCTTTTTATTCTAAGTAAGCATAACATCTTTCAGTCGCAATTTTAAATCAGGAAAAACGTGAGAAACAAGCTGATATACTCCATCCACTAATTTGCATATCGTAAAAGTCGGTTGTTTAGGATTCCCAATAAATTGCCAGCCCCCCAAACCCCGAAAATCAACAATCCAATATTCGGGAATCTTTAAAAAAGCGTATTCTTCGACTTTTATCGCATAATCATCTTGCCAATTGGTACTAACCACTTCAGCCACCAACTTGATAGTATTGCCGTTGCAAATTAGCGGTTCTTTTTGCCAAAGAGGTTCTTGACTAAGCTCATTTTTATCTAAAACAACTACGTCAGGACGCAATGCTGTCGCTGTCGCATATAGAGGTTTGATTAAACAATTTTTAGGAACCAACCAGTTAAAATTTGCCCGAAAAATTTCCAGATAAATTCTACCGGCAATAGTCTCAGCAATTCGTGAGGACTTGTGGGTTCCATGTCTCGAAGTTCTCCATCAATCAGTTCATAGCGTGTATTATCCCCATATTGGGCAATAAACTCCTCAAAACTCAGGAGTTTAGGTAGGATGTAAGTCATCGGGTATTTCTCCACAAGTTATTTGGTAAAGTTTCAGCTTTCAGCTTTTAGTAATCCGTCAAAAGCTGCAAGCTGAAATTTAACAGATAAATTTAGGGTGTGTTTTTTATTATAAGCCGATCAAGTGGCATAAACAAAAAATTTTGTTACCCCCAAACCCGCCGCAAATTCAACACAAAACCCGGTAATACTTCTTCCCCAGATAACTCGGTGGGATTTGCCAATACTTCTACTTCTAACCCTGGCCGATAAATTTCCACTTGACGATTTTGTGGATCGATTAACCAACCCAGTTTTGCCCCATTATCCATATATTCTTGCATTTTCTCTTGCAGGGGCTTAAGACTATCGGAACCCGATCGCAATTCCACGACAAAATCCGGGCAAATATTAGCAAAAGTGCTTGTTTGTTCTGGAGTCAATGCGTCCCAACGGGCTTGACTTACCCAAGAAGCATCCGGGGAACGAGTTGCACCATTGGGTAAAATAAAAGCAGTGGAAGAATCAAAAACCTGCCCCAAATTTTCATTCTCTTCATCCCAGCGATCGAGTTGTCCGGTAATGCTGCTATTTCGTTTTCCCGTTTCCCAGCCGGTTGGTGGATTCACGATTAATTCTCCTTGCGCGGTTCGTTCTAGTTGTAAATCTTGATTAGCTATTGCCAGGGCAGCAAATTGTTCTTGGGTGACATAAAGCCCAAGGGTTTTTGGTAACTGAAGCGATAGAGTTTCGCTGTTTGGTTTTACGGGTGCTTGTACCATTTTTGACCTCTTATATGCTCCTATATAATAGAGATGGAGAGGATGGATATTGCTGATTAATTAACCAATTATATCAAATTTTTGATTCTGATGAGAGCGATCGCGCAATTAATCGCTCAATTACCAGAATTTATCGGCAGCCGAATCGATCTAGAGGAAATATCCAGAATTTATGGTTATAATCCAGAAAAGTGGGCTGCCCAAAAAACTCAGAAATCGGCTGTTTAGGCTTCTTTGTGTTCTTTGTGTCTTTGTGGTTATGCCAACCTGCAAAAAATTTTTACGCGATCGCCTTTTTATTCTAAGTAAGCATAACATCTTTCAGTCGCAATTTTAAATCAGGAAAAACGTGAGAAACAAGCTGATATACTCCATCCACTAATTTGCATATCGTAAAAGTCGGTTGTTTAGGATTCCCAATAAATTGCCAGCCCCCCAAACCCCGAAAATCAACAATCCAATATTCGGGAATCTTTAAAAAAGCGTATTCTTCGACTTTTATCGCATAATCATCTTGCCAATTGGTACTAACCACTTCAGCCACCAACTTGATAGTATTGCCGTTGCAAATTAGCGGTTCTTTTTGCCAAAGAGGTTCTTGACTAAGCTCATTTTTATCTAAAACAACTACGTCAGGACGCAATGCTGTCGCTGTCGCATATAGAGGTTTGATTAAACAATTTTTAGGAACCAACCAGTTAAAATTTGCCCGAAAAATTTCCAGATAAATTCTACCGGCAATAGTCCCAGCAATTCGTGAGGACTTGTGGGTTCCATGTCTCGAAGTTCTCCATCAATCAGTTCATAGCGTGTATTATCCCCATATTGGGCAATAAACTCCTCAAAACTCAGGAGTTTAGGTAGGATGTAAGTCATCGGGTATTTCTCCACAAGTTATTTGGTAAAGTTTCAGCTTTCAGCTTTTAGTAATCCGTCAAAAGCTGCAAGCTGAAATTTGACAGATAAATTTAGGGTGTGTTTTTTATTATAAGCCGATCAAGTGGCATAAACAAAAAATTTTGTTACCCCCAAACCCGCCGCAAATTCAACACAAAACCCGGTAATACTTCTTCCCCAGATAACTCGGTGGGATTTGCCAATACTTCTACTTCTAACCCTGGCCGATAAATTTCCACTTGACGATTTTGTGGATCGATTAACCAACCCAGTTTTGCCCCATTATCCATATATTCTTGCATTTTCTCTTGCAGGGGCTTAAGACTATCGGAACCCGATCGCAATTCCACGACAAAATCCGGGCAAATATTAGCAAAAGTGCTTGTTTGTTCTGGAGTCAATGCGTCCCAACGGGCTTGACTTACCCAAGAAGCATCCGGGGAACGAGTTGCACCATTGGGTAAAATAAAAGCAGTAGAAGAATCAAAAATTTTCCCCGGTTCGCCGCAATTGCGCCACCATAGATACAACTCTCCAGAAATATTGCTATTACGTTCTCCGGTTTGCCAGCCAGTAGGTGGATTCACGATTAATTCTCCTTGCGCGGTTCGTTCTAGTTGTAAATCTTGATTAGCTATTGCCAGGGCAGCAAATTGTTCTTGGGTGACATAAAGCCCAATGGTTTTTGGTAACTGAAGCGATAGAGTTTCGCTGTTTGATTTTACGGGTGCTTGTACCATTTTGATCTCCTATATAATAGAGATGGAGAGGATGGATATTGCTGATTAATTAACCAATTATATCAAATTTTTGATTCTGATGAGAGCGATCGCGCAATTAATCGCTCAATTACCAGAATTTATCGGCAGCCGAATCGATCTAGAGGAAATATCCAGAATTTATGGTTATAATCCAGAAAAGTGGGCTGCCCAAAAAACTCAGAAATCGGTTGTTTAGGCTTTTTTGTGTTCTTTGTGTCTTTGTGGTTATGCCAACCTGCAAAAAATTTTTACGCGATCGCGCCAAAAATCAGCCTCTTTGTGATAAACTTTTCTTGGCTACTTGTTTAAATAACTATGGTAAACCTCAGCGAAACTCCAGCGACCAGCCCTGACAGCATAGCTTCCCGGATCGCCCAACTAAATCAACTGGCAGAACTCCATTTAAATGCCGGTCAATTAGACCAGGCACAAGCTTATTGTCAACAAGCGTTAAACCTTGACCCCAACTGCCCCAGCACTTGCAAAACGGCGGGGAATATTTGCCGAGTCCTGGGTCAGGTGGAAGTGGCAAAACGCTGGTATCATCGCGCTATAGAATTAGATCCAAAGATGGCGGAAGCATTAGCCAATTTAGGGACGATTTACGCTGAGGCGAAGCAGTGGAAGCAAGCGGTGAATTATTACCAACAAGCAATTAAAGTTAAACCAGATTTTGCCGGGGTTTATCGTAATTTAGCCAAAGTTTGGACGATCCTCAACCAAGCAGCATCAGCGGCTAACTGCTGGTATCGGGCTTATGAGTTAGAACCCACTGGTGTAACCGCAGCACAATATTTTGAGGTGGGAAATAATTTACTCAAAGCAGGGCAAGGGACTGAGGCGATCGCCTGTTACAAAAATGCAATTAAATTGAATCCCAATTGGGCAGAGGCTTATCAAAATTTAGCGGCGGCTTTGCAGCGATCGGGTGCTTTAGAGGAGGCGACAATTTGTTATCGTCAAGCCATTGCATTAAAGGCGAAAAAGACACAAACTACACCAACTCCAGAGGATACTTTAGCGGCGGCTAGTCAAGGTTTTTTTCAGGTCAATGGGTACGCCGATCCCCAGGATACTTTATCGGGTAGTTTATCAGTCCAAGGTGAAAAAAATACTGCTAATAATGCCGCTAACGACGCATCTTCTATGTTTGACGCCAATGACTATCTTGAACTAGCAAAAAGTTATGCCGATCGCCGACAATGGCAAAAAGTAATTTCTCTTTGCCAAAAATCCTTATCTGTAGCACCAAATAATGCTTATGCTTATAAATTACTAGGTAATGCTTTCCAGGGTTTAGGGAATATTCAGTCCGCGATGCAATCTTATGAGAAAGCTGTTGCCCTGCAACCACAATTTGCTGAGGCATTGGCGAATTTGGGCAGTATTTATGGACAGCAAAAGCAGTTTGAGAAGGCTATTTCTTGCTACCAAAAAGCGATTAATCTTAAACCCAAGGTGGCAGGGTTTTATCGCAACTTAGCCAAGATTTTTGCAGAACGTTCCGGCAAGTCCGACCCACAGATGAGTCCGCAAATTGCCGAATGTTGGTATCGCGCTTACGAGTTAGAACCGGCAAAGGCTAAACCGGAAGAACATTTTAATTTAGGCAATATTTTATTAAAACAAGGTCAGCGGGAAAAGGCGATCGCCTGTTATGGTCGAGCGATTCAACTGAACCCGAATTTAGCAGCAGCTTATCATAATTTAGGGGAAGTTTTGAGTGAAACAGGGCAGTCCCAAGAGGCGATTACTTGTTATCGTCGCGCTATTGAATTAAATCCAAAATTAATCGATTGTTGCTATAAATTAGGTCAAGAATTGGCCAAGCAAGGAGAATGGCAAGAAGCCCTGGCTTGCTATCGCACCCTGATTTCAGTTGAGCCGAAATTTGCGCCAGCTTATCAGAAGATTGCTGAAATATTAGTGAAACAAAATGAGTTGGATGCAGCAGCAGCAGTTTATACTAAGGTGCTGGAGTTGCAGCCGGATAACGGAGAAACTTGTCGCCAGTTAGGGGATATTTTTGCTAAACAACTGAAGTGGCAGGATGCGGTTAAGGTTTATGGGCGAGCTATTCAGTTAAATCCGCAAAATTCTGACGCTTATAATTATTTAGGATATGCTCTGATTCAATTACAACGGTGGGAAGAAGCGGTGGCGGTTTTGGAGAGAGCGATCGCCCTAAAACCAGATTTTCACTCATGCCATAATTTTGGCGGGGCTTTAGTCCAACTGAAACGCTGGGAGCAAGCATTACCCGCATACCGTCAGGCTTTGCAACTGAATCCTTCCTCTGCCCTAACCCACCAAAGTTTGGGGGATGTGCTGATGAAATTGCAACGGTGGGATGAAGCGGAAAAAGCTTATAGTCAAGCGGTGCAACTTCAGCCAGATTTAGCGGGGATTTCTACTAAAATAGCGGACGCTTTGCGAGAACGGGCTATGTCCGATTTAGCTAAGGCTTTGGGCTGGTATCATCGGGCAATTCAAGAGCAACCAGGGGATTTGCAAAATTATCACAAGGCGTTGGAGATTCAGCCTAATGATGCTGAACTTTATGTGCAGTTGGCGAATGCTTTGGAGAAGCGGGGAAACTCTAATGGGGCGATCGTCTTTTATCAGATGGCGTTGCAGTTGCAGCCGGATGATGCAGATGAGCTACAACGTAAAAAAAAAACATCCCACAGAAATATATTGAACCTTCTAAAACTCAGAATTCGACTCTAAGTCGTTTTTATGAAACTTTGATGGGCAATCCTCGATTAGAGGAAATTCCTACTATTGAAGTTTCCAAGATTGAAGAAGGTTTTATTGAATACGATCCTGATGGGGAAATGCAACCAAGCGCAGTCAAACTGATCGCCAACTATCTACCTCAGTTTCATCCCTTCCCCGAAAACGAGCAATGGTGGGGAAAAGGGTTCACAGAATGGACAAACGTGGGTAAGGCAAAGCCTTGCTATGAGGGGCATTATCAACCTCACTGTCCAATTCATTTTGGGTATTATGATTTGAGAGTTCCCAGTGTTTTAGAGGATCAAGCAAAGCTGGCAAGAGAATATGGAATTCACGGTTTTAATTTCTACTTTTATTGGTTTAAAGGCAAGACTCTTATGGAGATGCCTATCCGCCAATTTCTTGAAAATCAATCTATAGATATTAGATTTTGCCTAACATGGGCTAATGAAAATTGGACTCGTCGCTGGGATGGGTTGGAAAATGAGGTTTTAATATCCCAAGAACATTCTTTAGATGATTCGTTAAATTTGATACGATATCTAGTTCCTTATTTCAAAGACAGCCGATATTTAAAGGTCGAAGGGAAGCCTATCTTTATTGTATATCGGGTAAACACGATTCCCGATATCTCCATAACAATTAAGGCTTGGCGTCAGGAAATTATTAAAGAGGGCTTTCCTGGATTATATCTGGTTGCTGCACAAGCTTTTGGATTTTCTGACCCTAGACCTTATGGGTTTGACGCTGCTATGGAATTTCCTCCTCATGGTGTCAATGCGGTAGATGTAAGCGATCGAATACCAAACGTGTCTGTAGATTTTCAAGGTAAAATCTACTTCTATGATGACATTGTTAATGCAGAAGTAAAAAAAGGCGGCGAATTCAGCAATTTCAAACTGTTCAAGGGTGTAACACTATCTTGGGACAATACTGCACGCCGAGGTTTGAATTCATATATATTTCATGGCTTTTCACTACACAGGTATATGCAGTGGCTACAATCCATATCTATAAAAACAGCTTTAAGTCCAGAACTCAAGGATGATGAAAAACTTATATTTGTTAATGCGTGGAATGAATGGGCAGAAGGAGTACATTTGGAACCCGATCAGAAATATGGTTATGGGTATCTAGAAGCAACTCGTCGTGTTCTCAAAGATATTGATAAAACTACCGTTGAGTGGTTGCTCAACCAGCCTCTCAAAAAAAATCATAATGTGGCAGTAATTTTCCACTTGCATTTTGTTGAAGTATGGGAAGAAATAGAATCTATTCTTCGCCAGATTAACGGATACGATTTATATGTGACGACAACTTCGCTAGATGGGGTTAAAGCAGTCAAAAATTCTGGTATTGATGCTTTTGTGTTACTTGTAGAAAATCGAGGCCGCGATATTCTACCTTTTATTGATGTATTTAGAATGATAAAACCAATGAACTATAAGTTTTGTTGCAAAATTCATTCAAAAAGAAGTCTTCACAGAGTTGATGGGGATGATCTCAGAAGAAACATTCTGAAATCATTATTTCAAACAAAAGAAGAATGGATTGCAAATCTACAGAATCGCTTCGACGCAAATGCAAGCATGGGACTCCTTGTTCCATCTCAGCAATTGCTGGAGTTTGATGATGAAAATATGAAGAGCAATATCCATCTTTGTAAAGAGCTTTGTGAAGTTATGAATATAGATTTTTCTCACTCATTATTTCCTGCTGGCTCTATGTTCTGGTTTCGTCCTAAATGTCTTGAACCTTTACTCAAGATTGATAGCAGCTTCTTTGATATTGAATCTGGGTTATGTGATGGGACAGTTCCCCATGCAATTGAACGTTTGTTTTGTATTGTTGCACAGTCTGTGGGATACGAAACAGAACCTCTTTTGTAGTTTAAAGAGATGTGGGATCTTTTGGGGAAGATTGTGGAAATGAGAAACAGCGCTGTTCCAATATCTCGGCGATACGGCAAAGAGTTTTTCTCTTCTTGGGAAAATCTAATCCAGTAAACGGCTCTCTAGACAGCAGCATTATAGATCTTATAAAAATGAAAAACACAACTTACTTTAGCATCGCAAATAAACTGATGAGAGAAGGCAAATTGGAGGAAGCGATCGCCTGTTATCGCCGTGCGATCGCGCAAAATCCCAACTTTGCCTGGAGTCATCATAATTTAGCCGAAGCGCTAATCAAGCAAGGTCAAATTGATGAAGCGATCGCCTCTTACCGTCGCGCCATAGAGATTAACCCAAACTTTGCTTCATTTCATCATAATTTAAGAGAAGCGCTAGTCAAGCCTAGAATTATGGCAAACACGGATGAGGGAATGGTAGATATTTTTACGACTGTTTCAAGGGATAACTCTTCGGAAAAACTGGTGGCTCAAGCATTAGAAAAACCAAAGAGCAGCAAGAACTATGTTATATGCTTTACTGAACGATCCGGAAGCAGTATGCTGTGTTCTATTCTCAAGCAAACTAACTTGTTGGGAATGCCAAACGAGTATGTCAATCCTAGAGGCCCAATGCAACTCTATCTAAAAACTTGCCCAGCTACTACTCTGGAAGAATACTTCGAGCTTTTGCGGCGGACTCAAACTACACCTAACGGAATTTTTGGCTTGAAATCGTGTTTTTTTGATTTCAAACCTCTTATTGAAATGGGGGGAGTGGGGAAACTTTTAAATCCAGTCCAATTTATCTATCTGACACGACGAGATATTATTCTGCAAGCAATTTCAGGATATCTCGCCCGCAAATCGGGGATATGGCATATCTCAAGCCAAGCAGGGGGAGCAGAAAATTTAGACTATAGTAAAGTAGAGTATGACGAAGAACAAATTCTTAAGCTGATAGACATTCAAATCAAGGACCGGCTGGAATGGGAACGATTTTTTACGTTGTATTCTATTGAACCGTTAAGGATTGTTTATGAGGACATAGTAGAATCACCTATTACTTGCGTCAAGCAGATTTTAAGTTTCTTGGGAGAGAATACTGATATATCAACTGAAGACATCAAGTCAAAAACAGTAAAGACCGGAGGTGAAATAGCTCAGAACTATGCTAGACGCTTACGAGAAAGTTTTACTTTGTAAACACCGCTAGGATATTTTTTTAAAAACCATAATGGCGATAGGAAATGTAGATGAGAGAGAAAAACTGACTAACTCGAATAAATCTGAATAGGCTTGACGGGCATAAGCTTCAGGTATAAAAGTTTCTCCATAGAATTCACTATTTAGCTCAGCACTTCCAGTAACTTCATAAATATTAGTGTGAAGAAATTCGCCTCGGTTGTAAGCTGCTCTAGCTTCGCCAAAATCATCAAACAAAATACTTAGAACTTTAGAATGATGATCCGTAGGATTTAGCTGCTTTAAGCTTTCACAGTAATTCAAAAACGAACTGGCTCTGGTTGTTAAAATTAATACCCCATCATCCTGTAAAACTCGGTGAAATTCTTCCATCCATAAACGACAAGCTTTTTCTGATAAATGTGAAAATACAGAGTAGCCTACTATATGAGTAAATTGATTTGCTTTTAATTCTGTTGGAGGATAAGCATTACATTTAAAAAAGTTACTATTTTTAAATGATGATTTACAAATAGAAATGAAATGTTCAGAAATATCTAGACCAAAAAGATTGTGCGTATATACTTCGCGAAGAAAAAATCTAGCTATTCTGCCCCAACCTACCCCAAAATCAAGCAAGACACTTTCTGCCGATAAAGGTTTCCCAATAGTATTGCACTCAGAGATACAGAATTGATAAAATTTGAATGCTTCTTGCAGAGTTCTTTCTCCTGATGCACCTGTGGTTTGAGTTTGTAATTCTGCTGGCGGAAATTTAGGTAGCTTGATGCCGTTAAAATAAACTTCTGAATGTTGGCTTTCACAAATTAAGTTAAACCAATCTGAATCTGTTATTATTTTATGAAGGAATTGTGAACGCTGCTGAGATTCTTGTAAATAAACTTGATACTGTTGCAGAGAATTGGACAAGCCTTTCCGTTTGGCTCTGAGGTTGAGAGCATTTTGATAGAGTTCCATATCTGCACTATTGAGGGACACTATCTTCCCAATTAATCGTCGATCGCTCCAAATATTTCTGACCAGATCCTCATAATCAGGATAGGTATTTCGATTAGAAGGTGTCACCTTGACTTCTGGCCAGTTTAATAGTTGCTGTAGCTCCCGTAAATCTTCTCGAAAGAATTCTTGAATTCCTATGAATTGAAAATTCTCCAAATTTATTCCTTGAAAATAGTTTCTTGATATGCCATTTTGAGCATCCTGTAAATCTATAAATTCTTCAAAGCCAATCTGGTTGTTAACTACATATTTATGAAATTTACCAGAAGTCGGCTCGTTAGTAGGAAATGTCAGCCAAAAATAATACCAGGAAATTAAACGATTTATTGGATTTCTGAGCCAAACTATTATTTTAGCGTTGGGGTATGCCTTTTGATATTTCATGGCGGGAAAGTGTCCATGAATCACTTTAGTTTTGGAGGTAATTTTATCTTGTAAAACCTCTACAGGTAAAGATTCGTAATCATAAAAAATTTTTTCTAGACTATAAATTTGCGGTAAAATCATGTGACCAAAGGTTGCGCCAGCAGTTTTGGGCACATGAACGGAGATTATTTCTACACTGTCGGAAGCTGAAGCAGTAGAATTATCCATCTTGAAAACTCCTTAAATCATTGTTTCTTGTAAAATACTGGATCTATCCCCCCAACCCCCTTTGGCGGAGCCCCCCTTAATCCCCCTTAAAAAAGGGGGATTTTTAGCTTGGAAAAGCAAAAAGTCTATTGTTTCTCGTAAAAGCAGAATCTTCTATTTAATAGCAATCAGAGATTTAGCTGCGGTTAGGCGACGCACGAGTTGTTGCCATTCGGCTAAGTTGGTCAATTCCTGAATATCGAGTTGATAGCCATTCTCTGAAGAAAATCTAGAAAAATTTTCTAGCCAGTTGAGGATGGTTTCCGTTCGGGATAAAGACGTGAATTTTAACGACTGTTGCAAGCAATGAGCCATCTTGTTCATATCGCCATTTCTATATGCTTGCCAACCATCCCACAATAGGAGATTGTACTGCATCTGTTCGTCATTTTCAGCAGCACTGGCGAGAGTTTCTTCAAGGCGCGATCGCTCAAATTCAGTTTTATAGCGTTCTAACTCGCTACGAGTCTCTTGCAGTTGAGACAGCGATCGCTCTAAGGCACTTTCTGTTTGTTGGCGGTGAGATTGATATTCTGTCAGCATTGCCTCCGTTTGATAGAGTTGAGTTTGAACCTCTTCGAGTTTTGAGCGAGTTTGAGCAAGTTCAGATTTAGCCTGTTGTTCTTCTTGCTTTATTTGCTGCTGCTGAGACTGCGATCGCTCCAATTCCTCCTGAACTTGGTGTAGCTGAGACTGAGACTGCTGCAACTCCTGGGTTTTCTGCTGTAACTGAGTCACGGATTGTTCTAAAACTGCTTCAGTTTCATGCAACTGAGCCTGAGACTGTTCCAACACTTCCTCAGTTTGGTGCAGTTGAGACTGAGTTTGGCCTAGTTTCTCCTCAGTTTCATGCAATTGGGACTGGGTTTGCCCCAATTCCGCTTGAGTTTGGTGCAATTGGGACTGGGTTTGCCCCAATTCCGCTTGAGTTTGGTGCAATTGGGACTGGGTTTGCCCCAATTCCTCTTGAGTTTGGTGCAGTTGCCCTTGAGTTTTTTCTAACTCTTCGGTCTTTTGATGCAGTTGAGTTTGAGATTGTTCTAACAGAGTTTCTACTTGCTGGAGGTGAGATTGATATTGTGACAGCATTGCCTCCGTTTGATAGAGTTGAGTTTGACGTTCTTCAAGTTGGGACTGGGTTTGCCCTAATTCCTCTTGGGTTTGGTGCAGTTGGGACTGAGTTTGCCCCAATTCCTCTTGGGTTTGGTGCAGTTGGGACTGAGTTTGCCCCAATTCCTCTTGGGTTTGGTGCAGTTGAGACTGAGTTTGCCCCAATTCCTCTTGGGTTTGGTGCAGTTGGGACTGAGTTTGCCCTAATTCTGCCTGAGTTTGGTGCAGTTGGGACTGAGTTTGCCCTAATTCTGCCTGAGTTTGGTGCAGTTGGGACTTGGTTTGCCCCAATTCCTGCTGCAACTTTTGATTTTCTCCCTGGAGATTGCCAACCTTTACCCAATCTTGAAACGCCCAAATTCTATAAGGAGAAGACTTCAGCTTTTCTTGCCAGGAAGTATCGGGTGCATCGGTTAGTTGCCATGCACGGGCTTCGAGTTCTTGATAGAGGGCGATCGCTTCTGGGTAATAATGGTTAATCAGGCTGGCTCGATGCCCTTCTGAGTTTTGTCGATGTAATAAACTTGGCTGATAAATCGTTGGATTAGGAATCGATAAATTAATCCTAAACTTTTGATTTAAGGCATCAATAAATGGCTGAGTATGCTGCAAAAAATTGTTCAGACTGACTAAAAAGCAACGCTGGGGAAAAGAATTGGAAAAATTTAATATTTTCTGATTGTAATGGAGCCAAAACTTAATAGCCAGTTCTGGCTGTTCTTGAAAAATTGCATAGGGTTGCCCTTTTCGGTAGAGAGAACTAACCACTTCCCAAGGATAGCGAAACAGCAGCAAAAAATTCGCCTCTGGTAGCAGATTAGCCCAAAATTCTAAAAATAAGGTTGTGCGGGGGTCTTTCCATCCCCATAATCCGCTGATAGCATTTTTTGTAACGATATTCTTGGCTTCTTCTCTATAATAGTCGTCAACCTGAATCTGGTCTTGTAGCGTCCAGCCTTCCTCATTTGCCCCTTGAGATTTGAGAACTTTTTGATGTAAGCTCCAAAAGTCCAGATTTTCAAAATGACCTTTAATATTTGCTTCAGCCGCACCCATCAACCGCCGTCCAATATGCAGACCCGCGCTCTGTAGTAAAGAAGCAGTTAAGGAACTGCCAGAGCGGTGCATACTGGTAATAATTAATACTTGTGAATTTTGGATGTTGTGTTTTTCCATATTAGTAGGTTGGGTTGAGGTACAAAACCCAACATTATTATACAGGTTGGGTTTATTGCTACATAGCTTGATTCGTAGGTTGGGTTGAGGTACGAAACCCAACATTATTATTCACTCACTTAATATCAAGAGGCGATCGACCTAAATTGCGAATTTCATCAGGTAAACTGGAGCCAGCAAAAAGTCCATCTTAGCATACAACTTCGGTCATTACGACAACTCATTTACTGATTGATTAAATTAACCCCAGCCAGCCTCGCAATGACTGCTCTAATTGTTTTGCATCTGCATCAGATAACTTGCCGATCGCTTTAATCACCAAGTTCTCATGCACTGTGTATAAACCTCGCTTGACTGCCGTAGCTACATTTAATCCTGCTGCCGACCAATCAACCAGTGCAAATTCCCCATCAAGCAATGAGACTGTTTTACTTGTTAGAGGCACAATTAAGATATCTTGAGACGGGTGTGGCGAACTCACCACCACAGCAGGTCTGACCTTTGAACTGGACAAGTCTGAAAACGGATAGCGAACCAAAATTATCTCATTTTTTGAGTAACTCGCCATAAATATCATCCTCAGTATTGTCCCAAACTTCATTTAATGAAACCTGACTAGCCTGCCACCAAAACTCAGATTCATTATTTGGAATCAATGTCACCAGCACCTGAGTTCCTTCCTCTAGTTCGGCTGACTCAAGCAATTCTATTTTTCCTTGTTTCACCGTCCCAAAAATCGTTTTTAGCATATTGAATTATCAAATTTCCTTCTACGTCGATTTAAAATAGCATAGCCATCAATTCTTGCCATTCCTGAGAATGGATCAGGGAATCAGCCGCAAATTTATGGCCATATTCCCTAGAATACTTCTGGAAATACTCAACCCAGTTTAGCACAGTTTCCGTGCGAGAAAAAGAAGTCATGGATAAAGATTTTTCCAAATACTTGGCCATTTCTGCCAGATGACCTGTCCAATACAACCGCCACGCACTCCAGACTAAGTTATTATAACGAGCCCGATGTTCTAAAGCGCGAATTTCATCGGGTAAATTCGGTCGGGCAAGCATCCGCTCCAGCACCATCTGACATTCCTTAACTTGTAACGGCGTGTTGAGTGAAGCATTGCCCTGATGCTGACGATAGCATACCGTGGTTTGTCGTACCCAAGCGGCTTCGCATCCCATCAATGCCAACCGCAACACCAAATCTACGTCGGGTGCTTGATGATAGCGACAATTAAAACCCCCAGCAAACTCTAACCAATTGCGATCAAACAGCATCGCCCCCAAAAATACCGGCTTCCACAACAACCAATCAGCTAAACTTAAATCCGGTAAACTATGCCATAAGGCAATATCAGAAATTGCTCCTCCAGTCTCGTTGACAATTTGCCAACCACTATGGACAATCCCCAGAGAATGGTGTTGTTGAAAGCCAGCCACTTGTTGCGTCAATTTATCGGGCAAAAACCAGTCATCTTGATCCAAAAAAGCAATTAACTCGCCTTGGGCTTCCAGAATGCCGCGATTTCTAGCCGCTGCAACCCCTTGATTCTCTTGATAGAAATAGCGCAATTTTTGGCCATATTGTTGCACAACTTGCTGAGTGTTGTCGGTGGAGCCATCATCGACGATAATTAGCTCCCAATTCGGGTAAGTTTGGGTGAAAACGCTTTCTATGGCTTGCTGAATGTAGCGCGAACCGTTATAAGCTGGGATGATGACGCTGACTTCTGGGGTTTGGGTTGATGTCACTGGCATTGTCCTAAAATTTCTGTAATAAATTTTACTCTAAAAAGACTTTGATTTGGGAGAGTCGGGTGCGCGATCACGGCAAGTCTGCCTGAACTTGTTGCAGTGGAGATTGACTAGAGTTACTTTGGGTTGCCGCCCCATAGATATTATCTTATAATTTGGATAGTCGTCCTCCTATTTTTACCAAGACCAACGCATATTTCTTTAAGTTAGATTTTGCATCTCCAGATTGGAGGCATCATAATTAAGCATCAGTTTTTTCTGCTCTTCGGTATTTTGCCAATTACCTGTTAATACTTTACCTTTAAACTCCCCCGTCTTATCAGATACTCTAAAAACTTTAGCTCCCCTAAGCAATGCCAACTCAAATTTATATCGATCCTCAAAAAAATAAACTTTTTTAAGCCGGTTTGTCAATAAAGTAATTGCATCGCCAAATGTCCCTCTGGCTACGATTAAGTTCACTGAATTTTTCAGGCAAGCTATATCACTATAAACGTCAGAAGATTGACAAATAAAGGGAATAGCTTTTTGGGCTAGAAAAATTTCTACCTGTTCTATACAGACATTGCTTCTGTCTTCAAATACCAGAATGCACCTGTCAGGTTTTTCTTGCTCTATAACTTTCTGATAAAAGCTGAGGGGTGGTTGTCCATATTTGGGGTGGGGAGAACTATTGGCAAAAATATCTCCAGAGCGAAAGTGTATTACGAGGTCAGTGTCACTCACTGTAATAGGAGATACTGGTAATTTTATTCTTGGCAGAACATATTGATCAAAAATATTCACATATTCATCAGAACTATAAGTACAGTTAAGCTGCTTTGGAGAGAAGAAGCGTCCAGACAGTAAGACTTCTGCATTTCCAGGTTTCCTTTGAACTAAAAGCTCAATTTCTTCATTTTCACTGATTTTTACTTCTGAATTGATGTAAAGAAAATTTTCTCTGGTATAGATTTTACAAATGTTGTTTTTTAGACAAAAGTAAAAAACGTTGATTAATTGCTGAATTGAGTTCCCAAAGCTACTGGTTTTTGCAATCTCTATGGCATCAATTTTTATGGGTTGGGCTGGGGATTCTATTCGGTATGGGAAACCTGGTAAATTTTCGTGATTTTGATGCAGTTGGGACTGAGTTTGTTTATTGTTGACTTGAACGGGCGAAAGCTGTTCCCGCTGCAAATCAGCTTGGATTTGGGAGAGTCGGGAATGCGATCGCTCTAAATCAGCCTGAATTTGCTTGAGTCTGGATGACATGATTTTTTGAGTTGAAGATGGGTAAAACATTTCAAATGATCCGGAATTTTGCCAACAAACTTTTGAATGCTTCTCTCCCATTTTTTTTCATCTAAATGTTACTGATTTTGATGTCACCAGCGCCCGATCGAGGTAGGTGCAAATCAGCTTTGATTTGGGAGAGTCGGGAACGCGATCGCTCTAGATCTAATTTAATGAGTTGCAGTTGCTCTGGTCTTTTAGAGACTTCCTGGAGCTTTTTTTCTTCGCATTCGGCAATTTCGACCAGTTCTGAATACAGCTTTCTCGCTCTGGGGTCTTGAATTTCTTCCCCACAACGATGATGGCGTAGTTCTGGGTCGGAAAAGTCTTCTCGCTCGATATCGAGAGAGAGCGATCGTCCCAAATTTTGTACTGCCGCTCGGTAGCGATTTGGCTCCCAATCAAAATTGACAATTGGAAACGGACAGAGGCGGTACAAAGAAATTAACTGGCAATTGTAGCGAAACCATAAATCCTGCCAATCTCGCTCAGGTAAGACAATGTTTGCTCTATCTTTAAGAGAATAAATCACATCGTAGGGATGTCGAAAAGTCCCTACTAAAAGCGTGTCTGGCTGAAACCAAGCAGATAAACAAAACAGCATTCGCGGATCTTTTATTCCCCAAAGTTTTCCTACGCCGAGGTTCTGCTTAAATTGCTCGATCCGTTGCTTCAGGGGAGGCGGAACCCACTGCACCTCCTCCGGTTCGTACCAATAACTGCCGTTTGCCAATAACAGTTCGTTGTTAATTTGCATAACAACTTTACTTTCTCGGTTTCCTTTTTGATTAAATTCATTACTTCGGGAAACTTCCCCTAAATGCAAACCATATTGTTCGAGCATTCCCGTTAAACAAGAAGTTCCGCTTCTGTGCATTCCTAAAATAAACACGCCTTTCCCACAAGTAAACTCTGTTTTTTGTTGCCCAGTGTTTTCCAGAGATTGGCTGTATTTTTGCCAATCCCGATTGATTAAAGCTAAATTCATATTCTGCTGCTTGACCCTCACCGTGGGAATCGGTAGAGTCTCAATAGCATCGTATGGGCAGTCTATCAGCCCCGTGATTAGCTCATCTAAGTTTGTCAAAGCAGCTTCTCGTAAATCCTTCCAGACTGCTTCGTTCTGTGCTGGATCTTCAGATGTTCGGAAAACAGGAGGCCGACTGCCAGCACCATGATGGTAAATTAAATTGCCGTACACTCCGGCTATTAAAAAATGGCGATTATTGACATTGCTGCGGCGCAGACCGACCAAAGATGCTTTTCGTTTTAACCATTCACAATTTGCGTAATAGCTAAAATCCTGCCCTGGCTTGTAGCCGTCGGCAAACCGGATACCCAGGTTATAATAGTCCTGCTTTCTCATGCAAAGGCAGCTAACATGGACGAAGGGTTCAAATTGGCCTGCAAATTCGTCACGATACACCCCGACAGCGGTGACTCCGGTTGCGATAAAACTTGTCAATATTTCTATCCAACGATCGCGAATAGGAAAGGCATCCGAATCTAAAGTAATAAAATACTCAATTTCCTTGTCTAAGCGCTCGATGAGAAAATCCAAACCCGCTGAGTGTTGTTTGGCGTCCGTTTCCTCTGTCCGATAAGAAAATACTTTAACTTTTGGGTAGGTAGCAGCGGCGTATCGCCCCTCGGCTTCACTTTCTCCATTAGCAATATAGATTTGATAGTTAGACGAGCGAGAATGCCGCTCGATTTGCCGCAAGCAGCAATCGAGCCAGGGTATCTTGTTTCCGGGAGCGCTAGCATTCACAATCAAAATAGCAGTTTTGGACAAATCAGCCTCCTGACGATGAGTTTAAGTTGGTGCGAATAAGAGCGAGCCAATCGCGCGATTTTTTTAATTGAGAATGAATGTTTTGTAAGCGTTCTGGAAATTCTAGCAACTCTGGAACCGAGTTGGAGGGCAGGTAAAAACTCAATTTATTTTCCCTGTTGTCTTGTTGCTGAAACTCGGCAGTAATCCCGTAGCCAAACTTTCTGAGTGCTGTTCCTCCCACCTGATGCAAAAGTTCTAAAGTAGGCATATCTTCATTGCGCCACCGTCCGATACTATCAGGAGGAGAAACTTCATCCTTGGTAATTGCTTCAGCATTGCCTTGAAGACCGAAAAACTCAAAAATCTGAAAAATAGTTGCTACGGGAGCCGTACATAAATCCTCAAAGCGAATCCGCAGATATTGACCGGGCAGATTTTTCTCCCCATATTCTGCCACCAAAAAATTGATGCGACTCCACAAGGCGATCGATTGGACGGGACTAGACCATTGCTCCTGCTCCGTAGAAGACAAAAACAGGCTGCCATGTTTACGAAGCTGATTTTGATTTTTTGAATAAGCCATATCTCGCCCGTCCCGAATTATATGCAGGAACTTCATCCGGGGGAACAGGTGATGAAAAAAAGGAAACAAATACATACTACGACCATTTTTCCATCCCCACGGCTGGGGTTCTTCCGCCTGGAAGTCTTCTAAATATTTGCTCAAAGGGGCTTCCAAATTGTGAATCATTTCTCTTTCGATCTCCCTTGAGTCACTAAAGCAAGTTCGAGAGATAAAGGGGTTGATCCAATCGTCTAAGTAACTCTGAAAATACATCGCGTCTTCAGCCCTATTTAAATTCGTGCCAACATACATCCCGCCAGCACGCAAAATTCTCGTCACCACGCGAGTACCAGAACCGCCCGTAGCGCCCACCAAATTTGGCCCCAAGGGGGGAAGTTTTAGCTGCAATTGCTTTGTCATTAGATTTCGGATTGAACTTGGGATTGTTTAATTCGCTCTAAAATTCGGTAACGAAGTTCGGCAGAAATTTTCATCATATCCGAGCGACCAGCCAAGTTCGTCGTTTCTTGGGGGTCATTTTCGAGGTCAAACAGGAGATAGACCCTGCCTTGTTTGTTGAGGGCTACTTTCCAACGACTCTGGAGTAGCATTACCTCTTGTCTAATTTCCGAAAGCGCATCTTCCCGATGTAATTGATTCGTATCTCTCAAAACCGGCACGAGGGATTTGCCAAATTGCGGGTAGTCTAAGGTTCCCCCAGCCAATGCTACTAGGGTAGGCCCCACATCCAGCAATTCTACTGGGTGGGGATAAACAGAACCGGCAACGCTTTCCAAGGTTTCTGGGGTGCGAATCAACAGGGGAACTTGCACCGATCCCTTCATAAAGTTGCTCTTGTAGGTCAAACCGCAGTCCCCATTCATCTCCCCGTGGTCAGAAATATAAACAATAATTGTATTTTCCAACTCTCCCCGTCTTTGGATAACCCCGAGGATTTCACCAATTTGGTCGTCGATCAAAGTCACATTGCCTGCGTAATTCCCACGCATTTGAGGCGGATCGGACTTCTCCAAAACCACTCGAGGATTGGCAATTTGTTCGTCGAACCAACCAGTGGGCCGGTTTGGTTCCATAGTGGGAATCGGTGCGGGGACGGGCATATCAGCAGGATCGTACAGGGTGGCGTAAGGCTCCGGCGCGTCCCAAGGTTCGTGGGGACCGGGGAAACTCACCCAGCAAAACCAAGGCTCCTCGCCACTATAGCTTTCTAAATAGTGGCAGGCTTGGCGAGCGACCCACACATCGTAGTAGTAGTATAAGCCTAAAGGGGAGGGACGGACCATTTGCGGGCAGAAGCGAAAGCGTTCGGCAAAGTCATCTTTGTAGGCTTGCCACAGACCTGCCGCTTCCCATTCATCGGTCATCTGGCTGCGGATCGAAGTGTTACCCCAGGGGCCTGATACTTCGATCGCCTTGTCAAAACCGTAGGCGTCCAGGAGTGGAAGGCCATCGCGCAGGTCGCTTTTTTGCGAGTGCCAGTGAGTCTTGCCAAAGAGCGCCGTGCGATAGCCTTGGGCGCGAATGACCTGCATCCAGGTGCGGCTATCCGGCGATAAGGTGTGGTTGCAGTTAGCCCAGATGCCCGTATTGTGAGGATACCAGCCCGTCGCCAGACTGAGGCGGGTGGGGATGCAGACTGGGGAGGTGGTAATGCAGTTACTAAAGCGGATGCCTTCTGCCGCAAGGCGATCGAGGTTCGGCGTGCGAACCCAACCGCCGCTACAACCCATCGCATCCTCGCGATGTTGGTCGCTCATCAGCAGTAGGATGTTGGGTTTTTTGCGTTTGGGTTTAGGCGAGTTGGGAATTTCTAGCCTTTGCCAGGGGGCAATTTCCGTGCGAATTTGCTCTGGCGATACTTCGGATAGGGCAGCTAATTTCTGACAAAGTTCTTGTTTGGCTTGGATGGGGTCGGGGTTATTGACCGACTCGCTGCCAGAATCCCAATTATCAGTATCCCAATTAAATTCCCTACCTAGATATTGTTCTAACTGGCGGTTATGGGGTCGAAAATACTCTGAGAGGGCGGCTTTAATCCCTCGGTCTATTTGACCGTAGTTGCCAGCCATATATCGGCGGTATTCCGGTAGTTCATACTCGGGCAATTCCAAAAATTTAAAGACCTGACTAACAATGGCTGCTGGATGGGCAAATAAGTCTTCGCTCTTTAAAATTAAAAATTGCTTTTGAGGAAACCAATCGAACCAGCGTTGCAGTTGTTCTCGGTAGAGTCCGCGACTGAGATAGCTATACCTTCGATGAGCGATGCTGTAATAGCTGGGGTCGGATTCGAGTTTAGCCAGTTCCAGGTCAACGCGATCGCTTTCTTTGGCGATCGCCTCTGCCAAGGAAAGATATTCGTTCCCTCGACTCAGTTCCATGTAGTAGTGGGAAATCGCTCGCTCCACTGGATTTCTCAGCAAAACGATGAGTTTAGTTTCGGGAAAAAGGCGATAGAGTCGTTGGGGGACATGAGGATGAAAAATATAGTAAGGACTGGCTTCTCCTGTGATCAAATTTTTGTCGTAGTCAATGGAAGGAAATTGTTTTAAATACCAATCCACTTGTTTTTCAAAAGAATTATTAAAAAACTGAATCTCTTTTTGTTTCGCCGGGACAACTTGAGGATGGGCCGTCAAATAATTATAGAGTGAAGTGGTGCCACATTTTTGGGCGCCGATAATCATAAAATTGGGGATATTTTTCATCTGTATAAGCTCAAATATTTTGTAATTTATTTTGGAAAGGTTGCTTCAACTGGGGCAGAAATCTTTGAATGGTTAAATCTTCCTCAACTGCATTGCGATCGTGTCTTTCAAAAAAATCTCCTGTATATCGAGCGAAGTTAAAGAGAGCCGATCCTCTGCTCCTTTTAGCGATAAACTCTTCCCTGGAACGAATGATATAGTGATTTATCCTAATTTTTTGCCACGAACTCGTTAAGGTTTGGTGGTCTCTTGGTCCTACCTGTGTAAAGGCAATCTTGTTTTCGGTAACTGGTTTGAGTTTTCTGCCGGTAAAATATAAAAAATTATGAGGGGTTATACAGGCTTGGACGCAACTCGGTTTCACAATAGATTTGAAAGTTCGACTTGTTGCACAGCTAGAGTTGGCGCGGTGTGTATAGTTTTCGATTGTCAACCCTTTTGGTTTAGTTTGATGTCCAGAACTGCCAAAGCAACACCAGTTCACCAGCAAACCCGGGTATTCAAGATAATCATCCAGGATGGTTTTTAAGTTATCCTCATTAGTGGGAAATAAAAATTCATCGATATCGATAAAAGCAATCCATTCCGATTCAGATCCATAATATTCCAGACAGTGGTTATAGGCATTATTAACCTGTCTCATTGATGTAGGACAATGTTCCAGAACTACTTCACCCGAACGAATATAAGGCTGTAATAACTCTACTGTATTATCTGTACTTTCGTTGTTATATAGATAAAATCGTTCTACTCCGACAAGTTTATAAAATTCTATCCACTCTCTCAAATAGGGAGCTTCATTTTTCATAATCGCACCGATGCTCAGATAATGTTTTTTGCGATCGGACGATAGCAGAGTCTTGGTGGCTTCTTTAGTGGTTGAGATGGGTCCCAGTTTTGATTGGACTTGCGTCAACCAAGAGTGCGATCGCTCTAAATCTGATTTTACTTGTTCTAGGCTTTTGGATAGCATCGTGAGTCTTGTTCGTTACCCGTTGATTTATGTGCTAACTTCTTTATAAGAGCATTTTAGATTATGATATCCAATTTATTTTGGGCGGTGGAATTATCATTACAGGCGAGCCTAAAAACTCCTTTTGAATAAGGTTAGAAATAGATTCCCTTAATGCAGACATATATCCCTCAGCATGGGAAGAATGAGTTAACAGCATTTTATTCCATCCTATAAAAAAAGCTTTAAGGTCTGGATTATCTTTGAAGAGAAATCTATGAAAACCTTCTGAAACACCCGGTCTCCCTGCATGAAAATAGTCATCTAAAATAATCACACCTCCTTTTTCTAAGCAATTGTAGGCATTTCTTAGGTCAATTTCAGTTGCCTCACTGGTATGACAACCGTCAACGCTAAAAATCCGCATTTTTTTTCCCTTTACTTTATTGAGGTAATCTTGGGACGTACATTTTTCTGAGTTTACCTGCAATATTTTTATAGAATCTAATTGGCCGGGTAAATATTTTCTGATGTTGTCTAAAAAAATATTATAATCACCTATTACACCGTCGTAATCTGGTTTGGGAGACGCAAAAATATCAACAGCTAAAGCTAATTCACCAGGCTTACACAGAGAGCTAAGAGGTATAAAGCTTTTCCCACGAGATATTCCTATTTCCGCTAAGTTGCCTCTGATTCCGTGTTTTTCCTGATAATAATTTATGCAAAAATAGACCGGAACATAATTTCGATGAAACGATCCCTGAATTTTCTCAAAATCCTCCATATACTTGGAGATTTCCGATATCGGATCTATCGGTTGTAAATTTGCTCTAATTTCTGCTAATCGAAGCTGCGATCGCTCTAAGTCGGCCTGAATTTCTTCTATCTTTGCCACAGCGTAATTCTCCTTTGGGATTAGATTTTTGGTTTTTAATATACTCTAAAAAAGCTTTGATTTGGGAGAGTCGGGAATGCGATCGCTCTAATTCTACCTGAACTTCTTGCAGTCTTTTTTCTCCAGGGGAAATGCAAGATTTATTCCAGAGAGGCGATCGCTCTAGCTTTACCATCTAACTGTCGATATGTCAAGGTATTTTCTGGCGTTTCCCCATTTGCCAGAAAAGTATAGGCGATGCGATCGGGCTGACGAGATGCCCGCTCTCGGAGTAAACTAACTAATGTGGTGCGATCGCTCATATTATCCTCCTATTGTTCGGCAATTTTTTCTCTCACCCAAGGGCGAAATGCTTTCATAGTCTTATTGCGTCCTGAAATCTTACTCCGTTCTGGATACTCAGGAATCACCTCACCCACAGGCAACCCTTTAACGCCCGATCATAATTAAATCGGGTGCGGGAGGCAATAGGCGATCGCCCCTACTAATCCCTGACAGCTAAAAAGGGTTTTCGACCCCCGACGGGTGTAGTCTATTGAGAACTTCCAGTAAACCAACCGTTCCCACAAAAAAAGTGTACAACGCTGACTTCAGGGGATTTTTCCCTTGGGATTTCGCAGCAAATCCGGCAATTATGGCTTCAATAAAATGACTGATGAGAGCAAATTGGGCAAGGATAATCACCCATTTAAATGTGTCCATTTTCAATATATCAGGTGGAGATTGATCTATAAAATTGCTAGTTAAATTCCAGGCTTCTAAAATAATTGCCCCACTAATTAGCAGGGTGGAAATTATCTTTATTGTTGGCAGCAAAATGGGGGCGATCGCAGTCCATTTCATGTTAGCTATTCCTCCTGACAATTATTCATTATTCATTATTCATTATCCATTATCCATTAGGTGCGTTACGGCGGATACGATGTAGTTAAATAACAGATAATTAATTTGAACCACAGAGGCACAGAGGTTCACAGAGGTGAACACTGATAGGTGCGTTACGGCGGGAATCAAGGTTAGTTGTTTTTTGCTTAGGTTATTTGCCCGCCTAACGCACCCTCCTTACTTCCGCTTTCCGCGTGAACGAATCGCACAATCAATTATCAATTATCAATTGTGTCCAAGCCTGAACCATAAGTCCAAGCATCGATCCGTCTTCGCCATTCATACTGTTGGGAAAGGGGCAAACGGTTGACCCAGGAATTTATTGCTTGACCGACCGGACATAAAGCTGTATAAATTCCTAGGTTAATATAATGTTGCATCCAGTTGACTAAAGGCGGTAGTCCAACTTGGGGAATAATTTTGAATACTAATCCCGGTTGGGTAATAGACGTTTTCCATAAGGTTTTCGACAGTCCGCTAAATTGAACTACATCTTGTAAAAAAGGTTTGAGCACCGGATCTCCCAGGTCAGCCATTCCTTGAAATACTCCAGAAAGTAACTGGTTAATTTGATTCGGGGCAATTTTTTGTTCCACCGGCACCATCATCGCCCGTTGAAATAACCATGTTACGGAAAGATTGGGTTGGTAGGGCATTAATTCCCCTAGGGACTTTTGAGAAAGCAAATCGTTTTTTAGAGCATCATTGATTCCCTGGCTAAGACGTTTTAAGTGACGCAACATTGCGCCAAATCCGCCAAAACTCAACGGAGATTGTGCGCCACTACTATCCCCGACAAACAGTAACCGATCCCAGGGCGATCGCAGGGGACTTTGGCGATAGGAGGGGAAAAATCCAAACAAGGCGCGGACAAATTCCAGTTGATCTAAGGAAACATTTTGGTACTCTGGCAATAGGCGAAAATAGTCTTCAAATAAATCCGCCAAGGTGATTCGTTTGGGGTCAGCGTCGAGATAAGTAAATAAATAAGTGGTTCGCCCATCTTTGGCGGGGAATGCTTCCCAAAAATACTGGCATTGATGGGCGATCGGGGTAAACGATACCATTAAATCCCCGGTATCATTCCGACTAAACCCTTTGGCACAAGTGCCGACGACTAAACAAACGCCATCGGGTTTTTGCCCTTGGCGTACTTGCCGGACAATAGGGGAAAAATGTCCCATGACATCAAGGATTAAGCGGCTGGTAAAAGTTTTGCCGAGAGGATTTTCGGCTTTTTTCGCGAAGTACGCCGATCCCCCAGCCCCTCCAGCCCCTGACGGTTGCCCTGGGGAAACCGTTGCTTGGACGAGTACGCCATTAGGATGAATCACGGCACCGGAAAAAGCGGTTTGGGTAAAAAGTTGACCGCCCGCAGCCAGAAAGCGAGATTTAAGGGCTTCTAGGAGATAGACCGGATCTACCCCCAGGTTGAGGATATCTCTGACCCAAAATTCTGGGCTATCGGTAAATTTAATCCGGGCAGGGTTATATTCACTGGCGATCGCCTCTGCCAGTTCTTGATCGGTGAGCAGGCTGAGTTCTGACAACACTGTTAACTCTTGGCGAGAGATATTCCATTCTTGATCTCGTCCCCGCAACTCTCCCCGTTCCAGCAGGGCGACTCGCCAACCTTGTACCGCCAAAGCGGTGCCAATAAAAATCCCTAAAGTGCCTCCACAAATCACCACATCCCACTCTACAGAGTCTAGGGGTTCTGGGGCTTGATGGATCGCCCCCTGACTAGGGGAGGAATTTTCCCGAAGCGATCGCCACAAATTATCAGCCCGTTGCAGTCCGGCGAATACATTACCGGGGAGTTGACCGAGAATTTTTTCTGTGAGGGTCATAAATCTTGACATTTGTCTTATGTTAATTGCAAGTTACCAGAACGAATAAGCAATAACAAATCACCAAGGTTATATCAGGTTATATTTTTTAATGATTAACGGTTGATAGGGGATGATTTTCCTTGATGACAGTTGATGAATTAACTGAATTAACTGAATTAACTAAACTTTCTCTTTGGGTTTCTGATTGGGGCAACCGAATCAAAAAAGTTGTGCCGGCGGAATTAGATGTAAAGGAAATATCCCCACCATGAGCATTAATAATTGAACGGACGATCGCGGTTCCCAAGCCAGTCCCCCCGCGTTTACCATAAGTGACAAATGCATCAAATAAGCGATCTTGAATTTCCGGGGGAATTCCCGGCCCATTATCGGTAATTTTTAAACTAACCCATTGATTTTCTTCGCTGGCAGTAACTTCAATTATACCTCCTTTACCGTCAAAAGCATCTACCGCATTGACGATTAAATTTTGCAACACCCGGATTAATTTATTTTCATCTGCCCACAAAACAATTTCATCAACTCCAGCCACCACAAAATCCACCTTGGCATCTTTTAAATAAATCCGATTCAGCCTTTCAAACTTGGCTAATATTTCCGATAAATTTACGGGTTTTTTTTGTAAGGTGGAAGTTCCCCGCGTAAATTCTAATAATTCTTCTGCCATGCCCAACATTCGGGTAACTTGGGTTTCAATTAAATAGCACCATTCCTGGGTTTCTTCATCATCTTGATGAATATCTCTAATCATAGAACTGGATAACTGAATTCCCGTAAAAGGGCTTTTAAAATCATGGACAATGGCGTTGACCATTTCTCCAATTAACGCCATTTTTTGTTTGTGCATAATTTCATGCACATATTGATCGGTG
Organism: Planktothricoides raciborskii GIHE-MW2; assembly: GCF_040564635.1. Classification (NCBI taxonomy): domain Bacteria; kingdom Bacillati; phylum Cyanobacteriota; class Cyanophyceae; order Oscillatoriales; family Oscillatoriaceae; genus Planktothricoides; species Planktothricoides raciborskii. The sequence continues at coordinate 6,162,338 of NZ_CP159837.1, forward strand.
GTAATCCGCAGATATTGAATAACGTGAGAAAATAATTTCATCACTACATTACCGGGGGTTCGCTCCAAAATATTCATGAGTTGATCGCAGGGTATTTTGGCCAATACAGTTTCACCTCTACAAATAGCCCTAGCACTCCGAGGTTGTCCATCTAGTACCCCAAATTCACCAAAAAAATCGTTGGGATGCGACCAAGCAATCGTTTGGTACTGATTTGGTCCAAGGGATTTGCTAAATTCGACTTCACCCGCTAATACCAGGTATAAGCTATCTGGGATTTCATTTTCTTCAAAAACTAGCATTCCATCTTGAAAGCTTCTTACCGTAGCGACCTGACAAAGTTCGGTAGCTTGTTCTTCTTGAAAATACAAAATAAATCTATGTGATTTTAAGTCCATGTCCCATATCCCCAATTGAACTTTTGATTTGACAGTGATTCGGCGATCGCCCGCCCCCAATTAGTTGGTCAAGTCAGCGGTTAAGGTTTGAATATTCAGAGATCGGTCACTTGCCGACAAAACCGATTAAACCTGAGAGAATAGGCAGAGAATAGGCGATGAAAAAAACCTTTTGCCTTACAAGTGACTAAAGCGGAGATAGCTGATCGCCTATCAATGTGACATCAGATCCCTAGATCTAAACTCTCTAAACTCTCTGAACTCTCTGAACTCTCTGAACTCTCTGAACTCTCTGAACTCTCTGAACTCTCTGAACTCTCTCAAATCTAAAGATATCTCGATTTTGACCTGATAGATCGTATTATTGCACCGTTCCCTAGAAGAGTGAAGTTAACGCTTCTGGGGATTTTTTTCTGAGGATTCTCCCTGGGGCTCCTCAATGTCTGGAGCGATCGCACCGATTACAGACTTGACCCCAAGCCGATCACTTCAGAATGATTAATAGACAATTCTGGACTGATAGACCGGGATTGTGGATCCCCAACCGATGGCGGTCGATCCCCCCAACCGATGGCGGATCCACCGCCATAGGCTTTGCACGAATTTTGCCAAAATTGTCTAATTTTTTCTCTTACAGCGGTTATCATAAATTTTTGATAAATTTTTGATAACTCTAATTTTATAGCCATCTAATTTTAGGATTCTCTGTCGCCTCAATTGTGTTGATTTGACAAAGTTCCTCAGTAAAAATACAGAAATGGCTCTAGTAGTAATTTGCGTATTTTTATCGATGACATTTATCTCTGAGTACGGAGATAATTAGAATATAAAATAGAATCTTTTTGCCATTTTTTATGCTGGTATCTAGCCCCACTGATAAATCTGCCATTAAGATCAATGCTGTTGGCTCAGTAGTGATCTATTCTGCGTTTATTTTGACAACCATTTGTCTCAGCGCGATCGCCCTGGGAGTGGATCTCCAAGAAGCCCTCTGTAACGCTCCCTTACTGCCGCCACCCACTGCTGATGTGCTGCCGCACCACCGCTGAGGATGAGCGTGGGGTGCTTCTGGGTACTTCTGGGTGCAAGGGACAAACAACAAATAACCACCAACCACCAACAAATAACAAATAGCTCCATGACCTATATTCGCGGATGTCCACAGGCGATTAAAATAGATTCGGCATAAATTCGGCGCATAAGCTAGTAAAAAGAATCATGGCAGAAAACAATGCAGGCTACAATGCAGGCTACAATATTGGCCTTGATTTTGGCACCACGAACTCGATTATTTCTTATCTCGGCACTACAGGGGAGCTAGAAGCGTTTCAGTATGGAGGTCCGAATGGGCATAAATATATTCCGTCTTTTATTACTTACGAAGATAATTTTATCGAGATTGGCACCGCCGCCCGGACGACTGCCGCGAATCATCCGACGGTGGAAAGTTATGGCAATTTTAAGATGCGGTTGCCCATCGTGGAGCCAGAGTTGTTGACATTGAGCGATCGCGCCGACTCAAATCGGACTGCGGTCAGCGTCACCTCAGATTATCTGCGGGAATTGTTGATTTCCCCAGAAAATCCCTACAGTTTTATGACCCAACAAGGGAGGATCGCCCGTTTAGTGGTGTCTGTCCCGGAAATTTGGCAACGGGATATTTACAACCGAGGTCGAGAATCTTTGCAAAAATTGATTCAAGATTTAGGATTGCCGTTAACTCAATTAGTCAGCGAACCTGTAGCGGCAGCGGCTTATTATACCTGGGAAATGCACCGACGGGCGATCGCTCAGAATCGCGATCTGTTCACCGGCAATTTACTGGTTTGTGACATGGGAGGCGGCACGTTTGATGTGAGTCTTTGTCGCATTTATGGCAACAATAAAGTGGAAGTGCTTTATTTCGATGGTCAAGGCGATCGCGGACTAGAATCGGCGGGGGTGGCTTTCGATCGCCGTTGCGTCCAACAAGCTTATAGGGAAAAACATGGGGTCACATTAGATGAAAATAGTCCCGAATTTATGCGCTTATTAGCGGAGTTTGAAGCGGTAAAAATTGGCTCTCATGGACGAGTTACCCGCAAACTGCTGAACTGCCTGAAAGCCCCGGATATTTACGACTCACAAGTGATTTATGTCTTTGGCGGCGGTTATTCCGTCACTTATGCTCAGGTGACGGAAGCATTTGCGGCGATCGCCCAGGGAATTGAAGCGGTAATTCACCGGCTGAACCATTGGTTTACCCAACAAAATCAAACCATTGACCGACTATTTTTAGTTGGGGGATTTTCTCAATTTTTATTAGTGGAAAAAACTATTCGCAATGCCCTGGGAATTTCTCAAGAAGACGAGCGCTTTGACCGCAATTTTAATATTACCAATAGTGCTTATGCTATTTCTTATGGTGCTTGTTTAATTGCCAATGGTTTAGTCGATCCCACGGAAAAATATGTGCATAGTCTGGGAATTGTCGTCGATACGATTAACTCGGAAGCAGAACGAGAGGAGCGATATATTACCCTAGTGCAAGGGGGCAGAAATTTAACGGAATTAGCTCAACCCCAGTTTGCCGATATTCCGCCGTTATTTACTTTCCATGATGAACCCTTGACCTTGACCCTTTGGGTCGATCCTCAGTCTAAAGGCACTCGGTTTAAAGATATGTTGCCGGATATTATCAAATTACCCAGTTCTAGCCCTAACGATCAATGGCGAGTGGGCATGAGGGTGGATCGATCGCAAATTTGTTATTTGGTGATTGCCGATATGTTAGGGAAAAAACGGGTGGAATATGAGCTAGGAAATGCGATCGCGAAAATGTTTCCCGGTTTTGTCTTAATTGAATCTTAGGCTCCCTGATAGATCCCCGATCGTTTAAGCGATCGCTGTTTAATTTGGCCGATTAATTTTACCGATTAATTTTGCCGATTAATTTTGCCGATTAATTTTACCGATTAATTTGGCCGATTTATTGTGCCAAGCATTTTTCATCTAATTTTTACGGAGAATAGCGGTAAGACAGAGATTAAAACCGTATAAATACTGATGTTATCGGCATAGTTAATCGTATATAATGATAGTAAATCACTATCTTGGAAAGGCTCTTTAAACCGGGTCATATTTGGAAATAAACCCGGAGAAAATTTGCCGTGAGTTATTGCCGTGAGTTATTGCCGTGAGTTATTGCCGTGAGTTATTGCCGTGAGTTATTGCCGTGAGTTATTGCCGTGAGTTATTGCCGTGAGTTATTGCCGTGAGTTATTGCCGTGAGTTATTGCCCTGAGTTATTGCCGTGAGTTATTGCCGTGAGTTATTGCCGTGAGTTATTGCCGTGAGTTATTGCCGTGAGTTATTGCCGTGAGTTATTGCCGTGAGTTATTGCCGTGAGTTATTGCCGTGAGTTATTGCCGTGAGTTATTGCCGTGAGTTATTGCCGTGAGTTATTGCCGTGAGTTATTGCCGTGAGCTATTGCCGTGAGTTATTGCCGTGAGTTATTGCCGTGAGTTATTGCCGTGAGTTATTGCCGTGAGTTATTGCCGTGAGTTGTCAGATCGGAATAGAGACTAATTTTCAGAAAATGATTCTGTGGGTAAACAATAAATGTTCAGGGATTATTTGCATTTCATTGGCCAGATAGGAGGAAACAACATTCTCCATCAAGGGGAATATCAGCCTTTTTTGGTCGTTCTTTCGATCTCGATCGCCATTTTTACGTCATATATGGCGTTTTTAATGGGTCAGTTTGCGGAGCAAGTTGCCAGTCAGCGGGTTCGCCAGACACTTCTTTCCCTGAGTGGATTAGCCTTGGGGGTGGGCATCTGGGCAATGCACTTCATTGGTATGGTGGGGTTTCATTTGTCCTGTAGCACCAGCTATAACCCTTGGATCACTATCCTGTCAATGGTGCCCAGCGTAGGGGCCAGCATCTACACCATGCATTTCATCGCCCATCCCCAACCCAGTTTGCCAGTAATACTGGCTGGAGGGGTCTTGGTGGGACTGGGGATTGGGACGATGCACTATTCAGGGATGGCAGCAATCCAGTTAGATGGCTGGATTCGCTATAATCCCGTGCTGTTTTCTGTCTCAATTCTCGTGGCCATCATTTTGGCGACGATCTCCCTCTGGTTTCGTTTCTACATCAACAAAATCTTTGGCGAAATTGGGGGCTATGCCTTAGCCAGTTCAGCAGTGGTCATGGGTTTGGCGACATCGGGGATGCACTATATCGCCATGACCGCCACCCAGTTCTTCTGTAATCCGTTCAGCACGATGCCTGATTCTGGGGTGGGACTGAATGCGATCGCCATTGGTGTCACCGTGGCAACCACCTTGCTGACGGGAATCATCATGCTGGTGGTATTGCGGGAAACCACTTGGCAAAAAAATCAGAACCAGATTCTGGCACAAACAGAAGCTTGGTATCGTGGGATCATTAAATATGCCCCGGATGGGATGCTGGTGATTAACTCGCGGGGGCAGATTATCCTGACTAACCCGGTACTCGATGTCATGTTTGGCTATCAGTCCAACGAACTGCTGGGGCAGTCGTGGGAAATCCTGAGTTTGACCGATAGTTCTGGCGGACTGCTTGACTTGGGGGATTACTTCCAAGCCAAAGGGCAGGTTTGTCCCCTCAACGATCGCAACTTAGAGTTACAGGGTCAGCGTCAAGATGGGACAAAGTTTCCCATCGAAGTCGCATTAGTCCGTTTGCCGGAACTAGGGGATCGTGGCATCAGTGTCTTTGCCTCGGTACGGGATGTCACCAGCCGCAAACAAACGGAATCGGCAATTATCCGCCAGCGCGAACAATTGCAGTGGATCTTGGATAAAGCCCCCACAGGAGTTGCCATCACGGTGGACAACATTACTCGCTTTGCTAACCCGTGCATAGGCACCCTAGTGGATCTCAAAGTTGGCGACAACCCAGAAAAAATCTATGCAGATAAATTCGATCGCCTTTATATGCTCCAACAACTAGGCCGTTATGGGGTATTTGAGGGGGGTACTTATAAAATGTATGGACCCGATGGCAAAATTCGGGACATTATGGCTACTTTTATCGCCACGGAATATGAAGGCAAGCCCGGAGTCTTAGGTTGGCTAACGGATATCAGTAAAATTAAAGCCGCCGAAGCAGAAATGCGACGGGCTAAAGAATTGGCCGAAGAAACCACCCGAATTAAATCGGACTTTCTCGCGAATATGAGCCATGAAATTCGTACTCCCATGAATGCCATTATCGGCATGACCCATCTGGCTTTGAAAACTGATTTAACTCCCCGCCAGCAAGAATATTTAAAAAAAATCCAAACCTCTAGTCAACATTTATTAGGAGTGATCAATGATATTCTCGATTTCTCCAAAATCGAAGCCGGGAAACTGAAGATTGAACAGATCGATTTTGATCTGGAAAAGGTCTTAGAAAATGTGGCGACCCTGATTACGGAAAAAGCAACAGCTAAGGGACTAGAACTGCTCTTTGATATTGAGCCAAATTTGCCCAGAAATTTTATCGGCGATCCCTTACGTATGGGGCAAATTCTGATTAACTATGCCAATAACGCCGTTAAGTTCACGGAAAAAGGAGAAATCACCATCACTGTCAAGCTGAAAGAATACCGAGATCGCGATGTGGTGCTGTACCTGGGAGTCAAAGACACCGGAATTGGCTTGACCGAAGAGCATCAGGGCACATTGTTCCAAAGTTTCCAACAGGCGGATACTTCCACCACCCGGAAGTTCGGTGGCACCGGGCTGGGACTGGCCATCTGTAAGCGGATTGCGGCACTGATGGGGGGTGAAGTGGGGGTGGAAAGCGAATATGGAAAAGGCAGCACTTTCTGGTGTACTGTTTGTTTGCAGAAAAGCACCTTACCGCCACGGCGAATGGTACTGAGTCGAGATATTCAAGGCAAACGGGTCTTAGTGGTTGATGACAACGAAAATGCCCGACTGATTATGAAGGATCTCCTGGAACAGATGAAATTTGATGTGGATCTGGTGAGTTCCGGTCAGGAAGCTTTGGATGCGGTCGCTGCGGCTGATACCTTCGATCGTCCTTATGAGATTGTTTTTCTGGACTGGCAAATGCCATTTATGGACGGGCTGGAAGTTGCCCGCCGAATCAAAAAAATTTCCTTGAAACATAAACCGCATCATTTGATTGTCACCGCTTACGGAAGAGAGGAAGTTTTCCAAGAAGCAGAATCAACGGGCATCGCCGATGTTTTGGTCAAGCCAGTCAATGCTTCTATTGTGTTTGACAGTCTAGCGAGATTACTCGGTGAAACGGGAGAAAATGTGGCCAATAGCAATTATGAACCGCCGAGTCTGCTGGCCGATCGCCTCAAAACCATCCAAGGGGCAAAGATTCTATTAGTAGAAGACAACGAGGTGAATCAGGAAGTGGCCATAGAGTTATTACAGGATGCCGGATTTGTGGTTGATTTGGCCGAAAACGGGCGGATTGCGCTGGCAAAAGTCAAAACTGATGATTACGATCTGGTGCTGATGGATATGCAGATGCCGGAAATGGATGGGATTTCCGCTACCATTCAGCTTCGCCAAGATCCTGATTACCAAACTTTGCCGATTGTGGCCATGACCGCGAATGTGATGCAAGGCGATCGCGATCGCTGTTTAAGCGCCGGGATGAACGATCATGTGGCCAAACCCATTGAACCGGAGGATCTCTGGAATACTTTGCTCAAATGGATTCCACCCCAGTCCTCCAAGAGGGAATCAGCAGAAACTCCTGTCCCGGCGATCGCCAAGCCCGAAAATCCGGTGACTATTCCTACAGATATTCCGGGTCTGAATATATGCGAAGGGCTGCGCCGGGTCTTGGGCAAAAAATCACTTTATCTGTCAATGTTACGCAAATTTGTATCGGGACAGAAAAACTTTGCCCAGCAATTTATCCAAGCTTGGGAAGTTGGTGACTACAAACTAGCAGAAAGATTAGCCCATACATTGCGTGGAGTAGCGGGCAACATTGGAGCCGCAGAAATCCAAGCCGCAGCCTCAACTTTAGAAACTGCGGTTAAAAACGAGGTTTCTCCTGGGGAAATCGAAGCATTTTTGCTGGCATTGCGTCAACCTCTGGAAACATTGATTGACCAATTAGAAATTAAACTGGCACCGGAAGTCGTGACTGCTACCGTCGATATAGATTTGGCTAAATTGACAGAAGTCTGCCATCAACTTTCTCACCTCTTGCTCGAAAATGATGCGGAGGCTGCCGAAGTTTTACAAGATAATACGGATTTACTTAAAAATGCTTTTCCCCAGGGTTATAGTGCGATTGCGGATGCGGTAAATTCATTTGATTTTGATGCAGCCCATGCCGCGTTATTGTTGGCTAGGGAAACTTTTAATATCTCTTAAGGTTAATAAATCAAATAACTAAACAGGGTATCTATATGGAAACTACTCAAAATACGCAAGAAAAAAAGACGATTCTGGTGGTGGATGATACCCCAGATAATCTGGCTTTTATTAGCGGATTACTCAAGGATACTTTTCGGGTTAAAGTTGCGAATAACGGCGAAAAAGGATTGGCGATCGCCCAGTCCGACAATCCCCCAGATTTAATCCTGCTGGATATTATGATGCCAGGGATGGATGGCTATGAAGTCTGTCGCCAACTCAAGGCGAATGTGCGATCGCGAGAAATTCCCGTGATTTTTCTCACCGCCAAATCAGAAATCGAAGACGAACGGAAAGGTCTGGAATTAGGATCCGCCGACTATATCACCAAACCCGTGAGTCCTCCCATCCTCCTAGCCCGGGTCAACACCCAACTCACCCTAAAAGCTTCTCTGGACAATTTGCGAGACTTACTTCAATTTCGCGAAGACATGGTAAACATGATCGTCCACGATTTGCGAAATCCCATTTCCATGATACTTCCCACCGTCGATTTACTACTGACATATCCTAACCTAGCCCCGGAAAAACGGCAGAAAAGTCTAGAAAGAATTTTCTATGGAGCACAACAACTGCGGCGTTTAGTAGATGATTTGCTCCTGAGAGCCAAGTTAGAGGCGAATAAGTTGGTTTTAGATTACCAAGATGTAGATATCTGTGAAATTTGTGCATCAGCAGTAGCCGATTTAGAAGTCAGCGCCGCTGACAAGCATTTACAACTGATTATAAAAACCCCTGAAGTGAATGATCGTACCGTCAAAGTCGATCCCATGCTATTTCGGCGAGCCATTGATAATTTATTATCCAATGCCATTAAGTTTTCCCCACAAAACAGCGAAATCACTCTCTTGGTAGATTATCCAAAAGAACGAGGTGCAAAAGTTCAGGTGGCGGATTTAGGCCCAGGAGTCAATGAGAATTTACGGCAAGGTATTTTTGAAAAATACGAGATTGGCACTTTGATGAAAGGCGTGAGCCAAATCGGTTTAGGTTTAGCTTTTTGTAAACTGGTGGTTGATGCCCACGGGGGAAATATTACCGTCACAGATAATACTCCTAATGGCTCAATATTTACCATCGAAATTAACAATTAATTATTAATTTGTTGATATTCTGATATTAGGAATTACGCAAATCTGGCGATTAACGGCGATTAAACAACATAGGTAGGGTGGGCTTTCGCCCATCCTACCCGTAATATATCCGTGTAGGATTTAGGGAATCTATGAGTCCCCATCCCCCCTAGATAAAACTCGGCTTATCTCAGACTGACAAATCCGGCATTTCTAATTATTTCTTGACCTTGATCCGTCAACATAAACTGGGCATAAGTTTCCCCAGCAATTTGATCCAATTGGCCATTTTCTTTCACCACCACAAATAAACGACGACTCCAGGGATATGCCCCACTTCTAAATACGTTCACATTCACTTCATTCCGTCGATTGGGACATTGGGAAAGAGGGATAAACGGTTCTTGATAGGGGGCAACAAATTCACCAGGGTTTTTACCAATTGGTACAGTTTTTACCGTACATTGAGGCACCAGTAATGTAGAGGAAGACCAGTAAATTCCCCCCATATCTCTCGCTACCATTCTGATAGCTTCAGTGGTAGTCTCTGTTAAGATAGCGTAATTGGGATCGTCTCTACCTATTTTACCATAAGGCTGGATTTTTAAATCTGGGCCCCCAACTTCGCTCCAGTTAGTAATTTTACCCGCATAAATATCATCATGTTGTTGAATGGTTAAACCGGGAATTTCTAAACTGGGGTGAACTGCTACGGCAATTCCATCAATCCCCACTGCGATTTCTTTTATTTTAAAGCCTCGTTTTTCGGCAGTTTCATATTCATTTTTAGAAATCGGTCGGGAAGATAAAGCAAAAGCCAGTTCATTATTTAATAGCATAGAGATTCCCGTACCCGTACTGGGGGCTTCTCGGACGGGATCCGTATAACGCAGTTGAAATTGTGGCCAAACGATTTGAATTGCTGGGTCAATTTCTGCTCTAATGGGCGCCCAAGTGGTACTGCCACCATGACTAAATAATCCTTTGGGAACATTTTTCACTTGAGCAAAGGTTTCAGGATATTCTATAACTGTTTGATTGGGGGAATTATCGGCAGAATTGTCACCATTTTCTGACGAATTGTTGCCTCCAGTAATCGATTGGATGCCACCCGATCGCTGAAAAAAGAAAAATCCTATCCCCAGCAGGGTTAAGGTGATGACTAGGGTTAGGAGGAGAACTTTAGTTTCTTTTGGAGTGTTAGACATTGCTGATTAACGGCTAATTTACTGATTGATGACTCTATTTTAAGCCCAATTTTTTTCTAATCCAAGTAGCGGTCATAAATAATAGGGGGGTGACAAGCAATCCCGTAAGAATCATATGTCCCGGAAATTGAAAGTAAAAATACCATAAAAGTAAGGTGCCATAAGGGGAATCCGTATGATCCACAAAATAAAATAGCAGACTACTTTCATCCCCAGGGGGAATTCCTAAGCGACGTTTGATAAAAGAATTGGGTAATTCAGATAAGTTAAACACTAATCCAACCAGTAACCCATACTCTAACCAGTTAAAAGATGCCAAAGATATCCAATTAGGCAGAGGGTCTTTGATGAGCAAAGGTTCTAATATTTGGCATAATAAGACGCTGACCGCATTGGTTAAGGGAAGACTGACTAAGCCGCGCCATTTTTTGTTTGCTCCAAATAATGACTGGTTAATGGGAAAGTTTAACGGTTCAAATAGTGGAGTTTTCCAGAGGAATGCTTCGATTATTCCCGCGATAAATAATGGACAAATTAGCCAGAGTATATTGGATGTATCCTGAAAAAATACTTGTAAAATCGGGGGCATAGTGGTAAAATATAGAGTGAGCGAAATTTCTCAATTTATTATAGCGCATTTTCAGTGAAATCAAATAGGAAACAGGGAATAGAAAAATGTTGGTTGGGCATGGCCGACCTGTTTAAGTAGCAAGCATTGGCCACCCTAGCCAAAAATATATCGCCAATATATCGCCAATATATCGCCAAATTTATCTGATTAAGTTAATCATATAAATATTGCATCATTTATATGATGTATTAACTAATAATATTGCAGAAAAAAAGCAGAAAAAAATGCAGGAAAAAATTACGGAAAGAATGCAGGAAAAAATCCAGGAAAGAATATTTAGCGATTGCCTCTGGTTTATAGATAGCCCAAAACCGTTGGCGGAAAATACCCCTGATTATCCTTTAGGGTATTTAACGGAAAATTACTTGATATTTTTCCAGAATAGCCAAGAAAGCTATTTAAGCTTAGACGATGTAGTTGGGGTATCTATATGCGATAGATTAGAAAATATTGAGGAAGCATTTTTTCAAGTTAAAGCTTATCATTTGGTAGAATTATCAGCAGTTTTGGGTTTGGGAAAAAAACGCCAACGCCGGTTAAAAACTTATGAATTTGCTTGTCCCAATACTGAGGTGCGATCGCGCTGGATAGTGGCGATTCAAAACCTGATTCGAGGTTTACCGATTGACAACCAAAATCCGGCAGTTAATCAGCGGTTACAGATATTTTTAAATCCGACAAGTGGCAAAAAACAAAGCCGGATAATTTTCCAGCAAATTAGTCCATTATTAGACAATAGTCATCTGGAATATACCTTAACAGAAACCACCCGTACTGGTCAAATTCAAGACACCTTAAGTGAAATTAATCTCTCAGAAATTGATGGGATTATCATCGTCGGGGGTGATGGCAGCATCCATGAAGCAATCAATGGATTAATGAATCGTTCTGATTGGCAAACAGCAATCCTCAAACCCATTGGCATTATTCCAACGGGAACGGGGAATGGGTTAGCTAAAACTTTATTAGAAATTTCCGGTGAACCGGACGATCCCTTAAGTGCGGCTTTTCTGATTGCCAAAGGAATTACCCAAGGAAAATATCGCCCTTTGGATCTTGCTAAAACTCAACAATCTGGCCAAATATTTTATAGTTTTCTTTCTCTTGGTTGGGGAATTATTAGTGATGTAGATATTGAATCAGAAAAATTAAGGTTTTTAGGCAGTCTCAGAACCGATATTTATGCCCTGATGCGAATTGCGACATTGCGTCATTATCCAGGAAAATTTGCTTATTTACCCGCTTATTTACCAGAAACAGAGGCGATTACGCGTAGCGGATCCCTTACGGGAGTCGCCTCTCTCATGGGTGAATACCAAAGTGAATGTCAAACCTTTAAAAAATGTCCAAATTGTCTGGCAGCAGATAAACAAATACCGCCAACAAAGCAGCAAGATTGGCAAGTGATGCAAGATGACTTTGTATTAATTTGGGCGATGAATATTAGTCATGCTACCCAAAATATCAAAGCGGCACCTCACGCCCATTTATCTGATGGGATGATGGATATTATTATAGTCCGCCGGGGAATTTCTAAGTTAAACTTACTCTTAGCTTTCTTAAAAGCTGCCCAGGGAAAGCATCTCTCGTTACCGGGAATCGAATTTTATAAAGTACGGGGTTTTCGCTTAGAACCCTTAACCCCCCAGGGTATTTTAACGGTGGATGGGGAGCAAGTCGAGTATTTACCAATAGAAATGGAGGTAAAAAGAGGATTAGCCAGAGTGATTTGTGCGTGAAAAATGCGATCGGCTATCAGTCTTGGGCGTTAAATATCGGCACCAAATATCGGCCTTTCATATTCAGAATAAAGCTGAAAGCTAAACCCTGAAGGCTGACCTCTGAAAGCTGACCTCTGAAAGCTGACCTCTGAAAGCTGACCTCTGAAAGCTGACCTCTGAAAGCTGACCTTTGAAAGCTGACGCTGTATTCTCAGGAACTTGTTGACCGGGTAAATGGATCTAGACACTTAAGAAACCGGCAAGGGATTGAACTTCTAGGGTATTGTTCACAGGGTATATATAGATCGGATGTCTGGGGTGCGAACTACTCATTTAACTCTAATCACTCTAAATCCTGCCCTAGAAAACGCTTTTGACCACTTCGGAAATAAGGAGACAAGCAAAATGAAAAAACTGCGAAAATTCCGCTGGGTGGCGCTAGGATTAGCTGTATTTCTCAGCGTCAACTTGTTGAATTTTGGCTTCCCCCTGGGGGTTCAGTCAAAATTACCGCCTACCACCAACCAAACCCCCAGCCAAACTCCCGGTTTTGTTTGGCAAAACAGCAACCTCCCCAGTCTTGAGGAGGTTTTCCAACTCGCCCAAAACTCGGATAGCAACCAATTACAAAGATTAGCGGAAGGCGATCGCCTCTTTCGAGAAGGAAATGTCTCTGGGGCAGAACGAATTTATCGCGAAGTTAAACCCCCTTACTCCTCAAATGTTGGCAGAAACGATCTGCCTGAACCTGTCTATGATGCCGAACAACTGGGAGGAGCAGCGCGAGTTTATTGGCGCGAAGCCCAAGCGGGATTTGAACAAAAAATGCAAAGCCGACTGTTTATTGCCCTAGAACAGTTAGTAGAAGACTATCCGCAATTTATCCCCGGTCATTTATTATTAGTAGATGCTTTGAGACAATACGATCGCCTCTTCTTGGCGATCGCCGCCCTAGAAAGGGCCACCAACCTCTATCCCAATGAACCGTCATTAATTGCTGCCGAAATCAAAGCCTTAGCCGAGGATAAACAATGGCTAGAAGCCTCAATTTCTGCGCGGCAATTTGCCCTACTCTTTCCCGAACACGAAAAGGCGGGAGAATTCACCAAAATTGCCGATGAATATTTGAAAAAATATCAAGGAGGGATGAAGCGGAGATTAATCGGTCAAGCGATTCTCAGTGGCGCGATTAATATTGGCGATTACCTCCTAACCGGCAATGCCGCTGGCGGCATTCCCACCCTGCAATTAACCATGCTCTTATTGCAAGGCGAATCTTCCTTTGGCAAACAATTTTCTGAAGCTTACAAACAAGAGTATAGAAGCCAAGGGATGTTAGTTGAAGACCCACAAATTTTAGAATATGTAGACCGATTAGGTCAGCAAGTCGCCAGCTTAATGGGTCGCGATGAATTTGAATATGAATTTAATGTGATTGCCGATGATTCCCTCAATGCTTTTGCCATGCCCGGAGGTAAAATATTTATTCATACGGGGGCATTAATGCAACTGAAATCCGAAGCAGAATTAATGGGATTAATCGGCCATGAAGTCGGCCACGCGGTACTATCCCACGGCTATCAGCGCATTGCTAAAGGGACATTATTATCCAATTTAAACCGTGTTTTACCCTTAGGAGATGTGATTGCTGAACTGTTAAATCGGGCTTATTCTCGTCAGAATGAACGGCAATCAGATATTTTAGGAACGCGAGTTTTAGCGGGTACAAAATATGCTGCCGATGGCGTCAGAAATGTGATGGTCAGACTTGATAAACTTTACGGAGATAAAGCCCCACCGCCGTGGTTATCGACTCACCCACCCTCCGCAGAACGGGTGCGATATTTAGAGGAAATGATTGTGGAAAATAGTTATAACCCTTATGGTTATGAAGGGGTGGACGAACTAGCCGCAATTCAAGCCCGAATCAAAGAAATCGTCCCGCAAAAGAGTTAGAATTATTCGTTATTTGTTATTTGTTATTTGTTATTTGTTGTTAGCATATTAACCTAAATAACAAATAACAAATAGGCAACAAAATAACCAAAATTAAATTAGCAGAAATTTGGCCAAAAGTTTCCGGATGTGAAAGGTAGGATGCGGGAAATAGGAATGGTAGATGCACCCTGATTGACGCTTCCCGGCTTGCGAGTCAAGCTGGGATTTTTTTTCTCTGATAGAGAATAGATAAAGAATAGATGCGGGAAAGAAGACGCTTCCCTTAAATTAGCAGAAATTTAGCAGAAATTTGGCCAAAAGTTTCCGGATGTGAAAGGTAGGATGCGAGAAATAGGAATGGTAGATGCACCCTGATGTACGCTTCCCGGCTTGCGAGTCAAGCTGGGATTTTTTTTCTCTGATAGAGAATAGATAAAGAATAGATGCGGGAAAGAAGACGCTTCCCTTAAATTAGCAGAAATTTAGCAGAAATTTGGCCAAAAGTTTCCGGATGTGAAAGGTAGGATGCGGGAAATAGGAATGGTAGATGCACCCTGATTGACGCTTCCCGGCTTGCGAGTCAAGCTGGGATTTTTTTTCTCTGATAGAGAATAGATAAAGAATAGATGCGGGAAAGAAGACGCTTCCCTTAAATTAGCAGAAATTTAGCAGAAATTTGGCCAAAAGTTTCCGGATGTGAAAAGTAGGATGCGGGAAATAGGAATGGTAGATGCACCCTGATTGACGCTTCCCGGCTTGCGAGTCAAGCTGGGATTTTTTTTCTCTGATAGAGAATAGATAAAGAATAGATGCGGGAAAGAAGACGCTTTCCTTAAATTAGCAGAAATTTAGCATAAATTTGGCCAAAAGTTTCCGGATGTTAAAGGTAGGATGCGGGAAATAGGAATGGTAGATGCACCCTGATTTACGCTTCCCGGCTTGCGAGTCAAGCTGGGTTTTTTTTCTCTGATAGAGAATATAGGCGGTTTAAACCGCTGGCTTAAATTTAACATAAATTTGCTGATTTTTTCCGGATTAATCGTGACTTCTTGTGGAAAAAAAAATGGTAGATGCACCCTGATTGACATTTCCCGGCTTGCGAGTCAAGCTGGGATTTTTTTCTTTGCTGAATATTTATTGCTTATTGCTTATTTGTTTTTGGGTATTTGCTCTGGATAAGCCATAATAAATCACGAATCACAAAGCCCTAAGTTTTTGATGTTTTGAGTTTATTGGTAAATTGGGATGGACTTTTTGTTAGAGGTAATCTAATGGTAAAAATGCTGCCTTTTCCCAGTTCACTTTGGAGGTGGATTTGGCCGTTATGGTTTTTGACGATCGCCTCAGCAATGGCTAATCCTAAACCAGCGCCTCCGGTGGTTCGAGAGCGATCGCTGTTCACCCGATAAAACCGATTAAAGATTCGGGTTTGGTCTTCGGGACTGATGCCAATTCCCGTATCTTTAATATGAATCATCGCGTCATTAGCAGCACTCTCTAAAATTAGGTTAACTTCACCCCCCGCATTGCTATATTGAATGGCGTTACTGACTAAATTCATCACGAGACGATAGAGTTGGTCTTCATAGCCAAGCAGGGTTAAAGGTTGATAACTATTAATATGTTTGTTAAGAGTAATATTGGCGGCGATCGCTAAAGCGGCGAGTTCTTCTTGAACATCACTAATAATATCATTTAAACAACAGACATTTGGCTCTTGGGGCATAATTTGCCGATCCATGCGCGATAACCAAAGTAAGTCTTTCACCAGTTGATACAGACGGTGATTTTGCCGTTGAATACTGTGTAAAGTTTCTCTAATTTCGCTTTGATTTAATTGGGGCATTCTTAAAGTAGATTCTACGGTAGCGCGGATAGCCGCCAGGGGGGTGCGTAGTTCATGGGCAGCATCGCCAGTAAACTGTTGGATTTGCTGATAAGATTGATAAATGGGTTGCATGGCTAATCCGGCTAACCACCAACTGGCAAATCCAACTAATAATAAGGCGATGGGCAATCCCACAATTAAAATCAGCTTGACCGCCGCTAAATAATGTTCCCATTCAGCCAGCGATCGCCCCAGTTGTAAATATCCCCAATCCCGATAATCTTGGGTATGCAAGGTGACAGAAATTTGATGGTAACGAGTGCCATTAGTATCAACAACTGTTTGCCAAGTTTTTTGGGGTGATTTGCTGGATAAACCAGGAGGATGAATGCCTGCTAAGGCCACTAAATTACCGGATAAATCGAGTAAGCGAAGGTAATAGTGTCCTTGGGCGATCGCACCGAGGACATGACTATTGGGGTTTCTCGGTTCCGTGGCACATTTTTCGGTGACGATACATAAATCCGGCAAAAATCGCCGTAATTCAGGGGCTAAAATCCCCGGTTCTTCTAATAAGGTTTCCAGGCTATCATGGATGGTTCCAGCCACCGATTCTAATTCCCGATCTAAGGTGACTTGGTGAGCATGGGCGATCGCTTCATAAACCCCGACTCCACAAATACTTAAAATCACCCCCATGACTCCCGCATACCAGCAAGCTAGTCGCGATCGAGTCTTTTGAAAAAGCTGATTTTGTTGCATCATTTGTGATTGGTTATTTGTTGTTTGTTGTTGGGTAGGGATTCTTTGGTTATTGGTTGTTTGTTGTTTGTTGTTTGTTATTGGTTGTTTGTTGTTTGTTGTTTGAATCAGCCCCAATCACGAATAACTATTAACTATTAACTATTGACTATTAGTTAATAGCTATTAATTATTAACCATTAACCGATATCCCAACCCATAAACCGTTTCAATAATTAAGTCAGATTGATGTTCAGAAAGCTTGCGTCTGAGGAGGCGAATTTGTGCCGCTACCACATTACTTTCTGGTTCCGCATCAAATTCCCAAAGTTGATTGAAAATTTGGTCGCGGGTGACAATTTGGTTGGGATGACGCATAAAATATTCTAGCAGTTGAAATTCTTTATTAGTTAGGGCGATCGCGGCTATTTCCCCGCTATTATTCTGCTGATATAAGTAGCGAGTGCCATAATCTAATCTGCTATTTTTGAAATGAAGTTGCGGGGGTTGAACTTGGGGCGATCGCCGCTGTAAAGCTCGCAACCGGGCTAACAATTCTCCCATACCAAATGGCTTGACCAAGTAATCATCAGCCCCCGCATCCAACCCCGCAACTTTATCCGCTTGAGTATCTTTGGCGGTGAGCATAATCACCGGCAAAGGATTCTTTTTTTGCCGCAAACGCTTACATAATTCTAAACCAGATAATCCGGGCAGTAACCAATCAAAAATTGCCAAGGTATATTGAGTACCACTCTCTAGATAGTCCCAGGCATCTTGACCATTTTCTACCCAGTCTACAATATAGGCTTCTTGGGTTAATGTGCGTTTAATCGCTGCCCCTAAATCAGGCTCATCTTCTACTAACAAAAGTCTCATCGCTGTCGATTTGATTGGGTTGTTTTTTCTCCTAATAGATGTTATCCTAAATTTTGATAAATGGGTAGCAATCTAAAAATGCCATTGACGCGATCGCCTGTTTCAGACCGTGGGAATAAAACCAGTAATTTCTAATCTCTAATTCTTAAGCGTGGATTCTTTTGGCCACAAGCTGTTCCTCTAATGCGGCAATCCGATTATAGGCAGCAGTGAGTTGTGCGGTGAGTCGCTGAATTTGGATATCGGGGGTAATCTCGGTTTGCTCCCCTTCAACCATATCCTCTAGGTCATTGTCATTGCCCAAAATATCTTGATGAATTAGGGAGCGATCGAACATTTCGCTAGTGGGATAGCAAACTTCATCATCCAGATATAACAGTGAGCGATCCATCGGTGACGATAGATCCAAATCTTTTAACGATGATTCAAGGCTTGTGCCATTGGTCGGAGAATTGGCCGCAGAATTTTGACCCTGTAGCCTGGGTTGCCAACTTGCCCGATCTGAGTAAAAATTCTGAGATTCTCGACGAGAATCGATGATTTCTCCATTGGCATAGTAGTCGGAAATTCTGGCATCAAACGGAGACCCTTCAACGGAGTGGTTATTTGTCCAGCCATTTTTAGTACCGATAAGCGCGATTTTCCGATTAAGCTGCTCGATCATTTGATAAAGAATATCGACTTTATGAATTAATGTCATTATCTGGCTTTCTACAGAACCCATACCAGACCCCCATGATTATAAAAAAATCTTCTAATCAATCTTAAGTAATAATTTGGTCAAATTTGGATTATTTCTACATTTATTTAATATTTATTGCGAAAATGTTGATTTTCTTTAAAAAAATATGTCACGCAACAATCCTTAACATTGGGGCTAACAATCTGCCACAGGGTTGATTTATTTCCAGAATTAGGACTGAGGCAATTTTTGGCATTTCACTCGGAGATGTAGGGACAATTGATGAATTGCCTCTATAGCAAGCAGGTCGTTGTATCAGACTCACCTGTAATTTAGGACAGGACTCGGCGAAGTCCCTACCCATTTCACGGAATCGTCAGTAAAATATGAAGTTATATTAAGAAAGGTAACAAAATTGACATCTTTTCTGGATGAGCCGTTGTTACCCTGTCCATAATCGATTAAAGTTAGGGGTTTACCTAATGACGTTATTGCCACAACTTACTCAACCAAGCAGTTCTCAGACTCATGGTCAGACCAGCAGTGATTTGATTCGAGCATTTTTCCAGTTTAGTGAGGGAAAATGGCGCTCAGAACGGCGGTATTACACCCTACCGGAAGGGCCGACGGAAGAACTGGTGAGTATTGTCACGGTTGAGTTTCTCGAACCCGGTCATGTTTCTTTGTTAGAGTTGGGGTCTTTGCATCAGTTGTCTTTGGCAGAATGTGAAGCCCTCTGTGGGAGTAAGGTCTACTGGGAAAGTACCGATTCCAGGAACGGGAAGAAAAAGTCGGCGGGTTCTACGGTGTTTGGGGCGTTGAATAGTATTTTGTACCGCGATCGCGGTTTTGCCACCTTGAATCCGGTTACGGCGAAATTTTACCTGCCCAACCCGGAAACATTGTGTCTGCGAACAGAGTACAATGGGTCAGTCTTTGAAGAAGAAATTAAACATATTGGCCAGCAGTACCGCACCAGGCAATCGATTATGTCCCGTGCCGGTGAACAAATTATGATTGGTCAGTATCTAGAAAAACGTATCCAATAAACATTTCCCGTAAACATTGAAGCGACGATCTTTTATTCTCGGTGCCGGAGTCCTGACTTTGGGACAATTATTAGCCGCTTGTGGGGGTGAGAAAAAATCCACCCTCCAAGTTCGTTTGTTGCAAAATTCCATTCCGGCAGTGGTGTTGAATCAGTACCGTAAACAAATTCAAAATCAGGTGGTGTTGGATTTTGTTCCCGTTGCCCAGTTGCAAGATATTTTTTCTCAGCTTCAAACTTGGCAGCAAACTCCGACTACTGAAACCAGTCAACGGTTTAACTTGCCGTTTTTGGGTAGACGAAAACCAGATGGGGTGATTTCTGATTTGGTGACTTTGGGCGATTATTGGTTAGCTTCGGCGATCGCCCAAGAACTGATTCAACCGTTGGATACTCAGAAACTCAAGCAGTGGCAACAATTACCCCTCCGTTGGCAAGCTTTGGTGCAACGCGATCGCCAGGGCAACCTCGACCCGAATGGGGCAGTCTGGGGCGCCCCTTATCGCTGGGGCAGTACCGTGATCGTCTATCGGCTGGATAAATTAAAACATTTTGATTGGTTGCCAACGGATTGGAGTGATTTATGGCGTCCAGAATTGCGCGATCGCCTTTCCCTGCTTGACCAACCCAGAGAAATCATTGGTTTAACCTTAAAAAAACTCGGTCATTCCTACAACACCGCAGATTTAACCAAAGTTCCTCAACTCAAAGAAGAACTACAAAATTTACACAAACTCGTTAAATTCTACAGTTCCGATACCTATCTACAACCCTTAATTCTAGGGGATACCTGGGTGGCGGTGGGTTGGTCTACAGATATCTTGCCTATGCTGCAACGGTATTCTAATCTAGGGGCGGTGATTCCGGCTTCGGGGACTGCGTTGTGGGCTGATTTGTGGGTGCGACCGGCAGCCAAAAAAGAGACAAATAAAGACACCAATCAAGACAGAAATTCACCCAACAAATCAAAATCTGATGACCTTCTTTCTCAATGGATTGACTTTTGCTGGGAACGGGCGATCGTGGAGCAAATCTCTTTGAGAACGAAAGCCGTTTCGCCTATGTTGAATCAAAATCAACCCAACTTACCCAAAGGATTACAAAATAATTCCCTGTTAAATGCCCTGTTATTGCCAGAAGCGGATATTTTAGAAAAATCTGAATTTATGCAACCGCTGCCCCCAGAAGTTACCCAAAAGTATCAAGATTTATGGGTGGAAATTCGGCGATCGTAGGTCAAAAAAGAAATAAAAGAAACCGGGTTTCGGCGATTTTGTCACCCAGCCAAAAATTAAGAAACCCCGGTTTCTGGAACCTCTGACCCTCCTGGCTTCAATCCTCAAGGGTTTCCAGGGTGCTGGGGTCTTCTGGAATTGGCATAATAAAGCGATTATTGGCACGAACAAAACAATTACCATTAATACTATCCACCGGAATCCAAGGTTTGCCTCGGTAATCCAAAAGCACAATTTGATTGGCCATATTTCCAGTGACCGCTTGTAAACGTTGTCCGGTTTTAAAAACGGTTAAAACTGACCATTGAGTAATGTCATGGCGGTTATTTTCTTGTAACGGGGCAGGAACGTCTATGCTATCGAGATAGACTCCCTGAAATTGGCGAGGCATCCGACAATTTAACCCCTTGGGATCGCGATCGCTTACTTGCCAATTCACCTGCCGATTTCCCCGTCTTTGGGGAAAAATATAATCACCGTCGGCATTAGTAGAAGGAACTGCCCAAACAGGCGGACAGACCAAAGCCGTACTCGCAAGCATAAACAATAAATTTTTAAAATTTTTCAGTAGTTTCATAATGATAAAATCTCCAATTCTAAAGCGTTAGTCCAGTAGTGTTAGTCCAGTAGGGTTAGTCCAGTAGTGTTAGTCCAGTAACCCAGGAAATTCCGTATTCCTAAGAGTTAGTATTTTGTGAGTATTTTGTATTTCTCAGGATATCCCCTGGGAGTTTACGATCAAAAAAAATTTGGCGTGATGCGGGTCAGATCGTCATCCAGTGGAGTCATGGACTTACTTGAGGATGGCGTTTTCAGTATATTTTTCAGTATAACTCTGCGGGTAGAGATTGCGTGATTTCAGAGATTTCAGAAATATTGAACCTTTTTTTCTGCCTTTTGGTCTAAATCCACAGTAATCAGACCACAGTAAGGGAGAAACCAGAGGTGTTGATGGTTTCAGTGGATGTTAACCAAAATGAGGGGTCAGACGCGGATCTGGTGCAGCGTTGTTTAAAGGGCGATCGCCAAACTTTTCGAGTCTTGTACCAGCGCTATCAGCATAAAGTCAGATCCACGCTTTACCAGTTGTGTGGTACATCAGTGCTGGATGATTTGATGCAAGATGTGTTTTTGCGAGCCTGGAAAGGACTGCCTAAGCTGAAAAATCCGCAGCATTTTTCCACCTGGTTGTATCGAATTACTTGGAATGTGGCTACGGATCGGCGACAGCAATTTGCCAAACAACGTTCTGAACAGGAAACTCTGAATAATCACGCTGAATCCACAACCTCAGACCCTTCTGATTTGATGCATTTACATTATCAAGATTTAGTCAAAAGAGGGTTGGCTGAATTGAGTTTTGACCATCGCACGATTCTGGTGTTACACGACCTAGAAGATTTGCCGCAAAAGCAGATTGCCGAAATTTTAGCGGTGCCGGTAGGAACGGTGAAGTCTCGCTTATTTCATGCGCGGGCTGCCATGCGTAAATTTTTAGAAAAACAGGGGGTTCAATTATGAATAAGTTGCCAAACAATGACCCAAAGCTGGTGGAGTTTCTCCGCCAAAATCGTCCAGATTTGCCACCAGAAAATCTGGATTTGGAAGCACAGATTATGGCGGCGGTGGCGGCAACTTCCCTGTCAGAATCGGTGCAAAATTCTCCGGTGATTCCGTTCCGGCGACGGAGTTTCTGGCTGATGCCGCCGGCGATCGCGGCTGGTTTACTGATGGCTTGGGGAACCAGTCGCCTGTTCACCCCGCCACCCCAGACGACCACCGATCTCGCGAGTTTAGAGGTTTTTATTGAAAATACTTGGGATGGGGTTTTGGACAAGGATAGCCAAGATTGGTATTTAGATTTTTAACTAGGGTATTTGATTCAGATTGATTCAATTTGAACCTTTTTCAAAGCTGGCGAGTCTAAAAGCTCAAAAATTATCCGAATATGGGAAAAATTTCATTTGAACCTTTTTTAAAGTTAACTGATCTAAAGGATCAGGAATTATCCCGCAGGATGAATTCATCAATTCACTGATTTACTTAATTGTTTGAAGAGGATAGTATGATGTTCTTAAGTCGTTTTTCTAGTTTGGCTATTCTGATGGTGGCGCTGAGTGGGACAGCAGCGATCGCGGCTCCTGAATCTTTGCCTTACGATCAGTTTGAGCAAATGATTGCCCAAGGCCCTGGAGGTGGGGGTCGCGGCCTGGGGAATGGCCCAGGGAGAGGGGGCGATCGCTGGATTTCTGAGTTGAATTTGACCGCTGACCAACAACAACAAATTGAGCAAATTCGTCAATCATCTCAGGGTGAATTTGATCGGTTAGATGAGCAGATGCGTCAAGCGCACGAGCAAATGCGTCAGTTGATGAGTTCTAATGCGTCTGATAGTCAACTGCGAAATCAACATCGGCAAATGCAAGAGTTACATCAGCAAATGGGGAATTTGCGATTTGAACAGATGTTAAAAATTCGCAACGTTTTGACCGAAGCCCAACGACGGCAAATCGGTGAAAATATGCAGGGACGTTGGCAAGATGATGAGGATGGCGGTGGTCGCGGTCAAGGTCGCGGTCAAGGTCAGGGTCGCGGTCAAGGTCAGGGTCGCGGTCAGGGTCGCGGTCAATCTGTAAAATAGTCACGAATTTTAAGTGATTCACCCATTCGGGGATCTCTTGGGATAAAATAATCAATTGTGGGATCGGTGTTTAGCTTGTCCCACAATTTTTATGGGTTGGCGATCGCGCTGCTTTCTTTCGGTATCCGGCGATCTTGGTGCCGCCGAATCGCTGATTAAGAAAAGCAATTCACTTTAAATTTGCAAAAATATAGTATATTAATCTTAGCGTTGAGATTGATTGTATGCCCGGAGTCCTAAAACTCAAAATCACAGAAAGTGGTGAACAGCTTAAAACCCTGCTCTCCAAACAGACAACTGCCCGGGGTCGGGAACGAGTCCAAGCACTGTATCTGTTAAAAATTGGCCAAGTAAGAACACTCAAAGAACTGGCGATTTTATTAGGGCGAGATACTGCTACCCTTTATCGATGGTTCCAACGGTATAAAGAAGATGGTCTTGAGGGAATCCTTGAGGTAAAAAAAGGCCAAGGACGAAAACCCGCAATTCCCGCAGATGTGATGCAAAAATTAAAGCAGCACCTGGATCAACAGGAAACATTTAAGAGCTACGGGGAAGTAAAAACTTGGTTAAAACGTGAATTTGGGGTTGATGCTTCTTATAAAGTTGTCCATGAAGCGGTGCGCTATAAACTGAAATGTAAACTGAAGCGGTCACGCCAAAAAAAACATTATACAGGGAAAGGAAAAAATCAGTCTGTTTAAATGCGATCGCCGCCTTGAAAAATCAGGGATTAATGGTGACATATCAGGTATCGTCCGTTAGCCGGTGGCGATTGCCGCTGCTCTGCTGACATGGGTAATTTATTGGTAGCGATCGCTTCCCTATTTCTTCTCTATTTTTTCAATATTTTCGGTTTTATTATTGTCTTTTGTGATGCCAGCCATTAGACCGATTATTAGCCAGAGATAAAATCGAAAAAAATAAAAAATGAATTTATTCGCCAAATTTATTGGCCAATTGATAATTGTGGCAATATCTCTGAGTAAAATAGTTTTTTAAAATTATTTAAAACATAAAAATTAAGCCATTACTGAGATGACTCACTATCTGAGGCGGATTTTATTTTTATTTTACGAATCATTTCCCTGACCACATCGGTTTTTGTCCGTTTGGTTGCCTGACAATAGGCTTCGAGTTTTTCCAGTTCTAGTTCCGGCAGACGAATAGTGAGCACTCTGTCTGATAAGCGTTTTTTAGGTGACATAATCTGTGAAGTGGTAGTACAATTCTATTGTGTTTCTATTCTATTATATCCCGATTATATGTCGATCGCTATCTGAGGTCGTCGCCCCCTGAAGCGATGTCATGGAAGTAAAATCAACAGGAATCTTGCGATCGCTGACTTAATTTCGACACCAGCGATCCCAGAATCCCGATCCAGGTGATAGATCCGGCTGAGGCGATGGATCTTGGTCAGATCAACCATCATGGGCGATCGTAGTCAGCCGATGAATTTTGTAGCCAGTTTAACCAAATAACTTTTGCGGTCTTCTCCTACCCTTTAAACCAAATTGCTCAAGCGATCAACAAATCTTCTTGCTGTGGCATGGCGATCGGTAATTTACTCAAACCAGAGAGGAATTTAATAATTTTTTTATCAATTATTAATGATTTTTCCATAAAATCCGCCAAACAATTAATCATTTGCCGATTGGGGACGTGGAAAGGCTTTTAATAAAAGCCGATCGGCCTAAGATTATAGCAATCCTCGACTAGAATCAACATTTAATTGAGAATCATGTTTAAATCTTGCCGTATTCCGCTGTAATTCAGCTTATTTAATTAATTTAATTGATTTAATTGCCAGCATCCCCGGAAATTCCAATTTGTTGTAAATTAACCAGTGGATGCGAAAAAAGTAGAAAAAAGTCTATTTATTTGCCAGAGATGGTCAGGCGATCGCCTAGACATTCGCCTAAACTTTCCCGGTAATTCGACAAAATTTGACCATTGTTGATCTCAGACAAAGAGAGAATCTTTAAAAAAAGCCCTTCTAGATCATCCCGCAGAGGGTGGCAGGATTGAATCACCGGGTTTTTGCTCGTGACCCAATCTAGGGTAAAATTGGGAAAAAACCGAGGGGCGCCGATGACTATACCAAGACTCTGGATTTTTTGCTGCTAGTCCTCTGAATCGACATTTCCAGGGATTGCTCAGGCGGTCTTTTTTCAACTAAAATTAGATATTCATTGATTCAGAGGGGTTGGCAGCGCCAAAAACCCAATCATCTCGATGGCGGTGAATTGAAGCCTTGCTTAAACTTCCATTCTCTCCGGTAGATTTCGGATATGTACCGGAGGTAAAAATGGTTAATGATTTCGCGAATGTTTGTGGATTTTTCAGGAGAGTCAAGTTACGGTGGCAAAACCATGACTTGAATTCTGAAAAATCATCGACCAATTCCCTCCCACACTCCATGAGAATGTAGCTGATGACTTTATTAGAACAAATCAACAGGGCGCTCGAACAACTAGAATCCTCAGAAAATGTTTTAGATAGTAATTCCTCTGAAGCATCTTCTGAGCAAATTCAGCAGTTAATAACTCTATTATGTGATGTAGAAAATTCAACAGACCCGGATAATAAAAATCCGCTTAACCCGCTTAACTCAACTCAGGAGATTCATCATCTCACCAATTTGCTCTTGCAAGAATTAGAAAGTTGTAGCGATGGTAACTTAGATGAATCTCGGCGCACATATGAGATTGATCGCTTGCTGGCTCGCCTTTTTAATTTGCTTAAATATTCTGAAAATGGCAACTTTTACTCCTCAGAAGCGGTGCCGAATTACCTCGAAAATTCCTTGGATTCAATTTCTTATTCCGAGGAAGTTGTCGGTGATTTAAGCCCAGAGAATTATCCTGATTATTCCGAGGATCACTTTAGGCAGATTTCCGCATTTTTGCAGGGTCTGCAAGGGTCTAAACCGAAAAAAAAACCCTCGGCGGTTTCCGGAATCACCGATACAGATCCATTGGCAGCAGCAGAATTTCCAGGGATGAATCAACCCCTGATGAATGTGATGAATCAGCTAGAAAAACCTAGTGAATTAGAGTCAGAACCTGAGTTACAATCAGACATTATATTAGAGTCAGAAGAGTCAGAGGAGTCAGAACCGGAACCAGAGCGATCGCCTCAAGTGGAAGCAGAATCACTCCCAGAACCGGATATAGAAGAAGTGGCTCGTTCCCTGGATTTTTTGCGTCAACTGATGTTTACGGAGAAACCACCCCAGACCACTCCAGTAAAAGAGGTTAATCCTGAAAAGACTTCAGCCCAACCCGCAGACTCACTGCCGAATTCACCATTAAAAAATCAAGCTTTATCGGATCTATCCGAGCCAAAAGTTGAAATTGATGTTGAAATTGATGTTGAAATTGATTCAGACAATCAACGGTCAAAGGCTCCAGAATCGATCGCAGATCGGGTTGATTTTTCGGCTCAACTAAGTCAAGAATATCCCGTTGATTTGTCGGCTCAACTAAGTCAAGGGGAATCTTTAAATTCTGAGGGGAGCAATCAGGAGCAGCCTGCGGATTTTGTGGCGGTAGAAGTTTTAGAGCCTTTAAATCAGTCACCACAAACAAAGCCAACGTCAGAGTTGGAAATCCTGCAAAATCTTTTGGTGAATCCAGAAGTTGACCCCCTGCGAAAATTTAATCAACAATTGGATCAAAAACTTTCGCACATTGATCGGCAGATTCATAATCCCGAAAATTTGATTAATTTGCTGATGCCGGTGATTGCCGAACTCTTAAGTCTGAAAGTAGAAGAATCCAAAGAGGATATTTCGCGAGCGATCGCGCCAGTTATTGACCAAGCGATTCAAGAACGATCGCTGCAAGATAAAAGCGCCATGAGTGCGGTTTTAGCCACGTTGATTCCCGAAGCCATTTCTTACCAAATTAAACAAGCCCCAGAAGATATTGCCAAGGCGATCGCCCCAGAAATTGCTCCGGCAATTCGAGAGCAAATAAAGCTAGATCGAGCGGCGATCGCCAACGTCCTTGCTCCCCAAATGGGAGACGCGATTAAAGAGCAAATTAAACTAGAACAAGAAGCAATGGTAGATGCACTTTATCCGGTGATTGGTTCTACCGTTGCTAGATATATTGCTGAAGCCATTAAGGATATTAATGAAAAGATTGCTAAAGCCCTCAGCGGCCAAACAATTCGCCGGAAAATCCAAGCAAAACTTCAGGGAGTTTCTGAAGGAGAGCTAATTTTTAAAGAGGCGATCGCTTCCCGCGTACAAGGAGTATTTTTAATTCACAAACAGTCGGGGTTAATTATTTCCGAAGCCCAACCGCCAGAACATCAACTAGAGTCAGAAATGGTTGCTGGTATGCTCACGGCAATTCGCAGCTTTGTCAATGACTGCATTGTTCAGACCGGAGAAGTTGCGGAGTTAAATGATATTGAATATGGTTTATCCACGATTAAACTAGAAGTGGCGGGCTATTGCTATATAGCCGTATTAATCAAAGGAGATCATCCCCCCAAGCAATTGGTGTATCAAATCAGAAAAACTCTCAGCAAAATTGTTCTCTATTATAGTAAAGTAGTTCAGGAATTTGACGGCGATACCGACAGCGTACCCCAAAAAATTCATCAAATGCTGGATGATTTAATCGCCATTAGTCAAATCAAAAAACACCAAAATCTACCTTTACTGCAACTTTTCCTCATCGCCATTGCCGGATTAATTTTCCTGTCTTTGGGCTGGAACTTTTATCAAAATTTTCAAGGGCGGCAGCAGGAAAACCAAGTATTAAATGCTTTGGATGCCGACCCAGAGTTAAAGATTTATCCTTGGACGGTTCAAGTAGACCAAGATACAGTCACAGTCCGAGGTAAAGTGCCAAATCCAATGCTGCGTTATCAAGCAGAAAAAATTGTGAAAAATGCGGTGCCAAATTTGAAGTTAAATAATCAAATTATCGCCCCAGAAAAATCCTCTCTGCACAAGTTGGTTGAAGATGAAGTCAATCGAGTGGCGGAAACCCTCAATAAAATGGCGGGGATTTCAATTACGGTGAAATATGTTGAGGGAAAAGTCACCGTAGACGGAACGGTGATTGAGGCAACGGATAGCCAAACCATCGCCCAAGCTTTTGGCAACATTCCTGGAGTGACTTCCGTGGTTAGTTCCGTACAACTGCAACCTTTAAGGATTGATACGCGGATTTACTTTGAACAAAATTCTAGTAAAATTAAACCAGAAGATGTGAATACGAAACTGGTTGAGGTTCAAAGGTTTTTGACTCAATATCCCCAAGTCCATTTAAATCTCGTTGGTCACAGCGATCGCACAGGTCAACCCTCCCGCAATCAGCGTTTAGCACTGAATCGTGCTGAAAGCGTTCAAAAAGCCTTGATATCAATGGGGATCGCCCCTGGAAGGCTAAACATTTCCGCCAACCCAGCACCCCCCATCGATGTAACTCAAGACCAACCGGAATGGCAGCAGCGATGTGTGATTTTTTACCCAATTATCTCGCCTGCCTATCGACCATAGTCCCTGAGTTTTTCCGAGACCTCACAGTAATTTTTTCTTGAACAAATCTTTGATTGTTGAGCGTATTGTTGAGCGTCAAGACCTCCAGGTAAAATGCTGAGAATATACCGCCGATATCCTCTATTTTCCAGGTTTTGTTTCCAGGTTTTGTTTCCAGGTTTTGTTCCTCTGATGATCCGATAAGTTCTGATTCCTTCTCCCTAAACCTTATTTGGCTGAAACATTTAATTAAAAAACTGATCCAACCCCGTCATTTAGAATATCTAAAAGTGAATGAGTCATTACAAATTTTAGATATGTCGATTGGGGTAAAATCTTTTGCGGACGATCCCGATCCGGATGAAGTAAAAATCGGCAATGATATTCGCTTAGGCTTTCCAGAATTGTTTTGCCTTGAAGAAATTCTTCAACAAGTGATCGAAGAAAGACAAGATAATTTTGAACTAAAGGGGATTACTCGATTTGACGATCCGCAGCAACCTTTATATATTGATTTATGATCGCCTATCCCGATGATGATTTACCTGTTAACCGATTAATAATTTTAGTTTAAAATCCGACCGATACTATCCTGATGTATCAAAAATTAGTTAAATAAAATAACGAAAATAATTGATTTTTTAATAAAAAAACTAAATATTATAATATAGTTTAAATTAATTAATAATTTAATTAAAAAATTAATTTAACTTGAATTATTTGAATTTATTTAAATAGCAAAATGGCAAATTGATTCATAAATTAATTTTTTTATTGAGTGCCAATGAAAATATTTTACCTAAAATTAAGCCTAATCAGGAATCGCTGAATCAGAATATTTTTCAAGACAAAGAATTTATTAGCCAAACTAAAGAAGGCAAAGAGATTGTTTTATCATTTTCTTGCTCATGGATGAAAATAACTGCCCACGATCCTCCTGAATTTGTTTATATAGGTCGAGATATCACCGATCAAAAACAGGCAGATCAAGCTTTTATGCCAAGGGAGAAGCCGAGTTAGCCGCCCAAATTAAAACTAATTTTTTGGCCAATATGAGCCATAAAATTAGGACGCCAATGAATCCAATTTTTGCGATGACATAACTGTTATTAATGACTCCATTGACACCGGATCAGCGTGATTTTGCCAAAATAACCTAGCGAATCAGTCTTAGGGTTGATTAATGAAATTTTATATCTGGCCAAAGAAGCCGGTCAAATTAATTTGTAGCAGGTAAATTTTGATTTATCTATTTGCTTGTAAAATCTTTTATAATTGTTAGCTATATATAACCGCAGATAAAAAACTATGAATCAATTTTTGTCTTCCTAATCAGATCCCTATCTCTGTGGATAAAGCGATTTGAACAAATTTTAATTAATTTAATTTGTAATCCTATTAATTTTACTCAAAAATGCGAAATATTCAGGTAAAAATGCAATAAAAAAATGACAATAGCGTCGTGATTTATTTGGTTGTCAGTGATACGGTTATTGGCATTCTGCCAACGGATATTGGCAAAATATTTAAGCCTTTTTCTCAGTTATATGGCAGCACCACTCGCCAATATGGGGGGACGGGTTTGGGTCTAGCGATTTGCAAACAATTAGTCACCCTCATGGGAGAAAAAATTGGGCTGAACAGTCAGGTGGGACGCGGATCTGACTTTTGGTTAACCCTTCCTTTTGCCAAACAGACATATTCTCAAGTTCCGGTAAAAATTGCTTCGCCTTTCAAAGGAATTCATCTCTTAGTGATAGATGACAATATCAATCATTGTTATATGATTCGCAATTCCCTCAGCGATTGGCAAGTGAAAATTACTGAAGCGAATAGCGCCGAAGCAGCCTGGAACTTTTTGCAAAACTATTCTCATAGTTCCCCAGAAAAGTTGTATGATTTGATCTTAATTGATGCGGAAATTTCTGGGGTAGATGGAGTCGCATTCGGCAAGACCATTAAAGAAACCCCCCGGTTGGCTTCAATTCCGCTAATTTTGATGCGATCGACTCAGCAGCAGGAACTGGCCAGACAATGCCTGGATCTAGGTTTTTTCGCCGATTCAGTCAAGCGGGTGAAAGCTTCTCGATTGTTTGATTTGATCGTCGAGGCTTTAGAAACTCCTGTAGTTAAAGAGATCGATAGATTGATTCCCCTGATTTCTCAAGATTTACAGGTCTACAAACCGACAAAGTTGAAGGTCAGCGATTAAAAATTTTACTTGCTGAAGATAATGTGGTAAATTAGAAAGTGGCGTTGAAGCTGCTGGAAAATTTGGGATATACTGCCGATGTGGTGACAAATGGCGCAGAAGTGATTCAGCGTTTGCAACAGATGCCTTATGATGTGGTACTAATGGATTGCCAAATGCCTGTCCTAGATAAATATCAGGCCAACCAAGAGATCCGCCGTCGCTGGACTGCCGATCGCCTAGAAGCCACTCAAATCATCCGTCGTCCTGTGGTGATTGCCATGACCGCTAACGCCGTGAGTCACCATGAGCAGCTATGTCTTGATGCCGGGATGGACGATTATATTAGTAAACCTGTAGGTTTGGAACAACTTCGCGCTATACTCACCCATTGGTCGCAAAAGCTTTTTCAGCAATCATTTTCCTAAGCGGAAAATTTTTGCCCAGCGCGAACGGGTCTCATAATTTGGATGAGCTATTTCTATGGCGATTTAAATGACGATCTCAGGATGACTCAAGACCAGGGATGATATATAAAAGGGGCATATACCAGGGGCAATGCGATCGCTAAATTCCAAAATTACCGTGCTGTTAAAGCATCAGATTTGTTCACTTCTTTGTTATATTTATGATTTCTAAAAAAATTTGCCTGGTTGGTGACTTCAATGTGGGTAAAACCAGTTTAATTCGTCGGTTTGTCGATCGCCAATTTAGCGATCAATATCTCTCTACGGTCGGGGTGAAAATTTCTCGCAAAAATGTAGACTTAGAGGAAGTAGGCGGGAAAAAAAATGTCCAGGTACAATTGCTGATTTGGGACTTAGAAGGTAGTACCAAGTTTAAGGCGATCGCCCCGACTTATTTGCAAGGATCCAAAGGCGTGATTATTGTGGCGGATCTGACTCGTTCAGAAACGATTGAGCATATTCAAGATCATATTAAGTTATTTTTGTCTATGAACCCGAAAGGGCAAATTATCGTCGCTTTGAATAAGTCTGATTTACTTGATGAAGTCAAAATTGCCAAAATGATGGCTAGTTATCAACTGGACTCGGAAAAAATCAGCGCTATCTATAATACTTCAGCCAAAACCGGGAAAAATGTTGATGAAATTTTTCAGACTTTGACTGCGAAAATTATGGAGACATCAGAATGAACCATTTATTCGGAAAAATATTAGGCGTACAAAGTTTAGAATTTATTGAAATAGATCGTAAATTCAATATTTTAGACCATTCTCCTGGGATTAACCGATTTGCGGAACATCCCGGTGAGGTGCAAGTCGGACAGGATAGCCGGATTTACTTTCCAGAGTTGATTGGACTTGAAGATATTTTGTCAACTTTGTTCGCGGGGCATCAAGAACAACTGGAACTCATGGCTATTTGCCGAGAAACTGCCAGCGGGGAACCTTTGTATTTCAACTTTTATGCGATTCCGAAAACAGATGAATTGATCGAAAATTATCATTTGGTGATTTTTTTCCAAGATGTCACCCAACAAAGTGTCTTAGAAAGGAAATATGTTCAAATTACCAACGATCTGACCTTAGTCAATCGAAATTTATCGGTTTATAAAAATTACCTTCAATATATTATCAAGTACATGGCAGATGCCTTGTTTGTCACCAATGCTTCGGGAATTATTGAAGAGTGTAATCACGCCGCCCAAAACTTATTAGAAATCAGTGAAGATAGGCTCATCGATCAACCTATTTACCAATTCTTTAAAGACGTTAAATTATTGCCCGTTCAAAATTATTTTCCTGAACTATTAACCATTCAAACTATTAATAATTTGGAGGTTAGTTATAAGAAACCATCCGGGTTAAATTTAACCGTCTTATTTAATTGTTCATTGATTAAAATCGACAATGAAAATAAATTTGTATATATAGGTAGAGATATCACTGAACGAAAACGGCTGGAAAAAGAAATGGAAATCGCCTTGCCGAAAGAACGAGAACTCAACGAACTGAAATCTAACTTTCTGTCAATGACTTCCCATGAGTTTAGAAACCCACTGACAGTGATTCTCTCAGCGGCAGAATTGTTGCAGTTTAATCTCCAAAACGTTTCAGAACCTAAAACTTCAAAGTATATTGAGCAAATTCATAAATCCGTAGAAAATTTATTGGAACTGTTAGATAATTTGCTGATTTTAGGCAAAGCCGATTCAAATAAGTTAGTCGTGCAAAGAAAACTAATTAATCTGGCTGATTTTTGTGATGATTTATTAGAAAATCTAGAGTTAAGCAGTCCCATCAGAAGAATTTCTCTAGTGAATCAATGTGAAGATAATCTTTGGCCAATCGATGAAAAGTTATTGGAGCATATTTTGAATAATTTATTGTCAAATGCCCTGAAATATTCCCCAAATCAAACCCCGGTTTATTTGAGATTATACCCAGAAGATAATGCGGTCTGTTTGGAAGTCGAAGATCAAGGTATTGGCATTCCTTTAGAAGATCAGAAGCATTTATTTGAGTTGTTTCATCGCGGCAAAAATGTGGGCAAGATTCCCGGAAATGGCCTGGGACTGGCAATTGTGAAAAAATCTGTGGATATCTATGGCGGCAGTTTCACGGTTTCTAGTCAAGAAGGGGTGGGCACAATTGTTAAAGTGAATTTGCCTTTGACATAAGGGTCAGGGTCACGATCGCTCGATCGCCCGATCGCCTGTTTCGGCTTCCGGTTCAGGGGTGTCAGCTTGGGGGCTGAGGTTTAGGGTGGCGTAAATTTCCCCCAGGGGCGCATCAATGGCAAGGCTTTCGATCTGGGCGATCGCCTCTAAGCCTTGATAGGTTTGTAGCAACCAGAGATTATTTTCCATCCGGTGAAATATTTCGACTAAATATTCTTGAGAACTGACCAGAATATAGTCTTGTAAGCTGGGAATTGTCCGATAATACTGGAATTTTTTCCCCCGATCGAAAGATTCGGTGGATTCTGATAAAACTTCTATGATGACTTTGGGCGATTCCACATAAGCACGGCTGGGATCGTCGTGAGGATCGCAGGTGACAATTAAATCGGGATAGAAAAAGCATTTTCCCTGGGCAATGTTCACTTTGAGATCCGCAAAGTAGGTGCGACAGGATGTACTTTTAAGGTAGCTGCGTAACAACACATAAAGGTTGCCACTGATAATATTATGGATACCTCCGGTGCCAGCCATTGCGTACATTTCGCCATCGATATATTCATATTTGATGGGGCTATGGCGTTCGCGATCGAGGTATTCTTCTGGGCTGATGTAGTCGGAGGATCTTACGGCAATCATGGCAGTTTCTATGGCGGTTTTAATCAGTGGTATAAGTCTATTATAGCATGAAGCAATTTCAACCGCGATCGCCCCTAAATTTTCCCCTCTATTCTCATCGCCACTTTCACCCAGAAAAGTTTTATTTCTCATATGTCATTCCCGCGAATGCGGGAATCTATAAGTATTTTCTGCTATTTAGTCATGTGTCATTACCGCGAATGCGGGAATCTATCAGTATTTTCTGCTAATTTAGATAAATTATTTTTCCACTTATTCGATCAAAAAGATATCGTCGCAATCGTTATCAATAATTGCCGTAGCCGCTTGTTTGGGGTTGTCTCGTTTTAGGTGAATTTTTTGGGCGGGAAAGTAGATGGTTTGATAAGCATGAATTGTTGCTTCGGGAGATAATCCTTCTTGCGATCGCGGAATAGCTCTGTTTAAGGCAGTTTCCCAGCTACATTCCACCCAAAAAGACAGGTCATAATAGGATTGAAACTCTTTTTTTAATAAAAATATTCCTTCTAAGATAATGATATTAATATCGGCAAATTCGTAGTGATGCGGGCGATATTTTCTGGCGGTTTCTTCGGCATAATCCATTTCCAGGGAAATTGAGCGAAACTGGCGGAGTGGGAAGACTAATTTAGTGAATAATTCATCAAAGCGAATAGCATGATGATAAAAATGTTCTGCGGGGTTGTTCTGGCTAAATCGCTGGTTGGGTAAATTCAGCCAGCCATCAATATTAATACTGGCTACTCGGAGATTTCTTTGTCGTAGCATACTGACAATTTTTTCCGCTAAATAGCCTTTTCCCGATGCATCAATTCCAGATATTGCTACTAACATCGCTGACTGGTTAGAAAGGAATGAACCCTGAGAAGCGATCGCATCTATAATCGGCAAAATCATATAGTTATACCATTGATAATTTGGGTTGCGAAAAAGAAACCGGGTTTCTGAACCTCACAGTTAACCCCAAGAAACCTCAAGAAACCGGGTTTCTGTGGTGCTAATGTAGGGGCGAATGGCCATTCGCCCCTACGGTTGTTTTAACAAAAGAAACCCGGTTTCTGAACCTCACAGTTAACCTCAAATGCCGTGATATTTTCTGATTTTTTCTCGGACTTATCAGCCATATAAAGCAATATAGGTAATAATGCTAATGGCAATTGTGTCATTCTCACGAGTATTTAAAGCATTAATTACTTGAATGTTGCCATTGATAATATAGCTACAGTGATTGGTATCTAGTAAATAAGACATGATATTAAAACTGGGTTTCTGAGCGAGTTTCGTAAACGAAATTAAGGCACTCTTCCAAGTCATCCCCCTGCCAAGTACCGGCGAATTTTAGTAAATCTTTGGCGGTTTTACCTCTTTTTAGCGGGGGCAATTTTCGCAAGGAAGATGCTTTATTTGGTTCGGTTGCTTCTAGGGAGTCGAGAAACTCACTCACGAGGGCAAGTCTTTCCGGTGAGAGGTGATTCACTTGGCTGGTGATTTTTTGGCGTAATTCAGTTGTATTCATGGTTTGGTTAAGTAAGTTAATTTAATTATAGCGTAATTGTCGTGGAGAAAAAAAACCGGGTTTCTGTGGTGGAGAAAAGAAACCGGGTTTCTGTGGTGGAGAAAAGAAACCGGGTTTCTGTGGTGCTAATGTAGGGGCGAATGGCCATTCGCCCCTACGGTTGTTTTCACAAAAGAAACCCGGTTTCTGAACCTCACAGTTAACTCCAAGAAACCTCAAGAAACCGGGTTTCTGTGGTGCTAATGTAGGGGCGAATGGCCATTCGCCCCTACGGTTGTTTTCACAAAAGAAACCCGGTTTCTGAGCCGACTGTACCCAAAAAAGAAACCGGGTTTCTGTCGTGGAGAAAAGAAACCAGGTTTCTGTGGTGCTAATGTAGGGGCGAATGGCCATTCGCCCCTACGGTTGTTGCCAAAAAGAAACCCGGTTTCTGGGCTGCCAAAAATAAACCCGGTTTCTGGGCTTCTCAACCTAGGGACGCAATAGAATTAGAATATTTAATCAAAGGTTTAAGGTGCGTTGAGGTGAGGGTTAAGTCATGCTAGTTGATATTTTAATGTTATTTGCTGGCCCTGTAGCGAAGCAAGCAGTCGGCGATATTCGCCAGTGGGCACAGAAGAAAGCCGAGGAACAAAAGGACCACATTGAACAAGCCCTGCTAAAGGCCCACCACCGGGCTTTAGAAAAAATTTGCGGCTATTGTCAGGGTACACCAGAGTGGGAAGGGACTCAGCCGCAAATTCTTGCACGGATAAATCAGCTAAAGCAAGATGGTGAAGTGATACTAGGCATGGTGGAGGCGGGGCAGTCTCCGGGAGTTGAGGGCGGTTTGGGGCAACCTCAACAGCAGGAAATTGCCAAACAATTGACGCAGCGCCTAGAACAAGAACATCAATGGTTGCGAGAAGCCCCTCCGGTATTAGTGCGGGCATTTCAAGGTTTATATTTACCAATGCTAGTGCATTATTTCCGCTTAGAAATTAAATATAATGACGTGGTTTTTCGTACCTTAGCCCACGATTTGCTCACCGAAATTGGCGGGAAAGTCGGCAATATCGATCGGGAACACCAGCAAATTCGGGTGAGAATTGATGAGGGTGTGGATACATTTATCGCCTCTTGTCAGGGGTTAGATGAACGGTTTAATCAAGTGCTGAAAACCTTAAAAGGGACGAGTCCCGTTCCGGCGGATTTTTCGGCTTTTATTCAGGAAAAAACCCAGGAATTTTTTGGCCGAGAATTTGTGTTTGAGGAAATTCAGAAATTTTGCCATAAACAAGCCAAGGGTTATTTTATCATAGAAGCTGAACCCGGAGTAGGTAAGAGTGCGTTGTTAGCCCAATATGTGCAGCAAACCGGATGTTTGGCTTATTTTAATATCCTCTCAGAAAACCGCACCAGCACCGATGATTTTATTAAAAGTATTTGCGCTCAACTGATTTCTCGCTATGGGTTAGCTTATGACTTGCCCCTGCATCCGGATAATACCCGCAATGGCAATTTTTTGAGTAAGTTATTAACGGAAGCGGCGGCAAAAACTGACCGTTTAGTGATTGCGGTGGATGCCTTGGATGAGGTGGATCTAAACACCCAAAGTCCGGGGGTAAATGTGCTTTATCTCCCGGCAACTTTACCCAATGGGGTCTATTTTATCCTGACCAAACGCCCGAAGCCTTTGCCTTTTGTGGTATCGGCACCGCAGCAGGAGTTTGATATGATGTCCCCTGAATATTATCAGGCGAATTTAGCGGATATTCAAGGGTTTATTCGGTATCGCTGCCAACGAGAACCGATCCAACGCTGGCTAACTGCCCAAGGGGTGACAGAGGCGAAATTTACGGAAGTATTGGCAGAGAATAGCGAGAATAATTTTATGTATTTAAAGTATGTTCTCGATGATATTGAAAAGTGGGATATTGAGAAGGGAAAATATGCGGATTTGAACTTGGCAAATTTGCCCAAGGGTTTGGAACAATATTATGAGCAACATTGGCAACGTATGGGAATGATGACTAAGCCGTTACCTCGGACTAAGTTAAAAATTATCTATTTATTGTCCAAAACTCGTAAGCCTGTGTCCTGCGATTTGTTGGCGTATTTTGCTGAGGAAGACCCGTTAACGGTGCAGGATGTTTTGGATGAATGGGAGCAATTTTTACGCCATCGGTCTGTGGAGAATGAGGAGGTTTATAGTATTTACCACAAGAGTTTTCAGGACTTTTTATTCAATAAGAGAACGGTACAAAAGGCGGGGATATCTTTGCGGGATATTGAACAGGCGATCGCAGATAACTTGTGGGAAGATTTATATGGAAAAGATGAGAATAATTAGTAGGTTGGGTTGACGCAGGAAACCCAACAAAAATCAAACCACAGCCAGGTTACAGCGGTTTTCTATTAAATCTACCACAAACACCTGTAGGGGCGAAGCATTCCGGCAAATAAATCATTGCTGAAAATATTAATCTGAATACCGGAATGCTTCGCCCGATAGTGGTTTAGAAAAGATGAGAATAATTAGTAGGTTGGGTTGAGGAACGAAACCCAACAAAAATTAAACCAAAGCCAGGTTACAGCGGTTTTCTATTAAATCTACCACAAACACCTGTAGGGGCGAAGCATTCCGGCAAATAAATCATTGCTGAAAATATTAATCTGAATACCGGAATGCTTCGCCCGATCGTGGTTCAGGAAGAAAGAAAATTGCTGTAGAGTCCGAGTGCGTTGGGTTTCGCTTCGCTCTACCCAACCTACGAAAAACTGATAATTTTTGGCAGGGTTTGTATGGAGAATGATGAGGAGAATAATTAGCTAAATAACACAGGGCGACGAGTCTCATAAACCATTTTTAGACAATCCTCCAAATCATCACCAGACCAAGTTCCAGCGTGTCTGAGAAAAGACCGACCGGAAGCCGGACGAAAAGGGGCAGGATTGTCTGGAGATGGCGACTGGGTTGGATTAGAGAGAACTGTCACCCGCACTTGGCATCCCGCTAAGGCATCGGCATGGCTGACAATTTCTTCCCAAGTTCCCTCGATTTCTAGTGGTTTTGTTGTCATAGAATATCCTATTTAATATTGCCCTTGAATTGATTATAGCGGTTTTCTTTCTTACTAAACCGCGATCGGGCGAAGCATTCCGGTAGTAGGGGCGAATGGCCATTCGCCCCTACAATATTCTAAGCAATAGGTTATCTGCCGGAATGCTTCGCCCCTACAGGTGTTTGTGGTTTATTTAATAGTTTCTCGTAGGTTGGGTAGAGCGAAGCGAAACCCAACGCACTGAACCACGATCGGGCGAAGCATTCCGGTATTCAGGTTAATC
Source organism: Planktothricoides raciborskii GIHE-MW2 (assembly GCF_040564635.1). Classification (NCBI taxonomy): domain Bacteria; kingdom Bacillati; phylum Cyanobacteriota; class Cyanophyceae; order Oscillatoriales; family Oscillatoriaceae; genus Planktothricoides; species Planktothricoides raciborskii. The sequence goes on from NZ_CP159837.1 coordinate 6,201,612, forward strand.
TTTTAAGCAATAGGTTATCTGCCGGAATGCTTCGCCCCTACAAATCCGCCGTGGTTTTCATTGTGGTTTATTTAATAGAAAATCGCTGTATAGTAGGGAGCAAGAACGCCCTATTCCGCTTTAACCTGTAGCCATGACCGACTTCAGCCAAAAACTCAATAAACTATCCCCAGAAAAGCGGCGCTATGCCCTGGATACCCTGCCCGGTCATCTCGTCAGCACCGCCAAAACTGCACGGCTGTACCAATTGCTCACGGATTTTGACTTTATCCAGGCAAAACTGGCGGAGTGCGGGGTGCAAGCCTTAATTGAAGATTACAATTTGGCGATGAGTGCCGATGTTTTACTGAACCCGGAACAGACGGAAACCCTGCAATTAATCGCGGGGACGTTGCGGCTATCGACTCATATTTTAGAACCGGATAAGACCCAACTAGCGGGGCAATTTCTGGGGCGGTTGTTGTCTTTTGAGAATCCAGAGATTGTCGCTTTACTAGAACAAGCTAAACAATGGCGCGAAAACACCTGGTTTCGTCCCCTCACTGCCAACCTCACCCCTCCCGGCGGGCCACTGATTCGCACCTTTGCTGGGCATAGAAGCCGGGTAAATGCAGTAGCCATGACCCTGGACGGCCTTCAAGCGGTTTCCGCATCCGATGATGAAACCCTGAAACTGTGGGATTTGGCTACGGGGAAGAAACTGGCCACTTTCACGGGGCATAGTAACGCGGTAAATGCAGTAGCCATTACCCCGGACGGGAAACGAGCGGTTTCCGCATCCGAGGATGACACCCTGAAACTGTGGGATTTGGCTACGGGGACGGAACTGGCCACCTTCACGGGGCATAGTAACGCGGTACAAGCAGTAGCCATTACCCCAGACGGGAAACAAGCGGTTTCCGCATCCTGGGATGAAACCCTGAAACTGTGGGATTTGGCTACGGGGTCGGAACTGGCCACCTTCACGGGGCATAGTGACGGGGTAACAGCAGTAGCCATCACCCCAGACGGCCTTCAAGCGGTTTCCGCGTCCTATGATGACACCCTGAAACTGTGGGATTTGGCTACGGGGTCGGAACTGGCCACCTTCAGGGGGCATAGTGACGGGGTAGAAGCAGTAGCCATCACCCCGGACGGCCTTCAAGCGGTTTCCGCATCCTCGGATAACACCCTGAAACTGTGGGATTTGGCTACCGGGTCGGAACTGGCCACTTTCACGGGGCATAGTAGCAGGGTGACAGCAGTAGCCATCACCCCGGACGGCCTTCAAGCGGTTTCCGCATCCTTTGAAACCCTGAAACTGTGGGATTTGGCTACGGGGTCGGAACTGGCCACCTTCAGGGGGCATAGTGACGGGGTAGAAGCAGTAGCCATCACCCCGGACGGCCTTCAAGCGGTTTCCGCATCCTTTGAAACCCTGAAACTGTGGGATTTGGCTACGGGGTCGGAACTGGCCACCTTCAGGGGGCATAGTGGCGGGGTAGAAGCAGTAGCCATCACCCCGGACGGCCTTCAAGCGGTTTCCGCATCCTTTGAAACCCTGAAACTGTGGGATTTGGCTACGGGGTCGGAACTGGCCACCTTCAGGGGGCATAGTCGCGGGGTAGAAGCAGTAGCCATCACCCCGGACGGCCTTCAAGCGGTTTCCGCATCCTCGGATAACACCCTGAAACTGTGGGATTTGGCTACGGGGTCGCAACTGACCACCTTCAGGGGGCATAGTCGCGGGGTAAATGCAGTAGCGATCGCCCCGGACGGGAAACGAGCGGTTTCCCCATCCGGGGATCACACCCTGAAACTGTGGGATTTGGCTACGGGGTCGGAACTGGCCACCTTCACCGGGCATAGTGGCTCGGTATATGCAGTAGCCATTACCCCGGACGGCCTTCAAGCGGTTTCCGCATCCTGGGATGAAACCCTGAAACTGTGGGATTTGGCTACGGGGTCGGAACTGGCCACTTTCACGGGGCATAGGTACTCGGTAGAAGCAGTAGCCATCACCCCGGACGGGAAAAAAGCGGTTTCCGCATCCTATGACACCCTAAAACTGTGGGATTTGGCTACGGGGTCGGAACTGGCCACCTTCACGGGGCATAGTGGCTTGGTAAATGCAGTAGCCATCACCCCGGAGGGGAAACAAGCGGTTTCCGCATCCTGGGATGAAACCCTGAAACTGTGGGATTTGGCTACGGGGGAAGAGTTAGCCACCTTTACCGGAGAGGCTAGGATGCGTTCCTGTGCCGTTGCTGCTGATGGGGTAGTGGTGGCGGGGGATGAGTCAGGGGTGGTGCATTTTCTGCGGTTGGAGGGGGTGGATTTTCTGCGGTTGGAGAGAAATGCCCCCTTAACCTTGCCTTCTGAAAGTCCCTTGAGTTTACTGTCTGAGGGCTTATCTCTGGTACAGCAGGGACGAGAGGAGGAGGCGATGTCCTGCTGGGAGAAAGCGGTCAAACTGCGACCCGATGCTGCCCCGATGATTTGGGGAAATGGGGAAAAAGCTCTCTCTAAACAAGGTGAAGCGCTGTGGGAAGCAAAAAACTATGAAGGGGCGGTGCGTTGTTTTCAAGGGGCGGTAAAAGTGCAACCGGGTAACGCTGAATATTGGCATTGTTTGGCAGCGTCACAATACAATTCTGGGGATGCAGAAGCGGCACTGTCTAGTTATGAAACTGCCTTAAAGTTACAACCTGACGACGCTAATATTTGGGATAATCGCGGTTATGCTTTGTTTAGTTTAGGTCGCTATGAGGAGGCAATGGCGAGTCACCAAAAAGCCTTAGAGTTAGACTCTAATTATGCCAATGCTTACTATAATATTGCTTGTCTTTATGGGGTGCAAGGGGATGTAGATTTAGCGGTTGAAAACTTACAACGGGCGATTTCGTTAGATTCAGAATGTCGCGAGGTGGCGAAAACTGAAAATCACTTCGATAGGATTCGCGGGGATAGTCGATTTCGGGCGTTGTTAGGGGAGTGAGAAACCGGGTTTTTGTCGTGGAGAAAAGAAACCGGGTTTCTGTGGTGGTAATTACGGTTAACGGTTGTTGCCAAAAAGAAACCCGGTTTCTGAACCCCCAAAAAGAAACCCGGTTTCTGAACATTGTGATATTATAACTACAATCCATCAATAAAAATATCCTGATAATGACCGATTTTATTTACCCGTTTCCGCCCTTATTTCCCGGTATTCTGATTAAACGCTATAAACGTTTTTTGGCTGATATTGAGTTGACAACCGGCGAAAAAATTACCGCCCATTGTGCCAACCCTGGGAAAATGTTGGGATTATCAGAACCTGGGTTTCGGGTGATGGTTTCCCGCAGTGATAATCCTAAGAGAAAGTTAGCTTATAGTTTGGAGTTGGTGGAGGCAAAAAATCAGTACCAAGCTACCTGGGTGGGGGTGAATACCAGTTTACCCAATCAGGTGATTAAACTAGCATTAGAAAACCGCATTTTTCCCCAGTTAGGAGATTATAAAACCGTGAAGCCAGAGGTACGTTATGGTCAGGATAATAAGAGTCGCGTAGATTTTTTGTTGACCGGAAATTCAGGAAACAGCCCCATTTATGTAGAGGTAAAAAATGTGACTTGGGCTGATGGGAATATTGCCCGTTTTCCTGATGCGGTGACGACCCGGGGACAGAAACATTTACAGGAGTTAATGGGAATTGTCGCTGCCGGGGGACGGGCGGTGACTTTATATTTTATTAACCGCAATGATTGCACTCATTTTGCTCCTGGGGATAGCATCGATCCGGTTTATGGTGCTAAGTTACGAGAGGCGATCGCCTGTGGAATGGAAATATTACCCTGTCGGTTTGAACCTAGTCCCCAAGGAGTAAAATTTTTGGGATTTGCTGAATTATGCGTCAATGATTAATCAATCATTAATTACCAAAAAAACAGGGTGGAAAATGCCCACCCGAATTATGTTAATTACGGTTTAATCAACCTTGCTAAATCGCCGGTAATTGAAGATTAAAAATGCCATTAGCCTCGCGTTGGATCGCGCCATTGTTAATAGCTTGATACAAGTTATGCAGGGCTTTTAAATCTGAAGGCTGGTAGACTTTCCAAGCTAAGACTTGGCGAATAAGTGCTTCGGACTCCACACTCATAACCCCAGTCATAAATGCTGACTGGACTAATTTATGAATCATCATACAAACACGCACCCTGGGAAATCAATTTCTTCCTATATAACATAATTTTGCTCTTGAGTGGTTGAGTTATATCAGCTAACTTGGTGATTTTTAGCACTTTGATCGGTGATATCGATCGCAAAATCTGGACGAGAAACCAGGAGTTATAGAAGAAACGGGGTTTTTTTTCACGATTAGGAGTGGATTTTGTAAACTGGAGCAACTAAATTTTAGTTTATGATTAGTTTGTGATTCAATTTATCATCTCATCCTATGGTAGCTATAGAATATCGTCAGCGTCGCGAGCAATTGATGGAAAAAATCGGTCAAGGAACTGCTATATTTCATAGTGCGCCCCTGGCGGTGATGCACAATGATGTGGAATATACTTTTCGGCAGGATAGCAGTTTTTTCTATTTGACCGGGTTTGATGAACCCGACGCGGTAATTGTGCTGGCGCCACACCATAAAGAGCACCGTTTCGTGTTGTTTGTCCAACCAAAAGACCCGGATAAAGAAGTCTGGACGGGATATCGCGCTGGGGTGGAAGGGGCTAAAGAACGTTATGGGGCTGATGAAGCTTATCCCATTACGGAATTAAATGAAAAGTTGCCCCAATATTTGCTGGAAGCCGATCGCATTTATTATCATTTTGGGCGCGATCGCAACTTTAATGAAACCATTGTCAAAATTTGGCAACGGTTAATGACCACTTATCCCAAGCGGGGCACAGGCCCGATCGCCATTCAAGACTCTGGCACAATTCTTAACCCCATGCGCCAAATTAAAAGTATGGCGGAATTAGAATTAATGCGAAAAGCGGCGGCTATTTCCGTAGAGGCCCATAACCATGCCCGCGAATTTGCTAAACCGGGACGCTATGAATATGAAATTCAAGCGGAAATGGACTATATTTTTCGCAAACATGGCGGCAATGGCCCTGCTTATCCTTCGATTATTGCCTCTGGGCCAAATAGCTGTGTTTTGCACTATGTGGAAAACAATCGCCAACTCCAAGACGGGGATTTATTGTTAATTGATGCGGGCTGTGCATACAATTATTACAATGCGGATATTACCCGCACTTTTCCGGTAAATGGCCAATTTACTCCCGAACAAAAAATCCTCTATGACATTGTTTTAGAGGCTCAAGAAAAGGCGATCGCACAAGTAAAACCGGGCAATCCTTACAATCAAGTCCATGAAACAGCGGTCAGAGTTTTAGTAGAAGGATTGCTAGATTTAGGACTCTTAATGGGGGACATAGAAGAAATTATTAAAGAGGAAAAATATAAACCATTTTATATGCATCGGACTGGTCATTGGTTAGGTCTAGATGTGCATGATGTAGGGGTTTATCAATATGGCGAAAATCCCTATCCTTTACAACCAGGAAATGTGCTGACGGTAGAACCAGGAATTTATATCGGGCCGACCACAAAACCCGTGGAAGGGCAACCAGAAATCCCTGACCGTTGGCGAGGGATTGGTATTCGGATTGAGGATGATGTTTTAGTCACTGCGGAAGGCCATGATATTTTAACTTCTGGGGTGCCTAAATAAACCCAAAAAACGGGTAAAAACCGGGTTTATTTTTTTAAAACGTAGGGGCGAATGGCCATTCGCCCCTACATATTCACCACAGAAACCCGGTTTCTTTTCTGGATAGCAGTGGGGTTTCAGAAACCGGGTTTCTTTTTGGCAATATAGGGGCGAATGGCCATTCGCCCCTATATATTCACCACAGAAACCCGGTTTCTTTTCTGGATAGCAGAAACCCGTTTTATTTTATTGAGTTTAACAAAAATTCATACAATTTGGGCCCTACGTCCTTTTCGCCCAAATAAACCTTGGAATTGTATAGTTTTAAAATTGGTAAAATAGTCGGTTTTAACCGACTGTAGGGGTCAACGGCCGTTGACCCCTACAGGCGGGGATTTTAATCCCCGCCGGATTTTAATCCCCGCCGAATTTTAATCCCCGCAATCGTCGGTTAATTGCGGGGGTACATAAACCGCCTGGGGTTAAAACCCCCGGCTAATAGCGGAAGTCGGTTAAAACCGACTCTGGATTATTTTCAAATTGGTAATACCATTTACAAAAATTCATACAATTTGGCTGCTACGTTTTTTTCGCCCAAATAAACCTTGGAATTGTATAGGTTTTAAAATTGATATAAATCGGCATCAAGAATATTGAGCAAATCTTTTTCAAAACTTTTTTAAACCTCAATTTTCATGGTTTGTTATGGAGTCTTTTAAAAATAGCATCGCGGCTGACTGTCTCACTATTTTCGCCTTCTTTAATCGCATTTTTCATCGCAATATCTTCTAGGGCTTCCGCTAAAATTTCCGAAAACTCTTCTTGTTGTTCTTGGAGTAACTCAACGATTGCCGCTTTGAGTAATTCTTTCAGTTTAGTTTCGTCTAGGGTGATTTCAGTCATAGTGTTTTTTGTAATTTGTCAACTAAATTATAACTCACCAGAATAAACCCGATTCGTCAGAAACCGGGTTTCTTATTGAAAGGATCCAGAAAACGGGTTTATTTTTGGCAAAATAGGGGCGAATGGCCATTCGCCCCTACATTAGCACCACAGAAACCCGGTTTCTTTTCTTTCTGCTTTTATGTCAAAATTATCGCAGAAACCCGGTTTCTTTTTCCTGTGAAAATTATCGCTTATGAAAATCCTGTTAATTGAAGATGATGTGCGGATTTCAGGGCCGATCGCCGAAGCTTTAAGCGATCGCCGCTATGTAGTAGAAATTGCCAGCGATGGTGAATTGGGGTTGACTTTTGCGGAAACCAATGCTTTTGACTTAATTATTCTGGATCTCATGTTGCCCAAACTCGATGGAATTTCCTTATGTCGGCAGCTAAGAAACGCCGGAAATAAAACCCCGATTTTGATGCTAACAGCCAGAGATACTAGCAGCGATAAAGTGTTAGGATTAGATGTGGGGGCTGATGACTATGTGGTCAAGCCATTTGATTTGCCAGAATTGTTAGCGAGAATTCGGGCGCTTTTGCGGCGAGAAACGGTGAAATTTTCCCCGATTTTGGAGTGGGGAAAATTAAGGCTAAATCCCAATGAATGTCAGGTAATCTACGAAGATAAACCATTAACTTTAACACCGAAAGAATATGCTTTGTTAGAGTTATTTTTAAGAAATGGCAGTCGCGTTCTCAGCCGTAGTGTAATTTTAGAACGAGTCTGGGCTTTTGAAGATATGCCCGGAGAAGAAACCGTTAAAGTGCATTTACGCAGTTTGCGCCAAAAGCTGAAGGCGGCTGGGGCTCCGGCAAATTTTATTGAAAACGTTTATGGTTTGGGATATCGACTCAATGTTAATCTCTAAGCAAATCTCCAAGCAAATATCTAAGCAAATATCTAAGCAAATCTCTAAGGGGCAGTTTAGCAAATTACAAACTCGGCTGCTGCTGTCGTATTTGTTGGTAATTGCCACGATTTTAGGGGCATTTTCTACGGCGGTTTATGCTCTGGTTGCCCGCGATCGCCATCAACAATTAAATGCATCTTTGCGTCAGATTGCGGCTGCATCTGCCAGCACCTTAGAAATTATTGAACATGAATATGAAGAACTAACCACAGAAGAAGAATATAAAGGATATATTCCCAGAGATGCTAATGGCAATTTTCTGCCCATTAGCTTATCTCAACTGATGGATAAATATCAAGCCAAGTCCATTCCCGATTTTGTGACTAATCCCCTAATATCGACCGAGCAAGGGGTCGAATGGTTCGATCGCAAACAAGAGTTAATGGTGCGGGAAGGGAACTTTTTTCCCAAAAATTATTTGCCGAAAATTGTATCCCCAAAAGGACAAATTGTTCAACAGGGAAATATTCGTAGTTTCATTTTGCCGGTTTATGCGGCGGCCAAATCAGAGCAATCAAAACCAGAGCAATTATTAGGCTATGTGCGAGCCACCAAATCAATGGATTTGTTAAACGCTGAGTTGCGTCGGTTTCAGCAAGGGTTAATGGCTGGAGTTGCGATTGTTTCTGGACTGGTGACAGTGGGCGGCTTTTGGCTCGTGAGCGAGTCACTCAAGCCAATTTTGCAAAGTTTTGAGCAACTGAAACAATTTACCTCGGATGCTTCCCATGAATTGCGAAGCCCATTGACGGCAATTCGGGCATCGATCGCGGTGATGCAAAGTCACCCAGAACGAGTTCATCCTGCTGACGTGGACAAGCTGAAGGCGATCGCCTCTGCGTCAGCCCAAATGAGCCAACTGGTTGACGATTTGCTATTGTTAACTCGCATGGATCGCCAAGCCCCCGATCGCGCGGCATGGCGACAAATTGCCCTCGATGAAATATTAGAAGACTTGGTAGATTTGTACAGCGATCGGGCAGAGGAGGCAAACCTCAAACTGCAATCTCAACTTATCCCTAACCTGGAGGTTTATGCAGATGCCTTTCAACTATGTCGCTTATTTACTAATTTATTAGCCAATGCCCTGCAATATACCCCATCTGGGGGCACCGTCACCGTCTCATCGCAGCGCAGCCGCACTCATGCCCTAGTTCGCATTGAAGACACCGGCATTGGTATTGCCTCCGACCAATTGCCCCATATATTCGATCGCTTTTGGCGGGCTGACCAAGCCAGAAGCCAACATCAAGGAGGATCGGGCTTGGGACTGGCGATCGCCAAAACCATCGCCCAGACTCATGGCGGCGACATCACCGTACACAGCCAACTCGGTCAAGGAAGTTGCTTTCAGGTGAAAATACCGCTCCCGTAACCAAAGCGATCGGGCCGAAACCGGGTTTCTTAATTACAGCGAACACCTCTGTAGGGGCAAAGCATACTCTTCGAGAAGGCTTCGCCTACGGGCAGTTAATTTTCGGTTTTCACCGTTAACATAATTACCCGAATGCTTTGCCCGAACCCAAGATCGGTTTTCCGCTGTAGGGGCAAAGCATACTCTTCGAGAAGGCTTCGCCTACGGGCAGTTAATTCTGGGTTTTCACCGTTAACATAATTACCCGAATGCTTTGCCCGAACCCAAGATCGATTTTCCGCCAAAGTTATCGCCGAAACCCGGTTTCTTTCTTTCCCAGATTTTTACTATTTGTTTCCTACAATTACCTTATGATCACTTCTGACCAGCAATAATCACGTTCACAAATTGGCTATGAAATCTAAAGCAGTTGCACTATTTCTCAGTCTTGGCCTAGCGACAACCGTGGCGGCCTGTTCCAGTCAGCCCGGTGGTCAGACAGAAGGACAACCAACTCCCCCAGCTTCTACCACTCAAGATGGTGGAGAAGAAGGAGGTGCTCCCACTGCCCCAGCCCCGACCACTCCCACTCCAGGTACAACCGGAGGAACCACTCAAACTGCGCCTAATTCTACCAGTCCTCAAGGAGGTGGCGAAAATGGCGAAGATGGTCAAGACGATCAAGACGATCAAGACGATCAAGATGGTGAAGATGACCAAGATGGTGAAGGTGGAGAATCTTAGTCCATTGCCACTTTTGTTTTGTTTCGTGGCAACGATTTAACCATCTTAACCATCATTTGATAACAACAATTTGATTTGCTTTTGATTTGCTTGGGGATTTTCCTAGTCTTGAATCCGATATAGCACTTGGTAGAGTTATGAAGTACAAAAAAAGTCATTCCCGCGCAGGCGGGAATCCAGAAAACCTCTGTACTTCATCGGGATCATAAACGCTATATCTTGGCTAGGGTATCCCTCCCTATATTTTCAAATCATTAATCCAGATGAAATCATCAATCTTTTTTAGCTAAATTTGGCATTAATCCCATGATTTTATGTATCGATCGCGTTCTCACCCCAGAACAGATAGAAGAAATTCATCGCATTCTCAAAGATGCTGAGTTTGTCGATGGTAAACTCACCGCTGGGAAGTATGCGAAAACCGTTAAAGATAACTATCAATTGAAAGGAGATACGGATGCCGCCAAAAATTTGAGGGAAATTGTGCATAATGCGATCGCCCAAAATCCCCTATTTAAAGCCGCCGTTCGTCCCAAAACAATTCGGCCAATTTTGTTTAGTCGTTATGAACCGGGAATGTCTTATGGTTGGCATACGGATAATGCAATTATGGGGGATGGAAAATTAGCGCGATCGGATGTATCCCTGACTTTATTTCTCAGCGATCCAGATACTTATCAAGGAGGTGAATTAGTCATCGATACCAGTCTCGGTGAACAATCTTTTAAACTGCCCGCTGGGTCAATGATTGTTTATCCTTCTACATTTCTCCATCAAGTTACTGAAGTAACCCAGGGAATTCGTTTCGCTGCGGTGACTTGGGTTCAAAGCTTAGTTCGTGATGTTCAGCAACGAGAAATTCTCTTTGAACTGGATACGGTGAGAAAGTCAATATTTGAGCAATATGGCAAAACCGTAGAATTTGATTTACTCTGCAAAACCCACGCTAATTTACTCCGGCAATGGGTGGAAATTTAAGCAAAATTATCCAAAAATAACTATCTTTTAGGACGATGCATCTAAAAATATTCAGTTTTTTCGGTTCAGGGATATTTCATGGGGTTCAGGGGATTTATCAATGCCTAAAATTGCCAAATTTAGCCAAATTATCCAAATTATCCAAAAAATTCATCTCCCGGCAAAGTACAGCGATCGCTTATCTGCTTTTATGGGGGAATTTCTAGGCAACAGCGGACATTTTTTGGTCTTGAAAAATTTGTCAGATATTGCTATTTACGGGTTACAGGATTTCCTCCATGACCCAACGGATTATCTGCTGATTGTGGCAATGCTGATTCAAACTGCCTACTTATCCAGGCCGAATGCTTTCCCGCTATTGGGTAATTTAGTCGGAGTCAGTATCTACACATTAGTTGATTTGCCCATCGATGGCAGTCAATTTTTTCAAGAATCATCCCATGTAGCATTTTGGGTGTTTTCTTTCGTAATTGCTGTACTCCAATTTGCCCGCGATCGCTGGAAAAATGCCCTAGAACGCTGGATTATTCCCTTAGAAAGTGTAGTGCGGATGCTGATGGTTTTAGCATTTTATTTAGTGGTCAGATCGGGAGAAAATGCAGCGGAATTGATCACCATAGAAATGCTCGGTCAGCTTACTGATAGGAATACCCATGTATTTCTGTCTAGCAGTCTAGTATTAGTTGGGCTACTACTAGGATTTCAGCGATTGCAAATTGTTATGCAGCAGCAACAACTAAAAAAAACATCGGAATTACTGCGAAATTTAGCTGAGTGGGGCATGGGAACTCATGTAGTAGAAACATTGGTCAAAAATCCCCAGGGATTAAAATTTCAAAGGTGCGATCGCACAATATTATTCATGGACATTCGTGGCTTCACCACATGGTGCGAACAAAGCCAACCAGATATTGTGGCCAATATTCTCAACAATTATTATCAAAAAACTGAATTAGCCGCTTATAATTTTCACCCTTTACGCCTTACATTTACCGCTGATGAAGTTATGGCCATTTATGCAACCCCAGAACAAGCGATCGCCGCCGCCAAAGCCATGCAAAAAGCCGCCAAAGAAGCACTCTCATCCTATCAGCTTGGGGCGGGTTGTGCGGTTCACTGTGGGGAAGTAGTTGAGGGATTATTTGGCGGAGAAGATGTCCGTACTTATACAGTAATTGGTGATGTAGTCAATACCGCCAAGCGTTTAGAAGGTGCCACCTTAGCCGGAGAAATTACCATATCAGATATCGTTTATCAAAGATTAAACCAACAGCTTGAAGTTAAGCATTGCCGAACCCATAAATTAAAAGGAAAAAACACCGCCATGAAAAGTTGGGTATTGGTTGAATAAATTAAATTTATTCCTAAAAATAATTGGCATATTCCAATCTGGTAATTATGCCGGTATGTAGGGGCGAAACATTCCGGCAGATATTTCTCGGTTAAAACATAAATTTAATCCCGGAATGCTTCGCCCCTACCGCTTATATTCTATTGTCGTTTTTTTCCAGGGGTTTTCTAGTTACTAAACCAAAGGGCGAAGCATGACCGGATGAAATTTCTGCTTTTAACCAATAATTTATCGGCGGTCATGCTTCGCCCCTACTGCTATTCGATTGTTCTTTTAGTAAAAATTAGGTACTTATGATGATTAACTTCCGCAAACTTCACCGAAAATCTGCTCCCATTGTCTTTATTCCCTTATTTCTTTCTGCATTAACCGGCGTCGCTTACCGACTGGGCAGAAATTGGTTTGGTATTTCTGGAGAAATCGCTGGATTTTTGCTCAATCTTCACGAAGGGAGATTTCTTGGCCAACCCCTAGTTCCGGTTTATGTATTATTAGTTGGGCTGGGATTATTGGGCATGATTTTCACAGGTTTTACCATGATCAAATGGCAGCGTAAAGCCTCAAAATTTCAGCCAAAAAAAGACTGGAGATGGGTTCATCGCGTGCTCTCTTTGATCGCATTTTTGCCCCTATTTCTTAGCGCCATCACCGGCGTTGGTTATCGTCTAGGGAGGGCTTGGTTTGGTCTATCTCGCGAGCAAGCTTCTATCCTGTTAGAAATTCATCAAGGCTCATATTTGGGTAATACTTTCAAGTCTTTTTATGTGTTGCTGGTTGGCGCAAGTTTGCTGGCTTTATTAATCACCGGCATTCAAATGACAGGGATTTTCCGCAAACTTCAAGCTTAAGCTAGAAACCGGAACCCAGAAACCGGGTTTCTTGTGGGAAATCCACCGTTAACTCTGATATTCACAACAGAAACCCGGTTTCTTTTTTAGCTTGTTTATTGGCGCCAGAAACCGGGTTTCTTATTGTAGATACACCGTTAACTCTAATATTCACAACATAAACCCGGTTTTTTTATGATTTACTACTTGTTTATTTTCCCTTTTTATGCTATAAAAATAATCATGGTGATGGAGCTCGCCAAAACCGCAGTAAGTTTGCCAAAAATTTGACAATATTCTGAATATTTTACCATTTTTTAACCATCTGTTTTTTATATTATAAAGTAAGTAGTCAAGGAGCCTTCTGTCTCATGTTAAAAATTAATAAAAGTTATGTGGTTGATCAAAATAAACAGGCGATCGCCGTGCAAATTCCCATTGCTGAATTTGAACGCATCGAGCAATTGATTTCTAAATTCGGTTTAGACCAAATCCTCGAATCAGACGCGGAAGATGCTTGGTTAAATCAAGATTTATCTCGGCTAAGTGAATACGATGCTTACGAATGGCAAGCGGGAGAATTAGGATCGGGTAAGCCGGTGAATTATGTGGAGGGTGTTGGTTTAGTTATAGGAGAAGAATGACCATTTTATCTTTGCAAATTGGGGATATTGTTACGGCGCGATTTCCCCAACAAAATCCTCAAGCCCATGAACAAGAAGGACAACGACCGGCAATTGTAGTGGGGTTGCCCAATCGAGTCGGGAATCCGCGTTTTCCATTAGTCATTTTGGTGCCAATCACCAGCGATCGAGGGCAAGCATGGGCGAATGATTCCCCTGATTTATATCCTAAATTTCCCGCCGGAACTGCTGGATTGCGTCAGCCCTCTATTGCATTATTAGATCAGATCAGAGTTTTAGATTTCACCAGAATTACAGAGTATTGGGGAAGACTAACTCCCGAAGAATACGATCCCATTTTAAGGGGACTTAAAAGAATGATTGATCCTTAAGCGATCGCCATCACTGGACTCAGAAACAGGGTTTCTTGTTAGAAATCCACCGTTAACTCTGATATTCACAACAGAAACCCGGTTTCTTTTTTAGCTTGTTTATTTGCGCCAGAAACCGGGTTTCTTATGGTACATCCACCGTTAACTCTAATATTCACAACAGAAACCCGGTTTCTTTATGATTTACTACTTGTTTATTTTCCCTTTTTATGCTATAAAAATAATGATGGCGATGGGGCTCGCCAAAACCGCCGTAAGTTTGCCAAGAATTTGCCAAGAATTTGACCAGACCAAGGCTGATGGCTCCTACTATTCCGACTTGTTGCGGAAGAGTAGGGGCTTTGGGTTCTGATTACTCTTTCTGCCACAAGTCACGTTTTTCCACAACTTTAAATTTCCACACATTCAAATTAACGTGACGATATGTTAGAAAGCATTATCTGGATTTTATTGATGGGTTGTTTCGTGGGGCAGATTGCTCGACGGCTAAGAGCACCGGCATTGGTGGGCATGACCCTGGTCGGTATTCTCCTCGGCCCCCAAATGGGCAATGTGATTAGTGGGGAAGTGCTGGGGGCAGCGGACTCCCTGCGGACGATCGCCGTGATGGTGATTTTGATGAAAGCAGGGTTGGGTCTAGACCGGGAAAAGCTGTCTCAACAAGGGACTGTGGCGTTAAGACTAGGGTTCTTACCGGCAGCTTGTGAAGCGATCGCCGTTGCGGTGGCGGCGGTTTGGCTATTCAAATTTGACTTAGCTACCGGATTGTTGCTGGGCTGCGTGATTAGTGCCGAGTCCCCAGCAGTGATTGTCCCCGGAATGTTGCGGTTAAAAAGCCTGGGATGGGGGGTGAAAAAAGGAATTCCCGATGCGATTTTAACCGGAAGTGCCTTATCGGATGTATTGCTGCTTTTGGTGTTTAGCTTGCTGCTGGCGTTTCTGTCTCAAAATACCGCCACCAGCTTGACTTTGCCCGGTGGAATTACCCTCAGTCCCTTGCAATTATTGCCGTTTCAAATCATTGCCCAAATTGGTTTAGGGGTATTGTTAGGTTGGTTGATGGCGCGAATTTTGGTGTTTCTGCTGTCGCAACAAAAATGGATGCAAAATAAGGTTTTGGATGCTCTGGTTGCCGCCAGTTTTGCCCTATTTTTGGTGGTATTAAGCGAAGATTTTCCTGTATTTTCCGGCTATTTAGCGGTGATGGTGACGGGATTTTTTCTAATAGAAATGGATACCCCCTTAGCCCGACGGTTGCGAGTCGGTTTTGATAGCTTATGGGTGGTGGCGGAAATTGTCCTTTTTGTGTTGCTGGGGGCTAGTATTCAACTGAATGTTTTGGGCGATCGCTTGCTGGTGGGACTGCTGGTGTTGGCGATCGGCACTTTGGTGGGGCGATCGCTGGGTTGGTATCTGTCCACTTTGGGGAGTAACTGGAGTTGGAAAGAACGGCTGTTTTTGCTGCCGGGAAATTCCGCCAAAGCCACGGTACAAGCGGCGATTGGGGCTATTCCCCTAGCCCAAGGAATTCAAGGAGGAGACACGATTTTAGCGATCGCCGCTTTGTCGATTTTAGTCACCGCACCCTTGGGGGCTTGGGCAATTCCCACTTTTGCTCCCAAACTGTTAGAAAAGGGTGAAGTTGACCCCACTAAAGTCGCAGTTTCCCGTCACATTATTTTATTAGCTGCGGTAGATACTTCGGCAATTGCCACGGAGACTTTAACCAAAGCGGCAGAATTAGCCCGTCGCAGTGATGGGGAAGTGGTGGTGCTCCATGTGCGCGTAGGAGAAGATATCCAAGAAGTAGAAAAATTGCGGAATCGCAGCAAGCAACTCCTGGCAGATATTCCCCATCAATTTATTACTACTGATGGAGACGTACCCGCAGAAATTATTCGCATTGCTCAAGAATATAATGCAGCAGAAATTGTCATGGGTAAACGCGGCGATCGTGCCGATGATCATGTGTTAGTTGGGTCGGATTTGCAAGCGGTGTTAGCAACAAGTACATTGCCGATTATTGTAGTGGAAAATAAGTCAATTTAAACTCAACCCAGAAAGCCTCGAAAAACCGGGTTTATGAAACTACCCATAAACCCGGTTTTTTTTTACATATTTATCGTTTTTGATAGGCTAAATATACAGCTTCTAAGAATAACTCCGCTGTAACTCCTTTTGGCATTTTTTCTAAATTTAGGGCGGTTTGTACCCGTTGGGTTATCTGATAGCTGAGTTCAACTTTTGCCTCGGAAAAAAGACTGGAACGACGGCGTAAATACTCGCGAATCAGGGCAAAATCATCGGGGCTTAACCCAGAGATATCCGTAGCTTCTAAGAGGCGATCTGCCAGAGAATCAGCTTTTTCTGAAAAGGAAAATTCCGCCGAGGCTACTGCTTCTTCATCCTGTACTACCAAGGTTCCAGCTACCCAATCACCGATGCGTTTTTCTCGCTGGCCGAACATAATCATAAACATACCAATAAATAATAAATCATCCACGGGTCTTAGCAACGATCTTAAGGTTGCTTGTGGCAAGCCAACGGGTCTACCATCATCACGAATCACCCTAATTTTTGCCTGTCTTTTCCCTGGGGTTTGTCCCTGCCATAAGGTTTCAAAAAAAGCAAAATAACCCACATAGACAAAGAAAAAGATTAAGCCCAGAATGGCAAATCCCCAAAGCTCAAGGCGATCGCCGCCCAATAGGTCTTGTAAAAAATTGACTGATATGGCGAAAAAGATTAAGTATAATATGATTAAAATCACCAAACTCAGCAACCAATATAAATAGTCAAGGCATAAAGCATAAGTCCGACTGCCGATGCCGGCTAAGGTAAACTCAAGTTCTACACTTTCTGGGGTTTGAATTTTAACTCGATTGAAGATATTCATGGGATGATTTAATTGATTAATTTACAGCGCTTCGCGCCCTTGGAACGGGAAGGATCAATCAGGAACTTTTTTGTAGTACGGGCGTTTCGAGAAGGGCGAAGCATAAAGCCCTACGGGCATAGCTTCGCTTACCGGGTAATGGCTTTGCTATGGTAAGCATTAGTTGGCTGCCCCGAATGCTTCGCCCCTACTGCTGCATTATTTAATTATTATCTAATTTATTAATCTGGAAATATGCCCACAGGATAAAAACATTGGGTTTTATTTATTCCCACCGAAATGAGCGCTAAATTTACTCATTGCTCAATTTCATGTCTAATCCTTCTTTTCGAGTGCAAAGGTCATAATATATAGTAGATTTAATGATTTGGTAAAAGGGGACTAAGACCATCCCAAATAGAATGCCCAGGATGTAAGCAACCAAGAAAGATATGGTAATAAAAATTGGTGAGTTTTGATCCATAGCTAAAGTGTTGATCAGAGTTCTTTGGATGAGATCGGATAAAACGTTAACGACCATTTGCAGGGGTACAAAAATCAATCCGGCGACGATAAAAATTGTAAAAATTTTCCCAGCATAGCCTTTGGTCAGCTTTTGACTTCTTTGAACTGTTCCCCAAGCAGTTAAATTATGCTCGATCGCTAATGGCACTTCAATCAGGGACAATCCAATTGTAAATCGGATGTAAAAAATCAAGAAAGCTGCTATAATAAATAATGCCAATAATCCAGCTATCCAATAAGCTAGGGGAGAAGATTGTGAGCCAATAAGAATGCCTACGACTATGCCCGATCCGAATCCCATCACCACAGCAAAACCCAGACTAACTGCCATAATTAGTAAAAATGCGAAAAAAGAAGCCAGCCACAATTTCCAGATTTTCGGCATGACATGAGCACTGGCTTCTTTAACGGTTTCCGGTTTATTGGTTAAAACTCCAAAAGCCAAGCGGCAAATTAAGGCTAGGTTTGTAATCGATTTAGCCGATGTAAAAATTAATAAGATTAGCCAGATAGGACTGGCAGCCCAGAGAATTGATGGGTTGATTTGCTGGAAAAAAATTAGAAAAGGAATCGGTAGAAGCGTTAAAATAGGGATTAATGCCCATAAGCTGGCGGTGACACCAATCGGGAAGTAGGTAGAAAAGCGATCGCGATAAAGGCGAAGTCCCGCACTAACCACATTTCCCACAGTCATGGGTTTTAATGGAGTATTAGCCATTGGTTTGATGCTCCCAGGTAAGATTGTTCGATCGCGATCTTACGCTACCCTAGAGAAATAGGGAGGCTTATGTTAGCAAAATTTAGCAAAATTTAGCAATAATCAGCAATAATCTATCAATATTTCATCGAGTTTTATGAATATTCGCCGTTGGATTGCCCGCAGGGAAACTAACTGGAAACAATTAGAAACATTGTTAAGAAAAGCTGAAAAAAAAGGGATGTCTCGCTTAAATGCCGATGAGGTGCGGCAGATGGCCAGTTTGTATCGATCGCTTTCTGGGGACTTAGCCCGGGCAAAGACTTACAATGTGGGCAATGCGGTAATCCAAGAATTGCAGCAACTAACTTCTCGCAGTTATAACCAAATTTATCAAGGTTCTCGACGACAAGAATGGCAGAAAGCTTGGGAATTTTGCCTTTGGGGTTTCCCTCAGTTAGTGCAGCAAACGTTTCCCTATATTGCGATCGCTACTGGGCTGTTTCTCTTGGGGGTTTTAGTCGCTTGGTGGTATGCATGGCAAGACCCGATGTTTCTATCATTAATGGTGCCGGAAAGTTTAATCGAAAAAGTGCGCGATCGCGGCGAATTGTGGATGGGTTCTATTGTCGGGTGGGAACCCTTAGCATCGACTTCAATTATGCAGAATAATTTACAGGTTGCCTTTAGCGCCATTGGCGGAGGAATCACTGCCGGTCTTGTGACTGTTTATATTCTAGTTTTCAATGGATTACATATTGGGGCGATCGCCACCTTAGTAGGACAAAATAATTTAGCCTATCCATTTTGGGCATTTGTTTTTCCCCACGGCGCCCTAGAATTACCGGCCATATTTTTTGCTGGTGGTGCGGGATTGCTGATTGCCAGAGGGTTATTATTTCCGGGAAAATATCAACGGGCAGCGGCATTGCGCTTCTATGGTTCCCAAGCCATTCAACTGCTGTTTGGCATCGTGCCAATGTTAATTACTGCCGGAATCATTGAAGGATTTTTATCCCCAAATCCCGCCATTCCTGATATTTTGAAATATATTATCGGCCTGGGAATATTTGGGGTATTTTTTATGTATTGTAGGCGGAAACGTTAATTTTTGGCCTTAATTTTTATCCTCTTTCCTCACAACTGATTTCTCGCTTTTAATCTTAAATATTGATCGACTAATTGGTCGCTAATTTCATGGGCAGGGGCATCAAGAACTAAAACCCCTTTTTGGCGCAATTGGGCAAAGGCAACCTGACGTTGTGCCAGCAAATCAAGGGCAACCGCACGTTCGTAAGTTTGAGGGATTTCCAGGGTGGAGGTATGGGCGATCGCATCGACTTGAGGGTCGCGGAGGGTGACGCAAAACGGCAGATAACGGGGGGCTAACCGCTGCATGGCTGCCAGCAATTCTGCGGAGGCGGTGACATCAATAATATCTGTAATTAAGACTACCAGGGCTCTTCGGCTTTGTTGTTTGGCCACTTTGGTGACAGCCCCCATATAGTCCGGTTCCCAAAGCACCGGCTGAATGGGGGTGAGACGTTCCAGGAGGTGACTGAGTTGGTGTTGACCCCGTTCCGGGGGCATCCATGTCACGACCTCGCGATCGAAAA
The DNA here is from genome assembly GCF_040564635.1 of Planktothricoides raciborskii GIHE-MW2. Taxonomy (NCBI): domain Bacteria; kingdom Bacillati; phylum Cyanobacteriota; class Cyanophyceae; order Oscillatoriales; family Oscillatoriaceae; genus Planktothricoides; species Planktothricoides raciborskii. The sequence continues at coordinate 6,221,138 of NZ_CP159837.1, forward strand.
CCCCAACTCCCACGCGATCGCCCCGATTCAACCCCGCCAAAGCCAGACCCAGGGCGGCATTCAGCCCCCAATCAAACCGCTGCAATCCCTTCACCCGCGCCGTCATCAACCGTCCGCGATCGAGCAAAATGATTAAAGTTTGTTCTCGTTCCGCCTCCAAAACCCGCACCTGTAGGGGATTATGCCCAGATAAGCCGGTGCGTCTGGCGGTGGCTTTCCAATCAATCATCCGAGGATCGTCCCCTTGGGTATATTCCCGCAGTTCGGCGAATTCCGTTCCCATAGAAAACCGTCGAGACGATCGCAAACTGCCCGTGGATTGCAAGGTTAAGCGAATCGTCAGCGATCGCAATCCCACCAAATCGGGATATACCGCCACCGTTTGCGGCTGCTTCACTGACCACTGATGCCATGCCAAACCCCACTGCCCCAACTGTCGCACTTGAATATCGCCCCATTCAAATTGACCGCGATCCTCTGGGTGAACCGTATAAGTCAGTTCTTGACTGCTATTCGCCGTTAACGTGGCTTGCAGTTCTTTAGCCGATACTTTGAATTGGAGAGGATAGCCATCGCGGATCGAAATCTGGGCAGTGGTAGCTGGCGATCGCACCGTCAAAGTGACCGGATTATCTCGCCCAATGGATAATTTGCCCAAAGGAGTCCGAGAAATTTCCCCGCGCTGAAATTTGACCCGGAATCCATCCAGAAACACCATCCCCAAAATCAGTCCATCAAATCCCAGGGTCATCATTAGGGCCACTGACTGAGTAAACCACTGGGCAGCAAATAGGGCGATCGCCATCCCCAGTCCCAGCAGTAAAAAAGCGCGTTTTGAGGGAATTATCATCGGTTTGTTGTTGGTTGTTGGTTGTTGGGTAGGGATTCTTTGGGTAGGGATTCTTTGGGTAGGGATTCTTTGGGTAGGGATTCTTTGGGTAGGGATTCTTTGGGTAGGGATTCTTTGGGTAGGGATTCTTTGGGTAGGGATTCTTTGGGTAGGGATTCTTTGGGTAGGGATTCTTTGGGTAGGGATTCTTTGGGTAGGGATTCTTTGGGTAGGGATTCTTTGGGTAGGGATTCTTTGGTTGTTTGTTCTTTGTTGCTGGGTAGGGATTATGCATGTTGTTTGCCCCGGAAGCCCCGGAAGCTCCGGGGCGACCACCCTTCGACAGGCTCAGGGTAAACGGGCGGGATCGCCCCTACACCCTACACCTCTTACCCTGAGCCTGCCGAAGGGCTACACCCTACACCCTCTCTCCCCCGCCCCTCCGCCCCTCCGCTCCTCCGCTCCTCCGCTTCTTATCTCGGAACCCCAACCTGACTCAGTAAACCAGAAATCACCGCATCAATGGCAATGCCGTCAAGTTGGGCTTCCGGTTTGAGGATGAGGCGATGGCGCAACAACGGCAGGGCAACGGCTTTGACATCATCTGGGGTGACGTAATCCCGTCCTTGGATCCAGGAATGGGCTTGACTCGCACGCAACCACAGCACCAGCGATCGCGGTGATGCCCCTAATGCTAAATCTCGATCTTGTCGCGATCGCTCCCCTAGGGCAATTAAATAATCCAAAATACTCTCAGCAACAGTTATTTTGGCAACCGCTTGACGGGCTTGTAAAATCTGTTCTACCGTCGCGATCGCCGCAACTTTATTCACATCTAAAGATTGCTTTTGATGGGCTAATAACATTTGCTTACTGGCGGCGGCATTGGGATAATCTACCATCACCTTAAATAAGAACCGATCTAATTGCGCTTCCGGTAGGGGATAAGTACCTTCAAATTCCAAAGAATTTTGGGTAGCGATCGTCCAAAATAGTGCGGGTAACGGCAAACTTTGCCCGTCTAAAGTCACTTGTTTTTCTTCCATTGCTTCTAGCAATGCGGACTGAGTTTTCGGCGGAGTCCGATTAATTTCATCCGCCAGTAAAATCTCCGTAAAAACTGGCCCTTTTTTCAAGGTAAACGCCCGACTATTCAAATCAAAAATATTCGTCCCTAAAATATCTGCGGGTAAAATATCTGGGGTTAATTGGACTCGCCGAAAATCTGCCTTAATCAAATGAGAGAGGGTTTTTGCCAATAAAGTTTTGCCCGTTCCTGGGACACCTTCTAAAATAATATGTCCCCCGGATAAAAGGGCAACCATCACCTGTTCAACTACCGTTGTTTGTCCCACAACGATGTTATTTAAGGCTTTAATGATATCAGTAATAATTGTGTGATCGAGAGTCATTGCCATTTAGGGTTATTGGGTAGGGATTCTTTGGTTATTGGGTTTTGGTTATTGGCTGTCCCCCCCTTTGAAGGGGGAGTTGGGGGGTTATTGGGTAGGGATTCTTTGGTTATTATCATTACGAATAACCAATCACCAACAACTCCAATAACTATTTACGGATAGCTTGCCATTTTTCTAACCAAAGGCGTAATTTTGCTTCGGATAAAAATCGGCGATCGCTGTCAGATTGTAGTAATAATTGTAACTCAGAAGCATCGCGTCCGGTTTGGTTGTGCCAAGCGGTGATTAAATCTTCCGGAGATAACAAATTCGAGCCTAGTCCTAAACTTTTTTGTAGGGCTAATTGCTCGGCTTTGCTGATAGTTTGAGTGAGAAAATCGCTACTTTCGGCTTTGCGTAAAACGCTGGCCAGGGCTTTGATATAGCTTTCGCTATTATTAATTTGGGGAGACCCGATCGCCTCTGCCTGACCAAAGCGGCGATTTTGGGCGGCGATCGCCACTATAAAGATAATTGCCCCTTGAACAAAAATTAGCAATAAAGGGGTTTTCGCCAAATATGCCCACCAATTGCCCGTCACCTCCGCTTCATCTGCTGCATCCGCATCTCGATAACCGTGCATATATTCATCCACCCAAATCGGCTGATTGGTAGCGGCTAAAAGTTCCGCCAGAAACTCATAATTTCCCGGTTCATGCTGATAAGCATTAGCCGCTAGATAGGGGGTAATTACAGAAATTTCCCGTCCTTTTCCCTTGGTTTCCGCCCACGCCACCGCCCCAAAGCGATCGCCTAATAATTCAACTTGATCGGTTGCCAAAGAAGCCCTTCTTCTGGTTTCAATTTTCACCGTTCCGTGTGGACTATTGAGTTCGCTAGTAAAGGGGGCTTCGGTGACATCTTGCCAAACCCCCAAGGTGACAATGGTATGACCTTGTTCCAACCACGGGTCAACGGATTGATCTAGGGGCGATCGGGTCAAATTTCCCCGTACCCGCAATAAAGTAATCGGGGGTTGATTTTTCAAAGCCGATAAGGGACGTTGCCAACGTTGGATCGGCGTGCCCCGCTGTTCCATAAAAGCGTACCATGCACCATAGCCATTAGGATCTCGACTATAGGTAGAACCGGAACTCAGGCGATCGCGACTGGGGGCAAGTCCCAAAGTCAGCAACATGATCGCCACCAGGGCGATCGCGGCGAATTTTATCCCTTGAGATTTAGATTTCGATTGAAAAACTTTAATCATTTCTGCACAATAGCCTCGTAAGCTTCCTGACAGCGGGCAAACATATCGGCATTTGCCTGTTGCTTACCAAAATAAAGCCGTTCGTGAGTTTCTAGCAACACTTTATAAGCGGAATAGTTCGGTTGTTCCTGGAGAAGTTGATCGTATTCCCGGTCAGTACGACTCACTTGTTGGGGAATAATTCCACGGTCATCTAGCTGCTGCAACATTGCCCTGTATAAACAATAGCAAGCAGCGGTATAATTCCCTTTCTCCTGATATTTTCGCGATCGCCCTAACAAATCTTTAACGGTCAGCGATCGGTTTTCTGAAAAATGCGATCGCCTATCAGAGGTTTTTGACATTTGCCAATACCAAAACTGGACAATCCAGCTTTGGAGTTGCCAACAAACCGCGATCGTCAGCACAATTCCCAGAACATAAAACAACCAGTTAAAATTGCCAGTCGGTACAGTTGGCCAATCTAAAGATGGGAATAGATTCGGGAAAAATTGCGAGAATTTCAACTCCGTCCATTCTTGGAGTTGCTGTTGACCCTGCTGCCAACGCCAGCTTAGATTTGTAGTTTCAAATTCAGCCACAGACATAATCATTAATTTATGGGCATTTTGTAATTTTAATCTATTGTATCTGTTTTTTCAAAAGTAGGGTGTGTTAGGCAACAACATAAAAACCCATAATTATCACCAAAACCCGCACCGTAACGCTTATCCTTACAAATAACTCACAAACAACTCACAAACCACAAATAGGTTGTGTTAGGTAAATTAAGAAATAAAAACAATCAAAAATTATCCTTAATATCATATAATTAATACCATTTACAAAAAATCATGCAACAGTAGAGGCGCTACGTCCAATCGCCCAAATAAACCTTAAAATTGTCGTAGTAGTTTTTAAAATTGGTAAAATAGTCAGTTTTAACCGACTGTAGGGGTCAACGGCCGTTGACCCCTACGGGGATTTTAATCCTCGCCGGATTTTAATCCCCGCAATCGTCGGTTAATTGCGGGGGTACATAAACCGCCGGGGGTTAAAACCCCCGGCTAATAGCGCAAGTCGGTTAAAACCGACTGTGGATTATTTTGAAATTGGTAATACTATTTATAAAAATTCATACAATTTGGGCGCTACGTCCAAGCGCCCAAATAACCATTGGAATTGTAGCAGGAGTTTTTAAAATTGGTATAACCTCTTAAAATAAGACTTTGATAAAAATTAAATAGCAAAAATATTTTTAATAATTATTCACCAAAAAACCTAGACTAATATTACTAATAGACTATTCCATTCCATTGTCCCGATTAAACGGTTAAAGAATAAGGTACTTGGTGAATAAAATTTTCACATATTTTCTTCTGGCTGATCGCCATTTCGTGGGGATGGCTTTTCCCTGGTTAAACCTTTGACAATATTAATATGTTTGAGGCTAATAAACCGATGTTTTGTTTGAGGCTAATAAACCGATATTCATACCCCGTGATAAAATTGGGAATGTTCCAAAATAGCTGACCAATTTTCTGGCAATAAGCGATTAAGTATTCTGCCCCATTCAGTTGTTGAATTACCTCCTTCTCTATGGCTTTTCCTGCTTTCATTTCCATAAAAATGATAAATTTATCCCGATCTTCATCGGAAAATAGAGTCAGCCCCCAGGATCATCTCAATTAAGCGATAAGTAATTATAACGTTTGTAACTGAGCGATCGCCTTCTCCAGTAACTCAGTCATGGCTAACCCCACTCAGAACATCAATATCTGATCTTATCGATTATCACTGCTTTCAGGCATATTTCGCATTCAACCCATTATGCTCCTTGTTGTAACGCGAATACTGCCTGAGTGGAAGGCTAGACCTTGAATACTTTAGTCTGTGAAACTTTTGTATTCAAACTACTAGCCTTGTCTTTATATGAAAAATAGCAGGCTAAATCGAATTTTAGGACTAGAAATACAGCGCCGTCGGGTAGAGCAAGGCTGGTCACAGGAGTATCTGGCAGAAGTTACAGGTCCTGTGCCGTCTGCACAGAACATATATCAGTCAGCTTGAGCGAGGGCTAAAAAGTCCATCTGTTAGAGTTTTTAGTCACATTACTAAAGCTTTAGGGATCTCAATGAGCGAGTTTTTGCAGGTTGTTGAGAAACTCTTAAATGTTGACGGAGAATGAAATTGAACGGTTAAGGCAAGCCATTATTGCAACTATTGCCTCTCCCATGATTGGATCGATAGAGGACTACACATGGGAAGCAATTTTTCATTATGTCAAAGATATTACTTTGTCCGATCCTGCCTTGGGACGCAGCAAGCTTCTCTATGATGCTGTTGACACACAAATCGCAACTGGCTGGTCTTTTAAGTCTTTGCAACTGAAGAATTTCATGGCCACCAATACGTTTTCATTTGTTATTCAAAGGGCGGATATTATTAAAAAGGCTGAAGAACTTGGTTTTCCTGGTTTGGCTGAGAAGTCTTCTCCTGATGAATTACGGGCAGCTATTATTCAGCATTGGAACGACAAGATTATTTCGAGTAAATCAGAGCAAGGTGTCGTGAATAGTTATGAAGGGATACTATTAAAGACAATCGAAGGATGCGAGTACGTCTACTGCGAGTTTTCTCTCGATCCTCTTGATGCAAGTTCCTTAATTAGCGCTTTAATTAGCGCCATATCAATGTTCCTGAATAATTTTTGTGGCAATTGCTTTAGCCATAGGAATAATTTTTGGCGGCCATTGAATAGGGTAGTTTTTCCCACTCCTCTTTTGCCACTAAACATAACTAAATGTCGGGTGTCGTAACGACTAAGAAAGTTGTTTACCAAGTTAAGGTTAGTCATAGAGAAATTAAGTTAAGTAAAGTGATAGGGTGGAGAAACTTGCCCTAATTGTAATTCCCACCTGGGGCAAGCTTTTTGCCAATGCAAGACTTGCTCGATTAGTAAAGGTTCTTCTTGAAAATTGACTAAAAGATAAATTCGTGATTCCGTACCCGGAGAAGGAATAATAATCGTTGATGGATAGCTTTGGGTAACTAAATGAACGAAATTTTGCCATTCTGAACCTTGCAGAATATAAAAGTCTTGTTGGGCTTCATAGTGCTGTTTTTTAGCTAAAAAATATTGTCTTCCCCGGCTCTCAGAAGAGAGTACAGGCTCCTCTAGCTTACGCGGAATACATTTTAAAACATATTCCCCTTTTCCCTCAAGTTGTTCAATTTTTTCTTGATATTCTTGGGCATTAGAACTAAGATGGTTCAGTAAATTGTCTGCCTCTAAAAAAGATGTGCCAAAACGTAAGGGTAAAATAGTCGTTTGCTGAAATAATTCGCAGATGACGCGATCATGACATAAAACGGCTTGAATCAAGCATTCATCATCATTTTGTAAAGTGTCTAAACAAACTTCGGGTTCGACTACGGCTGAGAGGTCTCCACCAGTTATCAGTAACACTGGGTTAGCAATTCCCACCGGCAATGTTAAGCTCTCTATTGGGGGTTTTAAAAAAGCGTAAGTATATAAATTATACAATTTCATAGGGCTTACCAAAGGAAAATTTTAAATTTTTTACAAATCTTTGTATTGGGGCGTTGAATTGATGTTTTAGTCTTTTCAAGACTATAACACCAAATTCTCAGCTATAATATTATAAACTATTCAGGAATTGTTATGACAACCACTCGTGTACCCAGCCCAATTAAACCTAAAATTAGCACTATGCCTCGGAAGCAATCTGAAGCATCTCAGCAACTTGAGCTTTATAAGTTAATTACTGAAAAACAACGCATCCAAAAAGAATTAAAATTTATGGAGCAGCGCATTCAGCAATTAAAAAATCGTCTAACGGTTCTGGATCATCAAATTGAGAGTACAGAACAGAATATTCAAGATTTGCGTGAAGTCAATCCTAGTTTACCTAAAGGGATGCATTCCTCTAAAACTGTTGCTCAATCCTCTAATAATTTTCAAGCCTTTTACCTAGAATATTAAAGCTTAATCAAGGGCGGGTTTTGAGGAAGCCTCGAATTCTTGAGGTGGTAAAACCCGCCTTTACTAAGAAAAGTCATGCTAGAAAAAATCTTAGCTAGTATCAATTTTGAATTTGAAAACGCATAGGATAATAAATCCAACAACCCCTTTGATTTTTTCTAATCATTTTAGAGAGAATATTCAGACTGGTTTTCTACAGCTTCTTCTTCTAAGGCTTGAATTTTTAATAACAGTTCTTCTTCCTTAATTTCAAACTCTTCCTCAGAAATATCGCCCAGATCATAAGCCAGTTGCAAGGCTAATAAAAGTTTGTGTAAATTTTCTGTGTCATCATATTCCGTATTTGCACGCTCTTGAATTTTCTCCCCGATCCACATCAAACCACCAATCGGTCCAGTAACCGGAAAGCATAAAATATCAAGAAACATAATTGATTTTCTCCTTACATGAGTTGGGCAAAGGTATAGGGTGCGGTTAAATTGTTATAGCGAATTCGCAAGCGCTCGCCAAACTCTTGATCGATCGCTTCAACTTTCTGGCTAAATTCAGGCTCTTGATCCCAAGGAATTAAATAAGCTGCATTATAAATCATGTCATCGGTCATCGGCTCGCTTTCGACCATCTCTTGAGCACAATGACTTAATTGCTCTCTAAAGACTTGAATAATATCTTGTTTCCGTTGAAATAAAGTGCCTTCTATGAGTTGACCTATATGGATAATTTCTTCCATTGTTAAGTTTTTCCCCATCATCGCATCCCGTTGTTGCTTTAACTCAGGATTAGACTCCAAAGCCCTTTGTAATTCTGACTGGCTATCCCAAAAAATCTTAATGCTAACTTCTCGTTTGCCTGACAATTTAGCAAATAATTCTTTCAGTTGATTTTTATACGGGTTAATTAATTGTTCTGCCACCGTTTCCCAGGTTTTTACAACTAATCCAAACCGCAATGGAAGCAAAGTTCTAAATCCGGCTTCCATCACGCTTTCTAATACTTTTTCATGGCAAATTAAATACCGACGAGATGCCAAATATTTTTCTTTATGAGCAACGGAGTAGAGAAAACTAAAACCGTCAATCACCTCACAGTGAACGGGTTCATTATCAATCCCTGACAAAACTATTTTGTCAGGAATCTGATCAGCAAATATTCCATATAAATAAAGACCAACCGCCATAAGCATTCTCCAAAATTAAACGGGCTGAGAAGTTAAAACTAAACGCAGTTTTAGATGAATTAAATCAAGTTTTGCTAAACCTAAATCAACATTCCCTTCAACAACAACTCCTGTATTTAAAAGTCGATCAACCAATTCCAATACTGAAGGTTTGGTACTATCTTCTCCTGGGTAATAACTTCCTGGCTCTGGTAAAAGAGTACCAAATTCTCCTAGATTGATATTTAACTCTTTTGGATCAACTTCAAAAATTTCACACAAATGGAGAATCTGTTCTTGTAATTTTTGGATACTTTCTGCGGCTCTATCTAAATCAGACTCACTGATAATTCCGCCTTCCATCCGGCGAATGATTTGGGCTTCGAGCAATTGGCGTACCAATTCCACGACAGTTAACAGTAAAGGTGCTAAACCGGCTTTACTATTACTTTCTGGACGGGTCAGCAAAGCCTCATTAGCAGAATCATAAGGTGTGCAAACAAGTGTCATGATCGCAGTTACGCAGTTAGTGAATCAGTTTTTGACGGCGAATCTCAAGTGTGGAACTTCGCACACTTGATATTTTATCTAAGGTGAAATGACGTAAACCTCCCTCTAACCGATTAGAACTCAAGCTGGGAATTTTCTGGCTTTTCGGAATGTGCTTCATCGTTCGGACTGAGATCATGGCTTTCTACGGCGATCGATTGGGTTAAGGATTTTAAGGCTTAAAGTTCCGCTTCTAAGGTTTGGAGTCGGTTTGAAAGTTCTTGATTTTCTGCTAATAAAGCTTGGGATTGGCTATGGAGATAGGGGTCTCCTTCCCACCAATTAATTCCCATCTCCCGTGCTTTATCAACAGAGGCAATTAACAGACGAATGCGGATATGCAGAAGTTCCGTAGAGGCGATCGAAGTAGAGGCGATCGAAACAGAAATATCGCCCCACAATTCCTTTATCTAAAACTCGTTCAAGGATATCCGCTAAACTCGAACCTTAAGTTGCCGTTGTCAGGGTGTTATTTGAGTGGGTTTTGAGCGGGTTGGCAAAAGTGGAGGAATTCACGGTTGGTTTCACTCAAAAAGAATATAAAACTGGTCTTGTTGTTTCAGCAAGTTCTTTTGCAGTAAAGAACGAATAGCTTTTTCTGCTTGATTTTGCTTGAGGTTTAAAGTTTTGTAAATTTCATGAAAGCTGGCTTTGTGGGTTTGCTCCAAATAATGATAAATTTTTTGTTCATGTTCCTTTAAAGGATCAGGAGGTAACGCACTGGCATCTGGACGCTCCGTTTCCTCTACAACGGGTAAGGATTCTGTCGGATTGCCGTTGAGAATTTCCCATAAAATGGTTGTCGATTTATCAATGGATAAATTCGTGCGCGACAAGAGAACATCTGCACAAATATCGCGGAAATCTGCGTGGTCTGGGGTAGCCACAATATCGTGTTCAGCGCAGACTTTGGCAATCATTAAACAAGAGCGCAAACCTGACGTTTTTTCCGCCGCAGTTTCCAGACGGAAGGTTTTGACGAGGTTGACAATAAATAAGGCATCTTCTCGACGAATTCCTGTTTTTTGGGCGATAATTTCAGTCTGAGTCAGTTCATCCGGTTCAGGCATATTAATTGTCACCAACCGATCCATTAAGGCGTCTTGGGTAGCATGAACCCCACAATATTCTTCCGGGTTGGAGGTAAAAATTGCCCGAAATTGAGAATGGACTTGCAGGTAATCGGGTTGATTACTACTCGGTGGCAGGGTCAGGATTTTTTCTTCTAAGGCAGAGAGTAAAACGTTGTTAACTTCGGGTCGAGAACGGTTAAATTCATCATAAACTAAGGTAAATCCTTCTCGACAGGCCATCGTCAATCGAGAATCCACCCAGTTGTGTTTGAGTTCGTCCTCAACTTTGAGAACGCTGTGGATATAGTTATCCATCAGTTTTTTGTGGGTATAACCAGACTGACTGCCAATTAAATCGGAACTGGTAAAGTCATCATCTCCGAAAATCAGCATTACAGGTCTGGCTAAACAATTGGCCAGGTGCATAGCCAGTGTGGTTTTCCCCGTTCCGGCAGGGCCACGCAGATGAATGGAAAAACCAGAGTGCAGGTAACGTAATGCCCGGACTGTAATTTGATGAATCGAAGGCGTAACGACAAATTGACCAGGGCGAACGCGGAGGACGGATCTTCTTGTTTGAGGTTCAGCAACTGTCATGGTTGAAATCTAGTAAACGTCAATAAATCTGAGAAGTTTGATGGAGAAAGTTGACAAACTGCAAAAAAGTGTGCTAGTGTTAATACGTAGATATATAGTTACCTAACCTAACCTACAATTCTTGCAAATCTGTTGGCGGCAAGACTAACCGTTATTGCCTGCTAAGGGGAACAGGTAACTAGCCTTTTCAGGAATCCCGGCTCCGCCAGAACAAGAATTATACTTTTTAAAAGTTGAGTTCAGTCTTTCAAAAAAAAAGTAGGCTAGGATTAGTCATGTGTATGTACGACCTAAAACTCATTGTTGTATCTTAATAATAACCCTCTAGTTTAGCTAGGAAAAGCAACTAGAGGGTTTTTACTCTAGGCTTGAGTCGGGTTAGAATTAACCTGGAGAATTATTTTCCAAAAATATAGATAGACAACTCTTGGCGAAATTTACGCAAATCTTCTTTTTGCTGTTTCGCTTGAGCTAAACGTTGTTTTTGGGTAGCTGTTAAAAACAGACGGTTTTCTTGTTGCAATTTTTGGTGAAATTGGCGCAGGAAATTCGCTTGTTTTTTCGCTTGAGATAGGCGTTCTTTTTGGGTAGCTGTTAAGAACACGCGGTTTTCTTGTTGCAATTTTTGGTAAAATTCGCGCAAAAAAATCGCTTGCTCCTCAGCTTGCAGTTGCCTTTTAGTTTTGGCATCCGACAGAAAAGCTTGGGTCTCTTGGCAGAGTTCAGCTACTTGTTCAGCAATTGACAAACGCTCCTGTCGGAATTTTTCCATGAGAGCAGGCATGGGTTTTCCTCAATAACACTAGATCATGGATTAACCCCAATCACCAGTCGAAACATTACATTTACCGTGACTGGGGGTTAGACAGTAGAAATAACTGCTTTTCTTTTCTCCCCCGTGGGAGGAATTTTTCCCATTCCCAAAGTCAGGCAATTAAAGAAAAGCAGATACCGCTCAAAAATTTAAAAATTCCTCAGTCGCAAGACTGAAGAATCTATGATTATGTAAGTTCTTAGGCAGGAACCGCAGCCGATTGAGTCAGACCAACGGCTTCAGCATATTTCAGGTAGGTTTCAACAGAAGCGATCACGACTCGGGCTTCAACAGCCAATAATTCAATTCCGACCAGAGAGACGCGAGCCCAAGCATCAATAACGATCCCTTTGTCAAGAATCCGGTCAATAACTTCAGCCAAGCTAGAAGAAGAATTAGTTTTTTCGACAGCCATGGTAATACACCTTTTTGTTTGTCTCATTGTTGATGCTGATTTCATGGAGGAGCTAGAAATGTATTAGTTTTTTCTGGCTGCCTTCATTGTTTCAGCTTCCAAACAATATCATCCGTTCTTTGATGTGTCAATACCTGATGCCCGTTTTTTTTGTTAACAATTGTTAAGAACTTGTAAGAAGTGGGTGTTTCTGATACATTTACGCGACATCCTGTTTTCCGGCTATTCCCGGAAACGGACAATGCTGGCAATATCACCTTTGAACCTGATAGAGGCGGTATCCCGCAAAGCTGGTAGTGCAGGCACCCCCGATCAGATCCAAGAAAAAGGATGAACATTAAAAGAAAACATAGCGATGATTGCTGTTGCTACCTCGTCCCAACTCCTCGATCGCAGGCGACAGACTGGTCGATTCAAGCACCTCAGCCGTAAGGCCGATTCTCTGGATCAAGTTCTTGGGTTTCACCAGAGTGGTATTCAGTCATTGCTGAGGCGGCAAGGAACGCAATAATATCCCCAAAAGCGGCGAAAGCCTCATCCGAGCCCCGTTGATTCTCAATTTCCTCCAGAATAATTGACGCGATCGCATCGGACTCATTTTCAGGTAACGTTTGTAACAGAGCGTTGTAAAATCATAGGATGGTATAAATCGAGGCGAATAAATCTTTCTTGTGAGGCCAGCCGATGATTTATCCCGAATGCCAGTCAAAAAATCTTAATAAATATGGTCATAAAAGAAAAAAAACAAAACTATCGATTCAACGATTTTTGGCTCAGTTTATTGAATATTCCTCGTACAGGGGATATTAAGAAAGCGTTATAAAACACTATATTCTACTTTTATTGGGGATTTTTATCTATTCCACATCAATGGGGATATATTATATCAATTACGCTATCTTCAATATTGTTGTACAAAAATAAGTTATTTTCATGGATTAGATAGATCGTGTAAAGGGTATCAAGTAGAAAAATTTCTGGTTGCTTGTTATTATAGAAACAACTTTCAGATAAAGAATATTCCAAAGAATGACAAAGAAAAATTAGTTATTGGCCAAAAAATTGGTGATATATTATCTGATAATATATCATTATTACAAAAAATCAAGCATCAAACAAACACCAAGAAAACTGGGAGCCAAGAATCAATGTCTCAAGAGATTGCTGTCGGCAAAAAAGTCAAAGTAGTAGGACTACCCCCCTATATTAAAACAGCGGAACCCATCCCAATGCTGCGGCCTCCTAATGTAATTCGCATAGGGGAAGAAGGCATCGTCATTGAACAAAAAGCGATAAATTCTTGGGCGGTTCGGTTTGAGAAAGCGGCGTTTTTAATTGATAGTCAATATATTGAATTAGTGGACTAGACAATCAACCCGGAACCAACCGGGTTTCTGAGACACAAGTGATATGGGGATGGTTGGCGGTGGGGGTCTATGGGATTGCCAAAAAAATCACCAAGAAAGCCCAAGCCAATGTCAAAGGATTACAATTTAGGCAGCAATTTTGATTTTATGGAGTAAATCTGGTGTCATTACAAGCAAACATCATTCCTCCCGCAAACGGTCAAGACCCCCAAGGCGCAATCGTCTTATTGCACGGTTGGGGTGCGAATTTACACGATTTAGCCCCCCTCGGACTGGCATTAAACTTACCGGAGTACCAATTTATTTTTCCTGATGCCCCATTCCCCCATCACACGGTCCCCGGTGGTCAAATGTGGTACGACTTAGAAAGTGAGAATTATTTTGGGTTAGCGGAAAGTCGGCAAATGCTCATAGACTGGCTGAAATCCCTAGAAAGTCAAACGGGTGTGCCACTTTCTCGGACGATTTTAAGCGGATTTTCCCAAGGGGGGGCGATGATCCTGGATGTGGGAGTGAGAATTCCTGTCGCGGGTTTAGTCTCCATGAGTGGTTATTTGCACGCCGCCCCGGAACCTGTGGGCGATCGCCTGCCACCGATGTTAATCATGCACGGCAGCAACGATCCGGTTGTGCCATTGCAGGCAGCCCGTCAAGCCCGAGAAATGTACCTGATGTTAGGGGCATCGGTAAAATACCATGAATTTGAGATGAGCCATGAAATTTGCCCACAAGAGATTACCCTGATGCGTAATTTTATTCACCAAGTAATCTCCCCCAAACCCACCGTTGAACAAAGCGTAGATAAATCTTGACTTTTAAACCTTGACTCTTAAATCTTGACTCTTTGGTTTGTTACTTAGCAGGTTGCGATACAATTAAAGATGCATCCGTAGGCAGGTGCTATTCACGAGAGGGGCGAACTATGGTAAATTCGACAATTTCCACAGACGATCTTGCAGCAGTGACAGAAGATCAGGTAAAAAGTCTCGCTGCACGTCTCGATCTAGATGAGTATGACAATGCTTTTGATGGCTTAAATGACTGGCATCTACTCAGGGCGATCGCATTCCATCGACCTGAACTCGTAGAACCTTACATTTACCTTCTGGATCTAGAAGCCTACGACGAAGCATAATCTCAGCCAAACCCAAAGGTGAAGAAGTATTAATTGGCTTGTTATTTGAATTTCGGATCGCGAAGCGTGCCGGAGGCATTTGTTTGATCTTTCCAGCCAATCAACCCTAGGAAAAGGGATCCTGTTTTCTAATTTTTTTATCAAAAAATTACTAAATCGTCATTCAATTTCCGACTTATTGATCCTGATTGGTGAAAAGTTATGCCAGAAATTTCGCGGTATCGGGTCAGAAAATACTTCTTCATCTTTGATTTTTTTAGCCCACGATTTTAGCCCACGGGTTAAACCCGATCGCCACTCAGCGATATGCCTAGGTTTTGCCGGAAGCCACATCGATTGCCTGGCGAAAATGTTGGGAAAAATTATGGGGAGGAATGCCCACCATTAAGGCAGCATCATGGCGCAGATGAATTTCCACATTTCGGGGGCGATCGCGAAATAAATCCACTTCGGGTAAATGTCGGTCTGTGAGAAAATGTACCACTTGATTCGCCGAACCGCGCCACCCTTGATTATCATTCAATTCTGCCATATATTGCCCATCAATCAAGACATCCAACTGGAGCAAAAACCGCTGAATATTTCGGTCAGATTTCGCCAATAGCTGCTCTAAAGTAAAGCCAGTAAAACAAATAATTGATAAATCTTTCTGTTGGCGCAATTCGGTTAATAATTCGCTTAAACCCGCAGCCTGTAACATCGGTTCTCCCCCAGAAATCGTCACCCCTTCAGTGCCAGGAACCGATAAAATAGTCTGGGCTAAAATCGTGGGTTCTACCAAGTGCGCCTGTATCTGGGGAATCCATTCTGGAGAAATACAATCGCCACAGTTAAAACAACAACCTTGAACCCAAAGAGCAAACCGTTGTCCGGGTCCCAAGGTGCGGGTGACTGGACAAATTTCTGCGAGATTTAATAAAGTCATTGTCAAGTTATTGTAAACTCATTATAAAGTTATTACCCCATAATTGATATTCTATTTTAGAATTAATACAGGAGAAAAAATAATGGCCATTTATCTGGATTCGGCGATCGCCTCTGAAGCGGAAATCGCCCGCAGGATGGGTTGGGTCAAGGGCATCACCACCAATCCTACCTTATTAGCAAAAAGCCAACAACCCCCAGAAACAACCCTAATTCAATTAGCCAGCTTAACCCCTGGGCCAGTATTTTATCAGGTGACGGCGATGGATTATGAGGGGATGATCGCCGAAGGACAAGCAGCTTATGAAATCATTGGCAACCAAACAATTTTGAAAATTCCGGCGACTCCCGTAGGCTTTGAAGTGGTGGCATCTTTATCTTGGGAAATTACCTGTTCGGTCACGGCAATTTATCATCCCATTCAAGCGGCGATCGCCTCAGAAGCGGGGGCAAAAATCGCGATCGCTTATGTTAACCGGGCAACTCGGTTATTAGGAGATGGCATTGCCCTAGTCCGAGATATGGCTGCAATTCTCAAAGGTACAGATACAGAAATTTTAGCCGCCAGTATTAAATCCCCAGAAGAAGCTGCCTTAGCCTTGCAAGCGGGGGCGGATCATTTAACCCTACCCTTGGCCATGTTACAGGCGATCGCCACCCACGATCTCTCAGAAAAAACCGTCGCCGAATTTAATCAAAATGGCATTGGCTTAAAAACATTAGAACTTGCCCCAGATATCAATACGGATATGGATCTGGATATGGATATGGATATGGATATTTAGTTTTATGACGGGGCAACTTCTTCGGGAAATGCCCCGTCAGTGATTAAAGCCTAAATCGTCAGCCCTGAAAGCAGACCAATTAATTGCCAGTTAATTTCCTGAACCAATTAAATAAATTAAAATATGCTGAATCACTAAATAAATCGCCAAAACATTAAAACCTAGGGCTAGAAAAAAGGCAAAAAACCCAAATAAATTTAAAGTCACTTCATAATTGCCTGGATTAATCCGGCGGCGTCTTTCAATAGCCACTGCCTGAAAGAGTTGACTATTGCTTAAGTGTTGACCGTAATTTTTATCTTGAAAAAATAGCTTAATCAATGGATACTTTTTCGGATGGACAATCAGGCCATTAGGAGCGATCGACACTTGATCCACTTGTTCTAACATAAACACAAAAGACTTCTTAGCTTCTCGGAAAAAATCAGGAAACAAAAAACAGGCTAAATATTTATCTGTCAGCAATAAGGCGGCTAATTCTCCCCGATATCGCACCGCGATCGCCTCTAGAATTTCTGACGGAGACTGGACTAAAGTTAAAGTTGATTTAGCCAGTTTAGGAATCGCATAATAATATGAAAGACTCAAATAACCTTCACGGGGAAATCGGCCAATTTCCCGCAGTCGTTGCTCGCATTCTTCTTCCAGAGATAAAGGTTCTTGATTCACCGATTCAACGATTTTTTCCAGACGAGGTTTTCGCGAATCTGAGCGGGAAGGTTGGCGAGCGACGGGTTTTGACTTGTAAGAATTATTTGAAGTTTTCTGAGAAACACCGCTAAATAGACGCGGTTTTTTTGGGGCAATAGTTTCTGAAGTTGAGGCGATCGCCCCTGGATTGCTTAAATCAAAAGTTTGACGCCAACTGGGACTGGCATTGCTAAACTTTTTGCCAGAAACAACTAAAGACGTAATCGAATCAGCCTTTAAACTCAGGGCTCCTTGATAAATAAAGTTAGCCATAATTTGTTGTTTAGGCAGTAACTCCGCTTCTAGAATCACCTCTAAACAGCCATTTTTTACCGTAGCCGTAGCCGTAATTCCATTGGGTTGCAAAGATTGGTTAATCAGTTGCGCGATCGCCCTGGCATTTCCTTTTTTAGCCAGTTCTAGCAAATTAGATGGTGTCATTGAATCCTAATTTCATCGAAGCCTATATATCACTACATATTAACCTTCTCCAACAGAAAATGCCGATTTTTTTGTGAATTTTTCTCTCACTAAATACAGCCTAAATTTAATTCAATAAACTTGGGTCAGGACTTACGCAGTTCAAAACTAATCTCAGAGGCTTTGCTCCGAAAAAATCAAGAATAACATCTAGATCGTAAGTCCTGACTAACCATAAACTAAGCCCCGGAAAACCTCATAATTTTACTGGCGAGTAATTTCTGCCATATGTTTGGCAAAATCTCGATATTTTGTATATTTAGGGATTCTGTCTTGAGCGATACTATAGTTGGAATGATCTGCTGGCACTTCTTTCATTAACACCAAAGCCTCATTCCAGAGGGTAGCAATTTTTTCCCACTCTTCGCTACCGCTGGCCACTTGAGTCATTTCCCAAGCTTGATTCGCCTTATTGACCGCTTGATAAAATTGCACAGAAATTGTTGCCGAACCACTGGCAGAATTCGCTCCATTTGTTACCGTTGACTGTGGGGATTGCCCCTGAGTAGAGGTGTTCTGTGGGGCTGTAGCACTGGCAACTGGAGTCGGGCTGCCGCCTGGAGTCGGTTTAGGAGCGTTGGTGGCCTCCGGTGGTTGTGTAGTCTTCGTTTCGCTGGCCTTGGATGCGTCCGCTGGCTTTTCCGGAGATGCCGGAGTAGAAGGCACGCTCGTCGGTTGAGAATCGGTGGTTTCTTTTTCCGCCTGAAAACCAGGCCACAAAAAGTAAGCAGCGGCTCCTCCACCTAGGAATAACAACAATACCACCGCCAAAATCAACAGGTTCTTTTTAGAGAATTTCTTCGAGGATTTCTGGTTTTGTTTACTGCTATCCCCTTCTAGGGCATAGTCATCATCATCATCATCTGCCATTGAACGCTGATCGAGGAAATCATTGTCTTCAATGGGCATATCATCGTCATCCACCAAGGGCAAATCATTGTCACCATCATGGTCATCATTCTCACCATCAGCAACAATGGGTCCGGGTGGATGCTCTAGATCGATCTGCTGTTGCCAAGCAGTGCGACCGCCGATTTGGCGTCCGCCTATTTTAACCTTCGGATTAATATTCGCAATACCTAAATTGGCAAGTCCTTGATGAATGAAGGGAACGAGGGTATCCTGATCTGGAACCATTTCTGATTCAATCAAGAGAAGTAGATTTCCCTGCTTCAAAGTGGCTTTAGCGGTAATCCCTTGGGGTTGGAAAAAGTGATTGAGTACGGCGGCGATCGCCTTCTCGTCACCTTGTTTGGCGCGTTCTTTGAGATCAGTTGGTGCTTTAGATAAAGGCATAGGGCAGTACGGATTATTGGATTAATTCTACTGTTAAGACTACCCATATTAAACGGTTTTATGGTAAGGAGTTCTTAACCAAAGTTTTAATTCTCGTCTGGGAAAAAACCAGTCTTACTTAACAACAGCGAAAAAGATAATTTTGACTCAGATGACTGATACCCGGTCTAAAACCACCGGATTGGGCTTAACGATCCATCCGAAAAATCTTACGAGATTTGTCAGACGTTCTCTGGCATTTATCCCTTGGCTAAATGGCAAAGCTTAAATTTTTCCGTTTACCGTCAACCGGCAAAAACCAAAACAATCTCATGTCACCTGCCACCCCCTGATTAAAAAAGACCTAGAGCTAGTCTACGACCCTCAATAATCCTTGGCGAAGCCCATCAAATACTCGATCGATTTGACTTTGCTCTTCAGGGGATAAAGAATCCTTAGATAACAGAGTCGCCATAAAAATTTGTTGATCCGCACGAGTAATTCTATGGGTGGTAAAAATGCGAGTAACGATTTGATTGATACTAGAATCTGACGGGTTTGGGATTTGACTTGGCATAGAACTGAATCAGCCTAATGACTAGAGTTTACTGTTTATGTTCAGTAAAGGGATCGGGCTTGCTTGTTTAAAACGGGGGAATGATCGGGCAACGGGGATGAATGTATCAGCCATTGACTCTGACAAATCATATTTTCTGATAATCACTTATACATTTTAGCCCAGGATTGAAGCTGAGTTAAAGATGAATCAGAAATTTTCCCAACAAAGCCCTGATACCTCAGCTTTGGCAGTGGTTGAATCCGCTTGATTTTTGATGTTTTGGCCAGATTCGACTCCAGAGATCGCATCGGCTACCGAGAGATTTCTCTAAGGCACTGAAATCACCACCAGATGCTTATAGGAACGAAGGGGAAAGAATCCTCCCTAGACAATTGAGTTAATTGAATAACAGAAATCAGGTTGTTTCCCATTGTTTTCCAAAAGCGATTCTCGCAAGGGATCCGCTGCGCGGCATCGCTCACACCACTGAGAAAATCCGTGGACAATGAATCTGAGCATCTGATGGATTCGCGAATCACTGAGCAAGACAACATCAAAAATCGCTTCACCTTTCAACATCAACCAAATCAACGGATGTTGATTTCACTCATAAATATGCCAAATATGCTTTAATTCGGTGCGGCTAAAATGCCCTTAGCCCGATTATCCAGGGTACGAGCTAAATTGGCAATTGGTCTTTGAGGGGTTTGTCCCTCAAGATACAGCAAAAACACAAAAGCACCAATGGCATCGCGACGAAAAGCCACGATATCCAAATTGGCCGGAACTCCTTCCATATTTAATTTCAGATTAACCCCGGCCACCGCTTCCCCAATATTCTCCAGTCTTAACGGAGTTTGTTGGAGAATTTGTGTAGCCCCCATCCCTTCTGTGATCATCCGTTGCAGAGATCCGGGTGAGGCCAAAATTGCCTCAAAGTCATTCTGTTCCTGGGGACTTTGTAGGGGGGTGGTCATTCCCAGCAGCATCTCAAAATTATTCGGTTCTATAAAAGCAAAGACACTGGCTATGGACAAGCCTTCTTGAGTTAGTTCCCGTCTAAGCTGGTTCAATTCATCCGCGGGCATTCCTTGAAATCCTGAAGGCAGGTCTTGGGCGCGGATCACCAATTGAGACCAGTCTCGGCCTTGATTCCGTGGTTGCGTCCTTTGAGACGGCACATTTTGAGCCAGTATTTGAGCCTCAATCGGGCGATCGGTTTCCGCTTGACTGGGAGTCCCCCCGATCCATATCCCAGTAAACAGACAAATAACAACAAACAAGTTTTTTGGATGCATATTTGGATGCATATATTTTTGCTCCTTTGATTTCGTGGGTGTTATGTAGGCGTTATTTTGTAAGCGTTTCTGAATTCATTATGAGACGATTTGGGGATCAACAGGTGCCATTGCCCTGGACAAATACCTAACTATTCATCGGCAAAGATGAGGTTAGGGTGCCAACCCGGATTGACTCAAGGGAAAAACGCCGATATCTCCAGGCCAGGAATTGTCTCGACCAGATATTAAGACTCTCGCCTAAGTCCTGACGATGAATGCAGCATTATTTTTAAGTTTAGAATCTTAAAATACTGTAAAATTTTCACAAACCGATAAGATTGGTTTTATCTTCTACGGAAAAATCACTATGGCTATTGGCTACGTTGCCTTGGTTCTCCATGCCCATTTACCTTTTGTCCGACACCCAGAAAGTGACTATGTTCTAGAAGAAGAATGGCTCTATGAAGCCATTACCGAGACATATATCCCTTTACTGCGAGTATTTGAAGGACTCAGGAACGATGGGATTGATTTTAAAATCACGATGAGCATGACTCCGCCGTTAGTCTCCATGCTCCGGGATCCCTTACTACAAGAACGCTATGACGAACATTTATCTAAGCTCGAAGAACTGATCGAGCTAGAAATTGAACACAATCAACATAATGGCCACATCCGTTACCTCGCCGAACATTATGCCAGCGAGTTTAACGCAACTCGCGAGATATGGGAGCGTTATAGCGGAGATTTAGTAACGGCATTTAAACAATTCCAAGACAGCAATAACTTAGAAATTATCACCTGCGGGGCGACTCATGGCTATTTGCCATTGATGAAAATGTATCCCCAAGCTGTCTGGGCTCAATTACAAGTAGCGTGCCAGCATTATGAGGAAAACTTTGGTCGTCCCCCCAAAGGCATATGGCTACCAGAATGTGCTTATTATGAAGGCTTGGAGCGGATGCTGGCAGATGTGGGTTTACGCTATTTCCTGACTGATGGCCACGGGATTTTGTACGGTCGGCCTCGGCCTCGGTTTGGCACTTATTCGCCAATTTTCACGGAAACAGGGGTGGCGGCTTTCGGTCGAGACCATGAGTCTTCACAACAGGTTTGGTCTTCTGAGGTGGGCTATCCTGGTGCGGCGGAATATCGAGAGTTTTACAAAGACTTGGGCTGGGAAGCGGAATATGAGTATATTAAGCCCTACATTATGCCCAATGGACAGCGCAAGAATATTGGGATTAAATATCACAAGATTACCGGGCGCGGTTTGGGTTTAGGGGATAAACAACTCTACGATCCCTACTGGGCTAGAGAAAAAGCTGCCGAACACGCCGGGAACTTTATGTTCAACCGGGAAAGACAGGTGGATCATCTTTATAATCTGATGCAGCGTCCGCCAATTGTGGTGTCTCCTTACGATGCTGAGTTATTTGGCCACTGGTGGTATGAAGGCCCCTGGTTTATTGATTATTTATTCCGCAAGTCTTGGTATGACCAAGGGACTTATGAGATGACTCATTTGGCGGATTATCTGCGGACTCACAAAACTCACCAGGTTTGCCGTCCGTCCCAGTCCAGTTGGGGTTACAAGGGATATCACGAGTATTGGCTTAATGATACGAATGCTTGGATTTATTCCCATTTGCACAAGGGTGCGGAACGGATGATTTCGTTGAGCCTTCGCGAGGCGGCTGACGAGTTGGAAGAAAAAGCTCTGAACCAAGCGGCACGGGAGTTGTTGCTGGCGCAGTCTTCGGACTGGGCATTTATTATGCGGACTGGGACGATGGTTCCCTATGCGGTGCGGCGCACCCGATCGCATTTGATGCGGTTAAATAAAATCTATGATGATGTAAATAGCGGAAAAATAGATTCCGGTTGGCTGGAAAAAGTCGAGGCGATCGACAATATTTTCCCCAGTATTAACTATCGAGTGTATCGACCTCTATAATTGATATTTTGCAGGGATTGATTTTAGATTTTAGAGGGTTAATTTCATCTAAAATCTAAAATCTTTTCCAGCCAATCAAGAGTGAAAGAAAATTCATGTCCTCAAAATGGGTCTGCCCGCTTTCGGTGGAACCCGTTTTTTTATCAAAGCTATTCATTTGGTGCTGGCTATTCGGGGCGATACCGCGCAGCGGATCCCGAAGCTTGCCCCCGCGAATGCGGGGGGTTCGCCCAACAAAGCCAAGAAACATTCTTCAGGACTGCTCCTACTTTATTGAAAACCGAAAATTTCACCCAGAGCCCGCAAAATATCTAGATAAAAATTGCCCCCCATTTCTCTAAATAACTCAAAAGGCATTCCTGGATTGCCAAAAAAAGGTCGGAGTGTCCAACCGAGTTGACAGCCCACTAATCCATACAGAATCAACCACAATTGCAAAATTTTCTCGCGGGTTTCTTGCCCTACCAATTCGTTTTCTGAGAAGGCTTGCATTGCTTCATAGAAAAATTTAATCCCCAAAAATCCGGTTAGACTAAATATGATTACATTCAACAATTTAAAAAATTGATAGTTATTGGTAGTCGTCGTCATAAATAACAAGGTGATGGGCGCAAAGCTAAATAATAAGACGCTAATCACCGCCATTGCTGATAATAACAGAGCGACATATTGCCCAAACGGTTTTCTGGAGCCAAAAAAGACATTAAAAAAGTATAATGTGGGTAAACAAATCATTAATGTCATTAAGTACAAAGCTGGCAGTTTCACCATTGAGGCTAAAGCTTGTTGCCAACTGCTAGAAGCGCCAATAATTCCGCCATAAATGGCAAAAAATATGGAGCTACAAATGAGCAAGGCGTTAATTTTTTGGTAAAGTTGTACGTTTTGGGAAATTTCTTGGAGAAAGTTTTGCCGGTCTTGCAATAGCCAAATTAAAACAGAAAAGTATTTTCCGGCTGCAAATTGCTGTTTTGGCATCATAGGGCTCCTGGTGGGTAAAAAAAACGAATGGTTGATGTGGCGCGATCGCTGATTAACCCGCCACATCAACCATTATAGTGAATGCATATACTGAATATTGAAAGAATTAGCCAGATTTTGTTAAATTTTCCTAAAATTATGGTGATTTGTTAATTGATATTTGCAGAAGTGTTGAATTGGTACTGATGAATTACCTAAAAGTGGTTATGGCCTTGATTGACCAAAATTAACGAACAGTCCTCCAGGATATCCGGTTAATAGATTAATCCCAGTAATTTGACGGTGACTTGGTGAAATCCTTGATTCCCTAGTAATTTACTGGTTAAAGCAACAATCTTTCAATCTAAATAGAATCTAAATAAAATAGTTGTAACTCATTGGCATGAGATTTATTTACATTGATGAAACCCAATTTAAAATCCTGCTTTTTGCCCAAATATGCCAAACTAAATTTCTGCCTAACGGGATATTAATTTTGAGAGTAATCACCGAGATGTATTTTGAATATTTTTATTATAGAATCACCATTTTTGGCGTTTTATGCGATAAATAAAGGTTGAACGCACGATAAATTCACTTTTATAGCAATCCTAAATCAATTGGGAAATAAGCCCTCACCCCTCTCCCCTCTCCCAAAAGGGGAGAGGGGAGCAGCTTCATAAATCATTTAAGATTGCTATATTTTCCATATTTGTGCGATTCGGAAGAGCGCAAAAGCGGAGGCCAACAGGCTGAAGTGTGGCGGGGGTGAGGGTTACAGGGGTTCCATTAACGCCAAAGAGCCCGATCAACTGTGGTTCTTGTTGTCCATCAAGGAGGACAATTACCCGGATTTCCTGGGAACAACCCCAGGGGTAGTTAGGCAACAGCCCCATCGGGAGACTCACTATCAATCTTGTGAAGCGGGCTTATTGGTGGTAACTCTTAACCAGATAGGGAACTCCCGAAGAGCCAATTAGGGTTAGGCGTGGGTCAGCGAGAGCGCGAAAGCTCCGCTTGAACCCTCTCTAAGAGTAAGTAGCGAAACTGGTTGATACCCTGCGTCCAAAAGGACAAGGGGAAAGCGGGGTGAGCTTAATTTCTCACCCCGGAAAGTCAAAGGATTTTACATTCCTTTGATGTCGAAATCCCGAAGTACCCAGGGGGATAGGGCGGCACAAGAAAGCCAATACACCCGAAACCACGGAACGAAGTGTGCGACCTGAACTGGTCAGATGAAACGGGACTCCCAGTCCCCTAGGGATTTTCACCCCTAGCCCTCGTGGAAAGGACTCAGTGAGTCCGGTCACGGCCTAGTAGGTAACGAAACAGCCGGAATGCAGACCCCAAAAGTAGCCAAAACTGCTAGGGATTAAGCGGTGAGGAGCAAGAGGGAAGAGGTGGAAGGTTGAACATAGTCCATAGCTACTGATTAAACTACGTGATACGTGAAACAGCCAAATTATCCCTGACAGGCTGTAGCCAAAAACGGCAAAGAAGGTAGTTCTGAATGGTACTTCGTTATTCAGAAGTGAAAACAAAACCCTTCCGTAGAATAGGTAGTCAACCTAACCACATCAATAACTTCAAATGACGCAACAGGGTAAGCCCTACAGAGTCTTAAGGGAGGTCGAAACCTTAAGTAGGTCTGAGGCAACAAAGACGGAAATCTCTGGAGGGTAGAAGATGAGGGAAAAAGCGAACGCTGCCCTGTAATGGGGTAGATAGGGGTTCAAAATTTGCCCCCGAACGAAAGTAATAGCAGACTTCCCTTGGGTCTTACACGAAAGAAACAATGACACAAGAAACCTCAAACGGAGTCATAAGTTAGATGTCAAGAACAATCTTGATAAATGGAGATAACGGACAACTTAAGGACTGGTCACAGGTCAACTGGAAGAAAATCCGAAAGAATGTCAGGAATCTAAGACAAAGAATCTTTCGTGCCAGAAAACTTGGTCAGTGGAAGCAATTGAGAAGATTGCAGAAATTGATGATAAAAAGCCGTTCAAACCTACTGCTTAGTGTCAGACAAATTACTCAGGTTAACACCGGAAAGCAAACGGCAGGGATAGACAAGGAGGTAATAAACACCCCTGCACAGCGAGTAAAACTTGTCAATGAGTGGAAAATGCCAAAAGCATCACCCACAAAACGGGTGTACATACCCAAATCAAATGCTAAGAAACGTCCTTTAGGCATCCCAACCATAAAGGATAGAGTCGCACAAGCAATAGTCAAAAATTCATTAGAACCAGAATGGGAAGCAGTGTTTGAAGCCAACTCTTATGGCTTCAGACCCGGTAGAAACTGCCAAGACGCCATAGGACAATGTTGGATTAGACTCAACACAAGTCCCACTTGCGGCGGACACAAATGGGTTCTAGACGCTGACATCAAAGGGTTCTTTGATAACATTGCCCATGAAACCATTATGGAAATGATAGGTTTTGTTCCACGTGGAAAACTTATCAAGGACTGGCTAGAAGCTGGGTTTATCGATGAAGGTAAATACAACCCCACAGAGACAGGTACACCTCAAGGTGGTGTCATAAGTCCACTATTAGCAAATATTGGATTGCATGGGTTAGAAACAGTCATTAAACAAGCTAACCCAAAGCTAGGCATCATTCGGTATGCAGACGACTTTGTTGTTACATCAAAGGACAAAGAATCGCTTGAAAATGCACTTACCCAGAGCGAGCAATGGTTATCAGAAAGAGGACTAAAAATCAGCGCTGAGAAAACAAAAATGGTTCACATTGATGATGGATTCAATTTCTTGGGGTTCAACATACGCCAATACAATGGCAAATGTTTAATTAAACCCCAGAAAGAAAAAGTATTGGCATTCTGTAAAAAGATAGGACAGACTCTATCCGAAATGAAAGCCAACACACAAGAACAAGTCATCAATAGAATAAACCCACTTCTCAGAGGTTTTGCGAACTACTACAGAGGTGTGGTTAGCAAAGAAACCTTTAGCTACATCAATTATCGAGTGTGGCAATACCTCTGGCGTTGGTCTCTAAGACGGCATCCCAACAAACCAAAAAAATGGGTGAAAAATCGCTACTTTAAGCGATATAGAGGAGTTGATTGGATGTTCATGTGTCAGGGAACTGGTAGAAAAGGCAAGGAAAAATCCGAAATCTTATACGACATCAGCAAAACCCCAATTGTCAGGCACATCAAAGTCAAAGGTCAGGCAAGTCCAGACGACCCTACCCTCCGGGAATACTGGCATAGTCGAAGCATCAAAAACGGGAAAAACCACTGGGCAAAAGGCTCAAAATACGAGCAAATAGCCAAATTCCAGGAATGGAAATGCCCGATATGTGGAGACAGCTTATTCAACGGAGAAGAAATAGAAACCCATCACATAGTACCCGTGAAAGATGGCGGCTCGGACGACACCGAGAATCTCATCCACTTGCACAAAGCGTGTCACAAACAGGTACACTCAAAACCCAAGTTAATGGCTGGAAGTAAGGCTTGAGCCGTGTGATTGGAAACAGTCACGCACGGTTCTTGGGGGAGGGGAGAGAGGCGACTCCCGAACCTTACCCGATAACTCGTCGTTGGTTCACAGGTAGGTCGATGACTAAAGCACTCCTAGCTGCTGCTTTAAGTCGCGAATTGCCGCGCTGGTATCAGGTTGATAGGCAATTGTCAAACATCGGGCGACGAGATCAGCTAGGTTCACCGCAGGGAAGTATTGGCTTTGGGAGTTTACCCGTTGCTATCCAGCAATGTCGTGATGATGGCAGCAATTAAATGTGCATCTCGTCGGTGTTTTGGCAAGGGAGATATGAGCAACACTTTTCCAGAACGATATTTAATTCGGGGAATGGAACCGTCGGCGATCGCACAATATCTGATACTCCTACAATATCTGATACTCCTGCCCGGTTGCCGGTAGCCTTACCACACTGCCCGCTGGCAATTTATTTCTGGTGGTTCAAAATCTTTCCGACGGTCAATTCGGGGACGAGAGGTCTATGATTAAACTACAGATCGGCGATATCCAGCTATGATCTAAGAAAAATATCGCTTTACCATCGGCTTCCATGAGTTACTGCATTAATCCCAATTGTCCCAAACCGAGCGATCCTTTAAATGCGAATAACCGAATTTGTCGTCAATGCGGTACGGAATTACTGATTGCCGGACGCTATCGGGTGACGAAGTTGCTGGGAGAGGGCGGTTTTGCCAAAACTTATGAAGTGGACGATCGCGGTTTTGCCAAAGTTTTAAAAGTGCTGCAACTAAAAGAACCCAAGGCGATCGCCCTGTTTAAACAAGAAGCCAATGTTTTACAAAAACTCAGACACCCAGGAATTCCCAGGGTTGAACCCCAAGGCTATTTTACCGTTAAGATGCGAGCCAGCAAAATGTCCATACATTGCTTGGTTATGCAAAAGATTTACGGTCAAAACTTAGAAGAATGGTTAGGCGATCGGGGCAACTACCCAATCACTCAAGAAGAAGCCATTGACTGGCTCAAACAAATGACCGATATTTTGCAAGAAGTTCACCGCTGGCAATTTTTCCATCGAGATATCAAACCCACCAATATCATGCTGCAACCCAATGGTCAATTAGCATTAATTGACTTTGGTTCAGTGCGCGAAGTCACCGGCACTTATTTAGCAAAAATGGGCGTGGGACATCGCGGAACGGTGATTGCTTCCAAAGGCTATGCGCCCCCAGAACAAGAAAATGGTCATCCCGTCCCCCAATCAGATTTTTTTGCTTTGGGACGGACTTTTGTGCATTTACTCACGGGTAAACATCCCCTGGAATTTTATGACCCCTGCACTGATACTTTGCAATGGCGAAATTCGGCTCCGAAAATTTCTCCATTCTTGGCAGATTTTATTGACTATCTGATTTCTCGCTTGCCCGGAAATCGGCCTCAAAACACCCATGTTATTCTCCAGCAATTAACAGAAATTGAAAAAAATATAACAGTCAAAAACAACTTTTTATTTTATTATCCTTTATTATATCAAGGTTTGCCAAAAGCAAAACCCTGGAAAAAACCGAACCTAAAATCTAAAAAATTGGCTGTTGCCACAGTTTTATTAATTGGTATAGTGGGCTACTTAGAAGTCAATATATATAAATATATCCGGGCTAATTTAACTGAAAATAATTCGACAGAATCGCCATTGTCAACATCACCGTTGCCGCATAAAAATGATAATAAATTTGAGACAATTCAACCTCCTCAGATGCCGGAAAAAAGTCTCACAGATAACCGGGAAGTTTCTCCGGTTAAAACTGCGCCTTTGGCTAGGGCAATGCTTAATGTCACGGCGGCAATATCGCCCCAAAAACCGGGTTCTGAATCTAATAAAAAACCAGCGATTGCCAAAAGTATTGCTTCAGCAATTACCCCCAATTTATCAGACAAAAATATTTCTTTATATAAAACCTTATCTGGACACGATCAAGATGTTCAATCGGTGGCAATTACCCCCGATGGCACAGAAATTGCCAGCGGCAGTTTTGACGGCACGATAAAAATTTGGAACCTGAAAACCGGCGAACTGATGCAAACGCTAACCGGACATTCTGATGCGGGGGAAATTGTTTCTTCCATTGCCATTAGTCCTGATGGTAAAATATTAGTCAGTAGCACTAATAGTTACGGAGGCAATATTAAAATTTGGGATTTATCCAGTGGCTTGTTATTAGCGACTTTAAACGCCCAACAAGTTGGGGTTTCTGTGGTGGCGATTAGCCCGGATAGCCAATTCTTAGCTAGTGGGGGGTATGATGGCACAATTCAACTTTGGAACTTGGCATTAGGCGAAGAAATTGGCACATTTTCGGGGCATTTGGGCCGGGTATTTTCCGTGGCGTTTAGTCCCAATGGTCAAGTCCTCGCCAGTGGGGCAGAAGATGGTTCCGTTCATCTATGGAATTTAAACCAAATTCAAGGAAAAGTTGGCTTTAATCTTCAGCCCGATCGCCGCTTATTGGGACATATTGGTATCGTGCATTCGGTTGTATTTAGTCCCGATAGTCAGCGGTTAGCCAGTGGCAGTGCGGATAAAACTATTAAACTTTGGCAAGTAGAAACCGGAGAAGCGATCGCCACTTTAGCTAGTCATTCTGGCAGTATGCTATCCGTTGCCATTAGTCCCAATGGGCAAATTTTAGCCGGTGGCAGCTTACTCGGTCGCATTAAATTGTGGAATCTTGATACTGGAGAAGTGATTGATACTTTATCGGCGCATTCCCGATGGGTGGAATCGGTAGTTTTTAGCCCCGATGGTCATATCCTTGCCAGTGGCAGCAGCGATCGCACCGTAAAAATTTGGGACTTAGAAAAATCTCCTCGTTAATCATTCCCCAACCGCTGAAATATCCACTAATTTTTTCTGATTCATATCCACCACATAATGTAAACCATAATAACGATTTGACCAGCGATCGAATGCCAAATATTTCTCATCAGTCCAAGCTAGATTCGTAAAAGGACGCCAAGACAGAGGAATTCCTTGAATCTGATAAAATTTGCCCGTAGTCATATCTTCAATAAATATCTGTTCTTGGCAGCCCTTACCGTCAGACAAAGCTTGACAAATCGTAAACGCTTGATAAGTCTGTTCTGGATTCACCGTAATATTATCCCGTTCCTGGTTGGGTAATAAGGAAATTTCCACAATTTTTATCTCTTGTTGTATCTCTTGTTGTATCTCTTGTTGTATCTCTTGTTGTATCTCTTGTTGTATCTTTTGTTCTATCTTTTGTTCTATCTTTTGGGTCAGGGCTTCAAACCCTTGGCTACTCTGTACCGGAATCGCCGATAAGTCATTCGGGTTAATGCCCGGGGTCAACGTCGCCGAAGCCTCACTCCCATAGAGAACCAAGAGAAAACACCTGAACAACAACAACCCGCATAACCCCCAGGGGATAAATTCAATCCGGTGAAAAATTTGATCAAAGTCAACATGGTCTTGTCGGTGGAAAAATTTTAAATTCATCACAATTCACCAGCACATTCAGATCGATCGCATCCATTTTATCGATTCTGCCGCCGATCTTGATATTGAGCGATCGCTCTCGATCGGGTTCGCCTCTCAGCCACCCCGCTGACAGTGCTATCTTGACAGAACAACCGATCGCTCACCCTGAATTATCATCTGTATTATGAATGGACATATCCTGCTGGTAGAAAATGAAGTAAAGCTGGCTCAGTTCATTGAACTAGAACTAAAATATGAAAACTACCAAGTCACTGTAGCCCCAAATGGCATATCAGGACTGAAAGCCGCCCAAGAATTGAACCCGGATCTGGTGATTCTGGATTCCATGTTGTCGGGACTCTCAGGATTAGAACTGTGTCGCATTTTGCGAACCAACGGCAATATGGTGCCGGTAATTTTATTAACCCCTAAAGATGATGTACCCGCTCGCGTAGCGGGTTTAGATGCGGGGGCTGATGACTATATACTCAAACCCGTCAGCACAGAAGAACTCCTAGACCGAATTCGGACTTACCTCCGACGCACTCAAGAAGATGACCCAGACAGATTAACCTTTGCGGATCTGAATCTCAACCAACGAACTCGTGAAGTGTTTCGCGGCGGCAGATTAATCGAACTGACGGCCAAAGAGTTTGACCTGTTAGAATACCTCATTTCTCATCCCCGCGAAGTCCTCAGCCGGGAGCAAATTCTCGCAAATGTCTGGGGTTATGATTTTATGGGCGATTCTAATATTATTGAGGTCTATATTCGCTATTTGCGATTGAAACTAGAGGCCAAAAATGAAAAGCGTCTGATTCAAACCGTGCGGGGAATCGGCTATGTGTTGCGAGATTAGGTAAATCGGGATATTTTCGAGATATTTTCGGAATATTTTCGGCGTATTTTCGGGGTATTTTCGGCGGTTTATGACAGATCCGTGCTGATTTTTTTGCCCTAAAGTCTAGTTAAGCAAATAAATTTTACTCAGTTCTGGTTTTTTCCCAACCTTCAGGCTATCGATAGGAAAAATTATGGGAAAAAGCCGGTTTCTTTTTTTGGCTCTAATTTTTATAGCAGTTATTTAATATATGAGTTTTAAATCACTATCTATAAATATGCAAATATTTTCATATTCATAGTTTTTAAGAAATTTAAGCAGAAAAATAATCACCAAAATTTCTAAAAGTTAAATCTTTATAAAAATTCAGCAGTTCAGGTAATTTTTGCTGTTAGGCTACTAAATCAGGCAGAATCAAAAAATTGCTCCCCAAATCATTGCTCACCAAATCATTATCGGCCAAAGCAATCAGAGAAATTTTGGCTCGATCCTGTAGAAAGATGAAAGGGCGATTTCACCAAAATCTGTCAGATAGTTCCAGTAGTTTTTATTAATAGATTGTTCAGGAAGTTTATGGCACCAATAAATTCGCTTCCTAATTTTAAGTTACCTCCAGAACTGATCGATATTCTCCAATCCTGCCCCGGTTTTACCTTTGCCTCAAACGTCGAGGAACTGATCGACTTGGCGGTTCGGGATGCGGAGTTCAATATCTTAATGCCCGGTTATCACGAAGTAGCATACGAAGTTCCCAATCGGGGCAAAGTAGTTGAAGCGGTGGTATGCAAAGTTAAAAATGGTATCTGCGCTAACTATACCGAGCCCTATATGCGACGGCGCGATCCCGATTGTATGGTGATTGGTGACGACCAACCCACCAATAAAAAGACCTTTAATTCCCGGTATGGCTTTGATTTTGACACCCTGCGATCGCAGACTTTTGAATGGCTGAAAACCCAGGAACTGGCCTTATTTGTTTTCGTGGCTGGGGTTCAAGGCAAAGGACCGGAGATCGTAGTTGTGGCACCGGCCAATGCAGGCTTTTTTGCCTTTGGACTATCCTTGCTCCAAGGGATTCACGACCCAGCCAGCTTAGGCCCAGAATTTTCCCTGGGAGGGGTAATCTATGTGGCTCCGCCTTTCCGCCATACAGTCTTTGGCGGCAAACAAGTGGTGGTCCACAATCGTTGTCCTGGTTTACACGAAATATTTAGCTACAACCTCTATCCTGGGCCTAGTGCCAAAAAAGGGATTTACGGCATTCTGTTAACTTTGGGCGAACAAGAAAACTGGATTACCGCTCACGCTTCCACCGTCAGAGTCGTCACTCCCTACGATAATCACATCACCTTGATGCATGAAGGGGCAAGTGGCGGCGGTAAAAGCGAGATGCTGGAGCAAATTCACCGTCGGTTTGACGGTAGCCTGCTGCTGGGGAAAAATATCATCACTGGAGACGAGCGCACCTTAATCTTGCCCAGGGGCTGCGAACTGCATCCTGTCACCGATGACATGGCATTGTGCCATCCCAGTCTCCGTAGACCGGAAAATCAAGATAAACTGGCGGTGATGGATGCAGAAAATGCCTGGTTTGTTCGCCTGAACCATATCACTCGCTACGGCACAGACCCCGCCCTGGAAGAATTGACCATCCATCCCCCGCAACCCCTGCTATTCCTGAATATTGATGCGCCTCCCCATAGCACTGCCCTGATTTGGGATCATGTTGAGGACGCACCGGGTCAACCTTGCCCCAACCCCCGTGTGGTAATTCCACGAGCAATTATCCCGCAAGTGGTGAACCGCCCTGTAAGTGTGGATATTCGCAGCTTTGGGGTACGCACTCCTCCCTGTACTAAGGAATTGCCCACTTATGGAATTATCGGCCTACTGCATTTTCTGCCACCAGCCCTAGCTTGGCTGTGGCGACTGGTTGCTCCTCGCGGCTACGCCAACCCCAGTATTGTGCAAAAAGAGGGGATGACTTCTGAGGGGGTCGGTTCTTATTGGCCTTTTGCCACGGGTCGGCGAGTGATTCAAGCGAATTTAATTCTGCAACAAATTATTTCTACTCCTAAAGTGCGTTATGTTTTATGTCCCAATCAGCATATTGGGGCTTGGGAAGTGGGCTTTATGCCTCAGTGGATCGCACGGGAATATCTCGCTCGTCGTGGTGGCGCTCGAATTAGTCGAGAGCAAGCGGTGGCTTCTCGTTGTTCCCTGTTGGGCTATACTCTGCGATCGATGATTGTGGAAGGCCAAACTATTGGTAATTGGTTTTTTCGGGTCAATTTACAGCCGGAGGTCGGAGATGAAGCTTTCGATCGCGGTGCAGAAATTCTCAAGGAATTTTTTGACCAGCAAATTAAGCAGTTTCTCGAACCGGATCTTGACCCCGTAGGTCGAGAGATTATCGATTGCTGTTTATCGAATGGCACTCTGCAAGATTATGAACGCTTGATTCCTTATCCCGTGGTGGTGAACGAAAGTTAAAGATTCAGCGATCAGGAGCGGAGGAGCGGAGGAGCGGGGGAAAATAATTGATAATTGACAATTATCAATTGTCAATTATCAATTGTCAATTAGGGCGAAGCATTGGCCAATATAAATTTGGGCAGGGATGCAAATATTTTTGTGGCCAATGCTGTCGCCCCTACAAACCTCTGCCCGGAGAGCCCCTCATCCCCTCCTCCCCTCCTCATTCCCTCTGTGTTCTGCGATCGCAATTACTCTAGTTTTTCCAAAGTCTCCCGGACGTCAACTAGGTGGTTGTTAAACACTTCCAAAGCTGCATCGAGCACTTTAAAAATCGCCAAATCCCGGATTGAGTAAAACACCTGGTTGCCTTGCTTGCGAGCGATCACCAAGTTACTGCGACGCAACACCGTCAGTTGTTGAGAAACTGAAGATGCTTCTAACTCTAGATAGTGAGCAATATCATTGACGTTTTTTTCTCCTGTACGCAGGGTATCCAGAATTTGAATCCGGATCGGATTAGAAAGCACCTTGAAAAAATCTGCCTTAAAGTAACTTGCTGGAAAACGCATTTCAATATTTGAGGATGTTATTTTTTTATTTTTATCGGACTGCCGCACTCAGGTAATGCGGGGCTTTTTCTCGGAGAGAAGCCCCGACAAAATCCTAGATAGAGAGTAGCGACCTAAGTCCTACTGTATTTTCCAAGATTTGCCATCTACAGGAGAGGGCGGCGTTGCATTTCGGTATATATGTTATAGCTGTCAAGGCAGAAATTTCCTGCCGAAATGCGCGGGTCCCTACTCCCTGAACAAGATTAAACGAAAAAATCCCCCCGTGTGGTATTCAACTTTACTTCAAGGGCTGAATTGGCAAAAAGCTGAATTGGCAAAAGAAGATATTTTATAGGCGATCGCTTTTAGTCGCTTTTGATCGGAGATATTTCCCTCAGCCAAAGTCACGGATCTTGTTTTCTATTTTCTATTCCCTGTTTCCTTTTACATCTCTAATAAAAAATGCTATATTATAGTTAACCCAAATAAGGATATTGTGGCGGCTTCATTTTCAGCAAAATACTCCAGTAGTGACTGGCATACTCAGCGGTCATTTCCAAGTCTCGTAACTTATGGATTTTGCAGATTTTCACTAAATCATAACTCACTTGTATCGCTGGGATTAAATTAATCCATCCTAAAGATTTAAAATGTTGTAAAAATAAATGTATCGCCACTTTTAACTTTTGTTTATGGCGAAAATAAAGCCACCATTTCATTTGATGTTCGGCGATACTTTCTGGTAAACCTAAATGAGCTTCTGCTTCTAATAATTTATCCTTAACCTGATGATAAAACTGCATTTCTAAATCAAAATCACCGGCTTGATAAGCCAAATCAGCCGGATCCGCTAATTGATAAGCTTGACTAATTAAATTGCCAACAGTTTCGGCGGTTTTTGCGTCATAACCTAAACATTGATAAATTTCGGCGGCACTTTCTGCCAATTCAGTAAATTTTTCCGCATCATGTAGCCAATAAATTTGCGCTTGTAACTTTCCTAACTTCAAAGCCAGATAATCATTCATGCCTGTTTAAACCCTTTGGTTAGCATTGACTTAGATAGATTATATCCCAAAGTAATCAACCAGAATTTTTTATCTTCTCATAGTTCCACTGCTTCTAGTCTGACGTTTCTAGGTTCACTGCCAATTAAATATTGAATTGATTGGAAATAATACCATTTACAAAAATTTAGGCAACAATAAGTATTTATATTGTAGGGTGGGCAAAAATCCACACACATCGGAGGATGCATAGGATAGAGGATAGAGGAAATAGGATAGAGGATGCTGATCAAATAGGAAAAAGTCCTCTCCCCTCTCTTTTCTCCCCTCTCTTTTCTCTCCTCTCTTTCCTCTCTTCATAGTAGCCCACCCTACGAATGTTAGGGGCTGTTGGATGAATTTTTGAAATTGGTATAAATATGCTAAAATAAAAATCAGCCACTTTTCTGAGTCTCTTGACTCCCCTCTCCCGAATTGGGAGATGGAACCGCGATCTTGAGGGATTTTGTCTCAGTCTAAAAAAAGGAAATTTAGCTATGTTTGGAATTGACGATGTTATTAATGCCATCCTAGCTGGGTCTAAGGGTGCCATACCTTTGGCGGTAAAGCAAGCTCAACGTCAAGAGTTATTTATTACAATACTAAAAAAATTTAATCTCGATCCAGAGCATCCCCCAGCCGACTTTACTGGGGTTTATCAATATGCTTTGGTCGAGTATGGGGCGAATCAATTAGGAATATTGAATCAGGAAGATTTGCGGTTGATTCTGGAACTATTTCGCCAAAAAGAAATAAAAGAAGCATTTCACCAGGCGTTCAATGGAGACAATCCAAGATTTTTTTTAAATCAAGTAGAAAAATATATTGAAGAATATGCCCTCGGAGATGAAATCCGCGATCGCCGCATAAATATTTTGCCCGAATTGGCTAAATTTAGCGATATTTTTATTGAGATAGTTAAACGCACTCGCAACCCCGCAGAAGTGCGACGCGATCAGACAATCGATCGCTTATACGCAGAGTTCAAAAGCGCGATCGCTCAACTTAACCAACGATTCGAGAGTCTGCATAGTTTACCACCAGGCGATCGCCCCGCATTTTCTAATAGCAATTTTACCCAGCAATTACATAACTGGTTTGATGCTTTATATGATTTCGAGAGAGAAGATGTTTGGGAATCAGACTATTTTGAATGGATCATTCAAGTTCCCGCAAGGCGAAGATATGACCGAATTTTAGTGAGAGGCATTGAAGGGGAAGCAAATATTAATGATTTAAAAGCTTTAGAGGAATCCGTAGAAAAACATCAGACTGATGAAGGGTGGTTAGTGGCGCCGAGTCGGGTGAGTCAAGCGGTTAGAGATGCAGTAGAGGGCGATCGCCGTTTATTTTGCTATACCTTTGATGAATTGATTGATGAAGCCGTAAACTTTAGCGGTTATTTGAATTGGTTAGAAACTGAGGTTAAACGCCAAAAAATCGATACATTATATGTACCCCTTGCTTGTACTAAAGAAGAACTCGACCCAAAAACTCAGCAAAGTCTGGGAAAAAGTCGCTATGACCAACGCAATGGTTGGATAGATCGCTACATTAATACTTGGTTAAACGATTCTGCTAAAGAACATTTATCGATTTTAGGGGAATTTGGCACGGGCAAAACTTGGTTTGTTTTGCACTATGCGTGGCAAGCGGTGCAAAAATATCGGACAGCAAAAGCAGAAGGGAATAAACTGCCTCGTTTACCTTTGGTGATTCCTTTGCGAGACTATGCCAAAGCAGTATCAGTGGAATCGCTGTTTTCCGAATTTTTCTTTCGCCAACATGATGTAGGTTTGCCCAATTATAAAGCCTTTGAACAACTCAACCGTATGGGTAAATTGTTGTTAATTTTTGATGGCTTTGACGAAATGGCAGCCAAGGTCGATCGCCAGAAAATGATTAATAACTTTTGGGAATTGGCTAAAGTGGTGGTGCCCGGTTCCAAGGCTATTCTCACTTGTCGCACAGAGCATTTTCCCGAAGCCAAAGAAGGGCGGGATTTACTCAATGCGGAACTGCAAGCCTCAACATCCAAATTAATCAGACAACCCCCACACTTTGAAGTGTTGGAGTTAGAAAAACTGAATAATGAGCAAATTCGAGAAGTATTGTGCAAACGAGAAGCCAAGCCCGAAACTATCGCGAAAATTATGGCTAATCCTGAATTAGTGGACTTAGCCCGTCGTCCGGTAATGGTCAATTTAATTTTGGAAGCATTACCAGAGATTGAATCAGGAAAGCCCATCGATTTAGCCAGAATTTATCTCTATGCGGTGCGGCGCAAAATGGAACGGGATATTAAAACCGATCGCACCTTTACCTCAATGACGGATAAGCTTTATTTTCTTTGTGAGTTAGCTTGGGAAATGCTTTCTACTGACCAAATGAGCCTCAACTATCGCCTATTTCCCGACCGGATTCGCCGCTGTTTTGGTCCAGTGGTGCAGGAACAAAAAGATTTAGATCATTGGCATTATGACATGATGGGTCAAACCCTATTAATTCGCAATGCTGATGGTGACTATTCCCCAGCCCATCGTTCTTTATTAGAGTTTTTTGTTGCCTATAAATTCGCCGTGCAATTGGGGATATTAGCGCCGGACTTTGCGGAAATCGCTACTATTTCATTTGCGGATAACTTGCGCGAAACCTTTGGCCAAGCCCCTCTGACTAAAGCCTTGCTGGATTTATTGCTGCCCATGCTAAATCTGGAAATCGCTAAACAGCGATTACTTGATTTAATTGCTGCCACGAAAGGGAAAACTGAAGCGGAAGTGGGTTATCTGGGTGGCAATGCGGCAACGGTATTGTTAAAAGTTGATCCAACCAGTCTGCAAAATCGTGATTTCAGCAATACGGTAATTTTAGGCGCTGATTTTACTACAGCTAATTTACGCAATGTTAATTTTACCAATGCTAATCTGAACGAATCTTTATTTGCCAAGGCTTTTGATTTTGTTTTATCAGTCGCCTTCAGTCCCGATGGCAGATTCTTAGCCACGGGTCACGATAATGGAGAAGTTCGTCTTTGGGAAGTGGCGGACGGCGAGCAAATAGCCATCTATCGCGGGCATAGCAATTCCGTAAGGTCGGTGGCCATCAGTCCCGACGGCAATATTCTGGCCTCTGGCAGTGATGACCAGACCATAAAACTCTGGGATCTCCATAGCGGCGACTGCCTGCAAACCTTGCCGGGACATAGCAATCCGGTAAAGTCGGTGGCCATCAGTCCCGACGGCAAAATTTTGGCCTCTGGCAGTTATGACAATACGATCAAACTCTGGGATATCGAGAGTGGAGAATGTCTGAAAACTTTACAGGGGCATAGCAATTCGGTATTCTCGGTGGCAATCAGTCCCGACGGGAATATCCTGGCCTCTGGCAGTTATGACAATACGATCAAACTCTGGGATCTCCATAGCGGTGACTGTTTGCAAACTTTGCCAGGGCATAACAATTGGGTCAGGTCGGTGGCCATCAGTCCCGACGGGAAAACTCTAGCCTCTGGCAGTAATGACCATACGATCAAACTCTGGGATCTCCATAGCGGTCACTGCCTGCAAACTTTGCCGGGACATAGCGATTGGGTATGGTCGGTGGCCATCAGTCCCGACGGGAATATTTTGGCCTCTGGCAGTGTTGACAATACGATCAAACTCTGGAATCTCCATAGCGGCCAATGCCTGCAAACTTTGCAGGAGCATAGCAATTCAGTATGGTCGGTGGCAATCAGTCCCGACGGGAAAACTTTGGCCTCTGGCAGTGTTGACAATACGATCAAACTCTGGGATTTCCATAGCGGCGACTGCCTACAAACTTTGCAGGGGCATAGCAATTCGGTATTCTCGGTGGCCTACGCTCCCGACGGGAATATTCTGGCCTCCGGCGGTTCTGACAAAACGATACAACTCTGGGATCTCCATAGTGGCGACTGCCTGCAAACTTTACCGGGGCATAGCAGTTTGATATGGTCAGTGGCTTACGCTCCCGACGGGAAAACCCTGGCCTCTGGCAGTTATGACAATACGATCAAACTCTGGGATATTGATAGTGGCGACTGTCTTCAGACCTTTGAGGGGCATAGCAATTGGGTATTTTTGGTGGCCTACGCTCCCGACGGCAATATTCTGGCCTCTGGCAGTGATGACAATACGATCAAACTCTGGGATCTCCATAGCGGCCACTGCCTGCAAACCTTGCGGGGGCATAGCCATTCGTTATGGTCGGTGGCAATCAGTCCCGACGGCAATATTCTGGCTTCTGGCGGTTCTGACAATACGATCAAACTCTGGGATCTCCATAGCGGCGAATGCCTGCAAACTTTACCGGGGCATAGCAATTGGGTAAGATCGGTGGTATTCAGCCCGGACGGCAATATTCTGGCTTCTGGCAGTGATGACGAAACCATAAAACTCTGGGATCTCCATAGCGGCAAGTGTTTGCAAACCTTACGGGGGCATAGCAATTCGGTATGGTCGGTGGCAATCAGTCCTGACGGCAATATCCTGGCTTCTGGCAGTGATGACCAAACCATAAAACTCTGGGATATTCATAGCGGCGACTGTCTGCAAACCTTGCGGGGACATAGAAGCGTGGTATGGTCGGTGGCAATCAGTCCTGACGGCAAAACCTTGGCCTCTGGTAGTTCTGACGGAACGATTAAGATTTGGGATTTGCAGTCCGGTGAATGTCTGAAAACCATTAGCAATAAACTCTATGCCGGGGCGAAGATTGCCGGAGTCACCGGGTTGACGGCAGCCGAGAAAGCCTCGTTGATTGCGTTGGGGGCGGTGGAGTTTTAGAAACCGGGTTTCTGCGACAATTTAGGCAAG
This sequence comes from Planktothricoides raciborskii GIHE-MW2, assembly GCF_040564635.1. Taxonomy (NCBI): domain Bacteria; kingdom Bacillati; phylum Cyanobacteriota; class Cyanophyceae; order Oscillatoriales; family Oscillatoriaceae; genus Planktothricoides; species Planktothricoides raciborskii. The sequence continues at coordinate 6,261,363 of NZ_CP159837.1, forward strand.
CCCAAAATTAACTAAAGAAACCCGGTTTCTCGCACCCAAGCGACAATTTAGGCAAGCCCAAAATTAACTAAAGAAACCCGGGTTCTCGCAGGAAAGAAACCGGGTTTCTATGACAAGGTTGGTGCGGTGACAGAGATGCGATCGCTCGTACCCGGTTTCTGCCTAAAAATTGGTCAAAAGCAATAGTTAAATGGGGATATTTTATCGTCGCCCTTACTGCCCGGTTTGGCGATCGCGATCGGGGATATTTTCCAGTAATTTCAATATAGCAATTCTCATAGTTATGAAGTACAAAAAAACCTGTCATTCCCGCGCAGGCGGGAATCCAGAAAAGCTCTGTACTTCCGAAGGGACAATAACCGCTATAAATAGCCAATCGGTGTAAAGATAGGCGATCGGTCTGTTGGCGTTCTGCTTCAGTCGGTTGCTGACTGTTTTTTTCCGGTTATATGTAAGTAGGTGAACATAATTAATTGCACTTTTCGTTTCCCGCCGATAGACTGTGGATTCCCGCCTTCGCGGGAATGACAGTTTTTCTTCTGATATGGCCTGTGGTGTATTTATTTCTGCCCACCTACTTATAATCAATTTATCGCCAGTATAGAAAGCTTGTCAATGAAAGATAATCAGAGGTTAAATAATGCCAAAATCACGTCATATTTCTCTATCAAAAAAGGGAGAATATCAAGTTCTGGTCATTCCCCACGAATTTGCTTTATCGGGGACAGAGGTTTTGCTACGTCAAGAAGGCGATCGCTTAATTATTGAACCGATCGCTTCTACTTCTCTGCTTGATCTGCTGAATACATTGCCAGATATTGCCGATGAGTTTCCTGACATTGATGAAGCACTACTCTTGATGATATTAAATTTTAGTCCGAGCGAATGACCTATCAATATCTCCTCGATACCAATATTTTGTCAGACTTGGTTAAACGGCTCAGTGCGATTAAATTGAGAGATGCGATTTTCTTGGATTGCTGTAATTGTTCCGGCATGATTAATCCTCCTGTTTCATAGCATTCAGACTGGTTGGTAATTTTCGTGATTATCGATAATTTCGGATAAATCACTTAGTCTGGGTAAATCTTTTAGGGCGGATTTGAATGAATCACTTTCAGTCAAAATATCCTCAAGAGTTAAATAATGAACGATCGCCCGATTTATTTCAGGATATTGCGATCGCCGTGGGATAAAGGTTCTCTTATACCCAACTCCTGCCAAAATAATGCCAATATCAGCTTCGGTTTCTGTGATTTTTTGGTAGAATTCATCTGCATCACTTTGAGGTAATGGCTTGCCCCTTAACTTACATTGAAAATAAATTTTTTGCTGATTAGACCTCTTGCAAAATAAATATTTCGACCCCCCCAACCCCCCTTTTTAAGGGGGGCTTTTAGGAATTTTGCAAGAGGTCTATTTTCATTGTAGCCACTGCCATCAACCCCACCATCGGGTCCGAGAGACCCTGCTTCCAGTCCTAGTTCGACCGCAAAACAGCGACCCAGCCGCTGTTTTGCTTGATTATCTGAATTCAAATATCCAGCAATTAATGCCCTAATTTGAGTTGCATCCATTAGATAGATTAAGATTGTTAACTTTATGCTTCAGTTTTATATTTTTGAGGAATCAATTTTTCATACAATAGATTGATTCCAAGTATGGCACATTCATTTTCCTTTCCCTTCATATCATATTGTGCTATTTTTGCCAATGTCTTAGTATCAAGTTGAACCGTGACTTCTGACCTTTGTGATGTTTTTTGAGAATCTTGATTAGTTTGACTATTGTTTTTAATTTTATTCAGATAATCTTGCTCTTTTTCTCCATAGGCTAAAGCGTACTTAATTGCTTGAGGAATAATTTGTTTCATCGGCACTCCCAGCCAAATAGAACAAAGTTCATCAGCTTTTCTTTTTTCTTCAGTTTCAAAACAAAATCTAAATCGATCTTGTTCTAACATGGAATCGGATTTCTGTAACCCAATTGATAAGGCTCGTTCTTTGATTCCATCGGTTGTTTGATCCTGGCTGACTGTCATAGACACCTCCTAGATTATTAAACATTCATGGCAAAGATTATAAAAATATTCATAAGTAGATGCAAATCCTGGACAATCCCAAATATACTTATTTTGCTCTAGAGCACTATCTATTTCATCTTGAAAATTCTCCATTGCTGGGGCAACTTGACAATTTTTAGGTTTGGGATTTGCTGCCTCTAATTTAGAAATTACTCGATCTTGTTCAATGCCAAGAGGTACAACTAAAAATATCGGATAGTAATTAATTCCTGGTTCGCGGTTGGCTCTTATTTCTATATCCGCAGCCGTATCTAAGAAGCTGGGCAAGTCGTTGAGCGATCGCTTTTGCGATTTATTAATTGGAATCACAATGGTATCTGGATAGTTATTACTCATCATTGTCACCATATCTTCTGGGGGGCTATCAGTATCAATGACGATATAATCATAAGTCGCCAAATCTGCCTTCTTTATTTGCTTAAATTGACGGTTAAAATCGGGAGGATTCCAGAGGATATCTAACCAGCCATCGATTGAACTTAAAAATTCTTGATATTTTGGGCGTCTACCTTTGTAGAAACTCCAGGCATCAGGACGCGGATCGCAATCAACGAGAAGGATTTGCCCTAATTGTTCTTTTCTAAGAACCCCAGCGATATGCACCGCTAAGGTAGTCTTGCCTACTCCACCTTTGTCGTAATGACAAAGAATAATGTGAGCCCTTAGTTATCTCCATCACACTTGACATTTTCTATTATATAGCATTTTTTTATTTTCATGTGTGAAATGTTTGGGCTAGGCAGACAAATTAACCATGAGTTAATTATGAGAAAAAAACCAGGGTTTTTCCTCATCATTGAACTTCTTTTTGGTTTGGGAATGGCGCGATCGCATTCTCTGGCAGTTTCGACATATAAATTCAGCTAGAAACCCGGTTTCTTGAAGAAACCGGGTTTCTACGCCAAGAATTAAAGTTATCTGTTTTTTGCCAAAATATCTGCGTGCCTAACCCACCCTACCCCACTAGGTAAGATTTAAAGATTTAGAAATTTAGATATTTAGAGAATTCCTCAGTGCCTCTTGCACCAAAGTCAAAATATCCGTGGGCAAAATACCCAACTGCCTTTGAAATACGGACTCATCAACAGTGGCAATTTTATCAGCCCTAATTAAAGATGTCTTTTTTAGTCCAGTTTGGGCAAAATCAGGATAATTATCCTCTAGCAAAACCCAAGTATCTCGCAATTGCCCGGAGGGAATTTTGGAAAAAATGCCCAAAATAATTAGCTCTTGGCGATGACGGGCTATCACTAAAGCTGGTCGCAGCTTATTAGAGGCTAAATCGCTAAAAGGAAAGCGAACTAGCCAAGTTTCATAACAGTTAGGCTGGTTCGTCATTATATATATCTTCTTCTGGGTCGTTCCACTCTGAAAAACCTGTTTCTGCCAATTTCATCATCACTGTAGCTGCGATTTTTTCTGATATTTCTTCATCTAGGGCGATCAGTTCGTCCAAGGGCAAATTAAAAATGATTTGTTTGATTTCGGCTACTGTCATACTGTTTGTCCAATCAAGATTTGTATTCCTTCGTTAACCAATGGAGTTTGGTCAGTCCAGAAAATATAATTTTATTTGGGATATGACTTATTATAGCATCTTACTTTTGCATCGGCTTTTGCAGAAACCGGGTTTCTGCAAAAGCCTCCCTGTGGAGATGCCAAAATTATCGCAGAAACCCGGTTTTTTTCTTATCATTAAACGTCTTTTTGGTTCGGGGATGGGGCGATCGCATTCTTTGGCAGTTTCTATCCATTCCTGCATAATTACCTCTACATTTTGCACCGCTTCTTGATAGGTTTTTCCGTCAGCGGCACAACCCGGTAATTCTGGAACTTCAGCGATAAATGCTTGGTATTCTTGACTCCAATAGAGGATTATTTTATAATGAAGCATCATTTTCACCTCATACTTAGGTTCTTTCGGCATTAGGGAGAAAAATGTATTTGATACATAATTTCAGTCGGTGAGCTACGGCACGAATTAAAGTTATCTGTTTGTGGCCAAAATATCTGCGTGCCTAACCCACCCTACCCTTAATATGTCAGTCGGTGGGCTACGGCACGAATTAAAGTTATCTGTTTGTGGCCAAAATATCTGCGTGCCTAACCCACCCTACCCCTGATCTAAAGAAACCGGGTTTCTTCAAGAAACCCGGTTTCTGATTAATCAATTATTACAGTATCATTACAGTTTTGTGCCACATTCAGAACAGCATTTATGGCTGGAAGGATTAACCGTATGGCAACTGGGACATTCTAGGATACTGTTAGCCAGCACCTCGGTTGCCGTCTGGGGTAAACCCATCATTTCGGTGTTGCTCTTTCCGGGGGCAACCATTGGGTAACAGTTTTCTGCCCGCTTCACATGGACATCTAAAATTACCGGGCCATTATGAGCTAACATTTGCGCGATCGCCCCTGGCAATTCTTCGCGAGTATTCACGGTAATGCCTTTAATGCCGTAAACATTGGCTAACTTCACAAAATCCGGGGTGCCTTGTTCCAGGTCAGTGGCTTCATACCGTTCCCCATAAAAAGTTTCTTGCCATTGCCGCACCATGCCCAACCAACCATTATTCAGGATGACGATTTTTGCCCCCACTTTGTAATGGGAAATAGTGCCAAGTTCCTGCATATTCATTTGGAAACTGCCATCCCCAGAAATGCAGATGGTTTCCACCTCTGGCAGGGCTAATTTCACCCCCACCGCAGCGGGAACACCATAGCCCATTGTCCCCAAACCTCCACTTGTCACCCATTTGCGCGGGCCGGTTTTCAGGAATTGGGCTGCCCACATTTGGTGTTGACCCACGTCGGTGGTGTAGTACGCATGAGGGGCTTGGCGACACAACTCCACAATCGCTTCTTGGGGGGAAAGGGTTTCCGAAGGATGGGGCTCTTCCAGGGGATATTGTTTTTGCCATTGGGCAATGCGATCGCGCCATGCTTTCGTTTGTTCTGGGTTCAATCCATTGCCCATTTCGTGATTGCGCCGCAACAGGTCGATCAATACCTGACGCACATCCCCCACAATAGGCACATCGGGTTTACGATTTTTCCCCACTTCTGCCGGGTCAATATCAATGTGGATTACCTTAGCGTCCTTGGCAAATGTATCTAACTTGCCGGTTACACGGTCGTCAAACCGCGCCCCCACCGCAATCAACAAATCACAGTTACTCACTGCAAAGTTGGCATAAGCAGTTCCGTGCATCCCCAACATCCCCAGGGACAGAGGATGGTGCTCATCAAAAGCGCCTTTACCCATCAAGGTGGTGGTGACAGGAATTTTGAAATGTTCCGCCACTTCTTGAATTTCCGCATGGGCATTAGAGGCGATCGCGCCGCCCCCCACATACATCAACGGCTTACTGGATTCCCGAATCAATTGCAGGGCTTGATTAATTTGCCGGGGATTTCCTTTCACCGTCGGACGATATCCGGGCAAATGCACCGTCCCCGGATTAATCGGCTCATAATCACATTCCAAAATTCCCATATCCTTGGGGACATCAATCAACACCGGGCCTGGTCTGCCGGTACTTGCCAAGTGGAACGCTTCTGCCACCACGCGAGCAATATCATTAGGATTGCGAATCACATAAGAATGCTTCACCACCGGCAAAGTAATCCCAAAAATATCCACTTCCTGAAACGCATCACTGCCAATCAAACCACTGGGAACCTGTCCGGTAATCGCCACAATTGGCACGGAATCGAGATAAGCAGTCGCCAAACCTGTCACCAAGTTGGTTGCCCCCGGCCCAGAAGTGGCCATACAAACCCCCACTTTTCCCGTAGCCCGGGCGTAGCCATCGGCTGCATGGGCAGCCGCTTGTTCATGTCTAACCAGAATATGCTTCAGTTCCCCTGCGGCTTCAGCACGATAAAGTTCATCATAAATCGGCAGGTTTGCCCCACCGGGATAACCAAAAATATGCTGTACCCCGTGACGTTTCAAGCTATCAATCAAAGCAAAAGCGCCGCTCACTCTTTTAACTGTTACATTTTGCAGTTGCATAACTAATCCTCGTAATCTTCGCAAATGTTTTAGCTGTTGATGAATTCTGATGAATTCGGTTTAGGGATCAAAATTATCATGTCAAAATTTAGATAATTTTTATGTCCTTAATTTATATATAATTTTTCTCATACAGCGGGAATTATATAGCCCATATTTTTTATTTTGGTATTTTGACTTGATTGGGGATTTGATTGGGGATTTGATTGGGGATTTGATTGGGGATTTGATTGGGGATTTGATTGAGGATTTGATTGGGGAGAGTTTGTCAGACTTACTCGGTGCAAATTTCCTGGGTAAGTCTGAGATTAGTCAGGTTTTCAGGTTAGTTTGCTAATCGATTTCCTCTTCCTAGGAACTAATCTCTAATCCATATAAGGTAATGATCTCATGGTTCTTTGATTTGATTTATTAGTCACTCGTTTAAGGGATTCACTTATTAATCATGCCCTAAAATTTCGGGATTGGCAATTTTCTTGATATTTATTTAAGAATATTCATATTTAGATAAATTTGTGTCCCGCTATTTCCCTTCGTGTACCGTTATTTGCCGCATATTGTCAGAAGATTATCACAAAATTTGTCAAAAAAGCTTAAAAAAAAATTAAATTTGTCTCAAATCCTTTCCTTTAGAAACCAGGTTTCGTAGAAGTTACCCGGTTTCTTTGATCGAGGGACTTTTCTACCTCCTCTCCTCCCTTGGTCGATCGCAGGTGGATCGCTGGTTGGTAAATAGACCCTAGTCTATCAAAAACCCCCCAAGCATCCGTTTCTCCTGTGGGAAACGAGAAATTGGGGAGTTTTTATAGTGAAAAATTCACTCTAAATGAATATTATTTCACTGTTATTTCACCTGGAACTGAGTGCCACGATAACATCCTTGAAAAGAGGTTAACTGACTGCCGGTTAGCTGCTCCAGTTTAGTGACTAACGAACTTGGAGATTGGGATTCCGAGGCATTCCATTCATACATGAAATTACCTAAAGATTGCCCGGTTTCTTCATAGCTATATTCTTGGACTAAGATATTTTCAACTCCAAGTACCTGTTGATCGTGGTAGCCATTAACGATAATTTTGGAAATCACTGCACCGGGTTCTGCTTTAATTTTCCACTGTACAGGTTCATAGGCAGAAAGTGCTAGAACGATCGGTTGTTTTTGTTTGGCAATTTGCACCGTAACTTCCCCGGTTGGGCGGTAGTCAATGCGATGATCTCCACGGGCTTCATAGATGCCAATTAGATGCAGGGCAGATTGATTTTTGTTTTGGTTTTTGTAGGCAGAAAAATCTTGACTTCCCCCAGAACCACAAGGACTTTCTGAATTGACTGAAATTACAGGATTTGTTGTGATATTGGTTCGGGTTTGGAACTTTTGGCAAGGAATTAATCCAGCCACTATTCCTACAGAGGCGATCGCGCCAATTGCTCCACCAATGGGTAGCAGTTTTTTTAAGGATCCGAGTAAATTAACCTGAGTAATTTTCTCTACGGTTTCTTGCACTGCTGCTTTCGTATCTCCCAGGACATCTCCCAGAAAATTGCTGTTGCCATCAAGTCCTGCTAACATGAGCAAACTTTCCGGGTTTTCCAGCAAGTTTTGGATGACTTTGGCTTCGCCGATATAGAGATTTCTGCTTTCTCGGTCGAGGAGTAACCAATATTGGTCCGTTTGATTTAGACCATAATCTTGAATTTGGGGTGCAATTTGAGGATGTTGCAGGAAAACTTGCCAAGCTAAAGCCGAACCAGTCCCGACATTTTTCCCATCGCTATACATTAATTGGTTAATGTCCGGTTCCCAGTGCCACGCCACCCAACGGCGTGGGTATTCATAGCCGAGGGATTTTTCCAACCGCGCATGGGCAGTCAGGTTTAAAGGTTGAACTAATGGATTAGACATCGATATTTCTCGCTGGTTTAAATAAAAAAAATTAGACCAAAGTTAGACCAAAGCTGGACAAAACCTAGGCCAAAACTAGATCGCACCCGGAACCGATATAGGCGATCGCCCAACAGAAAAGTTACAATTCAAAGAATTAACCACAGCCCGAATCGTTATCGGGATGTGTAGGGGCGATCGCCTAAAAATCTGGATTTCAGTAGAAGCCGTGATTTTTGCTAAAAATCTGCGGATCGGCAAATCAGGCAACACCAATCACTGGCCATAGGAAAAAAACCATGTTTACTCATTTTTTTATTAGGCGACCAGTCTTTGCCTCTGTCTGTTCCCTAATCATTATTCTGATTGGGATGGTGGGATATACTCGTTTGCCCTTGCAAGAATATCCTAGCATCGACCCCCCAGCAGTCAATGTGTCCACCACCTATCCTGGTGCCAACCCCAGGGTGGTGGAAACGGAAATCACTGATGTGCTAGAAGATGCCATTAACGGCATTGAAGGGGTGAAAACGATGCGATCGGAAAGTCGCGAGTCCGTTAGTTCAATTACTGTGGAGTTTGAACTCAGCCGGAACATCGAAGAAGCCGCCCAAGACGTGCGAAGTCGGGTTGACCGTGCGATCGGCAACCTGCCGGAAGACGCAGAAACCCCCGTTGTCAGCAAACGAGACGGAGACTCATCGCCAATTCTCTGGTTTGCTGTCTACAGCGATAAGTTCAGCACCTTAGAATTAAGCGACTACGTTGATCGCTATGTGACTGATATCCTGGAAACCGTTCCCGGAGTCAGCAACATCATCATCAGAGGCGAACGGCGTTATGCCATGCGCGTCTGGCTCGATCCGGCAAAACTGGCCGCCCGCAACCTCACAGTCCTCGACGTAGAACAAACCCTCAGAGAACAAAACATCGAAATTCCCAGCGGCAGAATTGAGGGAAATACTTTAGAATATTCCGTCCGTACCCTCGGTAGACTGCAAACCCCGGAAGAGTATCAACAGTTAGTCATCAGAAAAAATCCTGATGGTTCCCAAGTTTACTTGCGCGACCTAGGAATAGTGGAAATTGGCGCCGAAGACGATCGCTCATTCGTCAGATTTAACGGCATAAATGCCGTAGGTTTAGGGATTGTCAAAATCTCTAAATCCAACACCCTGGATGTAGCCAACGGGGTGAAAGCGAAAATGGCTGAACTCGCCCAAAATTTTCCCGAAGGACTGAATTACCAGTTATCTTTTGATACCTCGAAATTTATTAGTTTAGCCATCACAGAAGTGTGGCATTCTCTTTATCTTTCAATTTTCCTGGTAATTTTAGTCATCTTCTTTTTCCTGCGGGACTGGCGAGCCACCTTAGTTCCATCGGTGACAATTCCTGTCTCCTTAGTTGGGGCATTTGGCATCATGTTCGCCCTGGGCTATTCCATTAATACCCTCACCTTATTTTCTCTTACCTTAGCCACTGGCTTAGTGGTGGATGACACCATTGTGGTGCTAGAAAATATTGTCCGTTATATCGAAGAAAAAAAGATGTCCCCCTATCAAGCGGCAATGGCTGGAGTGGGTGAAGTCGTCTTTGCGGTCATTGCCACTACTGTGGTGTTAGTTGCGGTATTTGTTCCCATTGGATTTTCCAGCGGCACCATCGGGCGATTACTCACGGAATTTTCCATCACCCTGGCAGGTTCGGTGGTGATTTCTACCATTGTGGCCTTAACTTTAGCCCCGCCATTATCCGCGAGAATCTTAAAAAATCCATCGTCTATAACCCGTTCGCCAAGGAAAAGTTTACTCAACATTTTCTTTGGCTATATTGAAGTATTCTTACGCAAAGTCGAAAGAAGCTATCGCTGGTCACTGATCAAAATCATGCCATTAAAATTTGTCATGGTTGGGGGATTTTTTCTCTCTTTAGTATTGACTTTGATTTTATTTCAACAAATTCCTCAAGGCTTTTTACCTACGGAAGATAGAGGATCAATCTTTACCATCGTCAGAGCACCCCAAGGGGTTTCTCTCAGCTATACCGATAACCTAATTCGTCAAGTCGAAGAAGTGTATAGCCAAGTACCAGAAGTGGAAACTTATTTTACTGTAGGGGCTTTCGGTCGAGGTACAGCAGGAGAAGTGAATCAAGGAATCGCATTTGTTAGACTCAAAGATTGGAGTCAGCGCAAAAATCCCGACCAATCCCAACAAGAAATCATTAATCGATTGCGGCCAAAATTTGGCGCAATTCCTGATGGAATTGTCTTGGCAACTAATCCCTCTTCTTTACCAGGGGCAGGATTTGGTCAAGCGGTAGAATTTGTCCTCCAAGGCCCGGATTTTGACGAATTAGCCCAAGTTTCTGAGGAGTTTACTCGGCGAGCCCAAGAATTACCGCAACTGGTGAATGTTGATACAGATTTAACTATCAATAAGCCGGAATTAACTATTTCCATTGATAGAAATCAAGCGGCTAACTTAGGAATTTCCGTGCGGGATATTGCGCGAACTATGCAAATTCTTTTAGGCGGGCAAAAAATCACCAGTTTTAATCAAGGAAACCGCCGCTATGAAGTCGTGGTTCAAGCGGAAAAAGAATTTCGTTCGACTCCCGAAGATATTCGTCAATTATATGTCCGCAATCGGGAAGGTCAGTTAGTTCCTTTGAGTAATTTAGTCACCATTACCCCCGACACAACGCCGCCCCAAATTAACCACTTTAATCGGTTTCGGGCTGCCCGAATTTCCGGAAGTGTAGCCCCCGGATTCAGTTTAGGAGAAGCCTTAGACGCTTTGGACAATTTAGCTAAAGAGGTACTTCCTGCGGATATGCGTACTGCTTTATCCGGTCAGTCTTTGGAGTTTAAAGAAGCGGGACAATCCACAATCTTTACTTTTGCCTTATCTTTGGCTTTTATCTTTTTAGTGTTAGCGGCTCAGTTTGAAAGCTATATTGATCCGATCATTATTTTGCTGGCGGTGCCGTTATCATTATTAGGTGCATTTGTGGCATTAATATGGGCAGGTTTGGAACTCGATATTTTTAGTCAGATTGGCTTAATTATGTTAATTGGTTTGGCAACGAAAAACTCGATTTTAATTGTGGAGTTTGCCAACCAGTTACGAGAACAAGGAATGTCAATTACTAAGGCAGCAATTAATGCGGCAGAACTCCGCTTTCGACCGATTTTAATGACCGCTTTTTCTACCATTTTTGGCATTTTGCCCTTGGCATTTGCTACCGGGGCTGGGGCTGCTTCTCGCGTGTCTTTGGGCATGACTGTGGTGGGGGGAATGTTTGTCTCTACCCTGTTAAGTTTGTATGTGATTCCCGTGTTTTATGCGATCGCGATGCAAGCCCAATATCGCTTAATGCATCATGGTCATAAGGAGAAAGAAGTGTGATCATAAAGAAACCGGGTTTCGCCGAAGTTACCCGGTTTTTAAACTGTTGATGGTTGATGGTTCATTAAATATGATAAAATGTTAGGGTGGGTAATTTTTGCCCGCCCTAACATTTTTTTGACTTTATAAATTATGTCATCATTCGCGATCGCACTGAAAATCCTTCGTAGGGTGGGACGAGACGCGGCAGTGATTTTGGGATAAAAGCGATCGCCTTTATTCCGCGTCGTAGCCCACCAAAACCAGCCTTCGTAGCTTGTAGGGTGGGCAATTCATAAATTAAATTCAAGCATGGGTTAATTTTATTGGTTAATTTTCAATTGCCCACCAGTTCTAGTGCGAATGCTTATGATTGAGTGTCTAACTCAAGCTGCTTAACCACTTCTTTTTGTTTCTCTGCACTTTTCACCACTTCATAGCTTAAACGCATATTTAATCTGGCTTGATTTTCAATAATATCTTTAACCGTGACAATCTGAATCTTATCATAACTCTGAGTCATGTATTTACTCCGATAAAATTCAGCATATTTTGCCGTTTTTAGCATATCTTTGGTGGGATTATCTAAGGTGATATGGCAATACTAGCATTTTCTAGGGTCATGGTTCCGATTAAGTGTCGGATATTTCCGGATTTGACTTTCCCAGATTTCACTTGGAAAATTATTTTTTCTGGTTCGTTTTTATCCCCTTGAAAATAGACAACGCCATCAACTCCTTGATCTGACTCCTTTTTGGTGTTAATGACTGCTCGGTTATTGGTGTAAGTTAAAATTGCCCATTTTTCAAATTATTTTCGAGTGGGATCGTCCGCTTTATTGGCTAAGGCTATGGCATTTTCTATATCTTTGGGAATCCCATTGAGTTTAATTTGTTCTAATACTCCCTTACCAAAGTATTAGTCTAATCTTTTTAATATTAAACTAATACTTTGGTAGGTAATATCAATGCCGATCCATTGTCGATTTAATCTTTGCGAAACCGCAACTGTTGTCCCACAGCCACAGTAAGCATCTAATACCATATCATTTTCATTAGAACTGGCTTGAATGATTCTTTCTAATAATGCTTCTGGTTTTTGGGTTGGATAACCTAACCGTTCTTTAGCTGATGGTGCAATAATTGGAATTTTCCAAACATCAGACATTTTCACTCCTTTAGCATCTTCATCTGTTGTTTGTGAAGGTACTCTTTTTCCGCTTTTGTCATGTCGAGAAACAATCTTTTTACTTCCAAACCGTTTTAAATTTGATGCAGCACGTTACTCTAAAAGTACGTTAAATAAGGATTTTTTATCATTTTTGGTGTAAAATAAAATTATGTCGTGATTTATAGAAAAACTTTTTTCTGCAACTGCCCATTTTTTATAACTCCAGATTATTTCATTTTGAAAATTGCCCATATGAACGCAAAAAACAGCATCTAATACTAATTTTAAATAGTGACTAGCTGTTGGATCGCAATGTAAGTAAAAACTGCCGGTAGGTTTTAAAACCCGATGAATTTCGGTGATTCTTAAAGTCATGCTGACCAAATAAGCCAGCAAACTGCCCTCTCTTAAAACATTCCTTAAGCCTGTAATTAAATCAATGCATTGCTGAGTGAATAAGCCATGATAGTTATCAAAAATTTCATGGATTCCTTGAATAGCGCGATCGTCCCATTCCCAAGTATCAATAAATGCTTGGGCTTGTGCTTTGTCCTCTGAACCAATATTATTGTAGATTTGATTATAATTACCTTTAGAGTTAAAAGGCGGATCGATATAACATAAGTCAACGGACTCATTTTTGATGTAGCGTCTTAAAACTTCTAAGTTGTCCCCGTAATAAAGCTGATTAACCATATTTTTTAGCCTACTTGCTTTTGTTGAGATTTCTTAATCTCCACTTTGCTCAATTACCACAATGCCATAAGCATCAGGGATTTAAATAAGCTTAAAAATCAGATTATGACGGATGTTTTGTGAATAAATATTAACTAAATGTCAGATTATCACGGAAAATGACGGGCATCAACTAAGCTATAATGGTTAAATCGATTCGCCTGTCTAAGTTAAATGAATGTAACAGGAGCTTTACAATTTGCCGATCGCTTAGTGTTTCAGCAAACAGAAAAGCACTTAGATGACTCTCAGAAAATAGCTGTAGCTACAATAAATCGGTCGGCTGGGTCTTGATGGGGTAGGGAAATCTGGCGACTTAAAATAGCAATGGCATAATTCATCTCTGCTTCACGAGTTTTCAGTCTTTTCAAAGCTAAGTTAACCCATGTAATCGGGTCAGGATGTAAAGATATCCGGCCTTTTTCTGCTAAAATCAATGTTTCCCAAATGCTAATTGGACTCAGCCAAAGTTCAGTATTAGGATCGGCAATTGCAGTTTGAAGTTGGCTTGATAAGCGTTGGTCTCCCAGTAAATACCACAGCCAAATGTGGGTATATCTAGCAGCAGTTTCATTCTAACACCTTCCAGGGCTGAGGCTCTGGAGTAATTATATCTCCTAAAATTTCACCGCTTCCCTTCATTGCCCCAAAAGCGGGGCGGGGATCTGGGGTAGTAGCGGGATAGATAATCACTAAGGGTTTGCCTTCATGGATGACCGTAATCGGGGTTTTAGTCCGTTCGACTTCTATAAATAGATTCTGGAGAATTTGGGGCAGTTCATGGGTGGTAATTTCTGTCATTTGTCACCTCCTAAACCGTGAAATAAACCGTGAAAAATCATGTAAATGCCGCATCGCTTACAGCGGTTTTCTATTAAGTAGGTGGGCAGAAATAAATGCACTACAAACCATATCAGAAGAAAAACTGTCATTCCCGCGAAGGCGGGAATCCAATGATTTACGGTAGGGAACGAAAAGTGCAATTAATTATGTTCACCTACTTAAATCTACAATACCGATCGCAGCGATCGCTAATCTGGCCAATTCTCCTTCTCTTAACACCGTTGCGGACTTATACAGATCCTCGTGAGGGGGGCTCCTCTCTAGGGCGCGATCGCCTCAAACTCAACCAACAGGGCCGCCTGTTCTAAAACTAATTCAACGGCCAGCGCCTGCATATCTGGGGGATAACCATACTCTCGCAAAAGACGTTTAACCATAACTTTCATTCTCGCCTGCACACTGCTTTTGAGGTTCCAGTCAATACTGGCATTTTGGCGAATTCTCTGCACTAAAACAATCGCCAGTTCTCGGAGTTTATCTTTTCCCATCACTTCCCTGGCGCTGTTATTTTGGGCTAAAGCCTCATAAAAGGCGAGTTCGTAGGGTTCCAGTCCCAATTCTTCCCCCCGTTGTTGGGCGGTCTGGGTTTCTTTGGCGATCGCCAGTAACTCCTCAAGTACCTCTGCAACGCCGATCGCTTGGTTCTGATAGCGGCGTAGGGCTTCCTCCAGCATGGCCCAGAGGTGACGACTCTGGACTAATTGGGTGCGACTTTTTGCCCGGATCTCGTCCTTTAATAACCGCGTCAAGATTTCTACCGCTAGGTTCTGATGTTCCATCCCCCGCACTTCGGCCATGAATTCATCGGAGGTAATCGAAACATGGGAGTTTTTGATGCCTGCTTCGTCTAGGATGTTCACCACCGCATCGGACACTAACGCCTGATCCACTACCTGACGAATAGCCATCTCGATCTCCCCATTGCTCAATCCGCCGTTGCGAGATTCCAGTTTTTTCAGACTCCCTTGGATAGCTTGGAAAAAGGACACCGCCTCAGCCCGACTCAAGGCTTCAGGATGGGGAACCGCGAGAGAATAGGCTTTAGAGAGGGCGAGGACTGCATCTTGAAAGCGGCTTTTTCGGCTAGGGTGGGCGATGTAGTTGGTGGCGGTTTTGAGCAGGTTTAGTTTTGCTCTCGTGTCGGCGGTGTAATAACTTTGGTAGTCACAATCTGCCATAATCTGCTCGACCACCTCCAGTTTAGCCAGAAACACCGCTAAGGCTTGGTCTTGGTCGAGGGTGAGGCTACCTTTGCCGCCACTTTGGGAGTAAAAGGCCAGGGCTTCTTTCAAATAGGCGGCTAAACCCAGGTAGTCTACAATCAAGCCCCCGGTTTTCTCAAAGTAGACTCGGTTAATCCGTGCGATCGCCTGCATGAGATTATGACCTTTGAGGGGTTTGTCAATATATAGGGTATGGAGGCAGGGCACATCAAACCCCGTTAGCCACATATCGCAGACGATCGCCAACTCTAGGCAGTCGTCCGGGTCTTTCAGCCGTTGAGCCAGAATTTGCCGTTGGGTTTTGGTGGTATGGTGGCGGACGAGGGAGGCTTCATCGGCAGCAGAAGCGGTCATCACGACCTTAATTTTTCCCCCTTTGAGCGCGTCATCATGCCACTGGGGACGGAGTTTGACGATCTGTTCATAGAGATTAGCTGCGATCGCGCGACTCATCGTAACAATCATCCCTTTTCCTCGGTTGGCGGTTTGCCGTTGCTCAAAGTGGGTGACAATATCTTGGGCAATGATGGCGAGGCGTTGGGTAGAACCTACAATGGCATCCAGTTGAGTCTGTTTCGCCTTGGCTTTTTGGGTCTGGTCTAGGTCTTCAAAGGCTAAGTCTTCCTCCAGTTCATCGAGGAGTTGGCGGCCCGTTTCGTCTAAATCTACTTTCACGAGGCGGCTTTCATAGTAAATGGGAACCGTGGCCCCATCTTTCACCGCACGGGCGATATCGTAGATGTCGATATAGTCGCCGAAGATAGCCGGAGTGTTTTTATCCCCTTGTTCAATGGGAGTTCCCGTAAAGCCCACAAAAGTAGCATTAGGCAGGGCATCGCGGATATATTTAGCAAAGCCGTATTTAGTCTGTTTGCCGATTTCGTTTCCTGCTGCATCTTTGAGAGTGACTTGTCGGGCTTTAAAACCGTATTGGCTGCGGTGGGCTTCATCGGCAAGGACGACAATATTGGAACGGTTGCTAATTTGAGGATAGAGGGTTTCGTTGTCTTCCGGGGCGAATTTCTGAACCGTGGTAAAGACAATCCCCCCCGACCCCACATTCAGGAGTTCTCGCACTTGGGCGCGGTTGTTGGCCTGTTGGGGGTCTTGGCGCAGGAGTTGGCGGCATCCGGCGAAGGTATCAAACAGTTGGTCGTCTAGGTCGTTGCGATCGGTGAGAATAACCAGGGTGGGGTTATCGAGACTCAGGACTAATTTTCCCGCTAAAAAGACCATCGACAGGGATTTTCCGCTTCCTTGGGTATGCCAGAGAACGCCGCCTTTGCGATTTTTGGGGTCAGAGGCGGCCCGGTGGACGGAATCCAGGGCTTTATTGACGGCTTCATACTGGTGATAGGCGGCAATTTTTTTTATAGTTTGCACCCTGACAATTTCGGTTTCTGGGTTGATGGTTTTGGTTTGTTCAAAAACCGTAAAGTGGCGGATCAGGTCTAAGAGGGTGGCGGGGTTGAGAACTCGTTTAATCAGGGTTTCCAGTTCGTTTTCTGGGGAGTTGGGGTGGTCGGGGTCTTTCCAAGGGAGAAAGCGGTTATAGTCGGCGGAGAGGGACCCCAGGCGGGCGGTGAGGCCGTCGGAGACGATCAGCAGGGCGTTATAGGTGAAGAGGTTGGGGATTTCTTGTTTATAGGTTTGCAGTTGGTTAAAGGCACTTTTAACGGTAGCTTGGGGGTCGGCGGCGTTTTTGAGTTCAATCACTACTAGGGGCAGGCCGTTAATAAATAGGACGATATCCGGGCGGCGTGTGTGGTTGTTTTCGCTGACGGTGAATTGGTTAACGGCGAGAAATTCGTTATTTTCTGGGTGTTTCCAGTCGATGAGTTGCAGGGGTTCGCCTCTGGTTTCTCCCTCCCGTTGGTATTCTACGGTGATGCCTTCGGTGAGGTATTGGTGGCAGGTTTGGTTATTGTTGAGGAGGTCGGGGGTAGCGATGTTGAGGAGTTGTGTTAGGGCTTGTTGTTGGCTATCGGCGGGGATGTGGGGGTTTAAACTGTGGATGGCGTTTTTGAGTCGGTCTATCAGGACAACTTGATTAAAATTTTCCCGTTCTGAGTGGGGGCCGTTGGGTTGGATATCGTAGCCGTTGCGGTAGTCGTAACCCAAGGTGGTCAGGTGTTCGAGGGCATTTTGTTCTATAGAGTCTTCGCTAAGGTATGACATCGCTTTGGAAAAACTAGGTTTGTTGTTGCGCTTGAGTGCATTGGGTGTAAAACCCCAACTTCACTATAAACGAGATGAAAATGTTTGTCGGGTCAGCATTGGGATTCATGCCATAAACCCCAAAATTGTAGGGGCGTATTGCATACGCCCAAAAGGTTTGTCCGGTAGATTGGGGGTTAAATTAACTCCGAAAAACCCTAACTTATTTTCTCTGATGCACTCTAATTAGGTGGCCAGAAATAAATGCACCACAGACCCCATTAGAGGAGCAGAGGAGCAGAGGCGCAGAGGAGCAGAGGAGAGAGTGAATAGTGAATAGTGAATAGTGATATTTTTTCAACTTGTAGGGGCGAATGGCCATTCGCCCCTACGACTTTTGTACGGGCGAATGGCCATTCGCCCCTACGACTTCTCCCCTGCACCCCTGCACCCCTGCACCCCTGCACCTCTGCTCCTTCCTACACGCGGGAATCCAAGGATTTATGGTGGGGAACGAAAAGTGCAATTAATTATGTTCACCTACTTAAAAATATTATTCGGGGATTCGGAGTTTTCCACTCATCAGTTCAGGGAGGAGGGTGTCGCGGGTTTTGGTTAGGGTTTGGATTTGTTTTGAATTATAAAAAATTTTTTCTCGCACAGTATCAACTAGAGCATGAAAATTATTTAATGTTGTTTCATCAGGTAGTAAAATTTCTGCGATTTCAAAATGTTCTGGTTTTACCGCCGGGTAAGCACTCCCTGACGCATTAAAAGTTAGATAATCAACAAAGGTATCAGTTGTTACCCAACCGTAGAGATATGATGCAGGAATTAAATTAGGTGTTAAGGTAATAAATCCGGTTGATACAACTAAATTTGATACTGGATGAGAGATGTAAAGATATGATTTGCGATTAGGTCTAACGCCTGACCAAATAACATCTCCATGACTTACTAAACGTCTTGCTCTGCTTGGTGAATCCTTCAAAATATAAGGAGTTGTACTTTCTAATGTTCCAACTCCTACAGAAGAAATGTCTACATATTCAATATTTTTATGTTTGTAATCTTTGTTGATGCTTTTCGCGTTGATTTCCACAACATCCCCCAACTTACCGACGCGCCAACCTGCGGGGATTGCGCCTAACTCGGAAGGCTGCATCGCCCCACCGGAGGAGCGATAGGGTTGGCCGTTCTCGTTAGGAAACTCAAAGTCAATAAACCAATGCTTAAACAGCGTCTGCGCGATTTTTTCTAGGGTTTCGTTTTGTTTTCTGAGGTTTTCGATTTTGCGAGTTAAACTATGAATTAATTTTGTGACTCTAATCCTTTCTTCCCTTTCTGGCATAAAAATTGGAATTGAAAGCAAATTTTGTAAATTTAATTTTGGTTGCACTGCTCCTGTTATAAAGGGATTTATATTTAATTGCTGAAAATAATAAAAAATAAATTCATTAACTAAATAATCATTCCCTTGGAGAATATGGGCGTGATTATTCACCCAAAACTTTCCCTCCGCGATAAAAGCAATAGTAGTCTGTCTACTTCTTAAATTTTCACCATCTTCTGAAATCAAAACATATTGACCATCAAAAAGATAATCATTAACATAATCAACAATTCCTGAAGCACCGTAATAAGGATATTTTCCCTGTATTTCAAGTCTTTGTCGAGAGTTTAATGGTATCCGTTTTTTGTTATGAATAGTTGCAATGTCTGATAGTTTATACTCCTTCCACTCACTCATAAATCCATCTCCTTAATCCACAGCCAACCCAGTATGAGGTCGCACCTCTGGAGGATGAAACCCCAAAACAATCTTATCCTAGTAATTGTAGGGTGGGCAATGCCCACCCTACTCCTGCGCGACTATAATCAAGGTAGTCCATAACGCTCCTACTGGTGCCATGAACCTATCACTCACCCCAGAAATAGAACAACGGATTGCGGATCAACTCAACTCAGGACATTATCAATCCGCCCATGAGGTCATCTTAGCCGCCCTAGAACTCCTGAACCAACGCCAGCAATACCTGACTGAACTGCGTCAGGAAATCGCGATCGGTGTTACTCAAATTGAACAGGGACAAGTGATAGATGGAGAACAGGTCTTCGATCTCATCAATAATTTAGGGAATCCATAACTCCACAACCTCCTGTTGTGCATCAAAAACTCATAAATTCAACCCACCGCAAACCCCGTATAAGGTCGTACCTCTGGAGGATGAAACCCCAAAACAATTTTCTCTGGGGGAATTCCTGCTCGTAACAAATCATCCGCTATCCCATCCTCTAAACCGTCCTCATGAATCCAAACTTTATCCCCCACAACCTCCAAATGAACAATACAAGCATGAACCCGCTTTCCATTCACATCTCCCACCGTCAATAACAAATAATTCTGATGGTCTTCTGCAATAACTAGCTTTCGCTGTAAATTGCCGTGAGCATAAGGTAATTTTGCATACTCTTCTAAAATTTCTTTGATTATTCGATAATAATTTAGGGAATCCATGACTCCACAACCTCCTGTTGTGCATCAAAAACTAGCAAATTAAAACGCTGATTTTTTAGTAAAATTTCTCCAATTGGTTCTTGAAAAAGGGTTTCAAAAACATCCTTAGTAATAGCTAGGTAAAGTCTTCGGTTTGGATCGATATCCCGCATAATATCAGAATATAAAGTATATTGACCCAACGCATTCTCTAAATCATTAACCCGTGACTTGCCGATAAAACTCTTAATTTCTACTGCAATTTTTTGCTCATCTTTATCGGCAGAAAGTAACTTTTCTGCCCCCAAATCTACAAATAAATCTCTAGATCCGATATTCAAGATATAAGGATCGTTAGTAATAGTCCACCCTTCCTTAATTAAAGCATTTCTCACCGCATCATGGTAAATATCCTTAGCAGGCATTAATCCCCCTCCTCAATTTTAAACCCCACCTTTGCCAACTGCCGCTTAATTTCCTCATCCAAAATTGCCCCCTCCCGCATTTGTTCCCCTAACTCTTGGGTTAACTCTGCCATCTGCTCCTCAAACAGAATCCCATCGTCCTCCTCATCAGGAATCCCCACATAACGCCCCGGAGTTAAAACAAAATTGTGCTTTTCAATCTCTGCCAACTTTGCCGACTTACAAAATCCCTTAATATCGTGATATTTGCCCCCCTTCCGTTTCCATTGATGATAAGTCTCGGCAACCTTAGCGATATCTTCATCGGAAAACGCCCGATTGCGGCGATTCACCATATACCCCAACTCCGAGGCATCGATAAATAAAACCTCTCCCCGACGTTCCCGGTTTCGATTGCCGTTTTTGCGACGACTCAGCAACCACAAACAGGCCGGAATCCCCGTATTAAAAAATAACTGGGTGGGTAACATAACAATACAATCCACTAAATCCGCCTCTACAATAGCGCGGCGAATTTCCCCCTCTCCTCCCGTATTAGAAGATAAGGACCCATTGGACAAAACAAACCCCGCGCTGCCTGTCGGTGCCAAATGATAAATAAAATGCTGTACCCAAGCAAAATTAGCATTTCCTTCTGGGGGAACTCCATACTGCCAGCGTCCATCTTTCCGCAACAGTTCCCCACTCCAATCACTATCATTAAAAGGCGGATTCGCTAAGATAAAATCGGCCTTTAAATCTGGGTGAGCATCATTGAGAAAAGACCCCTCCCCATTCCATTTAATCTGAGAGGTATCAATTCCCCGAATGGCTAAATTCATCTTGCACAGTCGCCAAGTCGTCTCGTTGCTCTCCTGGCCGTAAATGGAGATATTATCCATTCGGCCTCGATGGTGCTGGACAAATTTTTCACTCCAGACGAACATTCCCCCGGACCCACAGCAAGGGTCAAACACCCGCCCCTCGTAAGGTTCGACCATCTCCACCAATAATTTCACAATACTTTCTGGGGTGTAAAACTGTCCCCCTTTCTTCCCTTCTGCGAGGGCAAATTCTCCCAGGAAATATTCATAAACGCGGCCTAATATATCCCCTTGGCTGAGTTTTTGCGCGTTTTGGTCTAAGTCTAGGTTCAGTTGTTCGGCGGTGGCTTTGTTGTCCCTGACTAATTTAGCACTACCGATGAGGTCGATTAATCCCCCCAAGGAACTTTTATCCAGTTTCTGCTGGGCGTAGACTTTGGGTAAAATCCCTTTCAGGTGGGGGTTTTCCTGTTCAATGGCGGTCATTGCGTCATCAACTAACTTGCCGATATTCGGCTGTTTTCCCTGAGCTTGGAGAAAGAACCAACGGGCCTTTAATGGCACAAAGAATACATTCTCGGCGAGATACTCGTCTTTGTCCTCCGGATCCGCGCCTTGATACTCTTCCTCCCCTAAAATGAGTTTTTGGTGCAGCACTTCAAAGGCATCCGAGATATATTTCAGGAAAATTAAGCCCAGAACAATATGCTTGTACTCTGCCGCGTCCATGTTTTTGCGGAGTTTGTCGGCAGACTTCCAGAGCTTTTGTTCTAAGGTTTCGTTGGTTTTGGGTTGAGCTTGTTTTTTCGGCATCTTTTAGACGATCGCAAGGACAAAAGGCTGTAGTGAACCCTGAATAAAGGGAATTAACGGCAATATTTCCGCCTGTGGGAATCTTAACATTGCCGTAGCTGCCTTGATCAACTACCTAATTGATAATTGATAATTGATAATTAATAATTAATAATTAATAATTAATAATTAATAATTAATAATTAATAATTGATAATTGATAATTGATTTCCCCTACACCCTACACCCTACACCCCAAAAGCCCCACACTTCCCACACTTCGATGGCGGCTTCCCACACTTCCCACACCCCCACACCCCCACACCCCACACCCTACACCCTACACCCTACACCCTACACCCTACACCCTACACCCTACACCCTACACCCCAAAAGCCCCCCCTGCTCCCCTTTGCCCGGTTAGTTATAATACACAAATCCTGACTAGCTGTCACCGGGACTATGGTTCAAACTTCTATCCCCCCTTATATCCTTTATCCCGACTCCGATGGTAAGCCGATCGCGGAAAATACCCTCCAGTATCGCTTAATTGTGCGTTTAGTCACCAATCTGAAACAACTCCTGCAACAACAAGTTGCTTTTTTTGCTGAACGAGATAAAGCCCAAGAAGAACGCGATCGGGCTTTCGCCAAATTGCGGGAACTGGGAATTGATCCAGAAACCCTTTAAAAGTAGGTTCGCTATGCTTTGGTAATTAAATCGTGCCAAAGCTAAAAGTTGGGCTAAAATTAATTAATGAACATACAGAAATAAGCGTTACGCTGTCGCTAACGCACCCTACAAATTCATTAATGAACATATAGAAATTGTGGTGCGTTACTAACCAAGTGCTCACCAAACCGATCGCGCCACTAAATAAGTCTAAATAAGTCCAAATAAGTTACTTACTGCGAACAGGGCGCAACCATTGCGCCCCTATTGGCTGGCATGATCTGAAAAAACAAAAATAGCCCGTTTTTTATATATAGGTAAAACCAGGCTATTTATATCAGGATAAAACGTGGTTAGGAATGGCACCACAGAGACACAGAGGAAACTTATATATATCTTATTTGTTTTATTTTAAGACTTTTTTAAAATTTAAAATAAAACAAAATTAAATTCATTATTTTAAGAATATTATTTTGTAATAAATTATATAGTAAATATCATAATTTGCGGTTTATCAAATGATAAACAAGTATTTTTTCCAATAAAAATTAACATAAAAAATAAAAAAAAATTAAAATAAGGTACATAAACCGCCGGGGGTTACAACCCCCGGCTAATAGCGCAAGTCGGTTAAAACCGACTGTGGATTATTTTGAAACTGGTAATAATATTTACAAAAATTCATACAATTTGGGCGCTACGTCCAAGCGCCCAAATAACCATTGGAATTGTAGCAGGAGTTTTTAAAATTGGTATAAAAAAAGTGTAAAACAAGCGTCACAAAAGCTTAGAAAGAGAAAACAGCCTACCCCCAACAGAGATAGGCTGGAAAGTATCTGATTAACTAATTGGGACTAAAACCGAGGCTTTAATTAAGTCAGGACTTACGCTCTGACCCTACGGGTAGAGGGAAAATTTTTGCCCGCCCTACGGATAGTATTTAATCGCCCGATCTGCGTAAGTCCTATAAGTTTCAGAATGAAAACGTATATCTGACACAGCCAATTAGTTCTGGTCGTTACCTCTTTCCTGGTCAAAGTACCACCGAATCGGCTGACCGGCACCGGGACCAAGATTACGATAGCCGGTTAATTTATACCGCACCATATCGCCAAGAGTAATTTCAAAATAGCGAATACGTTTCTTACTGGAAAAATTTCTTGCCCGACGTAGTGGCCAATTGTCAAATATAGAGAGACCATCACTGGACTCAGGGGTGGGCGTGGGCGTGGGCGTAGGCGTTTCCGTAGGCGTGGGCGTCGGCGTTACCGTAGGTGTCGGCGTCGGCGTTGGGGTTGGCGTTACCGTAGGCGTCGGCGTCGGCGTTGGGGTTGGCGTTACCGTAGGCGTCGGGGTCGGGGTCGGGGTTGGCGTTACCGTAGGCGTCGGGGTCGGGGTCGGGGTTGGCGTTACCGTAGGCGTCGGGGTCGGGGTCGGCGTTACCGTAGGCGTTGGAGTTTCTGTCCCACCCAAGTTAGGATTAAGTGGTGACGTGGGGGTTGTGGGCGCAGGTGACACCGGAGAATTTTGTGCGTTAGCTGGAGTGGTGGATCCCACTACTGTGGAGATCGCGCCAGCAGCGGCGACTAAACCGCTGATAACCAAGTTTTTGACTGGCGCTTTTAGATTGGAGAATCGCTGTTGTTTGTTCATAGTCCAAAATCCCGCAATAAACCCAATATGGTTGGGGAGGAAACGAGGCGGGTTGATAGCGTTTCCTGTGGACATTGGTGTCGGGCTTACTTGGACATTAGATGGCCAAATAATTCGACGGATCTGGACTCATTCCCTTCGCAAGAATATAAACACTCGTTGAGAGAAAAATACCAAGAACTGAATCACCCTATCTGAATGAATAATGTTCAGATGCGGTTGTGCGATCGGTTGCCCTAGCTAGATCCTTTGGATGGCTTTGGTTGACTCTTGGATCGCGAAAGATGCACGATCGCACATCATTTCCCAGCAAATGTCATTCACCCTATCTTCATCTTCATGGGGTGCGGACAAACTTCAGGAATATTGCTTATTTTTTTGACCCAAGCATTTGGTAACTCAAAAAATCAATCTTATTTTGTCAGTAAAGCTTGATTTGGTCGGTTATTCGGAAGCTGGTGGCATCAACTAGCGATCGCTGATCGAGCGGTTTAAAATTTGTCCTATCATTACAACCTTGACAAATATTTGTTAGTTTATTTGTTAGGTTATTCGTGAGGTAAATTATTGGTTAAGTAAATTTGTCCAGAAAGGAATGACTACAGAGGTCAACCTCAAACACCAAAGGGTGGAAAGATGGTGTGCGATCGCTCAACTTAAGGCAAAACTTCCTCTGCCTAAGTTACTGAATCATTACCGAAAAATATTTAGGATATTTAGGCAAAAATTTAGGACAAACAAAATTGGCGAAAAACATTAGTTGGCGATCTCGTTTGACCTCATGCTTGCCAAAGATCATTTTTGAAATTTTCCTTAGAGGGAAAATATGTTTTGGGTAGCGATGTAGACAATGAAAGCTTTAAATGAATCTTACTTAGTCAAGAACTTAGTCAATCTAGGATTTAGTCTCCACTTATAGGGGGGGGTGGGCGATGCCCACCTAAATGGTTAATCGTTACGTTGTATTGCTTTGACAATATCTCCTGGATTTCAGGTAGTCAAAGGTACACGATTTGGTTTTCTTAAAAAGCAATGCTATAGACTAAACTAGCATTGAATCTCATCCCATCCCCGGCAGATCCGGTCACATCAATAAATGACGGAGTAAACACTAAAGGAACTTTTTTGAACGGAACCACCGATAATCCCAAGGTCAAGTCTTGACCAGTCCATTCCACAATGCCATTCACATTTTCTGACAAATTAACTGCCGCGCTGCCAAAGACATTAAACGGAGTGCCACCCCAGTCATCATTAGGGCTAAAATCATCTTCAAAACGGTAAATTCCATTCCCCAAACCTAAAGATAAGATCGCTAAACTAAAAGGTTCTTTGAGGTTAGGTTTGAGGGGCAGAAGTTTACTCGCTACTACATAGACACTTTCGCCATTATCGCTGGCGCCCGATCGCCAAGTCACAATATTTTGGGCGCCAATGCCAATGCCAAAGTTATTCGGCAGGTTACGGCTGAGTTGCAGACTCAGGGAGCCGCCCCCAGCATTATCTTGTTCTCCCAGATCGTTACTCCAGCCGGTAATTGCTACTGACGCATCTAAACCCACTGAGGTTTCCGGGTCGCCCAAGCCAATGCTGGCGGCAAAGGAAGCATCGGCTTTTCGGGTAAAACGAGTGCGGTGAACGAAGACGATCCCCGCTGAACCTGTCCGCCAGTAGCCGCCAAAACCAATCGGGGTTTGAACGCTCACGGAGGGCGCTATACCTGCTCCGCCAATTTCCCGGGTGATTTTCCGCAACTGTGCTTGAGTAAAAGAATCCAGCAATTGCAGTAAACCGAGTACCTGCGGGCCAGTGAGGATCACTTCATTGCGTCCCTGGGCTTGTAACTCTTCGAGAACCGGCAACCATTTGTTAATTTCTGCCAGTTGTGCTGGGGAAAGTTGTTGATTTTTGGCGGCTTGCAAAAAGGCAATTAGCTCATCAAGTTCTTCGATGGTTAAAATTCGACCTGGAGGCAGGTTAGGCAGGGAACCTTCTAACTGAGCAATTTGCTCAGGGGTCAAAGAATTAAGTAAGCTATTGACCCGTTCAACTTGGGATAATGAGAGTTCGATCGCCTCTTGCCCTTGGAGTGCCTGCAATTCAGTGATTAACTGTTGATTTTGCTGACTTTGATCGGCAGTTAAATCCAGTTTTTCCAATGCTTGGAGAATTGAGATTAAATCAGCCAACTCGGCGGCGGTTAACCGATAATCTGATGCCGGTAACTCAACGACCTGATTTAAGCGCTCTTCTTCTTCGGGAGTCAAAGAATTGATAATTGCCTGAATTTCTCTGGCGCGTTCTCCGGTAATTA
Source organism: Planktothricoides raciborskii GIHE-MW2 (assembly GCF_040564635.1). Classification (NCBI taxonomy): domain Bacteria; kingdom Bacillati; phylum Cyanobacteriota; class Cyanophyceae; order Oscillatoriales; family Oscillatoriaceae; genus Planktothricoides; species Planktothricoides raciborskii. The sequence continues at coordinate 6,288,025 of NZ_CP159837.1, forward strand.
ACACCTCCGCTTGCTCCGTAGCGGCTAGTTGTTCTAGTTCAGAAATCAGAGATTGAATAAGCTGGCTTTGTTGCGGTCTGAGTCTGAGTTCTTGTATTCCTTTTAATATTGATAGGGTGCTTTGGAGTTCGGCTTGGGTGAACACCGCAACTTCTACAGACTCCTCTCCCAAGGAGGCATCGATGCGTTCGATTTCCGCTTCGGTGAGGGATTCGAGTAAGGCTTGCACTTGCTCTAACTGCTGGGAGGACAGTTCAACCTGATCCGCCCCTTGGGTTTGGAGTTGTTTAAGCTGGCGAATTAGAGTATTAATCTCTGTGGTTTGTTGGGGTCGGAGGCGTAATGCTTGAATTTGTTCTAGCACTGAGAGCAGCAGTTGGAGTTCTTCTTGGGTGTATAGCTGTCCCTGTCCCCCCTGAGCAAGCGGTTGCAGAGCCATCGGTGAGGGTGATGTTGCTGAATTATTATTTTCCAGATTATTTTCCAGATTATTTTCCAGATTATTTTCGATTTCGGAAAAGTCAGCCGACCAAACGGCGGGTTTGACCCCCTCTAATTTGTCCGCATTCGCGAGACTTACGTCTGGCCGCAAAGCGATCGCAGCACTCACACAGGTAATAAAACCAAGACGTAAAGCAAACTGATTTAAACTCACGCAAAAAGCTCCCAATGCCTAGTTGATACAAATATCAATCATATAGCCACCCTGCTTGTTTTCCCACCATAAACTTATGGCTGGAGCAATTTTATTTCTCGCCACATTTCTCGCCACAGTTATGGCAGATAATGTTCTGGCGTTGCCAGACGTTTGATGCTTATGCCTTTGTTCCCTGTTGGGAAAAATTTAACTAAAACCGGGCAAATCACTTGGAATCTCGTCGCCCAGGATACAGAAAATTCCTGGAAGCTCATCAAATTTTATTTTTTTATATATTATATCTTATGTCTGATGTATTATGTATTATGTCTTATGTATTATGTCTTATGTCTTATGTCTTATGTTTAATTTCTACATCTGTACAAATCGATCTCTAAGACTCTCTCGGTACTGGCTCCAATCATTCTCCCAATAACTTCACTTTGAGCCAAAGTGATTTTAAGTTCTAAAAAGTGAAATCTCTGATTGTTTTCTGGCTGACTGAAATCCTGTAACTGAGCCGGTATTGACTCAGTATTTTTACGAAATCACCTCGATTTAATCTGGGGGGAATCTGGCGATCGCTTGAATGCCATCAAAATTTTCCCGAAGCATCCCATATTTGCCAAAAGACTGGTTGTTACTCCTTGCTTTCCATCTCTTTCCTGTTGCGGCTATGGCTGCCGTGGGGACTGAAAACTCTTTCTTGCTTTCTGCAATCATTTTGCTTACTGCCCATTGTCAGTGCTACTGCTTATGATCTCAATCACTGGCAATAGGGATGTGCATCACTGGAGATTCATTACTTGGATTACAAGATGATGACGGAATAATCACGATGGATGAATAGCTGATATCACAGCGTTAATAACTTCCTTTTCAGATAATGGTCAAAACAAATATATTTTCCAGTGATTAAAAAAATGCTTAAAATTCAAGGTGAAATCAATAGCAAAACGGTTTTGAATTATTTACGCAATGGTCATATGATGGCGATCGCCCCTGGATCAAAGGGAGGTTTAATTCTCTGTAAACGGTATCATGCGGAGTTAGTCGGACCTGGTGCGGCGGTCGGTGGACTATTAGACATAGACTGTAGTGATTATCATTGGAAATATATCTTTTAATCAGTTATTTTCTTATCAAGAAAGTCATCAAGCATTAGATACTAGACAACAGTGGATTCACTATCTGCAAGATTTAGTCAAATTTTCCGATCCTTTGATGCGATCGCAAAAAATTTTACATCTCTTGGATAATTTTTTTCAGAATGAACCAGGGACTTCTCCCCTCCCCGACGATACCTTAGCCATAGCGGGAGTCTTACCCAAAACTATCACCCTGGCTAGAAAATATCACAATGTCATGGATCCCTACGCCGCCGATGGCAAAATCCAAAAAAAAGACTCTTATGAAAATTTTGGTTGTAATTTTCTACAGTCGCCTAAAACCTCTATTAACTGATAGTATTTACCCATAAAATTTACTCAAAAATCCATCATCCTAGGGTGAGCAGACAATCTACTCGCCCTAATTATTTGACCATCGACTATACAGTTCTCAGTGAAGCCATAATTACTGTCTTGGCGTCATGGCTTAATAAAGCGGTTCATACTCATATTCTTCTCCGGCAAAGGTGTAGGAACTGCCAATTGGGGACGGAGTATCTGGCTTTTCGGGTTCCGTCTTAGGAATGTCTTGACCAAAGTCTTCGTATTGCTCAAAAGTCTCTTGAATAATTGACGATTCTTCGGAATTCGAGGCAATAATATAATCTTGGAAATTCGCCCCCATTGGGTGCTCATAATCCACAGTAGTAGCAACCAGGGCTTTGTTCGCTCCAATGCCTCTAGTTTCCGGTTGAATCAATGGGCAGAAAATCCCATGAGCATGAAACAGCGGGCTTTTTTGACCAAAGGGTTGTTGGCGAAATTCTGCATAAGCTTTTTCTAATTCCACCGTAAACCCACTGACTGCTTGTCCTCCTTTCACCATGCGGTAGGAGTTGCCAAAACTAGCCCCCGCTGCCCCACTAATACTTAAGCGTAAGGGCGATTGGTGCAGGAATTTTTTGTCCCGTCCGACAAAGAAAATGAGATGACGGGTAAAGGTTTTAAATTTGAGGCGATCGGCCATAAATTCATCATAATGATCCATGAGTCGGCCAATGGTCGCACCAGTTTCCCTATTTTTAATACAAACGGCACCCCGTCGCACAATCACCAGTCTCGGAGTGGTCGAGATATATAAATTCTCCACATCTCCAGTGCTAAATTCATGTTCTACTTCCTGCCAATTCTCATCAGGAGTAAAACCAATGGCTTCCGCATTGTCCAGTTTTATGGCCAAACCATAACTGGTCAGTCCATCAGTCCCGGCACGAGGATTGATCATCTGACACCAGGGGAGTACGTCTGAAGGGGGGGCTTGAAATTTCTCATCTTCAAAATCAAAAGTTGCAGATGACTTCATAGGTTTTGGCATAGTTGTTTATTGGTGATTTTACAGAAAACAATAAGTCCTCAAGATTCTACGTTGAGGTTCCTTGACAGACAAGTATCTTGTGGCGTCAAGAGTGCAAAACGTTGGGAAGATGATTCTATCCCATTTGCACGGGTCGGCGCATTCGGGGATTAGATTTGGGGGTTAACAAGAGAAATTATTGCCCGAATGCGTTCATCCCCTACGATGGCAGGGTCAGCCAGTGGAAGAGAAAAGATTTTTTCTATTCTCTTCTAAACTCTAAACTCTAGACTCTAAATTCTAAATTTCCCAATCGTAAATTTTAGTGAAGTGATGACAACATGATTCAAACTTGGCAATCTGTAAATACTTTGACGGGTCATTCGGCGCCAGTGCTGGGGTTGGCTTTTAGTGCCGATGGTGAGACGATCGCCAGTAGTAGTATTGATGGCACCATCCAACTCTGGAATGCCAGAACTGGGAAAGAGGGTAAAACCCCGATCGGTCACGAGGATTTTGTCAATGGGGTGGCTTTTAGTCCAGATGGTCATATTTTAGCCAGTGGTAGTACCGATAGTGAAACTTTGGGATCCGAAGACCGGGGAGGAGATCCAAACCCTGATGGGACATTCTAAACCAGTGGAAGCGGTGGCTTTTAGTGCCGATCGCGGCGATCGCCCAATTTTGGCCAGTGGGTAGGGATTCTTTGGGCTAAAACTATTAAATTATGGAATTGGCAAACCGGAGAGGCGATCGCGAAGCGGCGCGGATGCGCCATCGCTACCTTCACAGGTCATACCAAACCGATTTTATCCATTGCCATTAGTCCATATGGAGAAATATTAGCCAGTGGGTAGGGATTCTTTGGGATAAAACGATCAAACTTTGGCATATCCAAACTGGTGAATTAATTACAACCATGACCGACCATTCTGCCCCGGTAGAATGTGTCGCTTTTAGTCCGCCCCTTATGTGGCAAAAGAAATCTGAAAAAAAAATAGCATCAGATTTTATCTTAGCCAGTGGGTAGGGATTATTTTAGATGGTAGAATTAAAGGCAAGGAAAAACTGGGAAATTAATCCAAAGTTTTACCGATCATAATGACGGAGTTCGAGGTTTAGCCTTTAGTCCTGATGGGGAAATATTCGCCACTGCCAGTGTGGATAAAGCCGTAAAATTATGGGATTTAACGGGTAAAAATATTGCGACTATTCCCGACAATAATTATGTTTTTGCCGTGGCATTTAGTCCTGATAGTAAAATATTAGCGAGTGCCGGTGAGGATAAAACGATTCAAGTATTTCAGTTAGATTAAAACCAAGTTTAAGTCAGGGACACGGTGAAAGCATCTGTCCCTCGGTTGCCATGTCTTCTTCCGCTATAATGACAGCCATAATAGGCATAAAAGTGACATTATCTAAGCCAAAAAAGCAAAAATCTGTAGCAAAAAATACGGAATACCAGGGATAAAATTAAAATTGGGGCGACAAAAAATTTAATAATTTTATAAACAAAAAAATAGCAATTCTGTATCAAAAAATACGGAATACCAGAGATAAAATTGCTGCAATGCAAAGTCATCTATGGAGAAAATTCTATACAAAAGGGTAAAAAAGTGATTAAAAAAGTCCTCATGGTTGGGATGATCGCCCTGTGGGCAATAGTTATCCCCCTGATCGGAAATGGCTTGTCCCAAGATGAACCAATGCCGGATTCCGCAATGCCGGAAGTCGTCAGTCCCGCAGAACAACCAACTGATGAGATGCCGGTGGAACAGCCAACTGATGAGATGCCGGTGGAACAGCCAGCCGATGAGATGCCGGTGGAACAACCAGCCGATGAGATGCCGGTGGAACAACCAGCAAGTGATGGGACTCCAGCACCAACCTCGACCCCCGCACCGGCTCCTATAATGGCACCCCAAGCGGCACCGGCATTAGAAACTAACGTGGACAGCAGTACGACGGCAGCCCCAGAGCCGGAAATCAACAGCGGTGATACCGCCTGGATGCTGGTTTCTACGGGGTTGGTGCTGCTGATGACACCAGGATTAGCATTTTTTTACGGCGGTTTGGTGCGATCGCGCAACGTGCTCAACACTATGATGATGAGCATGATCCTGATGGCATTAGTTGGAGTGACTTGGGTTCTCTGGGGCTACAGCCTCGCTTTTGATGTGTCGGTGCAAGCACCGGAATTTGGTAAAGGTCTGGAAGCGTTTATTGGTGGGTTGGACTGGATCGGTTTAAACAATGTCACCGCTGCAACGCCCGATCCCGTTGGCTACGCCCCCACGGTTCCCCACCAAGTTTTTATGGTTTACCAGATGATGTTTGCCATCATCACCCCGGCTTTGATTTCCGGGGCGATCGTGGAACGCATGAGTTTTAAAGCCTATTTCTGGTTCATTATTCTCTGGTCTACGTTTATTTACGCTCCCTTGGCCCACTGGGTTTGGGGAAGAGGCTGGCTAGGTGCGATCGGTGCCCTGGATTTTGCTGGCGGAACAGTGGTTCACATTAGTTCTGGGATTTCCGCCGTAGTCGCCGCTTGGATGATCGGCCCACGCAAAGACTTTATGATCAAACCCCACGCCCCCCATAACGTGCCTTATGTTTTATTGGGGATTGGTTTGCTCTGGTTTGGTTGGTTGGGTTTCAATGGCGGCAGCGCTTTGGCTTCCGGTTCTCTGGCCGCCGTTGCTTGTGTCACCACGATCATTTCCGCCGCCGCTGGGGGTCTGACCTGGGTAATTTTAGAATGGATACTTCGCAACAAACCAACCGCTGTGGGGATTGCTAGTGGCTTCCTGGCAGGATTGGTGGGTATTACTCCAGCCGCCGGTTACGTTCATCCCATCGGTGCGCTGCTGATTGGTTCTATTACTTCGGTTTGCTGTTTCTATGCGGTCAGTTTCCGAGCTAAATTGCAGTTTGATGACTCTTTGGATACCTATCCAGTTCACGGTGTGGGCGGGACAATCGGAGCAATTTTAACCGGGATTTTTGCCACAAAAAGTGTTAACGAATTTGGCAATAATGGCTTGCTATTTGGCAATCCTAGTTTGTTGTTGATTCAAATTTTGGGTGTTGTGGCCACCTATATTTTTGCCGCTGTTGGTACTTTTGTTATTCTCAAAATTCTGAGCATTTTTATGGAATTGCGGGTGAAATCTGCGATCGAAGACCAAGGGATGGATATCAACGAGCACGGCGAAGAAGGTTATGGTAAGGACTTTGCTTCTGGCTTGAGTGTCGATAAGACCTAGAGAAATTCCCAATAATGCTGGCTTCCGGTTGGTCTGCCACCTGACAGATACCTGAGAAACGGTTTTTTTGGTAATAGGACTTACAGATAACCTGTAGCATATATTAGGGGCAATTAATCAATTGCCCCTACATTTAATGTTGATGTTTAAGTCCTAAATTAATATCTAATTCGGGGGTCAATATAGGCATTGATAATATCAATCACGATACTGGCGATCGCCACAATTGCGGCAAAAAATACCACAATTCCCTGAACCGTGGGATAATCTCGTAAAGAAATCGCCTCATATAATTTATTCCCCAAACCAGGCCAAGAAAAAGTCACCTCAGTTAATAGGGCACCGCCTAATAATGCCGCCAAGGTTAAACCCATCACCGTAATCACGGGAATTAGGGCATTTTTCAACGCATGACTGACTAAAATTTTCCTTTCAGGAATGCCTCTGGCGCGGGCTGCTTCCACATAATCCGCTTTTAATGTTTGTTTGAGATTAACTCGGACAATCCGCTCAAAAATACCACTAATTAAAATACCCAAAGTTAAAGATGGCAAAGCCAGATAATGTAAAGTGGTAAAAAACTGACCTAAATTAAAACTTAATAAACTATCAATCGTATAAAGTCCCGTCGGCCCTTGGGGTGGAGTTTGGGCAATGGGAAAGCGAGTCCCCAAAGGAAACCAACGCAATGTCACCCCAAAGATTAACTGCATCAGCATTCCCACCCAAAACGCAGGCAAAGAGTATGTGAGAATCCCAAACAACCGTCCCCCAGCATCCCAACCCGTATTGGGACGAGAGGCAGAAAGCATTCCCACACCAATTCCCACCACCAAGGCAACCACCATGCTAAACACCGCAATTTCTAACGTAGCGGGAAAATATTGCTGAATAATTTGCCAAACGGACTGCCCGCGAGTGGTCAGGGAAGTGCCTAGGTCAAATGTCAACAAGTCACCCATATAGTTAAGGTACTGTTGCCAGAGGGGATCTCCGAGTCCCAACTGTTCTCGCAAGGCATTTTTAACCGCTTCTGGGGCTTTTGGCCCTAAAATAGCATCCACTGGATCGCCGGGAGTGGCACGAAGCAATAAAAACACTAAGGTGGTAATTGTCCATAACATCAGCGGCGCCAGCATGAGACGGATGATGATATAGGACTGGAGGGCTTTAGATCGAGACATGGGTGAGGGTTGAAGATGATTAAGAGAGTGACAGAAAAATTATAAGATAAAAGATTTTGTTGCTAGAGAGATTTGGGAAATGACAGAAACTATTAAAAATTTAGCCACTGCGAGACTGATTGAACTGTTTTCCGCCATTCAGGGAGAAGGGCTGAATGTGGGGACTCGACAGATTTTTATTAGATTTGCGATTTGTGATTTACGGTGCCATTTCTGTGATAGCGCCCATACTTGGCAGCCTTCGGATACTTGTAGGATTGAACAGACTCCGGGAAAACGAGATTTTGTGACTTATGCTAATCCGGTTACTCAGTCTCAGTTGTTGGGGTGGGTGGAACAGCAAATGTTGCCACCAGGTTTACATGACAGTATTAGTTTGACCGGCGGCGAACCGTTGTTACACGCGCCGTTTTTACAGGAATTTTTGCCGGTGGTGAAGGAAAAGACTGGTTTACCGATTTATTTGGAAACTGGGGGGCATCGTCCCCAACAGTTAAGGATGATTTTAAAGGATTTGGATTTGGTGGGGATGGATGTGAAGTTGCCTAGTGTGAGTGGGGAAAATTGCTGGGCTGCCCATGAGGAGTTTTTGCAAGTTTGTGGGGATGGGGGCGTGGAGGTTTTTGTGAAAATTATTATTTCTCAAGATACGAATCCCGATGAGTTGATTCAAGCTAGGGATTTGGTGGCGGCGCAAAGTCCAATGATTCCAGTTTTTTTGCAACCTGTGACTCCGTTGAAACCTTGGGAGATTTTGCCAGGAAAACAGGGTGAGAATTTAGATAAGTTGCAGAAAGATAAGTTACAGAAACCGATGCTGCCCCCGACTCCAGAACAGGTGCTTGAGTGGCAAGGGTTGATGAAACGCGAGTTGAAGCAGGTGCGGGTGGTGGCGCAAACTCATAAGATGATGAATCAGTTATAGATTTGTTGTTTGTTGGTTGTTGGTTGTTGGTTGTTGGTTGTTTGTTGGTGGGTCTGAATAACGAATAACGAACAACGAATAACCAACAACCAACAACAAATCACTAATGTTATCGAAAATTGATATGATGGATTGCTGCGGTGAAAATGTAGTATAATGTAGTATTAAATTTCTGTAGAAAATCAGAATTGTCATTACTACTATCGATTTTTGAGTTAAATTAAGTTGATCAGTCCCCGAAGTAGCGAAATAGCAGTAAGTCCGTTGATTCAGTCGGAAACCTTAGAACTCCTAGAATGGCCTCGCTTGTGCGAACATCTGGCCACGTTTGCCGCCACTAAGTTGGGCGCGATCGCAGCCCGTCAAATTCACATACCTACAAGTTTGGCCGAAACCGAGCAACTGTTGACGCAAACGAAGGAGGTTTACCATTTGGAAACCGCCTTGACCACCAGTTTGTCTTTTGAGGGGATTCACGATATTGGTGATTCTCTGGAAAGGGCACAGTTGCACGGGATCCTTAGCTGCGTGGAATTGTTGGCGATCGCCACCACTTTGGCGGGAATGCGTAACCTGCGCCGGGTGATTGATAGCCAACCGAGTATCCCGGTTTTGAAAGAGTTGGTGGAAGATTTACGGACTTATCCCGAACTTGAACAAGAGATTCACCATTGTATTGATGAACGGGCAGAAGTTGCCGATCGCGCTAGTCCTCAACTGGGCGCTATTCGTGGTCAACTGAAGCAAGTCCGCGATCGCATTTACCAAACGTTGCAACAGATTATGCAGCGCCAAAGTGGGGCAATTCAGCAACAGCTAATTACCCAGCGGTCCGATCGCTTTGTGATTCCGGTAAAAGCGCCCCAAAAAGATTCGATTCCCGGCATTGTTCACGATAGTTCCACCACTGGCGCCACTCTCTACATCGAACCGAATGCGATCGTGGAGATGAATAATCGGCTGCGCGTGCTATTGCGCCAAGAAAAAGCTGAGGAAGAAGCAATTCTGCGGGCTTTAACGGAAAAAGTGGCAGCGGTGAATGAAGATTTAGAGCGGTTATTGGCGATCGCCACTACCCTGGATTTAGCCACAGCCCGCGCCCGCTATAGCTACTGGCTGAAAGCAAACCCCCCTAGATTTATTGACCGCAGCGCCGCTGACTTGATTACCTTACGTCAACTGCGCCATCCGTTGCTCATTTGGCAACATCACCACGAACAAGGCCCCGCCGTGGTGCCGATTGATTTAATGATTTCGCCCCATATTCGGGTTGTCGCCATCACCGGCCCGAATACCGGGGGAAAAACTGTCACCCTGAAAACCCTGGGACTGGCGGCACTGATGGCTAAAATTGGCCTCTTTATCCCCGCTAGAGAACCTGTGGAATTGCCCTGGTTTGACGAAGTGCTGGCAGATATTGGGGATGAACAGTCCCTAGAACAGAGTTTATCTACTTTTTCTGGACATATCCGCCGGATTACTCGGATTTTGGCGGCTATGAGTCAGGAAAGTTTGGTGTTGTTGGATGAAGTGGGCGCCGGGACTGACCCGTCCGAAGGCAGTGCATTGGCGATCGCCTTGTTGCAACACCTGGCAGACTATGCGGGACTGACCGTGGCAACCACGCACTATGGCGAACTCAAAGCCTTGAAATATCAGGATGAACGGTTTGAAAATGCGGCGGTAGAATTTGATGATGTGAGTCTTTCCCCCACTTATCGTCTGCTTTGGGGCATTCCGGGGCGATCGAATGCCCTGACCATTGCCAGTCGCTTGGGCTTAAGTTCAGAAATTATTGAAGTGGCGAAAACTCACGTGGCGCCGAGTGGCGGTGCGGAAATTAATCAGGTGATTGCCGGGTTGGAGTCTCAACGACGGCAACAAGAAATCAAAGCGAAAGAAGCAGCGGTATTATTAGCCCAGGCGGAAAAGTTGAATCAAGAAGTGTCTCAGGCTGCCCGGTCTTTGGAAGAACGAGAACAACTGCTGCGTCAGCAACAAGAACAAACCTTATTAAATGAGTTGGCCCAAGCGAAGGCGGAAATTGCCCAAGTGATTCGCCGTTTGCAAGAAGGGAATCAAACGGGTCAAGATGCTCAAGAAGCAACTAAGGCATTAAATGAAATTTCTGAGCAATATCTCCCGTCCCGGCAGGTGAAGGCTAAACCCAAACCCGGATATCAGCCCAAGGTGGGCGATCGCATTAGAATCCCGAAATTAGGCCAAACTGCTGAAGTTCTGGAGGTGTCCTTAGCAGATCAGGAGTTAATTGTCCGATTTGGCATTATGAAAATGACTGTGGCACTCACGGATATTGAATCCCTCAATGGGGAAAAAGTAGAACCGCCCCCAGTTAAAAATGTTGAACCAAAAATTTTAAAGGCGGCAAAAGTCACGGTTCCGGCAGCTACGGCTTCTGGATCGTCTTCTGTACCGACAATTAGAACTTCGCGGAATACCGTTGATTTGCGCGGGCGCCGAGTGGCAGACGCGGAGATGGAATTAACACAGGCGATCGCTGCCCAAGTCCCGGTGGGTGGCGCTTTGTGGATTATTCACGGCAAAGGTACAGGTAAATTACGGGAAGGAGTTCATCAAATTTTAGACCAATCTCCGCAAATTAAAAATTATGAATTAGCCAAAGATAAAGATGGTGGATCTGGTGTCACAATTGCCTATTTAAAATAATAGTTATTAGTTGTTGGGTAGGGATTCTTTGGTTGGTGGTTATTAGTCAAACAACTAACAACAGGCAACAGGCAAAAGGCAACAGGCAACAGGCAACAGGCAAAAGGCAAAAGGCAAAAGGCAAAAGGCAACAGGCAAAAGGCAACAGGCAACAGGCAACAGGCAAAAGGCAAACAACAACCAAAAGGCAACAGGCAAAAGGCAAAAGGCAAAAGGCAAAAGGCAACAGGCAAACAACAACCAAAAGGCAACAGGCAACAGGCAAAAGGCAAACAACAACCAAAAGGCAACAGGCAACAGGCAAAAGGCAAAAGGCAAACAACAACCAACAACCAAAAGGCAACAGGCAACAACCAACAAACAACAAACAACAATCAACAATCAACAACCAACAAATAACTATTTATCCTTTCTCCAAAAAATTATCTTTCTTAATTCTCTTTATATGCCCTGGTCTAACTCAGTTTCTCGAAGGTACAGTTCTCCCACTTGCACTTTAGAAATTAGTCTGAAACGCTCACCCTGGTCATTTTTGACTGGTGAATTTTTCAGGAAATATATCCGATTTCAGCTAATATTTGATCGCCCACAATCTGCCAGTGAAAAACAATTAATTATTCGGGGCGATGGATTAACCCTCGAAGAGTTATATCAAGCAGTCAAGCAGTACAGTGAAGCGTTTTTTCATGGCGATTCGCGAGAGCGGATTCCTTGCGGGAATAGCACCCCAAGCAATATGGCGACGCAATTTCTGTTAGAAGATTCCTTAGAATCCCGTTTTCATTCTGGGAGTATGGTTCTGCAACCTCCCTTAGAGAATCAAGAAGTTTCTAGTATTTTAACTTTGAATCAGAATGCATCGATTCAGATTAAACCCCAAGGGGGATTTATTCATCAATTAGATTTGGGTGTTTTAGCCACGGAAGCATCTAATCATAATATTCAATTAGGCAACCTACAATTATTAGATTTAGTCGCCGCTTTAGAAGAATGTATGGTGGATTTAATGGCGATCGCTCCACCCCAACCGCCATTAAAACCCGTCTCTGGACATTTGCTGAAATGGATCCTGGGGGCGATCGCCTTTGTGATACTGGGACTGACCGCAGGGACTACTACTAAAAGCGATCGGCAAGCTTCACCCCCACCCCTGACTCAGCCAACATTGCCAGGGATCCGCCATAGTCAATCTAAATAAACCGAACTTACCCAGAGTTCCACTCGTTTTGCGTTCAAATTGCGATCGAATCTTGATAAATTCTCTGGTGGGCATTTGCCCACCATATTTATAGTGCTTAAAACTTTTACCACACTATATATAGATTCAAGTAGAGTGGTAGCCCAACGGCTCATCACTTTTTTTATTGCCCCTTGGCTAAAAAATAAATTTTCTGGAAAAATTTTTCTCAAATGAGGGGTATGACCCCTCATTTATATGCTAAGTTAAATTTAGTAGTGTACCCTGATTGCAGACGCCCCTTGTTTGGGCGTTTTTTTTGGCCATTTTTCCGGCAACCAACCCAAAGGAAGATCCAGTAGGATCCTGTGCGATCGCCTCCCCATCAAAGCTAAAAAATTTTGACAAAAAATTTTGACAAAAAATTTATAAACTAGGGGGTAATACCCCTCATTGATGTGCTAGATTAAATTCAGTAGATTCACCCTGATTGCAGACGCCCTTAGTTTGGGCGTTTTTTTTGGCCATTTTCCCGGCAAGCCAACCAAAGGGGGATCCAGGGAAGAACCCCGCCCATCAAGGCAAAAAATTTTTTTCAAATCCGATTAAATGAGGGGTCATACCCCTCATTGATGTGCTAGATTAACTTCAGTAGATTCACCCTGATTGCAGACGCTCCTTGTTTGGGCGTTTTTTTATTGGATGCGTTCCCACCTAATCAGTCATCAGCTATCACTTATCAGCTAGTAGCTATTATTTGTTAGTTATCAAACAACAATTAATCACCAGCAACTAATAACTAATAACCAACAACTACCAACTAAAAATTAATAACTAACAACTATCAATCAACAACTATCAACTAACCCCTGACCTATGACGGCTGAATGCTTAAGAATTACCTAGGATTTTCGGGTGATTTTCGTGATAAATAAGTTGTAATCGATTGATATGTCATGTCCTGACTTTGACATTTCTGTAATCGATATTGCACTTCCAAGTGTAGCCAATTTTCAAATAATTTATCTAATATTTTTTCCTGAATTTCTGGGGTTAAATCAAGTTGAGTCACTTCTTCCACTAACATCAAATGATACCCAGCGGCAGTTTTCACCGGCGGAATAATTTCCCCGACATTTCCATTCAGAATCGCCTCAACGAGTTCTGGATCTAATTCAGCCATAGAAACCCAGCCACTATAACCACAACTTAGTCGGCGGCGCTGGTCGATGTCATAAAGATGGGCGGCTTCAAAAAAACTTAATTCTTGCTCTTCAATTTGATAAAATAAATCCGTGGCAATTCTTTCAAATGGTACAATAATTTGATACAGCAATATTTCTTGAAATTCACTTTTATGTTCCATGAAATATGCTTCAACTTGGGATGCAAACAAATGTTTAGCAAGTTTTTTGGCTAATAAGCGATCGCTAATTATCTGTTCCCATTCTTCATACAATAATCCGCGACCGACTAACCAAGCAATTAAGTCGGAACTGGTTTCTAGATGATGCTGGGTTCTAAACTGATGACATTCATCTTGAATTTCCTCTAAGGTGATGATCGGGTTGATTTGTTCCGCAAATTCTTTAACAATTTTACCCGATAATATCTTGACAATAACTTCTGGTAGGGTTTGTTCTTGTTTCAGAAAGTTAATAATTTCTTTGGCAGTAATTCCCGCTGTAATTTGTAAATTAACCATGATAGCCCCTCATTTCTAAGATAATCTGTAGCGTTTTATGAATTGAACGTAAACCCCGGTGATAAATTTAGTAAAATTTAACTGTAAGCCCTATAATTCAATCGATTAAAATTTCAGACAAATTATTTAAAAATTTTGAGTAAAAATATCCCAATTCTGTGATTGATAGTGTTGATCGGGGTTTTTCGAGTTTACCTAAGCAATTAAATCTGATCTCACTCATGGCCGATCGGCGTATTCATGCAGATTGACTGGTCAATTCAAGATTTTCATTGAGAGATGATTGAGATCCGTGAGATCCTTTCCCTTAGCCTTGTTCGTTCGCTTTAGCGTGCCGGAGGCAATCGCTCTTATAAGCAGGAATTTGGTTAGCGAGCCAAAATTGTCACCTTGATTGTCACCTAGTTTGTTCCCTTATGTTACATATTATCTCTCTTTTTGATAAATAATGCTGCCAATTTGGCAAAATTATTTGATGGCTTCTCCTCACCGGGGCTATGGGGATAAATCTTGTTTGTGAGGATTTCTCTAGGGCTAAGAGATTTCGGGTCAGGGATTTTTGGTTCTCATCCCTAGCCCACGTTGGCGGATTCAAAAGGGCGCTATAACATAGTCATATTGGTATGGATGATCAAATAATCAAAAATGATGCAAGAAATTCCGGCTTTTAAAATCAATGGATTTATCGCTTTGGGGGCGGCGATCGCCGCAGCCTGGGTGGGACTATGGCTAACCGGGGATATCACCCAGTTAATCAATCAATTAAATCGAGGCGAAGTGGCGCCGCCTGCTTTACTCGGAGTGGTGTTATTGATGGTGGCTACTATGACGTTACTGGGTTTGACTACCCTAGAACCCAATCAAGGGCGGGTGCTGATTTTTTTGGGTAACTATAGTGGTACAGTGCGCGATCCGGGCTTTTGGTGGGTGAACCCATTGGCTTCAAAAGAATTGATTTCTTTGCGCGTGCGTAATTTTAATAGCGATCGCCTCAAGGTAAATGATGCCCAGGGCAACCCGATTGAAATTGCGGCGGTGGTCGTTTGGCGGGTGGTGGATTCCGCCAAAGCCCTCTTTGACGTTGAATATTATGAAGAATTTGTGGCGATTCAAAGTGAAACGGCCATTCGTTCTCTGGCAATTCGTTATCCTTACGATAGCGGCAACGATCAAGAAGCTTCACTCAGAGGTAGTCCTGATGAAGTCGCAGCCGCCCTCAAACAAGAGGTGCAAGACCGCTTAGGAGTGGCTGGGGTGGAAACGATCGAAACTCGGCTGTCTCATTTGGCTTACGCCCCGGAAATTGCTCAGGTGATGTTGCGCCGTCAGCAAGCCCAAGCGATTATTGCCGCCCGTCAGCAAATTGTCGAGGGGGCGGTGAGTATGGTGGAAATGGCGATGAACCAGTTGCGCGATCGCCAGATTATTGCCTTAGATGATGACCGCAAAGCCAAAATGATCAATAATTTGCTAGTGGTTTTGACTTCTGAAAATAATATTCAACCTGTAGTAAATGCCGGTCATTCCCCAGAAGCTTGAGGGTTTTGTACTTGACCAATATCATGCCAGCAGCCTATAGAACATTTACGCAAAAAAGCCGTCGATGCTTACGATCATGGCGAACGCAAAATCCACATCTGTCGAACCTTAAATATTAGCCGCAATACTCTTGACCTCTGGTTAAAGCGTCGAAAAGAAACGGGCAGGGTGGCGGCTAATACCCAGTATCGGGGGGTCTCAATCGAAAATCAATGATCTCGAAATTTTTGAGAGTTTGGCGGTCGAGCATGGACATTTGACACAAAAAGAAATGGCTGAAAAATGGCCGGCACCAGTCAGGTCTTGATGAGAAAAGCAGTCAAGAAAATTAAATTCACTCGTAAAAAAACCTATAGGTACGGGGAAAGAAATGAACAAGCAAGAGCCGAGTTCCAAAAAGAAATTAGCCGCTATGCTCCCAAGAGACTGGTTGATTGGGGGCGATCGCTAAAGATAATGTGGTTTATCGGTGGCTGTTCTCAAAGTTTATATAACTCGCTATGGCAGGATTTGCCGAGAACAGAGTCAATATACTTGAAGTGGTTGTCACCACAGTTGCTAGTTTTATTGCCAGTGTGCTTGCCAGTGTGCTTGCCAGTGTGCTTGCCAGTTTGCTTGCCAGTTTTCTGGTTAGCCCAAGTCGCATTTCTTGTTTCTACCGTAATTCTTAAAAAAAGAGATTTGCTCTGATTAATATCCAACGAGCCAAGGCTATGTTTGTAAATGCACTTTTATGTCAATTGCTGTTTAGTGTATCGAAAAAATCGAGTTAGAGTCATCATTCTTTATGAAATTTTCATTATTGGCGGTATTTCTCGCTGAATTATGAATTTTTAGTAAATTTTAGTAAAATTACTTGACATTTTTTTTAACTTATGATTTCCGATTCCCAATTCTAGGGACAATTCAAAGATCGCCCATACTTCGGCGGGCATATCGGCGGGGAGAAGAGAGGCGATCGCCCTTGTCCCCTTTTTTCCCTTTTTCCCCCTTTTTCCCTTTTTCCCCCTTTTTCCCTTTTTTTCCCTATTTTTGTAAAATTATCATTAAATTTCTGAGAATGTGTGAGTTTAATCACCCAGTTTACTAAAATATCTGCCATGATATAAGTAGGACAAAATTACAGGAGAGGCAAAATGAACCACTCACCAGTAGACAGCGAAAAAGACAAAAGTTTTCCCCTGCATAAATTTCTGCAAAAATTTATCCATCCGTCGAGGAAAAAACCCCCCAAGAACGAAACACACCGCCTCTGAATTCCTCGAATTTTTCTCCGGTTATTGAGTAAAACGATCGCCCCTGGGTTGACCAGGATGAGAACACAGATAGGAAAACACCCCGATCCCAACAAGGCAATGGAATCGGGGTTTTTCTTGACTTTTTACCCTGGATCCAATGAATGATCCAGCAAATTTTTTAAATCCAATTATTGGGTGTACTTACTTCAGTCAAACCATTGTTTTTTTTACAAAACTTTAAAACTTTTTTTTTGGAAAAATAGTATAATACAAGATCATAATTCAGGGTTTGTTAACGTTTAAGCTTCTTCACAAATTTTAACGTTGGCTCAAACAGATCCGCTTAAATGAATCGATGAGTTTTTGACAGGTTCAAGGTTATTTACTCTAGAAAAATATTTTTTAGGCAATTTCAGAGGAAATGTTATGTTGAATTTGACTCAGGTTCGGTTCCGGTGGCTAATTGTCATCGGCTACTCAGTTCCCATTCTTTTATTGCTACTATCGACTTATTTGATTAAAGGAAGCGTTCAAAGGGCATCTCGTGCAGTGAGTGAACTCGATGCCTACAATGTCATTGAAAAACAAGGGGATGAAGTTGCTTTTACGGTAGAACACTTGCGAGTGGTGATTCGTTGTTATATGCTGGATCCGAATGCGAAAATTTTACAGGAATTAAAACAAAATATTGAACTGTATCACAATTTAGCCGCAGCCTACCAAGCTAAGATTCAAAATTCGGAACAACAAAAAATATTTACTCAATATAAGAGCCAGGTAGATGCAGAGATCGTATTTGTAGAAACAGAATTAATTCCTTTGATGAATCAAGGAAAGTTAGCCGAATCTCGCCACAAATGGCATCAAGAATACTATGGAGAGATTCAGAATGAACTGGCAACCTTGATGGATCAGTTTCGCGAAACCGGAGAAATTAAATACGCCGATATCAAACAAGAACAAGATACCGCATTAAGTCGGATAGATCCATTGATTTTGCAAGTGACTGCCGCCTCGGTAATCGTGGGGATCGCCACAGGTTTTTTGATTATTTCTGTTTTGATCCAACGCTTGAATCAAGAAGCGATCGCGATCGCTTCTTCTTGTTCGCAAATTGCCGAAACTTTCACGGAACAAGACCGGACTGCTAGTGAACAAGCTTCGTCCGTTAATGAAACAACAATTAGTATTGAACAGTTGCGGCGATCCGCAGAAAAATCCGCTTTGCAAGCCGAATCTGCCGCCGTGGGTGCGCGTCAGATATTACACTTGGCCAGCGGCGATCGGGAACATTCGGAACATGGCAACGGAACCGTTTGTTTACAAAAAGCTTCAGAAGAAATTGCGGACAAAGTGCAGTCTTTGAGTGAAGAACTCAATCAAATTTATCGCATTACTAATGTAGTGACGGAATTAGCCAGTCAAACGAATATGCTGGCACTCAATGCCGCAGTGGAAGCGGTTCGTTCTGGAGATCAAGGAAGAGGATTTGCCGTTTTAGCCACAGAAATTCGTAAACTTGCCGATCAAAGTCGCAAGGCTTCTGAACGAATTAATCAGTTAATTGAGAATCTGCAAAAATCGGCTAATTCTACGGTGACTATCACAGAAAAAGGCACCCAGGCGGTAGAAAATATGGTCACGGCGATTAATGATATTTCTGGAAATGTGCAAGAGATTGCTTCAAATGTTCAGGAGCAAGCCAGTGCCATCAATCAAATTATGATTGCCATGAATACGATTAATACAGGAGTTCAACAAACTTCTAGCAGAATTAGTCAAACGAAAATCGGAATTGAACAACTGGATAAAACGGCGCAACATTTGAAAGCCTTGGTTTAGATTCGTGCTAGTTTTAGCCATTTTCCCTGGAGTTTATTACCTAACAATTCAAGTAATTCTTGTTTCAATTGTTCTAAATCCTGCGGTTCATCAATCGGGTTTCACTCATCTTTTGGGTAGAGAACCCAGAAACCGGGTTTTTTTCTGGCGATCGCAGTTAACTTAGGAATCCCAACCAGAAACCCGGTTTATTATGGGTAATTTAGATTAACTTTAACAATGCTTGTACCGGATGCAATGGCTGCCAACCGTCAAACCGCTTTACTTGCGATCGACAAGAATATCCGGTAGCTAAAATATAGGCTTGTTTCTCTACATTTTCTGGCAATTGCCGACCCCAACTCATCTGATAAATGCCTTGAGATTCCCCATAATGTTCCGCTTCATGTCCGTAAATTCCCGCCATGCCACAGCATCCAGTTTCTACCAGATTTAATTGTAACCCAATGGCATAAAAAATTTGTTGCCATTGTCGTTGGGAAGCTAAGACAGCGGTTTTTTCGGTGCAATGTCCGAATAATTGATAAGACTGAAAATGGTTATTATAATGCTTAACTTTCGGTAATCGATATAATTGGCTGACTAAGAATTCTTGTAATAACTGGACAGGGAGGTTATTGTCGGTTGGGATAACTTTCTGATATTCGTCTCGATAGGTGAGGACGATGCTGGGTTCAATGCCAATTATGGGGATATTTAAACCAGCGATTTGCTGGAAATATTGGGCATTTTTATGGGCGATCGCGCCAAATTCAGTTAAAAATCCTTTCACATGGAGAGGTTTACCACTGGGAAAAAATGGCGACACATAAACCGTATATCCCAGTTTAGTCAAAAAGTCGTAAGTATCCAGCACCAAATCAGATTCATAGAAACTGGTAAACGCATCTTGAATTAAGATAACACTATTTAATTTTTCACTTTCACTCAGGTTGGCTAATTTCTCTAGGTCAAACTCTGGGGCTTTTCTTGCTGCCAAACCTTGCTGAACTGTCACCGGACTAACTACCGGGGGATCGACCATCTTTAGACTATGGCGAATTAACCAGAGACTAACAGGATTTTGGCTTAATAAATTCACCAATCCTGGGGCAAAAGATTGCCATTGTGCCAAGGTTTCAATATAACCAATGAAGTAATCTCTCAACGGTCGTAAATATCGAGTATAATAGAGAGATAAAAACTTGGCTTTCATCTCTGGAATATCCACATGAATTGGGCATTGAGTCGCGCAAGCTTTGCAGGATAAACAACCGTGCATCCCGGCATAAACTTCATGGGAAAAGTCATAAAATTCCAGAGATTTTTGCAGGGTATTCCAGACTTTAAGTGGGAAATTTGCAGATGGGAACAGGGAACAGGTCTGGGTAGGGTAAGAGGCAATATTCCCCGTTCCCTGATAACCGAAACCCGTTCCCTTTTTTCCGATTTCTAATTGCCGTAACCATTCCCGGAGTAAACTAGCGCGACCTTTGGGAGAATGAATGCGATCGCGTGTTTCCTTGGAGGAAGGACACATCACTTGATCCGGATGATAATTAAAACAAGCCCCATTGCCATTACACTTAAATGCCGCCTCATATTCTAACTGCAACTCCGGGGAAACTTGGCGATCAAATTCGCCCCGTAGCGGCGATTCTAGGGGGACAACTGCCGCATCACTGCCAAAAGGCGTCACAATTTTACCCGGATTTAATTGATTATATGGATCAAAAGCTGCCTTAATTTTCCGTAAATCTTGATAAAGTTCTTCTCCAAAGAATAGGGGAGTATATTCACTTCTAAAACCCTTACCATGTTCACCCCACATCACCCCGCCATATTTCCGCACCAAAGCCACCACTCGATCCGACAATTCTCGGATTAAAGCTGCATCTTCTGGCGCTTTCATATCCAAGGCAGGACGCACATGAAGACAGCCCACATCAACATGGCCATACATAGCATATTCTAGATCATATTTACTCAGTAAACTTTTAAATTCCCCGATATAATTGGCTAAATTTTCTGGTGGTACGGCAGTATCTTCAATCAAAGCAATGGGTTGACGTTTTCCCGGTTTATTCCCCAATAAACCCACCCCTTTTTTCCGCAATTCCCAAAGTTTTGTCGATTCCTGGGCATTTTTTGCCAAATAATAACCAATAGCAGGTTTTGTAGGGGCGAAGCATTCGCGCAGATAGGCATCGGTTTCTAGCGGAGATTTATCCGCGAATGCTTCGCCCTCGGTATGGTGAGGCGATTTATTTTTATCGGCTGCGATCGCTGCACAAATTGCCTCTATCTTGTCGTTAACTGCCGATTCATTTTCCCCCACAAACTCAACTAAATTAATTGCTTTGGCATCCCCAATAAAATCTTTAACCTCATCATAAATTTCATCATTTTTAGCCAATTGTAGAATCGTTTCATCAATCGTTTCAATCGCTGCGGGTTCTGCCTTTAATAAATTTTCGGCAGCGGATAACGCATCATCAAAACAGCGATAGTGAATCACTAATAACCTTTGGGCTTTGGGAATCGGGGTTAATCTTAACTTCGCTTCCGTAATTACCCCTAAAGTACCTTCTGACCCGGCTAATAGCCAGTTTAAATTAAAAGTATTTTGTTCTTTATCATAAACCTTAGCTAAATTATACCCAGTCATAAACCGAGTTATTTTCGGAAAAATATCGGCAATTAACTCTTGTTTAGCAGTCACAATATCATCTACTTGGCGATAAATTTCACCCAGCCGTTTTGACTGTTGCTTAACCTGGGATAAATTAGGTAAATTAATAGAGTAGCTGTTGCCCACAGTTCCATCAGGCAAAACCCACTCTAATGCTAAAATATGATTACTCGTGCGACCATAAATCCGCGACCCTTTCCCACAAGCATCAGTATTAATCATGCCGCCAATAGTAGCCCGATTACTAGGGGCTAAATTCGGGGCAAAAAATACGCCAAATGGTTTTAAAGCTGCATTCAGTTGGTCTAAGACAACGCCCGGTTGTACCCGCACCCAACCCGCTGCTACATTCACCTCTAAAATCTGGTTCATATACTTAGAACAATCAATCATAATTCCCGGAGAAAGGGATTGACCATTTGTCCCCGTCCCCCCACCTCTGGGAGAAAAGGTTATCTGACGATAAGCGGGTTGATTGGCTAATTGAAATAGGGTAACTAAATCAGCAGTAGTTTTAGGAAAAACGACCGCTTGAGGTAAAATTTGATAGATACTATTATCCGTTGAAGCACTTAACCGACTGGCTAATTCGCCGTGAATTTCCCCAGAAAAAGAGGTTTTTTTTAGGGCGGCTAAAAATTCCGCATAGTCAGGTTTTAAAGTTTGATTTAAGGTTTGAGTTAGATTTAATCTGGGAATCATAAGCGACAGAAAAGAAACCGGGTTTCTGCGTTAACTTTAATATTATGGCACAACTTATCTAAAGAAATCCGGTTTCTAACCTCTCCAGGTTTAGGGGTTGCTGGTGGGGGCAAGAAACCGGGTTTCTTGCAGGGGCGAATGGCCATTCGCCCCTACTTGCTGGGTGGCAAGGGTTGACTGAAGAAACCCGGTTTCTAACCTCTCCAGTAGATAATGGCGCTAACATAGAAATATCTCTCTCTTTTTTTGGGCATTCATCCATGAATAACCCCCAGAGTTTTTCCCTTTGTAATAACGGCAGCACCAAATTAGCCCTAACCTGAAAATCCTCCAGCATTTCTTGATGAAAATCACTCAGCCCCCGGCGTAGATATCGGCAATCACCTGCATCCGACCCTGCTGATACTGACTGGCGTACTGTCCGCCAAAGCAATTGTCGTGAACTTTGAGGGCAATCGTTGAGGGAAACGGTGGCACCACATCCTCGGAAAGGATTTCCCCATCGCTATAGTTAGAATTGGGTTCAAACCGAAAAATTGCCACGCGATCGCATTGCAAAAGTTGCCGCACCTCACAAGCGGTGGTCTGAAAAATCGTCGGTAAATCCAGCGATCGGCGAATGCGATTAATAATAGCCGCCACCGCCTTCTCTCGTCCCACCGCTTGCTCCACCACTGAGGCTAATTTCTCTGATTCCTGGCGTAGTTCTTGCACCGACTCCATTTGCTGCACCGCAATTCCTAACTGTAACGCAATATTTTGCGCCAATTTAATCTCTGACTCCTGCCAAGAACGGGGTTGAGAACATTGGTGAACGCAAAGCCAACTCCACGCTTTTTCCCCGGTTAAAATCGGCAATGTCAGACTCGCCTTTACCTGCAAACGCAGCAGCAGAATTTCCAAATCCCATGATGGTAATCCGGCTTCATAGATATTATTTACCGCCCAAATTTCCCCCTGATGATAATTAGCAATTTGGGTTTTAGCCAAACCATACTGTTCGATGGTCATTCCAAAAGCTGAGGGTAAATTTGCCGCTACATCCTCACAAATAAATTATCCTGGAGGACAAGCGCTTACTCTCAATGGCACTAAATGATTTTACGGCTGATTCATAGGATTTTACCTGACATTAGCCAGCCGATAAATGGCAGCTTAATCGACCTACATTTAAGCAGTCACGAAATTCGCTGTCTACGGTTTTAAAAATACTCTTTATATTCAGAAAATGTTTAATTTTTAAAATTAACACCAATAAAATTTTTTTGATTTTTATGGCAAAATACTGTGGAATAAATACAGCGTTTATTTCTGTTGTTTTAGCATTTAATTATCGGAGTTTTTTAGGTGTTTATTTTTAAAATATTAATTAAAGTAATTAATATTTTAAAAATAAAAAAATCTGGTAGATCGCGATCAGAAAAAATAATTTTATCTAAAAGACCGGGGCAATTCATCATTGTCTTTAAGATAGATTGCGTTAGTCCTGACCTGATGGCTAGTTTCAGCATAACATTTTTAACATAATATTATCCCTGACTAAAACTTACGTCAAATTCAGAGAAAAAAACTGTGAAATCATATTTGTAATTTGTAAAAAGACGGGTTATGGCTTGTTTCAGCCTCTCTCCGGTTTTCTCTTTCCAGAGAGGCGATCGCGATCCTGTCAGAAGGCAAGGGTCGATCGGGGTTGATGACCCTTGGTTCTTGAAGCTCCTAAAGATCCTCTCTCTGTAATCATTCAGTGATATACGGCGGGCGGATCAACCATACTGCGGGAATTTGAGGATTTATGCCAGAATTGTCTCAAGAATCAGTGATAGTGATACGGTGATAGTGATAAAATGTGAGCGACAACGGATCGAGCGGTAATTTTCCCTCAGAAAAATCATCATTATCTGAGTTGTACTATGATTGCGATCGCTGTCACTCAAAGTTACAAATTATTAACGATTTTATGGATCGATTTCGTGTAGAGGTGATTGCCAAAACCTCCAATCCTCAGCAAGTCATTTATGGGGCAATGCACCAAGATTATTGTGAGGATTTTGTTATAGATCAACGGGATACATGGCCGTCGGAAAGCAAAAGTGGGGAGATTATTGTCAAGCGATTATTGGCAGGCGATCGCGGGCACTTTGGGCCTGTTGAACACCCCACTATTGTCTTTAATTGCGGATATTTTCCCCATAGCGTGATGCAACAAATTAGAACTCATCGCGTGGGAATTTCTTTCGACGTGCAGTGTCTGGCGGGAAATACTGAGGTGACATTTGTTCATGCTAGTGGCAGTTTACGCAAAATCAAAATTGCGGAACTTTACGAGTTGTGGACGAATGGAGAAAAAGCGATTCGCCAACGATTAAAACAAGGTCGAAACGGAGAAACCCCTGGAGAATATCGTCGTGATTGCAAAACCCGAATCAAAAAAATGCGGCTAAGGGTTCTGAATGAAACCACTGGTTTTTTTGATCTCGGACATATTAAGGATGTGATGGCTAAAGGGATTCAACCTGTTTATCGCCTAACTTTAGAAGATGGTAAAACCTTAGATTGTACGACCAATCACCGCTTATTTACCACATTCGGCTGGCAAACAATGGGGGAAGCGGTCGGTTTAATGACAGCCGAAGATGGTCAGGTAATCAGCATGACCAAAAATTGCTTGGTCTTATGTAATGGCATGGCAGTGGCAGGCAATAGACTTTATAGGGATAAAGAGTTTCTAGAACAGAAAAATAACAAAGAGGCGGAGTTTGCCAAACATTATCAACCAATTCTCGAACCAAAAAATTGGCAGCCTAAACCGAAATCACCAGGGAATAAACTCCGATCGCATCCAATCAAGGTAAAAAGCGTTGAATTCCTGGGGTTAGAAATGACTTATGACCTAGAAGTAGAAGGCCCTTGGCATAATTTTGTCGCCAATGGTATGGTGGTGCATAACTCTAACCGCTATACGGGAAATCGGATCGTTGATGCGGCGAAAGGAAAACGCGATTTGGAAGACGTATTTTATCTCCGTCCCGTGGGCAGCTACACCGATCGCCAAGGAAAGCGTTATGACTATACTCAAGCACAACGCGATCGCGATTTAGCCTGGTGCTTAGAAGCGGCAAAACGCTATCAACAACTGATCGCTGAAGGGGCTGCCGAAGAACACGCGAGAGGGATTATTCCCTTTGATGTGCGACAACATTGGGTGATGTCTTTAAATGTGCGATCGCTCATGCATTTGCTCGATATGCGCTGGAAAAAAGACGCCCAATTAGAATGTCAGAAACTCTGCGATTTAATTTGGCCGCATTTCCAAGAATGGGTGCCAGAAGTTGCCGAATGGTATCTCCAAAATCGGGCTAAAAAATCTCGATTAGCGCCATAAAGTAGTTATTGGTTATTGGTTGTTGGTTATTCTGTATTTTAAGCAACAAGCAACAACCAATAGCCAATAACAAACAATCAATAACCAATAACAACTAACCAATAACATTTATGATTGATTTACTGGCAATTTAACAATCACCGTTGTCCCCTGATTTTCTTGGCTTGTGATTTCAACAGTTCCGTGATGTAAATCCACCACTCGCTTGACGATCGCGAGTCCTAATCCATTCCCCGGAATTTGCATCACATTGCTGCCTCGTTTAAAGGGTTCAAACAAATTGCCTCGATCTTTTTCAGGAATTCCCATGCCAGAATCTTTAACTTGCAAGCAAATATAATCCGCATCCCCAATTAAACTTAAATAAATTTGGCTGCCTAGGGGAGAATACTTAAAGGCATTATCTAGTAAATTATTCAGAATATGCCAGAATAAATGCTCATCTAAATAAGCCTTGATAGATTCACCTTGATGGGCAAAACTTATCGCATAGTTTTTTCCTTCGCGATATTGAATTTTATCCATAAAGTTTTGACATATTGATAGCACATCTAGCAACCTAGGTTTAAAATTACTTTCTGGATTTTCTGTTTTGGCCATCAGCAAGATTTCTTCTAATAAAATATTCATCATATCCGCTGTTTTTTCAATTTCTTTGAGGGCATTTTGCTTTTTATATTCTGACCATTTTTTAGCGGATAAATTCATCAATTGAACCCAGGCTTTAATATTAGTAATTGGGCTGCGTAAATCATGGGAAACCATCAACAAATAATCTGACTTTTTATCATTTTCCTGTTCCGCTTGCTGTTTTTGGGATTCTGCCTGGGTCAAGGCTTGTTTAATTTCCAGTTCTTTTTGATAGCGCGATCGCGCCACTTCAATAGCGGCTAGGAGTTCTTTATCCTTAAAAGGTTTGAGTAAATAACCAAAAGGATAAGTGACTTGAGCTTGTTTAACGGTCTTATCATCCCCATAAGCGGTTAAATAAACCACTGGGATATTCTGTTGGGTATAAATTGCTTGAGCAGCTTGAATACCACTCATTTCATTTTGCAACATAATATCCATTAAAACTAAATCCGGCTGAGTTTTGATGGCGGTGGCGATCGCCTCTTCTCCAGAAGCGACAATATCGGCGATGGTATAGCCCATTTTTTCTAAACGAATCGCGATATCTTCTGCCACAATAGCCTCATCTTCGACAATCAAGATTTTAAACTGAGACATGACTAAAATCTCCTAAATTCTTGGGGTTGCGGAAAAGTCAGTTGGAACACTGTACCGCCTTGATTTTGCATTTCTAATTGGCCTCGAAGTTGACGGGTAAGTGCTCTTACTAGACGTAATCCCAGGGAATTCGTTTCAGCGATATTGAGGTCTTTGGGCAAACCGACCCCATTATCCCTAACTTCTAAAAATAGTGTTCCCTGAGAAATTTGAGTAAACACAATCGTAATTTCACCCATCCGAGCCTTACCTTGTCCTGGTTCTCGGTAGGGAAAGCCATGTTTCAGGGCATTCGAGACCAGTTCATTAATCAACAAACCACAG